>JAXLXY010000001.1:0-470651 GCA_046327715.1 Gemmatimonadales bacterium
CTCTGACCTGGTACATCGCGCGTCAGGTCCGCCTCGCAACGGAGCACCAAGGGGCGGGAACGGGAACTGCCGACAACGCGGCGTTGCTCCAGCGCGAACGATCGGCCAGGACGCGCCTGCAGGAGCTGAATCTGGCGGAGCGGGAGCGCCGCCTCGTCCCGATCGAGGCCTACCGCACAGAGCTCACGGTGACCTGCCAGGCGCTTCGGGCGGCGATCGTCTCGATGCCGAACCGCAACGCTGGCCATGTCATCGGCCTCGAGACCCGGCCCCACGCGATCAAGGCGCTGCAGCTCGTCGCGCAGGATCTGCTCCAGACCCTGCAGACCTGCATGGCCGCGGCCCCGCCGGCGGCGGACCGAGAGGAGAGGGTGGAGGGGTGACCGGGGACCGTCGCGCGAGACCCCTTCCCTGGCCTCAGCCTTGACGGGTGACACCCTAACCGATATGGTGAAGCATGCCCTTAAACCGAGCGGTGCGCGCCGTCCTGGCGGACCCCCCGTTGACGTTCCGGAAGCTGGCGGCGCGGGCGGGGGTGACCCACGGCCTGCTCTCCCAGATCCTGTCGGGGAAGCAGAATGCCACGCCGGCGGTGGCCCTGGCCCTCGCGGAGGCCCTCGAGGGGCACAGCCAAGAGACGACCGCGGCCGCCAAGCGGATCCGGACCGCCCTGGCCCGGCGCCGGTCGTCCTGACCATGGCTCCCATTCTCCTGACCCAGGAAGAGGCGGCCGCCGCCCTCCGCGTCTCGGTGAGTTACCTCCGGGAGCATGGGGCCCCGCGCATTGAACTACCCGGGCGCGGTGCGAAGCGGGGCGTGGTGCGCTACGACCCGAAGGCCCTCGCCGAATGGGCCAGAAGGTTCCAGGCATAGCCGCATGGTCTACCGCCGCCACCGTGGGACCCTGGAGGCACAGGGCCCGTACTACGTCACCCTGGTGACGCGGAGCGGCGCCCGGCGGAAGCTCTCCACCGAGACGACCCACCGCCCCACCGCGCTGGCGATCGAGCGGATGCTCGAGTTGCTCCGCTCCCAGCGGGCGTGGGATCTCCTGGACCTGGTGGCGGAACGGCCCGGCACCGGCCGCCCGCGGCGGCTCACGCTGCCTGCGCTCTTCGATGCGTTCCGGATGAACGACCTGGAGGGGCTCCGGGCCCGGCTTGAGGATGTGGACCTCGAGCCCCAGCTGGTGCGGTGGCACGCGTGGCTGGTGGATCAGGTGAAGCCCGACACCCGGGAGCACTACCTGGCCCACGTCCGGAGCCTGATCCCTGCCGGCGCCCCGTTTTACCGCTCGCAGCTGACGAAAGCCACCGTAGCCACCTGGTTGGCCCAGCGGACGGCGCTGGTGCAGAAGCGGCAGCCGTCGTCCTCGAGTACTCGGCGGCGCCGCCAACCGGATCCGGCGCCCCGCCCTGTCTCGGCCGGGACCAAGCTCAAGTACCTCGCCGCCGTGCGCAGCCTGGTCACGTACCTCCTGGACGTCGGGCTCCTGGAGGCCGACCCCACCGCCGGCCTGACCCGGCCGAAGGCGGCGCCGCCGCGCTGCGAGCACCACCCGCTGGCCGATGTGCTCCGTCTGGTGGAGGGAAGCCCCCAACCCTGGCGCGCGCTGTACGCCCTGGCCTACGGCGCCGGCATCGAGCAGGGGGCGCTGCTCGCCCTCATCGAGTCCGACTTCGACACCAGCCGGCAGGCCGTGCGGGCGCGCGGCACCAAGGCCCACGCGCGCGATCGCGTGGCCTACGTTGCCCCCTGGGCCTGGCCGCATGTCGCGGCCTGGCTGGCGACCCTGATGCCCGGCGAGCGGGTCTTCCGGAGCATCGACCGCTGGCAGGTTCAGGAGCACCACCAGGCCCGCCAGCGGGCGCTGGGGCTGCCGATCCTCCGGTTCCACGATGCCCGGCACCACTGGGCCGTGGAGAACCTCCGGGCGGGGGTGCCGATCGAGCTGGTGACTCGCCAGCTCGGCCATGTCGATGCGACGATGGCGCTCCGGGTCTATGGCCGGTTCATGCCGCGGGATGTGGAGTGGGGGTACTGGCGGGAGCAGCTCGAGCGGAGCCAGCGCGCCCAGCTGGGAAACCCGGGTGCCATTCTGGGTGCCACGGCCCCGCCGGCGCCGGCCGCCGAGAAAGCAGAAACCCCCGCAACTCCACTGGAGGGCGAGGGTTCCGACAATAGCTGGGGGCGGATTCGAACCGCCGACCCCGGCATTATGAGTGCCGTGCTCTAACCACCTGAGCTACCCAGCCTTGGGGCGGATATCCTACCCAGCGGACCTAGCGCCCGTCAAGGCTGTCGGGCTCGATCCGGTACAGGAACTCCCCCGGCCGGATCATCCCCATGTCCTCGCGCGCCAGGCGTTCCAGGAGCCGCCGGTCGCCGCCGAGCTGGGCCAGGTAACGGGTCAGGGAATCCACCTCCACCGTCAGCCGGTCGATGCGCGCCTGCTCCTCCCGGGCCTCCCGGCGGAGCGTGAGCCAGTCGTTGATCCGGTACTCCCCGCCGAACAGCGCCACGCCCACCGCGCCCAGGAGCACCAGGGCCATCGCCAGCCGCGCCCGGCTCACAGGGCGTAGAGGTCCCGCCCGGGATACTGGGCGATGTCGCCCAGCTCCTCCGCGATGCGGAGCAGCTGGTTGTACTTGGCGATCCGGTCGGTACGGCTGGCGCTGCCGGTCTTGATCTGCCCGGTCCCCACCGCGACCGCGAGGTCGGCAATGAAGGTGTCCTCGGTCTCGCCCGAGCGGTGCGAGATGATCGAGCCGTAGCCGGCCGTCTTGGCCATCTCGATGCACTCGAGCGTCTCGGTCAGGGTGCCGATCTGGTTCACCTTGACCAGCACGGCGTTGCCGACGCCCTGCTCGATGCCGCGGGAGAGCCGGTCCACGTTGGTGACGAAGAGGTCGTCGCCCACCAGCTGGCAGCGGTCGCCGAGCCGGTCGGTGAGCAGCTTCCAGCCGTCCCAGTCGTCCTCGGCCAGGCCGTCCTCGATCGAGACGATGGGGTAGCGGTCCACCCAGGCGGCGTAGAGGTCGACCATGCCCGAGGCGGGGCGCCGGCTGCCGTCGCCCTTCTTGAAGACGTACTCCCCGTCCTGGAACAGCTCGGACGCCGCCACGTCGAGGGCGATGGCGAGGTCGCGGCCGGGCTCATACCCGGCGGCCTGGATGGCCTCCATCACGACGTCGAGCGCCGCCTCATTGGAGGGAAGCATCGGGGCGAAGCCGCCCTCGTCGCCGACGGCGGTGGAGAGCTTCATCCGGGTCAGGACCTTCTTGAGCGCGTGGAAGACCTCCACGCCCATCCGCAGCCCCTCACCAAAGGTGTCGGCGCCGATGGGGACCACCATGAACTCCTGCGCATCCACGTTGTTCGAGGCGTGGGCCCCGCCGTTGAGGATGTTCATCATCGGCACCGGCAGCACCCGCGCCAGCGGCCCGCCCAGGTAGCGGTACAGCGGCAGGCCGGCATCCTGTGCGGCCGCCCGCGCCACCGCGAGCGAAACGGCGAGCATGGCATTGGCCCCGAGGTGGCTCTTGTTCGGGGTGCCGTCCATGTCCAGCATCTCGAGGTCGATCGAAACCTGGTCCTCGGCGGCCATCCCCTCGAGCCGCGGCCCGATCACCTCGTTGACGTTGCGGACCGCTTCCAGCACGCCCTTGCCGAGGTAGCGCTTGGCGTCGCCGTCGCGCAGCTCCACCGCCTCGTGTTCACCGGTGCTGGCGCCGCTCGGAACGGCGGCGCGCCCGGTGGCGCCGCTGGACAGGACGACCTCGGCCTCGACGGTGGGGTTGCCCCGGCTGTCGATGATTTCGCGACCGTGCACTTCGATGATGGTGGACATGGGACCTGGGGTTGAGGGATCGGCGCGCGCGACGGGGGGAACGTAAGCGGCCGCGGCCGCGTGCGCCAAGGGCCACGGCGGGGCACCCGACCTACTCCCGCGCCCCCAGGGCGAGCATCGCGGCCCGCACCTGGTCCGACAGCCGGTCGCGGTCGGCGTAGGTGAGCCCGGCGGTCGGGATCGGGTCCCCGAGGCGGACGGTGATCGGGACCGGCCGGGGCCGCACGCTCCCCCGCGGCAGCGCGTCGTGGCTCCCGAGGATGACCACCGGGACCACCGGCACCTGTGCCACGATGGCGAGCACGAACGGCCCCTTCTTGAACGGCAGGAGCCGGCCGTCGCGGCTCCGGGTGCCCTCCGGGAAGACCAGGGCAGAGAACCCGCTCTGGATCACCCGGCCCGCCTCCTCGTACGCGGAGACCGCCGAGCGCAGGTCGCGCCGGTCCACCTCGATGTGGCCGGCGGCCCGCATGGCCGGCCCGAACAGCGGCACCCGGCCCAGCTCCCGCTTGGCCACGAAGCGCACCGAGCCCGGCAGCAGCACCAGCAGGGCGATGATGTCCAGCCAAGACTGGTGATTGGCCGTGAAGACGCAGGGTCCGAGCCCCTGCAGCCGCTCCAGCCCCTCGCCACGCAGCACCAGCCGGTTGATGCGGACCAGGTCGCGGGCGTACTGGCGGGGGCCCTCGTCGAAGATCCCGCCCGGGGTGTACGGCTCCCCCCGCCCCGCCGCGAGCACGATGCGCGCGGCGTGATACAGGGTGCAGCCGAACATGCTCAGGATGTAGCGCAGCGCCGCCATCATGCGAAATGATCGTACCCGCCCAGCGGCACCGGCTTCCCGTCCAGCAGCAGCGTGACTCCCTGCCCCGCGGTGGCGACCCCGATCCGCGTGAGCGGGACGCCGCACCGTGCGGCCAGCCCGGCGGCATCCGCCTCGGAGAAGTCGGGCGGCAGCGCGGCGAGCAGTTCGTAATCCTCGCCGCCGGTGGCGGCAAAGGCGGCGGGATGTTCCGCGGCGCCCGCCGCCTGGCGCACCGCCGGGGCGATCGGGATGCGATCGAGCTCAAGGGTGATCGCCACGGCGGACGCCGCGGCGAGGTGGCGCACGTCGCCTGCGAGGCCGTCGCTCAGGTCGATCATGGCGCGTGCCCCGGCGGCCGCGAGCGCCGCCCCCAGCGCGATCCGCGGCAGGGGGTGGGCGTAGGCCCGCCGCGCGGCGGGTTCGGGCACTCCACCCCGACGCCAGGCCACGAGGGCCGCACGACTGAGCCCGGGGGTGCCACTGAGCCAGAGTCGGTCGCCCGGCCGCGCCCCGCTGCGCGGCACCGGTCGCGGCGCGCGCCCGATGACGGTCACGTCCACCACCCAGTGAGGGCTCGCGCTCAAGTCGCCGCCGAGCACGACGCCACCCACGGAGGCGACGGCGGCACCGACGCCCCGCATCAACTCGACCACGCGGACCTCATCCTCACCCCGTGGCGCGCCGACGCTTGCGAGCAGGCCCACCGGCGTGGCTCCGGCGGCGGCCAAGTCGGACAGCGCCCCGGCCGCCGCCCGCCAGCCGATCTCCTCGAACCCCAGCCAGTCGGTCCGGAAGTGCACCCCCTCCACCGACAGGTCGGTGCTCAGCACGATCTCACCGTTCCCCCCCGGAAGCACGGCACAGTCGTCGCCCAGCCCGTGGGCCCCCGTGCCCAGGGCGGCGGCGATCCGCCGGATCCGGTCGAACTCGCCGCCCGGCCCAAGTGGAGAGGTGATCATCGCCCGACCAGGTCACGCCGGAAGCGGACCAGCCCGGCCTCCGTGCCCACCCAGAGGTAGTCGTCGTCCACCGCGAGATCGAGCACGCGGCCGGGCAGCTCCCCCGGCTTGCCGATGGTGCGGCGGAACGGCGCGGCCAGGGTGGCATAGCCGACCCCACGCTCACCCGCCACGTACAGACCACCCGATCCGTTGACCACCGTATGCAGGCGCCCCAGGCCCGCCCCGAGGAGCGGGCCGGCGGTGTACCGCCCCGACCCCGGGTCCCGCCACAGCAGCCGGTCCGCGGTGAGCGCCACCAGGGTGTCGCCCCGCCAGGCCAGGTCGACCACGGGCGCCTGCAGGCTCAGGCCTTCCTGCAGCGCCGTCGGCTGCAGCAGGTCCGGCGCGTCCGGGAGCGCCGCGAACAGCCCGCGGTCGGTCCCCACCCACACCGTGTCGCCGGAGAGCTCCACCGCCGCGGCGGTCCCCCGGAACTCAGGGGCGAGCTGGCGGAGGCCGGTCGAGTCGTCCCACCACGCCACCCCGTGCAGCGTCCCGACCGCGATGCGGCCCCGCCGCTGCGCCAGGTCGAGCACGCGGGCGTCCGGCAGGCCACGGCCCTCGTCGAAGATCCTAAGGTCCTCGTCGCGCGGATTGATGCGGAGCAGGCCGTTGTCGGTGGCGAGCCACAGCTCCGACCCGCGCCCCACCATGCGGCGTGCCCCGGTGAACGGAAGCCCGCTAGCCACGGGGCCCTGGAACGAGCGGAACAGCCCGAGGTCACCGGCGACGAACGTCAGGGCCGGATCGGCCCTCGGGGTCCGGGGCGTCACCACCCATACCCCCCCATTGCCCGGGAAGAGCGCCTCGACCCGTGCAGCGGGAAGGCCCAGAGGGAAGCGCTCAGGGAGCCCGGCACCGTCGGCGTAGTACAGGAGGCCCACACCATCCGTGCCCAGGAACCAGCCCAGCCCGAGGAAGCCATCGGCCCGGGCGGCGGCGGTGAGTCGCACTTCGCGGAGGCGTCCCTCCACCCGGAGCGCCGCGCTCGAGGCCTGGATGGCGGGCACCGAGCGGATCACCTGCTCCGCGGAGACGATGCGCACCGGTCGCTGGGGCGCCGCACTCGCCGTGGCGAAGCCGCCCCGTTGGGCCACATACCAGCCGCCGGCGGCCCGCAGGAAGAGACCGCTGGCAGGGAGGAGGGCGTCGAGCGCGGCATCGGTGACCCTCCCCGGGATGGTACCGGTCTCCCAGCCCTGGATGCCCGGATCGAAGCGGATCCAGCCGGACGCGAGCACCAGCCAGAGCGACCCATCGAGCGGGTCGGCGAGCGCGCCGGTGACCCCCGAGAGGAGCCCCTCGTCAGGCGGCTGCCAGGGCCCCTGCCAGCGCCGCGACTGGGGGTCGAATTCGAGGATGCCGGCGGGGCTGACCACGTAGACCCGGTCGCGGGTGGCGGCGAGGGCATTGATGCGGCCCAGCTCGCCGATCACGGCGCGATCGGACGGCGACCACTCCCGACCCTGGGCGCGGAGGGCGGTCACCGCCAGCAGGACGGGCAAGGCCCGAACCACCCAACGGGCGGTTACCATCGCTGCGGTGCCTCGAGTTCGCAGAGGACCGGCGGCTGTGGCGCGGCCGGCGCCACCCGGAGCACCTCCCAGGCCCGCCACAGGTCCGGCAGCGCGGCGATCACGTCCATCGGCCGCATCGCGCGGGCGGTGACGCGGCGGGCCGCGTGCTCGGCCGCGCGGCCGAGGGCCAGCGCCGCCAGGGCCGCGGCGGCCGCCGGATGCTGCACCTGGGCCAGGGTCGTTCCGGCGAGGCCGCTCAGCACGTCACCACTGCCGCCCGTGGCGAGCCCGGGATTGCCGGCCGCAATGGTGAGCGGGGGACCCTGAATGTGTCCCACCACCGTCGGGACCCCCTTGAGGAGCACCGCGCAGCCGGCACGCGCCGCGGCGGCGGACGCGGCGGACCACGGATCGGCCTCCAGGCCATCGCCCAGGTCCGGGAAGAGCCGGCGGAACTCGCCCACGTGCGGGGTGAGTACCGCCGGCCGGCCGGCCACCAGCCGGGCGAGCTCCGGCAGCGCGTCCGCGAAGGCGTTGAGGGCGTCGGCATCGAGCACCAGCGGCGCGGGGGCGCTCGCTGCGGCGAGCGCGGCCACGAACTCCCGCCGCCCCGCGCCGCGACCGAGTCCCGGGCCCACCACCAGGGCATCAACCTGGCCAAGGAGCGCGAGGAGCGCCGGCGCGAGGGGCGCCGTGAAGGCATGCGCCAGGGTCTGGACGTCCGGCTCCGCCATCCGCATGGCCTCGACGGACGCCTCGGGGGCAACCGCGTGCACCAGCCCGGCCCCGCCCGCGAACGCTGCCCGCGCCGCCAGCCGAAGGGCCCCGCTCATCCCGGCTTCCCCACCCACGACCACCACGCGGCCCCGACGTCCCTTGTGATCCCGGGCCCCGAACCGCTCCTGGGTACGGGCCGCCTCCGCCTCCGCGAAGAGGAGAGGCCAGCCCGGGTCTGGCTCGGGGTGCCCGATGTCGACGACCACGACGGTACCGCACTCCTCGCGTGCCAGCAGGTGACCGCGCCGGAATCCGCCGAAGGTGACCGACACCTCGGCCCGCACCGCCACGCCGTGGCTCGCGCCGGTGTCGAGATCGACGCCGGTGGGTCCATCGAGGGACAGGATGGGGACAGAGAGGTCGTTGAGGCGCTCGACCAGCGCGCGGATGGCGGGCCGCAGCACCCCGCGGGCCCCGGTGCCGAGCAGGGCATCCACGGCCACCTGGGCCTGCGGCCACGGCCCGTCGGGCTCGACGGTCCGTACCCCCTCGGCGAGGGCCCGGGCGGCTACCAGCTGATGGAGGGGGGAGGGATCGCCCGGCGCCACCGCCACGAAGACCGGGAGGCCGACCCGGTGCAGCGCCCGGGCGAGCACCCAGCCGTCGCCGCCGTTGTTGCCCGGCCCGGCGGCCACCAGGACCCCGCCGGCGGCGCGGTGCCCGAAGCGGGCCGCCAGCACCTGCGCGGCGGCGCGCCCGGCGGCGTCCATCAGGGTCTCGAGCCGGATCCCGGCCTGCGCGGCCCGCTGGTCCCAGCGTCGACTCTCGTCAGGCGAGAGGATGGGGAGAGACATGGCCACTGGCCCCACCGCCCGGGCCCCCGGGCTATTTGGTGGAGAAGCCGATCGCGCGGCCGATCGAGATTTCCCCGTTGTCGATCCGGAGGTTGAAGCCGCAATCCGGATTGGTGCAGACCCACGCCTTGTAGGTGATGGGGGCACCGTCGCGGCCGTAGTCGGACAGCGGGATGAGCATTCCTTGCACGCACTTCCGGCATCCTGGCCATTCACGCATGTCCATCGTCCCTCTTCCGGGCTGGCGTCAGACCTCGTCCGGGTACGGGGCGCCTGCGGTCAGGGCGGCCACGCCCTCCCAGGCATACGGTTCGCCGAACGCCTGGGCGAATTCGTAGACCGCCGCGAAGTCCTCCTCGCGGTCGGCCGGCTGCGTCGAAAGCAGGCCGGCCCGTACCAGGGTGAACACGATCCGCCCGAAATCGTCGGTGCGCCGTACGCCCCAGTAGCCGAGGACGTCGGGCGCGAGCAGCCCGAATTGCCGCACCGCGAAATCGCGACAGGCCCACGACAACTCGGCCCCCGAAACGTGCCGACGCGCTGGTAGCTTGGTCTGGAGAAACTCGATCGCGGCCAGCACGAACAGGTAGGCGCGTTCGTCGTACCGGCGATCCCCGGCGCGCAGGCGCGCCAGGATGTCAGGTGAGAACTGCACGTCAGGCATGGCGCGGGAGGGGGGCCCGGGTCATAGGCATCGGAATCCTAGGACCCGGGCTGCAGTCGGTCAAGCGCGGCGTGGGGCATACAGGGGGAACGCCGCCGCCATTTCCCTCACCTCGCCCTTGACCCGGGCGATCGTGGCGTCGTCCCGGCGGGTCAGCACCTCGTCGATCAGCCGCGCGATCCGCCGGAACTCGGCCTTGCCCATGCCGCGGGTGGTCAGCGCCGGCGTGCCCAGGCGGATGCCGCTGGTCACGAAGGGCGACTGCGGGTCGTCGGGGATGGTGTTCTTGTTGACCGTGATCTCGGCCCGGCCGAGCAGCGCCTCGGCCTCCTTGCCGGTCAGGCCCTTGGGCCGCAGGTCGACCAGCATGAGGTGGGTATCGGTCCCGCCCGAGACGATCGCGAAGCCGCACTCGACCATGGCCTCGGCGAGCACCTTGGCGTTCTCGACCACCTGGCGGGCGTAGCGCTTGAAGTCCGGGGTGAGGTTCTCGCCGAACGCCACCGCCTTGGCGGCGATCACGTGCTCCAGCGGACCGCCCTGCGTGCCGGGGAAGACCGACTTGTTGACCGCCGCCGCGAGTTCCTGGATGCAGAGGATGATCCCGCCGCGCGGGCCCCGGAGGGTCTTGTGGGTGGTGCTGGTCACCACCTGGGCGTGCGGTACCGGCGAGGGGTGCACGCCGCCCGCCACCAGCCCGGCGAAGTGCGCCATGTCCACGAGCAGCGAGGCCCCGACCTCGTCCGCGATGGAGCGCATCGCCGCGAAGTCGATGATCCGGGCGTACGCGCTCCCGCCGGCGATGAGGATCCGGGGCCGCTCGGCCCGGGCCTGGTCGCGGATCTGGTCGTAGTCCATGCGGCCGGTGGCCGGGTTCACCCCGTACTGCACCGCCCGCCAGACCGCCCCGCTGTGGTTCACCGCCGCGCCGTGGGAGAGGTGCCCGCCGTGCGGCAGCGCCAGGCCCATGATGGTCTCGCCCGGCTTGGCCAGCGCCATGAACGCCGCGAAGTTGGCCTGCGCCCCGGAGTGGGGCTGCACATTGGCATGGTCGGCGCCGAAGACCTGCTTGGCGCGGTCGATGGCGAGCTGCTCCACCTTGTCGACGACCTCGCACCCGCCGTAGTACCGCTTGCCGGGATACCCCTCCGCGTACTTGTTGGTGAGCGGGGTGCCCATCGCGTCGATGACCGCGCGGCTGGCGAAGTTCTCACTGGCGATGAGTTCCAGGCCGTGCTGCTGGCGATGGAGCTCACCGTCGATCAGGCGCGCGATCTCGGGATCCGCGTGGCGGAGCGAAGCGTTGTGGTCCAGCGACATGACGTCTCCCTTCAGGGTTCGATCTTCTCCACCCGGCGCTGGTGACGGCCCCCCTCGAACGGGGTGTCCAGCCACGCCCGCAGGATGTCGACCCCGTCCTGCTCGCCCACGAAGCGGGCGGGCAGCACGAGGATGTTGGCGTCGTTGTGGGCCCGCGCCAGCCGGGCCACTTCCGGCGTCCAGGCCACCGCCGCCCGGACGCCGTGGTGGCGGTTGGCGGCATAGGCCATGCCGAGCCCGGTGCCGCAGAGGAGGATGCCGCGCGCGGCCTCCCCCTGCTCCACCCGCTGGGCCACCGGGTGGGCGTAGTCGGGATAATCGGTGCTGTCGGCGGAATGCGTACCGAGGTCGAGTGGCGCGTAGCCGAGGGCCGCCAGCTCCTGCTTGAGCCGCTCCTTCAGCGCGAAGCCGGCGTGGTCGGCGCCGATCGGAATGACTTCAGCCATGGGGAATTGTATAAAAATTCAGGTGGTATTGTAAGGGGCGGCGGCCGCGGGGCGGCCGCGCCGCCCCGCCCTGCCGCCCGGGGCACTACACCCGGATGCCGGCGATCGTTCCGACGCCACGGATCCGGGCTTCCGCCACGTGGTCGGCGGCCCGGTAGGTCGGGATCCGCTGCTCCCGGGCGGTGGCGTAGATGCTGAGCAGGGTGTCATAGATCTGGGCCGCCTTCCGCTTGGCGCGGTCGTGGTCCCAGCCCATGAGCTCGCCGTACACGTTGATCACCCCGCCGCCGTTGATCACGTAGTCCGGGGCGTACAGCAGGCCCCGCCGCTCGCACTCATCGCCGTGCCGCTCCTCGGCCAGCTGGTTGTTGGCCCCCCCGGCGATCACCTCTACCTTGAGCCGCGCGAGCGTGTCGTCGTTGACCGTCGCCCCCAGCGCGTTGGGCGAGTAGATGTCGGCCGGCACGTCGTAGATCTTCTCGGGCGCCACCGCTTCCGCGCCGGTGGCCTGTACCACCCGCTTGACCTTGTCGGCATCGATGTCGGTGACCGTCAGCTTGGCCCCCTCGGCGTGGAGGTGCTCGCACAGGGTCCGGGCCACGTTGCCGCACCCCTGGACCAGCACCCGCTTCCCCGCCAGGCTGTCGGAGCCCCAGCGCACCTTGGCGGTGGCCTTCATGCCCACATAGACCCCGTACGCCGTCACCGGCGACGGATCGCCGGAGCGCCCGTGCAGGCCGGCGACGCTGCTGGTTTCCATCCGGACGTATTCCATGTCGGCCGGGCTGGTGCCCACGTCCTCGGCGGTGATGTACCGCCCCTTGAGCGACTCGATGAAGCGCCCGTGCGCCCGGAAGACCGCCTCGCGGTCCTTCCGCTTGTTGTCGCCCACGATCACCGACTTGCCGCCCCCGAGGTTGAGCCCGGCGACGGCCGACTTGTAGCTCATCCCCCGCGCCAGCCGCAGCGCGTCGGTGATGGCCTCGTCGGTCGACGCGTAGTTCCAGAACCGGGTGCCGCCCAGGGCCGGCCCGAGCGTGGTGTCGTGGATCGCGATGATGCCGTAGTAGCCGGACGACGGCTCATGACACAGCACCAGCTGCTCGTGATGGTACGCCGCCATCGCCTTGAACGTGTCCATACACTCCTCGATCGAGAGTCCCGCGGGCCCCGGACACGTGCCGGGGCCTAGTAGCTGTAGAATCCCCGCCCCGTCTTCCGGCCGAGCTGCCCCGCCGCCACCATCCGCCGCAGCAGCGGGCAGGGGCGGTACTTGTCGTCACCCAGCCCGCGGTGGAGCACCTCGAGGATGGCCAGGCAGGTATCGAGCCCGATCAGGTCCGCCAGCATCAGCGGCCCCATCGGGTGGGCCATCCCGAGCTTCATGACGGTGTCCACGGCCTCCGGGGTGGCCACGCCCTCCATCACGCAGAAGATCGCCTCGTTGATCATCGGCATGAGGACGCGGTTGCTGACGAACCCGGGATAGTCGTTCACCTCGACCGGCGTCTTCCCCAGGGCCGCGGCGAGTTCCATCACCTGCCGGGTCGTGTCGTCGCTGGTGGCCTGCCCCCGGATCACCTCGACCAGTGCCATCACCGGCACAGGGTTCATGAAGTGCATCCCGATCACCCGCTCCGGCCGTCGTGTCTTCGCGGCGATCTCGGTGATCGAGATCGAGCTGGTATTGGTGGCCAGGATCACCCCCGCCACGCAGGCGGCATCGAGCTGCCGGAAGATCTCGAACTTGAGCGCGGGGTTCTCGCTGGCCGCCTCGATGGCCAGCTCGGCGTCGCGGGCGGCGTCCACGGTGGTGGCCACCGCGATCCGGCTTGTGGCCGCCGCCGCCGCGTCGGCCGTCACCGTCCCCTTCTTCACCAGGCGCGCCAGGCTCCCCTGGATGGCGGCCGTTCCCTTCTCCAGGGCAGCCGCCGAGACGTCCACCATCGTCACCGCATGGCCGTGCATCGCGAAGACCTGGGCGATGCCGTTGCCCATCGTCCCGGCGCCGATCACCGCGACCTTCATGCGAGCTGCTCCTTCCGGCTCCAGCGCCAGGCGGCCAGGGTGGCGAGCGCGATCGCGACGGTCGCGAGGAGCCCGCCCTCCGGGCCGAAGGTGCCGCCGGTCAGCCACGGGGGGCCGCCCGGCTCGTAGTTGATGAGGGGAATGGGAAACGGGAGGCCGCTCACCGGCGCGTCGAGGGCGGCGAGGGTGGCGTTCCACCCGAGGTGCGCCCCCCACGCCGCCCAGAGACCGCCCGGCGTGTAGAAGGTGGCGCCCAGGAAGATGCCGGCGAGGCCGATGTTGACGAGCCCGAGCGCCGTGGTGTTGGGGTTGAAGACATGGGCCAGCGCGAAGAGCCCGGAGAGGGCAAGCACCGCGGGCCAGCGTCCGACGACCCGGGCCAGCAGGACCTGGCTCACCCCACGGAACATCACTTCCTCGACCAGGGCGGCGGGCGCGAGCAGGAGGGTGGTGCGGAGGATGGCGCCGACGTAGTCGGTGGCCGTGCCGCTGTCCCCCAGCACCCGTGCGCCGCCGACCACCAGCGAGAGCGCGAGCGCCAGCGCGGCCGGGGCCCAGCCGACGAGACACCCCAGCCCGAAGCCGCGGACCGGCCCGGTCGGGACGGCGTAGCGCAGCTCGGTCAGGGTCAGCCCGAGCACCCGGACGCCGAGGCCCCAGGTGAGCAGGCCGAACGCGAGCAGCCCGGCCGTCGACTGGACGAGGATGAGCCGGGCCGTACCCAGCCCGCCGAGCCCACCGGTCAGGTATGCCCCCACGGCGTAGAACGCCACCATGAGGATGAAGCCCGCCACCAGGAAGAGGATGGCCCAGCCGACCGCCCGGGGCGGCGAGAGCGGCTGGGACACCGGGGCTGCGGTCACGCGCGCAGGCGGAGCGCGTGGTGTCCGCGCCAGAGCACGAGCCCTGCGAGAGCCACCTTGAGGAGGTCCTGGGCCACGAACGGCAGGGTACCGAACTGGAGGGCGCGGGCGGGGCTGCCGGTGAGCACCGCCAGCTGGGCCCATCCGCCGAGGTGAATGACCAGCATCCCGAGGGCGGCGGCCAGCAGCGACTGGAACAAGCGGCCGCGCTCGGCCAGCCGCCCCACCACCACCGCGGCGAGCGGCATGGCCAGCAGGTAACCGCCGGTGGGGCCGAAGAGGCGGGCGAGTCCCTGCGGCCCGATGGGCGCGAACACCGGGGCACCGAAGGCGCCGGCCACCAGGTACAGTACCAGCGCGCCGGCACCCGCCGCGGCCCCGAAGAGGCCGCCCACCAGGAGCACGGCGAGCGGCTGGAGGGTCATCGGGACCGGCGAGAACGGCACGGGGATGGCCACCTGCGCCGAGAGGGCCACCACCGTGGCGCCAGCCGCCAGGGTGACGGGCCAGGCCAGCGGCACGCGCGACCGGCGGGGCGCGCTCACGGGCATCGAGGGGCGGCGGACGGCGGGAGAGGTCATCGGGGTCAGATCCTTTCGACCGAGAGGGCCACGGCGTTGCCGCCGCCGAGGCAGAGGGTGGCGAGACCGGTGGCCTGGTGCCGGTCGCGCAGCGCGTACAGGAGGGTGGTGAGGACCCGGGCGCCGCTCGCGCCGATCGGGTGGCCCAGCGCCACGGCGCCGCCGTGGACATTGACGCGGTCCCAGTCCCAGCCGAGGGCCCGCCCGTCGGCCAGCGCCTGGACCGCGAAGGCCTCGTTGGCCTCGATGAGGTCGTAGGCGCCGATGTGCGTCCCGCGCTGGCGCATCAGGTTCTGGACGGCGAGGATCGGGGCGAAGAACAGCTCCTTCGGCTCGCCGCCGCCGGTGGCGTACCCGGTGACCCGCGCCATCGGCGCCAGGCCGTGCGCGCGGGCGAAGGCCAGCGAACATACCACCAGCGCGCTCGCGCCATCGTTGAGTCCGGGCGCATTGCCGGCCGTCACCGTGCCATCCTTGCGGAACGCGGGCTTGAGCCGGGCCAGCGACTCGAGGCTCGTGTCCTTCCGCGGGGCCTCGTCCATTGAGACCGTGGTGCTGCCGCCCTTGCCGGGGATCTCTACCGGGACGATCTCCGCCTGGAACTTGCCCGCGGCCTGCGCGGCGACCGCCTTCTGGTGGCTCGCCACGGCGAACGCGTCCTGGTCGGCGCGGCTCACCCCGGCCTTCTCCGCGGTGTATTCCGCGTACTCGCCCATGTGGTTCTGGCCGAAGGAGTCCCACAGCCCGTCGTGGATCATGCCGTCGACGATGGTCTGGTTGCCTGCCTTGACCCCGTTGCGGTACCCGAAGAGGTAGTGCGGGGCGGAGGACATCGACTCCTGCCCACCGGCCACCACGCACTGGGCATCCCCGGCCTTGATGGCCTGCGCCGCCAGCATCACCGCCTTGAGGCCCGAGCCACACACCTTGTTGATGGTCAGGGCCGGGATCGTCGCGGGCAGGCCGGCGTGGATCATGGCCTGGCGCGCCGGGGCCTGTCCCGCCCCGCCCTGCACGACCTGGCCCATGATCACGTCATCGATGGCGGCGGGATCGATCCCGGCCCGGGCTACGGCCTCGCGGATGGCGCGGGCGCCGAGCTGCGGCGCCGAGAGACTTCCCAGCCCGCCCAGGAACTTCCCGATGGGCGTGCGGCAGGCGGAGAGGATGACGGGCGTAGTGGCGTCGGACACGGCTTCCGCGATGCGTGAGGAGTGGCGCGGCGGACCCACGGCGAGCCCGCCAACGGGCGGAAGTATAGAAGGAGAGCGGGCTTAGGGGCAGCGGGTGGGGCCGACCTGCATGTTCATGCACCCGGCGCGCCGCCCGGATCGGAGCCCCGGCCTGCTGGACCGGCCTACAGCGTCAGGCGCCGGTCCTTGATGGAGTCCAGCAGGCGCGCGGTGAACTCGGCGACAGGGATGATCTCCTGCTTGTTGCCCGCCCCGCGCGTCCGGATGGCCACCGTCCCGGCCTCGGCCTCCCGCTGCCCCACCACGGCCATGTAGGGCACCTTGCCGATCTCGCCCTCGCGGATCCGGTAGTTCAGGGTCTGGCTGCCGGCATCGAGGGTGGAGCGGACGCCGGCGGCCCGCAGGGTCCGGTGGACCTGGCCCGCCGCCTCGGCCTGCTGGTCGGAGATCGGCAGCACCCGCACCTGCTCGGGCGAGAGCCACAGGGGGAACGCCCCGGCGAAGTGCTCGATCAGGATGGCGATGAAGCGCTCGAACGACCCGTTCACCGCCCGGTGGATGATCACCGGCCGGTGCTCGTGGTTGTCCTCGCCCACATAGTGCAGGTTGAAGCGCTCCGGCGCGGCGTAATCGAGCTGGATGGTGCCCAGCTGCCACTTCCGGCCGATGGAGTCGGCCACGTCGAAGTCGATCTTGGGGCCGTAGAAGGCGCCGTCGCCCTCCTTGAGCTCATAGGGCAGCCCGGTGGCCTCGAGGGCGGCGCGCAGTGCCCCTTCGGCCCGGTCCCACATGGCGTCGTCACCGATCCGCTGCTCGGGCCGGGTGGCGAACTTGAGCGTCGCCTCGAGGCCGAAGGTCCGGTAGTAGCCCAGGATGAAGTTGGTCAGCTGGCGCACCTCCTCCGGAATCTGGGATTCCATGAGGTAGATGTGGCAGTCGTCCTGGGCGAACTGGCGGACCCGGGTGAGCCCCGACAGGGCCCCGCTCACCTCGTTGCGGTGCAGCACGTCGTAGGTGCTGTACCGGATCGGCAGTTCCTTGTAGCTGTGCTTGCCGGTCCCGTAGAGCAGGTGGTGGCTCGGGCAGTTCATCGGCTTGAGGGACATGTCCTGCTCGCCCGTCTCGTTGTTGTGGACGAGGAACATGTTCTCCTTGTACTTCCCCCAGTGGCCCGAGATCTCCCACAGCCCCTTGTTGTAGAGCAGCGGGGTGCGGATCTCCTGGTAGCCCTCCTGCTGCAGCTCCCGCATGTACTGGTTGAGGGTGTTGTACAGCGAGGTCCCGCGCTCGGTCCAGAACGCGGCCCCCGGGGCAAAGGGATGGAACAGGAACAGGTCCAGTTCCCTGCCCAGCTTGCGGTG
Source organism: Gemmatimonadales bacterium (assembly GCA_046327715.1). GTDB lineage: Bacteria > Gemmatimonadota > Gemmatimonadetes > Gemmatimonadales > GWC2-71-9 > JADJOM01. Next base: position 17,201 of record JAXLXY010000001.1, read on the forward strand.
GTCGCGCTTCCTGGCCTCCTCGAGGCGGTGGGTGTACGCCTCGAGCTCCTCCTTCTTGAACCAGGCGGTGCCATAGATGCGCTGCAGCATCTGGCGCCGGCTGTCGCCGCGCCAGTAGGCCCCGGCCGCCGAGAGAAGCTTGAAGTGCTTGAGCCGCCCGGTGCTGGGCACGTGGGGGCCGCGGCAGAGGTCCACGAAGGGGCCGTCGGTGTAGACCGAGATGGTCTCGTCGGCGCCCAGGTCGGCGATCCGCTCCAGCTTGAGGGGGTCGTCCTTGAAGCGGAGGTTGGCCTCGTCGCGGCTCACCTCCTCCCGCACGAAGGCGTAATCCCGGGCGGCCACCTCGGCCATCTTCCGCTCGATGGCCTCGAGGTCTTCCGGGGTGAAGGGGCGCTCCACCTCGAAGTCGTAGTAGAAGCCGTCCTCGATGGGCGGGCCGAAGCCGATCCCGGCCCGGGGGAAGAGCTCGCGGACCGCGGTGGCCAGGATGTGGGCCGCCGAATGCCGCAGCACCTCGAGTGCGTCGGGGTCCTTGTCGGTGAGGATCGCGAAGCGCGCGTCCTGGGTGAGCGGACGGTCGAGGTCGCGGATCTGGCCATCGACCCGGGCGGCGAGGGCGGCGCGGGCCAGGCCGGCGCCGATGGACTGGGCCACCTGACGGCTGGTGGTGCCCTGCGGGACCTCGCGGACGCTGCCGTCCGGGAGGGTCAGGCGAACCGTGCTCACGGCGACTCCGTGACGGCAGGCGCCGGCCGGATCACCGGCGCGACGCGGGGAGAATAGATGAAATAGGCGACGAGGCAGGCGGAGAACAGCAGCCCGAGCACCACCCACCACCCGAGATCGCCGGTCGGCGACTGCTCATTTTCCTGTGGCATGGTGTTAACTTAATCGCTCACCGTTTTCACGCGTAAGTCACAGGTAAGACACAGAGATGCGCCACCGTTCCTCCGCCTCCGAACTGCTCGCCTGGATGCTGGTCGGCACTGCCGTGGGGGTGGCCGCCGGCTTCGCCCTCGGCGAGTGGTTCGGCCCGATCCGGCGTCGGCCCGCGGCCCGCACCACTCCTGACGGCGCCGTCCCTGACGCGGCGTCACTGCCCCGGCCGGGCACCGCCGAGACGACCCGTCGCGCCGTGGCCGCGCTGGCGCAGGACCCGGCGCTCCGCACCCTCGAACTCACCGCGATTGCCGTGAGCCCAGGCGTGGTGGAGCTGCACGGCTGGGTACCGAATCGCGGCCTCCGGGCCCGGGCGGCCCGGGCCGTGGCCGCCGCCCCCGGCATCGACACCCTGGTGAACTGCCTCCTCGTGCACGGCGAGGACGACACCATTCCCGACGTCCCCGACGTGGCCGACCTGCCCGCATGAGCGACCCGACGAGCCTGCCGCCGCAATACAATCCCGCCGCCATCGAAGCCGACCTCTACCGGTCCTGGCTCGCGGCGGGCGCCTTTGTCCCCGCCGACGCCGCGACCGCCCCGCCCTACGTGATCATGATGCCGCCGCCCAACGTCACGGCGGTGCTGCACATGGGCCACGGCCTCAACAACACGGTGCAGGACGTCCTGGTGCGGTTCGAGCGGATGCGGGGCCGGCCGGCCCTGTGGCTGCCCGGCACCGACCATGCAGGGATCGCCACCCAGAACGTGGTGGAGAAGCTGGTGGCCAAGGAAGGGAAGACCCGCTTCGACCTGGGCCGGGAGGAGTTCGTGCGCCGGGTGTGGGCCTTCGTGGACCAGACCGGCAGCACCATCCTCGACCAGCTCAAGGCTATCGGCTCGAGCGCGGACTGGTCGCGCACCTACTTCACCCTGGACGACGACCTCTCCCGGGCGGTGCGCGAGGTCTTCGTGCGGCTCTACGAGAAGGGCCTGATCTATCGCGGGAAGTACATCATCAACTGGTGCCCGCGCTGCCTCACCGCCCTTTCCAATGAGGAGGCGGAAAAGGAGGAGACCGACGGCCGGATCTGGCGGCTGCGCTATCCCCTGGCGGATGGCCGCGGGCACCTGACGGTGGCCACCACCCGACCCGAGACCATGCTCGGCGACACCGCGGTGGCGGTGCACCCCGAGGACGAGCGCTACGCCCACCTCATCGGCCGGACGGTGCGCCTGCCGCTGGTGGACCGCGAGATCCCGATCGTGGCCGACGCGGCCATCGACCGCGAGTTCGGCACCGGGGCGGTGAAAGTGACGCCGGCGCACGACCCGACCGACTTCGAGATCGGGCAGCGGCACGGCCTGCCGGCGATCGACATCATGACGCCCGAGGCCCGGATGGCGGAGACCGTCCCCGAGCGATTCCAGGGGCTCGACCGGTTCGAGGCGCGCAAGCAGGTGGTGCGGGAGTTCGAGGCACTCGGCCTGCTGGAGGGCGTCGAGTCGCACCGCCACGCCGTGGGTCACTGCTACCGCTGCGATACCGTGGTGGAGCCGCGGCTCTCCGACCAGTGGTTCGTGCGGATGAAGCCCCTCGCCGAGCCGGCGCTCCGGGCGTACACCGACGGCCGGCTCCGCTTCATCCCCGAACGCCGGGGCGAGGAGTACGCCAACTGGATGGGGAACATCCGGGACTGGTGCATCTCCCGGCAGCTGTGGTGGGGGCACCGGATCCCGGTGTGGTACTGCGACACCTGCGGCGCGACCCTCGTCAGCCGCACCGACGTGGCCCGGTGCCGCTGCGGCGCCGCCGTGCGCCAGGACGAGGACGTCCTCGACACCTGGTTCTCCAGCTGGCTGGTGCCGTTCTCCTCCCTGGGCTGGCCGGAGCAGACCGACGACCTGCGGCGCTTCTACCCCGGCTCCGTGCTGGTGACCGCCCCGGAGATCCTCTTCTTCTGGGTGGCCCGCATGGTGATGGCCGGCTGCGAGTTCATGGGCGACATCCCCTTCCACACCGTCTACCTCCACGGCACGGTGCGTGACACCCAGCACCGGAAGATGTCCAAGTCGCTGGGCAACGGGATCGACCCCATCGAAGTGGTGGAGAAGTTCGGCGCCGACGCCCTGCGCTACACCGTGATCGCGGGCATGGCCGTCGGGACCGACGTCATCCTCGACCCGGACGACCTCGAGACCTCCTTCGCCCCGGGCCGGAACTTCGCCAACAAGGTGTGGAACGCCGGCCGGTTCATCCTCACCAACCTCGGCGACTCGGCCACCCGCCCGCTCGCCGGGCCGCATCCGGGCGTGGTGCGCGCCGATGAGCTGGGCCTCGCCGACCAGTGGATCATCGCGCGGTGCGACGCCATGGTGCGCGAGGCGACCTCCAACTACGAGAAGTTCCGGCTGAACGAGGCCGCCTCCGCGGTCTACCATTTCCTCTGGAGCGACCTCGCCGACTGGTACCTCGAGCAGGCCAAGCCCCGTCTCTACGGCAGTGAGCCGGGCGGGGACGTGGCCCGGGCAGTGATCGGCCGGACCTTCGAGGTGGCCCTCGCGGTGCTGCACCCGATCATGCCGTTCGTGACGGAGACCCTCTGGGGCCGCTTCCCGGGCCGCGCCGCTTCCGCCACGCTGTCCCGTTCCGCCTGGCCCCGGCCCGATGCCCGGGCCGCCGCGCCCGAGGCCGAGCGCGGCTTCGCCCTGGTGCAGGAGCTGGTCGGCGCCATCCGCCAGATCCGGGCGGAGTACGGGGTGGAGCCGGGCAAGCCGGTGAACGTGCGGGTGAGCCGGGCCCACGCGGCCTTCCGCCAGGAGGATGGCTGCATCCGCCGCCTGGCCAAGGTGGGCAGCCTGACCTTCGGCGCCCCGCTTGCCGAACCGGGCGCCAATGCGGTGCTGGCCGACGGCACGACGGTGTACATCGCCCTGGGCGACCTGGTGGACGTGCAGAAGGAGTGCGAGCGGCTGGGCGCCGAGGCCGCGCGCCTGGCCCAGCTCGCCGAGGGGCAGCGGAAGAAGCTCGGCAACGAGCAGTTCGTGAGCCGGGCCCCGGCCAACGTGGTGCAGCACGAGCGGGACAAGCTCGCCGCGCTGGAGCAGCAGCTGGCCGCCCTCTCGGAGAAGCGGGAGCAGCTCGGATGCCGCTGACCCGCCGGGGCGTGACCGCGTTCGGCCTGCTCGGAATCATCGCCTGCGCCCGCATCGGCTCCCCCTCCGGCGGTCCGGAAGACAAGGTGGCGCCGCAGATCCTGGCCACCCGGCCCGAGAGCACCGGCGCCTACCCGGCCTGGGACCAGGACGTCGAGTTCCGGTTCGATGAGGTGGTCTCCGAGGGCTCCTCCGCCAGCATGGGCCTCGGCACCGGCGACCTCGAGAAGCTCATCCTGCTCTCGCCCAGCGCCGGGGTCCCGGTGGTGCACTGGAAGCGCGACCGGATCACCGTGCGGCCCCGCGAGGGCTGGAAGCGGAACCGGGTGTACCGGGTGGAGCTCCTGCCGGGCGTGGTGGACCTGCGCCGCAACAAGAGCGACACCACCGTGGTGCTCACCTTCAGCACCGGCGGCGAGCCGCCGACCGACACGCTGCGCGGCCTCGCCATCGACTGGGTGGCGGGGAAGCCCGCGCGCCAGGCATTGATCGAGCTGGTCCTGCTGCCCGACAGCCTGGTCTACCGCGCCGTGGCCGACAGCGGCGGCCGGTTCGTGCTGGGGCCGCTCCCCAAGGGCGCGTGGCGGGCCTTCGGGGCCATCGACCAGAACCGGAACCTCCGCCGGGACCGGCGGGAGAACTACGACTCGGTGGACGTCCCGGCCGGGACGGCCGCAGTGGCCCCGCTCTGGCTCATTCCGCGCGATACGCTCGGGCCGCGGCTCACGAGCCTCGCACCCGCGGACAGCCTCAGCGCCGTCGCCAGCTTCTCCCAGCCGCTCGACCCCGGCCAGCCCTTCGACAGCCTCGAGGCCACCCTCCGGCTGCAGTCGGACTCCAGCGTGGTGCCGTTCCGCTCGCTGCTCCCCAAGCCGGTGGACGACAGCCTGCAGCAGCTGCGCCGCCAGCAGGAGGACTCCCTCCGCGCGGTGCGGGACACGACCCGGCGCGATTCCGCCGCGGCCCCGCCGCGCCCGCCCGCCGCACCGTCGCGGGCGGAACCCCGGCCGGCGGCCGCCGGGGATGCCGTCACCGATTCCATCATCGCCTCGCGGCCGGCGCTGTTCGACAAGCTGGTGCTGCGGGTGGACTCCGCCTTCCGGCCCGACACCAAGTATGTCCTGGAGATCCGCCGCATCCGGAGCGCCGCCGGCGTCACCGGCGAGGCGAGGAATGTGCTGGCGATCCCCAAGCCTCCGCCCCCCAGGCCGGCCCCCGCCGACAGCGTCGCGGCCGATTCGACCCGGCCCGCCGCACCGGTCCCGCTGCCCCCGAAGCCATGACGGACCGGCGTCGCGATCTCCCGTCGGTGGACCGGCTGCTCCGGGACCCGGGGATCGCGGCCCTGCTGGAGCGGGCGCCGCGCAACGCCGTGGTGGCCGCCGCGCGGGCGGCCGTCGAGGCGGTGCGGGCCGGCCGCGGCGGCCCGCCGGCGGACTGGGCGGAAGAGGTCGCCGATCGCCTGGCGGAGCAGGCCCTGCCCTCCCTGCGCCCGCTGCTCAATGCCACCGGCGTGGTGCTTCACACGAACCTCGGACGCGCCCCGCTGGGCGCGGCGGCCCTCGCGGCGGTGGCCGCGGTCGCGGGCGGGTACAGTGCGCTCGAGTTTGACCTCGCCACGGGTGCCCGCGGCCACCGCGCAGACCACTGCCGCACCCTGCTGGCCGAGCTGACCGGGGCCGAGGAGGGGCTCGCCGTGAACAATGCGGCGGGGGCCCTGGTCCTGGCGCTGAACGCCGTGGCCGCCGGACAGCGGGTCCTGATCTCGCGGGGGGAGCTGATCGAGATCGGCGGATCGTTCCGGATCCCGGAGATCATGGAGCGGAGCGGCGCCATCCTGGCCGAGGTCGGCACCACCAACCGCACCCACCTGGCCGACTATGCCCGGGCCCTCCCCGGCGCGGCGGCGATCCTCACGGTCCACCGCTCCAACTTCGAACAGCGCGGCTTCGTGGCCTCCCCCCAACCCGCCGAGCTCGCCACGCTGGCCCGGGACGCCGGGGTGCCCTACCTGCACGATGTCGGAAGCGGGCTGCTCGCGGACCTGGCGCCGTGGGGGCTCGCCGGCGAACCCCGGGTGCCGGACGCGGTGGCCGACGGCGCCGACCTGGTGCTCTTCTCGGGGGACAAGCTGCTGGGCGGACCGCAGGCGGGATGCGTGGTGGGGCGACGGGCGCTGGTGGCACGCTGCCGGGACAACCCGCTGGCCCGTGCGGTGCGAGCCGACAAGATGACCCTCGCGGCCCTGGAGGCCACGCTCGCGCTCTATCGCGATCCGGCGGCCGCCCGGACAGGCATCCCGGTGCTCGCCATGCTGACGGCCTCGGCGGACGACCTCGCCGTCCGTGCCGGACGGCTGGCGGCGCGACTGCCCGCCGCCGTGGCCGCCCGCCTGGTGCCGGGGGCATCCGCGGTCGGGGGCGGCGCATTTCCCGGCGTCCTGCTTCCGACCACGCTCGTGTCCCTGGAGGCGGGTGGATTGCGCGCCAACGGGCTCGCCGTCCGGCTCCGGCTGGGTGATCCACCGGTCATCGCCCGGGTGGAGCACGACCGCGTGCTCCTCGACCCGCGGACCCTGCGGCCGGAGGACGATGCCCTCGTGGCCACGGCGGTCAGCGCCGCGCTGGCCGACCCGGCAGGGTGAAACGTTGGCGGGGCGGCCGGAGTGCTGTCCCCGACCGCCCCGCCCGCCTGGAGGTGCGACGCCTCAGAAGGTGAGGACCGCCACGGTATCGTCCGGCATGCCGCTGGAGCTCCCCACGAACGAGCCCGTGAAGACCTGCGGGCTGGCACCGCGCTTCTGCACGGTGACCACCCAGTCGGTCTGGGCCACGCCGCAATCGGACCAGTAGTCGAGGTAGATCGTGTAGTTGCCGTTGGGCGCCCCGCCCGTCGGCCAGTAGATGTTCTCGTTGCTGACGTACGCCTGGCTCCCGTCGGGCAGGGAGTTCTTGCTGCAGGCCGCATTCGCGTCGAGGTCGAGGTTCCCGCCGCTCGCCACCGTCTTGTTGGCGAAATAGAGGTGCCCGCCCGCCGGGTCGATGACGTGGAGATCGACGTCGGCGGTGTCGGTCCACGCCACGCTCACCTGGATATCGCCGGTGCCGATCTGGAGGATCCGCATGAGCTGCCGGGCATACTGGAACACGCCCCCGGCGTCACCGGCCGCGTAGTTGAAGTAGAACTGCCCGGCGGTGGCCGAGGTCGAGAGCCCCACCAGCACGCCCTGCGTCGTCTGGCCCGCCGGGAGGGTGAGTTCGTAGTAGTCCGTGAGGCCTTCCACCGAGAAGATCACCCGGGTGAACTGGGTGGCCGAGGCGATGTTCTGGGGCGAGCTGCCGCCGTTGATCACGACGGCGATCCCGGAGACCTTGGTGGAATCGGTGGTGCTCGCCGTCGGGGGGGCCCCCCGGTGCAGCACGGCGTGAACCGTCCCGGTCTGGTCGGTCACGCCCGTCACGAAGTCCTCGATACTGAAGCCGGTGTTCGGCTTCATGCCCGCTTCGCAGGCGGTGAGGAGGGCGAGTGCCAGCCCGAGGCTGGCAGCCCGAAGGCGCACGGGAATAGGGAGTGCCATGGTCGAGAACCTCAAGCTCCAAGGATGAGAACTGCCGCTGCCCCGGCCACGGGGGCAATCACGGGGCCAGCCGACGGCCTGCGCCGGGCGCTCCCGCCGGTCAATTGTGCTAACTCCAATACCTGTAGGCGATTATCGGCAGGCAACGGACCGATCTGGAGCCGGAACCGGGGAAAGGTGCGGGCGGCGCGGCCCCTTCAATGCCCGCCGGTGGGCCGCTAAGTTCTTGCGCCATGCCAATGAAGCTTGCCGTCTGCGTTTCCGGCCGGGGCAGCAACCTTGTGGCCTTGCTGGAGGCGCTGGCCGGGCACCGGCAGGCGGCGGTGGCCCTGGTGCTGAGCAACCGCCCCGACGCCCCGGCGCTCGACCGGGCGCGGGAGCGGGGGATCGCGGCCGAGAGCCTCGCGGATCACCGCGACGCCGCGGAGTGGCTCCGCCACCTGGCCGCCCATGACATCGACCTGATCGTGCTGGCGGGGTACCTCAAGCTGGTGCCGGCGGCCGTCACCGCGGCATACGCCGGACGGATCCTCAACATCCACCCTGCGCTCCTGCCGGCGTTCGGCGGCCCCGGGATGTACGGCCACCACGTGCACGAGGCGGTGCTCGCGAGCGGGGTCCGCGAGTCCGGGGCCACCGTGCACCTGGTGGACGAGCAGTACGACCGGGGCCAGATCCTTGCCCGGGCGCGCGTGCCGGTCCGGCCGGACGACACCCCGGCCACGCTGGCGGCGCGCGTGCTGGAGGCGGAGCACCGGCTGCTCCCCGCGGTCGTCCTGGCCGCCGCCCGTGCCGGGCGACCCGTGCCCCTACCTGAACCTGAGCCGCAGTCCTCGTGAGGAGTTGCCCGTGCCGCGCGCGCTGATCTCGGTAAGTGACAAGCGGGGAATCGTCGCCTTTGCCCAGGGGCTGGTGGACCTCGGCTGGGAGATCCTTTCCACCGGCGGCACGTTCGCCGCGCTCCGGCAGGCCGGGGTGCCGGCCCTGCCGGTCGACTCGGTGACCGGGTTTCCGGAGATCCTCGACGGGCGGGTCAAGACACTGCACCCGGCGGTGCACGGCGGGCTGCTGGCCCGGCGCGACGTGCCGGAGCACATGGCCTCGCTGGCGGAGCACCGCATCACGCCGATCGACCTGCTCGCGGTCAACCTGTATCCCTTCCGCGAGACGGTGGCCAAGCCGCACGTCACCTTCGAGGACGCGATCGAGAACATCGACATCGGCGGGCCGTCGATGCTCCGCTCGGCGGCCAAGAACCACGAATCGGTGATCGTGGTGGTCGACCCCATGGACTACACCCTGGTGCTGGACCTGCTGCGCAAGGGCGGCGTGGACCACGCCTCGCGTCGCGGCTTTGCCGCCAAGGTGTTCAGCCACACCGCCGACTACGACGGGGCGATCGCCCGCTACCTGACGCCCCACGAGGACGGCCTCCCGGGGCGGATCCAGTTCTCCTTCGAGCGGCTGCTGGACCTGCGCTACGGCGAGAACCCGAGCCAGCGCGCCGGCCTGTACGTGGACGAGGAGCCGCGCGGGCTGCGCGACCTCAAGCAGCGCCAGGGCAAGGAGCTGTCCTTCAACAACATCCTCGACCTCGACGCCGCCATGTGGACCGCCTCGCTGTGGTCCAACCGGCCGTCCTGCGCGATCATCAAGCACAACACCCCCTGCGGCCTCGCGGTGGCCGCGAGCGCCGCCGAGGCGTGGGGCAAGGCGCTGGCCTGCGACCCGCAATCGGCGTTCGGCGGCGTGGTCGCGTTCAACACCGTGGTCGACCGCAAGACGGCCGAGGGCCTGGTGGAGCTGTTCCTCGAGGTCATCGTGGCACCCTCGTTCCACGACGAGGCCCTCACGGTGCTCGCCACCAAGAAGAACCTCCGGGCGGTGGAGCTCCCGACGTTCCGCGGGGGCGCGGGGTTCGACTTCAAGCGGGTGCGGGGCGGCCTCCTGGTGCAGGACCGCTTCGTGCCGGACATGACCGAGGGAGAGTGGACCATCCCCACCAAGCGGAAGCCGACCGAGGCGGAATGGACCGACCTGCGGTTCGCGTGGGCCGCGGTGGCCTCGGTCAAGTCGAACGCCGTGCTCCTGGCCCGCGACGAGATGACCATCGGCATCGGCGCCGGCCAGATGAGCCGGGTGGACAGCTCCTTCCTGGCCGTGCACAAGGCACGGCAGCAGGGCCACGACCCGAAGGGCAGCGTGCTGGCCTCCGACGCGTTCTTCCCGTTTGCCGATGGTGTGGAAGAGGCGGCGGCCGCCGGCGTCACCGCCATCATCCAGCCGGGCGGCTCGGTCCGCGATGCCGAGGTGATCGCCGCCGCCGACCGGCACGGCCTCGCCATGGTGATCACCGGCCGCCGGCAGTTCCGTCACTGATCGCCCCGCCGACGTCCCCTCAGCAGGCACGCCGGGCGGCCCCGTGGCCGCCCGTCCCGGAACCCCGACCCCCGACCCGATGACCCACGCTGCCACCGACCGTCGCGACCCGCCGCCGTACCTCTGGGCCGCCTGCACCGGTCTTGCCGTCTTCCTGATCTACGTGGCGACGCTGGCGCCGACCACGGCCTTCTGGGACACCTCCGAGTACATCGCCGCGGCGTACGTGCTCGGGATCCCGCATCCGCCGGGCAACCCGCTGTTCACCGTGCTCGCGCACGTGTGGGGCGCGCTGCCGCTCGCGGCGGCCTACGCCGTGCGGATCAACCTCTTTGCCGCCTTCACCAGCGCCGCCACGGCCGGGCTCCTCTTCCTGGTGGCCGACCGGTGGATGCGCAACGTGGTGCCGGTGCGCTGGGCCCGGCTCGCGGCCGCGTTCGCGGGGATCCTGGTGGGCGCGCTCACCTGGACGGTGTGGAACCAGTCCACGGTGAACGAGAAGGTCTACACCGTCTCCATGCTCTCCACGGCGCTGGTCCTCTGGCTCGGCGTCCACTGGGCGGACGACAGCCCGGGGCAGCACCGCGACCGGTGGCTGGTGCTGATCGGGTACATCCTCACCCTTTCGTCGACCAACCACATGATGGGCGTCCTCGCCGCCCCGGCCGTGGCCATCTACGTGATCTTCACCGAGCCGGCCCTGCTGCTCAAGCCGTGGGCCCTGTGGCTGGGCACGCTGGTGGGACTGGCGGTGAGCGGCAAGTGGACGGCGCTGGTCGACGGCCCCACCGGCGACCGCGCCCTGGTGGCCGTGGTGCTGGTGGCGCTGCTGGCGTACACCGCCTGGCGCGACGCCGGCGAGTTCCGGCGCCCGCTCCTGTACCTCTCGATCCTGGCCGTGGTGGTGGGCATCTCGCTCAACTACGCCTTCCTCCCCATCCGCGCGGCGCAGTACCCGCCGATCAACGAGGGCGAGCCGACCACCTGGCGCGCCCTGCTCGACGTGCTCAACCGCGCCCAGTACGGCAAGCCGTCGGTGCTGTACCGGCAGGCCGACTTCGCCGCCCAGGTGGGCAACTACCTGCAGTACTTCGGATGGCAGTTCGCCCGGGACTGGGGCAACGTGGGCAGCCGGGCCGCGATGGCGCTCTTCACCCTGCTCGGCCTCACTGGCGCCGGCGCGCTGTGGCAGCGCGACCGGCGGGCCTTCTGGGCCAGCGCCACGCTCATCTTCACCGTGACGCTCGCGCTCATCTTCTACCTCAACTTCAAGTACGGCTTCTCCTACCCCACCCGGCCGGGGCTGGGCCAGGTGCTCCGCGAGGTGCGCGAGCGCGACTACTTCTTCGTGGTGTCGTTCGCGGTCTTCGGGCTCTGGGTGGCGGTGGGCTTCGGCGCCGTGATGCAGGGGCTCGCCGACGCCCTGCGGGGCCGCTCGGCCCCCCGGACCGCCTACCTGCTGGCGAGCCCCGTGCTGCTGCTGGCCCTGATCCCGGTGTTCGGCAACCGGGTCACCGCGAGCCGCGACCACGAGACGCTCGCCCGCGACTTTGCCCGCGACATGCTCGAGTCGGTCGAACCGTACGGTATCCTGGTGACGGCCGGGGACAACGACACCTTCCCCCTCTGGTACGCCCAGGAGGTCGAGGGGATCCGCCCCGACGTGACCATCGCGAACCTCTCGCTGATGAACACCCGCTGGCACCTGCAGCAGCTGCGGCGGCGGCAGACCCCGACCTTCGATCCCGCGAAGGCCGCGGAGCTCTGGAAGTCGTGGAGCGGACCCAAGCCCGAGGACCCGGTGCTGCGGCTCTCCGAGCAGGAGCTCAACGAGATGCCGGAGGCGCAGCTGGTGCCGCACAACTCCGGGGTCAAGTTCGGGGACCTGCAGGTGGCCTTCGGGCGGGACACGCTGATCCTCTCCGACCTGATCACGGTCTTCCTGATCCGCGACAACATCGGCAAGCGGCCGATCTACTTCGCGTGGAGCGCGGGCGGGTTCCCCGACCAGACCCTCAACCTGACCCCGTACCTGAGCACCCAGGGGCTGCTGCGGCGGCTCAATGAGAAGCTGCTGGAGCCGGGCGGGAACATCGTCCTGAACCGGGGACTGGGGTACCTCGACCTGGCCCGCTCGCGCGAGCTCATGTTCGGGACCTATACCTATGCCGCGGCGGCACGCGCCCGCCCCACCGGGTGGGTGGACCGGCCGTCCCAGTCGATCCTGTCGCTCTACAGCGTGATCTACGGGACCACCGGCAGCAGCTTCCGCGCCGCCGGGGACACCGCGACCGCGGCCCGCGCCGACTCCGTGGCCCGCGCGGTCGAGGCCAACCTGCGCTGACGGCGGCTCAGCCGCCGACCCGGAGGCGACCCGCCGACAGCGTGGCGGGCGCCCGTACCTCGACGGCCACCGTGGCGCGACGTCCGCCCGCGGTGGCCGCGATGCGTACGGACCCGAACCGGTGCCCGGTCACCTGGCCGTCGGCGTTCACGCTGGCGATCATGGGATCGGAGGATTGCCACTCCACCGGCACGCCCACCAGGACCCCGCCCCGCGCGCTCTGGACCAGCGCCCGGAGCGCCCCCGTCTCGCCGCGCTGCAGGACCAGGTTCGCCGGCTCGAGCCGCACCCCGGCCACGCTGACGGGGAGCACCCGGACATCGATCGCCGCCTGGCCGCCGCCGATGGTGGCGCTGATGCGGGTCGTGCCCGCCTTGAGGCCGCGCAGCAGGCCCAGCGGGCCGATCGTGGCCACGTCGGGATGACTCGAGTTCCAGGCCACGACCCGCCCCGGCAGGGTGGCCCCCAGGCGGTCCGCCGACTGCGACATCAACTGGAGCTCCTCCCCCACGCCGATCTGGGAAATGCGCGGCGCGATGTCCACCCGCGCCACGTCCACGCGGGTCACCTGGAACTGGACATCCGCGACGACCCCGCCCACGGACGCGCGGATCCGCGCTGACCCGGGCCCCGCCGCGGTCATCTCGCCCCGCGCATTGACGCGCAGGATGCTCGGGTCCGTGGTGCTCCAGTTGACCGAGGCCGCCGGCCGCGCCTCCTGCCCGGCCTCCTGGAGCATCGCGGTGAGCGGCACCACCTGGCCCACCGTCAGGGCGCCCTCCCCCGGCAGGATGCTGAGCCGGCCGGTGGCTCGGCGCACCTCGACCTGCACGATGCTCGCCTGCTCCTCCACCCGCGCCTCGATCCGCGCCACGCCCTCGGCGACGCCCTCGACCGCCCCGTCCGGGGTGACCTTCGCGACGGCCGGATCGAGCGACTGCCACCGGACCACCCGGCCGGGCAGCACGGCGCCAGCCTGGTCGAGCGCCGTCGCCACGACCAGGCGGCGCTCGCCGACCTGCCAGGGCCCGGACGGGAAGTTGACCCGCACCTGCGCCACGGGGACCCGGCCGACCCGGACCTGGACCGTGGCGCGCACGCCCTCCACCATGGCGGTGATGCCCGCCTCGCCCTCGCGGAGCGCCGTGACCACGCCGGAGGCGGTCACCGTGGCCACGTCCGCCGCGCTGCTGCCCCACTGGACCGCGGGTTCCCCGATCGGCAGGCCGGTGCGGTCGCGCGCGGTGACGCGGAGCTTGACCCCCGCCCCCGCCTGCAGCACGGCGCCGTTGGGCTCGATGGTGATGCTGTGTACCGGCGCGTCCTCCGCGGCCGCCACGGGCCGCGAGAGCCGGGTGGGCGCCGCGGGCGGCGCCACGGTGGTGTTGGGCCGTGGGACGGGGCTCACCGGCACGCTGGGCAACGGTACCACCATGCCCGAGGCCGGGGCGCCGGCGAGCGCCTGCATCGTGGCGCGCACCGCGGGGTCGGCCGCCCGCGGCAGCGCCTCGGCGGCCGCGATCGCCTCGCCCAGCGTGGGCCAGCGCTCGGCGGGATCCTTGGCCAGCATCTTGTCCACCACCGCGGCGAGCTCGATCGGGCAGTCGGCCCGGAGCGCCAGCAGCGGCGGCGGCGCATCCGACACGTGCGCCAGGAGCACCGGGAGGACCTCTACGTGATTGAACGGGGGCCGGCCGGCGATGAGCTCGAACGCCACGCATCCGAGGGCGTACTGGTCGGAGGCGGGTGTTACGGGCTTCCCGGTGCATTGTTCCGGGCTCATGTACGTCGGCGTGCCCACGGTGGACCCGGTCTGGGTCAGGCTCACCCCCTGGGCCACCTTCGCGATGCCGAAGTCGGCCACGATGGCCGAGCCATCCTCGTCGAGCATGATGTTGGCGGGCTTGATGTCGCGATGGATCACGCCCTTGCGGTGGGCATGCTCCAGCGCGGAGCCTACCTGCGCCAGCACCGCCTGGACCACCGCCGGCGGGAGCGGGCCCGTCTCCGCCACCACCCGGTCCAGCGAGCGGCCGGCGATGTACTTCATGACGAAGAACCGGAGCTGTCCGGTGGTCCGCACCGCGTAGATCGGGATGATGTGGGGGTGACCCAGCTGGGCAGCGGTGCGGGCTTCGAGGAGGAACCGGTCGGCGACGCCGTCGCTCCCCTCCAGGCCGGGGATCATGACCTTGATCGCCACCCGGCGGCCCAGCGCGAGGTCCTCGGCCAGGTAGACGGCCGCCATGCCGCCGCGGCCCAGCTCCGATTCGATGCGGTACTCGCCGGCGGTGGCGGCCGCCAGCTGCTCCCGGAGCGCATCCACCGGAGGGCCGAACAACCCGGAGAGGGTCAGGTCGGTGGCCTGCACGGGCCCGCCGCAGTGCATGCAAAAGCGCGCCGCGCCGTCAGTTGCGGCGCCGCAGCGGGGACAGGCGATGGAGGTTCCGGTCGTCACTCTCGAAGTATCGGAGCCGGCCGCGAGGAGCTAAACATGCCCGCTTGCGGGACGCTGCGGGGCTCGCCAAGCTTCCGGCCATCGGGCGTGGTGGCAGAGCGGTCGAATGCAGCGGTCTTGAAAACCGCCGAACCCGCAAGGGTTCCGTGAGTTCGAATCTCACCCACGCCGTACCCCCCGCGCTTTCATCCTTTCGGAACGTTTCGTGGCAGATGGAACGAGCCGTCCCGCATCGCCGGCCGCCGCACCGGATGGCGTCGGCCTATCCTCCATCCCAGCAACAAGTTGAGGTGCTCCAGCGGGCCGAGTAACGGTGCCCGGTTCTTGCTCTGTTTCTGTGCTGATGCCCGTTCTTCATTCGATCTGCGAGTCGGCCCGGCGCACCATGGCCTCCTGGATGGGCGCGGCACTCACGCTCGGCACCATGCTGGTGGCGCCGACGGCTGCCCAGGAGACCACCGTCAATCCGCACGGCGAGCTCTCGATGGATTGCCGGGAGTGTCACCGCGAGACCGGCTGGCGGCCGGTGCGCATCCGGCCGACCTTCGACCACGCGGCGCTCGGCTACCCGCTGACGGCGGCGCATGCCACCGCCACGTGCATGGGGTGCCACCAGAACCTCACCTTCACGGACACCCCGACCCGCTGCGCCGAGTGCCACCAGGACGTCCACCGGGGCGAGGTCGGGGCGGACTGCGGCTCCTGCCACACCGAGCGGAGCTTCCTCGACCGCGGCCGGATGCTGCAGCAGCACCAGGCCACCCGCTTCACGCTCGAGGGCTCCCACCGGGCCGCCGACTGCGAGAGCTGCCATCCGCCGCAGCGGCAGGGGATGCTGCAGTTCGTGGGTCGACCAACGCAGTGCGATGGGTGCCACGCCGCCCAGTTCGCGGCCGCGCAGTCGCCGAACCATGTCAGCGCCGGTTTCTCCCGCGACTGCCAGACCTGCCACGCCTCCACCGACTGGAACGCCGCGCGGTTCAACCACGACCGGGGCGGCTTCCCGCTCACCGGCGCGCATCGCAGCGTGGCCTGCGACCAGTGCCACCTCAACAACCAGTACACCGGCGCGCCGGTGGCCTGCGTGAGCTGCCACCAGGCCGACTACGACCAGACCACCTCACCGGCCCACGGGGCGGCCCAGTTCCCCACCGACTGCGCCTCCTGCCACGGCACCCGGTCGTGGAGCACTCCCTTCGACCACGGCAAGACCAGCTTTGCCCTGACCGGGGCCCACAAGGCCACGGCCTGCGAGCAGTGCCATGGCGACGGCGTCTTCAACGGCAAGCCGACGACCTGCGTGTCCTGCCACCAGGCGGACTACGACAACTCGACCAATCCCGACCACCAGGCCAGCAGCTTCCCGACCGACTGCCAGGCCTGCCACACCACCACGCAGTGGCTGGGCGCGACGTTCAACCACGACGCCACCAGCTTCCCGCTCACCGGGCAGCACCGGGTGACCACCTGCGACCAGTGTCATGGGGATGGGGTGTACAACGGGAAGCCGTCGGCCTGCCAGTCCTGCCACCTGAGCGACTTCAACGCCGCCACCGGACCCAACCACGTGGCGCTCGGCTGGCCGCAGACCTGCACCACCTGTCATGTCGGGAGCCAGAACACCACGGCGTGGGACCTCGGCGTCAACCTGCCGCGGCAGTACCACTCGATGTTCAGCGTGGACCACGAGTCGGCCAACGGCCGGTGCGACAAGTGCCACAACCCGCCGGTGTACAAGCCGGCCACTTGCACCGACTGCCACCGGAGCTCCTGCACCTTCACCAACCAGCGCGGCTGCGACGACTGAGCCGCGCCGGGACCGGTTACTCGGTGGTGACCGGCCCCATCTGCACCACCTCGAAATCCCCGCCCCGCAGCTGCTTCAGCGTGTTCAGCTGGTCGTCGTCCCAGCGCGCATCCGGGGCGCCGGAGAGGTACCAGTCGCTTCCGTTGTCGGCCAGGATCATCCCGTACGTCTTGAGCGCGGCGAGGATCACCTGCGCCTGCGGCGGGAACCCGGTGGTATCAAAGGTGGCCTTGAGGCGTACCCGCATCCCCATGGGCGGCAGGCCGGGATCGGTGTCGTTGCTGGCAAAGTGCCGGGCCGGGGCCACGTAGCCACGACGGGTCTGCGCCACGGTGAACCTGAGCGCATGCCGGATCTCGCCCTGCTCCACCACCTCGTCGTAGCGGACGAGGCCGGGAAAGATCGGCAGCCCGGCCGCGTCCGCGCTGGTCCAGCCGCCGGGCCGGAGCGCGTTGCTCCCGAGGTCGAACACCGCCCCGGAGCCCGCCTTCCAGCCGTTGCCCTTGGGGTAGGCCGCGAACAGCTCGTACAGCATCCAGTGATCCCGGTCCACGACGAGGATGTGGCGGTCGCCCCGGCTGCGATTGCCGCCCTCGATCGGGGCGCCGTCGGGAACGGGATAGGGCCCGGGGTCGCTCTCGTCGGCGTAGGTGAAGGTCACCGGCACGGCGGGGATGGTCGAGTCGATCACGACGTACGGAATGCCGAACGGGCCACCGTTACAGTTGGCCCCGAAGTCGGGGTGCAGCGCGCCGCTGGCGCCGATGCGTGCGATGAGCGAGTCGGAGTTGGGGTCGACGGCGTCCTGGTCCACCGCGGTATTCCATGGGTTGTCGTCGGGGAACGGCCGGCGGCCCTCCAGGCTTGCGCCGGGGCCGAGCCCCGGCCCCCAGACGATCGGGGGCGTGGAGGGATCGCTGGCGCCACCACAAGCGGCGCTGCAGGAAACGAGGGCGACGATCAGGGGCGCGGTCACGCGCATGCGGCGGCTCCGGAACGGGGGCGAGGGCGCTGCATCGTAGGCAGGCGCGGCGCCCGCCCGCTGTAACCCCGGTTACACTGCGGTCGGTTGGCCCCCGCCCCGGCCTTGTCGCGGCCCCCGCGGCCCGCTAGAATCCCGGCTCCCCGGAGTCGTGGCCGAGTGGCTGAAGGCGGCGGTTTGCTAAACCGTTATAGGGTTGAAAAGCCCTATCGAGGGTTCGAATCCCTCCGACTCCGTTGAGTGCACAAGGCTGAGGGGAACCGGGAAGGGGCCACGCCCTGCCTCCCCGTTCCCCTCCTTGCTTGGCTCCCGGTCCGTCCCCCATACCCGGCGCAACTTCCGTCATGGCATCCGTCCGCGTCCGCTTCGCCCCGTCCCCGACCGGCTACCTCCACGTCGGCGGCGCCCGCACCGCCCTCTTCAACTGGCTGTACGCGCGCAAGACCGGCGGGGTCTTCGTCCTCCGGATCGAGGACACCGACAAGGAGCGCAGCACGGAGGCCCACACCCAGGTCATCCTCGACGGGCTCCGCTGGCTCGGGATCGGCTACGACGAGGGGCCGTACTTCCAGGGGCAGTCGTACGGGCGGCACCGCGCCGATGCCGAGGGGCTGGTGGCCCGGGACCGCGCCTATCGCTGCTTCTGCACCCGCGAGGAGCTGGAGGAATCGCGGCAGGCCGCAGAGAAGGGCGGCGCGGGTTTCCGCTACGACGGCCGCTGCGGCCGCCTCGCGCCGGCGGAGATCGAGCGGAAGCTCGCCACCGGGACGCCGTTCAGCCTCCGGCTCCGGATGCCGGACGAGGAGATCGCCTGGGAAGACGCGGTGCACGGCCGGATCAGCTTCCAGGGCCGCGACCTCGACGATTTCATCATCCTGCGCAGCGACGGCACCCCGATCTACAACCTCGCGGTGGTCTCCGACGACATCGAGATGCGGATCACCCACGTGATCCGGGGCGATGACCACATCTCCAACACCCCGAAGCAGATCGCCCTCTACCGGGCGCTGGGCCACGCGCCGCCGATCTTTGCCCACGTGCCGATGATCCTCGGCAGCGACGGCAAGAAGCTCTCCAAGCGCCACGGCGCCACGGCCGTCGGCGACTACCAGAACCAGGGCATCCTTCCGCTCGCCATGCGGAATTTCCTGGCCCTCCTCGGCTGGTCGCCGGGGGGCGACCGGGAGATCCTCCCAGAGGAGGAGATGATCGCGCTGTTCTCGCTCGAGGGGATCCAGAAGAAGGCGGCGGTGTTCGACCTCGCCAAGCTGGAGTGGATGAACGGGCAGTACCTGTCCCAGCGCCCCGCGGCGGAGCTCGAGGGACCGGTGCGGCATCACCTCGGCGAGATGGGGGTGGACCTCCGGGGCCGGCCACTGGTGCCGCTCATCGACGCGGTGAAGACCCGCTCCCGGACCCTGCTCGACATCGCCACGCAGGTGGCGGTGCGGGTGGACGCGCGCCGGGTCACCCGCGATGCCAAGGGCACCCAGCTGGCCCAGAAGCTCGGCGAGGCGTTCGCGACGAACCTCGGCCTGGTCGGAGCCGCCCTGGAGGCGCTTCCGGAGGCCGAGTGGACGCCGCCGGCGCTCGAGACGGCGCTCAAGGCCCTCGCCGAGCGGGAGGGGAAGAAGCTGGGCGACATCATGCAGCCGGTCCGGGTGGCGCTCACGGGCGGGACGGTCTCCGAGCCCGTGAACGAACTGCTGGCCGTGATCGGCCGCCAGGAGAGCCTGCAGCGGATGGCGGCCGCGCGCGCATGAGCCTGCGCGCCGCGGCGCTCGCCCTCACGATCGGCGCGGGGGCCCTGCCTGCCCAGGGCATCAGCTCCGCGCCCGGCCCGGTCCGGCTGGTCTTCACCGGCGACATCAACTTCGGCACCCGGACCCTCGACGACGGGATCCCACCCGACAGCGGCCGGGGACTGCTGCAGGCCGTCGACACCCTGCTCCGCGGCGACCTGGTCATCGGCAACTTCGAGGGCGTCCTCTCCGACTCCGGCACGTCCAGCAAGTGCGCCCCCCGCTCCACCCGCTGCTACGCCTTCGCCACGCCGACCTGGCTCGCCGCGCGGCTCCCCGAGGCGGGGTTCACCCACCTCAACCTCGCCAACAACCACGCCAACGACTACGGCCTCGACGCCCGGCGGCATACCGAGGCAACGCTCCGGGCCCACGGGATCACCGTGTACGGCCCGCTCGAGCAGGTGGCCATCACGCCGGTGATCCGCGATGGCCAGATGACTCTCGTGGGGCTGGTGGGGTTCACCACCTACCCCCACGCCTACAACCTGCTCGACCTCGCCCGCAGCGTCGCCATCGTGGATTCCATCCGCCCCCTGGTCGACGTGCTGGTGGTGACCTTCCACGGCGGGAAGGAGGGCGCCGCCGCGGTCCGGACCCCCGACGGCCCCGAGTTCCTCGGCAAGGAACCGCGGGGCAACCTCCGGCGCTGGGCGCGCGCGGTGCTCGACGCGGGGGCGGACGCGGTCGTGGGCCACGGCCCCCACGTCCTTCGCGGCGTGGAATTCCACCAGGGCAAGCCGATCTTCTACTCCCTGGGCAACTTCCTGACCTACCGCGGCTTCAACCTCGAGGGCGCGCTGGGGCAGACCACCATCCTGCAGCTCGACCTCGAGGGCGATGGCCGCTTCCGCGCGGCGCGCATGCCCGCCCTCTTCCAGCTGCCGCAGGCCGGGGTGCTGCCGGACCAGTCCGGGGGCGCCGTCGAGCTGCTGCAGCGGGTGACCCGGCTCGACTTCCCGGCCACCGGCGCGCAGATCGCCGACGACGGCACGATCACCGCCCCCTGACTCCCCGGCGGCCTGGCACGCACGCCACGAGGGGCCCGCCGCCATGGTGAGGGCGGGCCCCTCGTCCGTCCGGCGCCGCGCTAGCGCTGGGCCCCGATGATGTCGAGCACCACCACCGTGGCGCAGCCCTGGATGCCGGCCCGGGTCGTGTCGCGGGCGCAGACCTGCACCGGATTGGTGGCCGGCAGCACCCCCGGCGCGATGTAGAACCCCGCGCTGTCCACCGTCCCCACCACGCTGTTCCCGCCGTCCACCCCCTCCACCGACCACGCGTACACCGAGGTCCGGAGCCCGCCGATCGCGACGCCGAAGCTCACCCCGCCGAACAGCGAGACCTCCACCGAATCCGGCGACAGCCCGAGGCCGGCACTGCCCTGGATGATCAGCGAGGTGCTGGCCTGGGTGCCATTGGGCGTGACGGCGATGACCGCCACCTGCTTGGTGATGTCCGGGGCATCCACGACGCCGAGCGCATTGATGTGCACCCGCGCATCGTCCGTCAACCAGCGGACATAGAACTGTGGCACCGCGGCCTGGTTGGCGTCGAGGGCCGTGACGCCGTAGGCCAGGGTGTCACCGCTCGAGATCGTGGTATCGAGCGGGGAGAGGTTGAGCACGGCCACGTTGCTGCCCGGGCCGATGTAGAACGGCTGCACGATCGGGCTGGACGTGGGGCTCCCCGGGATCGCCACCACCGATCCGGACCCCACGAAGAGGGGAAGCCCCGCGGCCGTCTGGTACTGCAGGTCCACGATCAGGGTCTCGGGCTGCGACAGGAACACGCTGAGCGAGAGCGAGATCGCGTCGCGGTCGGGGCCGAACGTGGCGCTGCGCGAGGCCACGGTGTCATAGGCATCGATGACCTGGTTGATGCGAAGCAGGCTCAGCCTGAGCCGTTCCACCGCGAGCCCGGGCCCGACGGCAAACGCCGGCGGCGCCGCCGCGCGGATCGCGACTTCCGCCATCCCGGGCGCCCCACCGCCGGCGGGGAGGCCCCCGTCGCAGCCCGCCAGCCCGAGGGCCGCGACCAGGGCCAGGATACCCCATGACTGCCTCATACGTACACCTCCGTCCGGAAACGCCAGATCCGCCGCAGCAGGTCGGTGAGGAATCCCTGGCTCACGAATGTCTCCACCGCCACCATCGTCGACTCGGCGTCCATGCCCCAGAGTACGGCCCGCTTGGGATCGGCATCGAAGTCCGCCTGCACGAATGCCCGCTGGTCGCGGCTCCACACCACCGGCAGCTGCTGGGTAAGTCCCGCGGCCAGCCCATTCACCCCCGGTCCACCGATGGCGACCGTCGGGTTCAGGTGGAAGATCCGGTTGTCGAGGTACCAGGCGTCCCCGACCACCACGGCGCGGCGGAACGGCTGCCCGTCACTCAGGCGGTCGATCTCCTGCTTGAGCCGGTACGCGGTGGGGCGGTCCCGTTCCTCGGCCCGGATGTCGGACCCCGTCACCAGCACGATCGTCTCGTCGGTATCCACCAGCTTCATCGTCGGCGCTCGCTCTCAGTCCACCGGGGCGGTGCTGTCGGGCCGCTCGCGCTGGGCCCGCTCCAGGTCCTTCTGCCGCTGCTTCTCCAGCCGCAGGTCGCGCACGGCGCGCTTGAAGTCGTCCAGCGACGTGGCCCGCTGGGCCGCCCGCCGCAGGTCCTCGGCGATCCACTGCCCGCTGTGGTCCAGGGCGTTGCGCTGGTTGCCCCCGGAGGGCAGCGGGAGCAGCGCCAGCACCACCGCGGGGATCTTGAGCCCCGCGATGTAGATATTGCGTGCATCGAGGCCGAACTTCCGGCCGTCGATCGTCGTGGTCCAGTCCGGGAGCGCCACCCGGTCGGCGCCCGGCTCCCGGGCGATCGAGTCGAGGTACGCCTGCACGATCGCGGTCACCGCGCTGTCGACCAGTTCCACGTGGCTTGGCGCCAGCCGCGCGGCCAGGTCACGCGGGGGCACCGGGAGGGGTCGGACCCAGAGCCGGCCGTCTCCCGCCGCGGGGCCGATCCTGCCCACCGCGCCACGCCGGCGGGGGGCTGTCACGGATTCCGGCTCGACCGCCACCGGCGGCGGCAGGACGGTGTCCGGCAGGATCGGCACCAGGAGTGGCGTCTGGGGCACCGGCGCCGGCAGCCCGCGCCGGCTCGGGACCGGCACCGGCCGGTACGACGGCAGGGTGACGATCAGAGCCTCGTCCGGGATGGGCACCGGTATCAACGTCACCCGCCGTGCCGGCAGGCGGGGCACGACGCCGTGGATCACCACCAGGAAGAGGAGGCTGTGGATGGCCAGGCTCGCCGCCACGGCCACCCATCGCGCGGCTCCCCGGCCTGCCCGCAGGTCAGGCGGCGCCGGCACGCGACAGCACTCCGCCCAGGCGCAGCACCCCTTCCCGCAGCCGCGCCGCTCCCACGGTCAGGGCCACGCGGAAGAACCCCTCGCCCCCTGGACCGAAGGCACTGCCCGGCAGGACCACCACGCCGGCATCATCGAGGGCCCGGCGCGCGAACTCCGCCGAGGGAAGGCCCGCGGGCAGCGGGACCCAGAGGTACATGGTCGCCTGGGGCAGTTCGGCCGCAAAACCGGCCTCCTGCAGCGCGGCCACTCCCGCCCTCCGCCTGGCATCGAGTTCGGCGACGTTGGGCGGAATGAGCTGCTCGGCGTGATCCAGCGCGAACGCCCCCGCCTGCTGCACCGCAAGCCATGGCCCGGTATCAACATAGGACTTCACCCGGGTAAGCGCGGTGATGAAGCTCCGCTCCCCGGCGGCCCAGCCCAGCCGCCACCCGGTCATCGAGAAGCTCTTGCTCAGGGAGAAGAACTCGACGGCGACCTCACGGGCCCCGGGGATCTCGAAGATGCTGGGGGCGCGATAGCCGTCGAAGGTGAGATCGCAATAGGGATTGTCGTACGCCAGGACGATGCCCCGCTCCCGGCAGATCGCCACCGTCCGCTCCAGGTAGTCCCGGGGGGCGATGGCGGCGGTCGGGTTGTTCGGATAGTTGAGGAAGACCAGGCGCACCCGCGCCAGCACCTCGGCCGGAAGCTCCGCCAGCTCCACCAGGTAGTCGGTGCGGGGCGTCAGGGGATACACGTACGGCTCCCCGCCCGCCAGCACCGTCCCGCCGAGATACGCCTGGTAGCCCGGCTCGGGCACCACGGCCACGTCGCCACGGTCGAGGACCGCCAGCGGCAGGTGCGACAGCCCTTCCTTGGAGCCGAGGAGCGGCAGGGTCTCGGTGACGGGATCGAACCGGGCGCCGAAGCGCCGCGCCATCCAGCGGCACGCGGCTTCGCGGAACGCGGGGTTTCCCTGCTGGAAGCCGTACTTGCTGAGGGCGGTGACGCCGACGGCCTCGCGCATCGCCTCGATCACCTCGGCCGGCGGCGGATAGTCCGCATCGCCGGCGCCCAGGTCGATCACGTCCACCCCCTGCGCGAGCAGCGCGCGCTTCCGCGCGGGGAGCTCGGCCAGGGGATAGCCGGGCAGCCGCTGCAGCCGCTCCGAGAACTTCATCGGACCGGGTTCCGCAGGATGCCGACGCCGGGGACCTCCACCTCGACCACGTCGCCCGGGGCCAGGCGCCCCACGCCGGCCGGGGTGCCGGTGGGGATGAGGTCGCCGGGCTCGAGCGTCATCACGCTGCTGATGTAGGCGAGGATCACCGGGATGCTGTAGGCCATGTCGGCGGTGCAGCCGTGCTGCCGCTCCACGCCGTTCACCCGGGTGCGCACCTCGAGCGTGCGCCAGTCGAGCCCTTCTACCACTGCCGGCCCCACCGGGCAGAAGGTGTCGAAGCCCTTGGCGCGGCTCCACTGGCCATCGCTCTTCTGCAGGTCGCGCGCGGTGACGTCGTTGACGCACACGAACCCCAGCCGCGCCTGTTCGGCCTGGGCCACCGACACGCCCTTCAGGCGCTCCAGGACCACGACGCCGATCTCGCCCTCGTACTCGACCTGCTGCGACTGGGGCGGCAGGAGGATGGGCGCGCCGGGGGCGAGCAGCGCCGACGGGGGCTTGAGGAAGATCAGCGGTTCGGGCGGGAGCTCGTTGCCGAGCTCGCGCGCGTGGGCCAGGTAGTTGCGGCCGATGCAGACGATCTTGGTGGGATTCACCGGGATCATACGCTGGCTCCGATGCCGTGGCGGGCGAAGAAGTCCTCGATGCGGGTCCGGACGTCGGCCCAGCGCCCGACGATCTTGTCGGCGCGAGGCAGCCCGCTCAACACCAGCGGGCCGTACCGCTTGGTGACGACGCGCTTGTCGAGCAGCACCACGGCCCCGACGTCGGCCCGGGTGCGGATCAGCCGGCCGAACCCCTGCTTGAGCTTGAGCGCCGCATGGGGCAGCAGGTACCCCATGAAGCCGTCCTCGCCCTGCTCCGCCAGCCGTTCGAGCCGGGCGGCGGTGAGCGGTTCGGAGGGCACCTTGAAAGGTAGCTTCGTGATCACCAGGGTCCGCAGGGCCCGGCCGGGCACGTCGACCCCTTCCCAGAACGAGTCGGTCCCGAGCAGGATGGCGCGCCCCAGTTCCCGGAAACGGCGGAGCAGGACGTCGCGGGGAGCGTCGCCCTGGGCCAGGATCGGCCAGCGCTCCCCCGCGACCGCGCGCAGCTCCGCCGCGGCCCGGCGCAGCGCCCCGTGACTGGTGAACAGCACGAACATGCCCCCGTCCGACGCCCAGGCGAGATCGTGCACCACCTGGACCACCGCGCCGGCATGGCCCGCCTCGTCCTCGCGCGGGTCGGGCAGGTCGTTGGGGATGCCGAAGAGGCACTGCTCGCCATAGTCGAACGGCGAGGGCAGGATGGTCTTGACCGTCACCGGGTTGGGGTCGGCACTCAGGCCCAGGCGCGACTCGAGGAAGTCGAACTCGCCCCCGGCCGCGAGGGTGGCGCTGGTGAGCGTCACGGTCTTCACCCGCTCGAAAATCGCCTCCCGCAATATGGGCGCGAGGTCGAGCGGCACCGCCGCCAGCGACACCTGCTGGCCCTTCGCCCCGCTCCGCTCGAGCCACCGGACGACCGGCGGGCCCCCGGGCGCGGGCCGGAGGGCCTGGTTGAGCCCATCGGAGACCGACTCCAGCCGGCGCATCACGCCCCGCAGCTCCCCGAGCAGCTGCGTACGCCGTTCGGTGAGCTCCCCCCCGGCCATCCGGTCGGCGATCGTCTCCACGTAGTCACGGATGGCGCGGAAGGCGATCAGCGCGGCGTCGAGCTCCCGCTGCAGTCCCTCCCCCCACACGGCATCCGACTGGAACTCGTCGATGAGCCGGAGCACCCCGCCCGGCTCGCGCTCCAGGCGGCCGTGCAGCCGCAGGATCAGCTGGTCGGCGGCACGGCGCGCATCGGCCACCGCGGGCAGCAGCCGTTCGCGGAGCAGGTCGAGGCTCGCGCGGGCCAGCAGGTCGCCCTGCGCCACGAGGTCGGCGGCGAGGGCCGGGAGCAGCCCCTTGCCGTTCCGCTCGAAGCGGCCGAGGAGCCGGCGGACCCCGCGGCTGGTGACCTGGGCCCCGAGGTGCGCGGCGGCCACGTCCTCGAGGTGATGGGCCTCATCGAGGATGAGCCGGTCGTAGGGCGGCAGCACCGCCGCCTCCCGCCAGTTGTCGGAGGCGCGGCGGACCGCGAGGTCGGCGGACAGCAGGTGGTGGTTGACCACCACGACGTCCGCCTCCGCCGCCCGGCGGCGGGCCCGGAACAGGAAGCAGGCATCGAAGTGCGAGCACTGCAGCCGGGGGCAGAGGTCGGCCTCTGCGCTCACCTCGTCCCAGACCTCGCCGGAGGGCTGGAACGGGAGGTCGGCGAGGGTTCCGTCCGCGGTGTGCCCGGACCACTCGAACAGGCCGGTCAGCTCGTCGTACTTCTCGGGCTCGAGGAGCGAGCGCTGGGCACCCACCGCCTGGTGCAGCCGCGAGAGGCAGAGGTAGTTCCGCCAGCCCTTGAGCAGGGCGAATGTCGGGACCTTCTGCTCGTCCTGCAGGGCGTCCCGGAGGAACGGCAGGTCCTTCCCGACCAGCTGCTCCTGCAGGTTGATCGTGTTGGTGCTGATCACCGTCCGCTCGCCGTTGGCGCGCGCCCAGGCCAGCGCCGGCACCAGGTAGGCAAAGGACTTGCCGACCCCCGTGCCCGCCTCGAGCAGCAGGACCCCGCCGTCGTTGTAGGCATCGGTGATGTGCGCCGCCATGTCGCGCTGGCTGGGGCGGTCCTCGTAGGCGCCGAGGGCACGCGCCACCGGGCCGTGCTCCCCCAGCTGGGCCACGACGTCGAACGCGTCGAGCCGGCTGAGCCCCCTGTCGCGGGGCACCTCGACCACGACGTAGAGCTCGCGGCCCGCGTTGTCGATGATGCCGAAGCCGATCCCGCCGTCGTGCAGGCGCGCGGCCACGGAGAGGTCGGCCATGGAGGGGTCGAGCTGGCCGCTCGGATGGTTGTGCAGGAGCATCTCGCCCCGGGCCGCCACGCCCGGCAGGGCCAGCACCCGGTCCACCGTGCCCCGCGCCACGGTGCGCACCCCCACCACCACGCCCGCGGCATCCACCGTGGCCACGAACGAGACTTCGCGGCCGCCGGCCGCGGCAATCTCCGCCGCCAGGCGGTCCTGGACCTCGGGTGCGATGCGCGACATGGCGGGAAAGATAGCGTGACCGGCGTCAGGTCTTGAGTTCGCGCTTCTTGGCGGCGGGGAACAGGACGTTGTTGAGGATCAGCCGGTAGCCGGGAGAGTGGGGATGCAGCGAGAGGTCGGTCGGCGGGTCGCCGATCTGGTGCTGCGGGTCCTCGGGATCATGCCCGCCGTAGAAGGTCCAGGTTCCCTGCCCCAGCTCGCCGTGGATGTACTTGGCCCAGGGCGCGCCCGGCTCGTCGGCGAGCACGGTGACGGAGGGCTTGAGGGTGGCCTTGGTGAACGAGGTGGTCAGCCCGTAGAAGTCGGGGATCACGTCCCGGTGGCACTGCACCAGCATCGTCGGCACCGGGTCGATCTTGGCGCTGAAGTTGAACAGCTTGAAGGCGCCGAGCGGCTGCCGCCGGTCGAGGCTGTTCACCTGGTGGCCGTCGATGTCGGAGAAGGCCGGGACATTGGGGGAGAGCTGGAGCTGCGCCCCCTGGAAGGCGAGGGCGCGGCCCCAGTCGAGCTTCCGGCCTGCGTCCGGGTCCATCGGCGAGCCGTCGGCGTAGCTCGCCGCGATGTCCACGCCGGCCGAGGCGAGCGCCAGGTCGAGGGTCTCGGTGGCGGTGCACATGGCGAGCAGGAACCCGCCCCGGTCCACGAAGGCGCGGATCTCCTCCGCCACCGCGCGCTTCAGCACGGGCACGTTGGCGTACCCCAGGCGGCGCGCGACCTCCTGGTTCCGCGCCACCATGTCGGCCAGCCAGGGGGCGCCGCTGTAGTTCAGGAAGAACTTGGAGTACTGCCCGGTGAAGTCCTCGTGGTGCAGGTGCAGCCAGTCGAACTTGGCCAGCCCCTTCCCCAGCACCTCGGTGTCCCAGACCTTCTCGAACGCGATGCCGGCGTAGTTGAGCACCATGGTGACGGCGTCGTCCCACGGTGACGCATTGGGCGGCGCGTAGACCGCCACCTTGGGCGGCTTCTCGAGCGGCACCGCATCCATGTTCTGCTGCTGGATCTGTGCCTTGATGTCGGTGACCTGGCCCTCGCCCAGCGGCTCGCAGGTGACCCCGGCGAGGGCGGCATCGCGGGTGGTGGCGGCGTCGCCGGGCACCAGGAACGAGCCGCCGCGGTAGTTGAGGAACCATTCGGCGCGGCCTCCCCGCTCCAGCGCGCGATAGGTCAGGCCATAGGCCTTGAGGTGGTCCCCCTGGCTGTCGTCCATCGGGACCAGCAGGTAGGGCGCCGCCACCGGCCAGTCCAGCCGGCCGATCCCCACGGCGCCGACGAAGAGGCCGCCGAGCCCCCGCGTGGCCGAGCCGACGAAGTGCCGCCGCTTCACGTGCGAGGCACCGCGTTGCGGGCCTGGTCGAGCAGCCGGCGCCCCTGCGGCAGCAGGGCGCTGCCGGGGTATTCCAGGATCATCTGCTCCAGCGCGGCCACCGCCTCGGGCCCGCGATCAGCCGCCAGGTAGAGCCGCCCCAGCTCGAGCAGCGCGGCGGCGGCGGTACTCGGCACGTCCTTGACCACCGCCTGCTGCAGCACCCGCTCGGCATCCGCCGACTGCCGGGCGCCGGCGTAGAGCCGCCCGGCGAACAGCCGGAGGTCGGCGCGGCCGCCATCCGGCGGGAGGCCGCCGGCGATCTGCTCGATGGCCCGGGCCGCCCCGGTGCTGTCGCCCGCGTCGAGGGTGCGGAGCGCGGCGCCGAGGGCCGGCAGGGTATCGACGCCGATGGGTTGGATCAGCGCCAGCAGCGCCGATCGTTCGGTGGACTCTCCCCGGGACCCGGCGAACGGTCCCGCCGCCTTCCAGCGGTCGGCGGCGCCCTTGAGGTCGCCCGCGTACAGCCGGAACCGGCCGGAGAGCGCGAGCGCCTCGACGCTGCTGTCGGCGGCGAGCATGGCCTCGCCACGGGCCACATCACCGGCCCGGGCCCAGCCCGCGGCCACCGCGCGCCGCAGGCGGAGGTACTCATCCACCGCGAGGACCGCCCGGTAGCGGTCGAGCTGGGTACTCGCCTCCGCGGTGCTGCCCTCCAGCACCAGCAGGTCGATCAGCGTGGCGGTGGCGCCGGCGGCCACCGGCGCGCCGCTCGAGGAATCGCCCGCGATCTGCGTGAGCATCCGGCGGGCCGCCGGCCGCTCCCCCGCATCCGCGTACGCCCGCGCCGCCTCCAGGCGGTACCGGGCGCGCTGCGGGGCGTTTACCCAGCGATTGGCGAGCTCCTCGAGCGTCCGCGCCTGCGCCTTGAGGTAGGGCGGCGTGGATTCGAGCCGCACCAGCTCGAGGAAGGTCTGCAGCAGGTCCACCTGCTTGGGCAGCGGGCCGGTCAGGAGCGCCGTGAGCGCCTCGTAGGCGCCCAGCGGGTCGCCCCAGCGGGCCCGGAGGTCAACGCTCATGCGCGCCGCGTCGGGTCCCGCCTCGCGGCCAAGCGCCGTGAGGATATCCGGCCGGGCGCGGACCGGGGCCTGTCCCAGGCCGGTGGTCGCGGAGGAGCGGTAGCCCGGCAGCTGCCGGACGGCGCGCAGCCACTCACGCACCGCCACCGGCCAGTCCTCCTCCGCCGTGGCCAGCTGCGCCAGCTCGGCCGCCAGGGCCTCCGGCTCGCCGAGCCGCTCCCGGGCCAGCTGGAACGCGCGTCGCGCCGTGGCCCGGTCGCGGCGCTGCAGGGCCACCGAGGCCCACTCCCGGTAGGGCGTCTCATCGCGCGGCGCCACCTTGCTCCAGGCGTCGACCAGTCGCGGAAGGCTGTCCATCATGTTGAGCGCGGCGTAGGCGCGCAGTCCCACGCCGTAGACCGGCACCGACCCCGGCGCGGCGGCGAGCGCGGCCTGCACGGCGGGCAGGAGCTCCGCCACGCGGTTGAGGGGCATGAGTGCGCGTTCCAGCCCGAGCAGCGCGGTGACTTCGCCGGGCTGGTCGCGCAGCACCGTCCGGTAGATGTCGGCGGCCTGCGCGTAGCTGCCCCGACGCTCGAGGTCGAACGCCCGTGAGAGGGGATCCTGCGCCGTGAGTGTCCCCGCGGCGGCAACGAGTGGCAGCAGCATGGCGAGCAGCCCGCGGGCGCGCCGACCGTGCGCCCTCATCGGGGTGGCCGGTTCGCGGGGGGCGGGGAGGCTGGCTCGGGTGTGTCGGCCAGCCGGCGGAAGTACTCGACCACCCGGCGCCGCTCATCGGGGGAGAGCGATTGCAGCTCCTCCCAGGTGGGGATCTGGAGCGCGGACCCCTCGTCGCCGAGCCGGCGCCGGAGCGCCGGCGGCAGGCGGACCGAGTCACCCGAGGCGGTGGTGCTCTGCCGCTCCTGCTTCTGGTCCTCTTCCTGTCCCTGCAGGGTGCGGCCCGCGTCCAGCATCCGGCGGAACAGCCGCTCCTGGCGCTCCACGGTCTGCCGGTCCAGCCGCCCGGCCTCGAGGCTCCGCGCGAGATCCTTCGCCTCCTGCGACATCTCGGCGGCACCCGGGATCTGCCCTCCCGCACGCATCCGTTCCAGCCGTTCCGCGAGGGCGCGCTGCCGGGCGCCGAGGGCGCGGAGCTGCTCCTGCATCTGGCTGCCGCCCTGCCCCATCATCGGCAGCATGCCGCCCGCCTGCTGCCCCATCTGGCCCTGCTGCTGGGCCATCTGGCTCATCTGCTGCATCGCCTCCTGGAGGCCGGACCCCGAGCCAGCCCCCTCCACCGATGACCGGCTCCGCAGCAGGCTGTGGGCTGCGGCGTTGAGGGCATCCACCGCCTCGCCGGCCCGCCGGCCGGCCTCGCGCGGATTCGGTGCGGCCGTGGCCAGTGCCTCGCGGGCACTCCGCATGTTGTCGCGGCCGGCGGCGAGCGCCACGCTGGTCTGCTGTCCCACCAGCGCGTTCTTGCCGCTGGCTTCCTTCATCTGCTCCAGCAGCCGCTCCACCCCTTCCTCGATGGCGCCCTGTTCCGCCCGCACCGATGGCGTGGCCTCCCCGCGCCGCAGCGCCTCGGTGACTGCCAGCTGCCGTTCCGCCAGCCGGCTCGCGTCGGCCAGCGCCTGGTCCAGCGCGTGGATGATCTCCTCGCGCCACTGCTCCTGCATCTGCTGTCGTTCCTGGTCGAGCTGCTCGCTCACCGGCTCGAGCTTGCGCGCCGCCTCGCGGCCCTGCTGCTGCGCCTGGGGCTTCTGGCCCTTGCTCGCCGATTGCGCCGCCTGCCGCATCTGGTCCGCCGCCTGCTGGGCCTGCTCGGCCGCCTGCTCCACGCCGGCCTGGCGTTCCGCGCTCTGCTCCCCGAGTTGCTCGGCCAGCTGCTGCAGCGCACTGGCCAGGGAATCCGCCCGCTCGGCCAGCGCACGCTCCTCCCGGGACGCCCGCGCACTGTCCACCGCAGGCACCTGGCTGGCCCACTGCTCCTGCTGCTGGGTGAGCTCCTGCGCCTCCGCGGTGAGGTTGGCCATGTCGCCCTCGAGCGCCGCCCGCTTGAACAGCTCCCGGCTCCGCTCCAGCGCCTCGCGCAGCTGCTGCTGCGCCTCCGCCAGGCGTTCCAGCGCCTCGCGGCTCCGCTCCGGATCGAGGTCGCGGAGCGCCTGCTGCAGCTCCGCCAGCTGCTCCCGCAGTTCCGGGGTGATGGCTCGCTCCAGCTGCTCCTGGATCTCCTGGAGGCGCTGCTGCCAGGCCGGGTCGTTGAGGCCGGCGGCCTCCGCGCTCTGTCGCAGCGCCTCCACCGCCTCCCGTACCGATTCGGCTTCGCGCAGCAGCTGCTCCTGTGACTGGGCCACGTTCTCCGCCCGCTTGGCGTTCTCGAAGCTCAGCGATTCCTCGGTGGAGCCGGCCTCGGCGCCGGTCGGCCGCGGCCGCTCCTGCGCCAGGTCCTCGGTCTGCCGCTCGAGCTGACGGCTCGCCTGGGCGATGCTGTCGAGGCGGCGGCTCACCTGCTGGCTGGTCTCGCGGGTGGCCTCGCGCACCTCGCTCAGCGTCGGCAGACGGAGCACGTACTCGCGGGAGCGGGCCACGTGCGGCGCCGGGGCATTGTCGGTGGCGCGGACCAGGAACCGCACCGTGTCGCCGGGGAGGAGACCGCGCTGGTTGAGGTCGAGCTCGAATGGGAGAATGGCGCGGTCGCGGATGCCCTCCGGGAGCGGCACGGCCTCCAGCCGCGCCGGGTCCTCGAAGCCGAGGCGGCTGATGCGCCGGCTCTCGACCGTGACGCGGGTGAGACCGTGGTCGTCCTGGACATCCACTACCAGGGGCACCCGGAGCGTCAGCGGCACCAGCGTGTCCGCGCCCGGGACCGGCACCTCGATGCGGGGCGCGCTGTCGGGCACCACGACGATCGGCACCCGCACGGTATCGCCGGCAAGGGGCCGGCCGGTCGCGGGCTGCAGTGCGAGTTCCCAGGTCCGCAGGCCGCTGGGCACGAAGCTGCCGCGGAACCTCCCCTCGTCCACGCCGAGGGACACCTGCAGCGTGCCCGCGCGCCACGCGGCGGTGGCCAGCCCGGCGGTCGCCTCGCCCACGGTCTCCAGGCGGGTGCCCTCCGGCAGCGCCACCGTGTCGCCGTCGGTGGGGACGGGCTCATCCTCCAGCCCGAGGTAGCGGGGATACCGCGCGGTCAGCGTGAGGGTGCCCAGGAACGCCGGCAGGCGGACCCGAACCGCGAGCGTGTCGGAGCCGCGCCCCCCGCTGGTGACCCGCACGAAGAGATCCTGCTCCAGCGGCCCGAGCGTCGCGGCCCCCCGTCCGGCGGAATCGAGCACCAAACCCTGGCCCCGCCACGATTCACCGGGCGTCCGCACCCAGAGGATCGCCCGCTCCCGTCCCGGGGCCGTCACCGCCACCGCCACCGACTCGCCCCGGTCCACCTCGGCCTCGCTCACGGTCAGCCGGAGCGGCGCCACCGTGGCCGTCCAGGCCTCGACCGGACGCCACAGGAGGGCCGGACGCCCATGGGTCGGGCGGGCGCTCCCCAGGAGCACCACCCCAGCCACCAGGCCGCCGAGCCCGAGCAGCGCGCCACGCCGGAAGCGCTCGAGCGCGGGCCGCAGCAGCTCCGGTCCGCGCACCCCGATCGCCTGCGCCGACTCGGCATCCGCCAGCGCGAGCAGCGCCGTGCTGGTACCGGCGGCGGCTGGTTCCAGGTGAGCCCGCAACGCCCCCTGCCGGAATCCCGACGCCTCCAGCCGCTCCGCGACCCATCCCGGCGAGAGGCCGGCCAGCTGTCGGCGGGACCGCACCAGCAGCAGCCCGGCCACCGCGAGCACGGTGCCCCACGTGGCGAGGACCCACCAGGGCTGGTCGAACCAGCCGAGGCGGGCGGCCCACGCCGCGGCGCCCAGCAGCGCGCAGGCGAGCCCGAGCACGGCACCGGCCCACGAGGCCAGCGCCAGCCGGCGGAAGCCGGTGCGCAGGGCGTCGAGGCGCTCCCCCGTCTGGCTCACGGGGCGGCCCCCGCGAAGCCCACGGCGTAGGCGAACAGGTTCACACCCATGCGGAGCGCGGCCTCGTGCTTCTCGGGCGGATCGCGGTGCACCTCGGGATCCTCCCAGCCGTCGCCGAGGTCGCACTGGTAGTCGTAGAAGACCGCCAGCCGGCCGTCGAGGAAGATCCCGAAGCCCTGGGCCGGCTTGCCATCGTGCTCGTGGATCTTGGGGAGACCCTGCGGGAAGTCGTACACCAGGTGATACACCGGGTGGGTGAGGGGCACTTCCTCGAGCGGGTGGTCCGGAAAGAGGCGCGCCATCTCGCGGCGGAACGACTCATCCAGCCCATAGTTGTCGCTGGCGTGCAGGAATCCGCCGGCCAGCAGCCAGCGCCGGAGTATGGCCCCCTCCTGGTCACTGAAGTGGATGTTTCCATGACCTGTGAGGTGGATGTAGGCGACGTTCCAGATTTCGTCATCCACCAGGCGCACGACCTTTTCCCGCTCGGTCACCCGGAGCCCGGTGCGCCGCCCGATGGCCTGCAGCAGGTTGGGCAGCGACGACGGATTGGCGTACCAGTCTCCGCCCCCGTCATAGTGCAGCCGCCCGATCGCCATGGTGCCCGCGACCGGACCCGGCGCCTGGCCCGCGGCCGGCGCCCCGGCCAGCAGGAGGGCGAAGAGGACCCCACGGCTCCCGATCATGGCAGCGACGTCACAATCCGGTACGCCTCGTTGCGTGGAATGCCGAGCTCCTGGACGAGTTGCTGGACGGCGTCCTTCCGCGACAGCCCGGCGGCGAGCAGCCGCACGGCGTGTGCACCGGCATCGGGAGGAGTCTCCGCGGGAGACGCGCCTTCCGGCCGTCCGGCCACAACGACCGTCAACTCACCGCGCGGTTCACTGGCTTCGTAGTACGCGGCGAGTTCGGCCAGGGTTCCGGCCCGGAACTCCTCATAGAGCTTGGTGAGCTCGCGGGCAACCACAGCGGGTCGGTCGGCCCCGGCCACCCGGGAAAGATCCGTGAGCAGGTCGGCGAGTCGCGGCGGGGCCTCGTACAGCACCACGGTCCAGGGACTGGCCCCCGCCTGCTGCAGCAGTCGCTCGCGCTCCCGGCCCTTGCGCGGGATGAAGCCCAGGAAGAGGTAGCGGTCGGCCGGGAGGCCTGAGGCGGAGAGGGCCGTGGTCACGGCGCTCGGGCCGGGGATCGGCACCACCCGGAGCCCCGCCGCCCGAACCGCCTCCACCAGCGACTCCCCGGGGTCCGATACCCCGGGAGTGCCGGCGTCGGTCACCAGGGCCACGTCCCGGCCATCGGCCAGGATCTCGAGCAGGGCATCGCGCCGGCGCTCCGGGGAGTGCGCATGGAAGCTGAGCACCTTGGGGTGGGCATCGAGGTGACTCAGCAGGCCACGGATCCGCCGGGTGTCCTCGGCGGCCACCACGGGCACCGTCCGCAGGATGGCCTCGGCGCGGTGGCTCAGGTCGCCGAGGTTGCCGAGCGGGGTGGCGACGACGTAAAGGGTGGCGGGCTCGGACATACCGGAATCTAGGGGCGTGGCTGGCCCGCGGGCGACCGGAAAACCCGACGGGGGAAGGAGCGCCCGTGGCCCCCTTCCCCCGTCCGCTGTCCCGGCGCGCCGCGGCGGGCGGTCAGCCGAGGTGCTGCTCGATCTTGCCCTGGAGGATCGTCTTGATCCGGGGATCGGCGCCGACCACCGTGTCGACGTGCTTCCCGTCCTTGAAGAACATGATCGTCGGGATGGAGCGGACGTTGAACTTCACGGCCGTCTCCTGGTTGGCGTCGGTGTCCAGCTTGGCCACCTTGAGCTTGCCCTGGTACTGGTCGGCGAGCTGGTCCACCACCGGCGCGATGGCCTGGCAGGGGCCACACCACACGGCCCAGAAGTCCACCAGCGCGAGACCCTGCATCTGCTGGATCTCGGTGGCGAAGTTGGCGTCGGTCACGTTCACGATGTTCGCGCTGGCCATGCGTCCCTGGTCCTTTCACGTTACTTTGCCGGCGACAGCCCGGCGCCGTCGCCCTCAACACTCCGCGGCGCGACGAGCCGACCTCCCGGCCCATTCTGCCGCCTGGTGCCCATGCCTTCCACGCCCCGCATCGCCCATCTCGGGGTGGCCGTCGAGAACATCGAGGCCGCCCTCGCGTTCTACCGTGACGTCCTGGGCCTGCAGCCCGGCCCCGTGCAAGAGGCGGACGGCGCCCGGATCGTCTCCCTTCCCTTCGGCGAGTCCGAGGTCGAGCTGCTCGAACCCCGCACCCCGGACGGCCCGATCGCGAAGTTCCTGGCGAAGCGCGGGCCGGGCATCCACCATGTCTGCTACCGGGTGCCCGACCTCGAGGCCGCGCTGGCCGCCTGCCGCGCCGCCGGGTACCGCCTGGTGGACGACACGCCGCGCACCGGCGCCGGCGGCCATCGTATCGCGTTCGTCCACCCCAAGTCCACGGCCGGCATCCTGATCGAGCTGACCGAGTAGCGCGTCAGGGCGCCGACTGCGCCGGGGTGCAGGATCGCCCCGGGGTGCCCACCTGGTTCAGGTCGATTGCGACCACGATCCAGCCATGCTTCCCGGCCGAGAGCACGGTGAACGGCACCTGTTTGTTGCACCTGGAGGCATCCGCGTCGGTGCGCTCGAACTCCACCTGCACCGCACGCCGGTCGGTCTGCGTCGGCACCACCTCGGTGCGCACCAGGCGGAACGGCGAGCGGCGGAGAAAGGACTGCGCCACGACCAGCCGGTCCCGGTAGTCGGCCGGCTGCCCCGTAATGGCCGCGGGGCCCTTGGAGGTTCCCCAGAACCGGGCCATCCGGGTGATATTGCTGTCGGCCACGGCCTGCATGAAGTTGCGCACCGCGGCTTCAGGCGTGGTGGCGGTATCGTCCGGCGACGCTCCGGCGGCGGACCCGCCACCACACCCGAGCACCACGCACAGCAGGCCCAGCATCAGTCGTCGGGACACGCCGTCCTCCACGGAGCGGGATGCGAAGTGCGCAACATAAACGCGGCCTCTGGAGCGGGCAATGACGCGCATGCGGTTGTACGTCAACATTGATCACGTGGCCACGGTGCGGCAGGCGCGTCGCACCGACGAGCCCGACCCGGTGGATGCCGCGCTGCTCGCGGAGGCGAACGGCGCCGACGGCATCACGGCGCACCTGCGGGAGGACCGGCGCCACATCCAGGACGAGGACATCGAGCGGCTGGCCGCCACGGTGCGCACGCTGCTCAATCTCGAGCTCGCGCTCAGCGAGGAGATCGTGGCACTGGCCTGCCGGCTCCGTCCCTTCCAGGCCACCCTCGTGCCGGAGCGGCGCGAGGAGGTCACCACCGAGGGCGGACTCAACCTGGCCGCCGATCCGGGCCGCCTCGCGGCGGTCATCACGCGCCTGAGTGCGGCGGGGGTGCGGGTCAGCCTGTTCATCGATCCGACGCTGGAGAGCGTGGAACGGGCCCGCACCCTGGGTGTCCCCGCCGTCGAACTGCACACCGGCCGCTACGCGCATCACTGGCGCGAGGGCGGCGCGGCCCTGGCCGAGCTTTCGGCCGCGGCCCGGCGGGGGCGGGAGCTCGGGCTGGCGGTCCACGCCGGCCATGGGCTCACTTATAGGAATGTGACGCCCGTCGCCGCGATTCCCGAGCTCGAGGAGCTGAATATCGGGCACAGCATCGTGAGCCGGGCCATGGCCATCGGCCTCGGCGCCGCCACCCTGGAGATGCGCCGCCTGGTGGACGCCGCCCGGGCCACGATTTGACCCGGCCCCCGTCCTCTCCTACACTAAAGGCCACATGAATCAGCCGCTCGGACTGGACGACTTCTTCGTACTCGAGGCCGGGGAGTACCTCGTGCGCCTGAGCGCGCTCGCGGCCAGCCCGGCCCCGCCGAGCGGCGAGGAGCTGGTGCGCTTCACCCGCGCGCTCCGCGGCAGCGCCCTGATGGCCAACCAGCCGGCGATCGCGCGCGCGGCCAACGCCCTCGAGCACCTGCTCCGCGGCTACCGGGATGGCCGGCTGGAGTGGACCGCCGAGTTGCCTGCCCGCACCCGCGAGGCCGTCGACGTCCTCCGCACCCTGGTGGAGCGGGTCCGGACCTGGACGCCCGACGACGCCGCGCGGGCCGAGCGCCTGGCCCTCGACCTCGAGCAGGCAGCGGGCAGCGCCGCCAGCCGCCCCGCCGCACCGGCGGGCGCGCAGTCGGATGCCGGGGTCCGCGCCTTCCTGGCACGGGAGGCCGCGGCCCTCGGCAGCGCGCTCGACCAGACGGCCAAGAGCCTCGCCACCGGCACCACGTCGGAAGAGGTGCTCGGTGCCCTCGTCCGGCGGCTGCTCCCGCTGCGGGGCCTCGCCGCGCTCACGGATTATCCTCCCCTGCCCGACCTGCTCGACGGCATCGAGCGCACCGCGGTGAGCCTGAGCCGGCTCGAACTGCCCCCGCGCGCCGGCGCGGAGCGCCTGGCGGCCGCGGCCGATGCCCTGGTGCGGGGCGCACGGGAGATCGCCGACCGCGGCCGCCCCGACCCGCACGGGCAGGAATTCCAGCGCTTCGCCGGACTCCTGCTGCATCCGACCGCCGACGCGGACAGCGCCCCGGTCGTCGACATCGAGGCGCTCTACTTCACGGGTGAGGATGGCCTCGTCAAGCGCGGCCTGGCCCCGAAGCCGGAGCCCCGGCAACCCCTGGCCGCGGCCGCCGTGGTGAGTCGCGGCGAGCACCTGGTACAGGCCGCCGACGAGCTGGCCGAGGCGTCGTCGACGGCACAGCGCGACCTGCGGTTCCATGTGCTGCTCCAGGACCTGCGCACCCTGGCTGCCGGGCTGCCCGCCGGGCTCGACGTGAGCGTCGAGGCCTTCGCCGCCTCCGCCCGGTCCGCCATCCTCCGCGGGGCAGCCGCCGCCGAGCCGCAGCGCTTCGCCGATTGCGTTCGCGAGGCGGGCACCCGGCTGCGCGGCTACACCGAGATCACCCAGCCCGGCACCCTTGCCGCCGGCTTCGAGCCGCTGGTTGCGCGCCTGGAACGGCTGGGCTCGGCCGAGATGCCGCCGCCGGCGGTCGCGGTGGTCGACCGGATGTCGGTGCCGCTGGCGGCCGCGCCACCCGAGGCGCCGGTGGTGCCGATCGAGTCCCTGGCGCCCGAGGCCGAGCCTGAGCCCGAGCCTTCGCCGACGCCGGTCGATCCCTACGCGCACCTCCCGATCGTCCCGATCGAGTCGCTCGCGCCGGACGAGGAGCCGGTGCCGGCGGCGGCCGCAGCGCCCCCGGCCGCGCCCGTCCCGACCGTGGCCGCCATGCCGCTC
Source organism: Gemmatimonadales bacterium (assembly GCA_046327715.1). Taxonomy (GTDB): domain Bacteria; phylum Gemmatimonadota; class Gemmatimonadetes; order Gemmatimonadales; family GWC2-71-9; genus JADJOM01. The sequence continues at coordinate 55,887 of JAXLXY010000001.1, forward strand.
CCGCCGGCGGTGGAGCTTCCCGGTGCGGACGATGGCTGGGATATCGCGGCGAGCTTCCTCAGCTACGAGGCACTGGTAGCCGGCCGTTCGGTCAGGCCGGTGGCCGCGAGCGCGCCGGCGCCAGCCCCGCCTGCCCCCGCCCCGGCCGACACCGTGGTGGACATCGACGACCTGCTCTACCACGGCCGCGCGGCACTGGAACGCGCCGAGGAACTGCGCCGCGAACTGCGCGCCCTGAACGCCCGCGCCACCTCCCTCACCACCCTCCAGCCCCTCGTGGATGAACTGCTCGACCTCGTCGAGCTTGCCATCGCAGACTGACACCTTGACCGCACCCGCTCCCGCTCGCCGCACCCCGGTCTGGCAGATCCTGGCCGGGGTCGCCATCTCGGCCGTCCTGCTCTACGTCTCGCTGCGCGGCATCCACTTCGGCGAAGTCCTGGCCCACGTGCGGACCGCGCGGCTGGCGCCGATGGTCCTCGCCGTGGTGATCGCCACCATCCCGTTCGTGGTGCGGATCTTCCGCTGGCGGATCCTGCTGCGCGGTGACGACGGCCGTACCCTGCCGATCCTGCCCCTGTGGCACGCGATCGCGATGGGCTTCATGGCCAACAACGTCCTGCCGCTCCGCATGGGCGAGGTCGTCCGGACATTCGCGGCGAGCCAGCTGACCCAGACCCGCTTCACCTCCGTGCTGGCTTCCATCGCGGTGGAACGCCTCTTCGACGCCCTGACCGTCGTGACCCTGCTGGCCGTCGGGCTGCTGACGGTGACCCTCCCGGAAAGCGCGGTCGCCGGTTTCGGGATCGGACGGATCGTGACCGTCGCCGGGATCGCGGCGGTGGGGGGGCTGGTGGCGGGAGGCCTGGTCGTGGCCTTCCCGCTCGCGGCCGAGCGGATGGTGCGGCGGCTGGTGCCGGGCGAGAAGCTGGCGCAGCGCCTGGTGGCGATCATCGAGGGCATCCGGCACGGCCTCTCGGTGCTGAGTTCGCCGGGGCGCATCCTCGGGGCGGCCTTCTGGTCGCTCGGCGTCTGGGGGCTCTCGGCCCTGTCCTTCTACGTGATGTTCGCCGCCTTCGGGATCGAGGTGGACTTCTCCGGCGCGCTGCTCATGCAGGGCCTGATCATGTTCGGGATCGCGCTGCCGTCCACGCCGGGCTACGTCGGCGCCTTCGAGCTGCCGATCATCGCGGTCCTGGCGCTCTACGGCGTGGACAAGAGCCTGGCCGCGGCGTACGCCCTGACCTACCACGTGCTCACCTTCCTGCCGATCACGCTGCTCGGCGCCTGGTCGGTCGCGCGCACCAACCTGGGCCTCGCCGCGCTCCGCCGCCCGCCGGCATGAACAGCGCCGTGGCCGTGGCGGCCCACGCCAAGGTGAACCTGTTCCTCCGGGTGCTGGCCCGGGAAGAGTCCGGGTACCACGGACTCGAGACCCTGTTCTGCCTGGTGTCGCTGGCCGACCGGCTGCGCGCGGAGCGCCGGGACGGGCAGGCGATCACCCTCGAGGTGACCGGCGCGGAGTGCGGACCGCCGGCGCAGAACCTCGCGGTGCGGGCCGCCGAGCTCGTGCTGGCCGCCACCGGGCGGCGCTTCGGGGTGCACCTGACCCTCGAGAAGCGGATCCCGGTCCAGGGCGGGCTGGGTGGTGGCTCGAGCGACGCGGCCGCGGCCCTGCTCGCCGTGAACGCGCTCGCGGCGCACGCCGTCCCGCGACACGAACTGCTGCAGTTCGCGGCACGGCTGGGGAGCGATGTCCCGTTCTTCATCGGCGGCGGCCCGCTGGCGCTGGCCTGGGGGCACGGCGAACGGATGCTGCGGCTCCCGCCCCTGCCCTCCGCACCGGCGCTCCTGCTGCAGCCGCCGGTGGGCGTGAGCACGCCGGATGCCTTCCGCCAGGTCGATGTCGCGCGCCAGGGGGTCGGGGTGCGCGGTGCCGTCGCGCTCCACCTCGAGGCGCTGCAGAGCTGGGGAAGCGTCGGGCGGCTGGCCGGCAACGACTTCGAGTTCGCCCTCTTCGGGCGCCATCCGGAACTCCGCCAGGCCTTCGAGGCCCTGGCCGGGACCCACCCCTTGCTCTGCCGGATGACCGGTTCCGGCTCCACCATCCTGGCCGTCTACCGTACCGCCAGGGAGCGGGAGGACGCCCGGCAGCAGCTTCCCCCACGCCTCGGCCGCTGCCTCTCCGTCGAGACCCTGGCCGCCCCGCCTGCCCCCCCCGAGGCCGCCTAGGTCCTGTGCCGGCTTGGGCTTCCCGGTGGCCGGGGGCTGGCCCCGGCGCTACTTTTCGGCTCGCTGGCCCCTCGTCCAACGGCAGGACAGCGGACTTTGGATCCGCGAATGGTGGTTCGAATCCACCGGGGCCAATCCCTGCCAGTTGACCTAAGCCCAACCCCCCGGCTATTTTGGGCGGCTCGGGCCATGAGTGAATTTCTCTCGCGCAGCCAGATGCTCCTCCTCTCCGGAACGGCCAATCGGCCGCTCGCGGAAGAGGTCGCCTCCCAGTTGGGGCAGCCGCTCTGCCAGGTCACGGTCAAGCGGTTCTCCGACGGGGAGCTCTTCGTCAAGATCGACGAGAACGTGCGGGGGCGGGATGTGTACATCATCCAGCCCACCAACCCGCCGGCGGAGCACCTGCTCGAGCTGCTGCTCCTGACCGACGCGGCGCGGCGGGCGAGCGCGGCCCGGATCACCGCGGTGATCCCGTACTTCGGCTACGCCCGCCAGGACCGCAAGGACCAGCCCCGGGTGGCGATCAGCGCCAAGCTCATCGCCAACATGGTGCCGACGGCGGGCGCCGACCGGGTGCTGGCCATGGACTTTCACAGCCACCAGATGCAGGGCTTCTTCGACCTGCCGGTGGATCACCTGTACGCGGCGCCGGTGTTCGTGAACCACTACCGGCAGAAGACGCTCCGGGACCTGGTGGTCGTGGCGTCCGACGTGGGCGGGGCCAAGATGGCGCGGGGGTTTGCCAAGCGGCTCAACGCGTCGCTCGCGATCATCGACAAGCGGCGGCCCTCCGCCAATGTCGCGGAAGTGGTGAACGTGGTCGGTGAGGTGGCCGGGAAGGACGTCATCATCCCGGACGACATGATCGACACCGGCGGCACCATGTCCGAGGCCATCCACGCCCTGAAGCGGCTGGGCGCCGAGGACATCTACTGCTGCGCCACCCACGCCCTGCTCTCGGGGCCGGCGGTCGAGCGGCTGCAGAACAGCCCGGTGACGGAGGTGGCGGTGACCAACACCATCAACCTCCCGCCGGAACGGAAGTTCGGGAAGCTCAAGGTCCTCTCGATCGCCCCGCTGCTGGCGAAGGCGATCGGCTACACCCACAGCGACCAGTCGGTCAGCTCGCTGTTCGATTGATCAACACGGGGCGGCCCATCGGGGCGGCCCGCTCTGCAGACGAGGAAGGACACCATGGCCACCGCAGCTCTCACCGCCTCCCGCCGCACCGACACCGGCAAGGGCGTCGCCCGCAGCCTCCGTCGTGAGGGCCGCATCCCGGCCGTCATCTACGGGCACAACCGCGCCCCCGAGGCCCTCGCGCTCGAAAGCGCGGCGTTCGGCAGGCTGCTCACCGGCATCAGCGCCGGCAGCACGATCCTCGACGTGACCGTCGACGGCCAGGCCCCGGTCAAGGCGCTGATCCGGGAGATCCAGCGCCACCCGCTCCGCGCCACCGACATCCTGCACGTGGACCTGTACGAGGTCAGCGCCAACGAGAAGGTCACCCTCGAGGTGCCGGTACACCTCGTCGGCACCTCCGACGGCGTCCGCAACTTCGGCGGCATCCTCGACCAGGTGCTGCACAAGCTGCAGATCCGGGTCTTCCCCGGCGACATCCCGGCCAGCATCGACGTGGACGTCACCAACCTGGGCATCGGCAAGTCGATCTTCGTCCGCGACGTCAAGCTGGCCAAGGGCGAGATCCTCAACGAGCCCACGCTGCCGGTCTGCTCCTGCGTGGCCCCGCGTACCGAGGAGACCACCGCCACGCCCGCCGCCGAGGCGCCGACCGAGCCGGAGCTCATCCGCAAGGCCAAGCCCGAGGATGCCGAGGCGGCCGAGAAGGACTAGGCCCTGCGCGCGATCCTCGGCCTGGGGAATCCGGGCCCGGAGTACGAGACAACCCGGCACAACGCCGGGTTTCTCTTGGCCGATCACCTCGCGCGGCGCTGGTCGCTGAGCCCCTTCCGGCGGGTGCCGGCGGCGCGCGAGGCCGGTGGCCGGGTCGGCGACCACGACGTCCGGCTGATCAAGCCGCAGACCTACATGAACCGGAGCGGGGCCGTCCTGGCCTCGCTTCGTTCACTTCCGGGGTTCGACCCCGCGTCGGACCTGTTGGTCCTGGTCGACGACTTCGCCCTGCCCGTGGGGCGCTTCCGGCTCCGCGGGGCGGGCTCCGCCGGGGGGCACAACGGGCTGCGGAGCATCGAGGCGGAGCTCGGCCGGCAGGACTACGCCCGGCTGCGCATCGGCATCGGTCCCCTGCCGGCCGGCCTGCGGGACACCGCCGCGTTCGTGCTCGCGCCGTTCGAGGCGGCGGAACGGCAGGCCCTCACCGACCTGCTCGAGCCCATGGCCGAGGCCGTGGAGGCCTGGCTGGCCGCGGGAATCGAGATCGCCATGAATCGCTTCAACACCCGCTGACGCGCCGGACACCGGCGCCCGCCCACACCACCCCATGCCCCTGCCCCTCCCCTCGCTGATCGCCCTCCTCGCCGGCGGCTGCGGCCTCGCCGCCGCCGCCCTGGTCTACCGCGCCATCCGGCGCCAGCCGGCCGGGACCGCCGCCATGCAGGAGCTCGCCGGCCTCATCGAGGTCGGCGCGATGGCCTTCCTGCGGCGGGAGTACACGGTGCTGCTGCCGTTCGTGGTGCTGGTTGCGGCCCTGCTGGGATGGGCGGTGGGATGGCCCACGGCCCTCGCCTACGCGTTCGGCGGAAGCTGCTCGATCCTGGCCGGGCTGTTCGGCATGAAGGCGGCCACCAAGGCCAACGTGCGCACCTCGGAGGCCGCCCGCACCCTCGGTCAGGCGCGGGCACTGCGCATCGCCTTCGACGGGGGCTCGGTGATGGGGCTCGCGGTGGCCGCGCTGGGCCTGGTGGGGATCGGCGCCGTCTCGGCGCTGACCGTGCCGGGCGGCGGGCTGCCCCCGGGCGACCAGCTGGAGGCGGGCTACCGCCGCTTCGCGGAGATCATCAGCGGCTTCGCGATGGGCGCGTCGAGCATCGCCCTGTTCGCCCGGGTGGGCGGCGGGATCTTCACCAAGGCCGCGGACGTCGGCGCCGACCTGGTGGGCAAGGTCGAGGCCGGGATCCCGGAGGACGACCCCCGCAACCCGGCGACCATCGCGGACAACGTGGGCGACAACGTCGGCGACGTCGCCGGAATGGGCGCCGACATCTTCGAGAGCTACGTCGGCGCGGTCATCGCCGCGGTGGCGCTCGCGGCCACCAGCCCGGCGATCGGCGCCGAGTACCGGCACAACGCCGTGGCGCTGCCGATCCTGTTCATCGTGCTCGGCCTGGGCGCCTCCCTGCTGGCGATCGCGGGCATGCGGCTGCTCGACCGCGGCCAGCCGGCCACCGCCCTGCGCACCGTGACCCTGCTCGCGGCCGGGCTCTTCCTGGCCGGGGCGTGGGCACTCTGCCGGGCATTCCCGGTCGGGGCCGACCCCGCCGCGGCGGCGGGCGCCTTCTGGGCCGTGCTGGCCGGGACGGTCGCCGGGATCGCGATCGGCATGGTCACCGAGTACTACACCAGCGCGGCCCCGGTCCAGCGCATCGCCGATGCCTCGATCACGGGGCCGGCCACCAACATCATCGCGGGGCTCGCGGTGGGCATGATGTCCACCCTGGTGCCGCTGCTCCTCATCTGCGCCGGCATCTATGTTGCCTTCTGGGCGGCGGGGCTCTACGGCATCGCGATCGCCGCGGTGGGCATGCTGGCGACGGTCGGGGTGACGATGTCGGTGGACGCCTACGGCCCGATCGCCGACAACGCCGGCGGCATCGCGGAGATGAGCCACCTCGGCCCGGACGTCCGGCGGATCACCGACAGCCTCGACGCCCTGGGCAACACCACCGCCGCCATCGGCAAGGGCTTCGCGATCGGCTCGGCGGCGCTGACGGCCCTCGCCCTCTTCAGCGCCTACGCCACCGCGGTCTCCGCGGGCGGCCCGCCGCTGGTGCTCGACCTGGTCGACCCCATGGTGGTCATCGGGCTCTTCATCGGCGGCACCCTGCCGTTCGTCATCGGCGCGCTGACGATGACGGCGGTGGGCCGGGCGGCCGGCGGGATGGTCGAGGAGGTACGGCGGCAGTTTCGTGAGATCCCGGGCCTGATGGCAGGCACCGCCCGGCCCGACAGCGCGCGCTGCGTGGACATCGCCACCCGGGCGGCGCTCCGCGAGATGATCCTGCCGGGCGTCACCGCGGTGGTGGTTCCGGTGGGCATCGGCGCGCTGCTCGGCGTCCGCGCGCTGGGCGGACTGCTGGCGGGCGCCACCCTGTCGGGGGTGCTCCTGGCCCTCTTCATGGCCAACGCCGGCGGCGCCTGGGACAATGCCAAGAAGCACATCGAGGGCGGCGCCCACGGCGGGAAGGGCTCCGCGGCCCACAAGGCGGCGGTGGTCGGCGACACCGTCGGCGACCCCTTCAAGGACACCTCGGGCCCCGCCATGAACATCCTGATCAAGCTCATGACCATCGTCTCCCTCGTGCTCGCGCCATGGTTCGCGCGGCTGGCCGGCTAACATGCTCAGACTCGGCATCGTCGGACTGCCCAACGTCGGCAAGTCCACCCTGTTCAACGCGCTCACCTCCGCGGGCGCGCTGGTCGCCAACTACCCCTTCGCCACCATCGAGCCGAACACCGGCGTGGTGACCGTGCCGGACCCGCGGCTCGAGGCACTGGCCAGGATCATCAACCCGCAGCGGGTCCTCCCGGCCACCGTCGAGTTCGTGGACATCGCGGGCCTGGTGAAGGGCGCGAGCCAGGGCGAGGGCCTGGGCAACCAGTTCCTGGCCAACATCCGCGAGGTCGACGCCGTGGTCCACGTGATCCGCTGCTTTGCCGATGACGACGTGCAGCACGTGATGGGCCCGGTCGACCCGGCCCGGGACCGCGAGGTGATCAACATCGAGCTGCAGCTCGCCGACCTGGCGTCGGTGGAGAAGCGCCTGGACAAGGCCGCCCGCGCCGCCAAGTCGGGCGACGCGCAGGCCAAGCTCGAGACCCGGCTCCTCACCGCCCTCAAGGACGCCCTGGCCGACGGGAAGCCGGCCCGGACCGTGGTGCCCACCGAGGAGGAGCGCCCGACCTACCGGGCCTTCAACCTGCTCACCAGCAAGCCGGTGCTCTACGCGGCCAACGTGCTCGAGAGTGAGCTCGCCACGGGGAATGCCCACGTCGAGGCGCTGAAGGCAGCCATCGCCCGGGACGGCGAGGAGGCCGACCTGGTGATCTTCTCCGGGAAGGTCGAGGCCGAGCTGGCCGAGCTCCCGCCGGAAGACCGCGGCGAATTCCTCGCATCCCTTGGCGCCACCGAGTCGGGCCTCGACCGGCTGGCCCACGCGGCCTACCACCTGCTCGGCCTCCAGAGCTACTTCACCGCCGGCGAGAAGGAGGTCCGTGCCTGGACCATCCACCGGGGCGACAAGGCGCCGACCGCGGCCGGGGTGATCCATACCGACTTCGAGAAGGGGTTCATCCGCGCGGAGACGGTGAGCTACGCGGACTTCGTGCGGGTCGGCGGATGGAAACCGGCGCGGGAGCAGGGGCTGGCCCGCGCCGAAGGGCGGGAGTACGTGGTGCAGGATGGCGACGTGATGCTCTTCCGGTTCAACAACTGACGGCCCGGCGGCTCGGCCGAGCCGCCGAGCCGGCCGCTACTGACCGGGCACCGGGGCCAGCCGCTGGGTAACGGTCAGGGTGCTGGCGTGCAGGTTCATCCCCCGCCCCACCCGAAAGCCGAACTGGCCGTCGAGGCTGAGCCCCTCCAGCGGGAGGATCAGCGCGTCCAGTCCGTTGACCCTGAGGACCGCCTCCCGGCGTGTCACGGTCAGGCGGAGCAGGTTTCCCACCACCGTCTTGCCGTCGCTCGGGCGGACCGCGTCGGCGCGGCGCCACTCGGCCAGCATGCGGCTCCGGCCGCCGGCAAGCTCCCACGCCGCCACGCTGCCATCCCCCCGGGCCACGAAGGCCACGTACCGGGCGCCACCGTCTCCCAGATCCCGCCCCCCCACCATGAGACCGTACTCCGCGGCGCTGCTGTTGGGGAAGTGATAGTACTGCGCCTCGAGCGTGAAATTCCCCTCGGCGAAGAATCGCGGCTCATAGAGCACACCACCGGGCCCCATCGTCAGGTGCCACCCCGGCGGCATCCGCACGAAGGCCAGGAGGGTATCCACGGGCATGTCGGTGGTGGCCACCCAGGTGGCCGGAGCATCGGTGGTCCAGGTCCAGCCAGCAGGGGCCTGCGCCGCCAGCGGGCCGGCGGCGCCGAGTCCGGCGGCGAGGGTGAATGCAGTCAGGCGCATCTGATTGCCTTCAGGGCAGGGAGTGAGTGAGTGCGTAAGTGAGTGAATCAGGCCCGCGCGGGGGCAGTGCCGTACTTCTGGGTCGCGAACCCGACGATCAGGCCGACGATGGCCCCCGGGATCATGATCTCCCAGAAGTAGACGGCCCCGGTGTCGGGGTTCCTGGCGAGGGCAATGGGCAAGGCGAGCAGTGCGCTCACCGCGCCGCCGATCAGGATCCCGAGCGCCAGGCTGTTGAGCTTCCGCGCGATGGCCCCGATGATCACGCCGGCCACCAGCCCCTTGCCTGTCGATCCGATCACGATGCTCATGATCTGCGGTGCCACTTCGGGGGCGGACACCAGGGCGGTCAGGCCGTCCAGCGCGCCCAGCACCCCCCCGAGGACCAGCCCCAGCATCGGCTTGTTCATGTCGCCATTCCCGTGAAGAAGTGAATACGTGAACCTCGCGGCATCTTCCCATTACCCGTTCCGGGCCGGGTCCTTTAGCGGCCCCGCCAAACGAGGAACAGCAGCCGCATCGCGAGGTAACTGAGCACCAGGACGATCGGCGTCTGGTACTTGAGGTACAGCCGGCCGGCACGCTCCACCAGTGATTCGCGGTGGGCCAGCACCGGGGTCCCGTCGAGAAAGCGGGCGACGTCGGCGGCCAGCTCGGCGGCACTGGCGTACCGGTCCGCGGGCGCCGGGGCCGTCGCCCGGGCGCAGATGGATGCGAGTGCGGCCGGTGCCACGGGGCCCGCGACCCCACGCAGGATTGTGCCCAGGGCAAAGACATCACTCCGATCGTCGACCTCCTCCACGGCGCCCCGGGCCTGTTCGGGCGCCATGAAGCCCGGGGTCCCAAGCACGGTCCCGGGAGCGGTCTGCCCGGTCGGGCCGGCATCGGGCGCGGCGCGCCCGACGGCATCGCCCGTCGCGCGCTCGCCCACCACGCGTGCGATACCCCAGTCGAGCACCAGGATCTCGCCGAATCCTCCGACCATGATGTTTGCCGGCTTGAGGTCGCGATGGATGACGCCGGACGCATGGGCGAACCCGACGGTTTCGCACACCCGGAGGAAGACCCGGAGCACCGCCGTGAGGGGCCGGGCCGCCGCGAAGGCGTCGAACCGCTCGCCGCGCACCAGCTTCATCACATAGTAGACCCGGCCGTCGGCGAGCGTGCCCGCATCGTGTACCGGCACGATGCCGGGGTGCTCCAGCCGCGCGAGGATCCGGGCCTCACGGGTCAGGCGTTCGGCGAGCGACCGATCGGCGAGTTCCGGGCGCAAGACCTTGAGCGCCACGGACCGGCCCAGGACCCGGTCCTCGGCGCGGTAGACCACCCCCATGCCACCCTCGCCCAGCACCTCGGCCAGGGCGTACCGCTCGCCCGGGACTTCCGGCTCGCGCAGCACCGCGCGGAGGTGGGCGAGCGCGCGGTCGGGCAGTTCCGTCACGCCGGCTCCACCCCGAGCAATGCCCTCGCCTCGGCGCGGAACTCCTCCTCCGAGCCGCAGAGGGCCTGCAACCGCTCCAGCACGTGCCGGCGGAACTCCCGCCGGGCCCAGGCCAGGTGGTTGGTCACCTGCGTTTCCGGCAGGTCAAAGGCGTGGGCCAGTTCGCGGTAGCTCGGCCGGGCATCCGTCTCCAGCGTGCCCAGGTCGCAGCGCTCGAAGAGCCGGAACCGCACCTCGCGGGGCGTCCCGACACACTCGGCCGCCAGTGCCTGCACTGCGCTGCCGAAGAGCGCCCGGACCCACTCCTGGTGGAACAGCGCCTCCGCCGTGGCCTCCGACACCTGGCCGGCCTCGACGAAGCGCTCCTCGGCGCCGGCAAAGTCGAGGGTCAGCGGCTCGCGGCCGCCCCCCCGCTTGAGGCGCTGCGCGTCGCGGTGCATCCGGCCCGCAAACCGGTCGAGGCAGACCCGCAGGAAGGTCCGAAAGCGGGCCTGGGAGGGATCATATCCCTGGAAGAATTCGCGCTCCAGCGCGCGGGCGAAGAACTCCTGAGTGAGGTCCTCCGCATCCTGCGGCAGCCGGTGCCAGCGCCAGCGGAGGTGCAGGTATACCGCGCGCCAGTACCCGGACACCAGGGCGTCGAAGGCCACCCGGCGCACCGACGGGTCGGGGTGGCCGAGGGCGGCCACCACCGAGTGGCGGGTGGCCGGGAACCCGGGCCGCCCCTCTTCGGGGACAGGGGAGGAGGGCGGCATCAGGCGGGAAATGACAGTGTGGTGTCGGTCGCGTTCAAGGTTCAGGCGAAGGTGCACGTGCCCCTTCCGGTCCGTCAAGAAGGTGTATAATTACGCATGACTTCCTCCCCCCCTCGCGCGCTCGACGCGTTCAGCCCCGATTCCGCGCTGGCGCGCGCCCCCGAAATCGCCGCGGAGAGCGCAGACTTCCGGAAGGTCCTCACCGAGATCAGCCGGGTCATCGTGGGTCAGCAGGTGCTGCTCGAGCGGCTGCTCATCGGGCTGCTGGCGGACGGCCACCTCCTGCTGGAGGGGCTGCCCGGGCTCGCCAAGACCCTCGCGGTCCGCACCCTCGCGGCCACGATCGACTGTGACTGCCGCCGGGTGCAGTTCACCCCCGACCTCCTTCCCGCCGACCTCATCGGCACGCTGATCTACAACCAGCGCGAGGGCGACTTCACGGTGCAGCGCGGCCCGATCTTCACCAACATCCTGCTCGCGGACGAGGTGAACCGCGCGCCGGCCAAGGTGCAGAGCGCGCTGCTCGAGTCGATGCAGGAGCGGCAGGTGACCATCGGCGGCGAGACCCACCGGCTCCCCGACATGTTCCTGGTGCTCGCCACCCAGAACCCGCTGGAGCACGAGGGCACGTACCCGCTGCCCGAGGCACAGGTGGACCGGTTCCTGTTCAAGCTGGTGGTGACCTATCCCAGCCGGACCGAGGAGCGCGAGATCATCGACCGGATGACCGACCAGGCCGAACCGGTCACCCAGGTGGTGATCCACCCCGACCGGGTGCTCCGGGCGCGCGAGATCGTCCGCGGGCTGTACGTCGACGGCAAGATCAAGGAGTACATCCTGGACCTGGTGGCCGCGACCCGCCAGCCGGACCAGTGGAACCTCAAGGACCTCACCGGCCTGGTGCAGTTCGGCGCCTCGCCCCGCGCGGGGATCAACCTGGTGAAGGCGGCCAAGGCGCATGCCTTCCTGGCCGGGCGCGCCTACGTGCTGCCCGAGGACGTGAAGGCCATGGTCCACGACACGATGCGTCACCGGCTGATCCCGACCTACCAGGCGGAGGCCGATGGCGTGACCTCCGACCAGATGCTCGACCGCATCCTCGCGGCCGTGCCGGTTCCGTGACCCCGGCAGAACTGCTGCGGGAGGTCAAGCGGATCGAGCTGACGACCCGGGAGCTGGTCCGGGACCTCGTGGCGGGCGACTACACCAGCACCTTCCGCGGACGCGGCGTCGAGTTTGCCGAGGTGCGGGAGTACCTCCCCGGCGACGACGTCCGCTCGATCGACTGGAACGTCACCGCCCGGCTGGGCACCCCCTTCGTCAAGCGGTTCCACGAGGAACGGCAGCTCACCCTGCTGCTCCTCGTGGACGTCAGCGCGTCGAGCGGCTTCGGCAGCGTGCAGCGGACCCGGCGGCAGCTCGCCGCCGAGGTGGCCGCCGTGCTCGCGCTGGCCGCCACCCGCCACCGCGACCGGGTCGGGGCGGCGTTCTATTCCGACCGCGTGGAGTGGTTCCTGCCCCCGAAGAGCGGCCGTGGCCAGGCGCTGCAGGTCGTCAGCCAGGTGCTGGCCTACGAGCCGGAGGGGCGCGCCACGGACTTCGAGGCGTCGCTGCAGTTCCTCGAGCCGCTGCTGCGGCGGCGCGCCGCCGTGGTGGTGCTCTCCGACTTCCTCGACCAGGACCAGTGGAAGGGCCTCGACCGGCTCTCCTCACGGCACGACCTCATCGCCATGCAGCTGACGGATCCCCGGGAGCGCGAGCTGCCGCCGGTCGGGCTGGTGACGCTGTGGGATCCCGAGAGCGGCGACTGGGACGTGGTGGACGCCGGCGACCCGGTGGTCCGGGCCCGGTTCGAGGCAGAACGGCGGGCCTTCGACGAGGACTTCGCGCGCTACACCACGCAGCGGGGCATCGACCTCCTCCGGCTCGACACCAACCACGCGTTCGGGGAACGGCTGGCGGGCTTCTTCAGCCGCCGCGAACGCCGCCGGATCTGACGATGCGCCGGCGCTGGCTCCCCCTCCTCGCCTGCCTGGGCCTCCCCGGGGCCGCCGGGGCGCAGTCCCTCGAGCTGGTGCCCGAACGCAGCCGCGCCACCATCGGCGACCCGATCACCTTCGACGTGACCGTACGGCTGCGGCCCGGCATGGAGCTGATCGACGTCTCCCCCCGCACGCTCGTGCCCCCGCCGCGGGGCATCCGGGTGCTGTCGGCCGATACCCTCCGCGCCGCCGGCAACGGGGTCTACCGGGGCCGGGCGGTGATGGCGTTCTACCGGCTGGGACCGCAACCGGTGCCGACCCTCACCCTGCTCTACCGCGCCGCCGCCGGCGATCCCCCGGACACCCTGCTCCACATGCCGGTGTCCATCGAGATCACGCCCATCCTCGAGGCCGGCAATCCGGAATTGCGCGATATCAAGCCGCTGCAGCCGCTCGGCGGACCGGTGTGGGCCCAGGCCGCCGGCCTGCTCGCCGCCATCGCGGCGGGCTTCTGGTGGCTCTGGCGGCGGGGGGGCCGCCGACGTGTCGCGGCCCGCGCCACCGCAGGTGTGCTGCAAGGCCCATTCGACGCCGCGCTGGCGCGGCTCGGCGAGCTCGAGGCCGCGGCCCGGGCCAGCGGCAACGGCGTGGTGCCGCTGTACGCCGGGGTGGCCGCGGTGGTGCGCGACTGCCTGCTGAGCGTCGGCGCCATCCCGCACCCGGGGCTGACCACCGCCGAGGTGGGGGAGCGCCTGCCCGTCTGGCTCTCGGGGGCCGGGCAGCGGGGGCGGTGCGAGGCGGTGCTGGCAGAAGCCGACCTGGTCAAGTTCGCCAGGGTCCGCCCGGACCTCACCGCCGCCGGCGATCACGTGGCCCGCACCCGCACCCTGCTCGAGGCCTGGCGGGCCGCCGCCGCGCCCCCCGCCGAGCCCGGGGAGGGCTGAGATGCGCTTCGCCGATCCGCTCTTCCTCCTGCTCCTGCTGGCACCGCTGTGGCTCGGGCTGCAGCGGTGGCGCCTGCGCCGCGCCGCGCCGGTGGAGCGGATCGCGTTCCCGGCCCTGCGCTTCGCCCGGGCGGCGCGGCCCACCCTCCGCGCCCGCTGGCACCGGCTCCCCGGCTGGCTCGCGCTCCTCGGCCTCACCCTGCTCGTGGTGGCGCTGGCCCGGCCCCAGGTGCCAGGCGACTCGGAGCCCACCCGGGTCAAGTCGCGGAACCTGGTCCTCGCCCTCGACATCTCGAGCAGCATGAAGGCCGCCGACTTCCAGCCGGGCAACCGCCTCGCGGTCGCGCGGAGCATCCTGCGCGAGTTCGTGCAGCGCCGGGAGGGCGACCTCATGGGGCTGGTGCTGTTCGCGGGGCGCGCCTTCCTGCAGGCGCCCCTCACCACGGACATGAGCGTGCTCGACCGCCTGGCCGAGCAGGCGGACATCGGACTCCTGCCCGACGGGACGGCGATCGGCAGCGCCATCACCCTGGGCCTCAACCAGCTCAAGAACCTGCCGCGGAACTCCTGCGCCATCATCCTCATCACCGACGGCGCCAACAACGCGGGCGACGTCTCGCCGGTGCAGGCGGCGGAGGCGGCCCGGGCGCTGGGCGTCCGGGTCCATACCATCGGGCTCAGCTCGGCCGACACCTTCTCGGTGGCGCTCAACGGGGTGTGGACGGTCCGAAACGTGAACGCCCGCCTCTCCGGCCGGGACGAGGCGGTGCTCAAGGATGTCGCCACGCGCACCGGGGGCCAGTTCTACAAGGCCACCGACCCCAACATGCTGCGGGAAGTCATGCGCGAGATCGATCCGCTGGAGCGGATCGAGGTCCAGATCAGCGAGACCCGGGAGTGGCATGAGCTCTTCCCGGTGCTGCTCGGGTGCGGCCTCGCCCTGGTGCTGCTCGAGACCCTGCTGCTGGTCACCTGGCAGCGGAGGCTGCCATGAGCATCTTCGCCGAGCCGACGGCGTTCGCGCTCTTCCTGGTGCTGCCGGCGCTCTGGCTGCTGGCCCGTCACGCCAGGCAGGAGCGGGCGGCCGCGCTCTCCCGCTTCGGCGACCCCGCCCTCCTCGCCCGCACCTCGACCCTCCCGGCGCAGGCCTCGCGCGCGCGGGCCGTCCTGCGCTGGGTGGCGCTTGGCGCCGCCGTGCTGGCGCTCGCGCGGCCGCAGGTCGGGCGCCAGCCCAAGCCGCTGGCCCGCACCGGCCGCGACATCATCGTGGCGCTGGACCTGAGCCGCTCCATGAAGGTGGCCGACGTGGGCGGCACCCGGCTGCGCGCGGCCAAGCGCCTGGCATGGCAGCTGGCCTCCGCCCGCCCCGGCGACCGGATCGGACTGGTGGTGTTCGGCGGCGCGGGCTTCCTGGCCCTGCCGCCCACCGGTGATCTGGCCACGTTCCAGCTCTTCCTCGACGCCGCCTCCCCCGACGACATCGGCGATCCGGCGAGCGACATCGCCGCCGGCCTGCGGGTGGCGGAACGGGCGCTGCGCCGGGAGGGGACCGCGATCGGGTCGCGCGCCGTCCTTCTCGTCACCGACGGGGAGCGCAACGAAGGCCCGATCGCGCCCGCGATCGAGGCGCTGGTCAAGGCCCAGCTGCCGGTCTTCGCGGTGGGCATCGGCACCGCCGCGGGCGGGCTCATTCCCAATGACTCCGGCGCCGCCGAGGGGCCGTGGCACCTCGACGGCATCGGACGGCAGATCATCTCCCGCCTCAACGAGGGCGGCCTCGACTCCATCGCCACCGCCACCGGCGGCGCGTACGCCCGGTTCGACGACCCCAGGGCGCTCGAGACGCTGACCGGGGCCCTGCAGAACCTCGAGGCGCGCGTGCTGGCCTCGCAGCCCGCCACGGAACCGCAGGAGCGGTACCAGTGGCCGCTCCTGCTCGCGGTGCTGTGCCTGCTCGCCGACCTGCTGCTCGGGGCACGCACGCCGCCCGCCGTGCGGCCGGCCAGCGCGGGCGCCGGGCGCGGCGGGGTCCCGGCCCGCCGGGTGGCGGCCACGGTCGGTGCCGTGGGCGTGGCGCTGGGACTGCCACTGTTGTCCTGCAGCACCTCGCAGCGCCAGCTGGCGCGGGGGCAGCAGCTCTACGAGCAGGGCAAGTACCTCGAGGCCTATGAGGCCTACCAGACGGTGCTCCGGCAGCAGGGCGGCCCCGACGTGCGCTACAACTCCGGCAACGCCCTGTACCGGCTGCGCCAGTACAACGAGGCCGCCAAGACGTGGCGCGACGCGCTCAACAGCGCCCCGCCGGAGCTGCGGCAGGAGGCGTACTTCAACATGGGGAACGCCTTCGTCCGCGCCGACGAGGACGCCAACGCGCTGAGCGGCTACCTCGAGCGCTCGCTCGATGCCTATGAGGAAGCGTTGCGCCTGAATCCGTCGGACCGCGACGCCAAGTGGAACCTGGAGATCGCGCTGCGGCGCCGCGGTGACGTGGGCCAGGAGGGCTCGCGCGGCATGGGGGGCCGGGCCGAGTATGGTCAGGGCGGCCACGAAGAAGGGTACGAGGGGAGCCGCCAGTCCGCCGTCGGCGCGCTGGCCGGCGGCGGCACGGGTGGAGATGAAGGGGAGTCGGTCGAGGAGCTGGACGACCAGCAGGCCCGGTCGATGCTCGAGGCCATCGAGCGGCAGCAGCTCTCCACCCACGAGGGCCGCCGGCCGAAGACCACCGGGAGTGGCGACCGCGACTGGTAGAATTCCGGAGCCTGTGCCGCCCCCACGCCGGTGATCGTCCCCATGTCCGACTCCCAAATCGACATTCGAGGTCTGATGGCCACCCGAGCCCCCCGGCTGCACCGGCTGCTGTGCCTCAGCCTGTGCGCGTGCCTCGCCCCCGCCCTGCCGGCCCAGTCGCCCGCCGACCGCGCGGCCCTCCTCGCGTACGCCGATTCCCTCGCCGCCGCCACCAGCGTGGAGCAGGTCCGGACCCTCGAGTCCGCCCGGGCTCCGGGCACCCTCGGCCTGCTCCGCACCGGCCTCGCGGCGCTGCGACGGGGTGAACTGGGCCAGGAACGGGGCCCGTACGACCAGGCCATCCAGCTGCTGGAGCGCGCGATCGACGGCGAGGGCCGCTGGCCCTATCCCTGGTTCGCGCTGGGCGTCACCCAGATCGCCTGCTACCGCCGCGCCTTCGTGGTCAAGGCGACGAACTACTCCCCCGCCGGCGCCTCCTACCGCGAGGCGGCCCTGCGCTCCTTCGCGCGGGCCATCGAGAACGACTCCACGTTCGTGCCGGCCGCCGACGCGCTGGCGGGCATCACCCTCTCCCTGGGGCACCGCCTGCTCCCGAAGATGCTCGCGGAGCCGCTGCGCCGGGTGGAGCTCGTGCCGGGGACCGCGCCCCAGGTCCTTCTCGCGGCCGCGAACGTCGCCTTCGGCAACCGGGACTACGAGCGCACCCTGGAAATCCTTGGGGACTACGTCCGCCGCGGCGGGGATCGCGGGGTGGCCGCGGTGGAGCAGGCGCGCACCCTGTCCGCGCTCAAGCGGCCCGAGGCGGCGGCGGCGGCGTACCTCGCCGGGCTCACCGGACTGACCGAGACGGGTCGCCTCGCCTACCGGGAGGACCTCGGATGGGTGGCCGGCCAGGACGAGATCGACGTCCTCGACACCCTGGCCCTCCCGGCGGTCCCGGCCTGGGTGGGGCAGTTCTGGCGGGAGCGCGACGCCCTCAACCTGCGGGCCCCGAACGAGCGGCTCATCGAGCACCTGCGCCGCTGGGTCTATGCGCACGAGAACTTCCTGTCGCACCGCCCCGATGACGTCCCGGCCAATGCCGAAGGGTTCGGGCCGCAGGACCAGTCCTCGCTGTTCGAGGTGGGCGCCATTGCCGAGGTCATGACGGAGGTGGCCGGCGGGATCCCGGCCTTCCGGGCCTACCGACGTACCCAGTGGGAACTCGACGACCGGGGGGTCATGTACCTCCGGCATGGCGAGCCGACCAAGCGGGTGAGCTCGGTGGCCGGGCCGCCCAACGAGTCCTGGGCGTACGACCTCCCCGAGGGACGCCGGGTGTTCCACTTCCTCGGTTCGCGGGCGCTGGGAACACAGTCCGCCACGACGCTGACGGCCTCGCTGCCGCTCGACGCCGACATGCTCGACGCGCGGGCGGACCTGGACAGCCGCTATGCCCTGCTCGCGGACCGGATCCAGCGGCTGGAGGCGCAGGCGCGCACCAACCAGAGCCTGAACGCGGCGCAGGCCCGGGAGGCCGGGCTGGAGGCCGCCGCACCCGGCGCGAGCTCCGGCAGCGCGCTCAACGCCCAGTCGGTGACCAACGCCATCGGCAACCAGAGCATGACCCGGCTGGGGGCGGACGTGCTGTGGCGCGAGGCGGCGCGCAACCGCGGAGCCATCGCCGCGGCGGTGGCCACCGATGGGTACCCCCAGCACTACCGGACCTCGCTCGACGCGATCGTCCAGGTCTATGGCGTGGGCTTCGGGCAGGGGGAGACGCAGCGCATCCTCACCGTCTTCGCCGTCCCCGGCACCAAGCTGGTGCCGAGGCGGCGCCCCGATGGCGGGCCGGGGGTGCTGTACCCGATCAACTTCAGGATCATCGCGCTCGATCGCGGCACCGGGGTGATCCGGCAGCTCGACACCACCCGCACCTTCCTCGCCCCGGACACGCTCAAGGGCGACCAGCATCTCTCGGGACTCCTGGAGCTCGCCGTCCCGGCGGGCGCGTACCAGGTGCGGGCGCTGGTGAGCCAGCCGGGCCAGGAGGCCGGCACCGGGGTGGGCCGGGACAGCGTGCGCATCCCCGCCAACCCCCGCGACATGATCCTCTCCGACCTCATCCTGGGCCGGCCGGAGAGCGGGCTGGCGTGGACCTACGGCGGGGAGAAGGTGCCGCTCAATCCGCTCAATGCGGTCCCGCGGGGTTCCGGCGTCGAGCTGTGGTACGAAGTGGGCGGCCTGGCGGCCGGCCGGAAGTACTCCGTCACCAGCACCGTACGGAAGGCCGAGGACAAGCCGACCGCCCGGCCCCAGCTGCAGGTGGCGTTCGACTTCACGGCCAGCGCCCCCTACGAGCGGGTGTCGCGCGGCCTGGGACTCGCCAACCTGAAGCCCGGGGCCTACGTCCTGAGCGTGTCGGTCGAGGAGTCGGGCACGGACCGACAGGTCCGCCGGGAGCGGGCGCTCAACGTGCTCCCGCGTTAGATTTCCGGCCTCCACCCCACCCGAGAGGTCAGCAGATGTCGAATCCGATGGGCGCCACCCGGGGCTTCACGGCCCAGCGGGCCGAGGCCGAGCGCGTCACTGCGTTCCTGATGCGGGTCTATGGCTGGATGTGCGGCGGGCTGGCCATCACCGCGGCGGTGGCGTACTTCGTGGCCAGTTCGCCGGCCCTGGTGGGCGCGCTGGTCAGCAATCAGCTGCTGTTCTGGGCCGTCCTGCTCGCGCCGATCGGCTTCGTCTGGTACCTGCGGGCCCGGGTGGACGACCTCGCCCCGAACACGGCGGCCGCGCTGTTCGTCACCTACGCGGCGCTCAACGGCGTGACCTTTTCGGTCATCCTGCTCGCCTATACGGGGGCGTCGATCGCCTCGACGTTCCTGACCACCTCCGCGGCCTTCGGCGGGCTCGCCCTCTACGGCACCGTGACCCGGCGGAACCTGGACGGACTCGGCCAGTTCGCCATGATGGGCCTGGTGGGCGTGCTGGTGGCCTCGATCGTCGGCATCTTCTGGCAGAACGACATGTTCCAGTTCGTCCTGTCCGTGTGCGGCGTCCTGGTATTCACTGCCCTGACCGCCTACCGGGCCCAGCAGATGCGGGAGCTGGCGCTGTCCCTCCCCGAGGACCGGATCGGGGCCCACGCCATCGTCGGGGCCCTCGGCCTCTACCTGGCGTTCATCAACCTGTTCCTGTTCCTTCTGCGGCTCTTCGGCCGCCGCCGCTGATCGCCGGCCCTCCCTGGGGGGTCGGGGCGCCCGCCCCGGCCCCCACGCCGTTCCCGGACTTGCCGTAAGCTGTTCTCCTGACTAGGTTTTCCCCCTCAACATTCCTCCTCCCGGGCCTCACACCAGGGCCCGGGCGACCACGACCAAAGGAAGGTGTCATGGCCCGTCCGTACGAGGCGGTCTATATCTTCGACAGTGCGCTCGAAGAAGCCGCCATCACCGAGAAGCTCACCCGCTTCCATGCCCTCACGCCGCAGCCCGGCGATGAGCCAGTGAAGTACAATCACTGGGGCAAGCGCACGCTCGCCTATCCCATCAAGAAGCGCGAAACCGGCTATTACGTCATCGCCAACTTCAAGGCGGAGCCCAGCCAGCTCCCGGAGTTCGAGCGCGCCCTCAAGCTGGACGACGGCGTCCTCCGCTTCCTGGTGGTGGCCGACGAGCACGATTACGCCCCGGTTCGCGCCGCCGCGGACCGCAAGTTCGAGGAGGACGACGAATGAAGCGCGCACGCAAGGGTGATCCGCTGGCCGAGGCCGGGATCCGCTACATCGACTACAAGGACGAGAAGATGCTGCAGCGGTTCCTGAGCGAGCGGGGGAAGATCCTCCCCGCCCGGCTCTCCGGGATCAGCGCGCGGCACCAGCGGCAGCTGTCTGTGGCCATCAAGCGGGCCCGCTACCTCGCCCTGCTGCCCTACATCAAGCGGGGCGTGAGCTGAGCCTGCCGGTGGCGGCACGGTCGCCGGTGACGTGGAGGGCGATCCTCCTCCTCGGCGCCTACGTCGTGCTGTTTCCGCCGCTGTTCGTGCTGGGGCCGCTGGCGGGCCTGCTGGTGGCCTCCCGGCCCCGCACCCTTCGGGAGTGGGCCTGGATCGGGGCGGCCGCGCTGTGGCTCGGCGTGAGCCTGTGGCAGCCCGGCGGGCTCGCCGCCCAGATGCTGCACGCCTGGGCGCTGTTCGTGACGGGCGCCTTCGTGGTCCTGATGCTCTCCGGCGGGGCCCCGCTGGTGCCCGGCGCGCTGCTCGCGACCGTCTTCGGGCTGGGCGCCGCCACCGCCTGGACCTGGTGGCTCGGCACCCGCTGGCAGGAGATCCAGCTGGCGGTGGCGCACACCGGCTGGGACTTCTGCCGGCAGCTCCTCGACCAGGGGGGACTCACGCCGGAGCGGATGGAAGCCCTGCGGCTCTACGTGGGGGCCCTCTCGGACGGCGTCGCGGTCATGGCGGAGCTCTTCCCGGGCCTGCTGGTGCTGTCGGCGCTGCCGGGCCTGGCGCTGGCGTGGACCTGGTACCACCGGATCGCCGCCCAGCCCGCCGGGCGGCCGGCCCAGCGCTTCGGGGAGTTCAGCTTCAGTGACCAGCTCATCTGGCTGGTGGTGGCCTGCATGGTGGCGCTGGTGATCCCCCTGCCGGCCCCGGTGAACGCGCTGGCGGGCAACCTGGCCGTGGTCGTGGGCGGGCTGTACGCCGCCCGCGGCGCCGCGATCCTCTCCGGCACGCTGGACGGCTTTCCGGTGCCGGTGCTGCTCGTGATTCTGGTGGGTGTGCTGTTCGTGCTGCCGGTCGCGCTGGGCGGATGCTTCGCCCTCGGGCTGGCCGATACCTGGGTGGACTTCCGGCGGCGCTACGCCGTCGCCGATCAGCGAGGGGAGTGAATCATGGAAGTCATTCTGCGGGAAGACGTGCGGACGCTGGGGAAGGCCGGGGACCTGGTCAAGGTGAAGCCGGGGTACGCCCGCAACTTCCTCCTGCCCCAGGGGCTCGCCTACGAGGCGACCGAGGGCAACCGCAAGCGGATCCTGGCCGAGGCGAAGGCCCGGGCCTCGCGGCTCGCCGAGGAGAAGTCGGGCGCCGAGACCATCGCGCGGGCGCTGGGCGGGGTGAGCATCACCCTGGCCCGGAAGGCTGGCGAGGGGGAGCGCCTCTTCGGCTCGATCACCGCCCAGGACGTGGCCGACGCCCTGGCGGCGAAGGGCCACGCGGTCGACAAGCGGAAGATCGAGCTGGAGCACCCGATCAAGACGATCGGGCACCACACCGTGCCGATCCGCCTGCATCACGAGGTGATGGCCGAGGTCCGCCTGACGGTCGTGGCCGAGTAGTTTCCGGCCGATGTCGGTGGCCATCCGGTACGTGGACGGGCCGCGGCTGGCCCGCTCCCTCCAGGCCGCGGCGGACTGGGTGGCCGCCGGCCGGGAGGAGATCAACCGCATCAACGTCTTCCCGGTACCGGATGGGGACACGGGGACGAACTTCAGCCTGACCCTGCGCGCCGTCGCCGACGCCCTCCAGGCGCTCGGCGACGCGTCACTTGGGGAGACCGCCGCCACCGCCGCCCGGGGCGCCGTCCTCGGGGCCCGGGGCAACTCCGGGATGATGCTCGCCCACTTCCTGCTCGGCTTCGCCGACCAGATGCGCGGGAAGGACCAGGCCACCGCCGCGGAAGTCGCCCAGGGCTTCCGCCGCGGGGCCGAGCAGCTGTACGCCTCCCTCGACGACCCCCGGGAAGGCACCATCCTCACGGTGGCGCGCGAGGCGGCCGTGGCCGCCGAGCGCGCCGCCTCCGACTCCCCCGACATCTCCGCGTTCATGACCCGGCTGCTGCAGGAGGGGGAGGTGTCCCTGGCCCGCACGCCGGAACTCATGCAGGCGCTCAAGGACGCGGGCGTGGTCGACGCCGGCGGCAAGGGCTTTGTCCGGATGCTCGAAGGGGTGGTCCGCTACATCGAGGGCGACCCGATCCTTCCGGCCGCCCCGTTCGCCGAGACCGAGGCCGAGCTGGCGCCGGCCGCGCACGTGGAGGTGGCCGCCGAGCGGGACTTCCAGTACTGCACCGAGGTGATGATCCGCGGCGACCAGCTGCCGGCCGCCAACGAGGTCCGGACCCAGGTCCGGAACTTCGGGGGATCCGTACAGGTGGTGGTGGCCGGCGACATCCTCAAGATCCATGTGCACACGGACACCCCGGATGCCGTCTTCACTTTTGCGGCACGCTGGGGCACGGTGGAGAAGACCAAGGCCGAGGACATGCGGGCCCAGCACCGGCGGCTGGCCCACGGGGATCGCCGGCCGGTGGCGGTCGTCGCCGACTCCTCGGCCGACCTGCCCGACGCGGTCCTGGACCGGCATCACATCACGCTGGTGCCCCTCCAGGTGATCTTTGGTGAGAAGACCTTCCGGGACCGGGTGGAGCTCAAGCCGGCCGAATTCTACCGGATGATGCGGACCTCCAAGGCGCACCCGACCACCTCCCAGCCGACGCCCGGGGAATTCGTCCGGGTGCTGCGCGAGGCCCGGGCGGAGGCCGAGGAGGTCGTGTCGGTGGTGCTGGCCGGCCGGCTCTCGGGCACCTACCAGTCGGGGGTCACGGCGGCCCGGGTCGCGGGGATCGAGCAGGTCCACATGGTGGACAGCGCGTCGGCCTCGCTCGGGCTCGGGATGCAGGCGCTGCGGGCGGCGGAGCTCGCCGAGTCGGGGTGGCGGGCGCCCGAGATCGTGCGGGAGCTGCGGCGGGTCCGGGGCCAGTCCGGGTGCTTCATCACGGTGGACCGGTTCGACAACCTGCTCCGCTCGGGCCGGGTGACCCGGGGCCGGGCGTGGCTGGCGGGCATGCTCGACGTCAAGCCGATCCTGAGCCTGGACAGCCAGGGCGCCGTGATTCCGGTCGACCGGGTGCGCGGGCGGAACAATGTCGTGCCGCGGGTGTTGAGCCTGCTGGAGAAGCGGCTGACCCCGCGCCCGGCCGCGGTCCGGTTCGGGATCGTCCACGCGGAGGCGCCGGAGGTCGCGGACCGGGTGCGGGCGGCCCTGGTGGCGGCCTACCGGCCGCGCGACGTGTTCGTGAACCTGGCCACCGGCGTCCTCGGGGCGCATGTCGGCTTCGGCGCCTGGGCGGTGTTCTGGCAGGTCGAGGACGGGACGCCGGCCCACCCGGGCACCACGCCGTGAGCCACCAGCGGACGGCGGGGGCGGTGCCCGATGGGGATGTCGGGGCGGCGGTCGGCGCGATCGAGGACCTCAAGGGCCGCGACATCATGGTCCTCGACCTGCGCGGCCTGACCGACGCCACGGACTACTTCATCGTGGCCTCGGGCACCTCCGATGCCCACGTCCGCGGCATCGCGGAGTCGGTGGTGGAGAAGCTGCACCGGCGGGGCCTGCGGGCGCATCACGTGGAAGGCCTCTCGACCGGTCGGTGGGTGCTGCTCGATTTCGTGGACTTCGTCGTCCACCTCTTTCATCCCGAGGCCCGGAGCTTCTACCAGCTCGAGCGCCTCTGGAGCGATGCGCCGGAGCTCCGGTCCGGCGCCTGAACCGGCAGGTGAGCTCATGATCCGTCGTCTCGCGCTCGCGGTCCTCCTGGCCTCCGGCGCCCCCGCCGTCCTCACCGCCCAGTACTACTTCGGACAGAACAAGGTCCAGTACCGGACCTTCGACTTCCAGGTGCTGCGCACCGAGCACTTCGACATCCACTTCTACCCCGAGGCGCGCCAGGCGGCGCTCGACGCGGGGCGGATGGCGGAGCGCTCCTACCAGCGCCTGTCGCGGATCCTGCGCCACGAGTACCGCGAGCGGAAGCCGATCATCCTGTACGCCTCCCACTCCGACTTCCAGCAGACCAACGCCCTGGGCGGCGAGTCGCCGGGCGAGGGCACCGGCGGCGTCACCGATTTCTTCAAGCAGCGGATCATCCTGCCGTTCACCGGCTCCTATGAGGAGCTGGAGCACGTGCTGCAGCACGAGATGGTGCACCAGTTCCAGTACGACATCTGGAGCCGGGGCCGCGCCGGGGCGGGCATCGGCACGATCATCAACGTGAACCCCCCGCTGTGGTTCGTGGAGGGGATGGCGGAGTACCTGTCGCTGGGCGGGGTCGACCCCAACACCGCCATGTGGCTCCGGGACGCCGCCATCGAGGGCAAGATCCCCACGATCGCCCAGCTGGAGAACGACTACCGGATCTTCCCGTACCGCTTCGGGCAGGCCCTGCTGGCCTTCATCGGGCAGCGCTGGGGCGACGAATCGATCGGCGCGATCATGCAGGGCACCCTGGCCGGCGGCGGCGGGCTCGAGGGCTCGATCCGCCGGGTGCTCGGGGTGGACTACCGCCAGCTGTCGGTGCTCTGGAAGGAGCATGTGCAGCAGACCTACCTGCCGGAGGTCGCCTCGCGGCAGAAGGCCCGCGACATCGCGGATCCCCTGCTCACCGAGGCCCGCTCCGAGGGCACGCTGCACCTGGCGCCCGCCCTGTCGCCCGACGGCAAGGACGTCGCCTACTTCAGCGAGAAGGACTTCTACTTCGTCGACCTGTACCTGGCCGACGCCTCGAGCGGCAAGGTCCGCCGCCGCCTGCTCAAGTCCTCGTACAGCAGCAACTACGAGACCTTCCGCTTCATCAATTCGGCCGGGAGCTGGTCGCCGGACGGGCGGTTCCTCGCCATCGCGGCCAAGCGCGGCGCCCGGGACGACATCGTCATCATCGACGTCCCCCGCAACCGTGAGGCCCGGCGGATCCAGGTGAAGCTCAACGGGGTCACCACGCCCTCGTGGAGCCCCGACGGCAAGGAACTCGTCTTCACCGGCTACGACGGCGGGCTCTCGGACCTGTTCGTGGTCAACGCCGACGGCAAGAACCTGCGCCGGCTCACCCGCGACCGGTACGCCGACCTGCACCCGGTCTGGTCGCCCGACGGCAAGACCATCGCCTTCGCCACCGACCGCGGCCCCGACACCGATTTCGGCACGCTCCACATCGGCAACATGAAGATCGCCACCTACGACGTCGCCTCCGGGCGGATCGAGGTGCTGGCGGGGATGGAGCGGGGCAAGAACGTGAGCCCGCAGTGGTCGCCCGAGGGCGAGGAGCTGGCGTTCGTCTCCGATCGCGACGGCGTCAGCAACATCTTCCTCTATGACCTCCGCGACCGGCAGACCTACCAGCTCACCGACCTCTTCACCGGGGCACAGGGCATCACGCCGCTCTCCCCCGTGCTCTCCTGGGCCCGCGGCGCGGACCGGCTGGCGTTCGTGTACTACTCGCGCGACCAGTACGACGTCTACGCGATCGACCACCCCCGCAACCTCAAGCGCACCCCCTGGGTCCCGCCCACCCTCCTCGGCCGCGACTCGGCCCGGGTGGAGCCCCCGGTGGCCGTGGCGCCGGCCGACACCACGGTCGTCGGGCGTGACAGCGCCTTCGCCCCACCCCGGCCGGTGACCACCAGCGGCTCGCTCTACGTGACCCCCGAGGGGTTCCGCCAGGCCGACACCGTGCCGGCGACCGACTCGGTCATCCGGCCGCTCACGATCACCGCCCTCATGGACTCGGTGGAGATCCCCCTCCCCGACACCGCGGAATTCAAGGTCAACCGCTACAAGGTGAGCTTCCGCCCCGACTACGTGGCCCGGCCCACCATCGGCTACACCCGCGACACCTTCGGCCGCGGGTTCTACGGCGGCAGCGCGGTGGCCCTGTCCGACATGCTGGGGAATCACGAGCTGATCTTCGCGGCCTACGTGAACGGCCGGATCAGCGAAGCGCTGGTCAACGCCACCTACGTGAACCTCAACCGCCGGCTCAACTGGGCGGTCAGCGTCGGGCAGGAGCCCTACTACTTCCTCGAGCCGAGCCGCATCGTGGTCGACTCGCCGAGCGTGGGGGAGAACACCTTCGTCACCAACCTGCGCCGCATCGTGCTCCGCTCGGCCTCGCTCCAGGGCATCTATCCCCTGAGCCGGTTCCAGCGGCTGGAATTCGGCCTGACGGCCGCCACGATCAGCGACCGGCTGCAGCAGATCCTCGAACCCTACGACCCCATCAGCGGGTTCCCCACCGACGACGCGAGCTCGCGGGAACGGAGCCTCTCCGGCGGGAGCTACATCCAGCCGACGGTGGCCTACACCTTCGACAACAGCCTGTTCGGGTACGTGTCGCCGTTCTACGGCCGGCGGTACCGCTTCGAGGCGGCCCAGTCGATCGGCGGCTGGCGCTACTTCCAGGGCCTGGCCGACTACCGCCGCTACGATCACCTGATCGGCCCCTTCACGCTGGCCACCCGGGCCCTGTACTTCGGGCGCATCGGGCGCGACGCCGACCGCTTCCGGATCTTCCTCGGCAGCACCGAACTGCTGCGCGGCCACACCTCGGGCAGTTACTACCGCAACGAGTGCAAGACCTCCGACCCGGGCACCTACACCGGGTGCATCGAGCTCGACCGGCTGGTCGGCACCCAGCTCGCCGTGGGCAGCGCCGAGCTGCGCTTCCCCATCCTCGACCCGCGGATGGGCTTCCTCCCCGCCGGCTTCCCGCCCATCGAGGGGGCGCTCTTCTACGATGTCGGGCTGGCCTGGAATGAGGGGAACACCCTGCGCTGGAGCCGGCGGGCCGGCGATGACCCCATCGACGTGCGCACGCCGATGCAGACGCTGGGCGCCTCCGCGCGGATGAACCTGTTCAACTTCGTGATCCTGCGCCTGGACTATTCGATCCCGCAGGAACGGCGCGCGCTCAAGGGCTACTGGACCCTCAGCCTGGGCCCCGCCTTCTAGCACCCCGCCGCACCGCGTAAGCCCATGGCGCGCAAGGCTCTCGAGCCCTGCGCGCCAAAGCTTTTCCCGCCCTCCCCTCCCGGCTAGATTACCGCCGTGCCAACCCGTCCCCTCCTGGCAGCGGTGGTCCTCGCGGCCCTCGCCTGTCAGTCCGGCTCCCAGCCCTACGCCCACGGACTCTCCGCCGCCTCGACCATCCCGCCCTCGAGCCTGCTCCGGCTCCCGGCGGAAGGCGGGCCGGCGGCGCTCTACCATGTGCCGGGGCTCGAGCCGTGGGACTGGCGGCTCAGCACGCCGATGCCGGCGCTCCGCCGGATGGTCGGGGCCGATCTGGACCAGGAGCTGGTCTACGCCCTGACCGCCAGGAACGAGGTCATCGCCCTCGACCTCCAGACTGCGCGCCCCCGCCCCGTGCTCGCCCAGAGCGTGCGGGAGGTGACCATCGGCCCGGATGGTACCCTCTTCACGGTGGACGACAGCCTGCGGGTGGTGCAGTTCGTCCGGCGCAACCCGGTCCGCTTTGCCACCCGGCTTCCGGCCCGGCCGCGCGACCTCTTCGGGACCCGGGGTGCAGCCCTGATCGCCATCTCCGCGGGTACCGCCAACGGCCTCACCCTGCTCCACCCCGGGGAACCGCCCAAGCGCTCGGAGCTGCCCACCGGCGATGCCGCGGCCACCTTCTGGGGCGACCTGCTGGCCATCGCGGCGGACTCCGCCGTGATCCTCACCGATCCCGAGCATCCCGACCCGCTGCTCTCGCTGCCCATCGACGGCCACGCGCGGGCGGTGCTCTTCTCGCCCTCGGGCCACCGGTTCTACGTGGCGCGGCGGGAGGGCGGCGTGCTGGTCTACAACCGCTTCACCCGCCAGAAGGTGGGCGAGATCGACCTGCCGGGCCCTGCGGGCGCGCTCCGGGTGGACCCGTTCGGCCGCTGGCTGCTGGTGCACCCCACCGGCGCCGATTCCCTGTGGCTGGTGGACCTGGCCACCGACCGCTACGTCGGCGGGTTCGCGGCCGACTGGTCACCCGACCTCCCCACCGTGACCAACCAGCAGACCCTGCTGCTCAAGCTCGGCCGCGACGTCGTGGCGTACGACCTGACCAACCGGGAGTTCCCCGAGTCCGGCCGCGTGGCGGATGGCTCCGGGGACTTCTGGCTGCCGCTGGCCTGGACCCCCGAGACCGGCACCGCCAGCGCGCTGCCCGAGACGGCGGCCGACACGACGACCGCGGCCAGCCCCGACGAGGAGTCCGCCAGCCGCGTCTACCTCCAGGTCTCGAGCTCGCAGAACCGGGCCTGGTCCGATGAGCTGGCCCGCCAGCTCACCCAGCAGGGACTTCCGGCGTCGGTGCTGGAACCCCGCGCCGGGGAGGAAGGGTTCCGGGTGGTGCTCGGGCCCTACCCCACCCGCGAAGTCGCCGAATCCACGGGCCGCCGGCTGGGCCGCCCGTTCTTCCTCTATCAACCCGACCGCTAAGCCAGGAACGCCCGCGCATGAGGCTCACGAAGCTCGAACTGTCCGGCTTCAAGTCGTTCGCCGACACCGCCACCCTGACGTTCCAGGACGGCGTGACCGCCATCGTCGGCCCCAACGGTTGCGGCAAGTCCAACGTCTCGGACGCGGTCCGCTGGGTGCTGGGCGAGCAGTCGGCCCGGATCCTCCGCGGGGGGAAGATGGAAGACGTGATCTTCCAGGGTTCCACCGCGCGGCGGCCGGTCAACGTGACCCAGGTCTCGCTCTTCCTCGACAACACCGATGGCGACCTCCCGATCGCGTATCGCGAGGTGCAGATCACCCGCCGCCTCTCCCGCAGCGGCCAGTCGGACTACCTCCTCAACGGCACCGTGGTCCGCCTGCGCGACATCCAGGACCTGCTCCGCGGCACGGGGCTCGGCACCGACGCCGGCGTGGTCATCGAGGCCAAGATGATCGAGTGGCTGCTGTCGGATCGCGCGGAGGACCGTCGCTCCCTGTTCGAGGAGGCGGCGGGGATCGGGCTCTACCGCGACCGGCGCCAGACCACGGAGCGGCGGCTCGAGGAGACCGGCGGCGACCTGCAGCGGGTCGAGGACCTGATCGCGGAAGTGCAGAGCCAGCTGCGCAGCCTGGCCCGCCAGAAGGGCAAGGCGGAGCGGCACGCGCGCCTGATGGAGGAGAAGTTCGCGGTGCAGCTCACCCTCGCCAAGCGGCTGCTCGCCGACCTCGGCGAGGAGATGGCCACCTCCGCGGAGCGCCACGCCGCGCTGGAGCAGGAGCTGCCCCAGGCGCGTGAGGCACTCACCGCGCTGGAGGATCGCCGCGACGAGGCCGCGCGGGCCCGCGGCATCGCGGAATCGCGGCGCACCGAGATCGCCCGTCGCCTGGGCGACGAGCGCCTGGAGCTGGGCCGCCTCGATGGCGACCTCGCGCTCGCCGCCGAGCGCCTGGCCAACGCCGCCGCGCGGAAGCTCCGGGCCTCGGAGGAGCGGGGCCAGATGGAGAGCCGCCGGACACAGGCCATCCGGGAGCGGGAGTCGGCGCAGGCGGAGCACGCCGCGGCCCAGGCCGAGCGGGAGCGGATCCAGGCGGAGCTTGGGGCCCGGACCGCCGCCGAGCAGGAGGTGCGGCTCCGCCTGGGCGAGCAGCGCCAGGTGGTCCGCCAGCTGGAGGAGGAGATCCAGAAGCGGATGCAGACGCTGCGCGCCCTCGAGGGAGAGCGCCATTCGCTCGAATCCGACCTCGCCTCCCTGCGCGAACAGGCCACCACGGCGAGCGGCCGCCTGCAGGCGGCGCAGGCCGAGCAGGAGGTGGCGGAGCGTCGCCGGGCCGAGGCCGTGGAGGTGGCCGAGCGCCATGGGCACGAGGCCAAGCGCACCGCCGCCGAGGCGGAGCGCGCCCGGCACCTGGTGGGTGAGTTGCGGCGCCGGGAGGCGCTGGAACGGGCCGATCGCCGCGCCGCCGAGGAGACGCTGGCCCAGCTGACCGCGCGGCGGCAGGCGCTCGAGGAGCTCGAGCGGGACCGTGTCGGGCTCGCGCCCGGGGCAGCCGCGCTGCTCGCCGCTCGCGAGCAGTTCGGCGAGGCCATCATCGGCCCGCTCTCCGACTTCATCCGGACCGGCCGCGAGGACGCGGAACTGGCGGAACGACTGCTCGGCGAGTGGGTCCACGCCGTGCTGGTGCGGGATGAGCACGTGGTCCCGGCCATCCTCGCCTGGCACGCCGCCGAGCAGCCCGGCGCCATCGCCCTGCTGCCCGCCAGCCACCTCCCCGCGGGAAGTGCCGGCGCCGACCCCCTGCCCCGGCGCCTGTACGCGCAGGGCCCGGCGGAACCGTGGGTCCGCGCCTTCCTGGCCGGCACCGAGGCGCTCGACCCCTCCGGCCGCGCCCTGCGGCGCCCCAATGGGGCCATCGTGCTCGCCGGCGCCCCGAGCCCGTCCGGGCCGCTGCGCCGGCGTGCCGAACTCGAGAGTCTCGGCACCGAGGTGAGCGAGGCCCAGGCGGCGCTGCACCGGGCCGACCTGGCCCTGGGCGCCACGGTGGCACGACTGGCGGAGGCCGAGGCCGAGCAGGAGGCCACCGGCCATGCGGCAGACCACGCCCGCGAGGCGGAGCGCCAGGCGGTGGCCGCGCGTGAGGACGCCATCCGCATCGCCAACGCCGTCGCCCGCGAGCGGGGCGAGGCGGAGGGCAACCTCCGCACGCTCACCGAACGGATCGAGCGCTCGGAGCGGCGCCTGCAGGAGATCGATGCGGCGCTCACCGAGGGCGACCTCGCCCGCGCCCGGCTCGACGAGAACCTCGGCCAGGGCCGCGCCCTGCTGGCCGAGCTCGAGAGCCAGCAGGAGTCAGCGCGGGACGCCCGGGTCCACTGGCAGGTCCAGGAGGCGCAGCTGCAGGCGCGCATCGACGGGGCCGCCACCGCGCTGGAGCGCGCCATGCGCATCGGCACCGAGGCCGACCAGGCCTCGGTCTCGCTCGCCGGGGAACTCGAGCGGATCGAGACCGACACCGCCCAGCTCGCCGCGCAGCAGGCGCAGTGGATCGAGGCCCGCGGCGAGCGCCGGGTGGCCGTCACCGAACTCGAGACGGCGGCGCAGGACGCCGACCAGGCGGCCGCCACGGCGGCGGCGGCGCTCGAGACGGCGGAGCTGGACCTGCACCAGAACCGCGACCGGGTGGAGCAGCTCACCGCCGAATACCACCGCCTGGAGCTGGGCATGACCGAGGCCAGCGGCCGCCGCCGGTCGATCGTGGAGCGGGTCGAGACCGAGTGGAAGAAGCCGGTCGACACCCTGCTCGCCGAGGCGCCGATGCTGGAGCTCGACCTCGAGACCCTCGAGAACGAGTCGCGCCGTATCGTGGAGGCCCTGGAGGGCATCGGGCCGGTGAACGCCCTGGCCGTCGAGGAGCACGCCGAGGAGGCCAAGCGGCTTGAGTTCCTCACCGCCCAGCGGGATGATCTGGTGGCGGCGCGGCAGTCGCTGCAGCAGGCCATCCGGGAGATCGACGGCACCGCCCGGACCATGTTCCTGGAGACCTTCACCGCGATCCGCACCAACTTCCTGCACGTCTTCCAGACCCTCTTCGGGGGCGGTGAGTGCGACCTGCGCCTCTCCAATCCCGAGGACCCGCTCGAGAGCGAGATCGACATCCACGCGGCGCCGCGGGGCAAGAAGGTGCAGCGGATCCACCTGCTCTCCACCGGCGAGCGGTACCTGGTCGCCGTCTCGCTGCTCTTCAGCATCTACCTGACCAAGCCGAGCCCCTTCTGCCTCATGGACGAGGTGGACGCGCCGCTCGACGACGCCAACGTCGGCCGGTTCATCCGGCTGCTCGAGGAGTTCCGGAAGTCCACGCAGTTCATCGTCATCACGCACAATCCCCGCACCATGCAGGCGGCGGAGGCGGTGTACGGCGTGACCATGCAGGAGCCGGGGGTCTCGTCCATCGTGGGCGTGCGCCTCGGCGAGCTGGAACGGGTCTGAGGAGCACGTCATGCTGATCGTGATGCACACCGACGCGAGCGAGGACCAGGTCCGCCGCGTCTGCGACACCATCCAGGAGATGGGCTACGCCGCCCGGCCGATGCCGGGCAAGCAGCGCACCACCGTCGGCCTGGTGGGCAATGACGGCCGGGTGGACGGCTCCCGGTTCGAGGCGCTGCCGGGCGTGGCCGAGGTGATTCACGTCTCCAAGCCGTACAAGCAGGTGTCGCGGGAGTGGCGTCCGGAGCCCACGGTGGTGAAGCTCGCGGGCGGCCTCGCGATCGGCGGGGAGGAAGTGGTGGTGATGGCGGGGCCCTGCTCGGTGGAGAGCGAGGCCCAGATCCTGGCCGCCGCCGAGGCGGTGCGCGCCGCCGGCGCCACCGTGCTCCGTGCCGGCGCCTTCAAGCCCCGCTCCTCCCCCTACTCCTTCCAGGGGCTCGGCGCCGAGGGCCTGCGCCTCCTGGCCCGCGCCCGGGCCGAGACCGGCCTGCTCATCGTCACCGAGGCGATGGATCCCGAGGGGGCGGAGCAGGTGGCCGGGGTGGCCGACATCATCCAGGTCGGCGCACGCAACATGCAGAACTACTCGCTGCTCAAGAAGGTGGGGCGGCTGGGCAAGCCGGTGCTGCTCAAGCGCGGGCTCTCGGCCACGATCCAGGAGCTGCTGCTCTCCGCCGAGTACATCCTCGCCGAGGGCAACCCACAGGTGATCCTGTGCGAGCGCGGCGTCCGCGGGTTCGACTCGGCCACGCGCAACCTCTTCGACCTCTCCGCGATCCCGGTGGTCAAGGCCGCCTCACACCTGCCGATCGTGGCCGATCCCAGTCACGGCACGGGGCACCGGGAAATGGTCACGCCGATGGCGCGCGCCGCGGTGGCTGCGGGCGCCGACGGCCTCCTCGTGGAGGTCCACCCGGCCCCGGACCGCGCGCTGTCCGATGGGGCCCAGAGCCTCTACCCCGAGCAGTTCGCCCGGATGATGAAGGAAGTCCGCCTGATCGCCGAGGCCATCGGTCGCCGCGTGGCGCAGCCGGCGGGAGTGCCCGCATGATCGCCCTCTGCGCCGCCCTGCTGCTCCTGGCCGGGCCGCCCCAGGCCGACCCGGACCCGCGGGCCCTGATCGAGAAGGCCGCGCGCTCCTATCGCGCGATCACCTCCTTCACGGCCGACTTCAAGCAGGTCATCGCGGACTCGATGATCGGGACCTACGAGAGCCGCGGGCGGATCGTGCAGGCGGGCGAGTCGCGGCTGGCCATGCGCTTCACCGATCCCAGTGGCGACGCGATCGTCATGGACGGCGAGCACATCTGGGTCTACACCCCGAGCACCACCCCGGGGCAGGTCCTGCGGCTCAAGCTGCCCACCGACCCGACCTACGGCCCGAACGTCCTGGCCTGGATCCTGACCGACCCGGCCCGGCGATACGAGAGCCGCTACCTCCGGAACGACCAGGTGGCGGGTCGCGGCGCCGACGTCGTGGTCCTCACCCCCCGCGATCGCTCCCTCCCGTTCCGCGAGGCGGTGGTCTGGCTCGACCAGTTCGACAACCTGCCACGGAAGCTCGAGATCCGCGAGCGGGGTGGCCAGGTCCGGACGCTCACGTTCACCGGCGTGCAGACCAGCCGACGCGTCGGCCCGGAGACGTTTACCTTCCGAGCACCCGACGGGGTGCGGATCGTCGACCAGTAGCCGGCCCCCGGGCTAGGTCCGCGCGGCGCGCAGCACGTCGCGGAGCGCCGCGGCACGATCCGCCGGCAGCCCGGCCGCCTCAGCCACTCCCACCGCCTCGAGTCCCAGGATCGCGTAGGTCTCCCGCTCGGCCGCCGGCAGCGCCGAGAGGTGCCGGGTCACCGTCGCCACGTCTCCCCGCCGCACCGGGCCGGTGAGCGCCTCCGCAGCAGGCAGGCGCTCCAGGTTCTCCAGGGCACCGCGCATCATCGGGAGGTAGATCCGCGCCGCGAGCGCCGGATCGATCCCCGCCCCCTCCGCCACCCGGGCCGCCAGCGCCGCCAGGACCACCAGGTAATTGGACGCGATCACTCCGCCCGCGTGGTATCGTGGCTTGGACCCCGGAGGGAGGGGAATGGGGGTGAGCCCGAGGAGCCGCGCCAGGCGTTCCGCCTCGGCGACCGCCCGGGGCGCCCCCTCGATAGAGGCATAGGCGCCGCGCCAGCGAGTGGCGGCGGTCTCGGGATCGGCGATGGTCTGGAGGGGGTGGAACGAGCCGAGGGCGGCACCAGAGGGGGCCAGCGGCTGGAGCGCGTGGTGGTCGTGCAGGCCGGAGAGGTGGAGCACCACCTGCCCGGGGGTGACGGCTCCCTGCTCCGCGAGCCCGCGGGCGACGGTCTCGATGGCGTCGTCCGGCACCGCCAGGATCACCGTGGCGGCCCCGGCGGCCATGTCCGCGGCCTCGCCCGCGCCCGGACCGCGACCCGACGCCAGCTCCACGCGCTCCCCGGCCGCCGCCAGCGCCCGCGCCAGCCCGCGGCCCATGCGGCCGCCGCCGACGATCGCAATCATCCCGGGCGCCCGGCCATCCACGCGACGATCAGCCAGCATCCGATCCCGGCGAAGATCGCGGCGAAGAGCCAGTAGAGGGTGGGCGGGCTCGCCTTCCGATTGACCCGGACCCCGAGCGGGACGGTGACCGCCGCCCCGAGTGCGAGCGGCAGCGCCATCCGCAGGTCGAGGAAGCCCGCCATCGAGGAGGAGACGGGCGGGCCCTCCCCCGCGGTGAGGTAGCCGAGCCCTCCCGAGAGCGTGGTCAGGCAGACGCCCGCCAGCGCCGTCGGGGCGACCGACTTGATCGGCAGCTTGCCGACGTACAGGAGGACCGGCACCGCGATCAGCCCGCCGCCGATGCCGAGCAGCGCCGAGAGGGCCCCGCCCACGAATCCCACCGCCAGCAGCCAGCCCCAGGAGTGCGTGGCCGGAACGGCATCCTGCTCCACACGCCGCTGGCGCGCGCGTCGGGCGAGGTCCCAGGCGGAGAAGAGGAGGAAGCCGCCGAAGGCGGCACGGACCCAGTGGGCCTCCCCGACCTTGGTGAGGATGCGCGCCACGAAGAAGGCCGACAGGATGCCGGGGAAGGCGTACGCCGTCGCGGGGCGCCAGGCCACGGCCCTGGCCCGGGCGTAGCGCCAGGTGCCGATGGTGGAGGTCACAAACGCAACGCCCAGACTCGTCGCGTGGGCCACGACCGTCTGGGCGGAGGGTGTCACCGGTGTACCGGCATAG
Organism: Gemmatimonadales bacterium; assembly: GCA_046327715.1. GTDB lineage: Bacteria > Gemmatimonadota > Gemmatimonadetes > Gemmatimonadales > GWC2-71-9 > JADJOM01. Next base: position 91,274 of record JAXLXY010000001.1, read on the forward strand.
ACCGCGTAGAGGAACGGCACCATCAATACCCCGCCACCCACGCCGGCCACCGCCGACAGCACACCAACCAGCAGGCCGACGGCGAAGGCGGCGGGGACCTCCAGCGCAGCAGGGATCGCTAGTTCCGGGAGGCCGGCGGCGTCGCGGAAGCAGCCTGGGTCATCGCCACGGAGAGCAGGTCCTTCGGCGTCTGGGCGCGGCCCAGGAGATCGAGCGCCACCTGCATCTGGCGGTCGTCGTGCGCCCGGCGGCGGAACTCCGCCGGCCGGCCGAAGACGTAGCGCGCGATCTCGTAGCCCAGCTGCTCGTCGATCAGCGTCCCCGCCTTGGCAAAGAGCTCCGGGGTGATCTCGACACCCTTGGCCCGCAGCCGCCGCAGCACCTCTGAGCGCATCGCCGGGGTCACCGCGAAGCTCTCGCTGGTGACGCCCTTGTCCGTCTTGATCTGCAGCGCGGTGGCGGTAATGGCGTCACGGTACTCGGTGAACTTCGACGCCAGCGCGGTGGCGAAGGCCCGCTCCTCGTCGGTCAGCGAATCCTGCCGGATGATCAGGTCGGGGACGATGCCGCCGCCACCCCGGACCAGGCGGCCGCTGTCGGTGTGATAGACCGGCCGGGCCGAGTCGGCCGCCGTGCTGTCGCCCGGCTTGTGGCCGGCATCGGCCGCAGCCACCGTGGCCTGGTCTTCCTCGCTCCGGACCTTGCGCTGGATGGTCCGCCCGCTGGGAGTGTACCACCGCCCGGTGGTCAGCTTGAGCGCCGTGTTCTCGGAGAAGGGGAAGAGGGTCTGGACCAGGCCCTTCCCGAAGGTCGGCACCCCGACCACCACGGCCCGGTCATGGTCCTGCAGCGCGCCGGAGATGATCTCGGCGGCGCTCGCGGTTCCGTCGTTGACCAGCACCACGATCGGCAGCGAGGGCCATTCCTGGCGGGCCTGGTCGGTGAACTGCTTGGTGGCGCCCCGGGCCCGGCCCCGCGTGGAGACGATCTCCTGCTCGCTGTCGAGGAAGAGGTCCGCGACCTTGACCCCCTGGTCGAGCAGGCCGCCCGGGTTCCCGCGCAGGTCGAGGATCAGGCTCTTCATGCCCTTGCCGAGCAGGGCGCTGATCTCGCGGCGCAGCTCCTGGGTGGAGCTCTCGGCCACGGGATTGAGCGAGATGTAACCGATGTTGCCGGGGAAGAGGTTCCCCGGCGGGACCGAACGGACGTGGATCGTGGCCCGGGTGAGCTGATAGACGATCGGCTGGGCATACCCCGCCCGGCGGATCTTGAGCTCGACGCTGCTGCCCGGGGTGCCGCGGAGGGCCTTTACCGCCTGGTCGTTGGTCCAGCCCTCAGTGGACTTGGTATCCACGGAGATGATCTGGTCGCCGGTCTCGACCCCGGCCCGCTCGGCGGGTGTCTCGGGCAACGGTGCCACCACCGTGATCCAGCCATCCCGGACGTCGATCTGGATGCCCAGGCCGCCGTAGTTGCCGGTGGTGGTCTCGGTCAGCTGCTTGTAGTCGTCGTTCTGGAGCAGGACCGAATAGGGGTCCTTGAGCTGCTCCAGCATCCCGGTGGTGGCCCGCTGGTAGAGCTCGCTCTGCGGGATCGAGTCGACATAGTAGGCGCTGACGTGCGACAGGACATCGTCGAACAGTCGCGCCTGCTGGTAGACGTCGCCATCCCGGGAGGTGCCCCGCTGGAGCAGCCAGCCGCCCGTAAAGAACGAAATGACCGCCACCAGGGCGATCAGCCCCCAACGCTGCCGCATGACGACCTCCAGATCTCGGGGCCGCGCCGGCCATGCCTGGCCGTGCCCCCGGCTTTCGTAAGCTAACCTGCCGTGGCGCCGCCCGCCCCCACCCCGGCGGCGATCACCGCCTCCCACGCCGAGCGCAAGACCTGTTCCGGCGGCAGGGTCGCGTCCAGATGGACGACCCCGGGGCCGGTCGCATTCCGGAACACCGCCCCAACCCGGGCGTGGAAGTCCCGACCGGCCCGCTCGATCCGGTCCAGGCCCTGACCGGCCTGACGGATCCGTTCGAAGCCGAGTTCCGGCGGCAGGTCGAGCACCAGGGTCAGGTCGGGCTGGAGGCCGCCGGTGGCCGCCCGGTTGGCCGCGAGGACGAGTGCCCGGTCGAGGCCCCGCCCACCGCACTGGTAGGCCTCGGTCGACAGCTGGAACCGGTCGGCGATGACCGTCCGGCCCGCCGCCAGCGCCGGGGCGACGACCCTGGCCACGAGGTCGGCCCGGGCAGCCAGGAAGAGGTAGAGCTCGCTGACCGGCTCGATCGGCTGCGCCGGGTCGAGCAGCACGTCCCGGATCCGCTCCGCCACCGGGGTTCCCCCGGGCTCGCGCACCAGCACGGGATCCCTGCCGGCCGCGCGCAGCCGCTCGGCCAGGGCGCGCACCAGCGTGCTCTTCCCCGCCCCTTCCGGCCCCTCGACCACGAGGAAGCCGCCCGAGCTCATCCGAGGGTGATGATGCTGCTGGTGGCGCCCTTCTCCATGCCCTGGCCGATGAGCTGGTTCACCCGGATCATGACCTTCTCGAAGTTGGCCCGGGCCACGGCGTATGCCTGCCCCGTCGGGCTGACCTCGAGCTCCCGGACCGCGGTCTCGTAGGTCTCGGCCGTGGCCTGGTCGGGCATCTGGCCCTGGGAGACCAGCTCATCCATCTGGCGCGCGAGCTTCTGGATGAGCTCCACCTTGGCCTGCGCCTCGGTGTCCTCACGGAGCGCGCTCTCGGCCCGCCGCAGCGCCTTGTACTCCTGCGTCTGGCCGATCATCCGGCCGAGTTCTTCCGCCTTGTCCCAGATCACGTGTGCTCGCTCCTCCGCGCGAGGAGGTACCGCGCGCGGCCGAAAAGGTCGTCCCGCACCGTCGCCATTGCCAGGTCCGCCGCCACCGCCAGCGCGAGGCTGGCGGCGGCGCGGGTCGCATCGATTTCCAGCGCCACGAGCCCGCCCGGCCGGAGCACCCGCGCTGCCTGCCCGAGCAGGCGGCGGGTGTCGGCCAAGCCATCCTCGCCGCTGGCCAGGGCGGCGCGGGGCTCATGCGCCCGCACGCTCGGGTCCAGGTCCCGGTACTCCGCCTCCGTAAGATACGGCGGATTCGAGACGATCGCGTCGAGCGTCGCCGGGCCCACCGGCTCCAGCAGGTCTCCCGCGGCGAATACCACGGGGAGGCCGGTCCGGGCGCGGTTCTCGGCCGCGAGGCCCAGTGCTTCGCGGGAGCGATCGATCCCGAGGACCAGCCGGTACCGGCCCTCATCCGCGAGCGCGAGCGCGATGCAACCCGTACCGGTACCCACGTCGGCCACGGCGCCGGTGGGGGCCTGGGCCAGCACCAGCTCCACCAGGCCCTCGGTTTCGGGGCGCGGAATCAGCGCCCGGGGATCCGACCTGAGGGTCAGCCGCCGGAACCCCGTCACCCCGGTGACGTAGGCGAGCGGCTCGCCCGCCGCCCGTCGTTCAATCGCGTGGCGAAAGCGGCGGACGGCTGCGGCGTCCGGCGCCGGGGCGGCGGCCGGGAGGGCATAGGTCGGGAGGCCGGCCAGGTCGGCCCAGATGCGGACGGCCTCCCGCCGCGGCTCCACGATGCCCCGCTCCCGCAACCGGGCCGCCCCCTCACCGATCAGGGCGGCCAGGGGCGGCGTTTCAGTCACCGAGCTGCTCTTGCCGGCTCGCCATGCGGAGCGCGTCGATGAACTCATCCAGCTTGCCATCCAGCACACCCTGCAGGTCGTGGACCGACAGGTTGATCCGGTGGTCGGTCACCCGGCTCTGCGGGAAGTTGTAGGTGCGGATCTTGGCCGAGCGGTCGCCGGTCCCGACCATCGCCCGGCGATCGCGCGAGCGGGCCGCCTCCTGCTCGGCGATGCGGCGGTCGAGCAGCCGGGCCCGGAGCACTTCCATGGCCTTCAGCTTGTTCTGCAGCTGCGACTTCTGGTCCTGCTGGGAGACCACGAGCCCGGTGGGCAGGTGGGTGATGCGCACCGCGCTGTCGGTGGTGTTCACGCTCTGGCCCCCGGGGCCACCCGAGCGGAAGACATCGATCCGCAGGTCATTGGGGTGGATGGTGACGTCCACCTCCTCCGCCTCGGGCAGCACCGCCACCGTGGCGGCCGAGGTGTGGATGCGGCCCGCCGACTCGGTCGCGGGTACCCGCTGCACCCGGTGCACCCCGGCCTCCCGCCGCAGCAGCCCGAAGGCATCGTCGCCCCGCGCGGCGAAGATGGCTTCCTTGATCCCGCCCGAGGTGCCGTCGCTGAGTGAAATGATCTCGACCGTCAGGCCCCGGCGCTGCAGGAACCGCTGGTACATGCGGAAGAGGTCGGCCGCGAAGAGGGCCGCTTCGTCGCCCCCCGTGCCGGCCCGGATCTCGACGATGGCATCGCGGTCGTCGAGTGGATCCCGCGGGAGCAGGAGTTCGTGGAGCTGGGCTTCGAGTGGGGCGATCTCGACGGGGAGGCGGTCGAGGTCGTCCTTGACCAGCGCGGCGAGCTCGGGATCGGCCTCACCCGCCATCTCCCGAGCCTGCGCGAGGGCATCCTGCAGCTTCTGGAGCCGGTCGGCGAGTTGCACCACCGGGGCGAGCCGGTTGTGCTCCCTCCCGAGCGCGCGGAGCTTCGCTGGATCGGCCGCGGTCGAGGGGTCGGCCAGCGCGGTGGCGACCTCCTCCGCCCGGGCGAGCGCCTGGCGGAGTCGGGCCTCCACGCGCTAGCTCTGGGGGCCCGCGGCGGCCTTGTCGCCCGAGTACTTCTTGCGGAAGCGGTCCACGCGACCCTGGGTATCCACCAGGCGCTGCCGGCCGGTGAAGTACGGGTGGCACTTGGCGCAGATTTCGACGTGCACGTTGGTGCTGGTTGAGCGGGTCTCGAACTCGTTCCCGCACGCACACTTCACCATCAGCTTGTGGTAGACCGGATGGACATTCGCCTTCACTTGTATGCTCCTGTGCGCTGTTCCCGGCGCCCGATGCAGGCGCCCGTAAAGCTCGGCAATATAGCCGCTTAGCCAAGGGGAAGGCAACCGGCCGCGATTCAGGGGCGGGGGGCCGTTCCCTGGACCCTCCCGGGCACAGCCCGGGCCCCCTGACCGATTCTCCTTCACTTTCCGGGCGCGCCATGGACCCGCCCGGGCCGGTCCGCCGCGCCGTCAGGGGAGAGGGTTTCGGTTTGACACCGCAGAGGGACCTAACTATCGTATTTACCTATACTTCCACCATGTCGAGGGCCTTGTGCCGCTCAGCCCCCTAGAGGTGCTCAAGAAGGTGCCGCTATTCGCGTCGATGCGCGAAAGCGACATCACCGCGTTCGCGGAACTCGTCCGGGAGCGAAGCTATCCCAAAGGCAGCGTCATCGTCTTCGAGGACGACCCGGGGGACGCCCTGTTCCTGGTCGCGGCCGGCCAGGTCAAGGTCGTGCTGATCGGCGAGGACGGGCGGGAAGTCATCCTCTCCGTCCTGAGCGAGGGGAGCTTCTTCGGCGAGATGGCCCTGATCGACGACCAGCCCCGGTCGGCCACGGTCATCGCCATGACCGACGCCTCGGTGCTGGTCCTGCGCCGGGAGGACTTCCAGACCCGCCTGCGCACCTCTCCCGAGGTGGCCATCGCCCTGATGCGGGAGCTGTCGCGGCGGCTGCGCCGGGCCGACGAGAAGATCGGCAGCCTGGTGCTGCTCGACGTCAACGGCCGGGTGGCGGACCTCATTCTCCGCATGGCCGAGGAGGAGGGTGGCGACCGGGTCACCAAGAAGATCACCCACCACGTCATCGCCCAGATGATCGGCTCCAGCCGGGAGACCGTCTCGCGGACCATGCGGGACTTCGTGGAGCGGGACCTGATCCAGGTCACCCGGAAGGAAATCACGATCACCAACCGCCAGTTGCTGGAGCGGGCCGCCGGACGTTCGTGATCCGGCGCACGCCGCCCGCGTGAGCGCGGGCGGCGTCCCGGATGGCAGAGTCCTTGCACCGTTCTACCGGATGCAACCGAGAGGAGTCGTGGCCTACACCGTCACCTTCTGGGGGACCCGGGGATCCATCCCGACGCCAGGCGTGCATACCGCGCGGTACGGCGGGAACACCTCCTGCGTGGCGGTGACCGGCGCCAGGGACCAGCTCGTCATCCTCGACGCGGGCAGCGGCATTCGCCTGCTCGGTCGGGAGCTGATGCGTGTGGCCTCGATGCCGATGAACCTCGACATCCTCCTCTCGCACACGCACTGGGACCACATCCAGGGCCTGCCCTTCTTCCAGCCGCTGAACACCCGGGGCAACAGCGTGCGGATCTACGGGGCGGCCCAGGCGGGGGTCCCGCTGGAGGAGATCCTGGACCGCCAGATGGACCCGGTGGTGTTCCCGGTTCCGCTCAAGGCGCTCGCGGCCGACCTGCGGATCACGGAGATCAGCGGGGGGCGGTTCGAGATCGACGGCTTCCTCGTGGAGGCCTTCCGGCTGCGCCATCCCGGCACCACGCTGGGGTACAAGCTCGTGCCGGCCCGGGGGGGGCGGACCATCGCCTACCTCACGGACAACGAATTGGGTCCGGGCGGCAGCTACGACGTGCCGCCGGAGTGGCGCCGGGAACTGGTGAGATTCCTGGGTGGGGTGGATACGTTAATCCACGATGGCATGTACTCGGAGGCGATGATCGAATCCCGCGCGGGCTGGGGGCACTCCACCCCCGAGCAGGCGGTGGATCTCGCGGCCGAAGCCGGCGTCCGGCGGCTGGTGCTGTTCCACCACGAGCCGGAGCATGACGACGGGGCGGTCGACGCCCTGGTGATCGGAGCCCGGAGCTACGCGGCGGCGCGTGCCCCGGGCCTGCAGCTCGAAGCCGCCATGGAAGGGATGTCCCTGACCCTCTGACGAGGTTGGAACCTATGCGACGCCGTGCATTGCTGGCCCTCTCCCTGGCCGCCGTGGCCGCCCTGTCCCCGCTCGCGGGGCAGGACACCCGTCCGGGCATCGCGGTCCTCCCGTTCGAGAACGGCGGGTCCTACGGGCAGGACAAGGAGAACTTCGAGGCGCTGCAGAAGGGGATCCCGGGCATGCTCATCAGCGAGCTGGCCCAGAACCCCGCCGCGCGCGTGGTGGACCGTGACGGCATCGAGTCGATGCTGGCCGAGCAGAACCTGGCGAAGGACGGCCGGGTCGATGCCGCCACGGCGGCACGCATCGGCAAGCTGGTGGGCGCCCGCTACATGATCATGGGGAGCTTCGTGGACCTCTACGGCCGCTTCCGGATGGACGCCCGGATCGTGAACGTGGAAACCAGCGAGATCATCAAGGTGGTGAAGAGCGACGGCAAGCGCGAGGATCTCTTCAAGCTGATCCAGACGCTGGCCGAGAAGCTGATGGTCGAGACCCGGCTGCCGCCGCTGCCCGCCGAGCTGGGCGCCGCGGTCCGCCAGCGGAACGTGCCGACCGCCGCCCTGACCTACTACAGCCGGGCGCTGCTGTACCAGGATCGCGGCGAGAAGGACAAGGCGGCCGAGTTCTTCAGCAAGGCGATCGAGGCCTTCCCCAACTACGCCGAGGCCCGGGAGGGCCTGAGGAAAGTCCGGGGCGGCTGAGGCGTGATCGATTCGCTCGCGGCCCTGGGACGCGGGACGGCGCGCTGGCTGGCCCGGGTCGGGCTGCTGGCGCGCTTCGCCTTTGAGGCCGCGGCCTCGCTGGGCACGCTGCCGGGGGCCGGGCGGCGGGTGGCCACGCGGGTGCTGCTCAACCAGCTCCGGTTCACCGCACTGGAGGCGGTGGGGCTGATCGTCCTGCTGTCGGGGGTGCTCAGCTACCTGACGATCTCGAGCACCCTGGCCCAGCTGGACAAGGTCGGGGCCTCGGAGCTGATCGGGAAACTGATGGTGGTGGTCATCGTCCGCGAGCTGGGGCCGCTGCTCACGGCCATCGCGGTGGTGGGCCGCAGCGGCACCGCCATCACCGCCGAGCTCGCCACCAACACCGTGCTGGGGGAGGTCCGCGCCCTCAAGGGCATGGGGATCGACCCGTACCACTACCTGGTGCTGCCGCGGCTCTTCGGCTGCGTGGCCTCGGTGGTGACGCTGATGGTGCTGTTCGACGTGATCGCCCTGGTGGGGGGCTACCTCGCCGCCGGGGTCTTCGCCGGGATGAGCGGGTCGCGCTACCTCGGCATCGTGCTCGCCAACCTGACCACGCAGGACGTGGTCCTGACGGTGCTCAAGGGCCTGCTGTTCGGCCTGGTGATCGGCATCATCCCGGCCTACGAGGGGCTGATGGTGCGGCGGGGCCCGACCGAGATCCCGCAGGCGGTGATCCGCGGGACGGTGCACTCGCTGGCGGTGATCTTCGTGCTGGCCGCGGTGATCGTGGGACTGCTCGGCGGATGACGGTGCCGCTGGCGTTCGTCGAGGTGTCGGTGGGCCGCGCCGCGCGCTCCACCCTCTCGAGCATCCCCCTTGCCACCGCGGGACCGGACACGGTCCTGACCCTGGAGCTGGCGCCCCGGCAGACGGTCGCCGTCCTCGGCGATGAGACGAGCGGGGTGGACACCCTCGGGGGGTTGGCGCTCGGGCTCGAGCTGCCGGCCCTCGGGAAGGTCCTCACCCTCGGCACCGAGATCGGGCGGCTGGAGCGCAGCGTGCAGCTCGCCTTCCGCCGGAGGGTCGGGTACCTTCCCGCCGACGACGGCCTGATGCAGAATCTCAGCCTCCGGGACAACATCCGCCTGCCGCTGCGCTTCGGGAGCGACTTCCGCGCCAGGGAGATCGAGGGTCGGGTGGACGTGATCATGGCGCAGCTCCGCCTGGGCCGCGTGGCCGACCTGCGCCCCGCCCAGGCGAACGCCGAGGATCGCCGGCGCGCCGCGCTGGCCCGGGCCCTCGCCTTCGACCCGGAGCTGGTAGTGCTGGAGGAACCGTTCGATGGCCTCACCGACCGCGCAGCCGCCGAGCTGCTGGAGGCGGCGCGTGGGGGCGAAACCGCAGAAGGAGCCCGACGCACCGTGTTCCTCACCGGACCCGACCTGCCCAGCCTGATCCGCCCGCGGGTGGACCGCACTTACCGCCTGACTCGCGGCCTCGTCGAGGCGGTCCGATGAGCATGCGCACCCGCACCGCCGACGCGCTCGTGGGTGTGCTCGTCCTGGGCGCCCTGCTGGTGGTCGTCCTCGCGGTGGTCGTCACGCGTGGCTGGACCGAGCGACGCGTGACCATCTTCATGCTGAGCCCCTCGGTGCAGGACCTCAAGGAAGACACCCCCGTCTACCTCCAGGGCCTCGCCATCGGGGAGGTGGCGGCGATCTCGCCCCTGGTGGACAGCGGCGCGATGGGTCCCCCGCAGTTCCTGGTGGCCCTGCGCCTGCGCGAGCGCTACGCCAACGGGGTCCCGATCGTGCTGCCCCTCGGCACCTCGGCCGAGATCGCCTCCAGCGGCCTGATCGGCGCCGCCTCCGTGGCGCTCCTGGTGCCGCCCAACCAGCGATCGTCCGCGCTGGCCCCGGGCGACACCATCCGGGCCGGGCTCAAGCAGAGCGCCACCGACGCGCTCAAGGAAGTCGCCGACAGCCTCAAGACCCAGGTCTCGGACATCCTGCGCGACACCCGGAAGCTGCTGGCCACGCTGGACCGCACCGCCCAGTCGGCCGAGGCCGAGCTCCATGCCACGGGACCCGAGCTGCGGGGCACGCTCACCCGGATGCAGGCCGCGCTGGATGAGCTGCGGCCCGCGATCGCGAACGCGAGTGCCCTGATCGCGAGCTCCGACGCCCGGGTGGGCACGCTCCAGGATTCGCTCCTCGTCACGCTGTCGGACGCCCGCCAGCTGCTGAACGATGCGGACACCCTCACGGTCACCATGACGGGGCTCACGCGCGACCTGACCCCGGACCTCAAGCGCACGATCACCAACATGTACGTGGTGAGCGCCAAGCTGGAGCACTTCATCGACGCGGTGACCCGTCGGCCCCACCGGCTGGTGACGGGGGTCAATGCCCTGCCCCGCGACTCGATCGTGCAGGCGGCCCCGTGAGCTTCCTGCTCTACCATCCCCCCACCTGGTCGCCCCGCCTGCTGGCCCACACCCTCCAGGCGGAGCAGGTCGAGTTGCGCGAGGTCGAGACGCCGGGCGAGGTCCGGGGCGAGGACCGCCCCACCGCCTACCTGCTGGACCCGACGGCGCGCACCCACGTCACGCCCCAGGCCCTCACCGCCCTGCGCGACCAGGGCGTGGCGGTGCTGGCCCTCGGCGAGGCGGGCGAGGACGACGTGCCCGCAGAGCTTCCGGCGGAGCTGCTGAGCGGCTTCCTGCGCGCGCCGGCCGGCCCCCGCGAGCTGCTGGTGGCCCTGCGAAGCGCCTTCCGGGTCTCGGCCTCGCACCGCGATCATGCCCGGGCCCGGGCGGAGAGTTCCGCCCGGCTGAACGAGCTCTCGGAACTGGCCAACATCGGCGTCCTGCTCACCACGGAGAAGGACACCAATACCCTGCTCGACCTGATCCTGACCCAGGCGCGCCGGGTCAGCCAGTCGGACGCGGGCAGCCTGTACATCGTCGAGACCGACGAGCACGGCACCCGGCGCCTGCGGTTCAAGCTGAGCCAGAACGACAGCCGCCCGGACATCCCGTTCGTCGAGTTCACCATCCCGATCGACCACGCCTCGCTGGCCGGCTACGCCGCCACCGAGGGCGAGCCCCTGGCGATCGAGGACGTGTACATGCTGCCCCCGGACGTTGAATACTCGTTCAACCGGTCATTCGACGAGCGGTACGGGTACCGCACCCGGAGCATGCTGGTCATCCCGATGCAGAACCACCACGGCGACGTGATCGGGGTGCTGCAGCTGCTCAACCGCAAGCGGGACTTCGCCGCGCGGCTGACCACCCCGGAGGAGGCCACCCGGCAGCTCATCGCCTACAGCCCCCACACGGTCAAGATCGTCAAGGCGCTGGCGGGCCAGGCCGCCGTCTCGATCGAGAACAGCCAGCTGTACGAGTCCATCGAGCGGCTCTTCGAGGGGTTCGTGAAGGCCGCCGTGCTGGCCATCGAGCAGCGCGACCCGACCACCTCCGGCCACTCCGAGCGGGTGGCCACGCGCACGGTGGCGCTGGCGCGGGCCGTCGACCACCTGCAGGACGGGCCGTTCGCGCGGGTGAGCTTCACCCGGGAGCAGCTGCGCGAGCTCCGGTACGCCGGCCTGCTGCACGACTTCGGCAAGGTCGGGGTGCGCGAGCAGGTGCTGGTCAAGGCCAAGAAGCTCTACGACGGCGAGCTCGCCCTCATCCGCCAGCGGCACGCCTTCGTGCGGCGCAGCGCGGAGTGGAGCTTCGAGCGGGAGCGGGCCGACTACCTGCTGCGGCACGGGCGCGAGGGCTACGACGCGTTCGTGGCCGACCTCGAGGCGCGGCAGCGGGAGGCGCTGGCCACCGCCGACCGCTTCCTGCAGGTGGTGCTCACCTCGAACGAGCCCACGGTCCTGGCGGAGGGGGACTTCGCCGCGCTGGGGGAGTTCGCGGCCATGCAGTACGTGGATATCGACGGCCAGCCGCAGCCCTACCTCCTGGCCGCGGAACAGAAGCACCTGAGCATCCGGAAGGGCAGCCTGGATGAGCGCGAGCGGCTCGAGATCGAGAGCCACGTCAGCCACACCTTCGATTTCCTGCGGAAGATCCCCTGGACCAAGGGGCTCGCCCGGGTGCCGGAGATCGCCCGGGGGCACCACGAGAAGCTCGATGGCACCGGCTATCCCCGGAAGGTCCGGGGCGAGGCGATCCCGCTGCAGACCCGCATGATGACCATCGCCGACATCTTCGACGCCCTGACCGCACAGGACCGCCCCTACAAGCGCGCCCTGCCGGTCACCCGCGCGCTCGACATCCTGGGCGACGAGGTCACCCGCGGCCAGCTGGACGCCGACCTGTTCCGGATCTTCGTCGAGTCGAAGGCCTGGGACGAGACCAGCGAGGCGGGGCGGCGGGATAGCCTGGCCATCCCGCGCCCCTGATCAGGCCGGCCGGGGCGCCGGCCGGGTGGCGGCGAGCACCCCGGCCACCAGCCCCAGGTTGAGCGGGACCAGCAGGGCCAGGACCTGTCCGTTCACCTGGGGCCAGAGCGGCAGCAGCTTGAGCAGGACCCCCGCCACCGACAGCCCCGCCACCAGCCACGCCAGCCACCGCACCGCGCGCACCACCCCGGGCCGCGTGGGCCGGGCCCACGGGAGCAGCAGCCCCAGGGCCAGGGTCAGGTCGTTCAGCTGCAGCACATTCTGGTTGCGCGCCGCCATGACGTGGTCCGTGAAGGCCCACATGCCGGCCAGGATCATCCCCCCTAGGCCGAGCAGGAGCGCGACCGTGGTGGCGGGGAAGACGAACGCCGTCCGCCCCGCCCCGCTCCGCCCGTGGCGCACCCCGGCCCACGCCAGCAGCCCGCCCAGCACGATCCCGATCGCCAGGTAGGCTGGTCCCCAGGCCGGTGGCTCATCCCGGACCGGGTGGGCGGTGCTCTCGAAGAGCGCCCGTTCCGACTTGACCAGGGGGATGAAGCCACCCGCGCTGTCGGGGAGGCGGATCTCCCGCAGATACTCGTGAAGCTTGAGCGGCAGGAACATCTCTTCCCAGCGGGTCCGCGGCTGGTCAGCGCCCGCACCGAGGGCGAGCATCAGGCCGGTGTAGAGCAGCGGGTTGTGGGTATTGAGCCGCTGGGTGTGGAACCGGAAGCTGCGCCCCGGCATGCGTGACTGGCGTTCGATGGCACCACCCAGGACCCGGTCGAGGGCATCGCGGACCCGGGTGGAGCAGTTGTCGAGGTAGTAGTCGTAGCGGTAGAACTTGTGCTCGTCCAGGGCGTTCCACTCGAGGAAGTCGCGCAGGGCCAGGCGCTGGGCGGGGGTGAGGTTCAGCTCCTGCTGCCACACGGATCGCTGCCGGTCGATGTAGCGGGGCACGTCATCCGCGGTGGGATATCCGGCCATCCAGTAGAGCATCCGCCCCTGGACGAACTTGAGCAGGAAGTTCTCCTGCCGGAAGCTGAACATCCCGTAGTTGTAGGCGACGCTCGTCCCCCGGCTGCGGTCTTCCACCACGATGGCGTTGTGGCCGAACCGCTCCCACACCTCGGCGCCAACCCCCATGGTCAGGACAGAGATGGTCAGCTCGGAGCCAGCCTCGACGGGTGGGCGGTCGGGCGGTGCGGCGGTTGGCGCCTGCGCCGCCGTCCCGGGCGGAACGGCCGTCCCGAGGATGACGGCGAGGAGCATCGAGCCGCCGAGCCGCCGAGCCGCCGGGCCAACGTTCACAGCTCCACTTCCTTCCCCTTGGCGGCCGACTCGTAGATGGCGTCGAGCACCCGGTGCAGGATGAGCTGTTCCTGGTTGTCGAACGGCTTGGCCTCGCCGCGCAGCGCCGCGAGGAAGTGGGCCCATTCCGCCCGGTAGGACGCGGTGAAGGCGTTCTCCCGCCCGATGGCGCCGGTCGGCGCCACGTCGGTGGGCACGCCGTGGAGCTCCTTCCAGACGTGGAAGGGATTGATCCCGGCCGTTCCCTTGCTCCCCCGCAGCCCGAGACCGAACCGCTCGCCCTCGCCGACGTGGTGCCAGGTGACGTCCAGGAACATCGAGAAGCCCCCTTCGCAGACCACGAAGACGCTGCCCGACTGCTCCACCCCGCGGGTCCCGTCACCCCCGGTGAGGCTGGCGCTCACCCGGACCGGGGTGGGCCCGCCGGCCAGCCAGAAGCCCAGGTCGAGGATGGCATGGCCGAGGTCGAGGATGGCCCCGCCCCCCGACTCGTCCCGGCGCTGCCGCCAGCCAAGCTGGGCCCGCGAGGGCCGGAAGACATGCCAGCTGCCTCGGATGCTCTCCAGCTTGCCCAGCTCACCGCTCTGCACGTAGCTGCGGACGATCTGGACGTCGCTCCGGTAGCGGTGGTTCATCCCGACCTGCAGGATCCGGTTCTTCTTCTCCGCCAGCCGCAGGATCTTCTGCACCCCCGCCGCGCTCAGGGCCAGCGGGCGCTCCACCAGCACGTGCACCCCGCGCGAGAGCGCCGCCTGGACATGGGGCTCGTGCAGGTGATTGGGCGTGCAGATGGCCACGGCGTCGAGCTGCTCGAACTCGAGGATCTCCTCGATGTCGCTGAACGCATCGCGGACCTGGAAACGGTCGGCGAGGGCCTTGGCCTTGGGGAGGTCGGTGTCACAGATCCCCACGATCTGCACTCCCTTGAGCTTCCGGAGCACGGGAAGGTGGGCCACCTGGGTGATGGCGCCGGCGCCGATGATGGCCAGCTTCAGGGTGTCGGACATGCACGCTCCTCGAGGGTGCCTTCAGTACGCCCGGCTCAGTTCCGTGCCCGGAAAGTAGGCGCGGAGGATCGTCACCGCATCCTGCCCCGCACGCGCCCGCCCCACCGCCCCCCACTGGCAGAATCCCACCCCGTGTCCTGCGCCGGCGCCCTCGGCCACCAGCTTCTGGAGCCGGGCGCCGGCGCGCGTCTCGATCAGCTGGAACACGGCACTCCTCAGCGACGCCTCCCCGACCGGGCGCAGGACCTGGCGGACGGCCGGACCCTCCACGGTCACCACGCCGCGGTGGATCGTCAGGCTGAGGCGGGCCACGCGCTCGCTGCCGGTCCGGCGGGTGACGCTGACCCCCGCGACCGGCACCACGTCCCCCGCCTGCACTCCCGGGGCCGCCGGCGGCAGGGAGCGCTGCAGCACCTCGCCCAGCTGCGCGCCGGTCCACTCCTCCCGCCAGCGATACCTGGGGGAGATCCGGCAATAGGGCTGGCCGTCGGGATCGGTGTCCGGCACCGACTGCAGGTAGGGCCGGTCGGCGGCGGCGAAGACCTCGGTCCCGGTGGCCGTCCGGCCACCGCAGGTGGAGAAGAAGAAGGCGTCGATCGGGAGTCCCTCCCAGCTCACGATCTGTCCGGCGGTGCTCTGGACGGCCCACCGGGCCAGCGGGTACTCCGCCGGGACGCCGCCGTAGACCTGGTCCGCCACGGTGGCATAGAGATCGAACCCCTCGGTGGCCCGCTTGCCCAGGTTCCGGATGGCGAAGGTCCGCGAGACGATGGCCTGGGCGGCCAGGGCCGCCGCGTCGGTGGAGTCCCGGCGCCCCATCTCGGCGCCCAGGACGCCGGTGAGGTAGTCCTCCATCCCGACCCGGTTGATGACCGTGAGGCCGCTCCGATCGCGGGAGACTTGCACGGTTCCCCGGTACGCCCTGCCGTTCACCAGGACGAATCCCCCGTCCTGGCGGGGCGCGATGGTCACCGCCGGCTGCCCGGTGATCGTCCAGCCGGTGGGTCCGGCCACCGTGAAGCCCCCCTCCGCCGCCCGGGCCTGCCAGGCGCTGCCGGCCTCGGCGGCCGCCAGGGCCGCCCCCTCGCCGTCCAGGAAGGTCAGGCCGCTATCCCCGGCGAGGGTGACCCGCGCCGCTCCCGTGGCCAGGCCGACCCGGATCTCCGGGGCACGCCCCTCCGGAGCTGGACCGGTCTCGGGGGCCTCCTGCGGGGCGCAGGTGACGACCCCGGCGGCGAGAATGGCCAGCGCGCCGAGCCGTCGGATGGCTGCCGGAAAGGTCACCCGCGGTAGTTCCCGAACTTGAGCTCGATCCCGAAGTCCTGACCCCGGAGGAAGGCGATGACGGCCTGCAGCTCGTCCCGGGAAGGTGCGGTCACCCGGACCTCCTCGCCCTGAATGGCCGGCTGGACCTTCTTGAAGCCCTGATCCTTGATGGCGCGGGTGATCTTCTTGGCGACCTCCGTCTCGATCCCCTGGGTCAGGCCGATCACCCGGCGGACGGAGGTGCCGGTGGCCGCGATCGGGTCCCCGATCTTCAGGTTCTTCACCGGGACGCCGCGCTTGACCATCTTGGTCTGCACGATGTCGAGCAGCTGGTCCATGCGGAAATCGTCGTCGGCGTGCAGCCGGATCTCCGCCTTTTCCCGGTCGAATTCGATGGTGCAGTGGGTGCCCTTGAAGTCGTATCGCTGGGCCACCTCCTTCACCGCCTGGTTGACGGCGTTGTCGACCTCCTGCAGGTCGGCACCGGTGGAGATGTCGAACGAAGGGTTGCTGGCCATGGTCCGGCTCGGATGATGGGTGTAACCGCTGATCCCACTTGGACTTTCAATCTAAGCCAGGCCCCTCAAGTTTTCACCGCCTCCGCCCGACGATAAAAGGAGATTCCCACTACGGACGCCCCCGATGAAGAACCGCATTCGGCACCTGATGACCGACTGGCACCCCGAGCTCCCCCCCCAGGAGGAGCCGAAGGCGCCCAAGGCCGACCGCGCGACGGGGGGCTACCCCCTGCCCCGCGGCATCAACATGCTGATGCCGGTGGAGCTGTGCATCAACCGCGACCTGCTGATCACGCTGCTCTCGGCGAGCATCCAGGAGATGCACCGGCACAAGCGGGAGGGGTTCGAGGCGGTCTCCGAGGCGGCCCGGGCCGAGCTGGAGGCGGCCCTGCAGCAGCAGCTGGCGTTCCGGGCCTGGGCCCGGGCCCATCCGGCCAACTACATCTGCATCGCCATGTACCCGACCACCGAAGCCGACACCACGGTCGAGGACCTCGAGGACCTGGGCGAGTTGTGACGGAGGAGCCGGCCGGGCGCGTGCGTCGTACCGGCTCTTGACGGATGCGGGACCAGTTCGTAGGTTGGTTTCCGGCGGATGGATTTATGGCAACTTGCTACCGCCCGGGGCTCCGGCCCCAAACCAAAGAGCTAAAGCGCCGGTAGGGTCATCAACCCCCGCGCTCGTTGCCGCGGGGGTTTGTGCTTGTACCCACCGCGCGCTTCGAGGGAAACGCATCAGAGTCATGACGCGCTGCCCCAAGATGTGTCGCTGTGTGTGCATGTGCACCCCTCGCGGGGTGGACCGCGCCAGCGCGCGTCTCGGAACGATGACCTGAGCAGTTTCAGCTCACTCCAGAGACCCGACGGCCCGGTTCACCCAACGTGAACCGGGCCGTTTCGCATTCGCGAACCAGCCTTCACCGTTGACCACGAGGAGCACGACCATGACGTACCATCCCGACACCCTCGCCATCCACGCCGGCCAGGTGCCCGACCCGACCACCAACTCGCGGGCCGTGCCGATCTACGCCACCACGAGCTACGTGTTCAACAGCACCGAACACGCGGCCAACCTGTTCGGCCTCCGGGAGTTCGGCAACATCTACACCCGGATCATGAATCCCACGACCGACGTCTTCGAGAAGCGCGTCGCCGAGCTCGAGGGAGGCGCCGCGGCGCTCGGCGTGGCCAGCGGCCAGGCCGCCGAGACCCTGACGATCCTCAACCTGGCGCGCGCCGGCGACAACATCGTCTCGTCCCAGACGCTCTACGGCGGCACCTACAACCTCCTTGCCTACACCCTGCCCAAGTGGGGCATCACGACGACCTTCGTGGACATCCACAACCTCGACGCCGTGCGCCAGGCCATCAACGCCGGGACCCGGGCGCTCTACGTCGAGACGATCGGCAACCCCCGCCTCGACGTCCCGGACTTCACCGCCCTGGCCGACATCGCGCACGAGGCCGGCATCCCGCTGGTGGTGGACAACACCTTCGGGGCCGCGACCCTGTGCCGTCCGATCAAGTACGGCGCCGACATCGTGGTCCACTCCGCCACCAAGTGGATCGGCGGGCACGGCACCTCGATCGGCGGGGTGGTGGTGGATGCCGGCACCTTCGACTGGACCAGCGAGAAGGCCAGGGCCCGCTTCCCGGAGTTCTCCTCGCCCGATCCGTCGTACCATGGCCTGGTCTACACCCAGGCGTTCGGCAACCTCGCGTTCATCATCAAGCTGCGGGTGCAGCTGCTGCGCGACCTGGGCCCGGCGCTCTCGCCGTTCAACGCCTTCCTGTTCCTGCAGGGCCTCGAGACCCTGCCGCTCCGGATCCGGCGCCACGCTGACAACGCGCTGGCCATCGCCACATGGCTGCAGAAGGACGCCCGGGTGGAGTGGGTGTCGTACCCGGGGCTGCCCTCGCATCCCGAGCACAAGAACGCCACCCGGTACCTCGAGGGGGGCTTCGGCGGGGTGCTGACCTTCGGGGTGAAGGGTGGGCCCACCGCTGCCCGCGGGCTGATCGACCGGGTGAAGCTGTTCTCCCTGCTCGCCAACGTGGGTGACGCCAAGAGCCTGATCATCCACCCGGCGTCCACCACCCACGAACAGCTGACCCCCGAGCAGCAGCGCGCCACCGGAGTGGTGCCGGAGCTGGTCCGCATCTCGGCGGGCCTGGAGGATGCCCGGGACCTGATCGCCGACCTGGACCAGGCGCTGGGTGGTGCGGCGGCCAACCAGCCGGCCGGCAAGGCCGCGGCAGCGGGAGCGGCCCGGTGAGCACCCCGCTCGTGGTCAAGCTCGGGGGGGATGCGCTGGCCTCCCCCGAGCGCATCGCGGCCGAGGCGCTCCGCATCGCGCGGCTGGCGGCGCGGGGCCCGGTGGTGGCCGTGGCGAGTGCCCGGCGCGGCGTCACCGACCGGCTGCTCGGACTGGCCGATGAAGTCGACACGGCGACCCGGCGGCTGGATGGCTCGGCGCCGCCCCTCCCCGGTGATCAGGCCGAACGGGACCGTGTCGTGGCGACTGGCGAAGTCGTCGCGGCCTCGCTGCTGGCGCTCGCGCTCAACCGGCTCGGGGTCCACGCCATTTCGCTGGATGCCCGCGAGGCGGGGGTCCGCGCCTCGGGGCGGTTCGGGCGGGCCCGAATCCGGCAGATCCAGCCGCGAAGGATCCAGCAGTACCTCGCCCGCGGGATCGTTCCGGTCATCACCGGGTTCCAGGGCTGGCACCGGGGACGGGTGGCCACCCTGGCCCGGGGCGGCACCGACACCTCCGCGATCGCGCTGGCCGCCGCCCTCGGCGGAGACCGCGTGCTGTTCGTGAAGGACGCCGAGGGCCTCCGGACCGCCGATCCGAAGCTGGTGCCGGAATCGCGCCCCATCCCGGCGGCACCACACCACTTCCTGGCCGCCCTCACCGCGGCGGGGGCGCGCATCGTCCAGGCCGAGGCCGCGGCCCTGGCGGCGGAGCGCGGCGTGGTGCTGGAGTTCTGTTCCCTGGCCTCGGACGAGCCGCTGAGCGTCGTGGGGCGCGGCGACCCCGCGGCGGGGCTGTGCGCCGTGGCCTCCGCCCCGGCGGGTGAAGGCGTCACCGCCATCACCGCCCTCGCGGCCGACCCGCGGGAGGTGGTCCAGGCGGCCGAGGCGCTGCGGGATGCCCTGGTGGCGGAGGGAGTGCTGGTGCTCGACCGGCAGCCGGCGGCCAGCGGCCTGCGCCTGCTGGTTCGGGAGGCGCAGGCCACGCTGGCCCTGCGCGTCGTGCATCGCGTCCTGGTCGAGGGCGACCGCCGATGCTCGGCGCCGGTCCGTCGCGCGTCATGACCGCCCTCGCCGGTCCCGCCACCCAGCGCGCCACGCTCCCGCTGGGCGACTTCCATCCCGAACGGGGTGGCGTCATCCGCGACGCGCGGCTGCACTACCGGGTGATCGGCGACTCCGCCCTCGGCGCCCTCCACGGCTGGATCCTGGTCTTCCACGCGCTCACCGGCAGCGCCGACATCGACGACTGGTGGGAGCCGCTGATCGGGCCCGGCCGGGCGCTGGACACCAGCCGGCACCCGATCCTCGCCGCCAACCTCCTGGGCAGCTGCTATGGCTCCTCCGGACCGGCGGAGGTGGTGGATGGGAGCTTCCCCGCCCTGACGAGCGCCGACCTGGCGCGGGCCCACCTGCCGCTGCTCGAGGCGCTCGGGATCCGGCGACTCGCGCTCGCCACGGGTGGGTCGCTCGGGGGCATGGTCGCCCTCCAGTGGGGGCTGCTCTCGCCGGTGCCGGTGGACCGCCTGGTGGTCTTCGCGGCGCCGGCGGTGGTCAGCGCGCAGGCCATCGCCTGGAACGCCGCCCAGCGGCTGGCCATCGAGGCCGATGCCGCCTGGGCCGGGGGCCGGTACCGGCCGGGCGAGGGGCCGGTGGCCGGCCTCGCCGCCGCGCGCGCGATCGCCATGATCACCTACCGCTCCCAGGTGGAGTTCGGGGAGCGCTTTGGCCGGCGGCAGACCCGGGCGCCCGGGCGATTCGACGTGGAGCACTACCTGCGGCGGCACGGCGAGAAGCTGGTGGCCCGCTTCGACGCCCGGAGCTACATGGCCCTCATGCAGGCCATGGACAGCCAGGATGTCGGTGACCTGCCCGCCGCGGGGACACAGACTGCCCGCCGGGTGGGCGAGGTGGTCGGCGTCGGGATCGACACGGACATCCTCTACTACCCGCAGGAGGTGCGGGCGTGGGTCGAGGGCTATCGCCGCGGCGGCGCGAATGCGAGATACGACGAGATCATCACGCCCTACGGGCATGACGCGTTCCTGATCGAGTTCGCACAGGTGGAGCGGATCCTGCGGGGAGGCTGACCGGCGGGCGGGGCTAGGTGAGGAACGACTCCAGGGCGCGGGCCCGGCTGACATGGCGCAGCCGGGTCAGCGCCTTTTCCTTGATCTGGCGAACGCGCTCGCGGGTGATGCCGAGCAGGCTCCCGATCTCCTCCAGTGTCATGGGCTCCGGGCCGTCCAGGCCGAAGTAGAGCCGGAGGATCTTGGCCTCGCGCTCCTTCAGCGTGCCCAGGACCTCCTCGATCGACTCCGTGAGCGCCTTCTCGAAGGTATCGCTGTCGGGGCCGGCGTTCTGGGTATCGGGGAGGTAGTCGAGGAGCTTGTTGTCCTCGCCGGGGGTAAGCGGGGCGTCGAGGGAGAGGTGGTTCTGGGAGATGGAGAGGGTCTTCTGGACCTCTTCCATCGTGATGTCCATCCCCTCGGCGATCTCGGCCGGCGTCGGCTCCCGCCCCAGTTCCTGGAGCAGCGCGGAGGAGCGCTTGCCGATGCGGTGCAGCGTCCCGGCACGGTTGAGCGGCACCCGGACGATGCGGCTCTGCTCGGCGAGGGCCTGCAGGATGGCCTGCCGGATCCACCAGACCGCGTAGCTGATGAACTTGATGCCCTTGGTCTCGTCGAACTTGTGGGCGGCGCGGATCAGGCCGAGGTTGCCCTCGTTGATCAGGTCGGAGAGGGAGACACCCTGGTTCTGGTACTTCTTGGCCACCGACACGACGAAGCGGAGGTTGCTGCGGACCAGCTTGTCGAGCGCCTCCTCGTCCCCGGTGCGGATGCACTGGGCGAGGCGGACCTCTTCCTCCTGGTTGATCAGCGGATACCGGCTGATTTCGCGCAGGTACTGGTCGAGCGAGCCCTCGTCGAACGACGAGGACCCCCGCTTGCCGGTACCCACTCGCATTGGACGCATGGACGATGCCTCACCACAGGCAGGAGGAGCCTCTCCGGGAACCTTAGCCGCCCTGAAAAACCCGCGCAAGCGGGGGCAACCGACCCGGTCAGCTGCCGTCCCGATAATTGTCGATCTGTGCCCGTTGCAACGCCCCGGAGTAGTCGACGTACCCCACCTTGGTCTCCGAGAAGAACTCGTAGACCTCCCACCCGCCCTCGCGGTGCCCGTTGCCGGTCTGCTTCACGCCCCCGAACGGCAGGTGCGCCTCCGCGCCGATGGTCGGGGCATTGATGTAGGTGATACCGTTGTCGAGCTGATCCAGCGCCCGGAAGGCCGCCTGGGCGTCCCGGGTGTACACCGCGCTGGAGAGGCCGTAGCGCACCCCGTTGCTGATGCGGATGGCCTCGTCGAGGGAGCCGATCCGCACCACGCTCAGCACCGGGCCGAAGATCTCCTCCTGCTCGAGGCGCGACCCCGGCCGCACCCCGGCGAAGATCGTCGGCTGGAAGTACCAGCCCCGGGCCAGCGCCGCGCCGCGCGGTCGGCCCCCGCCGGTGACCAGCTCCGCCCCCTCCGCCCGACCCACGGCGACGTACGCCTCGACCGTGTCACGGGCGGCCGCGTGGATCAGCGGCCCCATCTGGGTACCCGGTGCGCGGCCGTCGCCGATCCGCAGCTTCGCGGCGCGCTCCGCCAGCCGGGCCAGGAAGCGATCGTGCACCTTGCGGTGCAGCAGCAGCCGGCTGGTGGCGGTGCACCGCTGGCCGGTGGTGCCGAAGGCACCCCAGAGCACCCCATCGAGGGCGAGGTCCAGGTCGGCGTCGTCGAGCACGATCATCGCGTTCTTGCCGCCCAGCTCCAGCGACAGCCGCTTGTGCAGGCGGCCCGCGGTCTCACCGATGGCGGCGCCGGTGGCGGTGGAGCCGGTAAACGAGAGCACCGGGACGTCGGGGTGCTCGACCAGTGCGCGCCCGGCGGTCTCGCCGCGGCCGTGCACCAGGTTGATCACCCCGGGCGGGAACCCTGCCTCCTCGGCCAGCTCCACGAGGCGGTGCGCCGTCCAGGGTACGTCCTCGGCCGGCTTGAGCACCACCGTATTACCGCACACCAGCGCAGGAAACATCTTCCAGGTGGGGATCGCGAGCGGGAAGTTGAAGGGGGTGATGAGGCCGCAGACGCCGATCGGGCGCCGCCAGCTCATGGCCCACTTGTCGCGGAGCTCCGACGGCACCGTCCGGCCGAAGAGCCGCCGGCCCTCGCTGGCGGCGTAGTACGCAGTGTCGATCCCCTCCTGGACGTCGCCACGGGTCTCGGCGAGGACCTTCCCCATCTCGCGGGTCATGCCCAGCGCCAGGGCTTCCTTGTCCCGGGCCAGCAGGTCACCGAGGCGCCGCAGGAGGTCGCCGCGGGCGGGCGCGGGAACGCGCCGCCAGCCCTCGAATGCGCGCGCCGCTGCGGCCACCGCCCGGGACACGTCCGCGGCCCCGGAGTCGGGGAACCGGCCGATCAGGTCGGTGGGGTCCGCCGGATTGCGGTTCTCGAGGTAGCGGCGGGTGCTGGGGCCGAGCCACTCGCCGCCGATGAGGTTCCTGAAGGTCGTGGTCATGCGGGCCCTGGCTGGAGGGGAAGAAGTCGTGAGCCGCCGGCAGCGGCGCCTAGGGCGCCTCCACCCCGGTGCTGCAGGTCCAGGTCCGGGCCACGCGCGCGTAGCCGACCCGCGGCAGCACCTCCCGGGCGGCCAGGACCAGCCCCCAGAGCAGCACGGCGAGCGAGAGGAAGTGCGCCAGCCCCAGCCGCCGCTGCCAGGAGGTGATCGAGCTCCACAGCCCCGCGACGACCACCGTGGCGATGGCACCGAGATAGACAGCCAGGTTGAAGCCGCACGCGTTGGCGTACGGCCACTGGGTGATCCCCACCGCCAGCGCGAGCCCGAGCAGCACCCGGAGCCAGGTGGTGAACGTCGCGAGCTTCCCCCCACCCGCCGCCCCGAACGCCGGTCCGGCGGGCGCCGGAGCGGACCGCCCCCCGGCGGCCGGCGCCGGGGCCGTACTGCCCACCGGCTGCTTGGCGATCACCTTGTCGATCGCGGCGAGTTCCTTGTCCCAGTCGCGTGGCTGTTCGCTCATTTGGCGTCCCGGTCGAGGCCGAAGCGCTCGATCTTCTTGTAGAGCACGGAGCGGTTGAGCTTGAGCAGCCGCGCCGTCTCGGTGACGTTCCAGTCGTTGTCCTTGAGCCGCGTGGTGATCAGGCGGCGTTCCAGTTCGGTCATGATGTCATCGAAGCCGAGATCCGTGTCCTCCGGCAACGGCAGTTCCGGCGCGCCGGGGCCCGATCCCCCGCCCAGCACCCGCACCACGTCGGCGCCGGTGACTGCCTTGCCCGGCGCGAGGATGAGCAGGCGCTCCACCGCGTTGCGCAGTTCGCGCACGTTGCCGGGCCAGTCCCGCTCGGCCAGCCGCTCGATGGCGCCCGGCTGGAGGCTCTTGGCCCCCTTGCCCGTGCCGCCGGCCAGCTGGCCCACGAAGTGCTCGACCAGGGCCGGGATGTCCTCCCGCCGGCTGCGGAGCGGCGGCACGTGGATCGGCACCACGTTGAGCCGGTAGAAGAGGTCCTCGCGGAAGCGCCCGCCGGCGATCTCCGCCTCGAGATCCTTGTTGGTGGCGGCGATCACCCGGACGTCGACCTGCACCGGCTTGGACCCGCCGACCCGGGTGATCACCCCTTCCTGCAGGGCGCGCAGCACCTTGGCCTGGGCCGACGGCGTCATGTCGCCGATCTCGTCAAGGAACAGGGTGCCGCCATCGGCCTGCTCGAACTTGCCGGCCCGGTCGCCGACGGCCCCGGTGAACGAGCCCTTCATGTGGCCGAACAGCTCGCTCTCGATCAGCTCCGAGGGAATCGCGGCGCAGTTCACCTCCACGAAGGCCCGGGTCTTCCGGGGCGAGGCGTCGTGCAGGGCCCGGGCCACCAGTTCCTTGCCGGTGCCGTTCTCTCCCGTGATGAGGACGCGGCCGGTGGTGGGGCCCACCCGCGCGATGACCTGCCGCAACTCCTGCAGCGCCGGGCTCTCGCCCACCATCGCGTAGCGCCGCCCGGCGTCCGCCCGCAGCCGGCGGTAGTCACCGCTCAGCTCCGCGAACTCCAGGGCCTTCCGCACCGTCACGAGCAGCCGGTCGCTGTCGAGCGGCTTCTCCATGAAATCGAAGGCCCCGCGGCGCGTGGCCTCGACCGCCGTCGCCACGGTGGCATGCCCCGAGATCATCACCACCACCGCCCCCGGATCGAGCTCCCGGAGCCGCCCCAGGGTGTCGATCCCGTCCATGCCCGCCATCTTCACGTCGAGGAAGACGACGTGCGGCCGGATCTCGGGATACAGCGACAGCGCCTCCCCGCCCGATGACGCGGTGCGCACCTCCAGGCCCTCGTACTCGAGCACCTGCTTGAGGGCGTTGCGGACGCCGACCTCATCGTCAACCACCAGCAACCGCTGGGTCATCGCGTCTCCTTGCGGTACAGCGCCACCCCGGTGGGTCGGATGCGGAGGCCGGCGACCCCGGGCGGCAGGTCGAACGGGATGGCCCCGTCCGGCGCCCCGGGGAGCGCCCGGCTGACCAGCTCGCGGCTGGCCGGCTCCGGCAGGGTGAAGCCGCGCAGCGTCAGGTCATCCACCTGCCATCGCGCCCGGCCCGGGCGTATGACGGCCACCGCGCCCGTCGCGGAGACCGATTCCCAGGGCTCCAGCGCCCCGGCGAACGGACCCAGCGCCTCGGCCGGGATATGGGAGGTCTCCAGCCGGGCCGAGACGGTCAGCCGATCCTGCCCGAGTTCGAGGTGCAGGGAGTCCATCCGGTCGCGCACGGCGGACGGGAGCCCCTCCCGGACCAGCGACGCCATCTCCGAGGCGGTGAGCAGCACCGAGTCGGCGTGCCAGCCGTGCAGGCTGTCCACCTTGTCGTGGGCGCGGGCCAGCCCGGCGGCGTCCGGCGTGCCGGCGTCACGACCGGTGACGGCGCTGGTCACGCGGCTCACCTGCGGCCGGAGCCGCCGCAGGATCTGGTCGCGGAACAACCAGCCCCCGCTCAGCAGCGCGGCGAGCAGCAGCAATCCCAGCAGCTTCACGGGCAGCAACAACCAGCGCATCAGGCTTCCAGGTCAAGGGTCCGGATCGGGGTGTACACCGCGCCACCCGGGGCGGGCTCGCTGCGGTAGAGCACCAGCTGGCGTGACACGAACCCCTCCCGGAGCCGATGCCCCTCGAGCTGCCCCACCGCCGCTTCCGGGAGGCGTGCCCCTTCCCGGAGCCGGCCCAGGGTCACGTGGGGCCGGAACGGCCGCCCCTCGAGGGCGTACCCGAGACGCTCCGCTCCCTGCTCCACCCGGTGCACCAGGAGCTCGAGCGCCGGCTCGCCCTCGTATCCGGCCCAGAGCACCCTCGGTCGGGTCCAGCCCGGGAAGGCGCCGAGCTCCAGCGCGCCGCAGGCCAGCGGGCCCGTGCCCCGTGCCGCCACCGCCAGCATGTCGACCACGGCCTCAAGCCGGACATCCTCGGTCTCGCCGAAGAACTTCACCGTGAGGTGCAGCCCCTCGGACCGGGCCCAGCGAACCGGCCACCCGGCGGCGCGGAGGGTGGTGAGCAATCCGGCCAGCTCCGCGGCCGCGGGCGCCTCGACCGGCAGCGCGGCGAACAGCCGCATCAGCCGCCAAGCACCGGGAGTTCGGCCAGCAGCGCTCCCCGACGGTAGCCGCGCGGGTCGAGTTCCACCCGCCCGAGCCCCAGGGCCGCGAGGTCCGCGGCCAGGCCTGCCCACCGCCCGGCCAGCGACGCCACCTGGTCCGGCGCCACCTCGACGGACGCGTGATCGCCGCGGTGGCGTACCCGCAGGTCGCCGGTGACACCCGCCCGCCGCAACAGGGCTTCGGCCGCTTCGACCTGGCGCAGGCGCTCCGGGGTCACCGCGAGCCCGTACTGGATCCGGCTCGAGAGGCAGGGCGCCGCGGGGGCATCCCAGGTGGGCAGGCCAAGTCCCTGCGCGACCGCGCGGATCATCGCCTTGGTCCAGCCCAGATCGGCGAGCGGGGAGCGGACCCGGAACTCGGCGGCGGCGCGCAGGCCGGGGCGATGCTCCCCGAGGTCGTCGGCGTTGGTGCCGTCGATGATCGTGGTGAATCCGCGCGCCCCGGCCAGCGCGCCCAGGCGGGTCCACAGCTCGTGCTTGCAGAAGTAGCATCGATCCGGGGCGTTGGCCCGGTAGCGCGGATCGTCCAGCTCGCGGGTCACCACCTCGAGCAGGGGCACCCCGAAGCGGGCGGCGATGTCGGTCGCGGCGCGGTATTGCGCCTCGGGATACGAATCGCTGCGTCCGATGACGGCCAGGAAGCGGTCCGGCCCGAGGGTGCGCGCGCCGACCACGGCCAGCAGGGCGGAATCCACCCCGCCGGAATACCCGAGCATGACCCGCCCGAGCCCCTGGAGGTGGGCGGCGAGCGCGCGCGGATCGGGAGCGGGAGCCATGCGGGAAACGTAAAGGCCCGGCGCCCCGCGGCACAGGCGCACCTTCCACCCCGGCCCGCCCCGCAGCACCTTTCCGCCATGCCGGACGACACGACCCTCCGGGTCAGCCCCACGGTGCGCATCCCGCTCGCCGAGCTCTCCTTCCGCGCCACGCGGAGCGGAGGGCCGGGCGGGCAGCACGTGAACACCTCGTCCACGCGGGTGGAGCTGTGGTGGCACCTCGCGGGGAGCCCGAGCCTGACCGCGGAGGAACGCGCCCGGGCGCAGGCCCGCCTGCGGACGCGGCTCACTGATGATGGCTGGCTGCGGGTGGTCTCGGCGGAGACCCGCAGCCAGGCCCGGAACCGGCAGGCCGCCCTGGAACGCTTTCAGGAGACCGTCGCCGCCGCCCTCACGGTGGCCAAGGCGCGCAAGGCCACCCGGCCCTCGAAGGCCGCGAAGGAGCGCCGCCTGGTGGCCAAGCGCCGCCAGAGCGCCCGCAAGCGGGAGCGGCGGGCCACGGACCGGGATGACTGACCACCCGTCCCTGCCACGCGTGGTCCCGGCAGACGCCAGCGGCATTGCCGAGGCGGTGGCGCTGCTGCACGCCGGGCAACCAGTCGCGTTCCCGACCGAGACCGTCTACGGCCTCGGGGCCAATGCGCTCAACCCTGCCGCCGTGGCCCGGATCTATGCCGCCAAGGGGCGACCCGCCTACAACCCGATGATCGTCCACGTGGCCGACGTCACCGCGGCGCGCGCGCTGGCGCGGGCGTGGCCTGCGTCGGCCGACCGCCTGGCGGCCCGATGGTGGCCCGGCCCCCTGACCATCGTGGTGCCACGAGTGGACCAGGTCCCTGACATCGTCACCGCCGGGATGCCGACCGTGGCGCTCCGGGTGCCGGCACACCCGGTGGCCCACGCGCTCCTGGCCGCGGCACGGATGCCGCTCGCCGCGCCCAGCGCGAACCGGTCGGGGGAGGTCTCTCCCACGCACGCCACGCATGTGGCGCGCAGCCTGGCCGGCCGCATTCCGCTGGTGCTCGACGGCGGCGCCACCAACGTGGGGATCGAGTCGACCGTCGTGGACCTCTCCGGCTCCCACCCGGTCCTGCTGCGCCCCGGGGTGATCTCCCGTGCGGACCTCGAGGCCGAACTCGGCCCGGTCGACGACCCCGAGCCCGCGGGCGGGCCGGCCTCGGCACGTCCCTCGCCGGGGATGCTCGACCGGCACTATGCCCCCCGGGCACCCCTCCACCTGCTCGGCCCGGGCGAGCCTCCCCCGCGCGCCGCCGCCGGCGGCCGGGTCGGGGCGCTCCTGCTCGGCGATGCCCCCGCGGGGGCGGCGGACGTGTGGGTCCGGGTCCCCGCGGACCCCGACGGCTGCGCCCGGGAACTCTATCAGGCGCTCCACCAGCTGGATGACCTTGGTGTCACGACCATCGTCGTGACCGCCCCACCCGACACGCCGGCCTGGGCCGCCATCCGCGACCGGCTGGGCCGTGCGGCCCACTCCTGACCCCAGCCCCCACCGCCCACGCATGTCCACTCCGTCGCCGGACCAGCCACCGCCCCGCCTGCTCCACGCCCTCTCGAGCAGCCGGTACCTCATCATCATCGCGGTCCTCTCCACCCTCGTGGCGGCCACCGCCCTGCTGGCCTACGGTGCCTACGAGACCTTCGCGGTGCTGCGGGGCGTCTGGCTGCACGACGGTTCCGGGCCGAAGGGGGCCAAGGGACTCATCCTCGCCTTCATCGAGCTGACGGACCTCTTCCTGCTGGCGACGGTGCTCTACGTCATCGCCATCGGACTGTTCGAGCTGTTCGTCGACGACCGCCTCGACCTGCCCAACTGGCTCGAGATCCATGACCTCAACGACCTCAAGGACAAGCTGATTGGGGTCGTGGTCGTGGTGATGGGCGTGCTGTTCCTGGGCCAGGTGGTGACCTGGGACGGGCAGCGCGACCTGCTGGGCTATGGGGTGGGGATCGCCGCGGTGATCGCGGCCCTGACCTGGTTCTCGAGCCAGAAGCCGAAGAAGACGGGCACCACGTCCTAGGCTAGGGCCGCCCGCCCTGCCCGGGCTGCTGCCCGGGACCCGGGACCACGGGACCGTTGGGGTCGTTGGGATAGAGCGGCCGGCGGGGGGGCGAGGTGCTGTCCTCGCCGGCGGCGGGCACGCGGCGGTCGAAGATCCCAGGCAGCGCGGACAGCCCTGGCCGGCAGGGCACGGCGCCCTCCCCCAGCCACCGCATCCCCGACCCGTGCGAATCCACCCGGCCCCGGAGCTGGAAGCGCACGGGGCGGTTGCCGATCGGGGTGTGGACCACACCGGTCCCGCTGAGCTCGAACGGCAGCACCCGGTCCGGGGCGCCGAGGTCGCTGGGCTGCAGCGGCATCACGATCACGAAGCTGCTGGTGTCCCGCGTGCCCAGGAACACCGGCTGCTCCCGCATCCCTTCCGCGACCGTCTGCCCCGAGAGCGCCAGCCGGGCCGTGAAGCCATCGCTCATGAGGTCGTAGTCGTTCCGGTTGCACCCCAGGAACAGCAGCTCCAGGGAGTCGCTCGCGCCCGCGCCCATCTCGGCCCCGCGCCGGACCGTCACCGTGCGCAGCGCGAACGAGGGGTCGTCGTAGACCCACGCGCCCATGGCCGTGCACCCCGTCGCGACGGGGAGCAGCAGCAGCGCGGTGGCCAGCGACCAGCGGTGGGAAGAGGCGGATGGCACGCGCGGAAGGTACGACGGGAACCCAACCGGCGAAAGCGCGGCGCGTTTCCGTCAGGGCGCGCCCGCCACCCGGCCCCTGGGCCGGTCGAGGGTCCGGTACTGGATGGCCTCGGCCAGGTGCGCCGTGTCGATCTGCTCCATCCCCGCGAGGTCGGCGATGGTCCGGGCCACCTTGAGCAACCGGTGGTAGGCCCGGGCCGAAAGCCCGAGCCGCACGATGGCCGTGCGCAGCAGCTCCTCGCCCGCCGGCTGCAGTCGGCAGAAGCGGCGCAGCTCCCGGGGCCCGAGGTGGGCGTTGGCGTGCAGGCCCCGCAGCCCCGCCAGCCTGCGGCGCTGCCGGTCCCGCGCGGCCGCCACCCGGCCGCGGATCACCGCGCTCGCCTCCTCGACCGATTCGAGCCCCAGTTCCGCGGCCCGCACCGCGGGGACCCGGATCTGGAGGTCGATCCGGTCGAGGAGCGGCCCGGAGAGCCGGCTGAGGTAGCGCTCGACCACCACCGGGTCGCAGCGGCAGGGCCGCTGCCCGTCGCCCTCGTGCCCGCAGGGACATGGGTTCATGGCCGCGGCCAGCGTGAAGCGGCAGGGATACGTGAGGCTGACGGCCGCCCGGCTGAGCGTGACGACCCCGTCTTCCAGGGGCTGCCGCAGGACCTCCAGCACGTTGCGCCGGAACTCCGGCAGCTCGTCAAGGAAGAGCACCCCACCGTGCGCCAGGCTCACCTCGCCGGGCCGGGGCGTCGGGCCCCCGCCGATCAGCCCGGCGTCGCTGATGGTGTGGTGGGGCGCGCGGAAGGGCCGCTGGACCAGGAACGGCTGGCCCGCTGGCAGCAGGCCCGCCACGCTGTGGATGCGGGTGCTCTCCAGCGCCTCCTCCAGGGTCAGGTCGGGGAGGATGCCCGGGAGGCGGCGGGCGAGCATCGTCTTGCCCGAACCGGGCGGGCCGATGAGGAGGATGTTGTGTCCGCCGGCCGCCGCCACCTCCAGCGCGCGCTTGGCTGCGGGCTGCCCCCGCACATCGGCGAAGTCCACCGGTTCGGTGGCCGCGGTGATCGCGACGGGCCAGGGGGTCTCGGCCACGGGCGTGAGCGGCGCCTGCCCCGTCAGGTGCGACACGAGGGCCCCCAGCGTGGCCGGCCCCAGGACCTCGAGGCCCGCCACCACGGCGGCCTCGCGCGCATTCGCGGCGGGGACGATCAACCCGCGGCAGCCTGCGCCGCGGGCCGCGAGCGCCACCGAGAGCGCGCCGCGCACCGGGCGCAGGTCGCCCTCCAGCCCGAGTTCGCCGACCAGCAGGTAGCCGTCGAGCTGCCCGGCGGGCAGCTGCTCGCTCGCCGCCAGCAGGGCGATGGCGATGGGCAGGTCGAAGCCGGTGCCTTCCTTCCGGATGTCGGCCGGGGCGAGGTTGATGGTGATGCGCTTGAGCGGCGCGTCGAAGCCGCTGTTGAGCAGCGCGGCCGTGACCCGCTCCCTCCCCTCCTTCACGGCGCCATGCGGCAGCCCGACGGTGCTGAACGACGGCAGCCCGTTGGCCAGGTCTGCCTCGACATCCACGACATAACCATCGATGCCCAGGACCGCGGCCGAGCGAACCCGTGCCAGCATGCAAGCTCCGGTGGGGTGGCCCGGAGTATCGCGCGGCGTCGGGGCGCGACCGGTACCCGGCCGACGCGCCTGGGGGCGGCCCGACGCAAAGCAAGCGCGCCGCCCGGGACGGGGCGGCGCGCGGCACGGCGGAACGTCGGGGCGGCTAGTTCGGCCAGCCGTCGGGCCGCACGTCCAGCAGCAGGATGATCGGGGCCGTCAGGTCGCCGGCAAAGACGCTCGTCTCGAGCGGCTGGGTCCGGTCGAGGTCGTCGCGGCTGGCCCCGATGCAGCAGGTGAACCCCACCCGCAGCACCGGCTGGTCCAGCAGCGCCACGGGGATGACCCGCGGTGGGCCGTACGAGAGCCCTTCCCGGATCGTGGCCGGGACCCGACCGGAGAGGTAGACGGGAAGTTCCACCAGCGACTGTAGCATCCGGTAGGTCAAGACTGTGGACTCGCCGCCACTGGTGGCGATCCCGAATACCGGGGCTCCGAACCGCCCGGTCCGGGGGAAGACGGCCACACCGTACTGGAACGGGCCGCCGTTATCCCTTGCTGTGGCAAGGGTTTCCCGCAGGAGGTCGTGGACGGCGAGCAGGTCCTGTGGAATCGGCTCAGGGGTCATGGATGCGGGCCTCGAGGACGACAAGCGCGGGACATCGCCACGGTCCTCCCCACGAAGAGCAGGAGTCGGGCCGAACGTGCCAGCAACCGTCCATGGTTCCGCTGGGCTACCTGGCCAAAGAATGCTCGCCGGTGCGGCCGGGCGCAACCACCGTGGGCCACCGGACACTGACCCGGGTCCCGCGATCCGGGGTGCTCGCCACGGTCACCGAGGCGCCCCAGCCCTCGACCAGGCGGCGCACGATCGCCAGCCCGAGCCCTGAGCCGCTCGTGGTCGTGGAGAAGCGCGGTTCGAAGATCCGGGGCAGCAGCTCGGCGGGGATCCCGCGCCCGTCGTCGTCGACCACGAAGCCGTCGGCCTCGACCTCGAGACGCACCCGTCGCGCGCCGGCGCCACGGGCGTTCTCCACCAGGTTGCCCAGGACCTCCTTCACCTCGTCGCGGCGGGCGGGAACGGTGGCGCCACTGACGCCCGTGACATCGACCGTGCCGCCATCCTCGCCGAGGCGGTAGAGGGCCGCCACCTCGTGCGCGGTGGCAACCAGTTCCACCGCCTCCAGCGGCCCGCTCAGGTTGCCGGGCAGCCCGAACCGGCTGAAGGCGCGGGCGATGGTGTCGAGCCGGTCGATCTCGGCGAGGATCCGGGTGGTGGTTTCCTCGAGGGCGGCGTCGAACTGCGCCGGCCGCTCCTTCCGCACCCGCCGCAGGTGCTGCACGCCGAGCCGGATGGGGGTGAGCGGGTTCTTGATCTCGTGCGCCACCTGGCGTGCCATCTCGCCCCAGGCCAGCACCCGAGCCGCCCGGGTGGGCTCCGTCAGGTCGTCGAGCGCCAGCACGACGCCCTCCGCCGCGGTGGCCCCCAGCGCCGCGAGTTGCACCCGGTAGGTCCGGCCCAGGCACTCGAGGTCCGCGTCGCCGGGCACGCCGCCGTGATACCGGGCGAGGGCCTCGAGCAGGGGGGCCCAGCCCGACGGGAGCGCGGCCGCCAGGCCGTCGCCCTCGGGGAGGTCCGCGCCGAGCAGCTGGCGCGCCCGCCCGTTGGCCAGGATGATCGCTCCTTCACCATCGATGGCCACCACGGCCGTGGCGACATTGGCGAGCACCGCCGCGGTGCGGCGGCGCGCCCCGTCGAGCGCCGCCTGGCTCTCACGGATGTCCTGCGCCATCCGCTCGAAGGAAGCAAAGACGGTCTCGAACTCCGCCGGCGGCGCGGCGATCGGTGGCAGCGCCTCCCCCCGCCCGACCGCGGCGGCCGAACGCCCCAGGTCCGCCACCGGACGGGAGAGCGCCCGCGCCGCGAGCTGCGCACCGACCGCGGCCGCCACCATGCCGGTCAGCGTGGCCAGCAGCAGGAAGTACTGCAGGTCCAGCTGATCGCGCCGGCGGGTCCAGTCAAAGGTGAGTTGCGGGGTGGCGAGGATCCCCACCCCTCCCGGCGGGCCCGCGCTCGCCACCCGGTACCCGACCCGCACGGGGGCCACGTAGGTGGTGGCCTGCCGGGTCAGCTCGACCTCGTCGCCCAGCGCCAGGCGCTGGAAGGTCCGGGCCTCCATCACCGGCTCTACCAGGGACAGCTCCCGGAGGATCGTGGTGCTGGCCGCGACCAGCCGCCCGCCGCTGTAGAGCACCAGGTCCGCGTCGAGGCGGTTGGAGAGATCGCCCAGCCCCTCGGCCAGGTTCTCCTCCGGCTCCTGCAGCAGGCCACCGGCGGTGAGGACCGCGTCACGGAGCACGGAGGTGATGAGCAGGTCGCGGGTGCGGTTCGCCTCGTCGGTCAGGCGGCCCAGCCCCCAGAGCGTGAACCCGACGGCCGGAAGGATGAAGAACCCCGCGAGCGCCAGCGCCAGGCGGAGCTGGAAGGAGCGCGCCAGGCGCCGCGGCGCGAGTCGCCGGCGGAGATCGGCCCACCGCAGCGACGCCAGCAGCGCCAGCAGCAGCACCGCCAGGATGTTGCCCACCACCAGCAGGGTGGCGCGCACCAGGAGGTAGGGCATCGGGCGGAAGCCCACGACCGCGTGGACGTGCCGGGCGCCGCCGGGCAGGTCGAGCAGCCGATCGGTCCGGGCCCCCGGCCCGTGCCGCACCCAGCGCTCGGGGGCCGGCGGGCCGAGCCCGCGGGTGAACGGGGGCGTCAGCGTGAGTTCGTAGAGCGGTGGGCCCTCGGCGGGCGGACGGAGCATCCGCGCCAGCCGCGTGGGCACCAGCAGCCGGGTCCGCGGCCCCACAGCGGCCGAAAGCACGCGGCCGCTCGGCAGTCGCGCGAGCAGTACGTAATGCCGGCCCGGCACCCGCTTGAGAGAGACCACCTGGGCCGGGGTGGCCGAGTCGAGACCCTGTACCAGCGCGGAGGCGAGCGGCGCGGGAAGGTCGAGGGAGTCGAGGGCCAGCTCCGTCAGGCGGCTGCCGTCGGGGTTCCACAGCGCCAGGCGCGCCGGGTACTCCTGCCCCGCGAGGTCCGATCCGCGCCACAGCAGGAACAGTTCCGCGGCGCTCGCCGGCTCCGGCGCGCGGGCCACCTGCTCGCGGAACCGCTGCAGGAGCGGCGTGGCGAGCGGGTCCTCGGCATCGCCGAGCCGGGCCAGGTCCCGCTGGGCCGCGGTGACCCGGCCCGCCTGTTCGGCGCCCCACGTCACCAGCGTCGCGGCGGTGCCGGCCACCATGGCCGCCCCGATGATGGCGGCCCAGCGGCCCCGCGGCAGCGCCACCAGCACCAGCGCCGGGGTCCAGAGAAAGGTGTACCAGTCCGGCCAGCCGCCCCGCGGCTCCCACACCGACAGGCCGATGATCGCGGCCGCGACCGCGATGCTCATGGCCACCACCAGTCCGCCCGGGCGCGGTACCGGCTCGCCCGCGCCACGCAGCAGCGCCGCCGCAAGCAGGATCAGCGCCGTCGTGGCGATCGTGAGCGTGGCCTGCCAGCTCACCCAAAGGGTCGTCGTCACCCCACCAACCGGCGGGGTGATGCCGCGCCCCAGCTCAGCGACGAGGTACGGCGCGCCGAGCAGGAGCAGCCCCGCGAGCAGCACCCCGGCGGGCCGTCGCGCCAGGCGGCGGTCCCAGAGCCAGAGCGCGAACAGCAGGAGGGCGGTGCCGGCCACCAGCAGATGGCCCGCCGACCCGGACACTGGCCGCAGCACACCACGGAAGAACGTGGCCGGGGAGAACAGGTCCTCCAGGCCCAGCGCGGCCCCGAGCGGAGCGCGGAGGGTGCACCAGACCATGACGGCCAGCAGCCCCAGCCGCTCCGACGCGCGGCCGGCGGCCAGCAGCACGCAGCAGAGCACGAGGAGGGTGGCCCAGCCGATCAGGCGAGCCGTCGCATTCCACGACTCACGCTGCGCCGTGACCTGGTCCGGTGGAACGGGCTGGAGGCTGAACAGCAGCTGTTCGCCCGCCGTGGTGGGCACCGAGTAATCGAAGAGGTCGGTGGCCATCGGCGCCGTGCCCGGGGCAAAGAGCCGCAGCTGCACGCCGGCCGAGGCACCGAATCGCGCCGCCAGGCTCCGATCGGGTCGCGGCACGGAGGAGTCCGCCCACACCAGGGTCGAGGCCACCACCACCCGGCCCGAGGGGCTGACCCGGCGGCTTTCGATCGTGCCATAGAACCGGGTCAGCCGGGCGGCAATCGGCGGCCCCTCGGCCTGCGGCGCGAGGCGATGCCGGCCCGCCCAGGCCCAGGGCACTCCGGTCGGCTCCAGGATGGCCACCGCCACCTCGGCGCCGTCCCGAGGCAGGTCGCGATCGAGAGTGGTGAAGGCCACCGCCCGGTCGCCGCCGGCGAGGGGTACGGCGCGCTCCGCGGCCTGCTCCGTCCGCTCGTAGGCCGCGCGCAGTTCCCCACTCAACCGCCGGTAGGCCGCGCTCACCCGCGCCTCCCGTTCCGCGGGCCATTCACGTTCCAGCCGCGTGAGGCTGCGCCCGGCGAACAGCAGCAGGAGCGCCAGGATCGGAAGCGCCAGGGCGAGGGCCCGCGACCTGACGGGCAGCCGCGCCACGGCCGCCAGTCCCCCCAGGCCCAGCAGCCCCGCCCCGATCACCCACCCCGGCCACGGCGCACGCAGCCACTCCGCCGCGACCATCGCGGCGAGCAGTCCGGCCACCAGCGTGGCCCGGGAGAGCGAGGCAGGATACGCGCGCATCGTCGGGAAGTTACTCACTATATATTGTTCCCTGCCATGAAGATCCGCGCGACAGTCCTGCTCGCGACCCTGGGCCTCCCGCCCACCCTCGCCACCGCCCCCGCGGCGGCGCAGGCCCCCGACGAGGGCACCCTCGTGATCCACGCCGGCGGCCGCGAGGTCGGGGGCGAGAGCTTCCGCGTCACGGTGACCGACGGGACGGTGCGCGTCTCCAGCAAGACCGTGTACACCGGTACGCGGCCCGCCACCGAGTTCACGGTCAGTTCGGAGCGCACCGCCACCGGTGGGTTGGCCTTCCAGCTGGCCTACCATGGGCTCGCGGGCGCGGGGGAGGTCTACGCCGTGCAGCAGCGCAATCGGCTGACCATGCGGCGGGTCGAGAAGGGGGCCGAGCGCGCCAGCGAGGTTCCCGGCGGCGGAGACATCCTGCTGCTTGCCGACAGCACCTTCAGCCCGCTCCTGCTCGCCGTGACACTCGCGGCGGAAACCTCGCGCACCATTGCTGCGTTCATTCCCCGGTCCGGACGCAAACTCGCCTTGACCGTTCTCCGGTCACCTGCACCCGGCGGCGCCGGTGACCAGGTCGAGATCGCGGGTGACCTCGAGGCCCGAATCCAGCTGGGACCCGGCGGCGAAGTCACCCGTATCCTCCTCCCGGCGCAGGGGTTGGAGGCGGTTCGGAAGCGGGATTGATGGAGTCGTCCCAACCTGAAACTCCCGGTCGGCTGTCCCCGTAAGCGGGGCAGCCGTGATTCACATCACCCACAGGACGATTCAATGCGACGCTGCTGGCTGATCGCGTGCACGCTGGCCCTGCCGGCCATGCTGACCGCCCAGGCCCCCGAAGCTCCGGCTGCGACCTTGAGCCTGGAGGAGGCGCTGGCGCAGGCCAAGAACCACAACCCGCTCTTCCGGCAGCGCCTCAACAACGCGGCGACGGCCCGGATGCAGCTGCGCAACGCCTATGGTGGCCTGCTGCCGAACGCCTCGGTGAGCGGCGGGATGGACTACACCGGCGCCGGCACGGCGAGCTTTGGGCAGGGCTTCACCAACGCCACCTCGGCGACGATCGGCTCCAGTTACAGCCTGGGCTTCAGCTGGCAGCTCGATGGCGCGCGGCTGCTCGCGCCGCGCGAGCAGCGGGCCAACCAGCGGGCGGTGGACGAGGATATCGCCAACGAGGAGAGCAGCCTCAAGTTCTCGGTCACCCAGCAGTACCTGACGGCGCTGCAGGCGGCGGCGCAGGTGGCGGTGTCCCGGCAGCAGGTGGAGCGGAACCAGAACTTCCTCGACCTGGCGAGCGCCAAGTACCGCGTGGGCCAGGGGACGCTCATCGAGGTCCGGCAGGCCGAGGTGCAGAAGGCCCAGGCCGACGTGGCGCTGCTGCGCAGCGTGCAGGCCGACAACGAGGCCAAGATCGAGCTGTTCCGCCGCATCGGCGTGCAGCCGCCGATGACGGTGGAGCGCATCGGGCTGAGCGATTCCTTCCCCGT
Source organism: Gemmatimonadales bacterium (assembly GCA_046327715.1). Taxonomy (GTDB): domain Bacteria; phylum Gemmatimonadota; class Gemmatimonadetes; order Gemmatimonadales; family GWC2-71-9; genus JADJOM01. Next base: position 128,595 of record JAXLXY010000001.1, read on the forward strand.
GGTCGAGCCGGCATTCAACCTGGAGGACCTGCTGGCGCAGGCCCGGGCCCAGAACCCTGCCCTGCGGGCGCTGACCGCGCGGGAGCGCTCGGCGGCCATCGGCGTCACCTCGGCCAAGACCGCGTTCCTCCCCTCGCTGTCGGTGCGGGCCGGCTGGAGCGGCTTCACGCAGCAGCAGACGGATGAGGGGCTGCTGGTCAACCAGTCGCTGGGCGGGGCGCTGGCCTCCGCGAACGCGTGCATCGCCCAGGATTCCATCCGGACCGGGGCCGGGCTCTCGCCGGTGGGCCAGGCGGGCTGCTTCCAGAATGCCGGCCTCGACGCCACCGGCACGCAGCTCGACCCGACGGTGCGCCGCCGGATCCTCGCGGCCAACAGCACCTTCCCGTTCGACTTCACCAAGCAGCCCTTCAGCATCGGGCTGACCATCTCGCTGCCGATCTTCACCGGCTTCGGGCGCTCGCTCCGGCTGCAGCAGGCCCGGGAGTTCGCGCAGGATGCCGACGAGTCGGTGCGGGGGCAGGCGCTGCAGGTCGACGCCGACGTGCACAGCCGCTACCTCGCCCTGGCCACGGCCTACAAGGCCATCGGGGTGCAGGGCGCGAGCCGGGACGCGGCGCGCGACCAGCTCCGGCTGGCGCAGGACCGGTACCGGCTCGGCAGCGGCACCGCGCTCGAGGTCTCGGACGCACAGAACACGGTGCAGCGCGCCGAAGGTGACTACGTGACCGCGATCTACGATTACCACAAGGCCATCGCGGCGCTGGAAGCCGCGGTCGGCCGCCCGCTCCGCCCATAAGCAAGCACACGCAAAGGAATGCAGCCATGTCGCGTCGCATGAAGCTGGGGCTCTTCGCCGGTCTGCTCGTGGTGGTGGTGGGGGTCGTCATGGCCCTCGGCGCGGCCAAGAGCAAGAACAAGGCGGTCGAGGTCCGCCTGGAGCAGGTGGGCACCCGGGACCTGGTCTCGGTGGTCACCGCCAGCGGCAAGATCGAGCCCGACCTCAAGGTGGACGTGCTGTCGGACATCCAGGGCCGCATCACGAAGATCGCGGTCAAGGAGGGGGACGTCGTCCGCAAGGGGGACTTCCTGCTGCAGATCGACGCGGCGATCTACGAGGCGGCCGTGAGCCGGAGCCAGGCCCTCGTGGCCAGCGCCCAGAGCGACTACCTGCGCGCCAAGGCCAACCAGGACCAGGCCAAGCGGGCGCTCGACCGGTCCCTGGAGCTGCAGCGCACCAACTCGAGCCTCATCACCCAGGAGGCCGTGGAGCAGGCGCAGACCGGCTATGACGTGGCGGTGGCCAACACCAAGGCCAGCCAGGCCGGCCTGGACCAGGCCCGTGCCAGCCTGCAGGAGGCGCAGGACAACCTCCGCAAGACCCGCATCGTGGCCCCGATCTCCGGCCGGATCACCCGACTGGCCGTCGAGGAGGGCGAGGTCGCGGTGCCCGGGACGTTCTCCCGTGACGTGGGCCTGCTGATGACGATCGCGGACCTGTCCGTGATCCTGGCGAAGGTCCAGGTGGACGAGACCGACGTGGTGCGGCTGGCCGACGGCGACTCGGTCGAGGTGTCGATCGACGCCTTCCCCGATACGACCTTCATCGGGCGGGTCACCAAGATCAGCAACAGCGCGCAGCTCACCTCGACCGCCACCGCCTCCGGCTCCAACGACCGGGCGGTCGACTTCGACGTCGAGATCACCCTGCGCAACCCGCCCAAGGACATCCGGCCGGACCTCTCCTGCACGGCCCGGATCGTCACCGAGACCCGGCGCGGCGCGCTCAGCATCCCGATCATCGCGCTCACCGTGCGCGAGCACCAGAAGCTGCCCAACGAGGCCGTGGCGGCCGAGCGGACGGACACCTCCGCCGCCGGCAAGGCCAGGAAGGATGTCGAGGGCGTGTTCGTGGTGAACGACGGACAGGCGATGTTCCGCCCGGTCAAGGTCGGGATCGCGGGCGACGAGTACTTCGAGGTGCTCGAGGGGCTCAAGGCGGGCGAGACCATCGTGGCCGGGACCTACCAGGCGATCCGCGACCTGCGCGACAGCACCAAGGTCAAGGGCGCGGGCGCCGACAGCGCCAAGGCGAAGCAGTCATGAGCGACCGCGTCATCCACGTCGAGGACCTCGCGCGCGAGTACCTGATGGGCAGCGAGCGGGTCCAGGCCCTGCGGGGGCTGACCCTGACCATCCGCCGCAACGAGTACGTCGCCATCATGGGTCCCTCGGGCTCCGGCAAGTCCACGTTCATGAACCTGATCGGCTGCCTCGACACGCCGAGCGGCGGGGCGTATTGGCTGAGCGGGCAGGAGGTCTCCCGACTCTCGGACGACGCCCTGGCACGGGTCCGCAACAAGGAGATCGGGTTCGTCTTCCAGACCTTCAACCTGCTGCCCCGGGCCACGGCGCTGCACAACGTGGAACTGCCGCTGATCTATGCCGGCGCGCCCGCGCGCGAGCGCCGCGCCCGCGCCGAGGAGGCGCTGGCGCGGGTGGGCCTCGAGCACCGGATGCACCATCGCCCCAATGAGCTCTCCGGCGGCCAGCGCCAGCGCGTGGCCATCGCCCGGGCACTGGTCAACCGCCCCTCCCTGCTGCTGGCCGACGAGCCGACCGGCAACCTCGACAGCACCACGAGCGAGGAGATCATGCGCGTCTTCGGGGACCTGCATCGCGAGGGGCAGACGATCGTGGTCGTGACCCACGAGCCCTCGATCGCGGCCCACGCCGAGCGGGTGGTGGTGCTGCGCGACGGCCGCCTCGACTCGGACACCCGCAACGGCCAGGCGGCCGCCTGAGATGCCGGTCTTCGAGGCGGTCCGGATGGCGCTCCGCACCATCGCGGCGCAGAAGCTCAAGAGCTTCTTCTCGCTGATCGGGGTGCTGATCGGGGTCACGTTCCTCATCGCGGTGGTCTCCATCGTGCAGGGCATGAACGTGTACATGGAAGACCAGTTCGCCAACCGGCTGATCGGCCTCAACACGTTCACCTTGCGGCGCCAGCCGGGGATCAACACCGGCAACGTCACCGAGGAGACCTGGCGCGGCTGGATGCGGCGGCCCCGGATCACCTACGACGACGCCGACTATGTCGCCGAGCGGCTGAAGACCCCCGCCCTGACGGCCCGGTACTGCTCCGACCGCATGACCCTCAATTACGGGGGCAAGGCGGCCAAGGACATCGAGCTGATGGGGACGGAGCCCTCCTACTTCGACATCAAGAACGTCGAGATCGCCAGCGGACGCATCTTCACGCCCCAGGAGGTCCGGGTGGGGGCGCCGGTGCTGGTGCTGGGCAACGAGATCGGCGAGAAGCTCTTCGCCGGCCTCGATCCCCTGGGCAAGGACGTCCTGATCCGCGGCCTGCCCTACCGGGTCATCGGCGTGGCGGCCAAGCGGGGCACGCTGTTCGGGATCTCGCTCGACAAGTTCGCCGTGATGCCGTTCCGGGCCCCGGCCCGCCGCTACATCTGCCCGCTCAACGTGCTCGACGAGCTGCAGATCAAGGCCGCCAACCCCGACCTGATGCTGACCGCCATGGCGGAGACGGAGGCGCTGATGCGCACCCGCCGCGGCCTCAAGCCGGGGGAGGAAAACAACTTCGACCTGCAGAACGCCTCCGGCGCGCTGGAGGGGTGGAAGAAGATCTCGAAGGTGCTCTTCACCGCCCTGCCGGGCCTGGTGGCCATCTCGCTCGTGGTGGGCGGGATCGTCATCATGAACATCATGCTGATGGCCGTGGCGGAACGCACCCGGGAGATCGGGATCCGGAAGGCCCTGGGGGCCAAGCGGCGGGACATCCTGGCCCAGTTCATCATCGAGAGCGCCACGCTGTCCACCGTCGGCGCCGCGCTCGGCATCGGCACCGGGATCGGGCTGGCCTTCGCCGTCCGCGCGCTCACCCCGCTCCCGGCCGCGGTGGCCCCCTGGTCCATCGGGCTGGCCGTGGCCCTCGGCGTGGTGGTCGGGATGGTGGCCGGCGTCTACCCCGCGAGCCGGGCCTCCAAGCTCGACCCCATCACCGCCCTACGGTCCGAGTAACCGGGAGCCGCCATGGAGTTCACCCGCGTCTTCGAGGGCATCGGCATCGCCCTGGACTCGCTGCGCGCCAACAAGGTGCGCGCGGCCCTCACCATCCTGGGCGTCGCCATCGGCGTCATGGTGGTGATCGCCATGGCCTCGGCGATCACCGGCATCAACCGGAGCGTCGCGGCCCAGATCGAGACCCTCGGCCCCAAGACCTTCTTCGTGTTCCGCTTCTTCCAGGCCGGCCTCAACGTGAGCGACGGCTCCGACGAGATGTCCCCCTGGCGGCGCAATCCCTGGCTGTCGGTGGCCGAAGCGGAGATGCTGCAGAAAGTCCCCGGGATCCGCAGCGTGTCGTGGCAGGAGGGGAGCGGCGGCCCCGTCGCGGCGGGCAGCAACAACCTGAGCGGGGTCAACATCCTCGGGCTCAGCCCCGACTGGATCCTGACCCAGGGCGGCACCATCGTGGCCGGCCGGAACTTCACCCAGCTCGAGTACGCGGCGGGGGCCCGGGTGACGGTCATCAACGACCGGCTGGCCCAGGACCTCTTCCCCGGCCTCGACCCGATCGGCCGCCGGCTCAAGGCCTACGGGGAGCCGTTCGAGGTGATCGGCCTGTACTCCGAGCCCAAGAGCCTCTTCGGCGACTCCGACTCGCCCTACATCGGGATCCCGCACTCGACCTTCACCAAGGTGGCCGACTACTGGAAGGGATGGATGCAGTTCTCGGTGATCCCCGACCCGGACCTCAGCGTGGCCGAGGCCCAGGACCGCGTCACCGCGGCGCTGCGCTCCTTCCGCGGCCTCAAGCCGGCGCAGGAGAACAACTTCTCGGTCGTCACCCAGGACAAGCTGCTCGACAGCTTCAACAACATCACCAGCGGGTTCTTCGTGGTGATGCTGGCCCTCTCGAGCGTGGGGCTCATGGTGGGTGGCGTCGGCGTCGTGGCCATCATGATGATCTCGGTGACCGAACGGACCCGGGAGATCGGGGTCCGCAAGGCGCTGGGGGCCACCCGCCGGGAGATCATGTTCCAGTTCCTCATCGAGGCGGCCACCCTCACCCTGGTCGGCGGCATCGCCGGCATGGCGCTCGGGGGGCTCATCGCCCTGGCGATTCAGAAGTTCACCCCCATCCCGGCCGCGGTGCCGCTGTGGTCGGTGGTGGTCGCCGTGCTCGCCTCGACCGTGACCGGGATCGCCTTCGGCCTCTATCCGGCCAGCAAGGCCTCCCGCCTCGACCCGGTAGAGGCGCTCCGCTACGAGTAACCAGCCGGCGCGGCGGGGCGAGGATGAAGACCTCCTCACCCCGCCCCGTCGCCCGGGGGTCACCGCACTTTCCCGCCTGCCGGTTCGGCGTAGATTCCCGGCATGCCGCTCGCCGAAGCGTTCCGCCTCGCCGTCCAGTCCATCCACAGCGCCAAGCTCCGCTCCTTCTTCACCCTTCTCGGCATCATCGTCTCGGTGGGGTTCCTGGTCGTCGTGGTGGCGATCATCCAGGGCATGAATTCGTACGTGAAGGACAACCTGATGGCCTCGATGATCGGGACCAACGCCTTCCAGGTGCGGCGGACCCCGATCGCCCCGGGCTTCCTCGATGACGAGCAGATCAAGGCCATCAATCGCCGCCCCCTGATCACCCGGGCCGACGCGGAGGTGGTGCGCCGGGCGATCCCGGAGGCGGTGGCGGTGGCGCTGCAGTCCGGCTGGCCCACGCCGATGAGCGACGTGATCTACCGCAACCGCACCGTCGGTGACGTACTGGTCTTCGGGGTGACCCCGCCCTACCAGCTGGTCCAGGACTACCGCTTCGCCGCCGGCGACCCGCTCGCCGATCCGGACGTGAGTGAACGGCGCCACGTGGTGGTCCTCGGCTATGACATCGCGGACCGCCTGTTCGGCCCCCCGGAGATGGCCATCGGGCGGCAGGTCCGGATCGCCGGCACCCAGCTCACGGTGAAGGGCGTGATCGCGCGCAAGGGGCGGGTGCTGGGGCAGTCGTTCGACGGGTTCGTCCTGATCCCGTTCTCGACCTTCGAGGCGATCTACGGCCGGCGCAAGACGACGGTCGTCTCGGTGAAGATGGCCGACGCCGAGGCGCTCGACGGGGCCATGGCCCGGGCCGAGGAGGCGATGCGCCTGGCCCACCAGCTGCACCCGGCGGAGGAGAACGACTTCACCGTCGACAAGGCCGACAACGTGGTGGCCTTCTGGAAGCAGCTCACCGGCTGGCTCTTCACCGCCATCCCGGCCGTCGTGTGCATCGGCATCGTGGTGGGCGGCATCGTGATCATGAACATCATGCTCATGTCCGTGAACGAGCGGACCCGGGAGATCGGCATCCGCAAGTCCATCGGCGCCACCCGGCGCGACATCCAGCGCCAGTTCCTGGTGGAAGCCGTGGTGCTGTCCACCCTGGGCGGCCTGCTGGGCGTCCTCGGCGGCTGGCTGCTGGCGTTCGCGGTCTCGAGCCTCACCCCCCTGCCGGCCCGGATCACCCTCTGGTCGGTGGCCGCCGCGCTGCTGCTGGGCGCCGGGGCCGGGATCCTGTTCGGCGTCTACCCGGCCAGCCGGGCCGCCCGGCTGGACCCCATCACCGCCCTGCGCGCCGAATAGCGCCTGACGTGCCGAGCCGCATCCTCCACAACGTCGGCGAGGGAGTCTCGATCGCGTTCGACTCCCTGCGCAGCAACAAGCTGCGCTCGGGGCTCACGATCCTCGGGGTGGTCATCGGGGTGACCACCGTGATGACCATCGCCTCCCTGGTCGCGGGCATCCGGACCCAGATCTTCAACGCCATCTCCGCGGCCGGCCCCACGGCGTTCTACGTGGTCCGGTACTTCTCCCAGACCCCGCTCAACCCCGAACGGCTGCCGTACGAGGTGCGGATCCGGCCCGTCCTGGACCAGCCCGACGCCGACGCCATGGCCCGCGCCCCGGGCATCGGCTACGCCGGCATGTGGGTGCAGCTGTTCCAGCGGATCGAGTACCAGGGAGTCGGCACCCAGGTGGTCACGGTCTTCGGGGCCGATGAGCACTACATGGAAATCCAGGGCGGCACCCTGCTGCGCGGCCGGTTCTTCAACCGCTCGGAGCTCAACGGCGGCGAGGTGACGGTCCTGGAGGAAGAGACCGCGGACGCGCTCTTCGGGCGGATCGACCCGATGGACCGCACGGTGCGCATCGGCGGGGTCGCGCTCCGGGTCATCGGGCTCTACCAGCGGCCCGCCAACCTGTTCGAGCCGCCGGGCCAGCAGATCGGCGCCATCATCCCCTTCGAGACCGCCCGCCGCAACTACCGGTACGACGAGACCAACAACCTCTTCATCGCGGCACGGCCGGCCACAGGCGTCTCCGTCGCCTCCGCCCAGGACATCACCACCGCGGCGCTGCGCCGGGTGCGGGGCCTGCGGCCGGGCATGCCCAACACCTTCGACCTCATCACCCAGGACCAGATCCTCGACATCGTCAGCAACTTCACCAACTACTTCTTTACCGCCATGATCGCGCTCTCCAGCGTGGCGCTGCTGGTGGGCGGCATCGGGGTGATGGCCATCATGATGGTCTCGGTCACCGACCGGACCCGGGAAATCGGGCTGCGCAAGGCGGTGGGCGCCACCCGCAGCGAGATCCTGTGGCAGTTCCTGGTGGAGGCGGCCACCCTGACCCTGATCGGGGGGCTGGTCGGCGTGCTGGTCGGGTTGCTGAGCGGCCAGCTGCTGGAATGGGTCTTCGGCTGGCAGTCGGAGGTGCCCCTCTGGAGCGCGGCCGTGGCCACGATCGTCTCGGTGCTCATCGGGCTGGTGTTCGGCATCTTCCCGGCCAACCGGGCGGCGCGGATGGATCCCGTCGAGGCTCTCCGACACGAATAGTCCCGGCGGCCGCCCGCCGGTGTGCAAGCCCCGCGGCCCCGGGCATCCCCCGGCGTCCCCATCCACGGTGCGAGGGTACCATGCTGACGATCTACCGCCGGGCGATCCTGCTGTGCCTCCTGTTCAGCGCGTGCACCTCGGGCGGCGAATCCGGGGCGCCGCCGGCCATGAACGATGCTCGGATGGATGCGGTCGCGACCAACCAGGCCCCGGGTGAGGCCAATGGCTTCGTCGCCCCGGCGTCGGCCCCGATGCCGGCGCCCGCCCGGGTTGAACAGGGCCAGGTACCCGACGCCGCCGCCGACCCCTCCGCGATGCCCGCGATGATCATCCGGACCGGCCAGGCCAGCATTGAGGTGGATTCCCTCGAGGTCGCCATCGCGCGGGTGGAGGCGCTGGCCCGGCAGGTCGGGGCGTTCGTGGCCAACACCCAGGTCCAGGCTGGCCAGGACCAGATGCGCACCGCCACACTGGAGATCCGGGTCCCCGCCGCCCGCTTCGACGACCTGGTGCACGGCCTGGCCCCCGTCGGGAAGCTCGAGTACGTGAACATCTTCGCCCAGGACGTGGGGGAGGAGTTCACCGACGTGACGGCGCGCGTCGCGAATGCGCGGCGGCTGGAGGGCCGCCTGATCGAGCTGCTGGCCACCCGCACCGGCAAGCTGTCCGACGTGCTGGAGATCGAGCGGGAGCTGGCGCGGGTCCGGGAGGAGATCGAGCGGATGGAGGGCAGGCTCCGCTACCTCAAGGCGCACGTCGCCACCTCGACCCTGAGCATCACGGTCCACGAGCCCGCCCCGGTGGTGGGTGATACGGGCAGCGGCGGGGTCATCGCCGATGCCTTCCGGGACGCCTGGCGCAACTTCGTCCACTTCGTGGCCGGCCTGATTGCCTCCATGGGCGTACTGATCCCGGCCGGGGCGCTGCTGGTGGCGGGCCTGCTGGGGCTGCGCTGGTTCTGGCGGCGCCGGCACGACTGAGGCGGGCCGGCCCCGGGGTGGGAGGCGGAGAGCGGGAAGCGGCGTGTAGATTTGAGCCGCTTCCCGTTCCCGTTTCCCGTAGCCCGTGAGCCGCCCGCATGCCCGTCGACCTGCTCGCCATCGCCGCCCACCGGGATGATGTCGAACTCACCTGTGCCGGTACCCTCCTCAAGGCCGCCGCCCAGGGATACCGGACCGGCATCCTGGACCTCACCGCCGGCGAGTCCGGCACCCGGGGCAGCGCCGAGCTCCGGGCGGCGGAAGCGGCGCGGGCCGCCGAGGTCCTCGGCGTGACCGAGCGGCGGAACGCCGGCCTGCCCGACGCCTACCTGCAGAACTCCGACGAGACCCGGCGCGTGGTGGTCGAGCAGATCCGCCACTTCCGACCGCGGACCGTGATCCTTCCCTTCGCCGTAGGGCGCCACCCCGACCACCGGATCGCCTCCGAGCTCGGCCGTGACGCCTGTTTCCTGGCCGGACTGGCGCGCTACAACGCCGCCGGGGAACCCCACCGTCCGCACAAGATCCTCTATGCCCTGGCCTACCGCGAGGACCCGGTCAAGCCGACCTTCGTGGTGGACATCAGCGAGCATTTTGCCGCCAAGATGGCGGCGATCCGCTGCTACGCCAGCCAGTTCGATGGCGCCAAGGCGGCGGGCGAGATCTTTCCCACCGGGCAGGATCTCTACTCCCTCGTCGAGGTCCAGAACGCCCACTACGGGTCGCTCATCCGGACCCGCTACGGCGAGCCATTCTTCACCCACGAAACCGTCGCCGTGCCGGATGTGGTGGCCCTCGACGTTCAGAGCATGTAGCTCGCGGACGACTATCTTACCCCCGATGTCCGCCGCGCCTGCCTATCTCGACCACGCCGCCACCACCCCGGTCCGCCCCGAGGTGGTCGAGGCCATGCTGCCCTACCTCGGCGCCACCTTCGGGAACCCTTCCAGCAGCCACGCCTTCGGGCGGGCGGCCCGGGTAGGCCTCGAGCAGGCCCGGCGGGAGGTGGCCGAGGCCATCGGCGCCGAGCCGGGCGAGGTCTATTTCACCTCCGGGGGCACCGAGGCAGACAACCTGGCCGTGCTGGGCCGCGCCCTGGCGGCACGCGCGGCAGGAGCGCCGTTCGGCGTGGCCGTGGCGGCCACCGAGCACAAGGCGGTGCTTGCCGCCGCCCACGCGGTGGTACAGCTCGGCGGCCGGGAGCAGCTCCTACCAGTGGATGCCGAGGGAACACTGGACCGGGCGACGTTCACCACGGTACTGGGGACGCGACCCGCGGTTGTCTCGGTGATGTGGGTCAACAACGAGACCGGCGTGGTGCAGCCGGTGACTGAGCTGGCGGCGGCGGCCGCGGCGGCGGGAGTCCCGTTCCACACCGACATGGTACAGGCCTTCGGCAAGCTGCCGGTGACGCTGGCCGGGACACCGGTCGCCCTCGCCTCGATCTCCGGCCACAAGCTCGGCGCCCCGAAGGGCATCGGCGCGCTCGTGGTCCGGCGCGGGACGACGATCGCCCCGCTGGTGACGGGCGGGAGCCAGCAGCGGGGGCTCCGCCCGGGCACCGAGAACCTCGCCGGCGCCGTGGCACTTGGACGAGCCGCGATCCTTGCCCGGGCCGAGGCCGCCGGGGAACACGCGCGGCTCACCGGGCTGCGCTCCCGGCTCCTCGCCGGCCTGCGGGATGCGGTGCCGGACCTCGTGGTGGTGGCGGAGGGGGCCGTGACTGCCCCGCACGTGCTGGCGGTGCTCGTGCCCGGGACGGAATCCACGGTCCTCCTGATGCACCTGGACCGGCTGGGCGTGGCGGCCTCCGGCGGCTCCGCCTGCTCCAGCGGGGCTACGGAGCCATCCCACGTCCTGGCGGCGATGGGACTGCCGCCGGCGCTGGCGCGTGGCCTGGTGCGCCTCAGCCTGGGTCACGGAAGCACCGAGGCCGACGTGGCCGCGACCATCGCCGCGTTCCCCGAGGCGGTGTCCCGCGCCCGGCAGCTGACCGGAGCCCTGAGCCGTGGCTGACCGGGTGCTGGTCGCGATGAGCGGCGGCGTGGACAGCTCGGTGGCCGCCGCCGAGCTCGTGGCCCAGGGCTACGAGGTCATCGGGGCGACGATGAAGCTGTTCTGCCATGGGGACAGTGTGCCGGACCGGCCCTGTTGCTCCCTCGATTCGATCAACGACGCGCGCGACGTCTGCCACGCGCTCGGCGTACCCCACTACGTGCTCAATCTCGAGGATCGCTTCAGCCGGGACGTGATCCAGAACTTCGTGTCAGAGTACAGTCGCGGCCGGACGCCCATCCCCTGCGTGCGGTGCAATTCCTTCACCAAGTTCCGCGACCTGCTCGCGCACGCCGACGCCCTGGGCTGCGCCGCGATCGCCACGGGCCACTACGCCCGGGCCCGCGATGGGCGGCTGTATCGCGGGCAGGATCCGGCCAAGGACCAGAGCTACTTCCTCTGGGGCATCGACCGGGCGGTGCTGTCGCGGATGCTCACCCCGGTGGGCGGCCTCACCAAGGCGGAGACCCGCGCCCATGCGCGCCGGCTGGGCCTGGCCACCGCGGACAAGCCCGAATCCGTCGAGATCTGCTTCGTGCCCGGGGACGACTACGTCCAGGTTCTCGAGCAGCACCTGCCCGCGGGGTCGGCAGCCCTGACGCCCGGCCCCCTGGTCAGCACGACCGGGGAGACGCTGGGCGAGCACGGCGGCTACGCTCGCTACACCATCGGCCAGCGCCGGGGCCTGCCCGGGGGCGCCAGCGGCCCGCGCTATGTGGTGGCCATCCGTCCCGCGTCCCGGGAGGTGGTCATCGGGGGTGCCGACGACCTCCTGGGCCACCAGCTGCGGCTGGAGGAACTCAACTGGCTGGCCGATCCGCTGCAGGCCGGGGACCAGTGCCTGGTGCAGGTCCGGTACCGTGCCGCCGCGGTCCCCGCCATCGTCCACAGCATGGATGCGGCCAGCCTTGGCCTCGTCCTTTCCACCCCGGTGCGCGCGATCACCCCGGGCCAGTCCGGCGTCCTGTACGCCGCGGACGGCCAGGTGCTCGGCGGCGGAGTCATTGCCTGATGCGTCACGCCCTGACGGTCCTCCTGGCCTCCTGGGTCCTCTCCACCGGGCCGCTCGCGGCCCAGGCGCCGCGCGCGATCGGCATCGAGGACTACATCACGGCGCCCACCGTGGCCGACCCCCAGGTCACCCCGGACGGGAGCCTGGTGGCCTTCACGGTGTCCACCCCCTCGCTGCAGGACAACCGGAGCAGCACCAAGATCTGGCTGGCCGACCTCGCCAGCGGCGACAGCTGGCAGGCCACCGCCGCGGCGGGCAACGACCGGGCCCCGCGCTGGTCGCCAGACGGCAAGGTGCTGGCGTTCATCTCCACCCGGGAGGGCGGACCGCAGATCTGGCGCATGCCCATCCGGGGCGGCGAGGCGGTCAAGGTGACCAGCGTCCGCGACGGGATCGCGGACTTCCTCTGGTCTCCGGACGGCAAGGCGATGTACTTCTGGACCGACGTGGCCTGGGGGGACTCGAGCGAGGCCGCGCGGCGGGCTGCCCCGTGGGGCACCGAGGCCCGGATCTTCACCGACCTCTTCTACCGGCACTGGAACGAGTGGCGGCTCGGCGTCCGCTCCCACCTCTTCCGGGTGGACCTCGCCGACGGGACCACCACGGACATCACCCCGATCGACCGGGACGTGCCGCCGCTGGCGCTCGGCGGGGCCGATGTGGCGGTCTCGCCGGTGGGCACCGAGCTGGCCATCGTCTACAATCCCGACAGCACACCCGCCATCAGCACCAACAACGACGTGTTCGTCATGGGCCCGGACGGTTCGGCCCGGCAGGCCATCACCAGCGCCCGGGGCAATGACCACTCACCGCAATACTCCCCCGACGGGCGCTACATCGCCTATCTGGCGATGGCCGCCCCCGGCTTCGAGGCCGACCGCCAGCAACTGATGCTGTACGACCGCGCCAGCGGGCGGCGCCTGTCGGTGACGCCCAAGTGGGACCTCAGCATTTCCGCCTTCCACTGGCTGCCGGACGCCCGCGCGGTCCTGGCGGAGGTGGAGGAGCGGGGCGGCCACAGCCTCTACCGGGTCGAGGTGCCGACCGGGCGCGCCACCCGCCTGCTCAGCGGGGGGACCAACACCGCCTTCCAGCTGGCGAGCCGGGCGGACGTGGTGGTGTTCCTCCGGTCCACCGCACGGCGGCCGCCGGAGGTGTTCGCGACCACCACCGAGGGGAAGGCCATCCGGCAGGTGACCCACGTCAACGACGACCGCTTCGGCGCCTGGGACATCCCGGCGCTGGAGGAGTTCGGCTTCGTGGGCGCCGCGAACGACTCGGTGTTCGGCTGGATCATGAAGCCGCCGGGCTTCGACCCCGCCCGCCGCTACCCGCTCATCTACCTCATTCACGGCGGCCCGCAGGGCGCATGGCTCGATCAGTGGCACGGCCGCTGGAACTATGCGATGTTCGCGGCCCGCGGCTATGTCGTGGCGGCGGTCAACTTCCATGGCTCCACCGGGTACGGCCAGGCCTTCACCAACAGCATCAGCCGCAACTGGGGCGGCCTGCCCTACGAGGATCTCATGAAGGGCGCGGACATCCTCGCCCGGCTCCCGTACGTGGACAGCACCCGGATGGCGGCGGCCGGGGCCTCGTACGGCGGCTACATGATCTACTGGATGGCCGGGCGCACGACCCGGTTCAAGACCCTGATCGCGCACGACGGCATCTTCAACCCGCTCAGCATGGCGGGCACCACCGAGGAGCTCTGGTTCCCGACCTGGGAGTTCGGCGGCCTGCCGTGGGAGCCGGCCGCGCGGGCCACGATCGAGAAGTGGTCGCCGGCCAACTTCACCGGCAACTGGCGCACCCCGATGCTGGTCATCCACAGCCAGCTCGACTACCGGGTCGACATCTCCGAGGGTCTGCAGGCCTTCACCGCCCTCCGGCTGCGGAACATCCCGGCCAAGTTCCTCTACTTCCCGGACGAGGACCACTTCGTGGCCAAGCCGCGCAACCGCCGGCTCTGGTGGGGCACCGTGCTCGACTGGTGCGACCAGTACCTCCGGCCGGCCGGCTGATGCGCAGCCTCTTCGTCCGCTGGCTGATCAATACCCTGGCGCTCTACGTGGCGGTCCAGGTGGTACCGGGCGTCGACTACGACCGGGGCCCGATCGGGCTGCTCCTGGTGGCGGTGCTGTTCGGGTTCGTGAACGCCTTCCTGCGCCCGCTGCTGACGCTGCTCACCTGCCCGCTGGTGCTGGTGACGCTGGGGCTCTTCCTGTTCGTGATCAACGCACTGCTGCTGCTCCTCACCAGCTGGCTCTCGGCCCAGTTCGACCTGGGCTTCCGGGTGGCCGGGTTCTGGCCGGCGTTCTGGGCCGGGCTCCTGATCAGCCTCGTGAGCCTCTTCCTCTCACTCATGGTCGGCGAGCGGGAGGTCAAGGTGATCCGGCGCTGACCGCGGGTCGTGACATGGCCGTTACACGCAACTGGCCCTCGTGCATTGCGGCAGTAGATTCCGCTCCGTGACCGACGCCACCCTGCCCCAGGCCCACCCCGGGCCGGAACCCGTACCCGACCTGACACAGGCCGGGCTCTACATCAACCGCGAGCTGTCCTGGCTCGAGTTCAACCGCCGCGTACTCCACGAGGCGGAGGACCCCCGCACCCCGCTGCTCGAGCGGCTCAAGTTCCACGGCATCTTCAGTTCCAACCTGGACGAGTTCTTCCAGATCCGCGTGGCCGGCCTCAAGGACCAGCTGGCCGCCGGCTACGCCGAGCGCTCCCCCGACGGGCAGACGCCGGAGGAACAGCTGCGCCAGATCGCGTCCGTGGTGCGCGAGCAGGTGCGGGTGCATGGCCGCACGCTGCATGACGACGTCCTGCCCGGGCTCGCGCGGCACGGGGTGGTCCTGCTCGACATGGCCGACCTGACCGAGGCGGAGCGTCAGCAGCTGGACCGGTATTTCCACGCGAACGTCTTCCCGGTGCTGACGCCCCTGGCTGTGGACCCGGCCCACCCGTTCCCCTACATCTCCAACCTGAGCCTGTCGCTGGCCGTGGCGCTGCGCGGCGGCGACGGTGAGGACCGCTTTGCGCGGGTGAAGGTGCCGAAGATCCTGCCCCGCTGGGTCCGGGTGGGCGAGGGATGGCGCTACGTACCGCTGGAGCAGCTGGTGGCGGCAAACATCGAGGCGCTCTTCCCCGGCGTGGAGATCCTCGGCTGCTTCCCCTTCCGGATCACCCGGAACACCGACTTCGAGGTCGATCACGACGAGGCGGAGGACCTCCTGAGCACGATCCAGGAGGAAGTCCGGAACCGGCGCTTCGGGGCGGTGGTGCGGCTCGAAGTGGCCCCCAACCTGCCCCATTCCATCCGCGAAGTGCTGCTGTCGGAGTTCAACGCCGCCCAGGAAGCCCAGGCAGCCCCGCTGGGCGCCGATGACGTCTACGAGGTCAGCGGCCTGCTCGACACCGCCGACCTCCTCTCCCTGGCCGGGGCCATCGACCTGCCGGCCCTCAAGGACGTCCCGCACTACCCGGTGACCCAGCACCGGATGGGATCGGCCCGCAACATCTTCGAGGTGATCCGCGAGGGGGACATCCTGGTGCACCACCCCTACGAGAGCTTCACCAGCTCCGTGGAGCGGTTCATCCAGACCGCGGTGGATGACCCCGACGTGGTGGCCATCAAGCTGACGCTGTACCGGACCGGCGGCGACTCGAGCATCGCCCGGCTGCTGGCGCAGGCCTCGGAACGGGGCAAGCAGGTGGCGGTGCTCATCGAGCTGCAGGCCCGCTTCGACGAGGAAAACAACATCCGGTGGGCCCAGCGGCTGGAAGACGTCGGCGTGCACGTGAGCTACGGCGTGGCCGGCCTCAAGACCCACGCCAAGGTCATGCTGGTGGTGCGGCGGGAGGGCGACACCATGCGCCGCTACCTGCACCTCGGCACCGGCAACTACCATCCCAGGACAGCCCGCCTCTACACCGATTTCGGCCTCTTCACCGCCGACCCGGAGCTGGGCGCTGACCTGACAGACCTGTTCAACGTCCTCACCGGGTTCGCGGCGCCACAGAACTACCGTCGGCTGATCACCGCCCCGCGGGGCATGCGGGAGCGCTTCCTCGCCATGATCCGGCGGGAGGCGGAGCACGCCCGGGCCGGCGCGCCGGCGCGGATCATCGCCAAGATGAACGCCCTGGTGGATCCCCTCCTGATCCAGGCCCTCTACGAGGCCTCGCAGGCCGGGGTCACGGTGGACCTGATCGTCCGCGGCATCTGCTGCCTGCGCCCCGGGATCCCGGGCGTGAGCGACCGGATCCGGGTCATCAGCATCATCGGCCGGTTCCTCGAGCACTCGCGCGCGTTCTATTTTCTCAACGGGGGGGCGGAAGAGGTCTACATCGGTTCCGCGGACTGGATGCCGCGGAACCTGGACCGGCGGATCGAGGCCGTCACCCCGATCCTCGACCCGGCACACCGCACCGCGCTGCGGGACCTGCTCATCCTCATGTGGCAGGACAACCGGCAGGCCTGGGACCTTGCCGCCGACGGCCGGTACACCCAGCGCCAGCCCCCGGCGCCGGAGCTGGAGATCGCGACCCATCGAGTGTTGGTGGAGAATTACCGCGAAACCGGGCGGCTGACGGGGGAATTCCCGGCCGCTCCGCGCTGAGCTAGATCGCCAGGCCGCTGGCCTCGGCGAACTTGCGAAGCAGTTCCTCCTGCTCGGGCGTCAGGTGCTCGGGGATCTGCACCTGGATCTGCACCAGCTGATCACCCTTCCGCTCGCCCTTCTCGATGCCCAGGCCCTTGATCCGGAACTTCCGTCCCGGCTGTGTCCCGGGGGGGACCCGGAGCACCACCTTCTTGCCATCGAGCGTCCGGACCCGGAGCCGGGTACCCAACGCCGCCTGGGCCAGGTTGATCGGCACCTCGCAGACCAGGTCCAGCCCCTCGCGATGGAAGAAGCGATCGTTCTGGACCTGGAAGGTCACGAGGATGTCGCCCGGCGGCAGGCCGGGCGCGCTGGGCTGACCCTGCCCCTTGAGGCGGACCTTGGTCCCGGATTCGGTGCCCAGCGGCACCGTGATCAGCACCTCGCGCTCGGCGCGCACCTCGCCCTCCCCATGGCACGCCGGGCACGGCGTGGAGGGCACCTTGCCGCGGCCCCGGCACTGCGGGCAGGGCCGGCTCACCGCGAATCCCCCCTGGCCGAAGGTGACCGAGCCGCGCCCGTTGCACTCCGGGCAGGTGGACACCTTGGCCCCGGGGGCGGCCCCGCTGCCCGCACAGCTGCGGCAGGTCTCGTTGAGCGGGAGCCGCACGGGCACCTTGCCGCCCAGCGCCGCTACCCGGAACGGGATCTCGACCAGCGTTTCGATTGCGTCGGGTGAGGCATCCTCCCGCCGTGCCCCGCCGGCGCCCGACCGGCCGAAGATCGACGAGAAGATGTCCCCGAGCCCGAAGCTGCCCAGGTCCGAGAAGTCGAAGCTCTCCGCCCCGGCGCCACCGGCCCCACCCGCGCCCGGCCGACCGGCCCCGCCCGGCTGCGCCCCGCCCGAGCGACGGAACCCGCCGCCATCAAACGCGCCGAGGCGGCGCATCTGGTCGTACTGCTTGCGCTTCTCCGCATCGGAGAGCACCGCGTGCGCCTCCGAGATCTCCTTGAAGCGCTCGGAGGCCTGCGGGTTGTTGGGGTTGGCGTCCGGATGGTACTGCTTGGCAAGCCGCCGGTAGGCCTTCTTGACCTCTTCCGGGGTGGCGCTGTCCGGGACGCCGAGGACCTGGTAGAAGTCCCGGGCCACGGTCAGGCGTGCCCTTCAGCGGAATACACCTGGACCCGGGCCGGGCGGATGAGGGCGCCCTTGAAGCGATACCCGGCCTGGAAGGTGGCCGCGACGGTGTGGTCCTGCTCGGCGGCGGGCGGCGCGATCACGGAGACCGCCTCGGCGACGGCGGGGTCGAAGGGCTGTCCCGCGGGATCGATACGGTCGAGGCCGGCCGCTTCCAGCTCCTTCCGAAGCTTGCGGTCGATCATGACAAGCGCCTGCTGCACCACATCGCCGGTGCCGACCGTCGCGCCGGCCACCACGCGGTCGAGGTCGTCGAGGACATCGAGCAGGCGCACCGCCAGGGCCGCCTGCGCCCGATGGGTCAATTCCTCACGCTCCCGGGCCGCCCGTTTGCGGTAGTTGTCATACTCGGCCGCCAGACGCAGGTGACGGTCCCGGGCTGCGGCTACCTCGTCTTCCAACCGCCGGATGGCCTCGGGTGCGGGCTCCAGCGGGAGTCCGCTGACGGCCGGATCGGCGGACCCGGCCGCCGCGGCACCCGCCGCATCGGCGCCGGGCGCCGCTTCGGGGAGGGGCGTGCCCTCAAGATCTTGTCTTTCAGCCACTTGCCAGTCTGCCTCGTTGCGGTCGAACCAAAGATAACAGCAACGGGCGTGCCCCGAGAGTGGGCCAGTCTGGCAGGGCGTCAGGTGGCCGGGACCACCCCTTCTCCGGAGGTGGATGCGGAGTGCCAGCGCTGCAGCACCAGGCTGAGGCTCTCGAGGTCCACGGGCTTGGTGATGTAGTCGTCCATGCCGGCGGCGAGGCAGGCCTCGCGGTCGCCGGCCATGGCATTCGCCGTCATGGCCACGATGGGCAGCCGGGGCGTCGGCATGGTCTCCCGGATGCGGCGGGTCGCGTCGAGGCCGTCCATCTCCGGCATCAGGCAGTCCATCAGCACCAGGTCGTAGGTGAACCGGCCGATCATCTCCACCGCCTCCAGGCCGTTGCCGGCGACGTCCACCCGGCAGTGCAGCTTGCGCAGCATCTTGGTCGCGACCTTCTGGTTCACCACGTTGTCCTCGACCAGCAGGACCCGCGGGCCTGGCCCCGCGGGCTCCGCGGCAATGGCAGGCACCGGCGACGGCGGCCCCGCGTCCGGTTCGCGCCCAGCGGCCGGTGACTCCCGCAGGCACCGCTGCAGTTCCGCCACCAGGCGAGCCTCGGTGACGGGCTTGTTCAGGATCGCGTGGAACAGTTCCGGCTGCGCCACCCCCCCGCCGCTCGAGGAGGCGAGGATGATGGGCGGGACCGCGGGGCCGAACTGCTCGCGCGCCTGCCTGGCAAAGCCTTCCCCATCCAGGCCGGGCATCAGGTGGTCCACGACGATGAGCCCGACCGGGGCCGCGGCGGCGAGCTGGCTGCCCATCCGCGCGAGCCCCTCGGCCCCGCTGGAGGCGAGCAACACCTCGGCCCCGGCATGCATCAGCTGGCACTGGAACACCTTCCGGGAGAGCGCCAGGTCATCGATGACCAGCACCGGAACGCCGGCCAGCGGCGGCGGGCCGGCGTCCGGCGGCGGCGCGGTCACCGAGGGCGCCGGGAGCACGAGCGTGAAGCAGCTGCCCTGCCCCGGCAGGCTTTCCACCTCGAGCCTGCCGCCCATCAGCTCCGCGAGTCGGCGGGAGATGGCCAGGCCGAGCCCGGTCCCGCCGTACTTCCTGGTGGTGCCGGCTTCGGCCTGCTCGAACGACTTGAACAGCCGGCTCATCGCCTCGGCCGGGATGCCGATGCCCGTGTCGCGTACCGCGAGGGCGAGCCAACGCTTCCCGGCCGACTGGCGCTCACTGACCTCGAGGGTGACCGACCCCACCTCGGTGAACTTGATGGCGTTGCCGAGCAGGTTGAGCAGGATCTGCCGCAGCCGGCCGGCGTCGGTCACCAGCTGCGCATCGAGCTCCGCGGGAAATGCGACCGCCAGCTCCAGCCCCTTCTCGGCGGCCCGCGGCGCCAGCAGGTCGGTGACCTCCTCGACCGCCAGGCGGGTATCGGTCGGCACGGCCTCGACGGTGAGCTTGCCCGCCTCGACCTTGGAGAAGTCCAGGATGTCGTTGATGATCGTGAGCAGGGCGTCGGCCGATGCCCGGATGGTCTCGGCAAACTCGCGCTGCTCGGGATCGAGTGGCGTGTCGAGGAGCAGGTTGGTCATCCCCATGACCCCGTTCATCGGGGTCCGGATCTCGTGGCTCATCATGGCCAGGAACTCGGACTTGGCCCGGGTGCCGGCCTCGGCCCGGTCCCGGGCCTCGGCGAGCTCGCGCATGGAGAGGTGCAGCGCCTCCTGCGCCTGCCGGTGTTCCGTCATGTCCGTGGTCGAGCCCGCAAAGCGGACCGGGGTTCCGGTGGCATCCCAGACGGCGTGCCCCCGGTCCTGGACGGAGCGCCAGCGGCCGTCGGCGTGGCGCACGCGGTACTCGATCCGGAAGGGGGACCGGGTTCGCAGGTGATCCTCGACCGCGGCCTCCAGCCAGAGCCGGTCGTCCGGGTGCACCAGGTCGAGGATCGCCTCGGGACGGTCCTCCAGGCCCGGCCCGGCGCAGCCGAGGATCTCCAGCAATCGGTGCGACCGCCAGACGCGGTTTGTGCGCAGGTCCCAGTCCCAGATCCCGTCCGAGGTGCCCTCGATCGCCAACGCAAACCGCTCCTCGCTGCGGACCAGGGCATCCTGCATCTGGATCTTCTCCGTGACATCCTCCACCAGGGAGAAGGCCGTGACCAGCGTGCCATCCGCCCGGCGGGTGGCGGTGTTGTGCCAGCGGCAGGTGACCTGCGTCCCGTCCTTGCGGTAGTTCCGGTTCTGGCAGACGTTGCTGATGTCCGCCCCGCTGACCAGGCGCTCGATCACGCCGCTCACGGCCTCGGCGTCCTGTTCCACGACAAACCGCCACTCGTGGGCGTGCCGGCCGAGGACCTCCTCCGCGCGCCAGCCGAAGATCGCCTCGGCGGCCCCGGTCCACCGGCAGAGACGAAAGTCGCTGTCCCATTCGAGCACCGCGAAGGGCGAGAGCGCGAGGTGCCGTTCGAGGGTGGCGCGGGCCACCGCGGCCACCTGCTCGGCCTGCCGCTCGCGGGTGATATCGCGCAGGGCCCCGGCCATCCCCTGCGTCCATTCGAACGGATGCCGGCTCGGCGCCAGCGAGAGTTCGACCCAGCGCTCCTCCCCGGAGCTGGTCCGGAGCCGGCAGGCGAGCAGCTGCCCCTGGGTCGCGGTCGAGCGGTGCGCCAGGAGCGCGCGGGCCACGCTCTCGCGGTCGTCCGGATGGACCAGCTCGGGCAGGGTCCGTCCCAGGGTCTCGGACTCCGGCAGGCCGGTGAGCCGCGCCCAGGCGGAGCTCACGAGCGTCAGCCGGCCGGCGGCGTCGGCCGCGAAGATGATCTCCCCGGTCCGCTCCAGGGTGCTGCGGAGCATCTCCTCCGAGGCGGCCGAACGGACCATGGCCTCGTCGAGCCGCCGGGCCAGGCTGCCGATCTCGTCCCGGGGCAGCGCGTCAATGACCGCGGCGCGAGTGGCAGGGTCAGGGTCGGCGACGGCCTGGCCGATCCGGAAGAGCGGGCGCCGGACCACCCCGTGCATCACCACCACCGTCAGCACCAGCACGGCGAGCACGGCCCCGAGCACCAGGAGCGTCACCTGCGTCGTGGTGGCCGCAGCCGAGCCGAAGAGCGCCTGGCGGCTCAGCCGCACCACCACGCCGGCGTAGGCCGCCGGCTCCCCCGGTCGGGTCATCGCCTCCACGGCCGGGCCGCGGAACCGGACAGCGAAGATGGCCTCGGACTCCCCCGGCCGCAGATCGACCACTTCCCGCTCGCCGCGCGCCGTGTCGGCGAGGAGCTGCGGGAGCACCATCGAGTGCACGCTGTCGAGGGACCGGCCCAGCCAGTCGTTCCGGGTGGCGGCGATGACCCGGGGCGGCGTGCCCATGGCCACGGTGATGCGATTCACCCCCGGCTCGGCCCCGAGGACGGAGACGAACCGCTGCAGGTCACTGATATCCGAGGTGGTTTCGGCGGCGAGTGCCACCGCGTGGGCCAGCGCCAGCCCGCGCGCCCGTGCGGCGTCCTCGATCTCATGGTCGACGAGGCGGTGGTTGACCAGCGAGGTCGCCCCGGCGATCACGCCGCCCGCGATCGCGATGGGTAGCGAGACCTTCCACGCAAGGGACAGGCGCCGGCCCGCGGGGGGTGTCATGGGGCCGTACCACTCCCGCCCGGGGCCTGCGCGGCCCGGGCCACCTCCGGCGCGAGCAGGCCTGCGCCGGCCTGGGAGGTATGGAGTTCTCCGACGGCCAACAACACTTCGTCGGCGTGGCGCAGGGCGCTCGCCACGCGGCCCGTGGCTCCCAGGTAGCGTGCCTGATCCGCCAGGGGAAGGAGGCGGATGCCCTGCGACCTCGCGATGCGGAATGCCGCTGGCGTGATCCGCTCGCGTGCCGCCATGCGGGCGTCGGCCTCCTCGGGATGCGCCGCGGCATGCGCCCGCGCGGCCTCGAAGCCCCGGAGCAGCGCCACCACGGCCCCGCGGTGCGCGGCCAGGTAGGCGCTGTCGACCGAGGCCACGCCGAGAATTTCGTCCGGCAGCTCGGCGCTCGAGAAGAGAGTCGTCACCCCCGGCAGCGCGGCCATCGCCAGGGCGGCGGGGGGATACGACGCGACCGCATCGACCGTCCCGCGACTGAGGGCCCCCGGCATCTGTTGCGGTTCCAGGGACACCAGGACCACATCGCCCAGCGTGAGCCCCACCTGCTCCAGGGCCCGTGACACCAGGTAGACGTTGAGGGTGCCCGGCTCCACCCCGATGCGGCGCCCCGCGAGGGCGCGGAGGTCCGCGATCCCCGGCCGGGCCAGCACCACGTCGGCGCCCTCGGAGACGTCGGTGGCCAGCATGAGGACCGGGCGCCGGCTGGAACTTTCGCGGGCCTTGAGCACCTCGATGGGGGTCCCGGCAAAGGCGTCGAGCTGGCCCCGCTCGAAGGCCCGTCGCGTATCGGACAGGGAACTGAGCTCCACGACGCGGACCCGGACGGCCGTCGTGTCGAAGAGGCCGAGTTCCTGGGCCAGGTAGAAGTACTCGTAGCCGGGCCAGGGGTTGATGCCGATGCGCAGCTCCGGCGCGGGTGCCCGCCCGCAGGCGGCCACCAGGAGTACAAAGGAGCAAGGCAGCCATGGCAGTCGACGCATCCCACGTCCCCGGTCGGAAGCACCCGGAGGGACGGCGGCAGGCGGAGAGCCTGCGGCGCACGCCAAGGGGTGTCCATCGGAGTATCGGCCCGGGGCCGCCGGGGATGAGCGGGAGGGTCCTAGACGGTGGGCCCGGCCGGGGCATCCCGGCCGGTGAGTTGCTGGTGCAGGCGAAAGAGGGCCATCTGCGCGGCCCGGGCGCGGACATCCTCGCGGTCGCCGGGGAACCGGTGCCGGGTGGCACGGCCCCCGGCGGCGCTGGCCAGGCCGATGTACACCAGGCCGACCGGCTTTTCGGGCGACCCGCCGCCGGGACCGGCAATCCCGGTCACCGAGACCGCGATGTCCGCGCCCAGGCGCCGACAGGCCCCCGCCGCCATGGCTTGGGCCACTTCCGGGCTCACGGCACCGGCGCGTGCCAGCAGATCCCCGGGAACCTCGAGGAGATCACGTTTGAGGTCGTTGTCGTACGCGATGACCCCTCCGCGATAGACGTCCGAGCTGCCGGGGACGGAGGTCAGGCGTGCCCCGATTCCCCCGCCGGTACACGACTCGGCGGTCCCGAGCCGAACCCCCTGATCCCGGGCGGCCTGCAGCACGAGGGCCGCCAGGTCCTGGTCCTCCTCGCCGTACGCCCAGCCGTCAGCCCCCTTCCGGAGGAGCCCCATCCCCGCTTCCAGGGCCGCATCCGCGGCCGCGGGTTCGAGATTCCATGCCGTCAGGCGGAGGTCCACCCCGGTGACCCCGGGCAGGTACGCCAGGGTGAGCGGCGCCAGGCGGGTCTCGACCCCATCGAGCCGCTCGGCCAGGCTCGACTCCGGAATTCCGGTGGTCCGCAGGGTCCGGGAGCGGACCACCCGGCCGCCCGCCCTGGGGGCCAGGCGGGGGAGTACTTCGTGGTGCAGCAGCCCCCGCATCTCGGCCGGGACGCCGGGGAGAAGGATGGCGAGCCCAGGCGCTCCCTCGAGCCAGAGCCCGGGCGCGGTCCCCCAGCGGTTGGGGAGGATCGCGGCGCCTTCGGGAACCTCCGCCTGGCAGCGGTTGCGCTCCGCTGGGACCCGTCCGGCCCGGGCAAACCGGGCCACCAGCGCGTCCCAGACCTCGGGCCGGAAGGTGAGCGGCATGCCGAAGAGCTCGGCAATGAGTCGCTTGGTGATGTCGTCGGCGGTGGGGCCGAGGCCGCCGGTGCTAAGGAAGGCCCCGGTCCGCGCGAGGGCCTGGGTGGCGGCGTCACGGATCGCGGCGGGATCGTCGCTGACCGAGGTGCGGCGGGTCACGGGGATGCCGGCGGCGGCGAGGGCGCGTCCCAGCTCCGCGCCGTTGGTGTCCACCGTCTGACCCAGCAGCAGCTCGGTGCCGATCGTGAGCAGTTCGATCGCCATGCGGCCGCCGCCTAGTGGTTGGCCTTGAAGAGCGCCCGGTACCGGTACATGTAGACCACGAAGGAGTACACCGTCAGCGCGGTCGCCAGCGCCAGGGTGATGGCCACGACTCCGCCGTGGAACTGGTTCCAGTACTCCGCCATCTGGTTGTGTTCCCAGCCCATCGGCTTGCGGGCGTCGCGGAAGGTGAACCAGAGGAAGGTGGCCCCGATGTAGATGTTCTGGATCGTGGCCTTGAGCTTCCCCGCGCCCGCGGCGGGGATCACGATGCCGCGCCGCTGGGCCCAGAAGCGGAACCCGGTCATGGCCAGCTCGCGCCCGATCAGCAGGAGGCAGACCCACAGCGGGATGCTGCCCCAGACCGGGATGTCGTAGAGGCTGTGGCGGGTGCGGGAGATCCAGTAGATCGGGATGATCGTGGCGAAGAGGAGCAGCTTGTCGGCGAGCGGGTCGAGCAGCTTCCCCAGGTCGGTGACGAGGTTGCGGGAGCGGGCCAGGTAGCCGTCGACCACGTCGGTGATGGCCGCGAACAGGAAGATCAGGAAGCAGACCAGCTTGGGCCAGTAGCCATCGATGAAGGGCAGGAGCGCGATGACCGGCGTGAGGAGGATCCGGACCAGGGTGAGGAGGTTGGGCAGGTTCCAGGTCGTGGCCGCGGGACGGCCCGCGGGTCCCGGTGTGCTGGCCCCAGGCCCGGGGGCACCGGTCATACCAGCTCCTTCACCATGCGGCGAGCGCGGGCCCGGGCCGGCCGGGGACCGCTAGGATCCCAGGCTCTTGAGCACCAGCTTGCTGACCGCCTTGAGGGTGTCGAACACCCCATCGCCGGTCATGGCCACCGCCTCGAAGTACGGGGCCCGCTCCACCCACTGGCCGTCGAGCTGCTCCACCAGGAACTCGCCCTCATGGTACGGGTCGGCGGACGCCTTCTGCCTGGCGGGATCGTCCACCGGCCAGCCGGGATTGAGCGCCGACTGGAGCTCGCGGATCGTGGCCGCGTTGGGGAGGTCGCGCTTGTTGTACTGCACCACGAACGGGATGTTCGTGAGGTTGTACCCGTGCTGGGCCATGTTGTCGTACAGGTTCTGCATGGACTCGATGTTGGCTTCCATGCGCTCGATCTGGCTGTCGGCCACGAAGACCACGCCGTCGACACCCTTGAGGATCAGCTTGCGGGAGGCGTTGTAGTAGACCTGGCCCGGCACGGTGTAGAGGTGGAACCGGGTCTTGAAGCCGCGGATGGTGCCGAGGTCCACCGGCAGGAAGTCGAAGAACAGGGTCCGCTCCGTCTCGGTGGCGAGCGAGATGAGCTTGCCCCGGCTGTTGGGCGCGACCTTGTTGTAGACGAACTCGAGATTCGTCGTCTTCCCGCCGAGACCCGGTCCGTAATAGACCAGCTTGCAGTTGATCTCGCGCGAGGCGTAGTTGATCATCGACATGGGATCGTCACTCCGCCTCAGGCCCCGAACAGCTTATCGAGCTCATCTTCCGCCTCGCCCAGGAAGCCCGTCTCGACCGGTGGCTGGCCAGACGCGCCCCGCGTGAACATCTCCTCGAAGACCTGCCGCAGTTCCAGGACCGTCGCCCGCACCCGGAGCTTCACCAGCCCCAGCGTGGTGCGGTTGTCGAACAGGACCACCAGGATCACCCGCCGCGCGATGTCGGCGAGGTACATGGACTCCTTCTCGCCCTGGTGGAACAGGCTGCCGAATTCGGGCTCGCCGATCATCCGGGCCAGCTGGTCGTTGGCCGAGAAGTCGGCCGCCGTCAGCGAGGCGAATGCGGTGGGATCGAAGCTCGGCTCCTCGCCCACCACCGCCACCATCTGGCCAGTCCGGTCCACGATCATCCCGGTCCGCGCGTTGGACTCGCGCAGGAAGCCGGTGAGAACCGCATGGATCCGGGTGGAGTCCTCCTCCCGGAACGACCAGCTGGAGGCACCTGACATCGCTTCCCCTTCCGTTAGCCGAGCGCCGCTTCCATCTGGCGCACCAGGGCCCGCGCCCGACGGAGCAGCATCGGGTGACGCTCCCATTCCACGTAATCCCGGAGCAGCTGCACGTTCTCGACCGTGACCGCGCCGGCCAGACCGGTGAGCGCCGCGAGGCGCTGCAGGGGCCGCGGGCTGAACAGGTCGGTCCGGTGCCGCGCCCGGTGCTGCCCCGCCAGCCACCAGCCGAGGGCCGCGCCCGCGGCCATCCCGAACAGCACCGCGCCGCGCCGCGCCATCAGCGGAGTTCCTGCCGCGCGGTCAGCGCGTGCGCCAGCGTGACGCCATCGACGTACTCGAGATCGCCCCCGACCGGGAGCCCCCGCGCCAGCCGGCTCACCTTCACCGCCGCGCCGGCCAGCAGCTGCTGCACGTAGGTGGCCGTCACCTCGCCCTCCATGGACGGGTTGGTGGCGAGGATGACCTCGCGCACCCCGCCCCCGCGCACCCGGGCCACCAGCTGGTCCAGCCGGAGCGCCTCGGGACCGATCCCGCCCAGCGGGTCCAGCCGGCCGCCCAGGACGTGATAGCTCCCGCGATACTCCCCGGCGCGTTCCAGGCTGGTCACCGCGGCCGGCTCCTCGACCACGCAGATGAGGCTCGAGTCGCGGCGTGGGTCCAGGCAGATGTCGCAGCGCTCTCCCTCCGCCACATTGCCGCACACCCCACAGGGCCGCACCCGCTCGGCCACCGTCACCAGCGCCTGAGCCAGCCGGGCCAGCCGCTCACCGGGCTGCTGCACGAGGTGGTGGGCCAGCCGCTGCGCGGTCTTGCGACCCACACCCGGGAGCCGGGCGAATTCGGTCACCAGGTCGTCCAGGGCGCCCACGGCTACGATGGGAGGGGAAAGGGGAACGGGGCGGCGCGCCGCATCTCTGCCTGCAACGCCTCCGCGGCCCGCCGCTGGGCCTCGGCGACCGCGCCCGCGATCAGGTCCGCCAGCAGCTCGGCATCGCGCCCGGCAAATGCCTCGGGATCGATCCACAGCGTGCGCAGCGTCCCCTTGCCATCCACCGTCACCCGCACCAGGCCGGCACCGGCCTGCGCGTCGTAGGTCGTCTCCGCCAGGTTCCGCTGGAGCTCCTGGAGACGCCCCTGCATCTGCTGGCCGAGCTGCATCAACTGCTGCCAATCCGCCATGGGAGGAGTATCGCTAAGTCCCTGCAAAGTCTGAGGAAAGTAGAGGTACCGGGGGGCCAAGGCAAGCAATACGGGCCCTATTCCAGTACCTCGAGATCGAGGCTGTCGGCTGCCGCTTCCAGCGCCGGGTCCCGCCCCTTGAGGACCCGCAGGCGTTCGGCCCGGGATTCGGATTCGGAGAGCCGGCGGGCCCTGGGGGAGCTGCCCGGGCCGGGGCCCCCCGCGGTGATGCCCAGGTGCACCGGGGCCCCCAGCGCCTCACTCAGCAGGGCCTGTACGGCATCCCGCTGGCGTTCCAGCCCCTCGACGTGGATCGGGTTGCCGTCGGGGACGGTCAGGGTGACCATCGGGGCCTCGGCTGCGGCGGGTCTGGCGGAGGCCATGGCCTCACCCAGGAACCGGCCCTGCGCCCGTGCCACCGCCACCAGGTCGGGCCATGCCCGCACCAGACCCTCGAGGCTGAACTCCGCCCGCACCATGGCTGGAGCGGGCGCCGGAGGGGCCGATGCCGCGGCCGGCGGGGCCGGGGTCTCCAGCGAGGGCCGTCGGGGGGCTGCCGGGGCCGGCGCGACCGCCGGGCGGGCTTCCGGGGGGCGTCCGGGGGCGGAGCCCGCGGCTGGCGGCTCGGGCCGCCCGGCCCCCCCGAGCACCGCCTCGAGGTCCACCGTCCGGTCCAGGAGGGCCCAGCGCAGCAGGAGGGTCTCGACCGACAGTCGCGGGCTGGCGCTGCGGCGGATCCCGGCCTCGGCGTCGCCCAGGAGCTTGAGCATCCGGACCAGGTCCCCGACCGCGAGCTGGCCGCGGAGCCCCTCCAGGGTGTGGTGCAGCGCCTCGGTGAGCCCCTCGGGCTTGGCCCCGAGTTCCAGCATCAGGAGCGAGCGCAGGGCATCCCCCGCCCCGCCCATGAACTCGATCAGGTCGGCGCCGGCATCCTCGAGGCGATCGAGCAGGGCGAAGACGCCCGCGGGCTGCCGGGCCACCAGGAGCCCGAGGAGCTCGCCGTAGGCGTCGTCGGCCACGAGGCCGAGGATCTCCCGCACCCGGAGGGCGGTGACCCGTCCCTCGCCGAAGGAGAGGCACTGGTCGAGCACCGAGAGGGCGTCGCGCATGCCGCCGTCGGCCTGGCGGGCGATCAGCGTGAGGGCGTCCTCGTCGGCCTCGATGTGCTCCGCCTCCAGGACGCCGCGGAGCCGGTCCCGGATGGCGCCGGCGCCGATGCGGCGGAAATCGAACCGCTGCAGGCGGGAGAGAACCGGCGCCGCGCTCTGGGCGATCTTCTGGGGCTCGGTGGTGGCAAACACGAATACCACGCCCGGTGGCGGCTCCTCCAGGATCTTGAGCAGGGCGTTCCAGGCCTCCCGGGTGAGCATGTGGGCCTCGTCCACGATGTACACCTTGTGGTGGCCCTCCTTGCTCGCGGCGTACATCGCCCGTTCCCGGAGTTCCCGGGCGTCATCCACGCCCCGGTTGCTGGCGGCGTCGATCTCGACCACGTCGAGATTGGCCACGCCGGTCCAGATCCGCTGGCAGCTGTCGCAGGCCCCGCACGGCTCGCCGGCGGGCTCGACCTCCACCTTCCGTTCGCAGTTGAGGGCCATGGCCAGGATCCGGGCGGCGGTGGTCTTGCCGACGCCCCGGGGCCCGGTGAGCAGGTAGCCGTGGCCCACGCGGTTCTTGACCACGGCGCCCCGGAGCACCTGCGCCACGTGATCCTGGACCAGGAGATCGCTGAAGCGGCGGGGACGGTACTTGCGGGCGAGCGCGAGAGCCATGCGGGGAAGGTAGTCGGCCCGGCGGCCGGAGGGCTAGACGGTTCGGCGGCTCGGCGGCTCGGCGGCTCGGCGGCTCGGCGGCTCGGCGGCTCGGGGCTACACCGGCCGCCACCCGCGGGTTACATTCCCGGTGCCCCAGGTCCGAAGGGCGCTGGCGCGCGAACCGCGTCAGGACCTCGCCGGTAGCAGCGCTAAGCGATGTCCAGTGTCGCTTCGGGGTGCCTGGGGCACTTTCATTTCCACCCGTTGCCTTCCTTCCGCCATTCGCCGGCACGCCCTCCGCCCCCCCCGGAGCCGTCCATGACGCTCACGCCGCTCGACTGGGCCATCGTCGTCCTGTCGATCGTGGTCTCGTTCATCCCCGCGCTGGTACTGGCCCGGCGGGCCGGCCAGAGCACGGCCGAGTTCTTCACCTCGGGTCGCGCCGCACCGTGGTGGCTGATCGGCGTGTCGATGGTGGCCACCACCTTCAGCACCGACACACCGAACCTGGTGACCAACCTGGTGCGCGAGAAGGGCGTGGCGAACAACTGGGCCTGGTGGTCGTTCCTGCTCACCGGGATGGCCACCGTCTTCTTCTACGCCCGGCTGTGGCGGCGCAGCGGCGTGCTCACCGACCTCGAGTTCTACGAGATCCGCTACTCCGGGCGACCCGCCACCCTGCTCCGCGGCTTCCGCGCGATCTACCTCGGCCTCTTTTTCAATTGCGTCATCATGGCCACGGTGAACCTCGCGGCGGCCAAGATCGCCAACGTGGTGCTCGGCTGGCCCATGGGGCAGACGCTGCTGGTCTGCGCGGTGCTCAACATCCTCTTCGCCGCCACCTCCGGCCTGTGGGGCGTGCTGGTCACCGACTTCATCCAGTTCGGCATCGCCATGACGGGCGCGATCGCGCTCGCGGTCTTCTCCCTGCGCCAGCCCGAGGTGGGCGGGCTGGCCGGGCTCATCGCGAAGACCGATCCCGCCACCCTCAACCTGGTGCCCGACTTCGGCGACTGGAGCCTCACCCTGTCGGTGCTGGTGATCCCGCTCGCGGTGCAGTGGTGGTCGGTCTGGTACCCCGGGGCCGAGCCGGGCGGCGGGAGCTACATCGCCCAGCGGATGCTGGCGGCCAAGAGCGAGCGCGACGCCCTCTCGGGGACGCTGTTCTTCAACGTGGCCCACTACGCCATCCGCAGCTGGCCCTGGATCATCGTGGCGCTGTGCTCGATGCTGGTCTTCCCCACCCTCGATGACATCGCCCGCACCTTTCCCTACGTGGATCCGGCGCTGATCGGGCACGACATGGCGTACCCCGCGATGCTCAAGTTCCTGCCGCCCGGGTTCATGGGCGTGATGATCGCGGGCATGCTGGCCGCGTACGTCTCGACCATTTCCACCCACCTCAACTGGGGCACCAGCTACCTGGTGCACGACCTGTACCGGCGGTTCTACCGCCCCGGCCAGGCCGAGGCCCATTACGTCATGGTGGGCCGGATCGTCACCGCGCTGCTGATGATCGTGGCGGCGGGCTTCACGATGGTCCTCGACACCGCGCGTCAGGCCTTCGACCTGCTGCTTTCGGTCGGCGCGGGAACCGGGCTCCTGTACCTGCTGCGGTGGTTCTGGTGGCGGGTGAACGCCTGGAGCGAGATCGCGGCCATGGTGGTGAGCTTCACGGTCACGGTGGGCTTCACCGTGGCGGCGCGGGCCGGCCACGTGGTCCCTTCCCAGGTGTCGCTCCTCGCCACGGTGGCCATCACCACCGCCGCCTGGGTGCTGACCACGCTGCTGACCGCCCCCACCGCCCGGGCCCAGCT
The DNA here is from genome assembly GCA_046327715.1 of Gemmatimonadales bacterium. Classification (GTDB taxonomy): domain Bacteria; phylum Gemmatimonadota; class Gemmatimonadetes; order Gemmatimonadales; family GWC2-71-9; genus JADJOM01. The sequence goes on from JAXLXY010000001.1 coordinate 159,591, forward strand.
GGTGACGTTCTACCGGCTGGTCCGTCCCGCCGGCCGCGGCTGGGGGCCGATCCAGGCGGAGGCCGGCGTGGGTCCCGCCGCGGACAGCCTGCCGCTCGCGCTGCTCGGCTGGGTGCTCGGGATCGCCTTCGTGTACGCGGCGCTGTTCGGCACCGGCAGCTTCCTGTACGGCCGCACCGCCCAGGCGATGGTGTGGCTGGCGGTCTTCGTGGTGAGCGGCGTGGGCCTGCTGCGCCTCGTCCCGCGGATCTGGGGGAGCAACACCTCGGGCTGAGCCACCCACGCCGGCGTGCCACGGGGGCAGCGGAGCGCGGCCGGCGCTCCCCTGCCCCCGTCGGCGTCCCGGGGCGGCTAGTCGCGGAACGCCGCGGCCACCTCCGCCTCCAGCCTCGACCGGGCCGCGGCGATGGCGGCGGCCAGGCGGAACTGCACCCGGGCGCGGTCGAGATTCTGGGCGGGCCGGCTGACCCGATAGTACCGGTCGCCACCCAGGTGATCGGCCAGGAACCGAAGCCCCTGCTCGAAGGTGATGACCTGTCCCGCCGCGACGAACCGGCTCCGCTCCGCCGCCACCAGGCGCATCGGCGCGAGCCCGGCAGCAAATCCTCTCGCCAGCCCGCGGAAGTGCGCCAGCTCGACCTCCACCGGTTCCCCGCTCCCCGCGTCCTCGGCCGCGGTGGAGGCGCTGGAGCGGATCAGGTCGCCCACGTCGTGAAGCAGCGTCCCCATCATCACGGTGTCCAGGTCGATCACGGCCACCGGCTCCCCCGTCCCGGCGTCGAGCAGCACATTGCCGGCCTTCGCATCGTTGTGCACCACGCGAACGGGGAGGTCGGAGGCGGTGAGCAGCGCCGCCCACCCCCGGTGGGCCGCGACAAAGGCCAGCTCGGGTTGCACCCCGGCGAGGCGGTCAGGGACCGCGCCAGCCACCGCCCGATCGAATGCCGCCAGGCGGGCAGGCGTATCATGAAATCCCGGCAGCGTCTCGATGAGCGGCGGGCCGGGGAAGTCGCCCAGCATCGCGTGGAAGCGGCCGAACGCCCGCCCGATGGCGAACGCCTCGGAGGCGGACCCGACCCGCTCGATGGCCCGCACCCCTTCGAGCCAGGGGAAGACCCGCCACCAGGCCCCGTCGGGGTCGCGATGGCCCGGCACGCCATCGGCGGCCCGAAGCGGCTCGGGTACCCTCCACCCCTCACCCGCGGCGGCGGCGAGATGCGCCGCCACGCGCGCGGCGTTGGCGATGACGGCGGCGCCGTCGGGAAAGACCAGCGGGTTGAGGCGCTGGAGCAGGAAACGCCCGGGCCCGGCAGGTCCCCGGCCGGCCACGAGGTAGGAGTCGTTGATGTGCCCGCCACCCTGACGGACCGGGGGGGCATCGGCGCGGACCCCGAACTGCGCCAGCAGGGACGCCGGGTCCGCGCCGCTCAGGGCCACAAGGCGCCGGGGTAGTCGCCGCGGGCCACGGACGCGGCGAGCTCGCGCTGGACCCACGCGCGGTCAGCGGCGTAGGTCACGCCGCACCAGCGGCTGGCGGTCGGGAGCACCCGGACGCGAGCCTGCCCGCGCTCGAGGCCTTCCTGCACCGCCTCGGGGAGGTAGCTCTCGCCGGTGGTGCCCGGGCCGGCGTCGAGAAAGCGGCGGAAGCTCTCCTCGAGCACCGGGAAGATCGCCGGCGTGAACGCCCAGAGGTTCATGGACACCAGGGCATCGGCAGCCACCCGCGTCGGGCCCTGCGGCCCGACCCCGGCGAAGGCCCCGTCCGGCGTGGCGGCCAGTTCGCGGGTCTCGGCGACGCCCTGAAGGAACCCATCGGGCGAGACCCGGAGCACGGCGCGGTTCACGCCGCCAGAGGGGCTCGCGGTCTGGGCCATCCGATAGCCGACCACGGCATGCTCCGGGGCCCCCGGCGGCGTGGAGGCGAGGAACCGCGCGGCGGCTGCGATCGCGTCCTGGCCGTAGCAGTCGTCGGCGTTCAGGACCGCGAAGCCCCCGTCCACCGCCTCGCGCGCGGCGAGCACGGCCTGGGTGGTGCCCCACGGCCGGGTCCGCCCCGACGGGACGAGGTGCGGCGGCGGCAGCGCCTCCGCCCGCTGGAACGCCACCCGCACCGGCAGCCGCCCCCGATAGCGGTCCCCGACCTGCCGCTCGAATGCCTCCGCCATCTCGGGCCGGATCACGAACACCACCGCCCCGAAACCGGCGCGCCACCCGTCATAGACCGCGTAGTCCATGAGGGTGGCGCCGCCCGGTCCCAGCGGATCCAGCTGCTTGAGGCCGCCGTAGCGGCTGCCGAGCCCGGCGGCCAGCAGGACCAGGGCCGGCGCGGTCACCGCCCGGGGGCCATCAGCACCGCGTTGGTGAGCAGCTTCGCGGGCCCGCGCCAGAACCCGCGGTAGACCGGGTTGCTGGCGAAGAGCACCACCTGGCCATCGCCGGCGGACTCGACCGCGGCATAGACGCTGTTCCTGAGGTGCATCTCGGTGTTGGCCGGCCAGCTCCAGCCGCTCAGCAGCAGGTCGGAGCCGGTGAAGGCCACGGGGTTGGCGCCCTTTTCCGACGGCTTGAGGAGGGAGCTGGTCTCGAGGAAGACCGGGAGCTGGTCACGGTCGTAGCCGAAGGTGAGCCAGTGGGTGCGGTCGAGGGTCGCCCGGAAGATGCTGCCCGGGATGAACTCGGGACGATTGCCCCCCGCCGCGCTGGGCGAGACCAGCGGTGGGCCGAGCGGGCCGTCGCCCGTGACCGTGGTGTCCTTGGCCGCCGTGCTGTCGCCGGTGACCTCGCGGACCGTGGTGAGCCCCAGCTCCTTGCGCCCCGCCAGCTGGACGGCATCGCCCACGGCGATCACGGCGCCCCCCGCCTCGACCCACTGCCGGACCCTGGTCGCCCCGCCCTCGCCCAGCTCGCGGTACATCCGCCCGGCGGAACCGTCGGGGATGATCAGGGTGTTGTACGGCGTCAGGTCCATCCAGCCCAGGGTGGCCAGGTTCACCAGGGTCACCGGAATGCCGAGCTCCCGGTCGAAGTAGAACCACAGGGCCCCGAACGCGGTCTGGTCCACCCCCTCCCCCGCCGCCAGGAGGATGTGGGGGGCGTGCAGCGCCTCGATCGTCTCGCTCCCCACCCCGTACTGCCCCGAGTCGGGGAAGGCCGACTGGGCGGCCGTGACCGGCACGCCGAGTTCCACGGCCAGGGCCGCGATCCGCGAGTGCACCGCCTCGGGGTTGCGCTGTACCCGCACCACGAAGGTGCCCACCGGGAAGCCGGCGCCGTTCGCGGTCAGGGGCCGGGTGGCCACGCCGACCTTGAAGCCCTCGCGCAGCAGCCGCATCGCGAGGCGGGCGCCCGCCTCGCTCACGTTGCCGAACAGGTACGCCGACCGCGCCCGCGGCGGTGCGGTCGCCACCAGCGGCGGCGCCGCCGTGAGGCGCTCGGCGGTCACGCGGGTGGTGTCGTCGGTCCACCACGCGTCGAGGCCCAGGGTGAAGGGGAGCGACCAGCCGGTCACGTCATAGAACTCGTAGCCCTCGCGGTCGCTTTCCTCCCCGCGGCGCTGGTTGCGCTGGTAGTGGCCGAGCTGCTGGCGGACGAAACCGGAGTCGAACGCTGCCCGGGGCTCGAGCATGGTGGTGGCGAGCCGGGCCTCGGGCTGGTTGAAGTCGACCACGAAGGTGCCCGGGGGGAAGGTGCGCCGGGCCGCCGCGCCGCCGTAGTAGGAGGTGGCCCGGAGCGTGGTCCAGGACTGGGTGAGCCGCGAGACCTCGATCTCCTCGCCGGTGAGGCGCCGGACCAGCCAGGCCAGCCGGACGGGATCCGACCCGGAGAAGAGCACCCGGCGCATCGGCCGGCGCTGGGCCTCCGCCATGCCCGTGACGTGAAACTCGTGGAAGTCCCGCAGCCGCTCGGCCCGGGTCTGGGCGGCGTACCCGAGGGTGGCGAGCGAGGCCACGTAGTGGTGGGCGATCGCCATCTCGAAGGTGACCCAGGTGCCGTCGTCCTTGCGCTTGCGGAGCTCGGGGCCGCCGTCGGTCTCGTAGGTCATCCCCACGCCGCCGCGCATCGACGGCCACATGTCGATGTAGCCGGGATAGAAGAAGTCGAACACGTCGCGGACGTAGTACTGCCAGCTGAACGCGTCGAAGGCCTGGCCGTTGCTGCGGCCGAAGCGGTCGAACCAGGCGTAGGTGCGCGCGGGGAGGTTCTGGTTCTGGGCCTGGGCCACCGGCGGGAAGAAGTACTGGGAGGTGGTGCTGTGCAGGTCCGCGACCACCTGCGGCCGCCAGCGCACGTACACCGAGGCCAGGGCCCGGGACTCGTTCTGCGACTGGGCCAGCAGGTCGCGGTTCATGTCGAAGCGGTAGTGATTGTACCGGCCCCAGATGGCCCACGGCTCCGTCTGCTCCACGGCGGCCGGGTCGTCGGTGCCGGTGGCCACCGAGTTGGACCAGGCGGCGAAGCGCTCGTGCCCGTCGGGGTTCTGGGACGGATTGATCAGCACCACCACGTTGCGCAGGATCTCGAGCGTGGCCGGCTCGTCGGAGGCCAGCAGCTGGTAGGCGGTCTGCATCGACGCCTCGAACCCCGCCGGCTCGTTCCCATGCACCGAGTGGGTGAGCAGGACCGTCACCGGCGTGCGCTCCGCGAGGGCGCGCGCCTCCGCCGCGGTGGTGCGTCGCGGGTCGGCGAGCCGTGCCAGGTTGTCGCGGATCTCGTCCAGCCGGGCGATGTTCTCCGGCGCGGAGATGATGAGCAGCCGCATCACCTTCCCTTCCACGGTCCGCCCGATCACCTCGCTGCGCACCCGGTCCGGCGCGGCGGCCATCATCCGGTCGAACGCCTGCTGCTGCTGGTGATACATCGTGTGCTGGGCCCCGGCGGGATAGCCGTTGAGGGCCTCGGGACGGGGGACCGCGGCGCGGTACGGCCCACGCGCGTAGAAGTCGAACTCCTGGGCGGCAAGCAGGGTCGGCAGGAGCAGCAGGGCAGTCAGCAGGCGCATGAGGACGGAAGGGATGAAGGGATGGATGGGGAGAAGCTGCGTTGTGGAACAGGCCTCGACCGGCCCGCCCGAGAGTATAGCCCGCGCGGGCCCGGTCAGCCACCACCCGCCGCGGCGGCGCGGGCATGGCTGGCCCGCTGGCGGCCCAGCAGGTCCCAGGTCTCCGCCACCACGGCACCCAGCAGGAACACCACGCCGGTGTAGTAGAGCCACAGCACGAAGAGGATCACGGCACCGAGGTTGGCGTCGGCCGAGTAGCGGTTGGCCACGGCGAGGTTGTGCAGGTACCAGCCATAGAATCGCTTGGCCACCTCGAACAGGACCGCGGTGAACAGCGACCCCGCGAGCGCCGCGCGCCGGGGGAGCCGGCGCGGTGAGGCGTGCCGGTACACCACGTAGAAGAGGGTGGCAGAGAAGGCGAAGGCCACCGCCTCGCTCACGCTGCGGCCGATGGTGCCGACCAGGAAGCCGAGCCCGGGCCACCGGGCGATGAGGTCCTGCCCGCGCGAGTTGAGAACCCGCAGGCCGGTGGTCAGCGTGGCATTCCCCACCAGCAGGCCGAGGGTGAAGAGCACCATCACCGCGTCGCGCGCCTTTCCGGCCAGGAACCCCAGCACGAAGTGCTGCCCCGTGGGGCGGCGCGGCACGTCGTAGACCAGCGTGAGCGCGGTGCGGACCGAGGCGAACAGGCGGGTGGCGAACCACAGGAACAGCGGCACGGCGTAGAGCGAGATGGTGAAGCGGGCCCGGGTGAAGCCGAGCAGGAACTGCTCCACCGCCGCGAAGGGCCCCGTCCCGCCCGCGCTCGCCGCCGGCGGCACCACCCGCCGGAACAGCTGGTGGAGGTCCTGGGCGCTGGAGCTGGGGGAGAGGTGGGCCACGTGAGTCAGCGCCACCAGCAGGAGCAGCAACAGCGGGATCGCCGCGAGCAGCGCATCGAAGGTCAGCGCGCTCGCGAGGAACAGGATGTTGTGGCGGTCCGCCTGGTGCACCGTGCGCCGCACGAAGGCCCCGGCGCTGCGCAGGCGGGCGACGGCCTCGCCCGGGGTCAGGCGACCGGCTCCTCGTCCTCGTCGGCCGGCTCGGGGGCGCGGCGCCGGGCCCGGGCGTCGGCCAGCCGGCGCTCCAGTTCGCTGCGCACGGCGTCGCGCCGCTCGGCCGGGCTCGGGGCCGGTCGGACCCACTCGTCACTCACCTTCTCGGAGAGCTCCCCGATCTTCTCCTCGGCGAGCGCCCGCGCCTTCCGCAGCCGCCGCTTGAGGGCCCGGCGGGTTTCCGCCCCGCTCTGCGGCGCGAACAGCAGCCCCGCCGCCAGCCCGAGGAGAGCGCCGAAGAGGATCGGCTTGAGCGACCCGCCGTCCCGCTCGACGTACACCACCTCCCGCTCATCATCCCGGCTCATGGTCACTCCCCGGCTTCGGCATCGTCCTCGGCCATCACCTGCGCCCGCTGCAACGATGCGTGGGACTGGTACGGGACCCGCACCAGCCGCCGCACCAGGTCGGCCGTCCCGGCCACCTGCAGCTGATCGAACAGGAACCCGAACGTCCGCTCGAGGTCCGCGCCGATCGCCGCACGCGCCGCGGCCGGCAGCCCCCAGACCTCGCGCTTGAACGGCCCGATCGCCTTCTTCCGGGCCTTGTAGTAGAACTGCTCCGGCGTGTCCCCGGCCTTCTTCTCGCTCTGGGCGTTGGCGTCGAGCCAGGCGTACATCCGCTGGCGCAGCTCGCCCGGGAGCGCACCATGGTCGAAGACCAGCGACTGGAAGTTGGTGGCCAGGTGGATCTCCGCCGTCTCGAGCCGGGCGAAGTTGCCGAAGGCATCGGGCGGCAGCGTGCTGGCGCCGTGCTGCACCGCGCCCGCCATGCCGTACTCCTCGCGCGCCGCCTTGGACAGCGCGGCGAGGGCATCCAGGTCGAGCTTCACCTTGGCGATCGAGCCGTCCGGCAGCACCACGCCGCCGTGGCTGGTCCCGGTCTGCACCGAGATCTTGGAGATGCCCTCGAGGTCGCCCACCCGGCGCAGCGCCGGGATGTAGCCGTCCATGAAGGCGCGCAGTTCCTCCACGGTGCTGTTCTTGTGCCCCACCTCACCGATCTCCGCGCCCACCGACACCGAGAAGCCCTCCGGCTCGATCTCGCGGATGAAGGCGGTGATCTCCGCCGCGTGCTCGAAGTTGAGCCGCTGCTGCTCCAGCAGCGTGTCCCTGGACAGGTCCACCAGCGTGGAGGTGTCGACGTCGATGTTGTAGAACCCGGCGCCCACCTCCTCCTGGATGAGCCGCTTGACCTCCTCGACCTCGGCCTTCGGGTCCGCCTGGTACTTCTTGGCGTTCACCTGGCAGTGATCACCCTGGATGAAGACCGGGAGGAAGTGCCCCTCGCGCAGCGCCGCCCCGAGCATCACCGCGACGTACTCCGCCGGGCGCTGGTCAGTGTAGGCGATCTCCGAGCGGGCGATCTCGAGCAGGATGGCGCCGGCGTTGCGCGCCCTGGCCGCGCGGAAGACCGCCCGGGCCGAGTCATAGGCCAGCATGCGGATGTTGATGGCGGGGACGGTGAAGCCCCCGCACTCCCCGCGCCCGCGGGCGAAGTACACCGGACCGATCGAGGCGGGACGGGCGCCCACCGCCTGGCCGAGTTCCCAGAGCAGCCATCGGGCGGCGTCACGCGCCGCCGGCACCCCGAAGACCGCCTCCCAGACCACCCGGTCGGTGGAGTCGGTGCTGAGGGCCGCGGGGTTGTGCACCGTGACTCCCTCTCCGGCGAGCGCGACGGCGCCGCCGTAGAGAGCGATGAGATCGGCGCGGGGATCAGCCATAAGTCTCTGTCCTCTTGTGAGTTACAGATCGGCAACGTCCGAATCTAGGCCCGGCAGACCCCCGGCGTCAAACCGACGCCGGGGGTGGGGCCTACCGGATCCGGAGCTTGAGGGTGTAGCGACCGGTGAGCTTGTCGAAGGTATTGGCCCGGATCCAGTAGCGGCCGTTGGCCGGCAGCTCGAGGGTGATCTTGGCCGGCTCGCCGACGGGGGCCCCCTCGCTCTCGAGCGAGCTGAAGGTGGCATCGCCGGTGGGGGCGCGGCCCAGCAGCAGGTAGGGCCGGAAGTCCTCGGACTTCATCGTGATGATGGCCACCTGGCCTTTCCGCCCCTCGAAGTACCAGGTGTCCACGTAGGTGCCGTCGCCGCTGTCCTCGTCGTCCTCGGTCAGCCGGCCGCGGGTCTCCTCGCCCTTCTTGATCTCCTTGACCTCGCGCCGGGCGGCGCCCGCCGGCTGGCCCTTGATCGCCTTGCTCAGGTTGAGCCCCGACTGGAGCGGCCCCGCGGCGGGCACCGGCTGCGACGGCTGGGTGGCGGCGGGCGACGCGGCCGGCCCCGCGCGATCGCTGGTGACCAGCAGGGTGTAGTTCCCCTCGCCCGAGAAGAGCGCGTTGGGGCGGATCCAGTACTCGCCATCGCGCGGCAGCGTGACCACCAGCCGGGCGTCGTCCCCGCCGGCCCCGTCATTGTCACTCTTGTCCCAGCTCCAGCGGCCGTCGATCACCGGGCCGAAGGTCAGGTATGCGTCGATCGTGGTGGAGCGCTGGATCATGGTCAGCGTCTCGCCGGCCCGGCCCTGGTACACCCAGATGTCGGCGAAGCTGCCGTCGGAGATCTTCTCGTCGCCCGGGCCGAGGGTCCCCCGCAGCTCCTGCCCGAGCACCACCGGCATGTGGGCGCCCGGGACGCTCGAGACGAGCGGATTGCCGCCGCCGGTGACCGGCGCCTCGACCGGCAGGGCCTCGCCGCCGGCCGTCACCAGCAGGGTGTACCGGCCGGTCTTGTTCTTGAAGAGCGTGTTGGCCCGGACGATGTAGTCGCCATCGGCGGGGAGGGTGACGTCGATCTTGGAGTTGGTGCCGCCGGCCCCATCGTCATCACTCTCGAGACTGACGTAGGCCCCCTCCACCAGGCGGCCGAAGGCCAGGTAGGCGTCGAAGTCGGCCGAGGTCAGGGTGATCGTGAGCGCCTGGCCGCCCCGACCGCGGAAGCTGTAGCTGTCGGCAAAGCTGTCGTCGTCGAGCACCTCGTCGCCCTGCTTGAGTTCGCCCGAGACCGGGGTCCCGATGGTAATGGCGCCGACCACGCGGGGCCGATCGGCCCCGCCGCCGCCACCGGCCGCCACCGGGGCATCGCCCGACACGTCGGTCTCGAGCAGGAGGGTATAGGCGCCGGTCTCGCCCTCGCTCAGGGTATTGGCGCGGGCCACGAACTCGCCGCTGCGGGGCAGCGCGGCGGTCACCTGGGCGTTGGTCCCCCCCGCCCCGTCATCATCCGACTCGACGAGGTGGAACTCGCCGCTGTCGTCGATCCACCCCACGCTCAGATAGGCATCGAAGGCGTCGGAGCGCATGGTGATCCGCACCCGCTGCCCGCTGGTGCCGCTGAAGCGCCACAGGTCGGCGTAGGTGTTGTCGTCGAGGCGCAGGTCGCCGGTCTTGAGCTCGCCACGCGCCTCGCTGCCCGGGCGCAGCACCGCCTGGGCCCGGAGCGCCGTGGGGAGGAGGAGCGCGATCCCCGCCAGGAGGCCGGCGAGGGTCAGGATACGGGGGGCGGAACGGGTGCGTCGCATGGTGTCGGCATCCTGTGGATGATGGAGGTCCGTCAGGCCTCGTCGCCGGGCGGCAGGCCCACCGGTTCGGCCTCGAACCCGGGGCGACCCATCGCGGCGAAGGTCAATCGCTTGCCCAATTCCACGCCTGGCTGGTCGAACGGGTCCACGCCGTACCAGATCCCGGCATAGCCCGTGGCCAGCTGGAAGAACATGATGGCCTCGCCCAGGGTGGCGGCCGAGAGCTCCGGCAGGTGCAGGGCGCAGCTCATCCGGCCCATCCGAGCCAGGGCGGCGGAGGTGGCCTGGTACTCCGCCTGCAAGAGGCCGGCCAGCGTGTGGCCCGGGAGGTACGCCAGGTCGGCCGGCAGGTCCTTCCCGGCAGGAATCGTGACGTCCTCGCCCAGCCGGTCCACGGCCATGAAGGTGACGACCTTGTCGTACGGGCCTTCCATGAACAGCTGCACCTGGCTGTGCTGGTCGGTGGGGCCGACCGCCCCGACGGGAGTCGGGCCGGTGTGGACCTCCTGACCCCGGCGGTCCCTTGCCTTGCCGAGGCTCTCGGCCCACAGCTGGCGGAACCACTCGGCGAACTCCCGCAGCCGGTCGGTATAGGGCATCAGGACGTGGATCCGGGCGCCGAGCGAGGTGTCGGCCGCCCAGTGCAGCGCGGCCCACAGCGCGGCCGGGTTCTGGAGCAGGTCGTCCGACTCCGCCCGGGCCAGGGCGGCACGGGCCCCCGCGAGGAGCCCCTCGACATCGATGCCCACCAGCGCGGCGGGGAGCAGGCCGACGGGGGAGAGGACGCTGAACCGGCCGCCCACGTCGGCGGGCACCTCCAGCGCCGCGATGCCGTCACGGGCCGCGATCTCGCGCAGCGCGCCGCGCCGCGGGTCGGTGGTGAAGACCAGGTGCCGCACGGCTGCGGGCCCGAGGGCCTGCTCCAGCCACTGCCGTACCACCAGGTACTGGGCCATCGTCTCGGCGGTGCCGCCCGACTTGCTGATGACGTTCACCAGCGCGCGGCGGGGATCGATCCGGCGGAGCGCCTCCCCGACCGAGGTCGGGTCCACGTTGTCGAGGACGGTCAGGCGGGGGAAGAACTCCCGGCCCTCGTCGTCCAGCTCGTTCCACGCCGGGCGCTTCAGGGCGTTGAGCAGCGCCTTCATCCCGAGGGCGGAGCCGCCGATGCCGAGCACCAGGACGTGGTCAAAGGCCTGCCCCACCCCGTCGGCGAAGCGGCGGATCTGCTGGACCGAGGTGTCCTGCCGGCCCAGCCCGTAGAAACCGTACTCTCCCTGGCCGCGCCGCCGGCGCACCTCCGCCTGCACGTCCCCGAACCGCCGGGCGAGTTCCAGCAGCCGGGGCCGCGGCAGCCCATGCACCCCGTCGAGCCGGTCGTTCAGCATCCGTCCGTAATGCAGCTTCATGCCGTGACCTCGATCGAGAGTCCGTCGTAGGCGGGAAACACGCCCGGGGGCAGCTGCCGCTCCAGCTCGGCGTGCCCCGTCTCATGCGTCAGGTGGGTGAGGTAGGTCCGCTCGGCCCCCAGCGCGCGGGCGGTGTCGATCGCCTCGCCGATGGAGAGGTGGGTCGGGTGCGGACGCCACCAGAGCGAGTTGAGGACCAGCACCTTGAGGCCGGCCAGCGCCCCGTAGGCGGCGGGCGGGATGGCCTTCACGTCCGTGATGTACGCGACCGGGCCGAACCGGTAGCCGAAGACCCGCAGGTAGCCGTGCTCGAAGGCCAGCGGCAGCACCGGGATGCCCGCGATCTCCACCGGCGTTCCCGGCTCCAGCGCCGCGAGCTCGAGCAGCGGCTTGGAGGTTCCCTCGAAGGCGTGCACGTCCTGGTCGAAGATGTAGCGGAAGCCCTCGCGCACCCGGGCCAGGGTCTCCGCCGGGCCGTAGCAGGTGAGCGGGGTGCGCGACCGGACGGAGAAGATCCGCAGGTCGTCGATGCCGTTGAGGTGATCGGCGTGCTCATGGGTGTAGAGCACCGCGTCCACCCGCTCCACCCCCGCGGCCAGGAGCTGCAGCCGGAGTTCCGGCGCGGTGTCGATCAGCAGCGTGCGCCCCCCGGCCTCGACCAGCGCCCCCGAGCGCGACCGGCGGTCGCGCGGGTCGGCCGAGGTGCAGACGGCGCAGTGGCAGCCGACCTGCGGGACCCCGAACGAGGTGCCAGTGCCGAGGAAGGTGAGGCGCACCCTCAGAGCGCTTCGATCTTGAGGAGGTTGGTGGTGCCGGGCACGTCGAACGGCACCCCGGCAGTCACCACCACCCGCTCTCCCGGCCGGGCCAGCCCACGGTCCAGGATCTGGGTCCGGGCCTGGGACAGCAGGGTGTCGTAGTCGCTGGAGTGCGCCGTCTGGATCGGGAGCACGCCCCAGACCAGGGCAAGGTGGCGGTAGGTCTCGGCCTCGGGCGTCGCCGCCACGATGGGCACCGTGGGACGGTAGGTGGCCACCTTACGGGCGGTGAAGCCGCTGCTCGTGAAGCACAGGATGAGCGGCACGTGGAGCAGCTCGGAGGCGGCGCAGACCGCCACGCCGATCGCGTCCTCGGTGCGCGCCGGGATGGTGTTGGCGCCGGGCCGGGGGTGCCGCTTGTCGTCCGATTCCCCGGCGCGGCGGCCGACGGCCGCGTCGAAGGCCGGGCTGCGCCCCTGGCGGTGCGACTCCATCTCCCGGGCGATCCGGTCCATCGCCCGGACCGCCTCGAGCGGGTACTCCCCCACCGCGGTCTCGGCGGAGAGCATCACCGCGTCGGTGCCGTCGAGGATCGCGTTGGCCACGTCCGAGGCCTCGGCGCGGGTGGGCACCGGGGCGTGCACCATGGACTCGAGCATCTGGGTGGCCGTGATCACCGGCTTGCCGTGGAGGTTCGCCTCGCGGATGATCCGCTTCTGCACCAGCGGCACCTCCTCGAACGGCAGCTCGACGCCGAGGTCCCCGCGGGCCACCATGATCGCGTCGGAGGCCTCGAGGATGCCGCAGAGATCGCGCAGCGCGGTGTCCTTCTCGATCTTGGCCACCAGCTTGATGCCCTTGGGGACCAGCCGGCGGAGCAGGTCGAGGTCCGCCGCCTTCCGCACGAAGGAGAGCGCGATGTAGTCCACGCCGAGGGCCACCGCATCGACCACGTCCTCGCGATCCTTCTCGGTGAGCGCGGGCGCGCTCACCTCGATGCCGGGGAGGTTCATCCCCTTGTTGGACTTGAGCTCGCCCCCGTACTCCACCGTGGTCAGCACCCGGTCGCCGTGGATGTCGTTGACCCGGACCGAGAGCAGCCCGTCATTGAGCAGGATCCGCGCGCCGGGGTGCACGTCTCGGGCGATCGCGTCGTAGGTCGTGGGGATCTCGCCGGCCGTCACCACCGACTCCGGCGCGAAGACCACCTGGGCGCCCTTGACCAGCATCACCGGCTGGGGCAGCACCCCCACCCGGATCCGGGGCCCCTGCAGGTCGAGCAGCAGGCCGATCGATTCCTTCCGCTCCGCGCGCACCCGCTGCACCGTGGTGATCCACTCCCGGCGGATCTCGGGGGTGCCGTGCGAGGCGTTGACCCGCACGACATTGACGCCCGCATCGAAGAGCGCATGCATCTGATCGGGCCTGGCCCACGCGGGCCCCAGGGTGGCCACGATCTTGGTGCGGCGGATGGCGGACTCTGACACGGTGCTCCTCAGGCTGGGCGGATGGCTTGGCGTGGTGGGAGTCTAATCGCGCGGAGGGGGTGGCGGAACGGCGTGGAACGTGACCCGGACCTCCCGCGGCCGGGGGGGTGAGACTCACCGGCGATAGACGACCTCCCCCCCGACGATGGTGAGCCGGACCTCGGCCTCACGCACCGCGAGCCAATCTCCCCGCTCCGCCCCCGCATCCATGCTCCAGACCACCAGGTCGGCATCGAACCCCGGGGCGACCTGGCCGCTTCGGGCGGCGACCCCGCCCGCGATGGCGTTCCCCACCGTGTAGGCCCGGACCGCCTCCTCGAACGAGAGCCGCTCCTCCGGATACCACCCCTCCCCGAAGCTGCCGTCGGCCGAGACCCGCGCCATCGCCGCCACGATCCCATGGCGCGGATCGGGGGTCGCCACGGGCACGTCGCTGCCGAAGGCCAGCACCGATCCCGCCTGCCGCAGGCTCTGGAAGGCATACGCCCCGCGGGCGCGGGCCCCCCAGCGCTCCTCGGCGAGCGCGACGTCGGCCGGAAGGTGGGCCGGCTGCATGGAGAGGACGATGCCGTGGGCCGCGGCCCGCCGCAGGTCGTCGGGGTGCACACACTGGAAGTGTTCGATCCGGTGCGGCAGGGCGGCGCTGGGCAGCGGCTCGAGGAGGTCCAGCGCCTGGCGCACGGCCGCGTCACCGATCGCGTGGACGGTGAGCGCCACCCCCGCCTCCGCGGCCGCCCGGACCACCCGGCGGGCATTGCCGGCATCGCCCAGCGGCACCCCGGTCTCGCCACTCCCCTCGTAGGGTGCGAGCATCCAGGCGGTGCGGCTGCCCAGGCTGCCATCGAGGAACAGCTTGACCCCACCCAGGCGCAGCCACGGCGTCCCGAGCCCGCTCCGCACCCCGGCGGCCAGCAGGTCGCCCAGTTGCGCGACCGGCGGGTGGAAGAGGACCCGCAACCGGAGGTCTCCCGCCGCCTCGAGCGAACGGAACCCCCGCAGCGCATCGGGGCCCTCCACGTTGTGGATGCCAGTGAGCCCCAGCCGGTGCGCGGCCTGTTGCGCCTCCCGAAGGCCGGCCAGGATCGCGGCCGGGTCCGGCGGTGGCAGCACCCGACGCACCAGATCAACGGCGCGCTCCAGCAGGATCCCGGTCGGTTCTCCCGTGGGGTCCCGGACGATCCGGCCCCCGACCGGGTCCGGCGTATCTCGCCCGATCCCGGCCGCAGCCAGGGCAGCCGTGTTGACCCAGGCGCCGTGGATGTCGATGGATTCGAGAAATGCCGGAACGCCGGTCACGGCGTCGAGCGAGCGCCGGTCCGGGGGGTCCTCCCACCGGTTGGCATCCCACCCATGCCCCCGGATCCAGCCCTGCTCCGGTCCCCCCGACGCCACCCGCCGGAGCGCCTCCGAGCGACGGGTCGCGCCCGCCAGGTGGACCCGCCGACGGTTCTGGGCCCACAGCGCAAAGTGGGTATGCCCGTCCACGAACCCGGGGGTGATCAAGGTCCTCGGAAGGTCGAACCGGGGTACCCGGGTGGGCACTCTCCGCTCCAGATCACGCGCCGGCCCGACCGCGCGGATGACCCCGTCCTGCCACCAGACGGCATCGCCTTCCACCCCGGGAACCATGGACAGGACCCGGCCGCCACGAAGCAGCCCGCTGCCGGGAGTCGGTTGGGGAATATCCACAACCCAACTTAGTCCCGGGCCGACTGGCTTGACCACCCACTGGCCCCGATCGCCCTCCGGCCCTGATTGCTACTTTTCCACAGGCGGCCCAGGGCGCGCCGATGGCCGCCGAGCGCTGCCAGCAAGTCACCAACGCGTGTGGATTGACTGGGTTTTCCACATGTGGACTGGGGAAACGCGGATGAATGGCGCGGTAGCCACAGCCCGGACAAAGCACTAGACCGCCACCTTGTTTTCCACTTGAAGTCAGTGAGCTAACCACAATGCCCACAATGGGAAAAAGCGCTCGTCCGATGTTGATAATGTAACTGACGACAGTGTCGTCAGTATCGGGTATTCTATGCACAGATTGTGTATACAATCCGGAGGTCGCCGTCCGCCCGATCGTTGAAGGCAGCCCGGCAGGGCGTCGTGGACAACCTCCAGCCCAAGCGCGGCTGCGCCACTGAGGCCCATCGGGGGGTGACTCGTCGTCCGCGAGGGGCCAACCCGGGGCGTGGAAAACCCCGGCGGAGAGGTCTCGCCGGGGCTGCATTCAGGTACCTGGTCCCACCGCCCTGGGGATGCCTACTCGGTGAATTCCACCCGGCCGGCCCCACCGGTCACGATATTCCCGATGAGTCGAATCGGCGATTCCGTGAGGGCGCGTGCCAGCTCCCCCTTGCCCTGGATCCGGAGCGAGCCGGACAGGCCCGCGATCTCGGTGGGTCGGGCCTGGAAGGCCACCAGCCAGAGCCGATTGTCCTCCCCCTTCACCATCGACTGATAGGCCACCGGGGCCACAGCCAGGGTCGAGTCCGGCCGGGGGTGGCCCGCAAACGCCACGGTGGTCCGGTCGAGCTTGAAGGAGAATTCCTCGTCCTCGGACTCCTTGACCGGGACCCGATTGATTTCGAGCCGCTCCATTTCCACGAACTCGAGCTGCATCTGGCGCTTGAGCCCCGAGCTGTTGGTCCCGAGCACCACCAGGGAGAGCCCGGGACGGTTCCCGGTCCGCTCGCCGGAGGCGGTGAGACCCCACCAGAAGAGCGCCAGCTGCTTGCCGCCGTCGCCCCGTTCATAGCCGCGGTGGTTGGCCGAGATCCCGTCGGTGTACCAGGTGCAGACCTGGGAGGGTATCCAGTCGGCGTAGGTCGGTTCGTCGGAGATGACCCGCCGGACGGCCGCCGGCAGGCCGGGGTCTTCGCGGGCCGGCACCGCGCGCGCGCCCCGCAGGAGGAGGTCTCCGGCGGCCTTCGGGGATATCAGGAAGTGGACGCACCAGCCACCCCGGGCAGCTCCGAGCTCCCAGGCGACCTTCGGCTCGCGCGCGGCGGCCCCGCCACTCTGGGCCAGCAGCGGGGGGCCGGCGAGGAGCAGGAGCACCAGGGCCGGGGATCCGGCGCGCAACAGACGGAGCGGGACAGGCATCGGCGACGATCCGGCGTGGGTGTCAGCGACCCCGCCGGGCGTCTTCCACCGCCCGGTCGAGGTCACGGTAGGAATCGGGCTCCAGGGCCCGGAAGCGGAGGTCGGTGTAGCTCACCTCGCCCTTCCGGTCGATGACGTAGACAGTCCGGCGGTTGTAGCCTGGCCGGTCGCTGGCGCTGCCGTAGGCCCGGGCCACCCGCTGGTCCTGGTCGCTCAGCAGCCGGAATGGCAGCCCCAGGCTCGCGGCGAACCGCTGCTGGGTTTCGAGGGAATCGGCACTGATCCCCACCACCACGACGTCGCCCCCGAAGAGGTCGGCGTACTGCTCCGTGAAGGTCCGCAGCTCGGCCGTGCAGCCCGGCGTGAAGGCCCGTGGGAAGAAGGCCAGGACCACGATCTTCCCCCGCTGGGCAGACAGGCTGAACCAGGGCTCCGTGGTCACCGCCCCATCCCTGGCTGCCCAGGGGAGGGAGAAGTCCGAGGCCCGGTCGCCGACCCGGGGGCCGTCCACCAGCACCGCCGTCGGGCGCCCGAGGGCGCTGTCCGGAGCGGCCTGCGCCGCGCCCGGCACCGCCGTGAGCAGGGCTCCCAGGGTGGGGAGCAGGAGGGTCTGGAATCGCATGAATCACTCCTTGACGCCGGCCACCCGCTTGAGCGCCGGCTCGAATCGCTGGTCGGCCCCGACCCCGGTGTAGACCACCTGGCCGGCCGCGTCGAGAATCACGACGAACGAGGTGGCCGGGGCCTGGTAGGCTCGGGTGCTGGTGCCCCGGTCATCATACAGGATGCGGAATGGCACCGCATGCTGGGCAAGGTAACGTCGTACCCGCTCGGGAGTCTGGTTCACCGTCACGTTGACCCCCAGGAACTCCACCCGATCGCCGAACTGACGATGGGCCTCCACGAAACGAGGCAGCAGTTCCTCGCAGTTGGAGCACCACGTGGCCCAGAACTCGATCAGGACAGGCTTCTTCCCGACCCACTGGCCGAGGTCCACGGCCTTCCCGTCCAGGTCGTTCACGCTGACCACAGGCGCCCGGGACCCCACGGGAATCCCCGACTCCCCCTGCCCCGTGAGCGGGGCGGCCAGCAGCAGCGCGGCGGCGACCCCGCCGGCGAAAATCGGGCGACGCATCAGGAGACCTTTCCCATCTGGATGAAGTAGTACTCCGCCATCCCCAGCAGCACCACGCCGGCCCCCCGCTTGATCCACCCCGTCCACCGTCCGCTGCGTGGCAGGGCCGCCCCCGCCCCGGCCACCAGCCCCACCACCGCGAGGAGCGCCGTCATCCCGAGGGAAAAGACGAACAGGTAGAGGAAACCCCACACGGCGCTGCCGGTGGCGGTCACGAAGGTCAGGGCGGCCGCGAAGGCCGGCGCCCCGCAGGGCGCGGCCACGAGTCCCGAGGTGGCGCCCATGGCGAACACCCCCCCGGGCGACCCGCCGCCGAAACGGCTGGCCCACGCCAGCAGCCGCTGGGGCGCGGCAAGGGGGAAGACGTCGAACATCGCCAGCCCGAACAGCAGCAGCAGGTTGCCGATGGCAAAGTAGGCCCAGCGGTTCGAGCTCACCGCCCCGAAGAGTGAACCGGTGAGCCCGGCGAGGAGCCCGAGGGAGGCATAGACGAGCGCCACGCCGAGGATGTAGATCGCGGTGTGGACGGCGGTCCGTTTCCAGCCCCGGCCCGTGGTCCCGGCACCTCCCAGCACGCCCGCCACGATCGGGATCATGGGATAGACGCAGGGCGTGAGGCTGGTGACCAGGCCGGCCCCGAACATGAGGGCCAGGCCGGTCACCGGCTGCTCACGCAGGACCTGATCGAGCGGCAGCGCCATACCGGGTGTCCACGTATTCATCGAGGATCCGCAGGAAGTCGGCGACGATCGTGTCTCCCTTGAGGGTGACCATCAGCCGGCCGTCCACGTACACGGGCGCCTTCGGCTCCTCGAACGTCCCCGGCAGCGAGATGCCGATGTTGGCGTGCTTGGACTCGCCGGGCCCGTTCACCACGCAGCCCATCACCGCCAGCTTGAGTTCCTCGACCCCGGGATACTGCGCCCGCCACTCCGGCATCCGCTCCTTGAGGTACCCCTGGATGTCCTCGGCCATCTGCTGGAAGAAGGTGCTGGTCGTCCGCCCGCATCCCGGGCACGCGGTCACCTGGGGTGTGAAGCTGCGGAGCCCCAGCGACTGGAGAATCTGCTGGGCCACCAGCACCTCCTCGGTGCGGTCGCCGCCGGGCCGGGGCGTAAGCGAGACCCGGATGGTGTCGCCGATGCCCTCCTGCAGCAGGATGGCGAGCCCCGCGGCACTCGCCACGATGCCCTTGGCCCCCATCCCGGCCTCGGTGAGCCCGAGGTGCAGCGGGTAGTCGCACCGCGCCGCCAGCATGCGGTAGACATCCACGAGGTCCTGCACGCCGGACACCTTCGCGCTCAGGATGATGCGGTCGTGCCCCATGCCCAGGGCCTCCGCGTGGGCGGCGGATCGCAGCGCGCTCTCGAGCATGGCGTCGAGCATCACGTCGCGGACATCGCGCGGCTCGGGAAGCCGGGCGTTGGCGTCCATGAGTTCGGTGAGCAGGATCTGGTCGAGCGAACCCCAGTTGACCCCGATCCGCACCGGTTTGCCATGCGCCAGCGCCACCTCGATGATGGCCCGGAAGTTCTCGTCGGCCCGCTTGCCCCCCACGTTCCCCGGGTTGATCCGGTACTTGGCGAGGGCGCGGGCGCAGTCCGGATGGCGGGTGAGCAGCAGGTGCCCGTTGTAGTGGAAGTCCCCGATGATCGGAACGCGCACCCCGGCCCGCTCCAGGCCCTCGACGATGCGGGGCACCGCCGCGGCCGCCTCCTCGTTGTTCACCGTGACCCGCACCAGCTGGCTGCCGGCCTGTGCGAGCGCCGTGACCTGACGGATCGTCCCCGCCACGTCGGCCGTATCGGTGTTGGTCATGGACTGCACCACGATCGGGTGCGCGCTCCCCACGGGGACATCGCCGACCATGGCGGTGGCGGTCAACCGGCGCTTGGCGTAGGACATGGCGGGAAATATATCCCGGGACCGGGCCCCGGAATCAGGTGAGCGAGGAGGTCAGGTGCGGTCGAAGGGGGCGGCGCTGATCGCGGACAGCTCCTCGGGCCCGAGGTCGAGGGAGCCGGCCGCGGCGCTGTCCATGGCGTGCTCCGTCTTCCGGGCGCTCGGGATCGCGAGGACGCTCGGTCCCTGCGCGAGCACCCAGGCGAGGCAGAGCTGGTGGGCGGTGACCCCGCGCCGCGCGGCCATGGCGGCCAGCACCGGGTGGGCCGGGAGCTTCCGGGTAAGCCGCCCCCCTCCGGTCGGGGAATAGGCCAGGAAGCCGATGCCCCGCTCCCCGCAGTGGCGCACCACGCCGTCGGCGAGCGCCTCCCGGAAGTAGGGATTGAGTCGGTTCTGGACGGTGGCGATCGGCCCCAGCGCCTCGGCCCGGCGGATCTGCTCCACCGACACGTTGGAGAGCCCGATCCAGCGGATCTTCCCGGCGCGCTGGAGGTCCACCAGGGCGCCCACGCTCTCCTCGAACGGTACCGCAGGATCCGGGGCGTGGAACTGGTACAGGGCGATCTGCTCCACGCCGAGGGCCTTGAGGCTGGCCTCACAGGCGGCGGCGAGACTCGCCGGGCGGCCGTCGCGATCCCAGCGCCCCCCGCCCCGGACAATCCCGCCCTTCGTGGCCACCACGATCCGCTCGCGCGGCCCCGGCCACTCCCGAAGCGCGCGGGCAATCAGCCGCTCGTTGTGGCCGGTGTCGGCCGCGTCGAGGCAGTAGGCGTTGGCGGTATCGATCAGGGTCATCCCGGCATCCAGCGCGGCATGGATCACCCGGATCCCCTGGGCCTCCGGCGGGCGGTCGGTGATGGAGAGATGCATCCCCCCGTACCCGATGACCGAGACGGGGGGCAGGCCGGGGCCGAGCGGGAGGGCCCGCACGGTCAGCCTCCCCGGAACAAGAGACCGTCCCGGCGGGGGACGGTCTTCCTGACAGCGCGGGCGGGAACCATCAGGCCGTGCCGGGCCTCATCCCATGCCCAGCTGGGTGAGCAGCCGGTCGCACTCGCCGGCGGAGATGGAGCCGTTGTCGACCAGCGGCTTGAGGGCGGCCCGGACCTCGTCGCGGGTGCCATCGATCCGGCGCGCCCGCAGCTCCTGGACGATCCGGGCGAACTTCTGGTCGAGCACGGGAGTCTTGAAGTTCCCGCTCTGGCGATCGGCGTGGAACTTGGCCAGCTCCTGCGCGATGCGCTCGGGCTTGATCGGGGCGAGTTCGCCCGACTGGTCGGACATGGCACGAACCTCGGAAAAGGTGTGTCGCCGGGTACCTGCATCGAGTGCCAAGCTACTGCCTGCGTTCGGCTGCCGCCACCGTGCGGGTCGGGTCGGCCCCCGCCCAGGTCACGTCGGCCGTCGGGCCATAGGTGGGTGGCACACGGTCCTCCAGCAGCCGGAGGAAGACCCCCACCTGCGCCCGATGGTGCGCGGTGTGGAGCACCCGGCGCCAGAACACCCAGATCCGCTCGCGCGTCACGTCGAAGAACGGAACATGGCCCAGCCAGAACGCCTCGTCCCGGTCGGCGAGCGCCGCCAGGCGCGGCCGGGCCAGCGCCACGTACCGCTCGATGTAGGCCGCCACGGTCGGCTCGCCCGCCGGGAGCAGGTCGGCGGCCGGCGGCTCCGGAAGCCCGATGAACTCGGCAAAGAACCGCCGCTCGGAGAGGATCTGGTGCTTGAGGATCTCGCCGACCGTGCTGCTGCGTGCGTGCGGCCGGAATCCCAGCTGGTGGTCGCGGAGCTCGGCCCAGACCGCGGCGGTCTTGTTGGTCTCGGAAAGGTAGGTGTCGAGCAGGTGCTGCAGCAGCGGGCTCGCCGCGCGGGGCAGCCCGTCGACCGGGAGGTACTCGCGGGGGTAGTCCATGGACGCTCCTGGGAAGAGGGGCCGGCCGGATCTGGTCCGCCGCTGCAATCTGCCACCCCGCAGCCGGCGCGGCGACGGGGGGACATGCCAAGGGGGGATGGCCAGCCCCGACTGGCACATCCCCCCGGGCACCGCGCAGCCTGGGGCCGCGACGGAACGGCCTAGCTCAGCCGCACTCGGAGAACCCGCACACGTGGCACTTCATGCAGCCCTCGGCGAATTCCAGCTGCGAGCCACAATCGGGACAGGCGCCGGTCAGCACCGGCTGCTGGTGAACCGAGTGCAGCTGTTCCCCGCCCGGAGCCACCGACTTCTGCACCTGGGCGACGGTGGGCACCAGCGAGGTGGGCGGCAGGGCGGCCGGCTGGCCGCTGGTGGGCAGCAGCTCCTGCTGGATGCCCGCCTTCTCCTGCATCCACTTCTCGATGGCGATGCCGACGGCATCCGGCACTGAGAGGACCTTGTTGGGGCCGAGCCCGATGGCGCGGTCGGAGCTGATGCCGCGGATCTGCCGGTGGATCTCCTTGAGCGGGATCCCGGAACGGAGCGCCAGGCTGATGAGGCGTCCCATCGCCTCGACGTCGGCCATGATGGCCCCGCCGGCCTTGCCGAGGCTCATGAAGACCTCGAAGGGCTGTCCCCGGTCGTCCTCGGTGATGGTGACGTAGAGGGTGCCGAGGGGGGTCTCGACGCGCCTGGTGATGCCGCGGAGCATCTCGGGCCGGGAGCGCTTCTGGCGCCGCTGCAGGTTCTCGGCCTCGAGGTCGAGGACCATGCGGCGGAGCCGCTCGTTCTCGGCGCGGATCTCGGCGATCTCGCCATGGAGGTCGGCGGCGTCGGCGCGGGCCGGTGCCTCGGTGCTTCCCGACATGTCGAGGTCG
This sequence comes from Gemmatimonadales bacterium, assembly GCA_046327715.1. Classification (GTDB taxonomy): domain Bacteria; phylum Gemmatimonadota; class Gemmatimonadetes; order Gemmatimonadales; family GWC2-71-9; genus JADJOM01. Next base: position 181,785 of record JAXLXY010000001.1, read on the forward strand.
GCGCGGGCCTCCGCCTTGCCGGAGCTGGTGGCCTGCTCGGCAACCTTCTTGGCGGTGGAGCCGGTGGAGAGCACCTGCATGTCGCGGCTGCCGTCGCGGTAGACGGTGACGCCCTTGCAGCCGAGCGAGAAGGCGAGGCGGTAGATCTCCTCGACGTACTCCTCGGTGGCGTCGTTGGCGAAGTTGCAGGTCTTGGAGATGGCGCTGTCGTTGTGGGCCTGGAACGCGGCCTGCATCCGGATGTGCCACTCCGGCTTGATCTCGTTGGCCGTGGCGAACACCCGCTGCCACTTCTCCGGCACCTCGGGCAGGTGGATGGTGCCGGCCTCGGCGATCTGCTTCATGAGGGCCTCGGAATACCACCCCTCGCGCTGGGCGATGGCGACGAAGTCCTCGTTGACGTCCGGCATCAGGACGCCGGCCTGGTTGCGCATGAAGGCCACGGCGAACAGCGGCTCGATGCCGGAGCTGCAGCCGGCGATGATCGAGATGGTGCCCGTGGGCGCCACGGTGGTGACGTTGCAGTTGCGCAGGCGGCGCATGGGACGGACCCGCTTGCCCTGGGTGTCGCGGCCGCAGGTGGCGTCGGGGCCCCAGATGCTCTTCTCCCATTCCGGGAAGACGCCGCGCTGGCTGGCCAGCCGCTCCGACTCGACCTTGGCCTCCTCATCGAGGAAGGCCATGATCCGGCGGCCCATCTCCACGCCCTCGTCGCTGTCGTACGGGATGCCGAGGCGGATCAGCAGGTCGGCCAGGCCCATGATGCCGAGGCCGATGCGGCGGATCCGCTTGGAGAGGTCGTCGATCTCGGGGAGCGGGTAGTTGTTGGCGTCGATCACGTTCTCGAGGAAGTGGGTCGAGAGGTGGATCGCCTGGCGCAGGTGCTCCCAGTCGACCTGGCCGTCCTTCACGAAGTAGCCGACGTTGATCGAGCCGAGGTTGCAGACGTCATACGGGAGCAGGGGCTGCTCGCCGCAGGGGTTGGTGGCCTCGTAGGCGCCGAGGTGCGGCACCGGGTTGTACTGGTTGGCGCGGTCGACGAAGAACACCCCCGGCTCGCCGGTCTTCCAGGCGCCGTGGATGATCCGGCTCCAGACCTCGCGGGCCTTGAGCTTCCCGACCACCTGCCGGGTCTTGGGGTGGATCAGGTCGTACTCGCCATCGACCTCGACCGCGGCCATGAAGGCGTCGGTGACGGCGACGGAGATGTTGAAGTTGGTGATCTTGGTGATGTCGTCCTTGCAGGTGATGAAATCCATGATGTCCGGGTGGTCGACCCGGAGGATCCCCATGTTGGCGCCCCGGCGGGTGCCACCCTGCTTGACGACATCGGTGGAGGCATCATAGAGGCTCATGAACGACACCGGCCCGCTGGCCACGCCCATGGTGGAGCGGACGATGTCGTTCTTGGGCCGCAGCCGCGAGAACGAGAAGCCGGTGCCGCCGCCGGACTGGTGCACCAGGGCCATGGAGCGCAGGGTGTCATAGATGCCGCTGCGGCCGTTCGACAGCGCGTCTTCCACCGGGAGCACGAAGCAGGCCGAGAGCTGCCCCAGCGGCCGGCCGGCGTTCATGAGGGTGGGGCTGTTCGGCATGAACATGCGATGGGCCATCAGGCCGAAGAACGCCTCGGCCAGGGCCTCCACGGCCCCGGCGGAGGCGCCGTACTTGCGATCCGGCTCCGCGATGGTGCGGGCGACACGCCAGAAGAGGTCGGGCGACGATTCGGTGGGCTTGCCCTGGTCATCCTTGATCAGGTAGCGCTTTTCCAGCACCGTGATGGCGTTGGCGGAGAGGTCGAGCACATGCTTGGAATCGTTGGAAATCGCCATGGCGGTCCCTGCGGTCGGGGCGAGAGGTGTCACCAAACAGCCGTTGTTGGATCACGGAATCGTCAACTACGGGGGAGTCAAAAGTAGAAACGGAGGGGCCCAACGACAATACGCGGGAAACCCACGCAATCACGCGGAAAACTGCTTTTCACATCACAAAGGTGCCACGAACCTCGACCCCGGCATTCCGAGAGCACCCGCCCGCATGCTCCGCGGCCGTCGTCCTCACTTGACAAGTGGAAAAGAACCAGAGCGATGCCGCCGCGCCTGCGCCACGTAATGCTCCCACGTCTGCGCGATCCGCGTGGCGAGCCGCTCGTCCACCGGGCGGACGATCCGCGCCGGCATCCCCATCACCAGCATCCCCGGCGGCACCTCCATCCCTTCCGGGATCAGCGCCCCGGCCCCGACGAAGCTCCCCCGCCCCACCACCGCCCCGTTCAGGATGATGCTGCCCATGCCGATCAGGCAGTCATCCTCGACAGTACAGCCGTGCAGGATCACCCGGTGCCCCACGCCCACCCGCTCCCCCACCCGGCAGGGGACCCCCTCGTCCACGTGGATGATCGTCCCATCCTGGAGATTGGTCCGGGCGCCGACCTGGATGCGATCCGTGTCGCCCCGGAGCACCGCGCCGTACCAGACGCTGGCCTCTTCGCCCAACTCCACGTCGCCCATCACGGCGGCGGTGGGCGCGACGAAGGCCGTGGGGTGAATCCGTGGCGTCGTCATGGGATATCGGGCTGGAAGGGCGCCTGGGTCCAGCCGTCCACCGGCTGGCCTTCGCGCATCGCGGGCGTCCACTGCATGGACTGGGCGTACGACTCCACGGCCGCGGTGAAGCGGTCATCGCTGGAGCGCTGCCGGGTCCGGATCGCAAGCGTCCGGCCCTGTCGCGACACTTTCACGATCAGAATCACCGGACTCGGGGTCCCGCGAATGCCCGCCGGAACCGCCACCCGGAGTGGACCGAGCGGCTGGGGGCGCGAGTCGTAACAGGCCTGACCGAACCGGTTCGCGGCCGAAGGATTGTCGCAATCGAGCCGCGCCAGGGCCCGCCGGCGCAACTCCTCGGCGGAACCCGCCGGAGGGGCCGGCGAGTTGGTGGCGCTCAGGTTGGGCGAGAGGGTGACCACGCGTCCCGCTTCGATCCGGACACTATCAATGTAGAGCGCGAAGCCGGGGGCCGAGATCCCGATCTCATGCCACCCCACCGGCAGGCGGATCCCCGAGCCGACCCGAGTCTCGACCCGCGAGTCGATGTAGAGAGCGGTCCCGGAGGGGAGCGGGGTGAACTGCAGGGTCCCGCTGTCGCCCGTGGCCGGGGCCGGAGGCCGATCCGGGGCGGCCTGCGCCGCAGCCGGGCGGCTGATCGGGGTATCGCCGGGGTCCGGGTCGCCGAAGCGGCCGGGTTCGGTGGTGCCGGCATCGTCGAGGGAGTCGCCGCCGGGCTGGAGCGAGTCGGCCGGCACCGCGGCCGGGACGCTGTCGGGCCGCACCGGGCCCCCCAGGACGCCCGCGCGGTACAGCCACAATCCACCGAGGATGAAGCCCAGGATCAGGAGCCCGGCGAGCGCCCAGGGCACCCAGCTGACCGGCGGCGGTTCCTGGGCCACCACCGACCGGCGCATCACCGGCCGCCGGGCCTCCCCGGGGAGCATCACCGAGTCGGAGGGCCGCCGCGGTTGCGCGGGATTGGAGCCCGAGGCCGAGACGGGGTTGAGCGGCACCGAGGCGGCGGAGAGCGGCGCCGTGGACTGCACCGAGAGGATGGCCTGCGCGGCCGAGACGCGCCGCTGCATCACCGACTCCCGCGGCTGCCCCTCCAGCGCCTTGAGCAGCCCCTCGGCGTCCTGGAACCGGTCGAAGGGGTCCTTGGCGATGAGCCGCTTGATGATCTCGAACAGCCGCCGCTCCTCGACCGTGTCGAGCAGCGGCACCGGGATCGGCTCCATGATGTGCTTGTAGCCGATCGAAAAGCTGTCCTCGCCGTCGTACGGCACCTCGCCCACGAGCGCCTGGTAGGCGAGGACGCCCAGGCTGTACAGGTCGCTGCGCCCGTCGGTGCTCTGCGCGCGCGCCTGTTCCGGGCTCATGTAGTGCGGGGTGCCGATCGACATGCCCGTGCCCGTGAGCTTGGAACCGCTCCCGGCCTTCGCGATGCCGAAGTCGGTCACCACGCACTGCCCGAACTCGTCGAACATGATGTTGTCGGGCTTGATGTCGCGATGGACGATGCCCCGCTTGTGGGCGTAGCCCAGCGCGCTGCCCACGTCGGCGAGCAGCTTCCGGATCTCCGGCGGGTTGAGCTTCTTGCGCTCGGCGAGCACGCGGGAGAGCGAGCCCCCGCGCAGGAACTTCATCACGAAGTGAATCACCCGGCCGGTTTTGCCGACGCGGTAGATCGGGATGATGTTGGGGTGTTCTAGCTGAGCGGAGGTGCGGGCTTCCCGCGTGAAGCGCTCGACGAACTCGGCGTCGAAGGCGAGCGAGAAGGGGAGGACCTTGATGGCGACTTCGCGTTCCAGGTGCTTGTCCATGGCGCGATAGACGATCGCCATGCCGCCGCGTCCCAGCTCCTCGAGGAGCTCATACTCCTCGGCCAGGGCCTCGCGGACGATGTCGAGCTCGGTGACGTCGCCGGTGGCGATCGCCTGGACCGGGGTCGACACCCGCAGGTCGAGGCCGCAGGTGGGGCAGAACTGCGTGGGCTTCTCGACCTCCGTTCCGCACCGTGAACAGAACATGGCCGAACCTAGAGGGGACCGGCGCGGCGAGTCAAGTGCTTTGAAGTTCTAGAGTTAGGGTATGACCTCGAAGGCCGCACGGCTCTGGCGGGCCTCGCCGGTGGCGTCCTTCACCACCAGGAGGAGCTCGTACTTCCCGGGCGAGAGGCGGTCGAGGGTCACCGCCCGACTGAGCCGGGTGGCCGGGCCCTCGGCCTGGTCCTGGAAGCCCAGGCGGATGGCGGGCTTCCGGGACCCGAAGAGGCCGAGGAAGCCGCCCCCGCCCTGCTTGAGCACCATCACCTCGGTGCTGAACGGGGCGCCGGCGGGGAGGCCGTACACCTCATAGTAGACCTGCATGGCCCCCGCCCGGCTGTAGCGCCGCAGTGGGTTGAACCAGACGGTGTCGTTCGGCACGGGGCGCCAGGTCACGTTGGTGGCCCGGCTCCCGAGCACAACGCCGCTCAGGGCGAAGGTCCGGCCGGAGAAGTCGCCGGCGGTGATGGTATCCGCCGCCAGCACGACACCGTTGTCACTGCCCTGTTCCACCGCCAGCCGGTAGGTGAGCCGCCCCGGGAGGACCGGCACCCGGAGTTCGCCGACCAGGTGCTCCTTCTCGGGCACTGGCACGGAGTTGAGGAAGTATCGGGTGCTGTCGACCGCCACGACGGGCCGGCCGGTGCGGTCCACCACGCTGAGCCGGACCCGGACCGGATAGAGGTGCCCCCGGTCGGACGGCACGGCCTTGAGTGCCGATCCGGGGATCGCGTACGACACATGCAGCAGGCTGCCGGTCGAATCCTGACCGGCCACGACCACGTCGGTCATCAGCCGCAGCTTGCGCGCGTAGCTGAGCTCGTAGCTGTCGGTCCGCGTGCCGCGGTCGATGCTGCGCCGGCCCAGCTGGCGCTCCTCCGTGAGGTAGCGCTGGGAGCCCGCGCTGCCCGCCTGCATCAGGCGCCCATACACCGGGTCGAGGCGGTCGCGCGTCAGCAGCAGCTCGTTGACCCGGCCGGAGGCGGTATTGTCGCGGTCGCCGCGCAGGGCCAGCGCATCGCTGAACCCGAGGACGTCGAAGAGACTCTCCACCAGCTTGTAGTCCTGCACGTCCTCGCGGGCCAGGAAGTGGAACACCATGCTCCCGTCGGCCCGTTCGTACATCCACGACTCGTTGAGCTGCACGCCGGGGGCGCTGTAGGTGGCGCGCCGCGTGGGCTCACCGTGCCGGATGTAGATGATGCCGCGGTCATCATAGTCGCGGGAGCCGCTGCGGAAGCGCTCCACGATGTCGTAGTGCCGGTTGGTGGAGACCAGCCGGAAGGTGCGCTTGGCATAGTAGAGGCGGCGATAGTGCTCCCGCAGCCGCTCACCGTCGGCGAGCAGCTCGGCCCGGTCCCGCTGGCTCCAGAACCGCCGCAGGAACGCCACCCGGCGGGCGCCGGAGCTGACATCGTACTCCGCGAGCGCGCTGTCGTTGGCCACCAGCGCGAGGTCGGTGCGGTATTCCCGCACGGAGGCGGGGTCGTCGAGGACGGCGCCCTGGTAGTACGGCCGCTGGCCGACGAGCTGGCCAGCCAGGAACTCCGTGCGGGCCATCTCCAGCAGCCCCAGGCCCTCATTGCCGCCCCGGTCGAGGTAGCCCTGGAAGGCCACGCGGGCGGAGTCGACGTCGCCGACCTCGCGCTCCAGCCGGCCGCGGAAGAGGAGCACCTCGGGGTTGGCCGCGGCGCTGGTGGCCGCCGCCTGGCGCAGCGCCTCGCGGGCGAGCGCGGTCTTCACGTTGATGCGCTGGCGCAGGGCGGTTGCGGCGAGCTCCACCAGCCCGCGCACGAACGAGGGGTCGGCCTGGATCGAGCGGGCGTAGGCGTTGGCGGCGCGGGTCAGGTGGTCCTTGCCGAACATGGCCTGCAGCCCGGAGACCAGGGCGATCTCGCTGTCGCCCACGCGATCCTCCGCGATGCCGAGGCCGTACCACGCCCAGGGCCAGTCGGGCTGCAGCTCCGTGGCCCACTGGAACTCGCCGGCGGCATCCTCGAACCGGGTCTTGCTGCCCAGTTCCCCGAGTCGCAGGGCCACGAACCCGAGCTGCAGGTGGCGCATCGCGTTGTTCCGGTCGGTCCGGGCGGCGGCAATCATCCGCTGCTCCAGCGCGATGACCGGGACGCTGTCGGCCACGGTGTCCAGCGAGTCGCGGAACTGCTCGATCGCGGTCCGGTCCTCGGGCGACTGGGCGGCGAGGCGCGCGGCGCCCGGGAGGGCGCCCGCAACGAAGCAGAGGACGGCGAGGACGCGGCGAGTCGGCATCAGTCTCTGGGCTGGACAGGAACCACGATCAGGCGGCACGGCTCTCGGGCTAGGGGACGTCGGCCCCCGGCCCGGTCGCCACATGTTTCAGGAAGGCGACGAGCCCGTCGTGCACGGCCCGGGCATAGGCCCGCTGCCCCCATGGGCTGCGCAGCGCCGCCTCCTGCTCCGGCATCATCATGAAGAGACCCTCGGTGAGCACCGCGGGCATCCAGGTCGCCCGGGTGAGCGCCAGGTCGCCGCGGGCCACGCCAAGATCGCGCAGCCCGAGGTTGCGCACCAGCGCCGCCTGGAGGTCCGCGGCGAGCGGCAGGCTGCGCGGGTGATTGTAGAAGACACTCGACCCGTTGTTGGTGAAGGGATTCACCCCGTCGGGCAGGGCGTTGTTGTGGATGGAGACGAGGACCTCCGCGTCGACCGAGTCGGCCAGGCGGAGGCGGGCGCCGAGATCGAGCGCAGCATCGGTGCGCCGAGTGAGCACCACGAGGGCACCCTCGGCCTCGAGCAGGCGCGCCAGCTCCAGCGACACCGCCAGGTTCGCTTCCGCCTCACGGAGCCCGGTGGGCCCGGTGGCGCCGGCGGGCGGATGCCCGGGATCGACCACGATCCGCCGGCCCCGCAGCGGCTGGCGCGGGTCCACCGGCGGCGGCCGTCGCAGCTCGAGCAGGAGGTCGTTGCGGCTCCACCGGGTGCGATACCCCCAGAGGGTGCCGGCGACGTCGAGCGTGATCGTCACTTCGTCCGAGCCCGCCTGCAGCCAGCGCACCTCGCGCAGCCACGGGTCGCCGGGGCCGTAGCGGGTCCAGTTGATGTCGCTGACCGCGTTGTAGAGCCGCAGTGTCAGGCGGCCCCGCTCCTCCTCCAGCCGGAACGGCACCCGGGCGGTGAGGGGGACGCGCAGCACCACCCGGTCGGGGCGCGGCGTGGCGGTCAGCGACAGCGCGGTGGCGCGCACCGCCGGCGTCCCCGCGGGCAATCCGACCACGTCGGCGGCGGGCACCCAGGCCTCCTGCCCGCGCGAGAGCCGCAGCCGCAGGTCGTCGCCCAGGCGGCCGGTGACCACGCCGCGGGTGCCGGTGGGGAAGAACCAGTGGTAGGTGGCGCCCGGTCGTGCCCGCCCCACGGTCAGGCTGTCGGTGCCGCCCCGCCCCGCCGTGTCATCGTCGAGCTCCGCCACCAGGGGCAGGCTGTCGAGGAGCGCCAGCCGGAGCGGCCACCGGGCCCGCGCGGTGTCGGCGCCCCGGATGGCCTCGACGATCACCGGCCCCTCGGCCAGGCAACACCCCGCCCCGGCGCCGTCCAGCACCGCCCCCGGCGAGGGCCCGATGGCGCGGCCGCGCAGCATCCCCACGTACCGGTCGGCCTGGGGCGGCTGCGCCAGGCGCACGGTGTCGCGGTCAAAGGCCCGGATGCCCCACGCCACCTCTCCGGGAGCGTGGTCGGGGGCGAGCGGGACCACGGACCCGTCCGGCAGGACCAGCCGGACCTCGGAGCCGTCCGCCGCCCGGAGGCTGACCGGCAGGTATTCGTCGGCCGGCCACCAGGCGCGACTCGCCGGGCTGAAGCTGGTGCTGTCGACCCAGACCGGGGCCGCCGGGGCCCGATACCGCACCGGGCGCCGGATCGGCAGCTCGAGCCGGATGGTGTCTCCGGCCGCGGAGGCCTCGAGACCGAACGTGGTGACCGACTCGGGCGGGACCGGCACCCACGCCAGCCACGCCCCGTTCGGCCACACCCGGACGGGTGAACCGTTGACGGTGAGGGCGGCGCGGCCATCACCCAGGCTCCCGAAGAGGAAGGTCGAGTCCCGCGCCTCCACCAGGTCGTTGGGACCGGGGTAGACCACCCGGAGGTCGAGCGGACCATGGGCTTCCGGCACCGGCGGGAGGGTGCCCGGGACGGGGCCGGTCGGCGCCGGAAGGTGGCTGCAGCCAGCCAGCAGCAGGAGGGGAAGGACGCGACGCCGGTGGCGCGGGGAGGCCATGGTCTGCAAGGTACACAGCCACCGCGACTTAGGGCAGATCGTCCGTTGACGCTCCACCCGGGCAATCCTAGATTGCTGACAGAGCCCTTCCGTGTACTGCCCTTGTCCGAGGAATGCGCCATCACCAAGCGCCTGGCGTCTGTCGGTCGGCGGTTCGCCGCGCCCCGTTCCGGGGGAGTGGCGTAATGTCGCCCCCGGCACCCGAGGTGTCCCGTGGCCCGGCGGGCGGCCCCGGTCTCAAGTGCCCGAGCTGCAACGCCGGGGTTGCGGCCGATCTGCCGTTCTGCGGGCAATGCGGCACCCGCCTGACGCAGGCCCGGGCGGCCCACGCCTGCACCCGGTGCGGGCGCCTCAACGAACAGGGCTCCAAGTTCTGTCCCGCCTGCGGGGCGGCCTTCGGCAACACCGGCCCGCAGCCGCTGGTGCCGACCCCCGGCAATGCCAAGGCTCCGGCCACGGCGCCGCAGCTGGCGCTGCTCGATCGCGGCGGGCAGGTGGCCCAGCGCTTCGCGCTGATGAACGCGGTCACCACGCTCGGGCGGCAGGGGGCCGACATCAACTTCCCCGATGACGACTACCTCTCCCCGCTGCACGCGCAGTTCCTGTTCCTCGACGGCATCCTGACCCTGCGCGACCTCGGCAGCAAGAACGGCACCTGGCTCTACCTCGAGGAGCCGCACAAGCTGACCGACGGTGACCTGATCCTCCTCGGCAGCCAGATCCTCCGCTATCGCCGGCTCGGCTATCCCGGCCCGCGGCCCCCCGAGCAGGACGCCACCCGCCGGCTGGGCAGCCTCACCCCCGCGGCCGACATCGCCAACCTCGCGCAGGTGCGGGGCGATGGCAGCGCGCGGGACATCCTCACGCTCTCCCCCGGGCGCTCGGTACGGATCGGGCGGGAACAGGGCGACTGGCAGTTCCCCTATGACTCCTCGATGAGCGCGCTGCACGCGCTCATCCGGAGCGAGGACGCCGACTTCGTGCTGGTGGACGCCGGGAGCCGGAATGGGGTGGCCGTCGCGGTGAAGGGCGAGCGGCGGGTGCCGCCCGGGGCCCGGCTGCTCGTCGGGGACCAGATGCTGCGCGCGGAGATCGCATGAAGGTCTGCACCACCTGCGGCGCCGAGTACGCCGACGACCAGCTGTTCTGCCAGCGGGACGGCACCCCGCTCCGGAAGTCGGGGGCGGCCGGCGACCTGCTGGGCCAGGTGATCGCCGAGCGGTATCACATCACCAAGAAGCTGGGCGAGGGCGGCATGGGCCAGGTCTACCTGGCCGAGCACGTGAAGATGGGCCGTCGCTGCGCCATCAAGATCATGATGCCGGGGACCATGAGCGACCCGGACGCCATCAGCCGCTTCAACCGCGAGGCGGCGAACGCGAGCCGGATCAGCCACCCCAACGTCTGCGCCATCTACGACTTCGGCGAGACGCCCGACGGGCTCATCTACCTGGCGATGGAGTTCATCGAGGGGAAGAGCCTGAGCGGCCTGATGGAGGACGCCGGGACGCTGCCGCTGGCCCGCGCGGCGGCGATCGTGACCCAGACGGCCGAGGCGCTGCAGGTGGCCCACGACCTGGGCATCGTGCACCGCGACCTCAAGCCCGACAACATCATGGTGATCACCGCCCGCGACAAGGACACCGTCAAGGTGGTGGACTTCGGGATCGCCAAGGCCATCGGCGGGGACGACGGCAAGGCGCAGAAGGTCACCAAGACCGGCTTCGTGGTGGGCACCCCGGAATACATGAGCCCGGAGCAGCTGGCGGGCGACGCGGTGGACGGGCGGAGCGACCTGTACTCCCTCGGCCTGGTCTTCTACAAGATGCTGACGGGGGCGAGTCCCTTCCCCGCCGATAGCCAGCAGGAGACCATGATCAAGCGCCTGACGGACGATCCGCTGCCGCTGGCGGTGGCGCGGCCCGACGTGCGCTTCCCGGCGGAGGTCCAGCGGGTGATCGACCGGGCCCTGGCCCGGAACCCCGACCAGCGCTATCGCGCGGCCGGCGAGTTCGCCCGCGAGGTCAAGGCGCTGGCCACCCACTCGATGGGCGCGGTCGACGTCGAGGCCGGCACCCAGGTGGTCAAGCCGGAGGACCTCAAGGCCGCCGTCCCCGCCACGCGCGTCGATCCCGCGGCGGGGCGTGCGCCCAAGGCGGCGCCGCCGACCCAGGTGGCCGGGGCCCGCGCCCCGAGCGCCCCACCCGCCAAGGGGGGCCTGCCGATGGTGCCGATCGCGGTGGCGGCGGCCGTGATCGTGCTGGGGGGCGGTGGCTACCTGTTCAAGGACGCGCTGCTGGGCCGGGGAGCGGACAGCACCGGCACCGGCGACAGCGTCCCGCTCAGCATCCAGACGCCCGTGCCGCCCGATACCGGCCGGCCGGCCGGCACCGATCCCGGCCCGGTGACGCCGCTCAGCCATCCCGACACCGCGAAACCCGCCGACCCGGGGAACGTCAGGCCCGCGGGCGGGCGGACCACGCCGGGCACCACCCCCGGCGGGACGACGAACCCCCGGACCGACCCGCCGACCCAGCCCGACCACGCCGCGCTGGAGCGGCAGGTCCTCGGCTTCTTCGACGACATCGGGTTCGAGGACGACCCCGCGAAGCGACTCGAGGCCCGGCGCGTGGGCCAGCAGGTGTTCGCCACGACGAGCATCGCCAGGCCGGTGCGCGCCAAGGCCGCATGGCTCGTGATGCAGGGATACCTGAAGGAAGGCAACGCCGACAAGGCGCGGGAGTGGCTCGACAACGCCATCGAGCTCGATCCGTCACAGCAATCCTGGAAAACCCTGCGGGCCCAGATGTGAGGCACCTTGGCTAACGTCCACATCTCCGTCTTCGGCAAGACCGACGTCGGGAAGACCCGCGACCACAACGAGGACACCTTCCTCGTCGCGGACCTGACCCGCAAGGTCGCCAGCCTCCAGCCCGACGTGCGCGAGCACGATGTCGGCGCCCGCGGCACGCTGTTCATGGTGGCCGACGGCATGGGGGGCGCCGCCGCGGGCGAGGTGGCCAGCCGGATGGCTGCCGACGTGGTGTTCAGCCACATGTCGGGCGTCTGGGCCGATGACGGCGAGGTGAGCGCCCAGCGCTTTGCCTACCGCATGAAGGAAGCGGTGGAGCTGGCCAACAACCGCATCCACCAGCACGCCAAGGACCACCCGGAGGTGCGCGGCATGGGGACCACCGCCACCGTGGCGGGCGTCTTCGGCGCCGACCTCTACCTGGCGCAGGTGGGTGACAGCCGCGCCTACCTGGTGCGCAGCGGCGGCATCACCCAGATCACCAAGGACCAGTCGCTGATGCAGCGGCTGGTCGAGGCCGGCGAACTCACCGAGGAAGAGGCCGAGCAGAGCGAGCGGCGCAATATCATCCTCCAGGCGCTGGGCCCCGACCCGCGGGTCAAGGTGGACCTCACCTACCAGTCGCTGCGCCGGGGCGACCTGCTGGTGCTCTGCTCCGACGGCCTCTCCGGGCAGGTCAAGAAGGAGGAGATCGCCCAGATCGCCGGTGAGTGCCCCGAGCTGGTGGACCTGTGCTCGCGCCTGATCACCCTCGCCAACGAACGCGGTGGGCCCGACAACATCACGGCCATTGCCGCGCGCTTCGGCGGGGACGGCCTGGCGCCGCCCGACGGCGCCGCCGGGGTGGGGCACCAGGTTTATCCGCTGCGGGAGGAGGAGAGCACCACCGAGCCGGTGCCCGTCTACACCGGCAGCCCGGCCCCCGTGCCGATCAGCGAACAGCCCGCGCCCCCCCGGCGCGCCATGCTGGGCCTGCTGGCGCTGCTGGCGCTCGCGGCCGCGCTCTACCTCGCCTTCGGCAGCCGCTGACGGGCCCCGGATGAAAGCCCAGTTCACCTTCCTCTCGGGCTCCCGCACCGGCCAGACCGACATCTTCAGCCAGGCCCACATCAGCATCGGCCGGCACCCGCAGTCCGAGCTCCGCTTCGACGCCGACAAGGACCTTGACGTCTCCAGCCGCCATGCCGCCGTGACGCTGGTGGGCGAGTTCTACGTGCTGCGCGACCTCGGAAGCACCAACGGCACCCTGGTGAACGGCCGGAAGCTCTCGGGGGAGCACGTGCTCGCCTCCGGCGACGTGCTGACCTTCGGCGCCAACGGCCCCCGGGTGGAGTTCACGGTGATCGGCGCCCCCCGGACCGGGGCTGCGGCGGCGCCGGAGCCCCCCGCGGCCAAGGCCCCGGGGACGGTGGTGTTCGGCAGTCAGGAGCCCCCGGCCGCACCGCCGCCGCCGAAGCTCTCGCCGGAGCAGCAGCGCAGCCCGCGACGCACCCCGGGCCCCGGCACCCAGACCAAGGTCCGCCTGGAGGTGCGGCGGCAGACCAGGTCGCTGCGCAACACCACGCTCGGCCTGTTCGCCCTGCTGCTGGTGGTGGCGGCGGCCTACCTCTGGCAGGTGCGGCAGACCGACCGGGTGCTGGCGGCGCAGCGGCAGCTCCTGCTCGGCACCGTGGACAGCCTGATGCAGCAGATCACGCTGCTCTCGCAGGGCAGCGAGGGGCTCCGGGCGGCGCTGGATTCCGCCCAGTCGGAAGCGGGGAAGCTGCGGGCGCTGCTCGCCGAGGCGCCCAACGACGAGGCGCAGATCGCCGAATTGCGTACGCGGCTCGAGGCAGCGCTCCGGCAGCAGCGCTCGCTGGCGGGGGCCGCCACGATGGACGCCCGGGCGCTGACCGCCGCCAACCGCGACGCGATGGCCATGGTCTTCGTGGAGTTCCCGGGCGGGCAGGTGGTGACCGGGACCGCCTTCGCGGTCCGCTCGGACCCGACCGGCGGGCTCCTCATCACCAACAAGCATGTGGTGGTCGATTCCAACGGCACGATCGCCAGCCGGATCGGGGTGGTCTTCGAGGGCACCCGGCAGAACTTCCGCGCCGACCTGGTGAAGGTCTCGCCCGACGCCGACCTGGCGCTGCTGCGCGCCAGCGTGCATCGCGGCTTCCCGGTAGTGAAGGCCCTCGCCGACAGCACCCGCGCGCTCGAACCCGGCGAGCCCGCCGCGGTGCTGGGCTTCCCGCTGGGCCTCGACCTCGCCGGGGGGCGGGACTGGACCACCGTGGGAGTGGCCTCGACGGTCACCCTGGGCACGGTGAGCCGGGTCCAGCCCAGCCTGGTCCAGCTGGACGGTTACGGAGCCCAGGGCTCGAGCGGCAGCCCGATCCTCGACCGCACCGGGGTGGTGGTGGGCATCCTGTACGGCGGCCAACCCGGCAGCAATGGCCGGATCCTCTACGGGGTGCCCGTCCGGTTCGCCCAGCGGCTGCTGTCGGACGCTGAATAACCCCCCGGGGTGAGGGGGGTCACCGCCCCTCCGCCCCCTCCGCTCACATGATGAGCGGAATGCCCCCCAAATCGACGGCCGTTTTCCGCGCCACCTTTGATCGGCTCCTGAGCAGCGCCGCGCTCGGGGGCATCGTGCTGTTCGTGGCGGGCGCGGCGGCGGGTACCTGGTGGACCCTCGACCGGATCAACGGCGCGGTGCGGAGCACCGTGCAGACCGGCCTCACGACCGTCCTCGCCAATGCGCGGGAGGCCACCCACCACTGGGTCACCCGCCAGCAGGTGCTGGTGGCGGGGCTGGCCTCCGACCGCGCGCTGGGCCAGGCCGTGGCCGCCCTGGTCAGCGCGGCCGATCGCGGGCGGCCGACGGACGCGGCCACCCACGAGCTCGAGCGGGTGCTCGACCCCGCGATCCGGGCCAACTCCCTGCCGGGCTTCTGGATCCTCGACCTCGACGGGCGCACCATCGCCCGCTGGCCAGCGGGGCTGCCGGGCCGCCTGCCCGCCAACATGCAGGAGCCCTTCGAGCGCGCGCTCGATGGCCTGCCCACCCTCAGCACCTTCCTCCTCGAATCGGGCCAGGCCGGTCCCGTCGCCGCCCTGGCCCCGATCCGTGACGGCCACGGACTCCCGGTGGCGGTGCTCGGCCTCGCCCTGCCCGCCCGGGCGGAACTGGAGCAGATCGCCGCCCAGAGCCATCACCGGAGCCTCGGGCAGGTCTACTTCTTCGACCGCACCGGGCGGATCCTCGGCAGCAGCGTGAGCCTGCCCCCCTGGAGCAGCGACAACCGACTGGTCGAGCCGGGGACCCAGCAGCTCACCCGGATGGTGCGGGCAGCCCTGGAGCGGGGCGCCGACCTCGACCTCGACGGCTATCGCGATTTCCAGGGCCGGACCGTCGTCGGCGCCTGGGAGTGGGACCCCCAGCTCGGCCTCGGCCTGGCGGTCGAGGCGGAGGTGGCCCAGGCCTACCACGTGGCCGAGACCGCCCGCCGCGCACTGCTGGTGGCCCTGGGCCTCACGCTGCTGCTCTTCCTGGCCGTGCTCGCGAGCGTGATGCTGGCCCGCCGCCGCGCCATTGCCCTCTCCGCGCTGCAGCACCGCCTCGCCGCGGTGCTCGAGTCCACCACCGACCCGGTCTGCTTCGCCGACGCCAGCGGCTCCCCGCTCTACCTCAACGAGGCCGGCCGCCGGCTGCTCCTGGGCGCGGGCGGCACCGAGGACGCCTCCCTGCTGGCCGCGCGGGTGCTGCTGCGGCCCGAGGCCCGGCAGGCCGCGGAGGACCGGGGCACCTGGAGCGGGGAGAGCACGCTGCTCATGGCCGATGGCCGGGAGCTCACCCTGTCCCAGGTGATCATCTGCCATCGGACCGAGCAGGGAGTGGTGGACTTCTTCTCCACCCTCGCGCGGGACATCACGGACCGGAAGCAGCTGGAGCGGCGGCTGTCGGAGGAGAAGGAACGGGCGGAGGTGACCCTGGGCTCGATCGGCGACGCGGTCATCCGCACCGACGCCGACGGGGTGATCGAGTACCTGAACCCGGTGGCGGCGGAGCTGCTCGGCGAGCCCCCGGCGTCGCTGGTCGGCGAGGCGATCGCCGGCCAGATCGTGCTGGTGCACGAGACCACCCGCGAGCCGCTGGAGAACCCGGTGGAAACGGCGCTGCGCGAGCGCCGGGTGGTGGGTCGCTCCAACTTCTCGCTGCTGATCCGGCCGGACGGCCGGGAGTTCGCCATCGACGAGAGCGCGGCCCCGATCGCCGGCGCCGACGGCGAGATCCTGGGCGCGGTGTTCATCTTCCACGACGTGAGCCGTGCCCGCAGCCTGGCGCGTCAGCTGGCCCACCAGGCCAGCCACGATTTCCTCACCGGGCTGGTCAACCGGCACGAGTTCGAGCGCCGGGTGGGACGGGCCCTGACCCGGGCCCAGCAGGAGGCGGTGACCCACGCGCTCTGCTTCCTCGACCTCGACCAGTTCAAGGTGGTCAACGACACCTGCGGGCACGTGGCCGGCGACGAACTGCTGCGGCAACTGGCCCAGGCGCTCACCCGGAAGATCCGCCGTCGCGACACCCTGGCGCGGCTGGGCGGGGACGAGTTCGGCGTCCTGCTCGAGCACTGCCCGCCGGGACAGGCCGCGCGGGTGGCGCACGACCTCCTCGAGACCATCCAGGAGTTCCGCTTCGTCTGGGAGGGAAAGCCCTTCGCGCTCGGGGTGAGCATCGGCGTGGTGCCCATCACGGCCGAGAGCGAGAGCCTGGCCACGATCCTGCGCGACGCCGACGCCGCCTGCTACGCCGCCAAGGAGCGGGGGCGGAACCGGGTGCACTTCTACGAGCCCAACGACGTACTGCTGGCGGTGCGGCAGGGTGAGATGCAGTGGGTCTCCCGCATCACCAGTGCCCTCGAGGAACAGCGCTTCCGGCTCTACGGCCAGGTGATCGCGCCCCTGGTGTCGCGCCCCAACGAGCCGCCGCGGCTCGAGGTGCTGCTGCGGCTGATCGAACGGGACGGGTCGATCATCGCGCCGGGCGCGTTCATCCCGGCGGCCGAACGGTACAACCTGATGGGGGCGGTGGACCGCTGGGTGGTGCGCGAGGTGCTGGCCCTCTACGACCGGGCCATGCGCCAGGGGGCGGTGCCGATCGCCTCGATCAACCTCTCCGGCGCGTCCCTCGGCGACCCCAGCATGCTCGCCTACGTGCGCGAGATGCTGGCCCGCCACCAGCTGCCGCCGGAGACCCTCTGCTTCGAGATCACCGAGACCGCGGCCATCGCCAACCTGGCGCTCGCGGCGCACTTCATCCGCGAGCTCAAGGCGATCGGCTGCTGGTTCGCGCTGGACGACTTCGGCAGCGGGATGTCGTCGTTCGCCTACCTGCAGAGCCTGCCGGTGGACGCGCTCAAGATCGCCGGCGCCTTCCTGCGCCACATCGAGACCGATGCGGTGGAGTATGCGATGGTCGAGGCGATCACCCGGGTGGGGCACGTGATGCGGCTCAAGGTGGTGGCGGAGGGCGTGGAGAACCTCGATACCCTCGAGACGCTGCGGGCCCTGGGCGTGGACTACGCCCAGGGGTTCGCCATCGGTGAGCCGGTGCCACTCGAGCAGTTGATGCTCGGGCCGCCGCTCACGGGGCCCGCCGCCGAGGCGCTTGCCCGCCGGGGCCCCCTGCCGCCGGTGCCGCCGCGGACCCGCCCCGTCATCGCCTGACCACGGC
Source organism: Gemmatimonadales bacterium (assembly GCA_046327715.1). GTDB lineage: Bacteria > Gemmatimonadota > Gemmatimonadetes > Gemmatimonadales > GWC2-71-9 > JADJOM01. Next base: position 199,162 of record JAXLXY010000001.1, read on the forward strand.
GCTCCCCGGGGCCACGGCTCACCCCGTGGGCCGCACCGCCGGACCCGCCGCCTCGACCCGCCCCGCGATCCACGCCGCGACGGCCTGCTGCATGAGCGGCTGCCGGTGCCACGCCACGAGCACGGGGCTGCCCTCCGGGACCTGCTCCAGCAGCCGGGGATGCGCAAACAGCACCACCAGCGCCGCCCCGGGCACCAGCTCCGACAGCCGTGCCCGCGCCTCGGGTCCGAAGCCCGCGCGCCCCTTGGCCGCCCGCGGCTCGGCGAAGGCCAGCACCACCCGCGCCCCCCCGTGGGTCTCGACGATCCCGCGCGCCGCCAGGGTGCGGCGCACGATGTCGCTCGGGCCCGGCGCGTACCACCCGCCCTCATCGTCATCCACCACCGCCAGCTCGACCCCGGCCAGCCGCGGGGGCGGTGCGCCGCGGCGCATGCCCCCCTCCAGCAACCGGGCGGCCACCGCTGCCGCACCGGCGTGATCGGGTCCGGCCGTTCCCGGGGCGTGCGCCACCCGCGCGAGGGCCTCGCCGTAGCGACGCATCGCGCCGGCCACCCGATCCGCCGGGAGGGTCCCGTCCGCCGCCGCGCGGTCGAGCGCCGCGATGGTGCCGGCCAGGTCGCCCGGGTAGAGCAGGATGTCGCACCCGGCGGCGAGTGACGCCACGGCGGCCTCGGCCTCGCCGATGCCGGCCTGTGCCCCGCCCATGATGAAGGCGTCGGTCACCACGAGGCCGTCGAAGCCGAGGGCGGAGCGGAGATGCCCCAGGATCACGGGGGATCGGGTGGCGGGCACCCCGGCGGGATCCCAGCGCGGAAACGCCACGTGGCAGGTCATCACCGAGCCGACGCCCGCGCCGACGGCCGCGGCGAACGGCACCAGGTCCGTGCGGGCGAGTTCAGCGAGCGGGAGATCGACCGTCGGCAGCCGGTCGTGCGAGTCGTGGCGGGTGCGGCCGTGCCCCGGATAGTGCTTGGCAGAGGCCAGGACTCCCTCGGCCTGGCAGGCGGAGATCCAGGTCGCCACCTGCCGGGCCACGCGTGCCGGGTCCGCGCCGAAGGCGCGGGTCTGCACGATCGGGTTCTCCGGCTCCAGGTCGAGGTCGGCCACCGGGGCGAAGATCCAGTTGAGGCCCACGGCGCGCGCGTCGCGCGCAGTGACGCGCCCCGCCCAGGCGATGGCCGCCTCATCCTCGAGGCTCGCCAGCGCGGCCGGGGGCGGCACCGGTGTCAGGCCGCGCGCCTGCTGGCCGGCACCGCGCTCCAGGTCGGCCCCCAGCAACAGCGGGCGCCCGGCCCGCTCCCGGATCCGGGTGGTGAGCGCCGCCACCTCGTCGGCGCGCGCCCCGGGCACGCCGAAGAGGATGAACCCGCCCACGCCGAGCGCGAGGGCGGCATCGATCGCCTCGTGTTCGTGGTGGAATCCGGTCTCCCGGCGCCAGCGCAGGGCCGGGAGCACGAGGCGCGCCAGAGTCATGCGGGCGTGACCTGCCCGAGGATCCTGGGCGCGGCGGCACCGGTGGCGGCGGGAATGTTCCCGGGCTGGCCGTGGATCGTGAGGTAGCCCAGCAGGGCGAAGGCCACGGCTTCCTTGGCGTCGCCGGCGAAGAAGAGGTCGTCGAACAGCGCCAGTGCCTGGCCACGCTCGGCGAGCAGCGCACCGAGCCGTTCCCGCAGCACCGGGTGATGCATCCCACCGCCCGACCCGATGACCTCCGGCGCGCCCGGCACCCACCGGGCGAGCGCTTCGGCCACCGACCGCGCCGTCAGCTCCACGGCGGTGCGGACCCCGTCGGCCCCCGGGGCGTCCCGGTGGATCCGCTCGGCCAGCGCCAGGCCGAACCGCTCCCGCCCGGTGCTCTTGGGTGGCGCCTGCGCAAAGAAGGGATCCGTCAGGAGCGCCGTGAGCAGGGCCTCGTCGACCCGCCCCTGACGCGCCAGGCGTCCGTCGTGATCGAACCGGAGGGAGCGGTCCACCATCCGCGCCACCGCATCGATGAGCGCCACACCCGGCCCGGTGTCGAAGGCCCGCACCCCCTCTTCCGAGGAACGGCGGGGCACCAGGGTGAGGTTGGCCATGCCGCCCAGGTTGAGCAGCACGCGGGGGTGCTCGGGGTGCCCGAACAGCAGGCTGTCGGCCATCGGCACCAGCGGCGCGCCCTGCCCGCCGGCGGCCACGTCGCGCGCGCGGAAGTTGCTCACCACCCGCACCCCGAACCGCTCGGCCAGGACGGCCGGTTCGCCCAGTTGCCAGCTCACGGCCGGCGGTTCGTGCCAGATGGTCTGGCCGTGCATGGCGATGAATCCGAGGTCCGAGGCGCGGGTGTGGGTCTCGGCGAGCACCCCCTCCACCGCCTCCACCGCCCACTCCGACAGCCGCACGTGCAGCAGCGCCAGCTCCCGGGCGCCCCCGGCGGCGATGGCCGCGAGGAGCTGCTCCCGCTCGGCGGTACTGTAGGGCCGGGTCTCGAACCCGAGCAGCTGGCAGCGGGTCGGGCCCTCGAACCGCACCAGGGCGGCGTCCACCCCATCGAGCGAGGTGCCGGACATCAGGCCTACCGCGAGGGTCGGGCGTTCGGTCATGGGGTGGGTACTCCCGGAGGGTCGCCAACGATCTCGCGCAGCCGGCCCTGGTGGGCCTCGAGCAGCTGCAGGGCCCCGGCCAGGTCCACGCCCCGGCGCTCCATCACGATGGCCGGCTTCACCCGGCCCTCGGCGCCCTGCAACAGGTCCCGGGCGCGGTCCCGGGAGACACCGGTGGCCTCCATGAGGATCCGCTCGCTGCGGTCCTGCAGCTTGGCGTTCCAGGCGCGGAGGTCCACCATCAGGTTGCCCCAGGTCTTGCCCATCCGGATCATGGCACCGGTGGTGAGCATGTTGAGCACCAGCTTGGTGGCCGTGCCGGCCTTCATGCGGGTGGACCCGGTCACCACCTCGGGGCCGACCCGGAGCACGATGCACGCGTCGCAGGTGTCGCGCAGCACCTGCGGTGGCTCGGCACAGGTCACCAGCACGGTGCGCGCCCCCAGCGCTTGCGCGCGGCCGAGGGCGGCCCGCACGTAGGGCGTGGACCCGCTGGCCGCGATCCCGACCACCACGTCGACATTCCGCACCCGATGGGCATCCATCTCGGCGATGCCGGCGTTGAGGTCGTCCTCCGCGCCCTCCACCGACCGGACGAGGGCCTTGAAGCCCCCGGCGATGATGCCGGTGACCAGCTCCGGGTCGGTGCCGAAGGTGGGCGGGCACTCGGAGGCATCGAGCACGCCCAGGCGCCCGCTCGTGCCGGCGCCGATGTAGTAGAGGCGGCCTCCCGCACGGAAGGCCGCCTCGATGTGATCGATGGTCCGGGCGATCTCCGCTCGCATCCGCCCCACCGCCACCGGGACCGCCTGGTCCTCGGCGTTGATGAGGTCCACCAGCTCCAGGGTGGAGGCGCGGTCGATCCCGGCGGTGCGCGGGTTGCGCCGCTCGGTCAGTCGCGGGTCGAGGAAGGAGTCGGTCATTGGTGGGCGCGGGGTGCGCGCCCTAAATTAGGGGAGGTCCGTCCACCCCAGCAACAACCCGAGTCCCCGGCCCCGAGACCCGCGTGCCCCTTCGCGTCCGTTCCGTCCTGCTCGCCGCTGCCGTCCTCGGCACCGCCTGCACCAGTTCCGGCCCCATCGTCGCCCGCAGCGGGCCGACGGTCCCTGCCGCCGCCGTGGGGATCAACCCGGCCTGGCCACTCGCCGGGAAGGCCCGGGTGGCGGAGGGTCGCCGCGCCATGGTGGTATCGGGGAGCCCGATCGCCAGCGAGGTGGGTCGCCGGGTGCTCGAGGCCGGCGGCAACGCGGTGGACGCGGCGGTCGCGGTGGGATTCGCCCTGGCGGTGGTGCACCCGGAGGCGGGGAACATCGGCGGCGGCGGCTTCATGGTCTTCCGCATGGCCGACGGCACCACGGCCGCCCTGGACTATCGCGAGGCGGCGCCCGGACGCGCCTCCCACGACATGTACCTCGACCGCTCCGGTGACCCCACCGCCCTCTCCGACAAGGGGCACCTGGCCGCCGGGGTACCCGGCTCGGTGGCGGGGATGGTCACCGCCCACCAGCGCTTCGGCCGGCTGCCGCTGGCCGCGGTCCTGGACCCGGCCATCCGGCTGGCCACCGAGGGGTTCACGGTGGACGAGTACCGCAGCCGCTCCATCGACGGATACCGCGCCTGGCTCTACACCTTTCCCGCCTCGCGCCGCTACTTCCTTCCGGAAGATGGGCAGGCGCCCTCCCCGGGCACCACGTTCGTGCAGGCCGACCTCGGCCGCACCCTCGCGGCCATCCGCGACCACGGCGCCGATGGCTTCTACCGCGGCTGGGTGGCCGACTCGATCGTGGCCGAGATGGCGCGCGGCGGCGGCCTGATCAGCCACGAGGACCTCGCGGCCTACCGCGCCATCTGGCGCGACCCGATCCGGATCAGCTACCGGGGCTACACCATCTATTCGATGCCACCGGCCTCCTCCGGCGGGGTCACGCTGGGGCTCATCCTCAACATCCTCGAGGGGTACGACCGGTTGCCGCCGTTCGGCTCGCCGGCCCTGCTCCACCGGGAGGCGGAGGCGATGCGGCGGGCCTTCACCGACCGCAACATCTACCTGGGCGACCCGGCGTTCGTCCGGATGCCGCTGGAGCGGCTGCTGTCCAAGGAGTACGCCGCAACCCTGCGACAGCAGATCGACCCGTCCCACGCCACGCCCACGCCGCCCTTCGACCCGACGCTGCGCGATGGCAACTCCACCACCCACTATTCCGTGGTGGACGCCGACGGCAACGCCGTCAGCTGCACCACCACGCTCAACGACAGCTACGGCAGCGCCGTGGCCGTCTCGGGGGCGGGATTCCTGCTCAACGACGAGATGGACGACTTCACCACCGCGCCGGGCAAGCCCAACGGCTACGGCCTCATCCAGGGCGAGGCCAACGCCATCCAGCCGGGCAAGCGGATGCTCTCGGCGATGACGCCGAGCATCGTGCTCGACCCGCAGGGCCAGCTCTACCTCGTGGTGGGCACGCCGGGCGGCCCGACGATCATCACCCAGGTATACCACGTGATCTCCAACGTGATCGACCACGGGATGTCACTGGCCGACGCGGTGGCCGCGCCGCGGATGCACCACCAGGCGCTGCCGGACGCCATCCGCCTGGAGCGGAACGGCTTCCAGCCCGGGACGATCGCGGCGCTCGGGGCGCTGGGCCACGAGCTCGAGTACCGCGGCCGCTGGGGGGACGTCGAGGCAATCATCCGGACGGCGAGCGGGTGGCAGGGCGTCTCGGATCCCCGGCTCGGGGGCGGCGGGTCGGGCTTCTAGGCGAGCAGGGGACAGGAAATGCAGCGAGGGTAGGCGCGGAGTGCTCCCCGCGCCTACCCTCCTTTATCCAGCGGACCTCCTGCTGGCCTAGCGGGTGACGGTGAAGTCCGCGCCCAGGGTGAAGATCACCTTGAACCCGGGCGCCACGATCACGTCCCGGTCGGCGGTCTGGTTGGCGAGCACGGCGCCACCCACGGCGCCGGCGATGCCACCCACCACCGCGCCGGTCTTGCCACCGACGACCTTGCCGGCCACCGCGCCACCGGCCGCGCCGGCGCCCACCCGGACCGCCCCGCCCGCCGTGACGCCCTGCCCCTTGAGGTCGTGCTCGACGAACTTGGTGCCCGCCTCACCCGTGATCGGGTAGGCCGTGCCGCCGATGACGACCTCCTCCGCGGCCAGGCGGACCCGGCCGTCGGCGTCGTTCTTGTTCTTGGCCGGCTCGAGGACCAGCACCTTGAACGTGACCACCGAGCCGGCGGGGATCGCCACGTGCCCCTGGGCGTCCTTCACGTCGGCCGGGATGGTGGCGTGGAACTTCTCGCCCACCTTGTTGTGCCGGGAATGCAGGGAATCGTTGGCGCTGGCCTCGATGCTGGTGCCGCTGGCCAGGGTCATCTTCCGGGGCGCGGGCGCCGCCGGCGCCGGCGCGGTGGCCGGGTTGGCCGTCGGCTTGGGCTTGGGCTGGGCCGGTGCCGGTGCCGGAGTGGTGCCCGGGGCGGGCGCCGGCGTGGCCGCGGGGGTCTGGGCCGGGGCATCGGCGGGCGCCGGCTGGTCGTTCAGGGCAGTGGTGGATTCCGCCGGGGCCAGCTGGAGGTCGCGCGACAGGCTGTCGGCCTGCGCCTGATCCGCGCCACCCTTCCCGCAGGCGACCAGGGCGATGAGCGCGAGACCGGTGCTGAGTTTCCGAACCATGGGACCTCCCTCTCCAGATGACTTGCCCGGCGCGGCGCGCCGGGGCGACATTGATGAACGATGCTCCACCTTCGGCGACTCCTGCCCGCGGCCCGGCCCTACTGGGGCGTGTTCGCCGCCGGCTTCCTGTGCGTCCTGCTGTCCAACTTCTTCACCACCCTCGCGCCCCGCTTCCTGCAGCAGGGCATCGATGCGCTGGGCGGCGGGGGCACCGCCGCCGACGTCCGACGGGCCCTCCTGAGCCTGCTCGGCGTCGCCGCCGCGGGGGGCCTCGCGCGCTACGGCATGCGCGAATCCCTCAACAGCGTGAGCCGGCGGGTCGAGACCGACCTGCGCGACCGGCTGTACCAGCACCTGCAACGCCTCTCGGCGGCGTTCTACGACCGCTACGCCACCGGCGACCTCATGGCCCGCACCACCAACGACCTGCTGGCGGTCCGCATGGTGGCCGGACCCGGCCTCATGTACTTGAGCGACACCATCGTGCGCACCGCGCTGGTGCTGCCGTACATGCTGCACATCAGCCCGCGGCTCACCGGCCTGGCCCTGCTGCCGCTGCTGGGCCTGCCGGTGGGGATGGTGGCCTTCGGCCAGGCCATTCACCGTCGGAGCCAGCGCATCCAGGCGGCCTTCAGCGACCTCTCCAGCGCGGTGCACGAGAACCTGTCAGGCGCCCGCGTGGTGCGCGCCTACCGCCAGGAAGCGGCGGAGATCGCGCGGTTCAGCACTTTAAACGCGGACTACGCCGGCCGCAATCTCGCCCTGGCCCGGGTGGCCGGCGCCTTCCATCCCATGCTGGCCCTCTTCGGCGGGCTGGGCGCGGTGGTGGTGATCTGGGTCGGGGGGGGACTGGTGATCCAGGGCACCATGACGGCCGGTGAGTTCGTGGCGTTCGGGGTGTACCTGGTGACGCTGGTGTGGCCCATGATCGCGCTGGGATGGGTGGTGAACCTGGTGCAGCGGGGCGAGGCATCCATGGGCCGGATCAACGAGCTGCTGGACGCGGTGCCCGCGATCCAGGAGCCCGCGGCCCCCAGGACGCTGCCGCCGGGAGCCGCGGCACGGAGCCTGGCCTTCGAGGGCGTGTCTTTCCGCTATCCCAACGCCCACGACCGTGGCGCGGTCCTCTCGGAGATCTCCTTCCACGTGCCCGCGGGCGGGTCGCTCGGCGTGGTGGGGGCCACCGGATCGGGGAAGAGCACCCTGGCCGAGCTGATCGTCCGGAGCTACGACCCGGAGCAGGGCCGGATCCTGATCGACGGCGTGGACCTCCGCGACCTGCGGCTCGAGGAGCTGCGGCGGGCCGTGGGCTTCGTCCCGCAGGAAACCTTCCTCTTCAGCGACACGCTCCGGGCCAACGTGCTGCTGGGCGCGCCCGACGACGGGCGGCTGGAACGGGTGATCCAGACCTCCCAGCTGGTCGAGGCCCTCCCCTCCCTGCCCCGCGGCATCGACACCATGCTCGGGGAGCGGGGCGTGAACCTGTCGGGCGGGCAGCGGCAGCGCACCGCCATCGCGCGCGCCCTGGCCCAGGACCCGCCGGTCTTCGTGCTCGACGACGCGCTCTCGGCGGTCGACGGCGAGACCGAGCTCCGCATCCTGCGCGGCCTGCGCGACGCGCTGGCCCAGCGCACCCGCGTGATCATCTCGCACCGGCTCTCGGCGGTGCGCGACGCCGACTGGATCCTGGTGCTGGACGGCGGCCGGATCGTGGAGCAGGGCGTCCACGACGACCTGATGGCCCGGCAGGGACGCTACTGGGAGCTGCTGCAGCGCCAGGAGGTCGAGGCCGAGCTCGAGGAACAGGCACCGCACGCCTGAGGCGGCGCCCCGCGTCCGCGCGCTACAGCCCCCACCACCAGGGAATCACGATCACGGTGGTGATCACCGTCGTGATGGTGAGCGGCAGTCCCACCCGCACATAGTCGAAGAAGCGATAGCCCCCCGGGCCGTAGACCATGGTATTGGTCTGGTAGCCGATGGGCGTGAGGAAGCTGTTGGACGCCGCCACCGCGACCGCGATCGCGAAGGGGCGCGGGTCCACCCCGAGCTGCTGCGCGCTCGCGAAGGCGATCGGGAACAGCAGCGCCGCCGCGGCGTTGTTGGTGATGAGCTCGGTGGTGACCACGGTGGCAAGGACCAGCCCGAGCAGCGCCCCGTGCACGCCGCTGCCGCCCGAGACGTCGAGCACCAGCCTGGCCGCCACGGCCGCCAGCCCCGACTTGTCCATCGCAGCGCCCAGGGCGAACGACGCCGCGATCACGATGATCGTATCCAGCTCGATGGCGTTGCGCGCCTCGGTCGCGGTCAGCACCCCGAAGGCCACCAGCGCCACCACGCCCACCAGCGATGCCTGCAGGATGGGCAGGAACCCCGCGCCGGCCACCCCGACGATCAGCAGCCCGATGATCCCGACGATCCAGGCCTTGCGGCTGACGGCGGGCGGCGTGCCGTCCATGGCGGCCACCATCAGGAAGTCGTTGCGGTCCCGCCAGCGGTCGCGGAAGCCCGGGTCGGCCAGCACCAGGAGCGTATCACCCAGCCGCAACTTGACCTCACCGAGCTTGGCCGCCACCGCCTGGCCCGAGCGATGGATGGCCACCACCGCGGCCTGGTAGGTGCGGCGGAACTCCACCTCCTTGAGCGTCTTGCCCACGAGCGGGGAGTTGGCGCCGACCACCGCCTGGAAGAAGCCGTGCCTCGCCGAGTCGAAGTGGGACATGTGCTGCGCCTCGGCCGATACCAGCCCGCGGCGGCTCTGCAGGTCGACCACGTTGTCGGCCCGGCCCACGAAGTTGAGCCGGTCCCCGCCCCGGAGGATCTGGTTCGGGGCCACCGGGGCGATCTGCTCGCCGTCGCGCTCGATCTCGGCCAGGAACACGCCCTGCAGGTTGCGCAGCCCGCCGGCCTCGACCTCCACCCCCTCGAGCGGGCCGCCCGGCACCACTGTCATGGTCACGGCAAACTCGCGAACGCTCTCCTCCAGCTGGGCCCGGGTGGGCAGCCGGTCGGGCTGCAGCCACGGCACGGTGATGATCATCGTGATGAGCCCGATGATGGCCACCGGGAGGCCCACGGGGGTGATCTCGAACAGCCCGAGCGGCGCGCCGCCGGCCTGATGCAGCAGGCCCGACACCACGAGGTTGGTGGAGGTGCCGATCGTGGTCATGACCCCACCCAGCACCACCGCGAACGACATCGGCATCAGGTACCGCGACGCCGACTCGCGCACCCGGTCCGACCAGCGGAGGATCTGGGGGATCATCATGGCGACGATCGGGGTGTTGTTGAGGAACGCCGAGGCCGCCGCCGAGGGAACCAGCAGCTTGGTCATGGCCCAGCGGCCGCCGTGGCCCCGGCCCAGCAGGCGCTCCAGCACCGGCTGCAGCAGGCCGGTCTTCTCCGCGGCGCGGGCCAGGATGTAGAGCGCGGCCACCGTCATCGGCGCCGGGTTGCCGAAGCCGGCGAAGGCCTGCTCGGGGGTGATGACGCCACCGAGGAGGAGGGCGATGGCGGCGGCGAGCATCACGTTGGCCGGGGCCATGAGGTCCTTGACCAGCAGGACCAGCGTGAGCAGCGTGACCGCGAGCGTGAACCAGGCGTGCCAAGTCATCGGTATGTCCGGTAGACCCTATGGGTTTGATAGACTTAACGATCGTGCGGGTGGGGACTCCCCGCCCCGCCGGCCCTACAAGCGTTCCAGCAGCCCCGCGGGCGTCAGCCCTTGCAGGAAGCCTGCCAGCCGGGTGAACTGGCCGGTGACCAGCAGCACCCCGACCACGATCAGCAGCAGGCCGCTCACCCGCATGACCCAGGGGAGGTAGGGCCGGAACTTCTGGAACCAGGCCAGGAAGCGGTCCACCGCCCAGGCCGCCAGCAGGAACGGGACCGCGAGCCCCGCCGAGTAGGCGCCGAGGAGCAGCATCCCGCGGCCGAAGGTGTCGGCCGCCGAGGCCAGCCCGAGGATGCCGCCGAGGATCGGGCCGATGCACGGGGTCCATCCGGCGGCGAAGGCCATCCCCACCAGCACCGAACCCAGGAACCCGAGCGGCTTGTCCTGCAGGTGGACGCGCTTGTCCTGCAGCAGGACGTTGGACTTGATCACCCCGAGGCACACCAGCCCGAACAGGATGATCAGCACCCCGCCGAGACGCTGCAGCCACACCTTGTGGAAGGCGAGCGTCCGGCCGAGCGCGCTGGCGGTGGCCCCGAGCAGCAGGAACACCAGGGTGAACCCGAGCACGAAGAGCAGCGCGTGGGTGAACGCCACCCGGCGGCGGGAGCTCATCTCGTCGAGCGAGAGCCCGGTGAGGAACCCGATGTAGGAGGGGACCAGCGGCAGCACGCAGGGGCTTAGGAAGCTCAGGATCCCGGCGCTGAAGGCCACCAGCAGGGAGAAGTCAGCCAAACGCCCTCCGTTGACACTCCCGACAGGTGCCGTATAGCTCGAGGCGATGGCGCTCCGCCTTGAACCCGTGCTCGTCGGCGATGATCGGCAGCATCCGTTCCAGCCGCTCGTGCTGGAATTCTTCCACCCGGCCGCAGCGCAGGCAGATCAGGTGATGGTGGCTGGGCTGGGGCGGGTTCGGCTCGAAGCGCCGGTAGCCCTGCCCGAAGTCGTGGGCGCGGACCAGGCCGCTCTCCACCAGCAGTTCCAGCGTCCGGTAGATCGTGGCGAGCCCGACGGAGGCGCCCGCCGCGTGCAGCTGCCGCCGGATCTGCTCCACCGACAGGTGTTCATCGGACAGGAGCACCACGCGGGCGATCAGCTGGCGGGGCCGGGTGACCGGCTGGCCGTGATCCTTGAGGTGGCGCCGGAACCGGTCGAGGAGGACCTCCCCCTCAGCCCGGCTGAGCCGCGCCATCCAGCACCGGGAACCACTCCGCGACCGGGATGGGGCGCGGATCCTCGTCCTCCAGGCGCCGCCGCACGCCGGCCAGCAGGTCGCCCAGGGTCTCGACCGGCCCGCTTCCGACTTCCTCGAGGTACGCCTCGAACTTGCCGCGCTCCTTGCCCTTGAGCGTGTGCATGAAGCGGGCGGTGTAGATCCGGCGCCGCTCCTGCGCGGGGCCGTCCACCCGGGCGATCATGGCCGTGCCCCACTCCCGCCCGTCGCGCCGGATGGTGCGGAACTGCCAGACGCCGTCGACCTCCGTCACCGGGATCTCGGTGGCGACCTGCCCGGCGAGCCGGGCCCAACCCGATCCTGGCTGGTTGAGAATCACGTGCGGGTGCCTTTCTCGACGTAGAAGCGCAGGACGTGCATGAAGTCCTGGGCGTTGGTGACGACGCCGTACGCCTGGTGGGTGCCGCGATCCTTGAGCTTGTGCACCACGAACTCGGTCTGGTCCACGCAGATGGTCATCAGCGGGGTGGGCACACCATCGTACCGCGTATGGTACGCGGGCAGCATGTTCCCGACCGCGATGGCGTGCAGCGCGCTCGCGATCAGGATCGCCCCCGTGGCCTTCACCGTCTGCTCCCGCATGGCGTCCTGGGCCGCCAGGGCATCGGAGTGGATCCCCGGCAGCGGGCCGTCGTCGCGGATGGAGCCCGCCAGCACGTAGGGAATCTTCCGGGTGACCAGCGCATGCATGATGCCGCTGTGGATCAGCCCCGACGCGACCGCCGCCTCGATGGACCCCAGGGCCCGGACCTGGTTGATGGCCCGCATGTGCAGGCCGTGGCCCCCGTCGGTCGGCTTCCCGGTGCTGCTCATCCCGAGCGTGGTCCCGAAGATCGCGGCTTCGATGTCGTGCACCGCCACCGCGTTGCCGGCGAGCATGGCGTGCACGTAGCCCTGCTGGATGAACCACTCGAAGTCGTGCCGGGCCCGTGCGTGGACCAGGGCCGGGCCGGCCACCCAGATCAGGAACCCGCCGCGCCGCTTCTCCTCGATCAGCCGGGCCGCCAGCTCCTCGTAGTTCACCGGCCGTTCGCGGCTGACCTCGCTCGACATGAAGCGGAACTCGTTGGCGCTGTGCGCGCCGCCGAGGAAGCCCGCGGTGTGGACGTAGATGCCCTCGCTGCCATCCTCGGCGAGTCCCATCGCCACCCGCTCCCCGCGACGGAGTCGCCGCGGCTCGATCACCTCGAGGTGGTCAGGGCGCTCCACGATGGCGCAGTCCATCCGCGGCCGGGTGGGCAGGTGCCAGCGGCCACCGGCGCGCACGTAGGTGGGGAGGTTGGAGGTCGAGAAGAATCCCTCCGGGAGGACGCCGTCGGCGGGGACGGGCTCGAAGCGGGCCTCCGGCGCACGGGCCAGCTCGGGAGCTGTAAAGTCCGGCGCGGAATACTCTTGCGGCGTCATAGGATGCCGCAATCTAAGGGATGGCCGGAGGCTGATTCAAGGCAAGCCGGCGTGGGGGATATGCCCCACCGTTGGTGCAAATGGCCCAGCGCCCCTGAAGCCACCCCGGCGCCGGCCGCTGGGGCGCCCTCGACAACCCGGGTCTCCCCGGTCGGCACGGGACCTGCCTTGGCCCCGTCGCAAGCGCCTCGCGCTGCGTGTAATCCCCCACCCGATCGGGAGTCGTATGCGAGCTGTTTCGTACGTTGCCCTGGCCACCCTCGCCACCGTCCCCCTGGCGGCCCAGGTCCCGGCGCGCCGGGACTCCACCGCGCGCGACACGGCGCGGGTCCTGCCCGAGCTCACCGTGACCGTCACCCGCGCCCCTGAGACGGTCAGCCGGGTGCCGGCGGCGGTGAGTGTGGTGGACCAGCGGGATCTCAAGGGCGCGCAGGCCAATCTGGGCCTGGACGAATCCCTGAACAACATCCCCGGCGTCTACGTCGCCAACCGGTACAACTTCAACCTGGACCAGCGGCTGGTGATCCGGGGCTTCGGCACCCGGTCCAACTTCGGCCTGCGCGGCATCAAGGTGATGCTGGACGGGATCCCGCAGACCCTTCCCGATGGGCAGAGCCAGCTCAGCAACGTCGACTTCGCCAACCTGGGCCGGATCGAGGTGCTGCGCGGCGCTTCCAGCTCGCTGTACGGCAACGCCTCGGGTGGCGTGGTGTCGCTGACGACCGAACCGGCGGGCCCGGGACCGTTCTCCCAGTCCGTGCGGGCCGAGGGGGGATCGTTCGGCCTGTTCCGGATCCAGAGCCGCACCACTGCGCGCCGCGGCCCGGCGAGCGGGACGCTGTCCCTCTCGCGCACCACCTCCGACGGCAGCCGGCAGTGGAGCCGCAGCGAGTTCACCCAGCTCAACCTGGGTGGTGATTACCTGCTGGGCGGGGCCACCACGATCGGGCTGCGCTTCGGCTACACCGATGCCCCGATCGCGCGGAACCCCGGCGCCCTGACCGCCGCGGAGTTCCTGGCCAACCCCGACTCGGCCTCGGCCAACAGCATCCGGCGCCGGGCCGACAAGGACCTGTGGCAGGGCCAGCTCGCGCTCACCGCCCGGCACTTCACCTCGCGGGGCGAGTGGAGCGTGGCGCTCTTCGGGGTGCAGCGCGACCTCAAGAACGCCCTCGGCTCGCCGCCGCCCCAGGGGCCAGGCGCCAACGTGGGTATCTACAACGAGATCGGGCGGAAGGCGGGCGGGGTGCGCCTTGCCGGTGACCAGCGCCTGGGCAGCTCCGAGCGCGCGGTGCGGGTGGTGGCGGGCCTCGACCTGCAGACCATGCGTGACGACCGCCGCGGCTGGCGCTCGGTCGACGGCAAGCCGGACACGCTGATCCAGAGCCAGCTCGAGAAGGTCACCGAGGTGGGCCCCTTCCTCCAGCTCCACTGGTCGCCGACGGCCGACCTCGCCCTGAGCGGCGGGCTGCGCTACGACGCGGTGCGCTTCGACGTGGCGGACAAGCACCTGCTCGACGGCGTGGACGGGACCGGCGACCGCACGATGTCGGCCGCCTCGGGGAACCTCGGTGCCACCTGGCTCCGCTCCCAGGCCTTCAGCCCCTACGTGACGGTGTCCACCAGCTTCGAGACCCCGACCACCACCGAGCTCGCCAACCAGCCCAACTCGACCAGCGGCTTCAACACCACCATCGACCCCTCCCGTTCGGTCAACTACGAGCTGGGTGCCCGGGGCGTGGCGGGCCGGTTCACCTACTCGATTGCCGGGTTCGTGGGCCGGGTCAAGGATGCGATCGTGCAGTTCAGCGAGGTCAGCGGCCGCGGCTACTTCACCAACGCGGGCCGGCTCAAGAATGATGGCATCGAGCTCGGCGTCAGCGCGCGGGTGGCGGAGCCGCTCCGGGTCTTCGGCAACTGGACCTACGCCAACTATCGGTATGACAGGTACCGGGTGGTCACGGGGGCCACGGTCGACACCCTCGACGGCAAGCGCCTCCCCGGCGTGCCCAAGGCCTTCATCCGGCTGGGCCTGCGGGCCGGCCCGGTGCGGGGCTTCGCCCTGGACCTGGACCACACGATGTCGTCATCGGTCTTCGCCGACGACAAGAACACCATCTACGTCTCGGGGTGGGGCGCCAAGCAGAAGACCGGGGACATTCCGGGCGTCGGGAGCGGGGTCACCAACATCCGCCTCAGCTGGGAAGGCACCACCGGGGGCGCCTGGATCCGCCCATTCATCGGCATCAACAACCTGGGCGACCGGGAGTACGTGAGCGCCCTGACGATCAACGGCACCTTCGGGCGGGTCTTCGAGCCCGCGCCGGGCCGCAACTACTACGTGGGCGGCGAGATCGGCTGGGCCGCCCGCTAGGGCGCAGGCGCAGGACCGGCGGAGTCCGCGGGGGTGCCTGACGGCCGCGGGGGGAGCTGACCTCCCCTCCCGTGGCCGGCGGGGCCCCCGCTCCGCATTCCGGTGCCGCCACCCCTCTTTCGTCCCGGCCCCGGTTCCTGCAGCTTACCGGGGTCCCCCACCCCCTGAGATGCTCGTCACGCCACCCCTCGCCACTACCGACGCCCACTACCGCGAGCTCTTCGAGCAGGTGGGGGCGGTCCAGCTGCTCCTCGACCCGGAGCAAGGCGTGATCGTGGACGCCAATCCCGCGGCCGCGGCCTTCTACGGCTACCCGCGGGATGTGCTGCGTGGGATGTCGCTCGCCCGCATCGAGACCCTGCCGGAGGACGAGGTCCGCCAGGCCCTGCTCCTCGCCTCCCTGGTGGGCGGGCATTACCGGGGATTCCCCCACCGGCTCGCCTCGGGCGAGGTCCGGTTGGTGGAGATCTACGCCGGTCCCTGCCACCTCGACGGCCGCCCGCTGTTGTACGAGATCATCCACGACGTGACCGAGCAGATCCAGCTGGAGCGGGCACGGGCAGAAGTGGAGGCAGGCGCGCAGCGGCTCGGGGCGGTCGCGGTGGGCGTGGCCCACGAGGTCCGCAACCCGCTGTTCGGGATCTCTTCCACCCTCGACGCCTTCCGGGCCCGCTTCGGCGAGCGCCCCGAGTTCCAGCCGTACCTCGACGTGCTGGGCGAGCAGGTGGAACGCCTGAGCCGCCTGATGCGGGACCTCCTCGAATACGGCAAGCCCTCGCGCACGGAGCGCACCCCGGGCGACCTGGCCCGGGTCATCGGGCAGGCCCTGGGCAGCTGTCAGCCCGTGGCCGAGCAGCATGGCGTACGCCTGGCACGCACGGGGCCCACGGCAGGCCCGGCGCTGCTGATGGACGCGGTGCGGCTGCAGCAGCTGCTCCAGAACCTGGTGGAAAACGCCGTCCAGCACTCTCCAGCTGGCGGCCAGGTGCTCGTGGCGGTGGAGGCGCGCCCCGAGAGCGGCGAGGCCCTCGTCACGGTGAGCGACGAGGGGCCGGGCTTCCGGGCCGAGGACCTCCCGCGGGTGTTCGAGCCGTTCTTCACCCGGCGCCAGGGCGGCACGGGGCTGGGCCTCGCGATCGCGCAGCGGATCGTGGCCGAGCACGGCGGCCGGCTCACCGCCGCGAACGGGCCCGTGGGCGGCGCGCACCTGACCGTCACCCTGCCCCTCCTCCCGGGCTGAGCCGATGGCGCGCAACCGCATTCTCATCGTGGACGACGACGCGGCCATCCGCTTCGGCCTGCGCGACTTCCTCGAGACCCGGGGCTACCGGGTGGAGGAAGCGGCCACGGCCCTCGCCGCCGAGCAGGCGTTCCGCGCCGCGCCCCCGGACGCCGTCATCAGCGACTACCGGCTCCCCGACGGCGACGCCCTCCAGCTGCTGCCGCGCCTGCGCGCCATGAACGACCAGGTGCCGGTGATCCTGCTGACCGGCCACGGGTCGGTGGAGCTGGCGGTCCAGGCCATGAAGGAGGGGGCGGAGCACTTCCTCACCAAGCCGGTCACGCTGCCGGCCCTGCTGGTGGTGCTGGAGCGGAGCCTCGAGCACCAGCGCAATCGCCAGCAGCAGCTGGCGCGCAAGGCCCGGCAGGAGCGCCGCGCCGTCGACCCGTTCCTCGGCAGCAGCACGGCCATCCGGACCCTGGCGGAAGAGGCGCGCCGGGTCGCGGGGGCGGAGCGGCCGGTGTACCTTCGCGGCGAGACCGGGACCGGGAAGGGGGTGCTGGCGCGCTGGCTCCACGCCCACGGGCCCCGCGCCGACGAGGCGTTCGTGGACCTGAATTGCGCCGGCCTCCCGCGCGAGCTGGTCGAGTCCGAGCTGTTCGGCCACGAGCGCGGCGCCTTCACCGGGGCGGTGCAGAGCAAGGTGGGACTGCTCGACCTGGCGCACCGGGGGACGCTCTTCCTCGACGAGATCGGCGACATGGAGCCCGCGCTCCAGCCCAAGTTCCTCAAGGTGCTCGAGGAGCAGCGCTTCCGCCGCGTGGGCGACGTCCGCGACCGGCAGGTGGACTTGCAGCTCATCGCGGCCACCCACCAGGACCTCGCGGCCCGGGTCACCGGCGGCCAGTTCCGGGGCGACCTCTACTTCCGGATCAGCACCCTCCCGCTGGCGGTGCCGGCCCTCCGGGAACGGGTCGAGGACATCCCGGTGCTGGCGCGGGTGCTGCTCGACGGCCTGGCGCAGGAGATCGGGCGGCCCGCGATCGGGCTCGCCCCCGACGCCCTCGCGGCCCTGGCCCGCTACCCGTGGCCCGGGAACATCCGGGAGCTGCGCAATGTCCTGGAGCGGGCCGCCCTGCTGGGCGACGGCACGGAACTCCGCGCGGCACAGCTTCGCTTCGAGAGCGGCTTCGGCACGCCGCCGGCCCCGGCCGCGGGCGACCTGGGCGGGCTGACGCTCAAGGAGCTGGAGCGGCAGCAGATCGAGCGGGTGCTCCGTGAGGAAAAGGGCAAGGTGGAACCGGCCGCGCGGCGGCTCGGGATCCCCCGCAGTTCGCTGTACCAGAAGCTCAAGCAGTACCAGATCGCGGTGCCCAGGGCGTAGCACGGGCCCGCGCCCGACCCCGTCTTTCCGAGGCAGCCATGGACCAGGCCGAAACCGGCGGCAACATTGACCAGATCCGCGACATCATCTTCGGCGCGCAGATGCGCGACTACGACCGCCGCTTCGCGCAGCTCGAGGAACGGCTGCTCAAGGATTCCGCCGACCTGCGCGAGGAACTCCGGCAGCGCTACGCCTCGCTCGAGGAGTACATCCGCCGGGAAATGGACACGCTCAACGAGCGGATCTCGGGCGAACAGCGCGGCCGGGTGAGCCAGCTGCAGGAGTTGGCGGGGACGCTGGAGACCGTGCATCGCACCGCCGACCGCCGGTTCCAGGAGTCGGGCGAGGAGCTGGCCCGCACCCAGCGCGACCTGCGGGGCGAGCTGGCCCGGCACGCGGCCAATTTCGCCGAGGAGCTCAATCGCCGCTCCGCCGAGCTGGGGGGCGCCCTCAAGCGCGAGGCCGACGAACTCCATGCCCGCAAGGCCGACCGCGCGGCCCTCGGCGCCCTCTTCGCGGAACTGGCGGCCCGGCTGGCGGACGATTTCCGGAAGCCGAATGACGCCTGACGTGACGGCGCCCCCCCGCCCCGATCCGGCGGACACGACCCACGTCGCCCCATCGGCCGGGTCGCCGGGCCGTCGCGCCGCCGAGCCGCCGGACGATGGCGTGGAGCGGCTGCGGGCGATCATCGTCGGCCGTGAGCGCGAGGCGGTGCGGCGCCTGGAGCAGCGGCTCGACGACCCGGCCGCCCTGGCCCCCGTCGTGGAGCGGGCCCTCACTTCCTCGGTGAAGCGCGATCCCCGCCCCCTCGCCGACGCGCTCTTCCCGGTGATGGGCCCGGCCATCCGGCGCGCGATCAGCCAGGCGCTGGCCGGGCTGCTGCAGTCGGTGAACCAGGCGCTGGAGCAGTCGTTCTCGCTGCAGGGGCTGGCCTGGCGCTGGGAGGCGGTGCGCACCGGCACCTCGTTCGCCGAGGTGGTGCTGCGCCATACCCTCCTCTACCGGGTGGAGCAGGTCTTCCTGGTGCACCGCGAGAGCGGACTGCTGCTGCATCACCTCACCGCGCCGAGCATCGCCGCCCAGCCCCCCGACATGGTGGCCGGGATGCTGACCGCCATCCAGGACTTCGCCCGCGACTCCTTCCAGGTGGCCCAGGAGGAGATGCTGGAGACGATGCAGATCGGCGAGCTCACGGTCTGGGTGGAACAGGGCGGCCGGACGCTGCTCGCCGCGGTGATCCGCGGGCATGCCCCGGTCGAGCTCCGGGTCGAGCTGCAGCGCACCCTCGAGGAGATCGAGGCGGCGCACGCCGGCGAGCTGCTCAAGTTCAACGGCGACGCCTCGGTGTTCGAGCGGAGCCGCCCCAAGCTGGAGGCGCTGCTCCTGGCCGAGACGCGGGACCGTGGCGCCGCGCGCCATGCCCCGTGGCGCACCTGGCTGCTGCTGGCGGTGGCCGTCGGCCTGTTGCTCGTCCTCGGGATCCCGGCCGTCATCCGCCAGCATCGCTGGGACCGCTACGTGGACCGCCTGCGCAACGAGCCCGGCGTGGTGGTGACCCACGCCACCCGCGAGGACGGCCGGTTCGTGGTCCGGGGCCTGCGCGACCCGCTCGCCCGTGACCCGGCCGACCTCCTCGGCGAGTATCGCCTCGACTCGAGCCTGGTGCGGGGACAGTGGCAGCCCTACGTGGCGCTGCTGCCCGGCTTCGTCCTGCGGCGGGCGGAGCGGGCCCTCGCACCGCCGCCGACCGTGACGCTGCGGGTGGCGGGCGATACCCTGGTGGCCGGCGGCGCCGCCACCGCCGAGTGGTTTGCCCGGGCCGGTGGCCTGGCGCCGGCGCTGAGCGGGGTGGGCAGCTACCGCGAGGAGCGGATGGCCCCCCGGGACCTCCCCGCGGTGGCGCCGCTGGTGGCGGCGGTGGAGGGGCGGCGGCTGCTCTTCCCGAGCGGCGTGGCCACGGTCGACGCCGCCGGCTCCACGGAGGTCCAGGGGCTCGCCGCCGACGTGGCCCGGCTCGACAGCGCCGCCCGCGGCCTCGGACTCTCGCTGCAGCTGGTCCTCGCCGGCTCCGCTGACGACGTCGGCAACGAGGAGATCAACGAACGGCTCCGGCGCCTGCGGGCCGAGACCGCCCGCGACGCCCTGGCGCCGCTGCTGCCCCCCGCCCTGGCGGTGACGACCACCACCCTGTCCCCGGATTCCACGGCGGCGGCCTCCGACGCGGAGCGCGCCCTGCGCCGCTCGGCCCGGGCCCAGGTCGCGCTCCTGCTGCCCGCCGGCGAGGCCGCCCCGTGAGCCGGCTCCAGAAGAAGATCTGCATGCTCGGCGCCGTGGGCGTGGGCAAGACCAGCCTGGTGCGACGGTTCGTGGAGAGCATCTTCTCCGAGCGCTACCAGGCCACCGTCGGCGTGAAGATCGACCGCAAGGTCCTCGAGGTGGGTCCCGATACCCTCAACCTCATGGTGTGGGACCTGCAGGGCGAGGCCGAGCACCAGGCCGCCCGGCTCGAGTACCTGCGGGGCTCCGCCGGCTACCTCGTGGTGGCCGATGCCACCCGGCGGGACACCCTCGACGTGGCCCGGAGCCTCGTGGCGCGCGCCACCACCCAGCTGCCCGGCGCGCCCTGGCTGCTGGTGCTCAACAAGTCCGACCTCGCCGCCGAGGCCCAGCTGACGGGCGGGGACCTCGCCGCCCTCCGGGGTGAGGGCTGGACCGTGACCGAAACCAGCGCCCGGACGGGCGCCGGCGTGGATGACACCTTCGGCGAGCTCGCCCGGCGGCTGCTCGCGGCACATGCACCAGCGGCGGAGGCCTAGATGACGGTCCTGGAGAAGAAGATCTGCATGATGGGCGCGCCCGGCGTCGGCAAGACGAGCCTGGTGCGGCGCTTCGTCGACAGCGTCTTCTCCGAGAAGTACCTCTCCACCATCGGCGTGAAGATCGACAAGAAGAGCGTTCCGGTGGACGACCACACGCTCAACCTCATGCTGTGGGACCTGCAGGGCGAGGAACGGTACCAATGGGTCCGGCTGCAGTACCTCAAGGGGGCCTCGGGCTACATCCTGGTGGCCGACGGTACCCGGCAGGACACCCTCGAGGTGGCCCTCGGCCTCCAGGAGAACGCGGCCGGCCGCGCCGAGGAGCTCCCGTTCGTCCTGTGCCTCAACAAGGCCGACCTCTGGGGCCAGTGGGGGATCAGCGCCACCCAGCAGGAATGGCTCAAGGAGAAAGGCTGGACCATCTTCCAGACCAGTGCCAAGACCGGCGAAGGCGTGGAGGACGCGTTCACCTCGCTCTCCCGCCAGATCCTCTCCCGGGGCACCTGACTGGTTCCCGAATCTGGACCCGCCGTCCCGCTCCCGGACGGCGGCTGCCGGCCCGGTCACCGTCCGCACCGCGCACCGGCCTAACCCTGCGCCCCATAAGCACCTCCGTGCAGGCTCCGGGACTTCCCCCGATGGCCCTGCCCTTGCCTAGGCGCGGGCACAGATGCCCGACGACCTCCTGCGCACCGACACCCCCCGCCGCCTCCTCCTCGTCTTCGGCGAGCGCGGCATCCGCTTCTCCGTGGCGGACTACTTCCGGCAGCGGGGATTCGAGGTGCACGAGGCCGCAGACCCCGAGACCGCCTGGAACCAGCTCGGCGTCACGCCTTATGACGTGATGCTGACGGACTACCACTTCGGGCGCCGCGCGGCGGAGGGGATCGCCCTCGCGGCCCGGGCGCGGCTCGCCGTGCACCGTCCGGTGGTGTGCCTCTTTGCCCCCCCGCTCGAGCCGGACGAGGCCCTGGCGGCCGGCCAGGCGGTGGACCTGCTGATCACCCGGCCCCGTTCCCTGGCGGACGTGGCCGACCGGTTGTTCATGCTGCTGCAGGACCGTGCGGCAGCGCACTCTTCCCCCACTTCACGAGGCTCATGATGCGACGGATGCGTTGGATTCCCGCCGCCCTGCTCGCCCTCGCCGCGGCGCCGCTGGTGGCGCAGGCGCCGGGGACGGTCGAGGTTGGCGCGTTCGGCCGATTCTCCCACTACGACTCCGACCTCGGCTTCGACGACCGCGTGGGCGTCGGCGGCCGGCTCGGCATCTTCGTCCTGAAGAACCTCGCCGTCGAGGCCGATGCGGCCTACAACCCCACCTACACGTCCACCGACGTGTACGTGCGCAACTTCCCGCTGCACGGGCGGCTGGTCTACAACCTCCCGATCGGCGGCCACACCGCCTTCCTGCTGGGCGGCGGCTACGCCCACAACCTGTTCCGCAAGGGCTACGACGAGAGCAAGGGCGGCCCGGGTGCGCTGGCCGGCCTGCGGCTCGGCACCGGCGGCACCCTGAGCATCCGGCTCGACGGCACGCTCGACTACATCGCCTCGGCCGAGAGCAAGGGTGGCCCGTTCCCGGCGCTGGGCGTCAAGCAGGCCGACAACAACCTCAACTGGGGCTTCCAGGCCGGCCTGTCGCTGCTGCTCGGCAAGCACGGCGACGGCGACCGTGACCAGGACGGCGTGCTCGACTCCGCCGACCAGTGCCCGGCCACCCCGGTGGGCGACAAGGTCGACGCCACCGGCTGCTCGCTGCCCAAGGACGCCGACGGCGATGGCGTGACCGACAACCTCGACCGCTGCCCGGCGACCCCGGCCGGTGACCGGGTGGACGCCACCGGCTGCTCGCTGCCCAAGGATGCCGACGGCGACGGCGTGCTGGACGCGGCCGACAAGTGCCCCAACACCCCGGCCGGCACGGCGGTGGATGCCACGGGCTGCCCCAAGGACAGCGACGGTGACGGCGTGGTGGACGCGGCGGACCGGTGCCCGAACACCCCGGCCGGCACGGCGGTGGACGCCAATGGCTGCCCCAGGGACAGCGATGGCGACGGCGTGCTGGACGCGGCGGACAAGTGCCCGAACACCCCGGCCGGGACGGCGGTGGATGCCACGGGCTGCCCGGCGGACAGCGACGGGGACGGCGTGCTGAACGCCACGGACAAGTGCCCGGACACCCCGGCGGGGACCACGGTGGACGCGGTGGGCTGCGCGGCGCTGTTCCAGGCGGGCCAGCCGCTGGTGCTGGAGGGCGTGAACTTCGAGACCGGGAAGGCGGTGCTGCTGCCGGCCTCGACGGCGATCCTGGACCGGGTGGCGCAGTCGCTGGTGGACAATCCGGGCGTGAACGTCGAGGTGGGCGGGCACACGGACAACACCGGGTCGCGGGCCACGAACACGCGGCTGTCGGCGGCGCGCGCCAACACGGTGCGCGACTACCTGATCAGCAAGGGCGTGGACGGGGCGCGGCTGACGGCCAAGGGGTATGGGCCGGACCAGCCGGTGCAGGACAACACCACGGCGGCCGGCCGCGCGGCCAACCGCCGGGTGGAGCTGAGCCGCACCAACTGATGTTGCAGTGCCGGCCGGTGGGCGCGCGGTGCGCGCCCGCCGGCCGCCTTTTTTCCCCTGAGGAGGCGTGCCATGAAGGGCGAGTTCATGAAGTTCCTGAAGGAGTACGGCGTCATCGGCCTGGCGATCGGCGTGATCATCGGCGGCAAGGCGGGTGAGCTGGTCAAGGCCATCGTGGATGGCCTGCTCATGCCGGTGGTTGGCCTGGTGCTGCCGGGCGGCGACTGGCAGACGTGGGCCGTGGGTGGGTTCCAGATCGGCATGGTGCTGGCGGCGCTGGTGAACTTCATTATCGTCGCCTGGCTGGTGTTCATGTTCTCCAAGAAGGTCCTGCGGGAAGAGTCCGTCGCCAAGAAGTAGCCCCGCACCTCCACCTCAAGCGCAAGGAAGTCGCGACCGATGCAGATGCATGTGACTGGCCGGCTGCTGGGACTCGCCCTGGCCCTCGTGGCCGCGCAGCCGGTGCTGGCCCAGGAGGCCGCGCCGAAGCGGCCCTGGACGCTCCAGACCGATTTCGGGTTCGTCAACACGTCGGGGAACACCTCGACCACCACCCTCAACGCCGGGGAGAAGGCCAGCTACACCTCCGGGCGCTGGACCCTGGCCCAGGGCTTCGGGGCGGTCTACGGCCGCACCGAGGGCACCAAGTCGGCGGAGAACTACACGGCGGGCCTTCGGGCCGACTACGCCCTCTCGCCGCGGCTGGCGGTGTACGGGCTCGGCGGCTGGGATCGCAACGAGTTCGCCGGCATCTCGCGGCGGTTCGAGGAAGGCGCCGGCCTGAGCCTCAAGGCCGTCGTGCAGCCGCAGACCAGCCTCACCCTCGAGGCGGGGGCCGCCGCCAACCAGCAGCGGGACCTCGCGGGGACCAGCGTGAGCTTCGCCAGCGGGCGGGGTGCGCTGCTGTTCAAGCAGATGCTCAACGCGGCCGCGTACTTCCAGCAGGGGGCGGAGCTGCTGCAGAACTTCGAGGACGGCTCGGACACCCGGGTCAACTCGGAGACTGCCCTCGTCGCGCCGCTCTCCTCGCGGATCGCGTTCAAGGCGGGGTATGTCATCCGCTTCGACAACCAGCCGGAGCCGGGCTTCAAGAAGACCGATCGGTACCTGACGTCGGGGCTGCAGGTCGTCTTCTGATCGACGGACGGGGAGGGGCGCGGCTCCTCCCCGTCACCCTATCGTAGCGCTTCCGACTCCACCACGCGGTTCACCGCACCCTCGTCGAACGCCAGCCGCACCAGCGCCGCGGCGAGCGCCACGTTGGTCGTGGAGCGATAGCGCGCCCGCAGCCGGCTCCCGCCCAGCAGCGCCCCGACGGCGAGCAGTCCGTCCACCACCCAGGCGCCGATCCGCTCCCCGGGTCGGACCTCGTCCCGATCCGGTCCCGTGATGAACGATGGCCGCGCCGCGATCCATGGGAGGGGCCCCTCCCGGAGCGCGTGCTCCACCCGGGCCCGTGCCTGCAGGTAGGCATTGCCGCCCGACTCGCGCACCCCCGCAGAGGAGAGATACACGAACCGCGGCGACCCGCCCGACGCCGACGCCGCATGGTACAGCACCATGGTGAGCCCGTAGTCCACCGCCTCGTAGCCTTCGTCCCGGCCCGCCCGGGCGGCCTGGGCGGCCCGCCCCCGGGTCGTGCCGAGCAGCGCAAAGACCGCGTCGGGCCGGAGCACCGTGAGGGTCTGCGTCAGGGCCTGGCCATCCCAGGGGGTGGCATCCGTCCGGGCGCCGAGGGCCGCGAAGCGGTCACGCCATGCGCCGAGGCGGGCAGAGTCCGGCCGGACGTGCGCCACGGTCTCGATCCCGCGCGCCCGGAGCGCGCGGACCACCTCCCGCCCGGTATAGCCGGTGGCGCCGGCCACGAAGGCCAGGCTCACGCGGGCCGCCGCCGCGGCACGGACAGCGTCTGCCACTGGTCGCCGGCCAGGTGCCGGGCCAGCTGCACGATCTGGCCCACGTGGTAGGCGTAGTGCGCCAGCTGGATATTGATGGCCGCGAGCGCGCTGTGGGGTTGCCCCTTGATCAGGACGGTGCGGCTGAGGTCCGCCGGGCGCAGCGTGCCCAGGGCCTCGAACAGCCGGGCCCAGCCGTCATCCCACCACTGCAGCACCTCCGCCCGCGACACGTCCGGCGAAACCACGAACTCGGCGTCGCGATCGCGGTCCGGCTTCTCCCCGTCGGTGGTGAGGAACCCGGTCCACCGGGAGCGCATGTTGCCCGCCATGTGCTTCACCAGGACGGCGATGCTGTTGGAGTGCGGGTCGAGGGTGCGGGCCAGCCCGCCGTCGTACACCTGGGCGATGGCGCGCTCCCCCAGCTTCTTGTGGGCCTTGAAGCGCTCGATGGCGTCCCGCAGGTACAGGGCGCCGAGGTCGTCGGACATGCAGGCTCCTTGCGCGTGATGGCCGCCGCGAGGCCGCGGGGCCGCAGACCGTACTAGAGCAGGCTCACCGGGTCGCGGTCCAGTACCACCCGGGTCCCGGCCGGCGTCGGGACCCGGCCGCTGGCATAGCGGACGATCCGGCCCAGGGCGTCGGCCTCGCCGCGCAGCACCAGGTGCCAGCGCCACCGGCCCTTGATCCGCCCCAGCGCACAGGGCGCCGGGCCGAGGACGTCCACGGCGAGCGCCTGGCTCTCCACCAGCCGCTGGCACCACGCCGCCACCGTCGCGGCCCCGTCGGCCACGGTGGTGTCCACCTCACCCGAGACGACCACATTTACCAGCGATGCGAGCGGCGGGTAGGGTGGCGACTGCCGCTCCTCGAGGAGCAGCCGGAGGAAGCCCTCGGTGTCGTGCCGGGACGCCATCGTCAGGGCGTAGTGCGTGGGGTTCGCGGTCTGGACCACCACCCGTCCCCCCTTGGGGCCGCGCCCCGCCCGCCCCGCCACCTGCGCCAGCAGCTGGAAGGTCCGCTCGGCCGCCCGGAAGTCGGGGAGGTGCAGCCCGGTGTCGGCGTCGACCACGCCGACCAGCGTCACGTTGGGGAAGTCGAGTCCCTTGGCGATCATCTGGGTGCCGAGCAGGATGTCCACCTCGCCCCGCCCCACCCGGTCGAGGATCGCCTGGTGCGACCAGCGGGTGCTCGTGGTATCGAGGTCCATCCGCGCCAGGCGCGCCTCCGGAAAGCGCCCGGCCAGGAACCGCTCCAGCTGCTGGGTCCCCACCCCGCGCATCCGCTGCACCGCCCCGCCGCACTCGGCGCAGGCGCCGGGGATCGGCTCGTCGTGCCCGCAGTAGTGGCAGCGGAGCCCCGGCGGGGCCTGGTGCACCGTGAGCGAGATGCTGCACTGGCCGCACTGCCGCACCGCGCCGCAGGCCTGGCACTGCAGCGTGGCCGCGTAGCCGCGGCGATTGAGCAGCAGCAGCACCTGCTCCTGCCGCGCCAGGGCGGTGAGCACCGCGGCGTCGAGCGGGGCGGTCCAGGGCAGCGGGCCGGCCTCGCGCACGCGGGGGGCGGAGCGGAGGTCCACCAGCTCCACCGGCGGCAGCGGCTGCAGGCCTGCCCGCTCGGGCAGCCGTACCAGCGAGAGCCGCGGGCCCACCCGGTGCATGCTCTCGGGTGACGGCGTGGCGCTCCCGAGCACCAGCCGCGCGCCGGCGAGGCGGGCGCGCACCAGCGCGACGTCCCGGGCATGGTAACGCGGGGCCTCCCCGTTCTTGTAGCTCGCCTCGTGCTCCTCATCCACCACGATCACGCCAAGGTCGCGGACCGGGGCGAAGATCGCCGACCGGGCGCCCACCGCCACCCGCCGCTCCCCACGGTGCAGCGCCCGCCAGGCGTCGGCGCGCTCGCCGTCCGAGAGGCCACTGTGGAGGACCGCCACCTGGTCGCCGAACACCCCGCGCACCCGGCTCACCGTCTGGGGCGTGAGCGCGATCTCCGGGACCAGCAGCAGCGCCCCTCGCCCCGCCGCGAGCGCCGCGCGGATGGCCTCGAGGTAGACCAGGGTCTTCCCGCTGCCCGTCACCCCGAACAGGAGCGCCCCGTCCCCTGGCGGCAGCGCCGCGATCCGCTCCAGGGCGGCGGCCTGGGCCGGGTTCGGCGAGGCGGGCGCCGGCGAGGCCGGCAGGTCGCGGAAGGGATCCCGGGCCGACTCGACTTCCTCGATACCGACCAGCCCGCGCTGCACCAGTGCGTCGAGACCGGCCCGGGAAAGCCCCAGCTGGTCGAGCAGGTGCCGGACCGGGGCGCGGCCGCCGAGCTCCTCCAGCGCCTCGAGCAGGGCGCGCTGCGCGGGGCTCCGCCGGAACAGCGTCTCCCGCTCCGCGAGCGACGGGACCTCCTCCGCCAGCGCGGCCACACGCTCGGTCTGCCGCGCCGCCTCGGTATCGGCCGCCTCCACGGTCAAGGTCACCGCGCCCACCCGCGCCAGGCGGTTGATCGGCTCCCACACCTGCCGCTTGAGCGCGCGCGCGATTGTCGCCACCGGCACCGCCCCGCCCTTCCGCTCCAGGTAGGCGCCGATCTCGCCCGCGACGCCACCCGGCACCGGCCGGCCGGTCAGCGACACCAGCACCCGGGACTCGCCCCAGAGCGCGCCCGGCAGCATGGCGCGGAGCGTGAGTCCGAGCGGCGAGCCGTAATACCCCGCGATCCAGCGGGCGGTCTCGAGCAGGGTGGCCGGGAGGGCGGGCTCGTCATCCGGCGCGGCCAGGATGTCGCGGGCCGCCTGGGCCGGGGCCTCGTCGGTGAGGGCCACGATGATCCCCACCAGCTCGCGCTGCCGGACCGGCACCACCACCCGCGCGCCGGGGACGACCCGGTCAGCGAGGCTTTCGGGAATGCGGTAGCTGTAGGGCTGGGCCAGTGGCAGGGGGAGCGCCACCAGCCCGAACGCCGGGGTCATCGGCGGGAGAGGCCGAGCCCCGGACCGGTGGGCAGGCGGACCTGGCCGCCGGCGATGGTGGCCCCCTGGAAGGGATCGTTGGCGAGCAGGGCCGCGCCATCGAGGTCCACGATGTCGACCAGCGGGGTGAAGTGTGCCGCCGCCGTGATCGCGATCGAGCTCTCGATCATGCAGCCCACCATGACCATCAGGTGGTGCGCCCGCGCGATCGCGATCATCCGGAGTGCCTCGCGCAGGCTGCCGCACTTGGCCAGCTTGATGTTGATCCCGTCCACCTTGCCCACCAGCCGGGGAATGTCGGCCGCCACCAGGCAGCTCTCGTCGGCGATCACCGGGATGCGGGAATGGCGGGTGACCTGGGCCAGGCCGTCGAGGTCATCGGCGGGGAGCGGCTGCTCCAGCACCGTCACCCCGAATTCCTCCAGCACCGGCAGCATGCGGATGGCCTGCTTGGTGTTCCACCCGGTGTTGGCGTCCACCCGCAGTTCCTTGGGCGTGAGCTCGCGGATGGTCTTGAGGATCTCGAGGTCCCGGTCGGTGCCAAGCTTGATCTTGAGGATCGGGTATTCCTCCGCCTCCAGCACCTTCTGCCGCAGCTTCTCCGCAGTGTCGATCCCGATGGTGAAGGTCGAGCGTGGCGCCCTGGCCGGGTTGAGGCCCCACAGCTGGTACACCGGGACGCCGAGCTTCTTGCCCATGAGGTCGTGCAGCGCGGCGGACAGGGCACAGCGCGCGGCGGGGTTGAGCCGCATCTGCGTCTCCCACTGGCGCTCGATGTCCTCGAGGTGGAACGGGCTGGCGGCCAGGTGCTCGGCATAGTTCTGCAGGGAAGCCAGCACCGTCTCGGTGGACTCGCCGTAGATGCGCGCCGGGGCCGCCTCGCCCCACCCCTCCACGCCATCCTGGTCGACCAGCCGCACCCAGATGGTCCGGTAGTCGCTCTGCCCCCCGCGCGAAATGATGAACGGATGGCGGGTCCGGAGGTTCAGGACCTCGGCTTCCATTCGCAGGGATGACGACATCGAACCGCTCCAGGTGGCGTGGGTGGGCAGGTAATGTACTCCGCGCCGCGGCCGCGCTGAAGTGCCGCGGGCCGTCGCCCGGAGGCTAGAGCAGCGCCCCGACGGTCGCGGCCACGCCCTCCGCCACCCGCGCGGGCACGTAGCCCCCCTCGAGCACGGCCACCACGGGCGCCCTGGGCAGGCGTTCCCGCAGCCGGGTGGTGAGCGTCACGAAGTCGCGCGGCTCGAGGGTGAAGCCGCCCAGTGGGTCGCCGGCCATGGCGTCGTAGCCCGCGGAGAGGAAGACCAGGTCGGGCACCCACCGGTCGGTGGCCGCGATGATCGCGGCCCAGAGGTCCTCGACGTACCGCTCCGCCGGGGCCCCGGGACCCCGGGGTACGTTGAAGACGTTGCCCACCCCGCGCTCCTCCGCCATCCCGGTGCCGGGATACCAGGGGTGCTGGTGCAGCGAGACGTAGCGGATGGTCGAGTCGTGCTCCATGAGCGCCTGGGTGCCGTTGCCGTGGTGCACGTCCCAGTCGATGACCAGCACCCGCTCCCGGCCGAAGCGCTGCGCCCGGCGCGCCCCCACCAGGACGTTGTTGACCAGGCAGAAGCCCATGGCGCGCTGGGCCAGGGCGTGGTGTCCGGGCGGCCGCACCGCGGCGAAGGCGTGCCCCCGCCCCGCGTGGGCGTGGTCCACGGCCGCGATCACCGCCCCCACCGCGCCCAGGACCGCCGGCCAGCTCGCCTCGTTGGTGATCGTGTCAACGGAGACGAGGCCACCGCCGTCCGCGCTCCACTGCTCCAGGTGCCGCAGGTGCGTCTCGGGATGGACCGCCAGCAGGTCGAACCGGCCGCCGGCAGGTGCCACCGCGATCCGGGCGCGTGGGTCGTCCTCGAGGCGCTCCACCACGGCGATGAGCCGCGCGGGGGCCTCCGGGTGTCCGGGCCCCGGGTCATGCCGGATGCAATCGGGGTGGGTGAAGACGGCGACCGGGTTCATTCGGGACGCTCGCCGCGCACCAGGGCGCGCAGGGCGAGGACCTCCGCCTTGACCGCCTGGCGCGCCGCGGCCAGGTCGGCCACCTGGCGCTGGTGCCGCCGCCACATCCACCCGACCCCGGCCGCCCCCGCCAGGCAGGCGACGCCGCCGAGAAATGGTCCCCAGCGGTGGCCCCACAGGCCCGCCAGCAGCAGCAGAACGCCGTCGAGCACCAGGAACCCGACGGCGAGGATGGTCATGGCCCGCCCGCGCGCGGGAGGGGGCTCGCGCACCAGGGCCTACCGGACGGGCCGGCGGCGGCGACGGAGCACGATCAGCGCGGCGTTGGCCACCACGCCGTGGTCGGCCAGGGAGCGGCCTTCATCAAAAAGCTCGGCGCCTCGGAACTTCACCACGTATCCCGCCGCGTCTCCCTGCCGATGGGTGAGTGCGAGGGCGCGCTGCTTGGCATCGAGTACCGGCGTGGTTACGGGCAGGTCCAGCGTCACCTCGTCCCACGCTTCTTCCACCGTGATCCGGACGGGAATCGTGCTCATGCCACCTCCGCGGGCAGGGGGAGCGTGGAGAGGAAGCGCGCCACCGCCTGGTCGAACAGCAGCGTCGAGGCCCGCACCCGGGTCCCCCCGGGCGCCGGGGACACGCCGAGCGCGATCTCCTCCCCGCCCTGGCCGCGCAAAGTGAGGAAGGTGGCGCCTTCCTTCTCCGGAAACGCGGCGCTCCCGGGCATCCGGTCCTGAAAGAAGCGCTTGGCGCGCCCGATCACGTCGGCGCCGGGGAGGGACGTCAGGGTCTCGTGCGTCATGGTGGAGGGCTCGGCGAGCTAGGGGCGGAGGACGTGGATCGCGATGCCGGTCGGCTGCGCCGGCACCCCGATGGTGGAGACCGTCTTGCGGGTGGCGAGGTCGAACATGTCCACCGCGCCGGAATCCGCCCCGATGGACTCCTGGCTGATGAACGCGTACGCCCCGTCGGGTGACCACGCGACCCCGTGCACGATCTTCTTCGTGGTCGGCACCCGCACCACCTCGCTCAGAGTCGTGGCGTCGACCAGGGAGAAGCTCTGCGCCTTCTTGTTGGTCACGATGACCCAGCGGCCATCCGGTGAGGGCTCCACGTTGTAGGCCCCGGCGCCGAGCGGCACTTCCTTCACCTTGGTGAGGGTGGCGGCGTCCCAGACCTGGAGCGAATTGCCGTGGTTGCAGGCGGCGTACAGGGTCCGGTCGTCGGGCGAGACCGAGACGAACGTCGGCGCGCAGCTCTCGCCGCCGGCCGGGGCCGGCGCGGAGGCCGCCGGCGGGGCGTGGTTCCCGGCCCCGTGGTCCATCCCCGCCATCGCGTTCATGTCATGCCCCGCGCCGGTCGACACCCGCCGGATGATCCGGAGCGTGGCGACCTCGATCTCGAGCAGTTCGTCGCTGTTCATGCACGAGATGTAGACCCGCGTGCCCGCGTGGTTCGACTTGACCCCGTGCGGCATGTCGCAGGCGGGGAGGTGGGTGATCGTCGTCATGGACGGCACGTGCACCACGCTGACCAGGTTCACCCGCGGGTGGTCGCCATGGAAGTCGGAGTTGGCCACGAAGGCCAGCTCGCCGTCGGGGGTGATCCCGATGGTGGTGGGGAACATCTCGAGCGGCGCCCGGCCCACCAGGGTGTCGGCGGCCACGTCCATCTTCCACAGCGAGCCGAACGGCGTCCCGTGCGCGATGGACATGAAGTAGAAGCGCTGGTCGGGCGAGACCGCCAGGTTGTGCGGCCCGTCGATGTCCGCCGGCATGATGCCCACGGGGATCACGCGGTCCAGCGCCAGCCGCCCGCCGCGGGCACGCAGCCAGGTCACGATATCGCCGGACTCGCTCACCACGCCGATCCGGTAGTCGGGGCCGGCCGTCTGTCCGGCCAGGCCCGCCGGGACCAGCAGGGCGGACCACAGCGCCAGCGTTGTTGCGCGCATCTCGTCTCCTTGGGGGTCAGGACCCGCCCGGAGAAAATAGCCCGTCCGGGCGCGGCGCGGCACGGGCCACCACCTCCCCGAGGTAGGGCGGCTCCCGGCGGCGGAAGAGGTCGAGCAGGCCGGCCGGGCGCCGCAGGACCAGCACCAGTTCCCCCGGGGGCGGGTCCGTCACGCCGTCCCGCACCGTGAGGAAGGCCGGCAGCCGGGCCCCGGCCGGGACGTCCACGGCGTAGCCGTGACCGTGCCAGCCGAAGGCCACCACGGCCGGGAGCCGCTGGACCGGCCGGTCGAGGAAGTAGTCGTCATCCAGCCGGAAGACCCCCTCCCCTGCCCGCTCCGCCGACAGCGGGAAGTCCGGGTCGAAGGGAGCCCCCTCCATCCGGGCGAAGTTCTGCTCCGCTGCCCAGTCGAATGCCTCGAGGTCCGGTACCCTGGCGCGCCATTCCAGGTGGTGCCGCAGCTCGTGCGTCAGCGTTTCCCACGCCTCACCGCGCCAGTCGAAGTCAGGCTGCAGGCGCGCCAGCGCCTGGAAGGAGCCGTGGTACAGCACCACCCGGCTCTCCAGTTCGCCGTCCTGCCCACCCTCCACCGGCAGCGGCACGCATTCCCCGAGGGTGTAGATCTCGGCCCTTTCGGGGTGCGGCAGGGTCTTCGGCAACACCTCGATCCCCGCGACCCCATCGAGGAATTCGCGGGGGACCTCCGCGGCGAGCCGCTGGACGAGGGCCTCGAAATCGCCGAACCGCACCCGCTAGACCGCCGCCAGCGCCTGCTCAACGTCGGCCACGATGTCCTCGAAGTGTTCCACGCCCACGGACAACCGCACCAGCCCGGCCGTGACCCCGAGTCCCGTCTTGACCTCCGTGGGGACGTCGGCATGCGTCATCGAGGCCGGATGCTCCGCCAGCGACTCGGTCCCGCCAAGGCTCACCGCCAGCTTGACCAGCCGGAGCGCGTTCAGGAAGCGGAACGCCCCGGCCTCGCCCCCGTCGACCTCCAGCGCGATCAGCGATCCCGGCGCGGTGCACTGCCGGCGGTAGACCTCGTACATCGGGTGCCCCGGCTCCAGGTGCCCGAGGTAATGGACCGCCCGCACCCGGGGGTGGTCCCGGAGGAAATCCGCAACGTATCGGGCATTCTTCATGGACGCGGTCATGCGCATCTTGAGGGTCTCGAGGCTGCGGAGCAGCAGCCACCCCGTCCACGGGCCGGCCATGGTCCCGAGGAAGGTGCGCAGCCCCCGCACCGGGGCCAGGGCCTCCCGGGAGCCCAGGCAGGCACCGGCGATGAGGTCGCTGTGGCCCCCGAGGAACTTGGTGGCCGAGTACACCACGAGGTCCGCCCCGTGCTTCAGGGGCTGCTGCCAGAGCGGGCCCAGGAAGGTGTTGTCCACCACGACCATGGGCCGGCGCCCGTCGCGGGCCAGGCGCTGCGCGAGGTCGGCCACGCCCCGGATGTCCACCAGGGCGTTGGTCGGGTTGGCCGGCGTCTCCACCAGGATGGCCGCCACCGGCCGGCCGCCCACCGCTCGGACCAGCTCGGCCTCGGCCACGGGGAGCGGGGCGCCGGCCAGGAAGCCGATCGCCTCCACCCCGTACTGCGCAAAGAAGTGCTGCAGCAGGTGGTGGGACCCGCCATAGAGCGGCCGGCTGTAGAGGATGACGTCGCCGGGCCGGGCACAGGCGAGCAGGGTCGTGGCGATGGCGGCCATCCCGCTCTCGAACACGGCGCAGGCCTCCGCGCCATCCCAGAGCGTCAGGCGATCCTCCAGCACCTCGAGGTCGGGATTGTTGAGGCGGCTGTAGATGAGCCCCGGCCGCTCGGTGGCGCCCGGCTCCCGGAGGCCGTAGGCTACCTCGAAGAAGGCCTTGCCCGCCTCCGCCGACTCGAAGACGAAGGTCGAGGTCTGGAAGATCGGGCACTTGAGCGACCCCTCGGAGAGCGCCGGGTCATAGCCGTAGCTCATCATCAGGCTCTCGGGGCGGAGGGCACGGCCGCCGAGGGTGGTGGCGTGGGTGTCGCTGGATCGCCGGGTGGGCACGGGGACTCCTGGGTGGTGGACCGCGGTGCGGGGAAGGGTTGTCCGGGGGCGGATGTGGGTCAAGTGCCACACCGCTGTGGGCCCGGACCCGCGAATGCCCCGGGAAATACCGTCCGTGAGGCCCGGAATTGCGGCACCGCGCTTGCTGCAGAGGGAGGCATACCTTTCCCCTCCGCCGGAGATAGTTTGATGTCGAACTTTGACCTGTCGGTCCTGTTCTTCCTCCAGCTGGCCTTCATCCTTGGGGTCTGCCGGCTGATGGGAGCGATCTTCACCCGGATCGGGCAGTCCCAGGTGGTCAGCGAGATGATCGCGGGCGTGGTCATGGGCCCGTCCCTCTTCGGGCTGCTCTTTCCCGTGGCCAAGGACTACATGTTCCCCAAGGCCTCGAACACGATCCTGTTCGCGGTCGCCCAGGTCGGGCTCGCCGTCTACATGTTCACGATCGGGCTCGAGTTCGACGTCAACCTGATCAAGAAGCGGATGCGGAGCGCGCTCTCGATCTCCGCCGCCGGCATCATCGCCCCCTTCTGCCTGGGCGGCGCCATCGCGCTCTACCTCCACGGCAAGCCCGAGTTCTTTGCCACCACGGCCAGCGCCACCGAGGTGATCCTCTTCATGGGCGCGTCGATGTCGATCACCGCGTTCCCCATGTTGGCGCGGATCATCTACGAGCGCGGGCTCGCCGGGACGACGCTCGGAACCCTGGCGCTCGCCGCCGGTTCGCTCGACGACGCCGCGGCCTGGTGCGTGCTCGCCGTGGTGCTGGCCAGCTTCACCGACAACCCGGCCTTCGCCGCCACCGCCATCGGCGGCGGCATCGCCTACGTCCTGGTGGTCCTGCTCATCCTCCGCCCGCTGCTCGCCCGGCTCGGCGCGATCGTGGAGCGCGAGGGCAAGATGAGCAACGCGATGCTCGCGTTCGTCCTGAGCCTCGTCATGCTCGGCGCCTGGTTCACCGACTACATCCACATCTACGCGGTCTTCGGCGCGTTCATCATGGGCATCGCGATGCCACGCGGGAAGTTCGCCCGCGAGATCGAGCGGCTGATCGGCCCCATGACCACCACGTTCCTGCTGCCGCTGTTCTTCGTCTACTCTGGCCTCAACACCAAGATCGGCCTGGTGAACACGCCGGCGCTGTGGGCGCTGGTGGCCGTCGTGATGCTCGCCGCCACCATGGGCAAGGGCTTCGCCTGCTGGGCCGCGGCGCGGATCAACGGCGAGAACAACCGCGACGCCCTGGCCATCGGTACCCTCATGAACGCCCGCGGGCTGATGGAGCTCATCATCCTCAACATCGGGCTCGAGCGCGGGATCATCACCCCGACCCTGTTCACGATCATGGTGCTCATCGCCATCTTCACCACGCTGATGGCCACCCCGATCTTCGAGCGGGTGTATCGCCGGGCCCCCGGGACGTCCGCCGTCCCGGACCCGGTGCCGGAAGCGCTGCTCTAGCCCCCGGGCGCACGCGACGAGGGCTCCCCCCGGTCTCCGGGGGGAGCCCTCGTGGCGTCCGCGGTCCTGCGGCCTACCGTTCGCCGTAGGAGAGGATCTGCAGGCCCCCCGCCCCCGCCCCGACCTGGACGCTGGCCACCCGCGTCCGGCTCGCCAGGTCGAACAGGTCGACCGCCCCCGCCTCGGCCGCCCGGCCCTCGCACGACACCACCCCGAACCGCCCATCCGGCGTGATCTGCACCCCGCTCGGGACCGTGTGGCTGGTGGGCAATTGCGCGACCTCCCGGCCGGCCACCAGGTCGATCACCGACAGCGCCTGGGCCCCCTTGAGGGTGGCCAGGAGGGTCCGGCCGTCGCCGCTGATGGCCAGGTTGTACGGGGTGCGGCCGGTGGCGATGCGCCGGAGCACGGTAAGGCTTCCGGCATCCACCTCGAGCACCTCGCTGTGCCGGTTGCAGGCGACGTAGAGCCGCCGTCCGTCTGGCGCGGGCTGCACCCAGGTCGGGGCGCAGCTGGCCGCGCCGCCCGGCGCCGGGGCATCGTGCGACATCGTGCCGTGCCGCTGGTCCAGCTCACCCGGCATCATGGCGCTGGTGGTGGCCATGACGTGCTCCGCCCCCGGTCGCAGCATGAGCAGGCGGGTCACGCCGTACCCCGCGGGGTCGAGCTCCACCAGCTTGTCGTCCATCATGCACGTCATCCAGGCCCGGCTGCCATCGGGCGCCACCCGCATGCCGTGCGGCATCAGGCAGGTGGGGATCCGTGCCACCTCCTGCATCGCCGGGGTATAGACCACCGACACCGACGAGGGGACCATGTCTCCGTAGAGGTTGAAGTTCGCCACCCAGGCGAACTCACCGTCGGGCGAGAAGCTGATCGTCGCCGGGAAGCGTGACAGCACCGCTTTCCCCACCAGGGTGTCGGTGGCGGCGTCGAACTTCCACAGCGTGCCGTTCGGCGTCCCGTGCGCCACGCTGGTGTACCAGTAGCGGCCGTCGGGCGAGATGTTGAGGTTGTGGGGGCCGTCGTTCTCGGAAGGGCGTGGGTCCACCTTGATCACCCGCTCCACCACCGCCCCCTCCGGGCCGAAGCGCACCCGGCTCACCGCGTCCACCGCCTCGGAGGCGACGTACACGGTGAGTCGCGGCGTGGAGTCCGCCAGCGCCACCAGCCCTGCCACGAGCATCGTGAACAGCATCACCCCTCCCCTGCCTCCAGTCGTCGAGCCGCGGAGCCGCCGAGCTACGGGATCAGCGGCCCCTTCTCGTCCAGCTTCACGACCCACAGGCCGCTGTTCATGTCCGAGATATAGATGTTGCCCTTGAACGGCTGCGGGCCCCACGCCATGGGCGCATTGGGCACGAAGCCCTTGTCGTTGGCTGTGTGGAAGTAGCCGATCTGCCGCCCCTGGCGGTACAGGTCGCCGCGGAGCTCCCCGGTGATGTCCACGATGCGGAGGCCGCCCTGGTAATAGGCGATGTAGAGCTTGCCATCCTCCGCCCACATGTTGTGGACCCCGGCCTCCGGCACCTCGAACTTGCCCACCTCCACCGGGCGGTCGATGTCGGCCAGGTCCACCACGTGCACGTAGCCCCTCGGGCCGTTGATGCACTGCGGGCAGCCGAAGATCTCGTCGCCGATGAACAGGTAGTTCCGGTCCCGCCACACGTTGTGGGTGTTCCCGATCGGGTACGCGAACTTCGAGACGAACACCGGCCGCTCGGCGCTTCCCCCGCGGCCGAGGCCGCCCACGTCGAGGATCTGCACCCCGTCGTTCCAGTACGAGAGGTACATCACGCCGTCGTGCACCCAGACGTCGTGCAGGTACCGGTTGTTGGGATCGCCGGTCTCCCAGCGACCGGCGTGCTTCGGCGCCCGCGGATCGGAGACGTCGATGATGTGCAGCGCCCCGGTGCCGTCGTTGGTCACGTAGACCACGTTCCGGTAGAACCAGGTGTTGTGGATCCCGGAGGTGAGGCTGTCGGTGAACTCCGACAGGATCTTCGGGTGCGCGCCATCGCTCACGTCGAGGATGACCAGCCCGTTCTTCCGGTCCGCGGCGCCTTCGCGGGTCAGCACCCCGAGGGTGCCCTCGTCGTTCACCAGGACGTCGTTGATCACCCGCGCGTTGACCAGCACCGAGTCGGTGAGCGTCGGCTTGGCCGGGTCGGTCACGTCATAGACGAAGACCACGTTCCCCGTGACGTTGGGCCGGACGCCGGCCGCGTGGGTCCCGAGATAGGCGTAGTCCCGGCCCCGCTGGCTCCAGACGTGGACCTCGGAGGTCGAGTGGTCCGACTGCAGCCCGCGTCCGACCAGCTTGACCGGCCGCCCCTGCGCCCGGGGTTCGGCCCGGACCGTGGCCCGCGCGGAGCGCTGCCCCACCGTGGCGATCACGGTGTAGAGCCCCGGCTCCTCGGCCACGAACCCGCCATCCGCCCAGACCCGGGCCCCGAGGTCGTCCCCGGTCTGGACCCCGCTCAGGCTCCAGACCGGCACCACGCCCGGCACCGGGCGGCCGGCCGCGTTGAGCGCCTCGACCTTGAACCGGAGGAGATCGCCGGTGCGGGCATGATCACTGCCGCCGCTGATCCGCAACTGGGCGATCGGGTTGGCCACCACCGTCACCCGATGCGTGGTGCTGACGCCCCCGGCGCGGGCGGTGATCGTCGCGGCGCCCGGTGCGAGGCCGGTGACATTGCCGAATCGGTCCACGCTCGCGATCCGCGCCGCGCCGCTGCTCCAGGCCATTTCGGCATCGGCGCTCTCGCGCCCGTCCTTGACCTTGGCGCGCCCGGTGAACTTGAGGGTGGTCCCGGTGTAGAGCACGCCCTCCCCCGGAATGATCTCCACCGCGGTCACCGGCAGGTCGGCCACCACCAGGCCTGCCGAGGCGCTGATCATGGTTGGCCGGGTCCCCGGCACCGCCGGCTTGACCACGAACGCCCGCAGGTCGGAACGCCCCGGCTGGGTGGCGGCCAGCCGGTCGGCCCCGACGAGCACCGCCTCGCGGCCGGACACGCTGAACAGGATGCGGGCACCGGTCACCGGCGCTCCGGCGGCGTCGAACGCGGTCGCCGCGAGCTGGATCGTGTCCCCCACCGTGAGCCGGACGGTGTCGCTGGTGATCCGGACGGTGGCCACCCGGAGGGCGGCGCGCTGGGCGGCGGTGAGGGCGGTGGTGTCGAGCTGGGCGGGCTGCTGGGCGGCGAGCATCGGGGCCGCGAGGAGCAGCAGCCCCGAGGTGAGTGGCAGGCGCATCTGCGACTCCTGAGGGGTGGGTGGACTGCGGGTGATACGCCCCGGAGAGGGGAAAGTTTCGGGATGGGACACGGCCGCGGCGGGCCCGGCGCCCGATGACTCACTGCCGAGCCGCCGAGCCGCCGAGCCGCCGATTCTCGCCTACAGCCGCTCGCGGATCCAGTCGATGAGGTGCGCCTCGCCCACCCGGACCTGGGTCATGGCATCGCGCTCCCGGATGGTCACGGTGCCATCCTCGAGGGTCTGGCCATCCACGGTGCAGCAGAAGGGAGTCCCGGCCTCGTCCATGCGGCGGTACCGGCGTCCGATGGCGCCGCTGTCGTCGTAGAAGCAGGGGAACTGCTTCTTGAGGGCGTGGAAGATCCGGTCGGCCCGCTCGGGCATGCCGTCCTTCTTGACCAGCGGCAGCACCGCGGCCTTGATGGGGGCCACGCCGGGATGGAAGCCCAGCACCACCCGGGTCTCCCCCTCGACCTCCTCCTCGCGGTAGGCGTCGACCAGCAGGGTGAGGGTCACCCGGTCGGCCCCCGCGGAGGTCTCGACGATGTTCGGGAGGTAGCGCTCGTTGGCGGCCTGATCGAAATACTCGAGTTTCTTGCCGGAGTACTCCTGGTGCCGCCCCAGGTCGAAGTCGCCGCGATTGTGGATCCCCTCGATCTCGTTCCAGCCGAAGGGGAACTCGTACTCGATGTCATAGGCCGCACGGGCGTAGTGGGCCAGCTCACCCGGCCCGTGCGCATGCCAGCGCAGCTTGGCGGGGGCCAGGCCGATGCTGTGGTGCCAGGCCATCCGCTGCTCCCGCCACCGCTCGAACCACTCGCCATCGGTGCCCGGCTTGACGAAGAACTGCATCTCCATCTGCTCGAACTCGCGGGTCCGGAAGATGAAGTTGCCGGGGGTGATCTCGTTGCGGAACGCCTTGCCGATCTGGGCGATGCCGAACGGCACCTTCTGGCGGGAGGCGTTGAGCACGTTCTGGTAGTTGACGTAGATCCCCTGGGCCGTCTCGGGCCGCATGAAGATCACCGCCGCCTGCTCCTCGACCGGCCCCATGAACGTCTTGAACATGAGGTTGAAGAGCCGGGGCTCGGTGAGCTCGCAGGTGCTGTGCTCGCCGGGCTTCTTGCTGGGCTTCTGCGGACACTGGGCGTCCTGCAGCTTGTCGGCGCGGAAACGGGCCTTGCAGGTCTTGCAGTCGACCAGCGGGTCGGTGAACCCGGCCACGTGGCCGGAGGCCTCCCAGACCCGGGGATGCATGAGGATGGCGGCGTCGAGCCCCTCGATGTCGTCCCGCTCGTGGACCATGGCGCGCCACCAGCGGTCCTTGACGTTCTTCTTGAGCTCCACCCCGAGCGGCCCGTAGTCCCACACCGAGCCGAGGCCGCCGTAGATCTCCGAGGACTGGAAGACGAAGCCGCGCCGCTTGCAGAGCGACACGAGCTTGTCCATGAGAGTGGTATCCGCCATCGTGCGTCGCTGATTGGAGGTGGAGGGAGGCTGAGCGGCCCAAAAGGTAGGCGCATCAGGGTGAGGCGGCAAGCGCCTCGCAGCCCAAGTCTTTGCCGGATAATCGCTTGTGGGATGAGGGAGGGTCGTGTATGGTGAAGGGACCCTTCAGGGTGGGCCGCGGGCGGCCCACGGGGGCCAAGTCACGCTCCGTCAGGCAGTTCGCCGCGATTCCCGTGGCCCGGCCTGTGGCGGACCCCCCGCGACACTCCTGCAACCCATTATCTGGCAATGGGTTGTGGCAAGTCACCCTCAGGGCGTACTTCTTGCCCCTTGCTGCCGGGCGAGGGTGTGAGAGGCCGAAGGGGGCGAGCGTCCACCGTGATGCCGCTCACTCACTCCCTATGGGCTTTGCCCCGTACATTGGCCAGCGGTTCCCAGTGAACGGCAAACCGTCGGCGACGGCGGGACGCAAAGCCAGGGGTCTCCCCGAGACAGCCCGGCTGCCTGGAGTGTGGAACATGCAGTTCCCTGCTATGCCGTCCCCCGCACCTGGGCGCCGCTCCGGCGCCGAGGCGGGCTTCACGATGGTCGAGGCGATGATCACGATCATCATCATCGGCATCGTGGCGGCCGTCGGGCTCCCCCGCATCGACTTCGAAGGCGCCAAGGCCAACTCCGCCATGCGGACGGTCACGCTCACGTTTGCCCATGCCCAGCGGGAGGCGGTCAGCCTCCAGATGGACGTCTGGGTGGCGGTGGACACCGTGAACCGGACCCTTCGCCTGCACGAGGACCGCAACAACGACGGCGTCATCCAGAACGGCGAGCGGGTGAGCAACGCCCCGCTCGACGACGGGGTCCTGTTCCGCACCAGCGGGGCCACCGCCCTGCCCTTCGGGGCCGGCGTCTGCAGCTTCACCCGCACGCAGGGCGGGCTGCCCGCCATCGTGTTCCACCGCGACGGCACCGCCAATGAATCGGGCGGGCTGTACCTGACCACGGCCAAGGCCTTCGCGCAGAGCCAGGCCGGCATGTCACGCGGCGCCTTCAAGCAGCGGGCGGTGGAAATCGACCAGGCCACCGGACGCGCCTTCTGGTGGACCTATGCCAACGGAACCTGGGTGAGCGGCAAGTGAGGACTCCCATGCGTCGACGCGGCTTCACGCTGATCGAAGTCATGATCGCGATCATCATCCTGACCGTGGTGCTCGCCGGCCTGGGCCGGTTCGTCGCGGTCTTCATGCACGGGGTGCGCACCACCACCGCGCGCACCATGGCCACCGAGGTGGCGCGGGCGCGGATGCAGCTGGTGGCGTCCGACCCGCGCTACACCACCCTGGTGAGCAACTTCGGCACCGGGCCCGCCGCGGACACCACCGGATTCCCCGGCTTCCCCGGCATGCGCCGGCGCACCTACGTCGCCCGGGACCAGACCGGGTCGCCGGCGCGCGACATCACGACGATCACCGTCCGGGTGACCGACCCGACCCTGCCCGGCGACACGATCAGCCTCACCAACATGGTGGCCCGCCCATGACCGCACGCCCCGTCCGCCTCGGCCGCGCCGGCTTCTCGCTGCTCGAGGTCATGATCGCGCTCATCGTCCTGTCGCTGGTCATGGGCAGCGCGGTGGCGCTGCTGCGCTCGCAGACCCGGGGCTTCGCCACCGGGGCCGACCGCACCGACCTGTACCAGAACGGACGGTACATCGTCACCACCCTCGAGCGCATCATCCGCACCGAAGGCGCGGGGGTGGCCGGCACCCAGCCCATGATCGTGTACGCGGACGGCAACACCTTCGCGTTCAACGCCGACTATGCCGAGAGCGACACCACGGACATGCGCTGGGCGGTGTACTTCAACCCCGACGCCGACAGCATCGGCTCGGTGGCCTGGGACTCCGCCGCGGCCACGGTCATTCCGAATTCGTCGCCGACCTAC
The DNA here is from genome assembly GCA_046327715.1 of Gemmatimonadales bacterium. Classification (GTDB taxonomy): domain Bacteria; phylum Gemmatimonadota; class Gemmatimonadetes; order Gemmatimonadales; family GWC2-71-9; genus JADJOM01. The sequence continues at coordinate 241,069 of JAXLXY010000001.1, forward strand.
ACCTACCCGCCCGTCAACTACCGCATGGCGAACGGCGCCACCGGGTCGGCGGAGACCGTGATCCTGTACTTCTCGCCGGACGGCACCACCGGCCGGACCGACGACTACACCCTCAACCTGCGCTTCAACGCGCTGGCCCCGACGATCGTGGCCCGGAACATCATGGCCGATTCGCTGGGCCGGCCGTTCTTCGAGTACCTGCGGATCTCGTCGAACACGCTGGCCACCGTGGCCAACGCCAACCTGCCCCTCATGCGCCGGCCCCTCGTCAGCGGCATCACCACCGCCGACTCGCTGGCCTACCAGCTGCCCGACAGCGTGCGCGCCGTCCGGCTCAACTTCCGGGTCACCAACGGGAAGGTCGGCGTGGACGAGCGGCGCTGGTCGGTGTCCACGGTAGTCGAGGTCCCGAACAACGGCCTGCCCCAGCCGATCGTGTGCGGCCGCACCCCCCTCGGCCCCGTCACGGTGACCGCCTGGTGGGACGGCGTGCCCGGCAGCGAGACCGACAGCCTCTACTGGACCGCGTCGCCCGACGACGGCGGCGCCGAGATGGACGTGCGGCAGTACATCATCTACCGCCACGACGACACCGCCATCCCCTCGCCGCCGTGGGAGCTGCTCGCCAACGTGCGGGCCGACGGCAGCGCCAACTACACCTGGGTCTCCGGCGGCAACACCGCCGGCGTGGTGTACCGCTTCGCGGTGGTGGCCCAGGACTGCACCCCGAACGTGTCGAGCTTCGTGGTCGACACCGCGATGACCAACTGACGCATGCGCACCGCCCCGTTGCCCGTGAAGGAGCCCGGTATGCCGATCCGCCGACTGCCCCGTGCCGCCCGCGATGAACGTGGCGTGGCGCTCATCATGACCCTCATGCTGGCGTTCCTGGTGGCCGCGATCGCCATCGGGGCCATCATGATGTCCGGCAACAACGCGCTGGTGAGCCGCTACCACGCCCGCGAGGCCGGCCTGCAGTCCTCCGCCGATGCCGGGCTCGAGATGGGGCGCGACTCCCTCAACCGGAACCCCGGGATGCTCCCGGCCACCGGCGACACCGTGCTGCAGCTCAACCAGCCGGTGCGCGATGCCCAGGGCAACGTCATCCCGGGCTATACCCGGTCCATCTACGCCGGACGCTCCGGCGGCCGCACCGGCGGCCTCGGCAGCGCCGGCCAGTACGGCCTCAACCTGGCCTCGATCGTGTCGGTCATCTCCGACCCCCGCGGCGCCGTGGCGGCCCGCCGGCTGCTGCTGACCCAGGAGTCGTGGTCCAAGTTCGCGGTGGCCATCAACAGCTGGACCAGCGGCTCCATCGTGTACGGCTGCAGCGAACAGGTGCAGGGACCGTTCTTCTCCAACACCAACTTGTACCTCCAGAGCGGCTGCAGCGGCACCAACCGGGTGCTGTTCACCGGCCAGGTGCAGGTGGCCGGCTCGGTGGGGAACCCGAGCTCCGGCAACTTCCAGCAGGGCTACCAGACCGGCACCGGCACCGTGCCGTGGCCCACGGCGGCGCAGTTCGCGCTGATGCGGAGCTTCGCCCAGCAGTCCGACGCCGTGAACGGCGACTACGACATCACCCCCTCGATGGGCGGCGCCAACACCCGCACCCCGAGCGTGCGCATCGAGTTCATCCCGATCGACGTGAACGGCAACGGGCAGTTCGACTGGGACGAGGGCTTCATGCGGGTGTTCCAGGCCCGGATCACCGGCGTGGCGGCCTCCGACCAGCGCAACCGCGACTACGTCGGGGCCCGGCGCTCCCTGGTCCAGCCGGTCACCACCAGCAGCGGCAACTACGGCGCGTACAACTCGGGCAACGACCCGAACATGTTCTCCGACAACTGCGGCGCCGTCGGTACCGGCGGCCTCTGGCGGACCTCCCGGCGCGAGTTCATCTACGTCGATGACGATGCCGGGCAGACCCAGGCGAACGCGGTGACCGCCGCGCGCAACCTGCTCAACGCCGCCAGCAAGCGCTGCTACCTGGGCGGCGACCCCGTGCTCTTCGGCACGACCGGCAACCCCGCCCTCGACACGCTCACCCCGCCGCCCGCGGCCACCGACTCCTCGACCGCGCTGACGATGTATCGGGGGTCTTGGACCCTGCGCCGCCTGGGCCCGCTGGCCGCCCTCACCCCGCGGCGCACCGGCGACGACGAGTACCTGATCCCGCTCGGCCGCAACCCGAACTTCAAGGGCGTCATCTACGTCAACGGCAGCGTGGTGGTCAGTGGCCGCCTGCGCGGCCGGGTGAGCATCGTGGCCAACGGCACCATCATGCTGGCCGACGACATCACCTACGTCACCGCCCCCGGCACCCAGTGCAACGACCAGGGCGACATCCTGGGCCTGCTCTCCGCCGACTCGGTGCTGATCTCCGACAACGCCATCCAGCGCCCCTTCAAGGTGAACAACGTCTGGAAGATCTCCGGCGACGACACCCCCTCCAGCGAGAACTACCACGCGTTCATCTTCGCGCTGGATGACTGGGGCGGCGAGAACTACACGGCGACCGAACCCCTGCTGGCCGGCGAGGCCTCGCCGGCGGGCTCCGGCGGGTACGTTCGCGTGACCGGCGGCCTGATCCAGGGCTTCATCCGGATCGCGACCTACAGCTCCTCGGGCTGGCAGGAGGCGCATACCTACGACCCCTGCGGCGCCACCGCGCCCCCGCCCTACTTCCCGACCACCGGGCGGTACATCAAGAACCGCTACTACGAGCTCGACCCGGTGTGGCTCAACACCATGCCGATGGATACGCTCTTCGCCCGGCTGCAGTCGCAGTAAGGCGGCTCGGCGGCTCGGCGAAAATGGCACGGGGCGGGATCCGGTCTCGGATTCCGCCCCTGCTTCATTGCCCTTACTGCCAAACCGCCCAACCGCCTAACCGTCTAGCCTCCCACCCCGCCGCACCACCTCCCGCACGATCAGCTCCCCGTGGTCCCGCGCGTTCTCGATGAACAGCCGGTTGGCGTCCTTCCCACTGGCGATGACGCCGGCCAGGAAGCACCCCGGCACCGGGGTCATCATCGTGGCCTCGTCGTGGGCCGCCACCCCCGTGGCCTGGTCCACCGGCACGCCGAGCCGTTCCAGCAGCTCGGTATTCGCGTGGTAGCCGGTCATGGCCAGCACCGCGTCGGCCGGGAGGCGGCGCCGGGTCCTGTCGGCCAGGGACTCGACCTCCACCTCCGCCGGGGTGATGGCCACGACCCGGCTCCGCCAGGCCGCCCTGATGCTGCCTTCCCGGAGGCGGTTGTTGATGTCGGGCAGCACCCAGGGCTTCACCGCCCGGTCGAAGCCCTCCTCCACGTGCACCAGCGTCACCCGCGCCCCCGCGCGCCAGCATTCGAGGGCCGCGTCCACCGAGCTGTTCCCCGCCCCGATGACGATGACGTCCTGGTGCCAGTGGCGGTGGCCCTCGGTGAAGTAGTGCGAGACGTGCGGCAGCTCCTCCCCGGGCACGCCGAGGAGGTTGGGCCAGTCGTAGTACCCGGTGGCGAAGACCACGTGGTCGGCGTGGTACACGGTGGCGTCGTGGCGGCGGCGGACCCGCACCTCGAAGCCCCCGCCGGGGCGCCGGGCCACGGCGGTGACCTCCTCGCCGGGCCGCGCGTCGAGCCCGAAGTGCTCCGCCACCCGCCGGTAGTACAGCAGGCCGTCGCGGCGGGTGGGCTTCTCGTGACTGGCGATGAACGGCACGCCGCCGATCTCGATCTTCTCGGGGGTGGAGAAGAAGGTCATGTTGAGCGGGTAGCGCTCGATGGTGGAGACCACCGTGCGGCGGTCGAGCAGGATGCAGGGCACGCCTGCGCGGCGGGCGGCCACGCCGACGGCCAGGCCGCAGGGCCCCGCCCCGATCACCAGCAGCGCGATCGGCTCGGCGCTCACGACACGCCGATGATCTGGTCGCGCCGGGTGCCTACGCTCACGAAGCGGATGGGGGCGCCGGAGAGGTCCTGCAGCCGGTCGAGGTAGGCCCGGGCCTCGGGCGGCAGGTCGGCCAGCTTGCGGGCCCCGGTGGTGGGCTTCCGCCAGCCCGGCAGCACCTCGTAGCGCGGCGTCACCCGCTCCAGGGTCCGGATGTCCGACGGCATCTCGTGGCAGTCCCCGCCCTCGAGGGTGTAGTCGGTGCACACCGGGATCTCGGCGAAGGTGTCGAGCACGTCGAGCTTGGTGACGGCCAGCCCGGTGAGGCCGTTGACCCGCACCGAGTAGCGCACCACCGTCGCGTCGAACCAGCCACAGCGGCGCGGCCGGCCGGTGGTGGCGCCGAACTCCCCGCCCAGCTTCCGGAGGTGCTCCTCCACCCCGGGCTCCGCCTGGGTGGGCAGCGGCCCGTTGCCCACCCGGGTGGTGTAGGCCTTTACCACGCCCAGCACCTCGTCGATGGCGGTGGGCCCGACGCCCGCGCCGATCGCCGCGCCCCCGGCGGTGGTGTTGGAGGAGGTCACGAACGGGTAGGTGCCGTGGTCCACGTCGAGGAGCGCGCCCTGCGCCCCCTCGAGCAGCACCCGGCGGCCCTCCTTGAGCGCCGTGTAGACCATGCAGCCCGCGTCGGCCGCCATGGGGAGGAGCCGGGGGGCCAGGCGCTCCAGCAGCTCGTGGTGCTCCCGCTCGGAGGCGAGCTCGCTGCTCCCCATCATGGCCAGCAGCTGGTTGGCCCGTGCCACCCGCTCCGACAGCAGCGCCCGGGCCGACTCCAGGTGCCGCAGGTCGCCGACCCGCACCCCGCGCCGCCCGATCTTGTCCTCATAGGCCGGCCCGATCCCCCGCCCGGTCGTGCCGATGTTCTGGCTCCGCTCGTGCGCCTTGTCGAGCAGCTTGTGGTAGGGCAGCACCAGGTGGGCCCGGTCGGAGATCACGATCCGGCCCCGGGTGTTCACGCCCTTGGCTGTGAGCCCGTCGAGCTCGGTGAAGAAGGTCTCGGGATCGAGCACGACCCCGTTCCCCACCACGCAGGTGCACCGGTCGTGCAGGATCCCGGAGGGGATCTGGTGCAGGATGAACTGGGCGTCCCCGATCCAGACGGTGTGGCCTGCGTTGGCGCCGCCCTGGTACCGGACGACGTAGTCTGCCCGCTCGGCGAGCACATCCACCAGCTTGCCCTTGCCCTCGTCGCCCCACTGGGCCCCGACGACAACGACGCAGTGCGTCTTCGGATTGAACATGGTCTCTCGACGGCTGGGTTCGGGGCGGCCCGGCCGGAGCCGCTCCCCACCAGTCCATGTGGTCCGGAAAAAGAAAAGAGCCCCGCGGGGGGCTCCGGTGCATCCTCTGGGGAAAGCTAGGCGCCGCCGAGCGAAAGTCAACGCAGGCCGCCGAGTGCCCGGCCCACCGCCTCCGCGGTGTGGAGCGACAGCGCCTCGGGGGTATCACGGGGGGTGTGCAACCGCCCCAGGTCAGCCCAGGAGAGCCGGCCGATCGTGACCGCCGCGAAGCCGGCCCGGGCAAAGGGCACGCTGTCGGTCAGGATCCCTGCGGGCAGCCGCCGGACCCGCAGCTCCGGGGCGATCCCGTGGAGCGCGGGTGCCAGCCGGCTGGCCAGTTCGGCGCCGCGGCGATCGTGGGCCACCACGTAGAGCCGGCCCTGGTCGGTGAGTGTGTCCAGGTTCACGACCTCCACCCCCTCCGCATCGAGGGTCCGGGCCAGGACCCGGGCACCAACCAGCCCGAACTCCTCCGCCCCGGTCAGGATCAGCCCGGTCCCCGGCCCCGCCAGGGCATCCGCCGCCGCCAGCAGGGCGAGCAGCCCGGTGCCGTTGTCCCGGGCACCCACGGTGGTGCCCCGGAGCCGTCCGCGGGCCGCCAGAGCCCCGCCAGCGAGCGATAGCCCCGCCCCCGCCCCGACGGCCCAGCCCGGCAGCGGATCGGCCTGGAGGGGCCGCCAGAGCGCCAGCCCCGACAGCACCAGGGCGGCGACCAGCATCACCCAGACGGCCACCAGCCTGCCCGCCATCGAGTGTCCCTGGGCCTTGGTATCCACATGGGCCACCAGCCAGCGGCGCACCGGCTCGGCGCCCCGAGTGGCAATCAGGTTCACGTCCTCGCGTCGCTCGGCCCCCGGCACCTCCACCCCGGTGCCGATGCCCCAGGCCAGCAGCCCGAGCGCCGCCGCCCCGCCGAACCAGACCAGGGGGGCGAGCGGCGCGGGAAACCGGCCCAGAAGCAGTGGCAGCTCGAGCAGGGTAAGCCAGCCGAGGCCGGCGCCGAGCAGGGGAAAGGCGTTCAGGGAGGCGGGCTGGAACCGGAAGCGCTGCTCCCGAATGCTCCAGCCGCGTTCGCGGAGGTGCGCAGAGAGGAGGGCCACGGCCCGGGCGGCACCCTCCGTGCCGGCCTCGCGGGGCGCCGCGATGACCGCCTCGTAGGCTGCGCGCGGGGTCACGCGCCGAGGGCCGCGGCGGTCTCCGGCGCGATGACCCCCGACTCGAGGAGGCGGGCAACGTGCTGGTCGAGCGTCTGCATCCCCTCGCCGGCGCCATCCGCGATCAGGTTCCGGAGGCCGGCCACCCGCTCGGGCTCGCGCAGGAGGCTCCGGATCTCGGGGTTGGTGATCATGACCTCCACCGCCGGGATGCGCCCCCCCTCGTCCTTCCGGGGCAGCAGCCGCTGGGCGATCACGCCCCGAAGCACCTCGGAGAGCCGGATCCGCCCGATCTCCCGCTCCACGCTCGGGAACATGGCGTGCAGGCGCGCGATGGTGCCGGCCACCTCGGGGGTGGGCAGCGTGGAGATGACCAGGTGCCCGCGCTCCGCCGCCTTGATCGCGGTGTCGAGGGTGTCGCTGTCGCTGATCTCGCCGATGACGATGACGTCCGGGTCCTGCCGCAGCGCCGCCTGCAGCCCGATCGAGAAGCTCTCGGTGTCGACCCCCACTTCGCGCTGGGTGACACTGCACTTGACGTCGCGATGCAGGAACTCGATCGGGTTCTCCACCGTGACGATGTGGCGGTGCAGGTTCTGGTTGACGTGATTGAGCATGGCGGCCACGGTGCTGCTCTTGCCGCTGCCCGACACCCCGGTGACCAGCACCAGCCCCTGATCCAGCTCCGCGAGCCGCGCCACGACCTCGGGGAGGTGCAGCTCCTCGATGGTGGGCACGGCGAAGGGGATCACCCGCATCACGATCATGAACGACGAGCGCTGCCGCAGCACGTTCACCCGGAAGCGGCCCACGCCCGGCATGCCCCAGGAGCAGTCGAAGTCCTTCATGTGGTCGAGGCGGGAGCGGTCCTCCTCGCTCGAGAGCAGCTTGAGGGCGATGGCCCGGGTCTGGTCCGGGGTGAGGCGCTGCTTGGTGAGCGGGACCAGCTTGCCGTTGATGCGGGCCCGGAAGACGTCCCCGGCCTTGATGTGCAGGTCGGATGCGCCGCGCTCCACGGCCGCCTTGATGATCTTCTCCATGCGGTTACCCCGTGGAGGCGGGCCCGTGGCCCGCCCTCATGCGTTGGTCCGGGCAAGGAACCCCATGCGCTCGCGGACCTCACGCATGGTCTCGCCCGCGATGCGGCGGGCACGCCCCGCCCCGTCGCCCAGAATCTGGTGCACCCGCTCCGGGTGTGCCGTCAGCTCGGCGGCCCGGGCGCGGATCGGGTCGAGCGCCGCGTTCATCCCTTCCGCCAGCACCTTCTTGCAGTCGATGCACCCCCACCCCGCCGTCCGGCAGTTCTGGGCCACGGTCTCGACCGTCGCCGGCGGCGAGAAGTGCTTGTGCAGCGCGTAAATGTTGCAGTTGTCCGGATTCCCCGGGTCCTGGCGCCGCAGCCGTGCGGGGTCGGTCTTGGCCGGCCGAAGCTTCTCCCAGACCTGCTCGGGCGCCTCGAGGATGCCGATCGTGTTCCCCAGGCTCTTGGACATCTTGGCCTGCCCGTCGAGGCCCAGGATGCGCTTGGCCTCGGTGAGCATGGGCTTGGGCTCGGGGAAGAACGGCTCTCCCCCGGCGAACTCCTGGTTCCACTTGCGGCAGATCTCGCGGGTCAGCTCCAGGTGCTGGACCTGGTCCTCGCCCACCGGCACCAGGTCGGCCTTGTAGAGCAGGATGTCGGCTGCCATGAGCACCGGGTAGTTGAGCACGCCCGCGGGAATGCTCTCGAACCGGCTAGACTTATCTTTGAACTGCGTCATCCGCTCGAGCTCGCCGATGGGCGTCACCGTATTGAAGAGCCACATCAGCTCGGCGTGCTCGGGGACGTGCGACTGGACGAACAGCGTTACCCGCCCGGGATCCACCCCGGCCGCGAGGATGCCGACCGCCATCTCCCACGTGCGGCGGGCCAGCGTGCCGCTGTCGTACTTGCCGGTGATCGCGTGCAGGTCCACCACGCAGTACAGGCAGTCGTACGACTGCTGCAGGCGGACCCAGTTCTGGACCGCGCCGAGCAGGTTGCCGATGTGCAGCTCACCGCTGGGCTGGATTCCGGAGAAGATACGGGGCATCGGGGCAAGCTATTGGGACAGGGAGAGCCACGCAAGATGGCATCGGCCAACGACTTACTACGCACCGCGATGGCCGCCGCCGAGGCGGCGGGCCACTACCTTCGCACCGTCGACCGGCCCGCGGGGCCGGCCGCCTGGATCGCCAAGGGGCGCGCGGACTGGGCCACGGAGGTGGACCGCGAATCGGAGCGGATCATCAGCGCCATCCTGGCGCGCGATACCCCCGCGGCGCGGATCGTGGGCGAGGAACTGGCGCCCGAGGTGCAGACCGAGGGGCTGGTCTGGATCGTCGATCCGCTCGATGGCACCACCAACTTCCTCCACGGCTTCCCGGCCTTCGCGGTGTCGATCGCGGCGGCGGTGGATGGCCGGCTCGAGGCAGCGGCGGTGCTGCACGTGCCGCTCCACCGGCTCAGCACGGCCACCCGCGGGGGCGGGGCGTGGGAGGGCAATCGGCGGCTCTCGGTCTCCACGATCGACGATCCCTCGCATGCGCTCATCGGCACCGGCTTCCCCTTCCGCGACTTCGACCGGCTGGAGGAGTACCTCGGCCAGTTCCGCCGGGTCGTGCTCGGGTCTACCGGCATCCGCCGGCCCGGCTCGGCGGCCATCGACCTCGCCGACGTGGCCGCCGGCCGCTTCGAGGGATTCTGGGAACAGCGGCTCTCGGCCTGGGACATCGCTGCCGGCATCCTGCTGGTGCGTGAGGCCGGCGGGCGGGTGACCGACCGGACGGGCCGCGACCTCGGCGTGGAGCACGGCGAGGTCATCGCCGGCAACCCTGCGATCCACCGCTGGCTGCTCGACATCATGCCGGAGGGCCCGTCATGAACCAGGACCAGCGTCTCTCGGAGGTGCTCGGCGCCCTCGCCGCCGGCACCCCGGCCCCCGGCGGCGGCGCGGCGGCCGCGCTCACGGGGGCGCTGGGGGCCGCCCTCGCCGGGATGTGCGGCCGGCTCGCCCTGCCCCGCGCCACGGCCGACGCCCGGCCCGGGGTCGATTCGCTGATCGAGCGGGCGGACGCCCTCCGGGCCCAGCTGGCGGAGCTGGCCGAGCGCGATGCCGAAGCGTTCCGGCAGGTGCTGGAGGCCCAGCGCTCAGCCGACGGGACCGAAGGGGAGCGGCGGCTGCGGAAGGTGGCGGCCTGGCGGGAGGCGGTCCGGGTCCCGGCCGGCGTGGTCCGGGCCTGCCGGGAGGTGGCACTCCTGGCCCGTCGGATGGCACGGGACGGACTGCCCGGGGCCCAGGGCGATGCGCTGATGGCTGCGCTGCTGGCCGCGGCGGCCGCGGCCGGCTCGCAGGTCAACCTGCGACTCAACCTCGAGGCCGCCGGGCGGCCCGAGGACCTCCGCATCCTCGCGGACGAGACCGAGATCCTGCTGCGGGAGACCCAGCGCGCGGCGGCCGATACCCGGCTGGCGGTGGAGGAGCGGCTGACCGGGCGGCGGGGCCAGCCTACTGCGTGAGGATCCGGGGCCCGGCCTTGGTGATGGCCACGGTGTGCTCGAAGTGGGCCGAGAGACTCCCGTCGGCGGTCACCACGGTCCACTTGTCGGGCAGCGTCTTGGTGGCGTAGTGGCCGGCGGTGATCATCGGTTCGATGGCGATGGTCATCCCCTCGAGCAACCGCGGGCCCCGCTTGGGGTGGCCGTGATTGGGCACCTGCGGCTCCTCGTGGAACTGGGTGCCGATGCCATGCCCCACCAGCTCCCGCACCACCCCGAACCCCGCCGCCTCGGCCATCGCCTGCACGGCATGGCCGATGTCGCCCACGTGGTTGCCGATGGTGGCCTGCGCGATCCCGGCGGCGAGGCACTCCTGCGTGACCCGCAGCAGGCGGGCCGCCTCGGGGGCGATTTCTCCCACGGCCACCGTGGTGGCCGAGTCGGCGTGGAGTCCATCCAGGTGGACGCCGACGTCGATGCTCACGATGTTGCCCTCCCGGAGCACTCGCCGGGTGCTCGGGATCCCGTGGACGATCTCCTCGTTGATCGAGGTGCAGAGCGTCTTGGGGAAGCCGTAGAGGCCCTTGAACGAGGGGGTGGCGCCGGGGTGGCTGCGGATGAACTCCTCCGCGGCGCGGTCGAGGTCCTCGGTGGACATGCCGGCGCGGACGGTGCGGGCCAGCAGCGCCAGGGTCTCGGCGACGATGTGCCCGGCCCGGGCCATCGTCTCGATCTCGCGGGGCGACTTGATCGTGATCATGGTGCACGGGCGGCGGGCGGCGGGGCGCCCGGCGGCCCTACCGGCCCAGGAGGTCCTTCACGCGGGCGGCGATGGCGTCCACGGTGCCGATCGCGTGGATCACGTGCACCCCGCCCCGGGCCTGGTACCAGGCCAGCACGGGCGCGGTCTGCTCACGGTAGGCCGTGAGCCGGGTGGCAACGGCCTTCGGGTCGTCGTCGGCGCGACCCTCGATGGTACGGCGCTTCTCGATCCGGCCGAGGATCTCCTCGTCGGTCACGTCGAAGAAGAGCACGTGGTCCATGGCCCGGCCCAGGTCGGCGAGCAGGCGGGTGACGCCCTCCGCCTGGGGCACGGTGCGCACCACCCCGTCGAAGATGACGCCGTTACGGGCCTCGGGCTTCCCGAGCTCCTCCCGGACCACCCCCATGATGATCTCGTCGCTGACCAGCTGGCCGGCCTCCATGATGGCCCTGGCCTTGAGGCCCACGGGCGTGCCGCGCTTGACGGCATCCCGGAGCAGGTCGCCGGTGGCGAACTTGGGCAGGCCGAGCCGTTCGGAGAGGATGGCCCCTTGCGTGCCCTTGCCGGCGCCCGGGGGACCGAGGAGGAGGATGTTCATACCGGTGTCCGTGCAGAAAGGTAAGAGGGACCGGCCCGCTCTGTCATCGGGGTGGCCCGAAGCGACGAAGGATCCCTGGTCTGGCACTCAGGGATCCCTCGCGGCGCTCGGGACGGTGGTCGGCCCGGGGCCGGCCGTCACATGAAGCGCTGCTGCCGCCCGCGGAACTTGATCCGCCCCGTCTTCATGAAGCTGTCGTACTTGCGGAGCTGGAGGTGCTGCTGGATCTGGGCGATCGTGTCGAGCAGCACGCCCACCACGATCAGCACCGAGGTGCCGCCGAACTGCTGCTGGAACCCGAGCTGCTTGGTCATGGTGACCGGGATGATCGCGATCACCGCGAGGAACAGCGCGCCCGGCAGGGTGACGCGGGCCAGGACGTTGTCGATGTAGTCCGCGGTGCTGGCGCCGGGCTTCACGCCCGGGATGAAGCCGCCCTGCTTCTTCAGGTTCTCCGCCAGGTCCACCGAGTTGAAGATGATGGACGTGTAGAAGTAGCTGAACAGCAGGATCAGGATCGCGAACGTCAGGTCGTAGGGGAGCTCACCGGGGGTGAAGAAGTCGGCGATGTTCCGCATCCAGGTGTTCTGCGTGAAGCTGGCCAGGGTCCCGGGCACGATGATGATGGTCTGGGCGAAGACGATCGGCATCACGCCGGCGGTGATCAGCCGGATCGGGATGAAGGTCTTCTGGCCCTGGGTCATGCGGCCACGGCCCATCACCTTGCGGGGGATCTGCACCGGGATGCGCCGCGCCGCGAGGTGCATGGCGGTCACGGCGGCGACCACGGCCACCAGGATGGCCCCGAAGAGCAGCATCTTCCCGATGGACAGCGCGCCCTCGCGCCAGAACCCGACCATCTGCACCAGGCCGGGCCAGAGCCGGTCGAGGATCGAGAAGGTGATGAGCAGGCTCATCCCGTTGCCGATGCCGCGCTCGGTGATCTGCTCGCCGAGCCACATCACGAAGATGGCGCCGGTGGTGAGCACCACCACCATGGCGAGCCGGGTCCAGAAGGTCGGGACCGGGACGGCGCCCGGGATGCTCTCGGTGAAGACCGCGAAGGTGTACGCCTGCGCCAGGGCGATGCCGACCGTGATGTAGCGGGTCCACTGGGTCAGCTTCTTCTTGCCCTCCTCGTCCTTCTGCATCTTGCCGATCGAGGGCACGATGCCCCCGGCCAGCTGGAAGATGATCGAGGCCGAGATGTAGGGCATGATGCCCAGCGCGAACACCGTGGCGCGGGAGAGCCCGCCGCCCAGGGTGTCGTACAGCCCGAAGAACCCGGCCGCGGCCGAGTTCCGGATGAAGTCGGTGACGGCCTGGACGTTGACGCCGGGCGCGAAGATGTGCGCGCCGACGCGGTAGATCACCAGGGCGAGGAGGGTGAACCCGATCTTCTTCTGCAGCTCGGGATCCATCCCCAGGCTGGGCCGGGTGGCGGCGGTCATTCGGCGCTGATCTTCCCGCCGGCCTGCTCGATCTTGCTCTTCGCCGCGCCGGAGAGCTTGACCCCGGAGACGGTGTAGGCGCGGTCCACCGCGCCGGTCCCGAGGAGCTTCACCGGCACGTCGCGCTTGGCGATGAGCCCGGCGGCATGGAGGGTATCCGGATTGACCTCGGTGGCGGTGAGGCCGCCGAGGTCCTTCAGGTTGACCGGCTGGGCGATGACCTTGAACGGGTTGGTGAACCCGCGCTTCGGCAGCCGCCGGTACATCGGCATCTGGCCGCCCTCGAAGCCCGGATTGGTCTCACCGCCCTGCCGCGCCTTGTGGCCCTTGTGGCCGCGGCCGGAGGTCTTGCCCTTGCCGGAGCCCGGGCCGCGCCCCACGCGCATCTTGCCCTTGGTCGACCCGCGGGCCGGCCGGAGGTTCGAGAGCGTGATCGTGGAGTTCTTGTCCGCCATTTACTTCTCCTGGGCCGGCGCCACCTCGATGAGGTGGCGCACCTTGAACAGCATTCCGCGCACCGACGCGGTGTTCGGGACCTCGGACACCGACTGGTGCCGCTTGAGGCCGAGGGCCTTGAGGGTCCGCCGCATCGTCTCCGCGTGGCCGATCCCCGAGCGGATCTGCTTCACCCACAGCCGCTTGGCCTGGGCCTCGGTCGGCACCTTGGCCGCGTGATAGGCCGGGCCCTGCCGCCCGACGACTGGATTGCGTCCCATCGGTCAGACCTCCTGCGGGGCGCGATAGGCGATCTGGTCCGCCTCGACGCCACGCTCCCGCGCCACCTGGCGCGCGGTGACCAGCTGCTGGAGCCCGTCGAGCGTCGCCCGCACCATGTTGTGCGGGTTGTTCGAGCCCAGGCTCTTGGTGAGGATGTCGGTGATGCCGGCGCACGCCAGGACCGAGCGGATCGGGCCGCCGGCGATCACGCCGGTGCCGCTGGCCGCCGGCTTGAGCAGCACCCGCCCCGCGCCGTGGCGGCCGAGGACTTCGTGCGGGATGGTGGCGCCGACGCGCGGCAGCTCGACCATCTTCCGCTTGGCGGCGTCGACCGCCTTGCGCACGGCCTCGGACACCTCGTTGGCCTTGCCGGTCGCGATGCCGACCTTGCCCTTGCCGTCGCCGACGGCCACGAGGGCGTTGAACGAGAAGCGCCGGCCGCCCTTGACCACCTTGGCCACGCGGTTGATCGCCACGACGTTCTCGATGAACTCGCTGTGCTCCTGGTCGCGGTCGCCGCGCTTGCCGCGGTCGCCGCCCCGGCCGCGCCCGTCGCCGCCCCGGCCCCGGCCGCCGCCCTGGCCGCCGCGCCCGCCCTGGCCGCCGCGCCCGCCCCGGCCGCGCTGCTCGCCGCCGCCCTGCGGAGTGGCGGCCTCGCCGCCGGTGGTGCCCTGTTCGTCAGCCATGTCTAGAACTCCAGTCCGGCTTCGCGCGCGCCGTCGGCGACGGCCTTCACGCGACCGTGGTAGCGATAGCCCGCGCGGTCGAAGACGACACGGGTGATGCCGGCGGCCTTGGCCTTGGCCGCGAGCGCCTTCCCCATTCCCTTGGCCTTGCCGACCTTGCCGGCGCCCTCGGGGGACACGCCCTCGGACGCGTCGGAGACGCCGAGGAGGCACACGCCGCGGTCGTCGTCGACCAGCTGGGCGTAGATGTGCTTGAGCGAGCGGAACACCGCGAGCCGCGGCCGCTCGGCCGTGCCGGCGACCTTCTTGCGCACCCGGAGGTGCCGCCGGGCCCGGAGTTCCTGCCGCGTGGACGGCGACTTGACTGCACGCATCGTTACTTGGCTCCTGTCTTGCCGGCCTTCCGGCGGACGGTCTCACCCTGGTAGCGCACGCCCTTGCCCTTGTAGGGCTCGGGCTTCCGGAGGCTGCGGATCTCCGCCGCCACCTGGCCGACCAGTTCCTTGTCCGGGCCCTCGATCTTCACGATGGTGTTGTTGTCCACCGTGAACTTGATCCCCGCCGGCGTCGGGTAGTGCACCGGATGGGAGAAGCCGAGGGCCAGCTGCAGCCCGGTCGGCTTGGCCTCCGCCTTGTAGCCGACGCCCTGGATCTCGAGCGTCTTGAGGAAGCCCTTGGCCACCCCGTCGACCATGTTCTGGACGAGGGTGCGGGTCAGGCCGTGCAGCGCCTTGTGCCGGGCCTCGTCGCTGGGCCGGGTCACGAGCACCTGCTCGCCCTGGACCGCGATCTGGATCTCCGGGTGGAAGGTGCGGGTGAGCTCGCCCTTGGGGCCCTTGGCGGACAGGGTGTGTCCGGTGAGGGTCAGGGTGACGCCCTTGGGCACCGCCACCGGGTGCTTGCCGATTCGCGACATGCTCGCCTCTTACCAGATGACGGCGAGCAGCTCGCCGCCCAGGTTCGCCGACCGCGCGTCGCGGTCGCTCATGAGGCCCTTCGGCGTGGACACGATCGCCATGCCGAGGCCGTTCTTGATCCGCGGGATCTCGCGCGACTTCACGTACTGGCGCAGGCCCGGGGACGACACGCGCTTGAGCTCGCGGATGACCGGCTGGTCATTGTGGTACTTGAGGTACAGCCGGAGCACGCCGCGCGCGCCGTCGTCGAGGATCTTGTAGTCCGCGATGTAGTGGTTGTCGCGCAGCAGCCGCGCCAGCTCGCTCTTGAGCTTGGAAACCGGAATGTCCACCCGCTTGTGGCCGGCGGCGCAGGCGTTCCGGACGCGCGTCAGCATGTCCGCGACGGGATCTGTCATGCTCATCGTGTATGCTCTCCTACCAGCTGGCCTTGCGCACGCCGGGGATCTCGCCCCGGAGCGCCATGTCGCGGAAGCAGATCCGGCAGAGCCCGAACTTCCGGAGCACCGCCCTGCTGCGGCCGCAGCGCTGGCAGCGCCGCACCGTCCGCACCTTGAACTTGGGCGTCCGCTTGGCCCGCTCGATCCAGCACGTCTTCGCCATCGAATCCTCTCCTCAATCCGCCTTGGCCCGGCCAAGGCTTGCCAGGGCCCGGGTCAGGAAGCGACCTGCAGCGGGGTCCCGCCGCGGAACGGCCAGCCGAACTCCCGGAGCAGCGCCTGCGCCAGGTCGTCCCGCCCCGCCGACGTCACGATCGTGATGTCCATCCCGTGGATCTTCTCGACCTTGTCGAAGTCGATCTCCGGGAAGATCATCTGCTCCTTGATGCCCACGGTGTAGTTGCCGCGGCCATCGAAGCTCTTGTCCGGCAGCCCGCGGAAGTCGCGCACCCGCGGCACCGAGACGTTGATGAAGCGATCCAGGAACTCGTACATCCGCGCGTTCCGGAGCGTCACCGACACGCCCACCGGCTGCCCCTCGCGCAGCCCGAAGTTCGCGATCGCCTTCTTGGCCCGCCGGATCACCGGCTTCTGGCCCGAGATCAGCGCGAGCTCCTCGGCCACCGTCTCGATGAGCTTCGGGGTCTTGGCCCCCTCGCCCATCCCGACGTTGAGCACCACCTTCACCACGCGCGGCACCTGGTGCGGGTTGGTCAGCCCGAACTGCTTGGCCAGGTTCGGCCGGACGACCTTCTCGTAGTAGGTCTTGAGGCGCGGCACCCCGTCCACCGACTTCGGCGCCGGGTCGGTCGCGTACCCCGCGCCGCCCTTGTCCTTGCCGCCCTTGGCCGGCGCGCCTGCCTTCGGCGTCTTCGCGGCCTTCTCCTTCGTCTCGGCCATCGTCAGCGGTTCCTCACAATGGACTGCCCGGACTTCACCGCGATCCGCTCCAGCGTGCCGTCGGCGTCCTTCTGCCGGCGGATCCGGGTCGGCTCGCCCGACTTGGGATCGATCAGCATCACCTTCGAGTGGTGCAGCGGGGCCTCGCGCTGGATCTTGCCCCCCGGCGCCGTCTGGGTCGGCTTCTGGTGCTTGGTGACCAGGTTGATCCCCTCCACCGCCACCCGGCCGGTCTTGGGATAGACCCGGAGCACCTTGCCCCGCTTGCCCTTGTCATCGCCCGAGAGCACCTGGACCGTGTCGCCCTTGGTCACCGCCAGCACCTGGCGGACCGGGGGCACGTGGCGGATGCGCTTGGCCTTCTTGTACACGAGCGGCTTCATGCTACAGCACCTCCGGCGCGAGCGAGACGATCTTCATGTACCGCTTCTCGCGCAGCTCGCGCGCCACCGGCCCGAAGATACGGGTCGCCCGGGGCTCGCCCTGGTCGTTGATCAGCACCACGGCGTTCTCGTCGAACCGGATGTACGACCCGTCCTTGCGGCGGGTCTCCTTCACGGTCCGCACGATGACCGCCTTGGCCACGTCACCCTTCTTCACCTGGCCCGTCGGGATGGCGTCCTTGATGGCGACGACCACCTTGTCGCCCACACCGGCGTAGCGGCGCTTGCTGCCCCCGAGCACCCGGATGACGAGCGCCTTCCGCGCCCCCGAGTTGTCGGCCACCTTGACGATCGATTCTTGCTGGATCATTGGATCCTCATCTCACCTTTCCGTCGGCGGTGGCGGGGTCGCGGCGGTCCGCGGCCCCACCCGCGCTACTTGGCC
This sequence comes from Gemmatimonadales bacterium, assembly GCA_046327715.1. Taxonomy (GTDB): domain Bacteria; phylum Gemmatimonadota; class Gemmatimonadetes; order Gemmatimonadales; family GWC2-71-9; genus JADJOM01. The sequence goes on from JAXLXY010000001.1 coordinate 258,253, forward strand.
CGCTCGATGATCTCGACCACCCGCCACGACACCGTCTTGGCCAGCGGCCGGGTCTCCATGATCCGGACCGTGTCGCCCACCTTCGCGCCGAACTTGTCGTCGCGCGCCTTCACCCGGGCCGTGCGGGTCATCTGCTTCCCGTACGCGGGGTGCGCGAAGCGGCGGGTGAGGGTCACCACGACCGTCTTGGTCATCTTGTCGCTGCTCACCACGCCCTGGCGGGTCTTGCGCCGCGCGCGGCTCTCGGTCTTCTGCTCGGTCATCGTTAGTCTCGCTCGTCGGGGCCGCGCTAGCGGCCCAGCTCCCGGGCCCGCAGGATGGTCTGGATCCGGGCGATGTCGCGCCGGAGGCTGCGGAACCGCATCGGGTTCTCGATCGACTCCGTTGCCGACCGGAACCGCAGGCGGAAGCGCTCCTCGGTCAGCTCGGACAGCCGGGCCTTGAGGTCGTCCACCGACAGCTCGTGGAGTTCACTGGTCTTCATCGGTCAGTCCTCCGTCCGCTTCACGAACCGGGTGCGCACCGGCAGCTTGGCCGCGGCCAGCGCCAGGGCCGCCTTGGCCAGCTCCACGGCCACGCCCTCCACCTCGAAGAGCATCCGGCCCGGCTTCACCACGGCCACCCAGCCCTCCGGGTTGCCCTTGCCCTTGCCCATGCGGGTCTCGGCCGGCTTCTTGGTGATCGGCTTGTCCGGGAAGATCCGGATCCACACCTTGCCGCCGCGCTTCATCTCGCGGGTGAGGGCCACGCGGGCCGCCTCGATCTGCCGGTTGCTCACCCACCCCGGCTCCAGCGACATCAGGGCATACTCCCCGAACGCCACGGTGTTGCCCCGGGTGGCGATCCCCTTGGTCCGCCCCTTGAACGTCTTGCGGAACTTGACCCGCTTCGGTGCCAGCATCGCTCAGTTCCCCGTGCTGTACGTACGGCCCGACAGGTCTTCGACCACCTCGCCCTTGAAGACCCAGACCTTGATCCCGATGGTGCCGTAGGTCGTCTTGGCCGTGCTGGTGGCGTACTCGATGTCCGCCCGCAGCGTGTGGAGCGGCACCCGCCCCTCCCGGTAGCCCTCGACCCGCGCGATCTCGGCGCCGCCCAGGCGGCCCCCCGCGCGCACCTTGATCCCCTGCGCCCCCATCCGCATGGCGCTCTGCACCGCCCGCTTCATGGCCCGGCGGAAGGAGATCCGCTGCATCAGCTGGTGCGCGATGTTGTCGGCCACCAGCTGCGCCGACAGCTCGGGCCGCTTGATCTCCTCGACGTTGATCGCCGCTTCCTTGCCCGTCAGCTGCGCCAGTTCGTCCCGCAGCTTGTCGACCTCGGCGCCGCGCTTGCCGATCACCACGCCCGGCCGCCCGGTGTGCACCGTCACGGTCACCTTGCCCGGCTTGCGCTCGATGTCGATCTGCGCGATCGCCGCGTGGCCCAGGCGCGCCTTCAGGTACTTCCGGATGAGTTCGTCCTCCTTGAGGAGGGCCGGCATGTCCTTGGTCGCGAACCAGCGGGACGTCCACGGCTTGACGATGCCGAGGCGGAGGCCGGTCGGATGGGTCTTCTGCCCCATTACTTGCTCTCCTTCGTGCCCACGTGGATCTCGACGTGCGACGTCCGCTTCTTGATCGGCACGCCGCGCCCCTGCGCCGCCGCCGAGAACCGCTTGAGCGGGGTGCCCATGTTGATGACCGCCTTGGTCACCCGCAGGTCATCCACGTCCAGGCTCTCGTTGGCCTTCAGGGCCGCCTGCTCGGCGTTGGCCACCGCGGACCGCAGCGTCTTCTCGATCTGCTTGGCCGCGTACTTCTTGTTGAACTTCAGGATCGCGAAGGCCTCATTCACGTCCTTGCCGCGGATGAGGTCCACCACCAGCCGCATCTTCCGCGACGACTGGCGCGCATAGCGCTGGATCGCTCGGGCTTCCATGATTTACTCCGCCTTGGCCTTCTTGTCGGCCACCAGCTTGCCGCTGTGGCCCCGGAACAGCCGCGTGGGCGCGAACTCGCCGAGCTTGTGCCCCACCATGTTCTCGGTCACGTACACCGGGACGAACTTGTTCCCGTTGTGGACCGCGAAGGTGTGCCCCACGAACTCGGGGAGGATGGTGCTGGCCCGGCTCCAGGTCTTCACCACCCGCTTCTCGTTCCGGGTGTTCATCGCCTGGACCTTGCCCAGCAGCGCCGCCTGGACGAACGGGCCCTTCTTGATGCTGCGCGACATTACGAGTTCCCTCCGGTCGCCTTCCCGCGCCGCCGGCCGCGGACGATGTACTGCGTCGAGGCCTTCTTCGGCTGCCGGGTCTTCCGGCCTTCCGGCTTGCCCCACGGACTCACCGGCGGGCGCCCGCCCGAGGTCTTGCCCTCGCCGCCGCCCAGCGGGTGGTCCACCGGGTTCTTGGCCACGCCGCGCACCCGCGAGCGCTTGCCCAGCCACCGGGTCTTGCCGGCCTTGCCCATGGACAGCAGCTCGTGCTCGGCGTTGCCCACCTCGCCGATCGTGGCCAGGCACTTGGCGTGCACCCGCCGCATCTCGGTCGAGCGCAGCCGGAGGGTCACGTACTCGCCCTCCTTCGCCACCACCTGGGCCCCGCCGCCGGCGGTGCGGATCATCTGCCCGCCCTTGCCGATCTTGAGCTCCACGTTGTGCACCGTCTCACCCAGCGGCACTTCGCCGAGGGGGATGGCGTTGCCGAGCCGCGGGTCGACGCCCGGCCCCGACAGCACCGTGTCGCCCACGTTCAGGCCCTTGGGGTGCAGGATGTAGCGCTTCTCGCCGTCGGCGTACACGATCAGCGCGATGCGCGCGCTGCGGTTCGGGTCGTACTCGATCCCCGCCACCTTGCCCGGGATCCCGAACTTGTTCCGCTTCCAGTCGATGCGCCGGTACATCCGCTTGTGGCCGCCGCCGATGTACCGCATCGTGACGTGGCCCTTGTTGTTCCGGCCCCCGCTCTTGCGGAGCGGCTCGAGCAGGCTCTTCTCCGGCGTGGTCTTGGTGATCTCGGCGAAATCGGAGACCGACCGGAACCGCGTGCCGGGCGTGACCGGCTTGAATTGACGGATGCCCATATCAGCCCTCGAACACGGGAAGCGTTTCCCCGTCCTTCAGGGTCACGATGGCCTTCTTCCAGCGCGCCGTCAGGCCCTTGGTCCGGCCCCGCACCACCTGGTCGCGCCGCATCCGCATCGTGCGCACGCTGGTGGCGGTGACGCCGAACAGCTCCTTGAGCGCGTCGCGGATCTGGTACTTGTTCGCCTCGGGGTGCACCTCGAAGGCGTATTCCTTCCGCAGCTGGTAGGCCGCCGACGACTTCTCGGTCACCACCGGCCGCACGATCGTCTCATGCAGGCTGGGCACTTACTTGCCCCCCTTCTTCTTGGGCGCGGCCTTCTTGGCCGCCGGCTTCTTGGGCGCGGCCTTGGCCTTGGGCGCCGCCTTCTTGGCCGCCTTGGGCGCCGGCTTCTCCGCCTTGGGCTTCGCGGCCTTCGGCGCCTTGGCCGGCTTCGCGGCCTTGGGCTCGGCCTTCGGGCGGGCCGCCCGCGGCGCCGGCGCGGCCTTCTCGCCGGGCACGAAGGGGCGGACGAACGGCTGGGCCGGCTCGCCGGCCAGCGCCGGCTCCTCGACCACCACCACCTCGGCCCACAGGATGTCGTAGGCCGCGGCGTCGCTGAACGGCAGCACGTCCACCCGCGGCAGGTTCCGGGCGCTCAGGTACAGCGCCTCGCTCACGCCGTGGGTGAGGATGAGCACCTTCTGCTCGGCCACGCCCAGCTTGGCCAGCAGCTCGTGCAGCACCCGGGTCTTCGGGCTCTGCTGCTCGAACCGCTCCACCACGTAGAGCTGGCCGTCGGCGGCCCGGGCGTTGAGCGCGCTCTTGCGCGCCAGCTGCTTCACCTTGCGCGGGATGCCGATGCGGTAGTCGCGCGGCAGCGGGCCGAACACCTTGCCGCCCCCGGGCCAGTTGGGCGCGCGGGTCGAGCCCTGCCGGGCGCGGCCGGTGCCCTTCTGCTTCCAGGGCTTCTGGTTGCCGCCGGAGACGAAGCTCCGGGTCTTGGTCGAGTGGGTCCCCTGGCGCTGGTTGGCCAAGTAAACCTTCACGGCCTCATGGAGCACCGGCTGGTTCACCGTGCCGTCGAACAGCGGCTCCGGCAGCGCCAGCGCGCCCTTGCGCGCGCCGGCCGGCGAGAAATGCGGGGCCTCAATCATGGCGGCTCCGACCGTGCTGCTTGTTGACGAGCAGGATGCCGTGCTTCGCGCCGGGCACCGCGCCCCGCACGAACAGCAGGTTGCGCTCGGCGTCGATCTTCACCACCCGCAGCCCGAGCTCGGTGTGCCGCTCGGCGCCCATGTGGCCCGGCATCCGCTTCCCCTTGATGACGCGCGAGGGGTCGGTGCCCGGGGAGATCGAGCCCGGCTTCCGGTGCCGGGTGTTGCCGTGGCTGGCGGGGCCGCCGCCGGCGCCATAGCGGTGCACCATGCCCTGGAAGCCCCGGCCCTTGCTGGTGCCGGTGACCTTCACGAGCTCGCCCGGGGCGAAGATGCCCACGGTGACGGTGTCACCCGGCTTGTAGGCCTGCTGGTTGGTGCCGAATTCCTTCAGGATCTTGGGCGCCGCCTCGAGGGTCGCCGCCTTCGCGTGCCCGAGCTCGCCGCCGGTGGCGCGGGAGGGAAGCTTCGCCCCGAAGCCCAGCTGCACCGCGTCCGCCTTGACCTGCAGCACCCGGCACGGCCCGGCCTCGATCACCGTCACCGGGACCGACGCGCCGTCGTCCAGGAAGACGCGGGTCATGCCGAGCTTCCGCCCGATCAGTCCATTCGCCATGGCTATTCGACCTTGATCTCGACGTCCACGCCGGCCGGCAGGTCGAGCTTTGTCAGCGCGTCCATGGTCTGCGGGCGGGAATCGTTGATGTCGAGCAGCCGCTTGTGGGTGCGGAGCTCGAACTGCTCCCGGCTCTTCTTGTCCACGTGCGGGCTGCGGAGCACGGTCCACCGCTCGATCTTGACCGGCAGCGGGATGGGCCCGGACACCTGCGCCCCCGTCTTCTCCGCCGTGCGCACGATGTCCGCCGCGGCCTGGTCCAGCACGCCGTGGTCGAACGCCTTGAGCCGGATGCGAATACGCTGTGCCATTCGTTCCTCGTGTGTCGGCGGCTGGCGGGCCCGGGGGCTCGGCCAGGCTCAATCGAGCCGCCGAGCCGCCGGGTCGCCGAGCCGACTACTTCAGGATCTTCGTCACCACGCCCGCGCCGACGGTGCGGCCGCCCTCGCGGATCGCGAAGCGCAGCCCCTCGTCCATGGCGATCGGGATGATCAGGGTGATGCGCATCTGGATGTTGTCCCCCGGCATCACCATCTCCACGCCCTCGGGCAGCTCGCAGGAGCCGGTCACGTCCGTGGTGCGGAAGTAGAACTGCGGCCGGTACCCCTTGAAGAACGGGGTGTGGCGCCCGCCCTCTTCCTTGGTCAGGACGTAGACCTCGGCGTTGAACTCGGTGTGCGGGGTGATGCTGCCCGGCTTGGCCAGCACCATGCCGCGCTCGATCTCGCTCTTTTCCACGCCGCGCAGCAGCAGGCCGACGTTGTCGCCCGCCTGGCCGTCATCCAGCAGCTTGCGGAACATCTCGACGCCGGTGACCGTGGTCTTCTTCTCGGCGTTGAACCCGACCAGCTGGACTTCCTCGCCGACCTTGACCCGGCCCCGCTCGATGCGGCCCGTGGCCACCGTGCCGCGGCCGGTGATCGAGAAGACGTCCTCGACCGGCATCAGGAACGGCTTGTCCACCTCGCGCTTGGGCTCCGGGATCGACGCGTCGAGGGCGTCGAGCAGCTCCCACATCTTCTTGACCCACTGCTCCTCGCCCTTGATCGCGCCGATGGCGGAGCCGCGGATCACCGGGAGCTCGTCGCCCGGGAACTCGTACTTGCTGAGCAGCTCGCGCACCTCGAGCTCCACCAGGTCCAGCAGCTCGGGGTCGTCGACCAGGTCGCACTTGTTCAGGAACACCACGACGTACGGCACGTTCACCTGGCGGGCCAGGAGGATGTGCTCGCGGGTCTGCGGCATCGGGCCGTCGACCGCGCTCACCACGAGGATGGCGCCGTCCATCTGCGCCGCGCCCGTGATCATGTTCTTCACGTAGTCGGCGTGGCCCGGGCAGTCGACGTGGGCGTAGTGCCGCTTCTCGGTGCTGTACTCCACGTGACTCGTCGCGATCGTCAGGATCTTGGTCGGGTCACGACGGCCCTGGGACTCGGACGCCTTGGCGACGGAGTCATAGGGGACGTAGGCCGAGAGGCCCTTGTCGGCCGTCACCTTGGTGAGCGCGGCGGTCGTGGTGGTCTTGCCGTGGTCCACGTGCCCGATGGTGCCGACGTTCACGTGGGGCTTGGTCCGGTCGAATTTGGCCTTGGCCATAGGGTCCTCGTGGTTATCCCTTCTTCTTCGCGATGATCGCTTCAGCAATCGACTTCGGAACTTCCTCGTAGTGCGCAAACTCCATCGAGTACACCGCGCGCCCCTGCGTCATGCTGCGGAGCTGGGTGGAGTACCCGAACATCTCCTTGAGCGGCACGTGCGCGGCCACCACCTGGGCCTCGCCCCGCTGCGTCATCCCGCCGACCTTGCCGCGGCGCCCCGAGAGGTCGCCCACCACGCTGCCCAGGAAGTCCGACGGGGTCACCACCTCGACCTCCATCACCGGCTCCAGGATGATCGGCTTGGCCTGCGCCGCCGCCGCCTTGAACGCCATCGAGCCGGCGATCTTGAACGCCATCTCGCTCGAGTCGACGTCGTGGTAGCTGCCGTAGACCAGCGTGGCCTTCACGTCGACCACCGGGTACCCGGCCTGGATGCCGTTCTCCAGCGCCTCGCGGATCCCCGCCTCCACCGGCTTGATGAACTCCCGGGGGATGACGCCGCCGACGATCTTGTCCTCGAAGACGAAGCCCTCGCCGGGCTTCGACGGCTCGAGGTGGATCACCACGTGGCCGTACTGGCCCTTGCCGCCCGACTGCCGGATGAACTTGCCCTCGACGTCGCTCACCTTGCGGGTGATCGTCTCGCGGAAGGCCACCTGCGGCTGGCCGACGTTCGCCTCGACCTTGAACTCCCGCTTCATGCGGTCGACCAGGATCTCGAGGTGCAGCTCGCCCATGCCGGCGATGATCGTCTGGCTGGTCTCGGCGTCGGTCCGCACCCGGAAGGTGGGGTCCTCCTCCTGCAGCTTCTGCAGGGCGATCGCCAGCTTGTCCTGGTCCGCCTTGGTCTTCGGCTCGATGGCGACGTCGATGACCGGGTTCGGGAACTTCATCGCCTCGAGGATGATCGGGTTGTCCTCGTCACAGAGGGTGTCCCCGGTCCGGGTGTCCTTGAGGCCGATCGCGGCGCCGATGTCGCCCGCGAGCACCTCCTGGATCTCCTCGCGCTTGTTGGCGTGCATCTGCAGCAGCCGCGCGACCCGCTCCTTCTTGTCCTTCGTGGCGTTGTACACGTAGCTGCCGGCGTCCAGCTTGCCCGAGTACACCCGGAAGTACGTCAGCCGGCCCACGAACGGGTCGGTCATGATCTTGAACGCCAGCGCCGCGAACGGCGCGTCATCCTTCGGGGTCCGCGTGATGTGCTGGGTATCGTGGAGCGGCACGTGCCCCTCGATCTCCTTCACGTCGGTCGGGCACGGCAGGTAGTCGATCACGCTGTCGAGCAGCGCCTGCACGCCCTTGTTCTTGAACGACGCCCCGCACAGCACCGGCACGAAGCCGTGCTTGATCGTCGCCGTGCGGATCGCGCCGCGGATCTCCGCCTCGGTCAGCTCCTCGCCGCCCAGGTACTTCTCGAGCAGCGCGTCCTCGTGCTCGATCGCCGCCTCGATGAGCTCGTGGCGGAACTTGGCCGCCTGCTCCTTCATGGCGTCCGGGATCGGCATCTCGGAGAAGGTCTTGCCGAGAGTCTCCTCGTGGAACACGATCTCGACGTTCCGGATCAGGTCCACGTGGCCGGTGAAGGTGTCCGAGCTGCCCACCGGCAGCTGCAGCGGGAACGCCTTCTTGGTCAGCCGGTCCCGGACCATGTCCAGGCAGCGGTAGAAGTTGGCCCCGATGCGGTCCATCTTGTTGGCAAAGACCAGCCGCGGCACCCCGTAGCGGTCCGCCTGGCGCCACACCGTCTCGGTCTGCGGCTCCACGCCGGCCACCGAGTCGAGCAGGGTCACCGCGCCGTCCAGCACCCGCAGCGAGCGCTCCACCTCGGCCGTGAAGTCCACGTGGCCCGGGGTGTCGATGATGTTGATCCGGTACTGGATGTCGTCGCGCACCCAGAAGCAGGTGGTCGCGGCCGAGGTGATGGTGATGCCCCGCTCCTGCTCCTGCTCCATCCAGTCCATCGTGGCCGCGCCCTCGTGCACCTCACCGATCTTGTAGTTCTTGCCGGTGTAGTAGAGGATGCGCTCGGTGGTCGTGGTCTTCCCGGCATCGATGTGAGCCATGATGCCGATGTTCCGGTACCGATCGAGCGGTGTTTCGCGCGCCATGCCGTGACCCTGATCTCTTCGGTTCGTGCGCACCCGTCGTGCGCGCGTCCTGCCGTACGGGACCTGCCCCAGCGAAAAAGCGGGGCGACCGACCCGGGCTGGCCCGGTGGTATCGCTCCGCACGCATCCCGAGACCGCCGGGACGGGGACCATTGCAGGTCCATCAGATTCGAGGGAGCCGCCGTGGCGGCCCCGACTTCAGAAGGATCGGAGGTGGCTAGCGGAGTCCCGGTGCGCTGGGGCCGGCCGTCACACGATCCGGATGTCTCGTTCCTGGGAACCCCTCGGAAGGAGCGGGTCCTGAGAAGCCCGGAAAAGGTAACCCGATGTCTCGCAATGTCAACCGGCTCGGGACGCCGGGCGCCGTGGAGGGCCCACCGGGGTCACGGCCAGGCGGGGTTCCGGCAACTGCAGGAAGGCGGAAAGGGGCCGGTCCGGGCCCCGGCCGGGGCGTCCGGGGGGGGCAAGGCAAACGGGGCGACCACCCGGTCGCCCCGTCACGCCTGCCCGGCCCGCCCCTGCCGCTACCAGCGGTAGTGCGCGAAGGCCCGGTTCGCCTCGGCCATCTTGTGGGTGTCTTCCTTCTTCTTGATGGCGTTCCCCTCGCCCTTGGAGGCGAGGATCAGCTCGGCGGCCAGCCGCTCCTGCATGGTCTTCTCGGTGCGGCCCCGGGCGAAGTCGATCACCCAGCGCATGGCGAGGGCGGTGCGCCGCTCGGGACGGACCTCGACCGGCACCTGGAGGGAGGCGCCACCCACCCGGCGGCTCTTCACCTCGAGGGCCGGCTTGACGTTGCTGATGGCCTGCTTGAAGACGGTGACGCCCGGCTGGCCGGTGCGCTCCTCGATCATGTCCATGGCGGAGTAGAAGATCCGCTCGGCGGTGCTCTTCTTGCCCTGGTACATGAGCGAGCTGATGAACTTGGAGACCGTCTGGCTGTCGTAGCGGGGATCCGGCGGCACGACCCGCTTCACGGCCTTGGTGCGGCGGCTCACTTCTTACCTCCCTTGCCGGCCGCGGCGGCGCCGCCGGCCTTCGGGCGCTTGGCGCCGTACTTGGAGCGGCTGCGGCGGCGGTCGTTCACCCCGGCGGCGTCGAGGGCGCCACGGACCAGGTGGTAGCGGACGCCCGGCAGGTCCTTCACGCGGCCGCCCCGCACCAGCACGATCGAGTGCTCCTGCAGGTTGTGCCCCTCGCCCGGGATGTAGGCGATGATCTCGAACCCGTTGGTCAGGCGCACCTTGGCCACCTTCCGGAGGGCCGAGTTCGGCTTCTTCGGGGTGGTGGTGTAGACGCGGGTGCAGACCCCGCGGCGGAACGGGTTCTGCTTGAGCGCCGGCGACTTGTCCTTGTAGACGGGCGCCTTGCGGTTCTTCCGGACGAGCTGATTGATAGTCGGCATACGCCTGCGGTTCAGGGCACGGGACCTTCCCCCGGCCTAGTCCGGGAGAGAACGGCAAAGGTAGCCGGGGGAAGGGGTTGGGTCAAGGAGGGCGGCTAATGACAGCCGCTGCCTGAGCAGCAACAACCGGTCTTTGTGCAGGCAACCCAAATCTGGCTCGAATTGTCGACGGCCAGTTCCTTGGGCGTTATGTCCCATGGATTGGCCAAACAGGCCCATTTTCCGGCTTTCAGGCAGTGATAGCCTACATCGGGGCTCCAGACTTCGTTTGGATAGTCCTTGTGCCTGAAGGTGCTTTTGTAAACCATGTGCATGTCGGTGAACAGCACCGCTCCGCTCCGGCTAACCAGGTGCATCCGCCAGCCACGCTCCGGCGTGCGGAAATCCACGAGCACGAAAACCTCGCTCCCTGCGGGGAGCTCAACCCCTTCGGCAAACTTCCACGCCGCCGCGCCCTTGTTCCGCAGAAACAGTCTCCCCACGATCTGGCCGGTGAACATGTCGTCCTGCGAGTAGTTACACACGCCCCTGATGGGGAGGACTCGACCCTCCATCCCTGCGTCCTTCCGCCTGAGATCCTTGAGCCCCGTCCAGTCGCGCGATCTTTCGCTCAGAAAATCTGCGTCTTGCAGAGTGGAAAGAAAGGCCCGGACTGACTGCACATCAACCTGGCCGTCGGCCCCGATCAGTGCTCCAGGAGGCATGGGCGGAGCCATGCTGGCATCGCATGCGACCCCGCTTACCGTAACAGTCGTGAGCCTGCCCGCCGCGGCAATCACCAGACTTGGCTGGATGAGGTAGGTCCCGGCGCCGGCAAGGGTGAGACCACCCAATGCGATCAGTGTTAGTCGTGCAAACCGTGCGATCATGCTCCCTCCAGTGGTCTTGGCGATTTCAGTGTTCACGCGCCAATGCCCCCAGCTCTAGAGCCCATGGCTCGGGCTCATTTCCCGTGCGCAAGGCGCGCTCGAGCCTCCTCATGCGGAGAAATGCTGCCGCGGACTGACAAGTTGCCAAGAGGTCTAGGCGGGCAGAAACCGCAAGCGAGGTGGTCACCCGACGAAGAAGCCCAAGGGCGGCCGTACGGTCGCCTGCGGCAGCAAGAAGCCAGGCCTCCTGCAGCGCAATTTCCGGTGCGAGGTCATCCACACGCCCTCCTCTCGATGCGTCGAGCGCCCTCAAGCTATCGAGCACCAGCTCCTTCTTCCCCTCCAACAGCGCAGATTGCAGTGACGGCAGGTACCACCCGACTCGAGCTTCGTGAATGGGCCGTCGACCCTGTTCGGGAAAGGCGAGGATAGCTGGGAGCAGAAAGACCGCCTCCCTGATCCGTTGGCGATCCCTGGGGGCGGCCCAAGCATCGACTTGGCGCTCAAGCCGGCCCTCGATCTGCGAAACGCTGTCCCCCATTCCGCCGATCGAGGAATACGCGTAAAGCGCCGCGGCGGACGCCCGTATTGGTGCTGGAAGCTCGACCGGCACACCCTCGCCCGAAGCAACAGCCCAGGCAGGCCCTGCCGATTGAAGCAATGCGGCGGCAAGAGTGGCATCGCCGCGGAGTGCCGCCACGGGGGCAAGTCGTAAGGCCACGTCGCCGGTGGCATTGGGCGCCTCAAAAAGCAGCGTGTCAGCCATGGCTGCGGCCGCCCGGTATTGCCCTTGCTTCAGCAGCAGGCGTAGTACGACCAACCGTAAATCGCGGAGTGCCACGGCGTCCGTTGAGATCTGAAGCCCCTGGCGCACCAATGCAAGCGGCCCGGTCGAGGACGAGTCGCCAGCCAAGCCGAGCGCCTCTCGTATCGAGGCTGCTGCACGCCAGGCCCCTGGGCTTTGCGGGTAGGCACTGATCCAGACGGTTGCGAGGTCAGAGAGGAACCTGCCACTTCGCTGGAAGACGCGGGGGTCTTCCCGGGGCGTGCCATCGTCGATCCGCGCACCGGCTGATGCGGTGTAGGGAACGAACACGATGCTGTCTCCATCCAGCCCGGGGACAGCGGAGAACAGGACTGGGTCAGGCCCGTCGGAGCGTCCGACCCGCCGTTGCGAGCTATTCGTGAAACTGACCCCGAGGAGCCGCCCACTGACCACTTCGAAGTAGGCCTGGTGTGCGGCAGGAACGAGCCGGAAGGCGCGCTGGTAGGCAAGGGCAGCCTCATCCAGACTGGTTCGGAACCGCCAGCCGCTCTTGCTGGATGAGTCCGGCAACACCAATTCGTCTCGACTCAGGCAGTCCCCTAGCCCGATCAGGGCACGGACATCACCGCTGTCCCTCGCAATGATCGCGCGGTATCGGCGGCAGGCATCGGGATAGTCCTCGTTGGCCAGCGCAAGGCCAGCTTCCGCGAGTTCGAGTTCCTGGTGCGAGAGTCTGGCCGGGTCGCGAAGGGCGGCCACCAGCCAGGGCCGCCACTCCTCCACCGGCCCTTGTCGCCAGGCGCCGATCTCCGCCAGGCGGGCTTGCATCAGCGCGAACTGGGGGTCAATTCGCAGGGCGTACCGGAATTCCTGTTCCGCGAGATCGAGGTCCCACGCTGCCCGGGCGGAGTCGCCCCGCAGCCCCACCAGCAGCGCCTGAAAGGAAGAGGTGAGCATCGCGGCGGGCTGCATCGGCCCCGCCTTGCCAAGCAGCACGAGATCCAGGGCAAGCTCTGCGAATCGCATCGCCACCTGGCGACCGCCTGCCTGCGCGAGGGGGAGAGGGAGGCTGATGGCGGCACTGTGGATCGGCTGGGATGCCGGCCCCGTCGTGGGATAGACAACCCCCCGGATACGAAGGGAATCGCCCTCCTGCCAGACTTCTCCCCAAATCACCTTTCCGGCGCCGAGTCGGAGCGCCGTAGCCCGGATGGAATCGAGGTTGGTGGGGGCTCCCCGTGATTCCATGGCACTGTTGACCACCAGGTGGTCCACCCGCTTCAGGTCAGGGTATTCCCCGAGCGCCTGGTCGATGAGGAATTCGCAGTTCACTCCGGAGATCAGCACCTGCGTGCCAACTTCCACATGCCTGAACGGCATCACGGCGAAGCGGTCAGGATCCGGGGCCAGGGGTGGCGGGTCGCCGAACCCGCGCGCCGCCACGATCGCCGCGATGCCCAGCCCAACCGCCACCCCTCCGGCCACCAGCCACCGCGCCCGGAGTGTGCGCCGGCGCGAGCGGGGTACCTCGGCCGTTGGTGTCAGCAGCCGGCCGGCCCCCGTGGTCGCCCCCTCCAGCGCCCGCGCCAGCCCCTCCGCGCTCTCGTACCGGTCCGCCGGCACCTTCTCGAGCACCCGCGACAGCACCGCCTCCACCCCCACCGGGATCGTGGGCCGGACCACCCGGATCGGCGGCGGGGTCTCGAACTGGTGCCGCGCGCTGATGGCCTGCGGCGTGGCCCCGGTGAACGGCGGCTGCCCCGCCAGCATCTCGTACAGCACCACCCCCAGGCTGTAGAGGTCGCTCCGGGCATCGAGCTTCTCGCTCCCCGCCGACTGCTCCGGGCTCATGTACGCCGGGGTGCCGATCACCAGCCCGGTGCTGCTGAGCGACGAGGTGCCCGAGAGCGTCACCGCCCGCGCGATGCCGAAGTCGGCCAGCACCGCCTGCCCCCCGGAGAGCAGGATGTTCTCGGGCTTGATGTCCCGGTGGATGATGCCCTGGCGGTGGGCGTGGCTCAGGGCGTCGCACAGCTCCCGCGTGAGGTGCAGCGCCTGCTCCACCGGCAGCGGCCCCTCGCGGTCCAGCCGCGCCCGCAGGGTGTCCTCCGCCACATACGGCATGACGTACCACGGTACATCCAGGCCGGGCACGACCTCGACGCTGCCGGAATCGAGCAGGGGCAGGATGTTGGGATGGGACAGGCGGGCAAGGATGCTGATCTCGCGCAGGAAGCGGTCGCCGGTGACGGCCCGGGCCAGTTCGGGGAGCAGGACCTTGATCGCCACCTCGCGGCCGTGGCGCAGGTCGGTGGCCCGGCAGACCACGGCCATGCCCCCGCGGCCGATCTCGCCCGCGACGGCATATCGGTCCCGCAGTGCCTCGCGTACGGTGCTGAGCAGGTCGCTCGGCGCCAGAACTCCCCCGGGGTGGGCCGCCCGGTCCAGGCGGTCGACGGGGGTTAAGGTGCAGGTCGAGGGAAAATCCGGCAAGCGCATCCGGGTATGGCTCCGAGAGGGTCCGGCCGGGTTGCGGGGACGGCCGGACGGGCGATAGTCTACGGCAGGCGGGTGAGCCCCCCGTCACTTCACGGTCAAACAGGCACTCCCCCTCGTGACCCTGCACCTCCGATCGTTCGGCGGGCTTTCCCTCACCCGTGAGGGGTCCCCCGCCGGCCTCGCCGACAGCCGCCGCAAGCCCCTCGCCCTGCTCGCCCTGGTGGGCGCCTCCGGCGACCGGGGCGTGAGCCGCGACAAGCTGGCCGGTTACCTCTGGTCCGAGAGCGACCCGGAACGGGCCCGGGGGGTGCTCAAGCAGACCCTCTACGTGCTCCGCAAGGAGTTCGCGGACGGGGCCGAGCTGTTCCTCGGCACCACCGACCTCCGGCTCAACCCCGACGCCATCACGATGGACCTGTGGGAATTCGAGCGCCTGGCCGCCGCGGGCGATGGCGCGGGGGCCGCCGCCTGCTACACCGGCCACTTCCTGGACGGGTTCCACCTCTCCGACGCGCCCGAGTTCGAGCGCTGGGTGGACGAGCAGCGGGACCGCCTCGCCCGGCGCATGAGCGCGCTGCTGGAGCGGCTGGCGCTGGAGGCCAGCGGCCGCAACCTCCCCCGTGAGGCAGCCGACTGGTGGCTCCGCCTCACGGAGCACGACCCCTTCGACACCCGGGCGGTGACCGGCCTCCTGCATGCCCTGCTGCAGGCGGGAGACCGCCCGCGCGCCCTGCGCTACGCCGAGCGGCACATGGCGCTGATCCGGAAGGAGTTGGACATCACGCCGGATCCGGAAATCCGGCGGCTGGTGGACCAGGCCCGGGCGCGCCCGGCCGGCCGCGAGGAGCCGCACGCCCCCGCGTCTGCTCCGGCGCAGCCCCCTGCCCCGCCGGTGACGCCGGCCGCTCCCGACCCGCCGGGGGGGGTGGTCCCCCGGGCCCCAACTCCGCCCCCGCAGGGCCGGCGCCCTTCCCTCTGGCTGGTGGTGGGTGCGTCAGTGACCCTGCTCCTGCTGGCCTATGCCGCGCTCCGGCTCGGTCGCTAGGGGAGCGGCCGCTCGTCCATGGCCGTGCCCACCCAGACCGGGCCCAGCGTCGGGAGCACCAGGCTCCCCGCCGAGACCTCCCCGGGCCGCAGTGCCCGCACGCTCCTCGGGTAATCACCCCCGGGGTCCGGGGCGATCCGGAAGCGGAAGCTGACCGGCACCGTCAGGGTCGAGCGGAACTCGTAGGACCAGACCTGGCCCTCCACCCCGGGCGGCGCGGCCTGTCGCGCCAGGCGGAGTTCGAGTCCCAGCACGGCCGGGACCGGCTGCCAGGGACTCCAGCCTGCCACGCCCGGCGCCGTCTCGGGCCCCGCCCCGAGCGGGACGCTGTTCCGGGCGGGCCCCCCCGATCGCCACCCCAAGGCGGCTCCCAGCCGTTCGAGCAGCCCACCCGAGCGTCGCAGTCCCCCACCGGACGCCTCGGGGGTCCCGACCCCCATCCGGAGGATCTTGCGGCGCAGTTCCTCGAGCTCGGCCTGGGCGAGGCCGGTCAACTCAGCCACCTCCGGGACCCCCCGCCCCTCCAGGAGGAGTGAAGCGGCCTCGGTCAGGAGGTCCAGGTGCGACTTGGGCTCGGTGGCGGCCATGGGGGAAGAGTACGCACCGGGTGTCAGCCCACCGTCATGCCCCCGTCACCGGGCCGCCGGCAGCCCTCCCGGCCGCGGCACAACCGGCAGGACCGGCCGGAAACAGGCCGGAGGGCGGCGGCGGGGGACCATCGCGGGTCGCTGGCGGTGGGGGGGAAAAGGGGGATATTTCCGCCAGCCGCGTGGGCCGGGCGGCGGGAACCCCGAGAGGAGGCTGGATGCGCTGGAATCGTGGCGGCAGGAGCGAGAACCTCGAGGACATGCGTGGCGCGGGCGGGGGACGCTTCTCCGGCGGCGGCGGGGGCATGCGCCTCGGGCTGGGCGGGATGCTGGTGCTCCTCGTGCTGAGCGTGGTCTTCAAGCGGGACTTCTTCCAGCTGGTCGGCGGCGCCGGCGGCATGGCCGCCGGCGCGCCCGGGCAGGTGGACGCCGGCCCGGTCCAGGCCTCCGCCGAGGAGGAGGCGATGGTGGAGTTCGTCTCCGCCATCCTCGACAGCACCCAGGGGTTCTGGCAGCGGGAGCTGCCGCGCCACGGGACCGCCTACCGGGACGCCAGGCTGCTGCTCTTCCGCGACGCCATCCAGTCGGCCTGCGGGTTCGCGGAATCGGCCACGGGACCGTTCTATTGCCCCGGCGACGAGAAGGTCTACATCGACCTGGGGTTCTACGACGAGCTGCGGCAGCGCTTCGGCGCGCCGGGCGACTTCGCGCAAGCCTACGTCCTGGCCCACGAGATCGGGCACCACGTGCAGAACGTGCTCGGCATCGAGCGGCAGGTGCGGCAGGCGCAGCAGCGGCGCCCGGAGCAGCAGAACGAGCTGTCGGTCCGGATGGAGCTGCAGGCTGACTGCTTTGCGGGGGTCTGGGGCAAGGACGCCGCCGCCCGGGGCATGCTCGAGCCCGGGGACGTGGAGGAGGGGCTGGGCGCGGCTGCGGCGGTCGGGGATGACCGGCTGCAGAAGATGGCCACCGGTCACGTGAGCCCGGAGGGCTTCACCCACGGGACGAGCGAGCAGCGGATGCGCTGGTTCAACGCCGGGTTTCAGAGCGGCGACCTGGCCCGCTGCGACACCTTCGGCGCCGGCACTCCCTGAGGCCGCCCCACGGTGGAGCCACATGACAAACGCGGGGCGGACCACCTGGTCCGCCCCGCGTCCGTTTCCGACTCGGCCCCTTACTCCTCGTCGTCGGCCAGCAGCGCCACCGGCACCGGCGCCGGGGCCTCCGCGGGCGTTTCGCTCGGCGGCGGGGGCTCGTACCCCTCGGGCGGCTCGATCTCGATCTCGGCGTAGCGGTAGATGCCCGACCCCGCCGGGATGAGGTGGCCGATGATGATGTTCTCCTTGAGGCCGAGGAGGTCGTCCTTGGCCCCGCGGATCGCGGCATCGGTGAGCACGCGGGTGGTCTCCTGGAACGACGCGGCCGAGATGAACGACTGCGTGGTCAGCGAGGCCTTGGTGATGCCGAGGAGCACCGGCTCGGACTGGGCCGGGGCGCCCTTCTTCTTGATGACCCGCTCGTTCTCGTCCCGGAAGGTGAGCTTGTCGACGGTCTCGCCCTCGAGGAAGTCGGTGTCGCCCGGATCGGTGACGCGCACCTTCTGCAGCATCTGGCGCACGATGGTGCCAATGTGCTTGTCGCTGATCCGCACGCCCTGCAGGCGGTACACCTCCTGCACCTCGTTGAGCAGGTACTCCTGGACGGCGCGGGGACCCTTGATCCGCAGGATGTCGTGCGGGTTCACGGGGCCTTCGGTCAGCCGGTCGCCGGCGCGCACGCGGTCGCCCTCGTGCACCCGGAGGTGCTTGCCGGCGCCCACCTCGTAGAGCTGCGGCGGCTCGGGCTCGCCCTTGCGGCCCGGCTCGACCACCGGGTACACGTAGATCTCGCGCTTGCCGCGCTTGATCTCGCCGAACTTCACGATGCCGTCGATCTCGGAGATCGTGGCCGGGTCCTTGGGCCGCCGCGCCTCGAACAGCTCGGCCACGCGCGGGAGGCCGCCGGTGATGTCGCGGGTCTTGTAGGCCTGCCGCGGCATCTTGGTCACGGTCACGCCGCGCGAGATCTTCACCGCGGGCGAGAGGTAGACGGTCTTGTCCTTCGCTTCCTTCTTGCTCTTGCTCGGCCAGGCGACGTTGATCGGGTACTCGTCGACCTTGAACTTGCTGGACCAGGGGTTCCCCTCGTCCGGCAGGTCCATGGCCCGGGTGATCTGGTCGGCGTCGCTGCCCAGGATGATCCGGGAGCCTTCCGCGAGGATGTACTCCTGCGGGTCCTTCCGGTTGGGGGCGTAGACCAGCACCGACGGGTGCAGCTCGCGGTCGGGGTCGGCCATGACGACGATCGAGCGCAGGCCGGTGGACTCGTCCAGCTCCTCGCGCAGGGTGGAGCCGGGGACCAGGTCCTTCCAGCGCAGCTCGCCGTCGAGCTTGATGATGCTCGGGTCGTTGTACGGGTCCCAGGTGTAGAGGATCGAGTTCTTCCCCTGCACCGTGTCGCCCTCCTTGACCTGGATGAGCGCGCCCTCGGGCACCGGGTAGCGGTTGAGGACCCGCTTGGGATCGTTCGGATCCACCACCAGGATGCCTTCCTTCGACTCCTCGTCCGCCGACTCGTCCTCGCGGGTGAGGGCGATGCGCACCATGGCCTTGCTGCCGTCCTCGTACTCCACGGCGACGTCGGCGTACTCCAGCCCGCTGGTGTACTTCACCAGGCCGCTGGCGCGGGCGCGGCGTTCCGCCTCCTCGGCGATGCGCGACGAGGCGCCGCCGATATGGAACGTCCGCAGGGTCAGCTGGGTGCCCGGCTCGCCGATGGACTGGGCGGCCAGGATGCCGATGGCCTCGCCCATGTCCACCATGTCCATCGTGGCCAGGTTGCGGCCGTAGCACATGCGGCAGCAGCCGCGGCGCGCCTCGCAGGTGAGCACCGAGCGGATCTTGACCTTCTCGATCCCGGCCTCGTCGATGCGGATCGACAGCTCCTCGTCGATCAGCTTGCCCGACTGCACCAGCAGCCGCGGGTCGCCGTCCTCGTCGAGCTCATGCGGGTCGAACACGTCCTCGGACGCGACGCTGCCGAGGATCCGCTCCTTGAGCGGCTCGATGACGTCCTCGCCCTCCTTGAGCGCCGAGATCTCGAGGCCCTGGATGGTGCCGCAGTCCTCCTCGGTGATCGTCACGTCCTGCGCCACGTCCACCAGGCGGCGGGTGAGGTAGCCGGCGTCGGCCGTCTTGAGCGCCGTGTCGGCCAGGCCCTTCCGGGCGCCGTGGGTGGAGATGAAGTACTCGAGGCCGGTCAGGCCCTCGCGGAAGTTCGACTTGATCGGGCTCTCGATGATCTCGCCGATGCCGCCGGTCAGCTTCTTCTGCGGCTTGGCCATCAGCCCGCGCATGCCGGCCAGCTGCCGGATCTGGTCGCGCGAGCCGCGGGAGCCGGAGTCGAACATCATGAACACCGGGTTGAAGCCGCCCCGGCTCTGGCGCATGTTGTTGACCATCGCCTCGGCCACGTCGTTGTTGGCGTGGGTCCAGGCGTCGATCACCTTGTTGTAGCGCTCGCCGAAGGTGATCTGGCCGGTGTTGTAGGCGCGCTGGAATCGCTGCACCCGCTTGTCGGCCTCCTCCAGCAGCTTCACCTTCTCGCCCGGGATCTCGAGGTCCTCGACCCCGATCGAGATGCCGCCCTGCGTGGCGTAGCGGAAGCCGAACTCCTTGAGCCGGTCGAGGAACACGACCGTGTCGGCCAGCCCCGCCTCGCGGTAGCTCTGCAGCACCAGCTCGGAGAGGGCCTTCTTCCGCATCAGGTCGTTGCGGAAGCCGTGGTTGGCCACGACCTGGCGGGGCAGGATGCTGTTGAACAGCACCCGGCCCGCCGTGCTCCGCACCCAGCGCGGCTTCGGCTCGGCGGCATCGCGGGGCGGCTGGTACCAGAAGTGGATCGCCGAGTGGAAGCTGATCCGCCGGTGCAGCAGCGCCAGCTCGATCTCGGCCAGCGAGCCGTAGTGCTTGGCCTTGTCCCACGCCGGGGCCGGCTTGCCGTCCTTCGGCTCCTCGGCGCCCCGCGGCAGCTTGGTGAGGAAGTAGCTGCCCAGCACCATGTCCTGCGACGGCTCCGCCACGGGGCGGCCGTCGGAGGGCTTGAGGATGTTGTTCGACGAGATCATCAGCATCCGCGCCTCGAGCTGCGCCTCGAACGAGAGCGGCACGTGCACGGCCATCTGGTCGCCGTCGAAGTCGGCGTTGAACGCGGCGCAGACCAGCGGGTGGATGCGGATCGCCTTGCCCTCGACCAGCACCGGCTCGAAGGCCTGGATGCCCAGCCGGTGCAGCGTCGGCGCGCGGTTGAGCAGCACCGGGTGGTCCTGGATGATCTCCTCGAGGATCTCGTAGACCTCGGGGCTCTCCTTCTCCACGATCTTCTTGGCCCGCTTGACCGTCTCGGCGATGCCCTTTTCCACCAGCTTGTGGATGATGAAGGGCTTGAACAGCTCCACCGCCATCGCCTTGGGCAGGCCGCACTGGTGCAGCCGGAGCTCCGGGCCCACCACGATGACCGACCGGCCCGAGTAGTCCACGCGCTTGCCCAGCAGGTTCTGGCGGAACCGGCCCTGCTTGCCCTTGAGCATGTCGCTCAGGGACTTGAGCGGGCGCTTGCCGCGGCCGCGGATGGCCTTGGAGCGGCGGCCGTTGTCAAACAGCGCGTCGACGGCCTCCTGCAGCATCCGCTTCTCGTTGCGGAGGATGACCTCCGGCGCCTTGTGCTGGATCAGCTTCTGCAGCCGGTTGTTGCGGTTGATCACCCGGCGGTACAGGTCGTTCAGGTCGGACGTGGCGAAGCGCCCGCCGTCGAGCGGCACCAGCGGCCGCAGGTCGGGCGGGATGACGGGGATCACGTCCAGGATCATCCAGGCGGGGTTGTTCGGGACGTCGCCGTTCTCGCCGGAGGTGAGGAACGCGTCCACGATCTTGAGCCGCTTGAGCATCTGCTTCTTGCGGTGCTGGCTGGTCTCGGTGGCCACCGCCGCCCGCAGCTCCTCGGCCAGCTTCTTGACGTCGATGCGGTTGAGCAGCTCCCGCACCGCCGGGGCGCCGATGTCGGCCTTGAAGCCGTGGTCGCCGTCCTCCCGCGCCTTGTGCCGCAGCTGGAGGTACTCGTCCTCGTCCAGCAGCTGGTTGGCCTCGACGTCCTGGTCGCCCGGCTCGATGACGATGTAGCTCGAGTAGTAGATCACCCGCTCCAGGTCACGCAGGGTGACGTTGAGCAGGTTGCCCATGGGCGAGGGCAGCGTCTTGAAGAACCAGATGTGCGCCACCGGCACGCTGAGCTCGATGTGGCCCATGCGCTCGCGCCGCACCTTGCTGAGCGTCACCTCCACGCCGCAGCGGTCGCAGATCACGCCGCGATAGCGGATCCGCTTGTACTTGCCGCAGTGGCACTCCCAGTCCTTGACCGGGCCGAAGATCCGCTCGCAGAACAGGCCGTCCTTCTCCGGCTTGAACGAGCGGTAGTTGATGGTCTCGGGCTTGGTCACCTCGCCCCAGGACCACCAGTACCGCTGCCCCTGGAGCTCCAGCCGCTCCCGCTCCTTGGTATCGCGGGGGCCGCGGATCTCCTCCGGCGAGGCGATGCGGATGCTGATGTAGTCGAAACTCGAGCTCTTGGGCTCGCGTCCGCTGCGAAAATCGATCATTGGTCCGTCCTTATTCGTCGCCGTCGGCACTGGTGCCGAGCGTGACCTTGAGGCCCAGGGCCTGGAGTTCCTTCACCAGCACGTTGAACGACTCGGGGATGCCGGGCTCGGGCAGGTTCTGCCCCTTGACGATCGCCTCGTACACCTTGCTGCGGCCGTTCACGTCGTCCGACTTCACCGTCAGCATCTCCTGCAGGACGTGCGCGGCGCCGTAGGCCTCCAGCGCCCACACTTCCATCTCGCCGAAGCGCTGGCCGCCGAACTGCGCCTTGCCGGCCAGCGGCTGCTGCGTCACCAGCGAGTACGGCCCGATGCTGCGGGCGTGGATCTTGTCATCGACCAGGTGCGACAGCTTGAGCATGTAGATCGTGCCCACGGTGACGTCGCCCTCGAACTCCTGGCCCGAGCGCCCGTCCCGCAGCCGCGCCTTGCCGCCGGGGGTGAGCCCCGCGGCCCGGATCAGCTCCTCCGCGGCCCGCGACACGTCCTCCGCCTCGGTCTGGCCCGCCGCGATGGCGGCCAGCGCCGGCCGGCCCACCGACTCGAGCAGCTCGGCGGCCGACAGCTCCACGGCCTTCTCCTGGTCCTTCACCAGCTTCTGCAGCACCTTCTGCTCCGCCCCGGTGGCGCTCCCCAGCCGGTGCTGGTGGTACGCCAGCTCCTGCTTGCGCTGGGCCAGCTCGCGCGCCGCCAGCTCCTTCGCGGCGGCGGCCAGGAAGGCCTTGATGGCGCCGTAGAGCTCCCGGGTGACGGGCCCCGCGCCCTTGAACGACAGGTCGGCGATGCCGGCCTCGATCAGGTTGTGGTGCACCGCCTTGAGGTCGGCCACCACGGTCGCGATGCCGGTCGCGTCCGGCGCGGGCGCCGGGTGCTTGAGGGCCAGCGCCCGGGAGGCCCACTGGATCCCCGCGATCCGCAGCAGCACGCCGATCTCGTGCTCGTCGGCGCCGCGGAACACCGGCGTCTTGGCCTTGAAGCCGAGGATCGAGGCGCACCAGCCGAGGTGCGTCTCCAGGATCTGGCCCACGTTCATCCGGCTCGGCACGCCGAGCGGGTTGAGCACGATGTCCACCGGCGACCCGTCCGGGAGGAACGGCATGTCCTCCTCGGGGACGATGCGCGCCACGATGCCCTTGTTGCCGTGGCGGCCGGCCATCTTGTCGCCCACCGAGACCTTGCGCTTCTCGGCGATGTACACCTTCACCAGCTGGATGACGCCCGGGGGCAGCTCATCCGGCTGCAGGATCTTGTCGATCTGGTCCTCGGCCTTCTCCTCGACCTTGGCCCGCTCCCGCGCGGCCGCGTCGATGGCGGCGCGGATCCGTTCGTTGGCGCCCTTGTGCGCCACCCGGAGCGTCTTGAGGTCCACGTCGCCCAGGTCCAGCTCGGCCAGGGCCGCCTTGGAGAGGCGGGTGCCCGCCGGGACCGCCTCCTCGACCGTCCCCGCCTTGAGCATCAGGGCCACCTCCTGGCCCTCCAGCAGGTGGGTGAGCTCCTCGAGCATGACCGCGCTGATGCGGGCCTTCTCGTCGGTCTCCACCCGGCGCACCTCGCCGATCCGCTCGCCGCGGTCCTTCTCCACCACCTGGTCCTCGACCCGGCTGAAGATCTTGACGTCGATGACGACGCCCTTCATGCCCGGCGGCACCTTGAGCGAGCTGTCCTTCACGTCCTTGGCCTTCTCGCCGAAGATCGCGGTGAGCAGCTTCTCTTCCGGCGAGAGCTCGGTCTCGCCCTTGGGGGTGATCTTGCCCACCAGGATGTCGCCCGGCTTCACGTGGGCGCCAATCCGCACGATGCCGCGCTCGTCGAGGTCCACCAGCGCCTCGTCGGAGACGTTGGGGATTTCCCGGGTGATCTCCTCCTGGCCGCGCTTGGTGTCGCGGACGTGCAGCTCGAGCTCCTGGATGTGGATCGACGAGTACACGTCGTCCTTGACCAGCCGCTCGGAGAGGACGATCGCGTCCTCGAAGTTGTGCCCGTACCACGGCATGAACGCCACCAGCACGTTGCTGCCGAGGGCGAGCTCGCCCGCCTCGGTCGCGGCGCCGTCGGCGATCACCTGCCCCTGGGCCACCTTGTCGCCCACGCGGACCAGCGGCCGCTGGTTGATGGCGGTGTCCTGGTTGGTGCGCCAGAACTTCCGCACCCGGTACCGGTCGTGCTGCGTGAGCCGGGCGAGGGGGATGTTGAGGTCCACCTTCCCCTGCTCGCCCGAGTCCACGATGATCTCGTCCGCGGTGACCCGGGTGACCGTCCCGCCCCGGCGCGCCACGATCACCGCGCCGGAGTCGGCGGCCACCTTGGCCTCGAGCCCGGTGCCCACCGTCGGCGACTGCGGGAAGAGGAGCGGCACCGCCTGCCGCTGCATGTTGCTGCCCATGAGCGCGCGGTTGGCGTCGTCGTGCTCGAGGAACGGGATCAGCGCCGCGGCGATGGAGACCAGCTGCTCCGGCGCCACGTCCATGAAGTCGATCCGGTCCGGCGGCAGCAGCGGGTAGTCGTCGCCCTTGCGGCAGAGGACCAGGTCCTCGC
Organism: Gemmatimonadales bacterium; assembly: GCA_046327715.1. Classification (GTDB taxonomy): domain Bacteria; phylum Gemmatimonadota; class Gemmatimonadetes; order Gemmatimonadales; family GWC2-71-9; genus JADJOM01. Next base: position 282,170 of record JAXLXY010000001.1, read on the forward strand.
TGAACTTGTTGGCCTCGTCGAGCAGCGCGTTGGCCTGGGCCACCGCGTAGCCCTCCTCCTCCGACGCCGACAGCCAGCGGATGTCGTCGGTCACCTTCCCGTTCTTCACCACCCGGTACGGGGTCTCGATGAAGCCCAGGTCGTTGATGCGGCCGTAGGTCGAGAGGCTGGTGATCAGGCCGATGTTCGGGCCTTCCGGCGTCTCGATCGGGCACATCCGCCCGTACTGCGAGTAGTGCACGTCGCGGACCTCGAAGCCCGCGCGCTCGCGGGTGAGGCCGCCGGGGCCCAGGGCCGAGAGCCGGCGCTTGTTGGTCAGCTCGGCCAGCGGGTTGGTCTGATCCATGAACTGCGACAGCTGCGAGCTGCCGAAGAACGCCTGGATGACCGCCGAGACGGTGCGGGCGTTGACCAGGTCGTCGAGCGAGATCTTCTCGGGATCCGAGTTGATGCTCATCCGCTCCTTGACCAGGCGCGCCATGCGCGAGAGGCCCACCGAGAACTGGTTGGCGATCAGCTCGCCCACCGACCGGATCCGGCGGTTGCCGAGGTGGTCGATGTCGTCGGTGAAGCCGCGGCCGTCGTTCAGGTCCATCAGGTACCGGATGATCGCGATGAAGTCCTCTTCGGTGAGGACCGTGTGGTTCTGCGGGATCCGGGTCTTGAGCCGCTGGTTGATCTTGTACCGCCCCACCCGCCCGAGATCGTAGCGCTTGGGGTTGAAGAACAGCCGCTTGAGCGCCTCGCGGGCGGTCTCCAGGTTCGGCGCCTCGCCCGGCCGCAGCAGGGCGTAGATCTGCTCCAGGGCCTCGGCCTCGCTGTGCGTCGGGTCCTTGGTCAGGGTGTTCTTGATGAGCGGCGACTCGCCCCGCCCCGCCGGCAGCAGCACCTCGGCCTTGGTGATCTGGGCCTTGATGAGCTTCTTGCGCAGCGCGTCGGTCAGCTCCTGCCCGCCCTCGGCCACGACCTCGCCGGTCTCCGGGTCGGCCACGTCGAACGCCAGCACCTGCCGGGCCCGCTCGCGGGTGGTGGTGGGCTGCTCGTCGTCGCGCAGGTCGATCGTGGTGTAGCCCGCGAAGACCGTCACGCTCTTGACGCCCACGTGCCGCAGCTGGTTGAGCCGCTCGGTGCTCAGCTCGTCGCCCACGATGGCCAGCGGGCTCCCGCCCGGCTCCTCGGGGTTCGGCACGTCGGCCGCGATCAGGGCGCCCATCAGCTCGCGCCGCTCCTGCCGGCCCTCGAGCTTGCCCGTGATGTCGAGCTCCTTCGTGGCGAAGAAGAGCTTGAGGATCTCCGCGTTGGTCCCGTAGCCGAACGCGCGCAGCAGGGCGGTGGCCGGGAACTTCTTCTTCTTGTCGATGTGGACGTAGATCACGTCGTGGATGTCGATCGTGAACTCCACCCACGAGCCCCGGAAGGGAATGATCCGGGCCGAGAACAGCCGCTGCCCGTTCGGGTGGGTGTCTTCCTCGAACACCACGCCCGGGGAGCGATGCAGCTGGGAGACGACCACCCGCTCGGCGCCGTTGATCACGAACGTCCCGAGGGGAGTCATGATCGGGAGTTCCCCGAGGTAGACCTCCTTCTCGATGGCGTTCTTGAGCCGCCGCTGGCCGTCCACCTCCTCGAACACGTCGAGGCGGAGGGTGGCCTTGAGGGGGGCCGCATAGGTCATGTCCCGCTCGATGCACTCCTCGACGGAGTACTTCGGCTCGCCCAGGTTGTAGGCGATGAACTCCAGGCTGTACTTCCCGTTCACGTCGCTGATCGGGAAGAGGTCGCGGAAGACCCGCTCCAGCGAGACGTCCTGCCGCTCGCCGTGCACGTCGTCCGGGACCAGGAGGCTCTGGAAGGCCCGGGTCTGGATGTCGAGCAGGTTGGGCATGGGCATGCCCACGTCCCGCTTCGAAAACACGATCTGGGGTCGCGTTGCCGTCATCGGTTCCACTCGCGCAACACAAATGGCCCCGGCGCGTACCCCACCGCCGATTGCGGCGGGGTCACGCGGGGCTCGGATAGCCTGCAGATTATCGAAGCCGTCCAGCGCTCATGTCGTCTCACCGAAGTAGGGGGTCAGCTGGGCGTCCGTCGCCGGCGCCCGGCGGCGCCGCACCAGTGTGCGGCGCCGCACCCGACCCGGCCTACTTCAGCTCGACGACGGCGCCCTGGTCCTCGAGCTTCTTCTTCATCTCGGCGGCCTCGGCCTTCGCCACGCCTTCCTTGATGGTCCCGCCGTTGTCCACCAGGTCCTTCGCTTCCTTCAGGCCCAGGCTGGTCAGCTCGCGCACCACCTTGATGACCTGGATCTTCTTCTCGCCACCGCTCTTGAGGATGACGGAGAACTCCGTCTGCTCCTCGGCCGCCGCGGCCGCCGCGCCACCCGCCGCCGGCGCCGCCGCGGCCGCCATGACGGTGACGTTGAACTTCGCCTTGAAGGCCTCGATCAGATCGGCCAGCTCGAGAACGCTCATCTTGCCGATGGCCTCGAGAACTTCGTCCTTGCTCAGCGTGGTCGTGCTCATCTCGGTGTTCTCCCTCAGGCGTTAGAGGCTGCGGCGCGCTGGTCGCGAAGCGCCTCGAGGCAGCCAGCAAATGAAGCCGTAATGTTGGACAGCGTCCCGGCAACCATGCCGAGCAGGGTCTGGCGGTCGGGGATGGTCCCCAGCCGCTGGATGTGGGCCGTCGTGACCGGCGCCCCGTCGACCAGGCCGGCGCGGATGCCCGGCTTCTGGAATTCCTTGGCGAACTCGGTCAGCACCTTGGCGGCCGGGAGCGGATCCTGGGTGAGGACCAGCCCGGTCGGGCCCTTCAGGTGCGCGTTGAGCGTCGTGATCCCATGGCTCTCCAGCGCCCGCTCGGCCAGGGTGTTCTTCACCACGATGTACTTCGCGCCCGCGCCCCGCAGCCGCCGGCGGAACTCGGTCATCTTCGCCACGTCCAGCCCGGCGAAGTCGGTCACGTAGACGCTGGGCGCCCCCGTGAGGGCCGCGGTCAGGGCGTCGACCTCGGCCTGGCGTTCAGCTTTGCTCATCGATACACCGCCGTCTCGAGTCGGACCCCGGGGCCCATGGTGCTGGACACCGTCGCGCTCCGGATGTACTGCCCCTTCGCCGCCGAAGGCTTGGCGCGGACGATGGTATCCATGAACGCCTGGAGATTCTCGGCCAGCTGCTGCTCCGAGAAGTTGATCTTGCCGATGGGGGCATGGACGTTCCCGGTCTTGTCCACCCGGAACTCGATCTTGCCCGCCTTGATCTCACGGACCGCCCGGCCCACGTCCATCGTGACCGTCCCCGCCTTCGGATTCGGCATCAGGCCGCGGGGACCGAGGATCCGGCCCAGCTGGCCCAGCTGCCCCATCACGTCCGGCGTGGCGACGATCACGTCGCACTCGAGCCAGCCGTCCTTGAGCTTCTGGACGTATTCGATCCCCGCGAAGTCGGCACCCGCCGCCTCCGCGTCCTTCACCTTCTCGCCCTGCGTGATCACCAGCACCCGGACCGTCTTGCCCGTGCCGTGCGGCAGCACCACCGTGCCCCGGACCACCTGGTCCGCGTGCCGCGGGTCGACGCCCAGCCGGACCGCCACGTCCACGGTCTCGTTGAACTTCGCGAAGGCCGCCTGCTTGACCAGCTTCACCGCCTCGGCCACCGGGAACTCCCGGGCGCGGTCGACCTTGGCCAGCGCCACGCCGAACTTCTTGCCGTGGGTGCGCATCAGTCGATGACCTCCAGCCCCATGCTCCGCGCGGTGCCCGCGATCATCCGCATGGCGCCCTCGAGGTCGGCGGCGTTGAGGTCCTGCATCTTGAGCTCGGCAATCTTCTTGAGCTGGGCCCGCGTGACCCGCCCCACCTTGGTCCGGTTGGGCGACGCGCTGCCCTTCTCCAGCCCCGCCTCCTTGAGCAGGAGGTTCGGCGCCGGGGGCGTCTTGGTGATGAACGAGAAGGTCCGGTCCTGGTAGACCGTGACCAGCACCGGGATCACCATCCCCGACTGCGCCTGCGTCCGGGCGTTGAACTGCTTGCAGAACTCCATGATGTTCACGCCGTGCGGACCCAGGGCCGTACCGACGGGAGGTGCCGGATTGGCGGCCCCCGCCGGGCACTGCAGCTTGATGACTGCGGTGACCTTCTTGGCCATACATCTCCTTCGTGTCGCCCGGGACCAGGGTCCCGTGGGCTCCCGCGAATCCGCGCGGTGGCGGGGCTGACCAGCCGTCAGCCGTCAGCGGGGCGGCCCGGGCCGAAGCCCCGGCCGCGCCCCTAGTGTCCCCGGAGCTGGAGGTAGTCCAGCTCCACGCTCGTCGGCCGGCCGAACAGGCTCACCGACACCTTCACCTTGCCCTTGTCCGACAGTACCTCTTCCACGGTGCCGCTGAAGTCGGAGAACGGCCCCTCGGTGATCTCCACCACCTGGCCGACCAGGAAGGGGATCTCCTCCTTGGGCTCCGACTCCGCCACCTCTTCCGCGATCCCGAGCAGGCGCTTGACCTCGTCCGACCGCAGCGGCTGGGGAAACTTCCCCGCGCCCACGAACTTGATCACGCCCTGGATGCTGTTGATCACGTGCAGGGCCTCCTGGTTCATCAGCATCTCGACCAGGACATACCCCGGGTAGAGCTTCCGCTCCACCGTGACCTTCTTGCCGTTCTTGATCTCCACGACTTCCTGCACCGGCACCAGCGCCTGACGGATCAGGCGCTGCGCCTCGGGCCGGGGGTCCTGGGCGATCCGCTGCGCGATCAGCGACCGGACCTTGTTCTCGTGGCCGGCGGTCGTCTGGATGGCGTACCAGCGGTACTCGGGCGCGTCGCTCACCGCGCCAGGGCCGCCACCCCGTCCACCAGGACGAGGTTGAGGAGCAGGTCCATCCACCCGATCGCCAGGCCCAGGATGATCGACAGCACCACGATCATCCGGGTGGCGCCCACCAGCTCGTCCTTGGTGGGCCAGGTGACCTTGGTGAGCTCGGACCGCACGGCGCGCAGGAACTCCACCGTCCCCCCGGTGAACCGGGCCAGGCCGGAGGAGGCCGACGGGGCCGCCTCGGTGCTCACTTGGACTCCTTGTGCGCCTGGTGCTTGTTGCACCGCGGGCAGTACTTCTTCCACTCCACCCGCTCCGGGTGCTTGCGCCGGTTCTTGTCCGTGAAGTAGTTGCGGTCACGGCACTCGGTGCACTCGAGAATGATCTTTTCACGCGGCATGACGACTACCCTCCTTGAGAGCTCGCGACCGGGATTGAACCGGTGACCTCATCCTTACCAAGGATGCGCTCTACCGACTGAGCTACGCGAGCGGAATCTCGCATCCGGCGACACGACAACCGCGCACCCTACCTGGTGCGCGCCGACAGCGCAAAGCGGGCGACGGGGCTCGAACCCGCGACATTCAGCTTGGAAGGCTGACGCTCTACCAACTGAGCTACGCCCGCGAGTGCCACCCGGTCCGGCAATTGTACGGCGCGCCCACCGGGCGCGCCGGTCCTGAGTGGTGGGGGTAGGATTCGAACCTACGTAGCGCAAAGCGCGGCAGATTTACAGTCTGCTGCCATTAGCCACTCGGCCACCCCACCGAGCGCTCGCGCGCCGCCCGCCTCACACACGCCACCGCAGAGCTGACGGAGGGAATCGAACCCTCAACCGCCGGTTTACAAAACCGGTGCTCTGCCAGTTGAGCTACGTCAGCGGGTAGCTAAAACGAGCAGAACGATATGATAGTTGGTGACTTAGGGGTATGTCAACGGGGCACCCCGGACCGGGCGCCCGGAGGTCAGGCGCCGGCGGGCCCCGGAAGCCGGCGGAGGCCTCCCAGCAGCTCCGACGCGGCCGCCCCGAGCAGGGCGGCGTCCACTCCGGCCGCCAGCAGGGTGAAGCCCTCCCGGCTCCAGCGTTCCAGCCCCGCCGCCCCCAGGGCAAAGATCCCCGCCGGGAGACCGGCCGACACGGTCGCCGACCGGATCCGGCGGATGGCCCGCTCCACGTCCGGATGGCTGATCTCCCCGGGGTGGCCGAGGCTCGCGGAGAGGTCGAACGGGCCCACGAAGACCGCGTCGACGCCCGGCACCCGCACGATCGACTCGATCTCGGACACCGCCTGCGACGTTTCCGCCTGCACCACGACTGTCACCCGCTCACCGACCTCCCTCAGGTAGGCCGGGAGGTCCATGCCATAGCGGTTGGCCCGGGAGGTCCCCAGCCCCCTGGCGCCCCGCGGAGGGTGGTGGGCGAACCGAACGGCGGCCTCCGCCTGCTGGGCACTGCCGACCTGAGGCACGATGATGCCCTCCGCCCCGGCATCGAGCACCCGCTTGATCCAGTCCTCCTCCAGGGCCGGCACGCGGACCAGGCAGGGCGTGCGGTCGGCGACGGCATACAACAGCTCGAGCACCCCCCGCGGATCGAGGGCCCCGTGCTCCGCATCGAGGAAGATCCAGTCGAACCCCGCGCCGGCCAGCAGGTCGGCCACCTCCGGGGCCCCGATGCTCAGGAGTGTGCCACACAGCCGCTCGCCGCGACGCAGCCGCGCCCGGAAAGTCGTCATCCCCGCCGGACCTCCACCGTTCCATCCTTGTTGTCGCGGATCTGCCAGCCCGCGGCCTTGAGCAGGTCGCGGATGCGGTCGGCTTCCTTGTAATCACGGCGGGTCTTGGCGGCGAGGCGGCGGCGCGCCCACGCGAGGGCCCACGGCTCGGCCGCGGCCGGGTCGGCGGGAGGAGCGTCGGGAAGCGCCGGGTCTCCAGCCGCCGCCTCCCCGCCGGCCACGGTCAGGCCCCCGGCCGCGCTCGAGGGGAGGATGTCCAGCACCGACATCGCCTCTTCCCACGCGGCGCGCGCGGCGGGATGGGGCGGAATCCCCTGGTCGAGGAGGCGATTCCCTTCGCGCAGGGCCTCGAAGAGGATGGCCACGGCCTGCGGGGCGTTGAGGTCGTCATCGAGCGCGGCATGGAATTCCCGCGCCAGGTGCTCTGCCCAGGGCTGCCACGCGGCGCCGGTCTCCTGCGGGCCCTCGGCGGCGCGCCCGAGCCGGGCATCGAACTCGCCCAGCCGGCGGGAGCCCTCCCGCGCCGCCGCGAGCCCCTCGTCGGTGAGGTCGAGCTTCTGGCGGTAGTGGGTCTGGAATACCAGCAGCCGCAGGGCGCCGGCATCGACGCCATCGGCCTTGAGGTCCCGGGGCGTGGTGATGTTCCCGAAGCGCTTGGACATCTTGGTGCCGCGCACGTTCAGGAACTCGCCGTGCATCCACACCTTCGCGAAGTGCGCCTCCCCGGTGAAGGCGCAGCTCTGGGCGATCTCGTCCTCGTGGTGCGGGAAGATCAGGTCCACCCCGCCGGCGTGAATGTCGAGCACCGTGCCGAGTCCCTCCCGCTCGAGGAGGCTCAAGGCCATGGCCGAGCACTCCAGGTGCCACCCGGGGCGGCCGCGGCCGAAGGGGGCGTCCCACGCCGCGGCGACGGCTTCATCTTCGGGTCGGGCGGCCTTCCACAGGACGAAGTCCTGGGCGTTCTCCTTGTCGTACTCGTCGGTGGAGACCCGCCCGCTGGCCCCGGCCTTGAGGGAGCGCCGGTCGAGCCGCGAGAGCTGCCCGTAGGCCGGAAAGCGCTGGATGGCGAAGTAGACCGACCCGTCGTCGCCCTGGTAGGCGACGCCCCTGGCCAGCAGGCCCTCCACCAGCCGGATCATCGCCGCCACGTAATCGGTGGCGCGGGGGTACTCGTGCGCGGGCCGGATCCGGAGGAAGTCGCGGTCCTCGAAGAAGGCCCGGGCGAAGGGCTCGGTGAAGTCCCGGATGGGGACCCCGCGGGCGCCCGCCTCCTTGATGATGCGGTCGTCCACGTCGGTCAGGTTCATGACGTGGAAGACCCGCCAGCCGGAGGCCTCGAGCCAGCGGCGCAGCAGGTCCTCGAACAGGAAGGTCCTGAAGTTGCCGATGTGGGCGTAGTTCCAGATGGTCGGGCCGCAGGTGTACATGGAGACCCGGCCCGGCACCTGCGACGCGAAGGGCTCCACGGCACGCGTCAGCGTGTTGTAGAGTCGGAGGGGCATGGGCGGCGGCCTGACGGGTGACGGGGCGGCGGCGCTCACGCGTCGCCGCTGCCCTCGGAGGAACGGAACTGGCTCGGGCGCGGCGGCCGGCGCCCGCCGGATTCGAGCGCCGGGTCGAACGGATCCCCCGCACCGGCGCCGTGGTGCCGGACGTGCACCGTGCGCTGCGGGTAGGGGATCTCGATCCCCTCCGTATCCAGCCGGTTCTTGATCCGCCGGCGGAACTCCCGCCCCACCGCCCACTGCTGGCCGGCGTGGGTCCGCAGCTGGGTGCGGATGGTGACCTGGTTCTCGTCGAGGCCCTGCACACCCACCACCTCGGGCTCCCCGTCGAAGCGCGACTGCCACTCCGGGTCGTGCGCCAGCCGGTGCGCCTCCTCGCCGAAGATCGCCAGGGCGCGGTCCACGTCGGTCCCGTAGGCCACGCCCACGTCCACCACCGCGCGGCCCCAGGTACGGGTCATGTTGCTGACGGTGGTGATCTGCCCGTTGGGCACCATGTGGACGGCGCCGTGGACGTCGCGCAGGACCACCATGCGGAGCGTCATGCGCTCCACCACCCCGGACTTGCCCGCGACCTCGATCACGTCGCCGACCGCGAACTGGCCCTCGAGGAGGTAGAAGAAGCCGGAGATCACGTCCTTCACCAGGCTCTGCGCCCCGAACGAGACGGCCAGGCCCAGGATGCCCGCGCCGGCCAGCAGGGGGCCGATGTCGATGAAGACGTTGAGGGAGAGCAGCAGCCCGACCACGATGACCGCCACCTTGCCCACGCTGCGCAGCAGCTGGGAGATGGTCTGGCCCCGCTGTTCCCGCTCGGTCAGGGTGGCGTCGTCGCCGTCGTCCACCGCCATCTCGATCCGGCGGGCGACCAGGTGCACGATGCGGAGGGCGACGTAGCAGAGGACGCCGATGACGGCGACGCGCAGCAGGTTGCGCGTCAGCTCCGAGGCATCGACCTGGAGCACCTCGGCGAGCTGGCGGAGCCAGTCAGGGATGGCGAGCAGGAGGAAATGCACGAACGGCCCCGTGGGAAGCCGGCCGACGTCGGCCGGGGCAGGAACTTAGGAGCCCCCGCCCGGCCTATCAACCCGCCGGGTCACAGCGCGAGGCGGAGCCCCGCCGCGACGGCGATGAAGTCCTGGCTGGAGATCACCCGCGCCCGCTCGAAGGAGGTGTGGAACCGCGCCTCGAGCAGCAGGGCGAGGTGCCCCTCGTCGAGCCCCAGCCGGACCCCAGGCCCCAGGCTCCCCCCCAGGGCGTGGGTGCTGCCACTCCCGGCGGGGCTGTAGCGGTACTGGGCCAGGCCTGCCACCAGGTAGGGCACCGCCCGACGCGACGCCGGCGCGGTGAACCGGACGAATGCCCCGTACTGCTTGGCCTTCCGGTCATTGCCGAGGTTGTGCTGCCCGACCTCCGCCCCGAACTCGATGCGTGCGTAGGCCAGCCCCGCCTCGGTCAGGAAGGAGAAGCCCCCGCCCGAGACCGGGTCTCGGTCGTCGATGTCGAAGGAGACGCCCGCCATGCCCGAGGCGACGAGGGGTAGCTGGGCCGCGGCCCCCGCTGGCAGGGTGAGGGCCAGCCCGAGGATCAGCCCCAGGCGCTCACGGATCATCGGCATCGGTCCTGACCTCCAGGCGGATGGGCCGGGGCAGTCCCCGCGGGGGGACGGTCACCTCGACCCAGAGGGTCTGTCCCGCCGTCAGCACGGAGGGATCGGTGGCATGCTCTCCAATAAAGAACGCCACCGGCTCCCAGACGACCACACCTCTGGCCCCGGCGGGGGCCGGCTCCCGGACCCGGAACCCGGCCCATTCCGTGGCCGGTCGCGCCACCAGGCGCCCGTCCACCGCGGCGAATTCGACCGGGCCCAGGGAGTCCGCCACGGGCCGCTGGTCATCGGCATCGAGCCACAGCCGCACGTACCGGCCACGCAGCGGATCCGAGGGATCCCACGGGACCGTCCGGGCCCAGACCCGGGGCAACGCGCTGCGGTCATACCCGAACCGGGCGAGCACCGCGAGCGCCAGCCCGAGGTGCAGAAGCATGAGGAAGAGCCCGCGCCTCCTGCCCGTCATCCGGACCGCTCCGTCACCTGCGCCAACAGGCGCCGCCGCAGGTGTTCCAGGCCCCAGCCGATCCCGAGGAAGAGGACGCCGCCGGCCAGGAGGCTGGCCGAGCGGCCCAGCCGGTCGAGCACGGAAGAGAAGTAGAAGAGGACCACCGTGAGCGCAAACGCGCCGAGCCCGAGGTTGATGCGGAGCTTCGAGCCCTCGGCCACGCCGGAGGCCGCCACGCCGATCGCGCCCAGGCCTCCCCACAGGAAGGACCAGGCCCCCGCGTCCTTCGGGAGCAGGACACCCGCAAGCACCCAGGCGAATCCGGCGCCGGGGAGCAGCAGGTCCCGCCCGCGCAGGGCGATCGCCAGCAGCACCGGCAACCCGAGAAAGAGCCCCCAGCTCAGGGCACGGAAGGCGCGGGGCGCCTCCCATGACATGACCGGTCCGATATCCCCCATCACGAGCCGAAGACCGATGGCGAGCGGAATGAGCGCCATCGCCCCGATCCCGGCCAGCGTCGCGCGCGATCCCTCCGCCGGGTGGCCACCCCGACGCGGGGCATGAAGGTAGGTGAGCGCCAGGCAGAGGAGGCCGGCCACCGGCGCCGCCGGGATCACCGTCCCGAATCGCTCCGCCCGGACGGTCCACTCGGCGACCACCCAGACCGGGGTCAGGATCGCTGCATAAAGGACCTGGGGCCACTGACGGAGGAGGAGCCAGCCGGCCCAGGCGCCCAGCGCCCAGGCCAGGAATCCCTGCGGCCACTGGCTCTCCAGATGGTAGGTCTGGCCCAGGAGGAAGACCGTCGCACCCAGGGCCGCCGTCCCGACGGCGTGCAGGGTGGCGGAGAGCACGGGGTATCGGGGCACCGCCAGCACAGCCGCGCCATGACAGGCAGCGAGGCACCCGACCAGGAGTCCCACCCGCCCGCCGGGCGCCAGGTCCTCCCAGTGCGCCGCCACGAAGAGCAGCGCCCCCGCCGACAGCATGAGGCCTCCCGCCACCATCGCGAGCACCACCGGCCAGCGAAACCGCCCGGGGCCTTCGCCCCGGGCGGCTTCGTGGCGGAGGATCCGCTCGGCGGTTTCCGCATCGATCAGGCCCGCCGCGCGCCAGCGGGCGATGGCCGCCTCGATCACCGGGTGTCCCGTGGCGGGCGGATGACCAGTGTCGGGTGGGTCGATCCCCGGATGACCTTGTCGGCAACGCTGCCCACCACGAGCCGCTCGACGCCCCCCGCGCCATGACTCGCGATCGCCACCAGGTCGCAGCCGGTCTGGTCGGCCTGGGCGATGATCGCGGGCGCCGCCCCCGCGCCCTCGACCGGCAGCGCGGTGGCCACGGCGCCGAGGCCGCGCAGTCGCGCCACCTGCCGATCGAGGTAGGCGCGCGCGGAATCCCGCGCCTTGCGTTCCGCCTCGGGGTCGGCGGGCACCACCATCATCCCGCTCGGGTCCGCGATCGGCAGCGGGGGCTCCAGCGCCATCATGAGCGTGTACTCGGCCCCGAAGGGCCGGCCGAGCATCAGGGCGGCCTCGATGGCCCGCTCCGCGAAGGACGAGCCGTCGAGGGTGACCAGAATGCGGCGGAACGTCGCGGGGGCCTTCCGGTCGCCGCCGGGACGCAGCAGCAGGATCGGCACGTGCAGCCGACGCATCAGCTGGTCCGCCACGCTGCCCAGCCAGAACCGGCTCACCGGGCCACGGCCGTGAGTGGTGATGGTCACGAAGTCGGCGCCGGACTTCTCGATATGCTCCTGCAGCGCGTCGGCCACCGGGCCTTCCAGCACCGTGGCGGTGACCGGGATGTTTACCGTGGCTCGCAGCCGCTCGACGATGCCGTCGAGGTAGACCTGCTCCCGGGCCCGCGCCTCCTGGTCCAGTTGCGCCTCGATTTCGGGCACCTCAAGGGCAGTGGCGAGGGCCGGCACCGGATGGTGCACCAGGGCCACCTGCAGGATCGCCCCGGACCGCCGGGCGATCTCCGCCGCCAGCGGCAAGGCCTGCTCGGCGAAGGGCGAACCGTCGAGTGGCACGTAGATGGATCGGAACATCGCCGCGGACATGCTGACCTCCCAGGAGAGGGAATTCCCCGGTGAAAGTGCGCCCGACGGCATGAGGACATGCTGAAGCACCGGCGAACCGTCTCATGAAGAAGCCATCATTCACCGGCGCGTCAAGTGTGGGCGGGATCTGCCGACAACTGGGGCATCCCCTGTCCTCACTACCGGTCCGGACCATGACAACCGCCGTGCAGATTCCGCTCCTCGAGTCCTCCGATACCCTGCGGGCGCTGCTCGACGGGATCCACACCAACATCTTCATTGCCGATGCCGGCCTCCACCTGGTGTACCACAACCGGAAGGCGCGCGAGACGCTCCGCACGGTGGGCCCGGAGATCGAGCGGATGTTCGGCGTCCGGATCGACGACCTCATGGGAGGATCGATCCACCGGTTCCACAAGGACCCCGCCCGGATCGAGCGGATCCTCAAGGACCCCCGGGCGCTGCCGCACGAGGCCACCTTCAGCTTCGGGCAGATCTCCCTGCGGACCAGCATCAACCGGGTCACGGACGCCACCGGCGAGACCGTGGCGTACATCGTGAACTGGGAGGACGTCTCGCGCCAGGTGGCCACCGAGCGCGAGGTGCTGCAGGCCCAGGAGCGGGAACGGGAGCAGGCCGCCGCGATCCGGCAGCAGGTGGATCAGCTGCTCGTCGTGGTCAACCGCGCCGCCGGTGGGGACCTGACCGCCGTGCCGCCCGCGCTCGGGTCGGACGCCATCGGCCAGCTGGGCCAGGGGATCGGGACACTGCTGGGCGAGCTGCGGACCAGCATCCAGGGCATCGCCGAGAGCGCGCAGACGCTGGCGGCGGCGGCCGAGGAGCTGACCGCGGTGAGCATGTCGCTGTCCTCCACCGCGGAGGAGACCTCCGCGCAGGCCACGGTGGTCTCCGGGGCCTCCGAGGAGGTCACCAGCAACGTGCAGACGGTCGCGGCCGGCACCGAAGAGATGAGCGCGTCGATCCGGGAGATCTCCAAGTCGGCCACGGAGGCGGCGCGCGTGGCGGCCCAGGCCGTCCACGAGGCGGAGAGCACCAACAGCACGGTGACCCGGCTCGGGGATTCCAGCAACGAGATCGGGAAGGTGGTCAAGGTGATCACCCGCATCGCTGCGCAGACCAACCTGCTGGCCCTCAACGCCACGATCGAGGCGGCACGGGCGGGCGAGGCGGGCAAGGGCTTCGCGGTGGTGGCCAACGAGGTGAAGGAGCTGGCCAAGGAGACGGCGCGCGCCACCGAGGACATCAGCCAGCGGATCGATGCCATCCAGGGCGACACCACGCTGGCCGTCGGGGCCATCCGGGGAATCGGCGAGACCATCGCGCGGATCAGCGACCTGCAGGGCACCATCGCGAGCGCGGTGGAGGAGCAGACCGCCACCACCAACGAGATGTCACGGAACGTCAGCGAGGCGGCCCGGGGATCGGTGGAGATCGCCCGGAACATCGGGGGCGTGGCTACCGCGGCCCGGGATACGACCAAGGGGGCGGCGGATACACGCCGGGCGGCCGAGGACCTGTCGCGGATGGCGGGGCGGCTGCAGTCACTGGTGGCCCGGTTCCGGGTGAGCGATACCGCGGTGACGACCGCGGGCGGCGCACCGCAGCCCGCGCGTCGATAGGGATCCGTCCGGCATTTCCGCGCGGGACCCGGGCTGCACGGCGGCCCGGGTCCCGCGTCCTGTCCGTCTCAGACCCAGCCCGCCAGCCACAGCCCGGCGAGACTGCCGAGCGCCAGTCCCGCCAGGGCCAGCCCCGCCTGCCACCGGAAGCGCCCGCCGCCCAGCGACAGCACCACGCCCAGCTTGAGCAGCGTGTTGGCCAGGACCCCGATGCCCATCGCGCCCGCGGCGACGGCGGCAAGGCCCGGATCCGCGGCCAGCCGTATCATCGAGAGCGTGAGCGCGTCCATGTCGGTCAGGCCGAGCACGGCCGCGGACGCGAGGACCCCCCCGGTGCCGAACCGGCCGTTGACCCAGTGCATCAGCATCAGCACGGCCTGGAACCCCAGGGCCAGCGCCATCGCGGAGCCGAGGCGGAGCGGATTGCGGCCCTCGGGTTCGGGTCGGCCATCGCCCCGTCCCACCGAGCGACGGAGGCCGAACGCCACCAGTCCGGCGCCGAGCAGGAAGGGCGGCAGGAAGAGCGGGACGAGCAGCGGGGCCAGCGCCGGCCGCAGGGCAAGGGTCAGCACGGTGAGTCGCGGCAGCAGCGTGGTGCAGGCGCCGACCACGCCGAGGGCGAGCGCCGCGGAGCGGTGGTCCTCGTCCCGGCTCTGGCGGGAAAAGCTCAGGGTCACCCCGGTGGACGAGACGAGGCCACCGAGGATGCCCGCTACCATGGTGCCGGCCGTCTCCCCGACCAGCCGCCGCGCAAGGTAGCCGCCGAAGTTGAGTCCCGAGACAATCAGCACCACCATCCAGAGCTCTCGTGGATGCACCCCGCCCAGCGGGCCGTAGGGACCCTCGGGGAGGATCGGGAGCAGCACCAGCGCGAGCACCGCGAACTGCAGCGCGGCCCGGAGTTCCACCTCGTCGAGGCGCCGGACGAAGCCCTGGATGGCGGACTTCTCCCGCAGGGCCAGCACGATGACGGCGCCAACCGCGGCCGCCAACCGCAATTCGCCGAGGCCGGCCAGGACCCCCAGGGCGAGGACCGTGAGCGCGGCCGCCTCGGTGGTCCCATCCACGGCGTCAGGTAGCGCGCGGCGGGCCGCCGTCAGGTAGGCAGCAATGGCGAGCCCGGCGCCGCCCGCGAGCAGCGCCGTGGCCGGCAAGACCTGACCGCCCCGGCCCAGGTGGCCGGCGATGCCGCCCAGGAGCCCGAGCAGCAGAAAGGTCCGAGCGCCCGCAAAGCGTGCACCCGGACCCGAGGCATGTCCCGACCACTCCCGTTCGATCCCGACCGCGAGACCGACGAGTCCTGCGACCGCGAGGCCGGCCGCCGTCTCGAGTGCAGGGAGAATCGGCGCCTCCTCCTGCCCCGGACGGGGCCTAGTGGTTCATCTGGTGCCCGCCGGCCGGCGTGCTGTCGGTGCGCATCATGGGACAGTCCCGCATGCCGGCGCCCTCGCGTGGCATCCCGCAGCCGCGCTCCTGCTGCATCATACGCTGGTGCATCTCGCGCCGCATCTCCAGCTGGCGGTCGACCACCTCCCCCCGAGAAGCGGAAGGACGCTGCGCATGGGCGTGGCCTTTCAGGAGCGCGCCGGGCCCTCAGGCCGCGGCGGGACGGGGCCGGGGACCCGCAAGGAGGTAGAGGAGTCCGGGCAGCATCATGACGTAGACCGCCGGGACGTTCGGGAAGGTGCGGAGGTGGAGCCCCTCGAGCAGGACGAAGGCCCCGAAGCCCGCCAGGGCGAGCAACCCGCCCAAGTGCTCCCGCCACGCGCCCACCAGCAGGCCCGCGACGCCGGTGACCAGCGCCGCCAGCTGCCAGCGCAGGGTGCCGGACAGGTCTGCCAGGCGCGGCGGTGAGTGCAGCCAGAACAGCACGAAGAGCACCGCGATGACCAGGCTGGCCAGCCGCGCGGTCCAGCGGAGGGCAGTGCGCACGGGACGCGTCCTTACAGGGGAATCGTGAGGACGGAGCAGGGCGCCTCGTGCGCCAGCCGCCGTGCCACGCTGCCGGCCTCGATGATGCCGGCGGGCCCGCCGCGGCGGTACCCGACGACGAGGACATCGGTCCGCGCGTCGACCACCTCACGGACAATCTCGTCCACCACCCGGCCGCGATGGAACACGATCGGCGACTCCGGGGCCGCCGGCGAGGGGGGTTCCCACGCCCCGCGACCCAGGTTGGTGTGGTGCCGCAATTCGTCCACCGCCTCCATGAGGCGGGCGCTGCGCGTGGTGAGGAGATGCGGCGCGTCGCGTTCGTTCTCGTAGGCCGGCTCCACGCTCACGGCGTGAAGCCTTCCCCCGGTGTCACGCGTGAAGTCCATCGCGGACACCAGCACCCCCATCCCACGCTCCGTGCCGTCGAGCGCCACGAGGACGTGCTCGAAGGCGGACGTGCCGGGCATGACGAAGAGGCAAGGCACCCCGCTGCGACGCGCGACCGAGTCCGCGGTGTCGCCGATGAGCAGCCGCTGCATCTCGGTCCGGCGCTTCCGCCCCACCAGCACGAGGTCGGCCTGGTGGGTCTCGGCGTAGCGCCCGATCTCGACGCCGGGCAGGCCCGGCTCGATCGCCAGCTTCAGCTCCGGTGGATCTGCCAGCGGCCGCAGCGCGGACGCCACCAGGCTCCGGAGGTCGTCCAATTCCCTGCGGGCCGAGCCATTGGTGGCGGGCGCGGCGGTGACGGTGAGCGCCGTCACGTTCGCGCCGCAGCGCTGCCCTAGCCGGGCGGCCGCCAGCACCGCAGCTTTCCCCTCCTCGGAATGATCCGCCCCCACTACCAGATGTCGCAGCTGCACAGCGGCCCCTCCCATGGCTTCTGTCCTAGGCTACGGCGCCGCGCATGAAGCCACCGTGAAAGAGCTGGGAACAAGACGGGTCGCCGGAACTCCTTGGAGCCATTAGGATTAGCGTGATGAACCTCGCCTCGACGCCCGCATCGGTTCCGCCCCAGACCCTGGCCGAGCGCCTGGAGCGCCTGGTGGCGGCCGTCCCCGGGCTGATCACCGAACTGTCGCTGGAAGGCGTGCTGCAGCGGGTGGCCGACCTCGCGGCGGAACTGCTGGAGGCCCGCTACGCGGCGGTCGGGATGCTGAGCCCGGATGGCCGCACCCTCGCCTCCTTCACCACCAGCGGCATGGGCCAGGAGGAGCGGGACCTTATTGGTCCGCACCCCCGGGGGCACGGCATCCTGGGCCTGGTGATCCACAAGGGCCAGGTGGTCCGCCTCGCCGATCTCACCAAGCACCCGGCACGCTACGGCTTCCCGGCCCACCATCCCGAAATGCGCCCGTTCCTCGGCGTGCCGATCGTCGGCAAGCGCGGAGTGCTCGGGGACCTCTATCTCACCGAGAAGGTGGGGGGCGCGGAGTTCACCTCCGAGGACGAGCACATCGCGACCCTGCTCGCGGCCAAGGCCGCGGCGGCGATCGAGAATGCCCGGCTGCACGAGGAAAGCGCCCGCCTGCTGGAAGAGGTGCAGCAGCTGCACCGCTCGCGCGAGCGCTTCTTCGCGATGGTGAACCACGAGCTGCGGAACTCGCTCGCGGCCGTCTACGGGTGGGCGGAGATGCTGGTGCGGCGGAAGGAGCCGGGCTCGGTGCCACGCGCGGCCTTCGAGGTCCTGGATTCCGCCGAGCAGGCGATCAGCCTCATCAATGACCTGCTCGACCTGTCACGCCTCGATGAGGATCGCCTCAAGCCGGTGATCCGCGAAGTCGACTGTGGCGGTGTGGTCAGGCAGGCCCTGAGCCGCGTGACCCCCTCCGCCGACGGCAAGCGGGTCAGGCTCCTGGCCGACCTGCCGGCGGAGCTCCCCAGCTGCCGTACCGATCCCCATCGGGTGGAACAGATCCTGGTCAACCTGCTCGCCAACGCGATCCGGCACACTCCGGAGGGCTCGGTCGTCCGGGCGGCGGTGGAACCGGTGGGCCGGGACGTGGTCTTCAGGATCGAGGACCAGGGCCCGGGGGTCCCGCTCGATGACCTCGACCGGATCTTCGACATTTACCAGACCAAGGCGGAGGAAGGGAAAGGCAGCGGGCTCGGCCTGCCGCTCAGCCGGCGCCTGGCCCGGCTGCTGGGGGGAGAACTCCGGGCGGAGGCCCACCCCGCCGGGGGCGGTTGCTTCGTCTTGCAGCTTCCCTCCGTGCCCGTGTAACATAAAGACATCTTCATAAAGTGTTTGCGAGGGGTTCATCGCCACCATGTAGGTTGCCAAGCATGAAAATCCTCGTCGTGGAAGACGACCGGAAGGTCGCCGGGTTCATCGAGCAGGGCCTGAAGGAAGAAGGCTACGTGGTGGACATCGCCGCGGACGGCGAGGAAGCCACGACACTGGCCCACGTCTACGAGTACGACGTGATCCTCCTGGATGTCGTGCTGCCCAAGAAGAACGGGTTCCAGATCGCCATGGAGCTCCGGCGCGAGGGCCGCAACACCCCGATCATGATGCTGACCAGCCGCGATGCGGTGGAGGACATCGTCCGGGGGCTGGACGCCGGGGCGGATGACTACCTGGCCAAGCCCTTCCGCTTCGACGAGTTGCTGGCCCGCATCCGGGCGCTGGCGCGGCGGGGCGGTGCGGAGCGGCTCGAGGTGCTGCGCTACGGCCCGCTCACGCTGGACCGGCTGCGGCACGTGGTCCTGGTCAACGAGAAGGCCATGGACCTGACGCCGAAGGAATTCCAGATCATCGAGTTCTTCCTGCTGCACCCGGAGCAGGTGGTCCGCCGGACCACGCTGCTCGAGAAGGTGTGGGACATGCACTTCGACCCCGAGAGCAACGTCGTGGACGTGCACGTCGGCAACGTCCGCCGGAAGCTGCAGAAGGCGGCCGGGGAGAACCTCATCCAGACGGTGCGTGGGGTGGGGTTCACGCTCCGCCGTGACCTCGCTGGCACCGCGGAGCCCGACGCCCAGGCCTCGTGAACCGACGAATCACCCGTACCTGGCTCGCCCCGCTCGCCGCGGTGGCGGTGATCGCCTGCGGCCTCGCCCTCTCGGCGGGGCCGCTTGGCGTCTGGGCGGGCCGGGTCTGGATGGGGGGGCTGGCCCTGCTGGGCCTGCCGGTGGTCTGGCGGACGGTGCGAGGCGCGCTGCGGGGGCACTTCGCGGCCGACCTGGTGGCAAGCCTGGCGGTCCTGACCGCGCTGCTGCTGCAGGACCCGCTCCCCGGCCTGGTCGTGGTGCTGATGCAGACCGGCGGGGAGGCGCTGGAATCCTACGCCGCCGGGCGCGCCTCCCGCGCGGTGGCGGCGCTGGAGGCCGAGGCCCCGCGGCTGGCGCTCCGCCTCCAGGGCCGCGCGACCGAGCAGATCCCGGCCGACCAGGTCCGGCCGGGTGACCGCCTGCTGGTGCGACCCGGGGACCTGGTCCCCTGCGACGCGGTGGTGGTGGATGGGTACTCCCACGTCGATGCCTCGCGCCTCACCGGTGAGCCGATGCCGGTGGCCGCGGAGCCGGGCACGCTGCTCCTGAGCGGCAGCCAGAACATCGAAGGCCCCCTGACGGTCGAGGCGCGGGCGGTGGCGAGCGAGAGCCAGTACGCCCGCATCGTCCAGCTGGTGCGGAGCGCGCAGGCCAGCAAGTCCCCGCTGCAGCGGATGGCCGACCGGTACGCGGTGTACTTCACGCCCCTCACGGTGGCGGCCTGCGTGGTCACCTACCTGGCCAGCGGGGAGGCGGAGCGGGTGCTGGCGGTGCTCGTGGTGGCCACCCCCTGCCCCCTGCTGCTCGCGGCACCGGTGGCGATGATCGGCGGGCTCAACCGGGCGGCGCGGCGGAGCATCATCATCCGGCACGGGACGGCGCTGGAGCAGCTGGGCCGGGTGACGGTGGCGCTGCTCGACAAGACCGGGACCCTGACCATCGGGCGCCCGGCGGTGGCCGCCGTCCTCCCGGCGCCCCCCTGGACCGAGGACGAGGTCCTGGCCCTCGCGGCGGCCGCGGACCTCGGCTCCGGGCACCTGCTGGCCCGCTCGGTGGTCGACGCCGCGACGGACCGCGGCCTCACGCTCCCCGTCGCGACCGGCATCGCCGAGAGTCCGGGCCAGGGCGTCACCGGACGGGCGGGCGGGCATGAAATCGCCCTCGGATCCCGGGCCTACATCCTGTCGCGCTACCCCGCCCTCGCGACGGCCTGGCCCGAGGAGGCCACCACCGGCCTTCGGGCGGCGCTCGCCATCGACGGCCGGGTCGGGGGCGTCATCGAGTTCGCCGACCGGCTCCGCCCGGAGACCGGCCAGCTGGTGGCGGCGCTCACCGCCCTCGGCCTGCGGCGCATCATCATGGTCACCGGCGACGACGGGGGCCATGCCCAGGCGGTGGCACGGGTGGCAGGGATAGCGGAGGTCCGTGCGGGGCTGCTGCCGGCGGACAAGGTGCGGGTGGTGGAGGAGCTGGAGCTGGCGGGCGAGCGGGTCCTCATGGTGGGAGACGGCACCAATGACGCCCCGGCGCTCACCCGGGCCTCGGTCGGCGTGGCCCTCGCCTCCCATGGCGGCGGGATCTCGGCGGAGGCGGCGGATGCCGTGGTGCTGGCGGATGATGCCGGGCGGGTCGCCGAGGCGATTGCCATCAGCCGCCGCACGATGCGCATTGCCCGGCAGAGCGTGTGGGCGGGGCTCGGGCTGTCGGCGCTGGCGATGGTGGCGGCAGCCTTCGGCGCAATCCCCCCAGTGGCGGGCGCGCTGCTGCAGGAGGCCATCGACGTCGCGGTCATCCTCAATGCCCTGCGTGCCAGCAGCGACTGAACCGGCGACAGCCGCGGATGTATATTCCGCCGCGCTTCGACCCCCTTCACCCCCGGCAGCCATGACGCCTCCGCCCCTGCCCACCCTCCCCTCCCGGCGGGTGATGCTCACCCGAGCCCTGCGCCGGCACTGCCCGGCATGCGGCGGTCATCCGCTGTTCAGCGGGTGGTTGCGCATGCGGGACCGATGCCCCTCGTGCCACCTGCGGATGCGGCGGGGCGAGGACGGCTACACCCTCGGGGCCCTCTGGTTCAACCTGTTCCTCGCGGAGCTGATCACGATGACGTCCTTCGTGATCACGCTGGTGCGGACCTGGCCCAATCCACCCTGGGACGTCCTCCAGGTGGTGGGGCCCATCGAGGCGGTCGTGATGCCACTGCTGGTCTGGCCGTTCGCCCGGACGCTGTTCCTGGCCTTCGACCTCTGCATCCGGCCCCCGGAGCCCCGGGACCTGGCCTGAGCATGCTCGTCCCCAAGCTCCTCACCACGATGCGCGGGTATCGCCGCGCCGACTTCCTCAGCGACCTCTCCGCCGGCGTCGTGGTGGGGATCGTGGCCCTGCCGCTCGGCATCGCGTTCGGGATCGCGAGCGGCGCCACCCCCGAGGCCGGGCTCTACACCGCGATCATCGCCGGCTTCCTGATCTCCGCGCTGGGCGGGTCGCGGGTGCAGATCGGCGGCCCGACCGGGGCGTTCGTGGTGATCGTCTCCGGGGTCATCAGCGCCCACGGCATCGAGGGGCTCGCGGTCGCCACGATGATGGCCGGCGTCCTGCTCATCATCCTCGGCGTGGCCCGGCTGGGTGGCGCCATCAAGTTCATCCCGTTCCCGGTCACGACCGGGTTCACCTCCGGCATCGCCATCATCATCTTCTCCAGCCAGGTCCGAGACCTGCTGGGCCTGCGGATGACGGAGGTCCCGGCCGAGTTCGTCGCCAAGTGGCAGAGCTACGCCGCCCACCTCGACACCGTCAACCCCTGGGCGGTGGCCGTCGGTGGCCTCGGGCTGGCCATCATCCTCTTGTGGCCGAGGGTCAGCCGGCGCCTGCCGGCGCCATTCGTGGCCCTGGTGGCCTGCACCGTCCTGGCCCAGGTGTTCCACCTGCCGGTGGAGACCATCGGCGACCGGTTCGGCGTGATCCACGCCGGCCTCCCCGCCCCCCGGATCCCCACCGTCACCTTTGCGATGCTGCGGGAGCTCAGCGGGCCGGCCCTGACCATCGCGCTGCTGGCGGCCATCGAGTCCCTGCTCTCCGCGGTGGTGGCCGACGGCATGATCGGCTCGCGGCACCGCTCCAACATGGAGTTGGTGGCCCAGGGCGTGGCCAACCTCGCCTCTCCCCTGTTCGGGGGGATCCCGGCCACCGGGGCCATCGCGCGCACGGCGACCAACGTCAAGAACGGTGGCCGCACGCCCGTGGCGGGCATGATCCACGCGCTGACCCTGCTGCTCATCACCCTCTTCTTCGGACAGTGGGCGGCCAGGATCCCCATGACGGTGCTGGCGGCCATCCTCGTGGTGGTGAGCTACAACATGAGCGAGTGGCGGCGCTTCCGGGGCGAGCTCCGCGCGCCGCGCAGCGACGTGGCGGTGCTCTTGGTGACCTTCACCCTCACCATCCTGGTGGACTTGACGGTGGCGGTGGAGGTCGGGATGGTGCTCGCGGCGTTCCTCTTCATGAAGCGGATGAGCGAGGTCACGAACACCAGCCTGGTGACCCGGGAGTTCGGGGATGCCGAGGAGCCCGAGGGCGGTGATCCCGGGGCCACCGGCCTGCGGGACGTGCCCGAGGGGGTGGATATCTACGAGATCGACGGCCCCTTCTTCTTCGGGGCGGCCGAATCGTTCAAGTCGGCCCTCGGCAACGTGGCCCGCCGGCCGCGAGTGCTGATCATCCGGATGCGGCGGGTGCCGGCGATCGACTCCACGGGCCTGGCCGCGCTGCGGGACGTGGTGCACCGGAGCCGGCAGGAAGGCACCCTGGTGATCCTCTCCGATGTCCACTCCCAGCCGGTGATTGCGCTGACCCGGTCGGCCTTCTACGACGAGCTGGGCGAGGACAACCTGACCGGTACGCTGGATGACGCCCTGGACCGGGCCCGGCTGTACCTGGGCCTGCCGACGGCCGAGCGCCCGGTCTTCCTCCAGCCGGGCGCCTCAGCCGACTGAGCCTGCCCCGGGGGGGAGCATCCCCCCAGCCTGCCGCCCTGCCCCAGACGCCGTCATGAAGGCGGCTTCATCTCGACTCCCCCCTCGCTTCACAACTCCCGGCCTAGTGTTCCGGCGGAATTTCGGGACCTGACGCGGCCGGTGCCATGTGGTGGTGCTGGTGAGCGGTGCTGCCCGTGGGCATGGTGGCGCGGTTCCAGATCGTCCAGAGGCCGAGTACCAGCGTGACCCCCGCGAATACCCGACGGCGCCAGCGCGACCCCAGCAGGACACGCTGGACGCCGTAGGCGGCGATGGAGAGCGCGGGAACCGTCCCCAGGCCGAAGGCCAGCATGGCGAGGGCTCCGGGAAGCGGATGGGTGGCGGCCACGGCCAGCGCGAGGGCGGCGTAGACCATCCCGCAGGGCAGGAAGCCGTTGACCACGCCGAAGACGAACTGGGCGCCGAGGCCGGGAGTACGGGCGGCCCGGCTTCCGGCCGCGGTGAGCCGGAGCGGGATGATCCGGGGCTCGGGGACGATCCCAGCCAGGGCCAGGGCAAACCAGACCAGCAGCACGGCGGCCAGGGCCCCGGGCAGCCAGGCGGGGCCGGGCAGCAGCCGGCCCAGGGTGCCGGCGAGGGCGCCGAGGATGGTGTAGGTGAGCAGCCGGCCCGCATGCCAGGCCGGCAAGCCGCCGCGGACCCGGCCACAGTTGGCGGCGAAGGCGCCGCACATGCCGATACAGTGGAGGCTCCCGAGGAGCCCCGCGAGCAATGCAGCCGAGAGCAGTTCAACCATACATGCGCCTATGGGGAGGTAGAGACGCCGTGCAAAATACTGCGGTGAGTTCCGCGGACGAAACCCGCTACGACGACGACGTGGTCAAGCTGTTCGCCTCGGCGACGGTGCTCTGGGCGGTCGTCGGCATGCTGGCGGGGGTGTGGATCGCCCTGGAGATCGCGTACTGGCCCGCCAACCTCGGGCTTCAGTGGACGACCTTCGGGCGCCTCCGTCCCCTGCATACCAATGCGGTGATCTTCGCATTCGGCGGGAACATCTGCTTCACGGGCATCTACTATTCGATGCAGCGGCTGCTCAAGGTCCGGATGTTCAGCGATGCCCTGTCACGCATCCACTTCTGGGGCTGGCAGCTCATCATCGTCGGGGCGGCGGTCACGCTGCCGCTGGGCCTGACCCAGTCCAAGGAGTACGCGGAACTGATCTGGCCGCTCGACGTGCTGATCACCCTGATCTGGGTGGTCTTCGCGGTCAACTTCTTCGGCACGATCTACAACCGCAGGGTGAAGCACCTGTACGTGGCCATCTGGTTCTACATGTCCTTCGTGATCACGATTGCCGTGCTGCATATCGTCAACAGCCTGGCCATTCCGGCGACGATGCTGCGCTCCTACCCCATCTACGCCGGGATGACGGACGCGCTGGTCCAGTGGTGGTACGGCCACAACGCCGTCGGCTTCTTCCTGACCACGCCGTTCCTCGGCCTCATGTACTACTTCCTGCCCCGCATCTCGGGGCGCCCCGTCTTCAGCTATCGCCTGTCGATCATCCACTTCTGGGCGCTGGTGTTCCTGTACATCTGGGCCGGGCCGCACCACCTGCTGTACTCGTCGCTCCCGGAGTGGGCCCAGACCCTGGGCATGACCTTCAGCATCATGCTGATCGCCCCGTCGTGGGGCGGCATGCTCAACGGCCTGCTGACGCTGCGCGGGGCGTGGGACCGGGTGCGGACCGACCCGGTGCTCAAGTTCCTGGTGGTGGCGGTGAGCTTCTACGGCATGAGCACGTTCGAGGGCCCGATGATGTCGATCCGGGCGGTGAACAGCCTGTCGCACTACACCAACTGGACCATCGGCCACGTGCACTCCGGCGCGCTCGGATGGAACGGGATGATCACCTTCGGCATCCTGTACTGGCTCGTGCCCAAGCTGTGGAACAAGCCCCTCGCCTACCCGGGCTGGGCCACCACCCACTTCTGGCTGGCCACCATCGGCATCGTGCTGTATACGGTGTCGATGTGGGCGGCTGGCCTGACCGAGGGCCTGCAGTGGCGTGCCTTCGATGCGGCGGGCCAGCTCAAGTATCCCAACTTCGTGGACATCGTGCACCAGCTGCAGCCGTTCTACCTGCTTCGGCTGCTCGGCGGGCTCCTGTTCTTCACCGGGGCCGTGATGTTCGCCATCAACTTCGTCAAGACCGTGTCCGGACCTGCGGCCGCCCCGGCGCCCGCCCCGGCCACCGCCCGCTGAGGACATGACCATGAGCACCCCGAACGAGACCGGTTATACCTCGGCGCACCGCACCCTCGAGGGCAAGAGCGCGCTCTTCGCCATCATGGTGACGGTGGCCATCCTGATCGGCGGCATCGTCGAGATCATCCCGCTCTTCTCGGCCAAGTACGGCCCGGAGGCCCTGGCGGGGGTGACCCCATACACCGCCCTCGAGGTCGCGGGGCGGGACATCTACCTGCGGGAGGGCTGCTACACCTGCCACTCGCAGATGGTGCGCCCGATGCGGGCCGAGGTGCTGCGGTACGGTGAGTGGACCCGGGCCGGCGAGTATGCCTACGACCACCCGTTCCTGCTCGGCTCCCGCCGGCTGGGACCGGACCTGCAGCGGGTCGGCGGCAAGTACCCCGATGCCTGGCACTTCGAGCACATGCGCGATCCCCGGGCCACCTCACCGGGCAGCGTCATGCCGCCCTACACCTGGCTGCACCGCCAGGCGTATGACCCCGCGGACATCCAGGCGTCGATGCGGGCCCTCAAGAAGGTGGGCGTGCCCTATACCGACGAGCAGATCGCCAGCGCCCCGGCCGACATGCAGGCCCAGGCCGCGGAAATCAGCGACCGGCTCAAGGGCGCCGGGATCGATGCCGATCCCGGGAAGGAGATCGTGGCGCTGATCGCGTACCTGCAGCGCCTGGGCAAGGACGGTCGGGCGGCCATCGCGGCCGGGGCGACCACGCCGGCGCCCGCGCCGGCCGCGCAGGCATCGACGGCCCCGGTCACGGGCCAGGCGGTGACCCCATGAACCCCCTCTTCCGGGAGGCGGCCGAGAGCGTCCAGCTCGGCTGGCTCCTGGGCGCGACGACGGTGGTGTTCCTCGCGGCCTTCCTGTTCTGGACCTGGTGGGCCTGGACCGACAAGAACAAGACCAAGTGGGAGGCCGCCAGCCGGCTCCCCTTCAATGACGGAGGCGACGCGTGAGCAAGCGGGAACTGAACCAGGTGCTGGGCCACGCCGACGAGGCGGATGGCATCGAGGAGTACGACAATCCGCTGCCGAACTGGTGGCTGGGCCTGTTCTACTTCACCATCGTCTGGGCGATCGTCTACGGCATCCACTACCACTTCGTGGCGCACCGCTCCGAGGTGGCCGCGCTCGCGGCCGAGATGGAAGACGCCAGGCAGCGCTGGCCCCAGGAGGCGGCGGCCGCCGCCGCGGCCACGGTGGACCTCTCCGCCGCGAACGTCGAGGCCGGCGAGGGCATCTTCAAGGCCAATTGCGTGGCCTGCCACGGCGCGGACCTGAAGGGTGGGATCGGCCCGAACCTGCTGGACACGACCTGGATCCACGGTGGCACGCCGGAGGAGATCCAGCACACCATCACGGTGGGGGTGCCGGACAAGGGCATGCTCACCTGGGGTCCGATCCTCGGCCCGGAGAAGGTGGCGCAGGTCGCCGCGTACGTCGTCCACAAGAACCGGGAGGCCACCGGCACGACGGGCGATGACAGCGGCGAGAAGGCCGACAGCGCAGGCCAGTCGTAATACCCGGCAACGAGAAGGCGGAGAGCATGATCGGCTTCACTCACAAGCGGAAGTGGATCTACCCCCAGACGGTCACGGGCCAGTGGCAGCGGCTCCGGGGCTGGACGTTCGGAGCCCTGCACCTGATCCTGTTCGTGACCCCCTGGGTCATGATCAACGGCAACCCGGCCCTGCGCATCGACCTGCCGGGCCGGAAGCTGTACGCCTTCGGCGCGATCTTCACCGCCGCCGACACCATCTTCCTCCTGTTCCTGCTCCTGTTCCTCGCCTTCTCGCTGTTCTTCTTCACGTCCCTGTTCGGCCGGCTGTGGTGCGGGTTCGCCTGCCCCCAGACGGTGTTCCTGGATGCGTGGGTGCGGCCGGTGGAACGCTGGATCGAGGGTGACTGGACCAAGCGCCGCAAGCGCGACGAAGGGCCCTGGACCCTCGACAAGGCGTGGCGCAAGGCGGCCAAGTGGGGCGTCTTTGCCCTCTTCTCCTTCCTGATCGCCATGGCGTTCATGAGCTACTTCGCCGGGGCGCGGGAGCTGTGGAGCGGGACGGCCGGCCGCACCTCCTATGCCCTGGTCGGGATCTTCACGGTAGGGTGGTACTTCGACCTGGCGTGGTTCCGGGAGCAGTTCTGCACCTACCTCTGCCCGTACGCCCGCTTCCAGAGCGCGCTGACGGATGAGGAGACGGTGCTGGTGCAATACGACATCACCCGCGGCGAGCCCCGGGGCGGCCTGAACGCCAAGGAGGTCGGCCGCTGCATCGACTGCAACAAGTGCGTGTTCGTCTGCCCCACCGGCATCGACATCCGCAACGGGTTCCAGCTGGAGTGCATCGCCTGTGCCCGCTGCATCGATGCCTGCGACATCGTGATGGAAAAGCAGGGGCACAAGAGCCTGATCAGCTT
Source organism: Gemmatimonadales bacterium (assembly GCA_046327715.1). Lineage (GTDB taxonomy): Bacteria > Gemmatimonadota > Gemmatimonadetes > Gemmatimonadales > GWC2-71-9 > JADJOM01. The sequence continues at coordinate 309,545 of JAXLXY010000001.1, forward strand.
CGCCTCCATCGCCGAGCAGCGGGGGAAGAAGCCGAGGGCGCTCCGGCCCCGCACCGTGGTGTATGGCGGGCTGCTCACCGGCATCGCCGCCGCGGGCACGATCCTCATGGTGGCCCGCGCGCCCTTCGACGCGGCGGTGCAGCGTGCCCCGGGCACCCTGTACACCCAGGACGCGGACGGCTACGTCCGGAACACCTTCCTGCTGCGGGTCACCAACAAGCAGCAGGCGGCGGCGCCCATCCCCTTCCACGTCCGCGTGGAGGGCCTGCCGGAGGCCGAGGTGATGGTGCAGGACCTGGCCCTCGGAAGCACGGAGAGCCAGACCGTGCCGCTGATCATCCGGGTCAAGTCGACCCCGGACATGGCGCGGACGATCCCGATCGCGGTGCATGTGAGCTCGCCCACCAAGGAGGTGGAGGTCGCCGCCACCTTCAAGACCGGAGGCCACGTTGCCAACTAGCAGCCCCGCCGGCCGGCGCTGGCCCTGGGCCATCGCCATCGGCCTGTTCGTCGTGGTGGTGGTCAACGCCCTCTTCGCGTACCTCGCCATTCACGGCGCGGACGACGTTGTCAGCTCCTATAACACCGAAGCCCGGTAACGGGCCGGACACCGCCCGGGGCGCCGCGAGTGATCGCGCCGCCCCGGGCGCTTGCTGTCCGCACTGCGGCGCGGCCGTGGAAGGCGATGCCGACGCCTACTGCTGCCGGGGTTGCGAGATGGCCGCCGCCATCATCCGCGGCGCCGGGCTGGAGCGCTACTACCAGGACCGCGCCGCCTTCGCCCCCAGGCCGGAAGCCAGCGACCGGGATGACTGGGCCCGGGTGGCGGTGGTCACCGATCCCGCCGGGCGCTGTGAGGCGCGACTGGTGGTCGAAGGGCTCCGCTGCGCCAGCTGCGTGTGGGTGACCGAGAAGGTGCTGGAGCGCACCCCCGGCGTGGAGCACGCCATGGTGAGCTATGCCACCGGGCGCGCCACCCTCCGCTGGGATCCCGCCAAGGTCGACCTCCCCGCGCTGGTGCGCCGGATCGCCGCGCTGGGGTACCGGCCCCGGCCCCTCGGTGAGGAGTCCGCGCCCGATCGCGGCCTGATGTTCCGGATGGGGATCGCGGCCATCGTGGCGATCGCCACCATGGGCCTCTATGAGGGGCTGTACGCCGGCTGGTGGTACGGCAGCATCGATCCCGGCCTGGCGACGCTGTTCCGGTGGACCAGCCTGCTGCTCTCCACCCCGGTGACCTTCTGGTGCGCCGAGCCGTTCTTCGCCGGCGCCTGGTCCGGCCTGCGGAACCGGGTGCTCCACATGGACCTGCCGATCGCCCTCGGCATCGCGATCACCTACCTGCACGGCCTCGTCGCCACGCTGCTGGGCCAGGACGCCTACCTGGATTCGCTGACCATGCTGGTGGCGCTCCTGCTGGCGGGACGGGTGCTCGAGTCGCGCAGCCGGCGGCGCTCCACCGATGCCGCGGCGGCCCTGGTCGGGACGGTCCCCCAGACCGCGCGGCGGCTGGGCACCGGGGATGCGACAGGGGAGACGCGGGCGCCCGGGGAGTACCTCGAGGTGGTGCCGGTGTCGGCGCTGCGCGCCGGCGACCGCATCGACGTCGGTGCCGGGGAGGAACTCGCGGCCGATGGCACGGTGGTGGAAGGCTCCGGGCAGGTGCGCATCGCGCTGCTGACCGGCGAGGCGGCACCGGTGCTGGTCGGCCCAGGCGATCCGGTCGTGGCCGGCACCCTGCTCGTCGACGGTGCGATCACCGTGCGGGTCGAGGCCATCGGGGGCGCCACCGTGGTGCATCGGATGGCGACCGAGCTGCAGGCGGCGCAGGACCGCGGCCTGGCACCCACGTCGGCCGACCGCATCGCACCGTGGTTCACGGTCGGTACGCTGCTGGTCGCCGGCCTCACCCTGGCGGGGTGGTGGATAGCCCGCGGCCTCGGGCCCGCGATCGCCAATACCGTGGCCGTCCTGGTCGTGGCGTGCCCCTGCGCCCTGGCCCTGGCCCATCCGCTGGCCGCCGCCGCGGGCCTGGCCGCCGCCGCCCGGCGTGGCCTGCTCCTGCGCTCGAGTGACGCGCTGCTGCGGCTCGCCGAGGTCACCGTCGCGGGGCTCGACAAGACGGGCACGGTCACCGCCGGCACCATGACCGTCACCCAGGCCGACGATGCGACGCTCCGGGTAGCCGCCGGACTCGAACGCTACAGCGTGCACCCGATCGCCCGCGCCATCACCGCGGAGGCCGCCCGCCGCGGCATCCCCCTCCCCCAGCCGCACGACGTCCGCGAGCTGGCGGGCACCGGGATCAGCGGGGTCATCGATGGCCGGCGCTGGGGCCTCGCCAGCGCCGGTCCGGGCGCCGTCCGCCTGACCGCAGGCGGGGATGGCGCGCCCGAGGTGTCCGAGGTGATCGTCCTCGGGGACACCACGCGGGCGGATGCCCGTTCCGCCATCGAGGCCCTCGGTCGCCTCGGGGTCCGCAGCGTCCTGCTGACTGGCGACCACGCCGACGCCGCCCGGCGGGTGGGGTCGGATACCGGCATCGAGGCCGTGCAGGCTCGGCTCGATCCGGGCGCCAAGTCGGCCTGGGTCCGGGCCCAGCAGCAGGCCGGCGAGCGGGTGCTCTTCGCCGGGGATGGACTCAACGACGGACCGGCCCTCGCGGCCGCGGACGTGGGCATCGCCATGGCCAGCGGTGCGGCGAGCACGGTGCTCGTCGCCGATGGCATCGTCTCCACTGGAGCCCTCGGCCCGGTGGTGGCCGGCATCCGCGCCGGCCAGGCGGCCCGCCGCATGGTCAGGTCGAGTCTCCGGCAGGCAATCGTGTATAATGTGGTCTCCGTCGGCGCCGCGGCGCTCGGACTGGTCAACCCCCTGGTCGCCGCGATCCTGATGCCGATCTCGAGCAGCCTGGTCATCTGGAATGCCGCACGGGTCGAGGGCCTGGTGCGGCGGGGAGATTGAGTGCGCGCCTACTACCTGCTCCTGCCGCTGGCCCTGCTGGTGGGCGGCATCTTCCTCGGGCTGCTCCTCAAGGCCATGCGGGACGGTCAGTTCGATGACCTGGATGACCCGCCCCAGCGCATCCTGCACGACCAGGACTGACCGCCCCACAAAGGCCCCTTCAGCACCGGTTGAAGGCCCCTTCACACATCCCTCGCCAGCTTGTCGGTACCCCCTCGGGAGGGCCCCATGCCTGCCAACCGCTCTTCGCGCCTCTGGATCCCGGCGCTGCTGTGTGCTGTGGCCCCGCTCGCCGGCCAGGACCCAGTGGCCCCGGTGATGCCCCTGCCTTCGCAGGTCACCGACTCGGCGGTGGCGCGCGGGCGCGAGTTGTTCCACGGCTCGGCGAATTGCGTTGCCTGTCATGGCGTCGAGGGGATCGGGACCGACAGTGGCCCGGCACTCGCCCAGGGGGTCTGGCTGCACGGGTCGGACAGCTTCGAGGGGATCCTCAACCGGGTGATTCACGGCCTGCCGAAGGCCTGGACCACCCGCGGCGTGACCATGCCGATGCGCGGGTGGGCGGAGCTCACCGACGCGCAGGCCCGGGATGTGGCCGCCTACGTGTGGCGGCTGAGCCATGCCTGGGCCGCACCGGCGGCGCCGCATCCCCCTTCATGAGCGAAGATTCGACCACGGTTCAGCCCCGCTTCAGCGGCCGTGATCTATGTTGGTGACGCCTGAGTCAGCATCGTCGCGGTGAACGGTTTCGCAAGGAGGAACCCATGAAACTCACCAAGATGCAGGCAGGCGTGCCGACCATCGTCCGCGACATGGACGAGGTGTTCGACCGGCTGCTTCACGGGCCGCTGCCCTTCCCGGCGATGAACCTTGAGCCCCTCAAGCGGGCCATGGAAGGGACGTGGATGCCGGCGCTCGACCTGACCGAGACCGAGAAGGACTTCGTGATCCGGGCGGAAGTGCCGGGGGTGCCGCGGGAGAACCTGGATGTCCACCTCGAGGGTGACCTGCTCACCCTGACGGGACACCGGGAGAGGATCGCCCGCGAGACCAACGAGAACGTGCTGTGGGAGGAGCGGGAGACCGGCAAGTTCGTCCGGACACTGCGGCTGCCGCGGCCGGTGGAGCCGGCCAAGGTCGAGGCGCACTACACGGACGGGGTCCTGACGGTCCGGCTGCCGAAGATCGAGACCGCCGTCAAGAACAAGATCCTGATCAAGGCCTGACGCCTCGCACCGCACGCGCCGCCCCGGCCCCCAGGACCGGGGCGGCGTCGTCTTCCGGAACCGTACCCCAGGGCCCAGGGGCGCACGGTCCGATGCTGTACGAGAGGAGAACGTATCATGCTGCGCCTGAGCGGACGGGGTCATCGGCCCACGGCGGTGGAAACGGCGGCGATCGAGGCCGCGGCCGCCGCCCTGGCGGTCGACTTTCCGGAGCTCTCGGAGTGCCACGTCGTGCTGAGCGTGCCGTACCGTGATGCCGATGGCCAGCCCGGTGCCGTCTCCTTCAGGCTGGGACTCACGATCGAGGACGGGGAACTGGCGATCACCCGCCCCGCCAAGCCGGCATTCGCCCTCGCACTCGCCGACGCCTTCGCCGCCGCCCGACTCCAGCTGGCCGACTACCGGGACACCCTCCGGTCCGGCCGGGATGTGGTGACATCATGACCCACGACCGGAAGGACGTCTCGACCATGTCGCACCACCCGGTGGCCGGTGCGACGGGCGAACCCGCAAGGGCCTTTCGCGTGAAGCTGCCGGTGGACCAGGAGGTGGCCGTGGCCCGGGTCACCGATGCGATGGCAGCGGAGGGCTTCGCGATCGTCACCCGCACCGACCTGCAGGCGACATTCCGCGAGAAACTGGGCCTGGGCTACCGGCCGTTCCTGCTCCTCGGCGCCTGCAATCCCACCCTGGCCCACCGTGCGGTCGAGGCGGACCCCGAGGCGGGGCTGGACCTCCCCTGCCCCGTCACCATCGAGGGCGATCCGGCGGGCGGGACCCTTGTCCGGATCGCCGACCCGGCCCAGCTCGCGCCGAGCGGCCCGCTCGCGGGGGTGGCCGCAGAGGCCCACGACCGGCTGCGCCGGGTGGCCGATCACCTGCGGGTCCACGCGCGATCCATCGCCTTCTAGGTCACGGCTGCGGTCGCCCCAGGTCGGCCCACCGGCGGGTGCGCTCCCCGGCGTCCAGGTAGCGTTGCCGCCAGCCGGGCCATGGGACCATCGCCGCGGCCGCACGCTGGCGCGCCGTCGCGCCACACGCGGGGTCGAGCCCGGCGCGGGCCAGCATCCGGAGCAGCACCCCTTCATCGTGCCAGGCGCCCAGCGCATCCTGCATGGCGTGCAGTTCCTCGAGCCAGGCGAGCAGCGGCGGGCCGTACCAGTCCGCCACGCACTCGAGACGGTAGCGCAGGCCCTTGAGCCGCCGGCGCAGGCGGTGCAGCACGCGGCCCGAATCGGCATCGGGCTCCGGAATCCCGGAGACGGCCCAGGCAGGGTGCAGCATGGCCCGGGATGCCGCGGGCGCCACCAGCCACGGGAGCAGCGCCGACGGCGGGAGGTCCGCGAGCGGGGACCAGGCGGGAGCCGCCAGCCAGTCGGTGAGACCGCGGACGAGGCGGCGGGTGGAGCGGCGGCGCAGGGCCAGCCGGCCGCGCGCATCGGCCGCCGCGGCGCGCGCCCGGAGCGAGGCGATCGTGTCGGGGAGGGGCGTACCGGCTTCGCGCAGGGACTCGAGCCGGGTGCGCAGGACCTCAAGGTCCCGCCGCGCACCGAAGCGGCGCTCCACCCGGCGGAGGACGCGTGGCCGCACCACGTCGGGAAGCTCGAGCAGGGGGCGCCAGACCAGCAGCCCGGCATGCAGCCGCCGGGCCGTCACGCGCACACGGTGGGCGCCCTCGAGGTCATCGGCCTCGGCGCTGGCGTCCGCGGCCTCCCGGAAGGTGGCGAGCCGCTGCCCGAGCTCGCCGACGATGGCCGGTGCGAGTGGGGTGGACACCGCCCTCCCCTCCCCGGGGTCCTCCCGGTAGATTCGCGGTTCAGCCGCCCAGGACGGCCGGCAACCCGGGTCGGCTGTGGCGCACCATGGAACCGACCTCCCCGCCGGTGGTTTGCTCGAAGGTCGGGTCGCAGATCATGGCGGCCACCACCGCGTCCGGCGGATACAGGAGGCACGGGGTCACGGGCAGCGCCTCGAGGCGGCGGACGAGTTCCCGGCTGGCGTGCGGCGCCGCAAAGATGACACGCGCCGCCCCCTGCTCGCGGAAGGCCCGCGCCGCCGCGACCACCAGCATGGCCTCGGCCAGGCCGTCGTCGGCGAGGATCACCGCGCGGCCCGCCAGCGGAACCGGGGCGGCGCCCCCCCGCCACGAGCGGGCGAGCCCCTCCGCCACGCGCGTGGCCTCGGCGATGAGCCGTTCAGTGTAGTCGGGTGGGAGGTCCAGCGCCCGGAGCCGCTCGGGTTCGACGGAGACGGTCCCATCGGCCACCGCGCCGAAGGCACCATGCGGCCGCCCCGGCACCTCCAGCCGGCAGACCGCGATCACATCCAGCGGCGCCTCCAGCGCCCGGGCGACTTCACTCGCCACCCGCGCGCCACCTGCGGAGAGCGCCACCACCACGGGGACATCCTGCACCAGGGCGCCCAGCCCCACCGCCAGCCGCCGCCCTGTTTCGGCCCGGGTCAGGATCAACATGGGGTCCTCCAGTGAGGGGCCACGAAAATGTCGGGCCATCGGCATGAGCAAACGATGAAGGAGCGGTGAGGGATGCCCGAGATCCATCCGATGTTCGTGTTCGAAGTGGCGCAGGCCATCGACCTCGACCAGGTCGAGCGCCTGCTGGGCGGCAGCTCGGAACGCCAGACCTTCCGCCACCGCGGCCGGGCCACCTCCTTCTTCCAGTACCGGCCGGCACCGCTGCGCATCTCGCAGGACGGCGCGTCGCTCGTGATCCCGCCGTGGACCACCGAGCCCCAGGTCGACCTGGTGTTGTACGACTTCGGCGCGGCGACCGTGACCTACCAGCTGCCCGTGGCAGGCGGGCTGGAGACGTTGCTCGAGGCGAGCGTGGCGCTGCGGCGCTCCGGGCTGCTGCGACTCGACGCGCAGGCCCGGGTGGAGGCCCTGCTGCGGTCGGCCGGGACGGCCGTGCAGCGGCCGCGCGTGGCGGACTTCACCGAGGACTACACCCTGATCGGGATGCGGGAGCTGCCTGGCGGCGGCACCGCCACCGCCTTCTGTGACGCGCACGCCGGCCAGATCGCCCGCATCCTCCGGCCGGACGCGGGCGGCCTCTCCGCGGAGGAGGTGACCAACGCCACCGAGGTGCGGATCTCCTTCGGCCCCGACGACGTGACCATCATCGACTGGGACGCGGCCTTCGTCCTCGACCCGGACCCCGACGACGTCCGGGCCGTGCTCGAATTCGCGAACGTGCAGCTGCTGGAGATGCGCTGGCTGGACCTGCAGCTCGACCGGGCGATGGAGCGTTCCTACCACCTGCTCGCCCGGCCCCAGGGCCTCCGGCTGATGCGGCCGTCCTCCGCCAGCGCCGACCTGCACCAGGTGGCGGAGCTGCAGCTGGAGAGCGCCGTCATGCTGGAGCGCGTGTCCAACGCCCTCAAGGTCTTCGGTGAGGAATACCTGACCCGGATCTACCGGCTGGCGGCGAGCCGGTTCCAGCTGGGGGAGCTGGACGGCTCCATCACCCGCAAGCTCACCACCATCGAGAGCATCTACCAGAAACTCTCCGATCGCGCCGCCGGGGTGCGGATGGAGGCGCTGGAGTGGGTGGTCATCATCCTGATCGCCATCGAGATCATCCTCAGCCTGACGCATCGCTGACCGGCCCACGATGCCACCGCTGTCCCGCGCATTCGTCAAGGCCGGTTTCGCGGCCCTGCTGCTGGCCCTCGTGGGTGAACTCCTGCAGGTCCGACCCCCGGGGCTGTGGCCATCCCTCCCGGACGCCGCCCTGCACCTGACGGCCCTGCACCTGCTCACCGTAGGCTGGCTGCTCCAGTTGATCACCGGGGTGGCCTACTGGATGTTCCCGCGGCACCGCACCGACCCGCCGCGGGGGCAGGCGGCGCCGGGATGGGTGGGCTGGGGACTGCTCAACGGCGGGTTGCTCCTGCGCGTGGTCGGCGAATCGTGGCGGATGGGCTGGCACGGGCCCGCCTGGCCGTTGCAGCTCTCGGCCCTGCTGCAGTTCTGCGCGGTGCTGCTGCTGGTCGGGTTGCTCTGGCCGCGAATCCGGTCCCTCCCAGGCCAGGACTGATGCCCACGCTCACGGTCTGGCTGCTGCGTGGCTCACTTGCGAGCCTCGTGGGCGGGTCCCTCATCGGGGCGCTCCTGCTGGCCGGCGCGCCCGGCACCGCAGCGCTGCACCCACGATGGCGGCTGGCCCACCTGATCCTGCTGCTCTTCGGCTGGCTGGTACCGTTCGTCCTCGGCACGGCGTACTGGATGCTGCCGCGTCACGCCCACGGTCCAGGGCGGGGGCTTCCCTGGCAGGCGCGGGCCGCCGCCGGTGCCTATGTGGCGGGCCTTGGCCTCCGTCTGGCAGGGGTCCATCCCGCGGGGGAGCGGCTGGCCGCCCCGGGCACGCTGCTGCTGGTGCTCGGGACGGTGGGGTTGGTTGGCCTGCTGTGGGCGAGGGTCCGGCCCTTCGGCGCGGGTCGCGCCGGGCCCTAGGCCCGGGTGGCCCGGCGTTCGGTCACCAGGTCGGCGACGCTGGTGTCGCGGAAGAACTCCGAGATGCGCTCGGAGACGCCCTTCCACCGCCGGTGCGCGGCGCAGGAGTTGTGGTCGCTGCAGGTGGCCCGCCCCATCAGGCAGCTGCGCTTGCCGGTCACGTCGTCGAAGAGTCCCACCACCTCGACGAGCGGGATCTCCCGGGCGTCCCGCGCCAGGCTGAATCCGCCGAGCTTGCCCCGGGTCGACTCAAGGATGCCGGCCCGGGCCAGTTGGTGCAGCGTTTTCGACAGGTAGTTCTGGGGTATCCCAAGGGCCTCGGCCAGGCGATAGGCACCCACCGGCTGCCCCCCCGGCTCCTCGGCGATCGTCAGGACCGCCCGCAGCGCGTATTCCGCCGTTTGACTCAGCACCCCACCCCCCGCCGGCTCCTTGAAGGTGATTTCATAGACCCAATTCCCATCTATTCATGTGAATATCGCGATACTGTGCCTGCAAGATGGCGCCAGGCGGCGCAGAGATCCCACGGATCTCCATGAAACAGCCTTCATCGCGACGGAGTCCCAGATGCGGCACGCCCTCCCTGCTTCCCTCCGGCTCGGCACCCTGGCGGTGGCCTTCCTGCTCGGCTGCTCGGGCAAGGCGGACGCCCCCGCCCCGGCCGCGGCGGCGCCCGCCGCCACCCCCGCCGGCCTGACGCCTTTCCAGCAGGAGCACGGCATCGGCCCGGTGACCGAAGTGGTCACCCTGGGTCCGGTGGATGCGGCGCTGGCGTCCGCCGGCAAGGCCACCTTCGACTCCAAGTGCTCCGCCTGCCACAAGATGGCCGACAAGTACGTGGGCCCGCCGCTGGGCGACGTCACGGTGCGCCGGTCGCCGGCCTACGTGATGAACATGATCCTCAACCCCGAGGGAATGTACGCGAGGCACCCGGCCGCACGGCAGCTGCTCGGCGAGTACATGACCCAGATGCCCAACCTGGCCCTGACCCGGGACCAGGCGCGGGAAGTCCTGGAGTACCTGCGGACGCAGGCCCCGAAGTGATCCGCCAGTGGACCGCGTTGGTCCGACCAGCATGAACCAGGAGACTCTCACGATGCGCGCACTCCCGTTCCTCCGCCGTTCCTCGCTCGGTGCCGCCCTGGCCGTCGCCGCCGTGGCCGCCGCCTGCGCCAGGCCGGCCGCGCAGGCCGGCGGCACCGGTGACGCGGCCAGCCGCGTCTACGTCCCCCCGGGGCAGTACGACGAGTTCTACATGTTCGCCTCCGGGGGATTCTCGGGGCAGCTGGCCGTCTATGGGCTCCCCTCCGGGCGCCTGCTCCGGGTGATCCCGGTCTTCTCGCAGGACGGCGAAAAGGCCTACGGCTACAGTGAGCAGAGCAAGCCGATGCTGCAGACCAGCTACGGCTTCGTGCCGTGGGACGATGCCCACCACCCCTCGCTGTCGAAGACCGACGCCCTGAACGACGGCCGGTGGATCTTCATCAACGGCAACAACACGCCCCGGGTGGCCCGGATCGACCTGGCCGAGATGAACACCAAGGAGATCATCGAGATCCCGAACGCGGCGGGCAACCACGCCTCGCCCTTCGTCACCCAGGGCACCGAGTACGTGGTGGCCGCCACGCGCTTCAGCGTGCCGACCCCGCAGCGCGACGTCCCGATCGCGAGCTACAAGGAGAACTTCGGTGGCCAGATCTCCTTCATCGCGGTGGATCCGAAGACCGGCAAGATGACCCTGGCCTTCCAGATCCACATGCCGGGCTTCGACTATGACCTCGCCCGGCCGGGCAAGGGGCCGTCCCACGGGTGGGCATTCTTCACCTCCTACAACAGCGAGCAGGCGAACACGCTCAAGGAGCGGAACGCCTCGCAGAACGACAAGGACTTCATCGCGGCGGTGAACTGGAAGGTGGCCGAGCAGTGCGTGGCACAGGGCAAGGCGAAGAGCTGGCCCACCCGCTACGCCCACAACTGGGTCGACGCGGCGGACGTGGCGCACTCCGAGATGCTCACGGGCTCGAAGGTGCTCGAGCCGTCGGACTGCCCGGGGATGGTGTACTACCTGCCGACTCCGAAGTCGCCCCACGGCGTGGACGTGGACCCGACCGGCGAGTTCATCTCCGCCGGCGGCAAGCTCGCCACGGTGATCCCGGTGTTCGGCTATAGCAGCATGGCCAAGGCCATCGCCGACCAGGCCGTGGACCGCGAGATCGGCGGGATCCCGGTGCTCAAGTACGAGGCGGTGATCGCCTGCGAGGTGAAGGAGCCGGGCCTGGGCCCGCTCCACACCGAGTTCGACGACAAGGGCAATGCCTACACCTCGATGTTCGTCTCGTCCGAGATCGTGAAGTGGCGGGTCAAGGACTGCGCGGTCCTGGACCGCATCCCGACCTACTATGCGATCGGCCACCTGCTGGTCCCGGGGGGCGACACCCGGAAGCCGGACGGCAAGTACGTGATCGCCCTGAACAAGATCACCAAGGACCGCTACCTGCCCACCGGGCCGGAGCTCGCCCAGTCGGCACAGCTCATCGACATCTCGGGCGACAAGATGCAGCTGCTGCTCGACTTCCCGACGATCGGCGAGCCGCACTACGCCCAGGCGATCGCCGCCTCGGCGATCCGTGACCGCCAGATCCGGACCTTCCCGCTGGCGGAGAACAAGGACCCGTTCGCGACCCGGCAGGAGAAGGATGCGCGGGTGGAGCGGAAGGGGAACGTGGTGCACGTCTACATGACCGCGATCCGCAGCCACTTCATGCCCGACAACATCGAGGGCATCGAGGTGGGCGACAGCGTGTACTTCCACGTGACCAACCTCGAGCAGGACTGGGACGTCCCCCATGGCTTCGCGGTCACCGGGGCCAACAACTCCGAGCTGCTGGTGATGCCGGGCCAGACGCGGACCCTCGCGTGGGTGCCCCAGCGGCCGGGGGTGCTCCCCTTCTACTGCACCGACTTCTGCTCGGCGCTGCACCAGGAGATGCAGGGGTACATCCGCATCTCCGCCCGGGGAGCGGGCGTTCCGCTCACCTTCAATACCTCGAAGTGACGCCCTCCGGCAGGCCCGGGGCCTCGTGCCCCGGGCCGGCCACCGGGCAGGATGACCCATGGCACGCACATCCCGACTCTGGCTCGCCGCCGCCGCCCTCTCGCTGGCGCTGGTCTACTGGCTGCCGCTGTGGCACATCGGCCTCCAGGCCCCCCAGTACCCCGAGGGACTCGGGCTCTACATCGCCGTCAACCGGATCGTGGGGGAGAAGCCGCAGGACCTCGAGAGCATCAACAACCTCAACCATTACATCGGCATGAAGCGCATCACCCCTGCCGACATCCCCGAACTGCGCTACATGCCCTGGCTGGTCGCGGGCCTGATCGGCGTGGGGCTGCTGGCGGCGCTGACCGGGAAGCGGGCACTGCTCCATACCTGGGTGGGCCTCTTTCTCGCCGGCGCCCTCGCCGGCCTCGCCGACTTCTATCGTTGGGGCTACGATTACGGGCACAACCTCGACCCGGAAGCGATCATCAAGATCCCGGGGATGACCTACCAGCCGCCCCTCATCGGCGCCAAGCAGCTGCTCAACTTCTACGCCACCTCGTGGCCGGCCTCCGGCGGGCTGGTGCTAATCGGGGCCATCATCGTGGGCCTCGTCCTCGTGGTGCGCGAGTACCGCGGCGCCCGGCGCGGGCGGTCCCTGCCCCACCCCGTGACGGCCGTCGCCTGATGCGGATGCCGCCCGCCCGCCGGCGCGCCGGGGCGTTCGGCGGCTTGCTCCTCGGGCTGCTGGCCGCGGCCTGTGGCCCCCGCGGGCCCCGGCCGCTGGCGCTTGGCCAGGAGCCGTGCGCCCACTGTCACATGACGATCATGCAGGAGCGGTATGCCGCGGAAGCCATCCTGCCGACGGGCAAGACCTTCGTCTTCGATGACGTGGGCTGCCTGACCACCTGGCTGGCGACGACGGACGAACGGCCCGCCTCGGTCTGGGTCTGGAGCGCCATCCCGGGCGAGGGCTGGGTGCCGGCGGCGGAGGCGGTGTACATCCACAGCGACAGCCTCCGCACCCCGATGGGCGGGAACCTCGCCGCGGCGCGGCCCGGCGCGGGTGCCGACAGCCTGCGGGCCGCCCTCGGGGGCACCCTGCGGCGCTGGACCGACCTCCGGGCCCCTGACCTTCCACCGCCGGCATCCTGATGCTGCTCCTCGCGGTCACCCTCGCCGCGCTCGTCCAGCGTACCTACGTCGTGGATCCCGCCGGGCCCCTGCCCACCGTCCGCGCGGCCCTGGCCATGGCCGGCGACGGGGACACCATCGTCATCCGCCCAGGCACCTACCGGGAGCCGGAGCTCCTGGTGACCCGCCGCCTCACCCTCCGGGGAGAGGGCTGGCCGGTGCTCGTCGGTGGTGATCACCAGATCCTCACCGTGACCGCGGACAGCGTAACGATCTCTGGGCTCGTGCTGCGTGACGTCTCGCCGAGCGCCACCGATGACCGCGCGGCCATCAAGGTCCGGGAGGCCCACGGCTGCCGGCTGGAGAACAACACGCTGCTCGACACGTTCTTCGGCATCTACCTGTCCGGGGTCACCGGGTGCGTGGTGCGGGGCAACCGGGTGCGCGGCCATGGCGGAAGCGAGGCGCTCACCGGCAACGCGATCCACTCCTGGAGCTCGAGCGGGCTCGTGATCGAGGACAACGTGGTCCGGGGGCACCGCGACGGGATCTACTTCGAGTTCACCAGCGACGCCATCGTGCGCAGGAACACCAGCACCGGACAGCTGCGGTACGGCCTCCACTTCATGTTCTCGAACGGATGCCGCTACGAGGGCAACACATTCGACGGCAACGGTGCCGGCGTGGCGGTGATGTACAGCCACCACGTGACGATGACCGGCAACACCTTCCGTCGCAGCTGGGGAAGCGCGGCGTATGGCCTGCTCCTCAAGGAGATCAGCGACAGCCGGATCGAGCGCAACGTCTTCGACCACAACACCATCGGGCTGTTCGCCGAGGGCACGAACCGGGTGGGGGTGCGCGGCAACGAGTTCCTCGGCAACGGCTGGGGCGTGCAGGTGCTGGCCGACGCGCAGGAGACGCGGTTCGAACGGAACCGTTTCCAGGGCAACTCCTTCGACGTGAGCACCAACAGCGTGCACGCGGCCAGCGCGTTCCGCGAGAACGCCTGGGACCGCTACACCGGGTACGACCTCGACCGTGATGGCTACGGCGATGTGCCCTTCGCGCCGGTCCGGCTCTTTGCGGTGGTGGTGCAGCAGCACGAGCCCGCACTCATCCTGCTGCGCAGCTTCTTCGTCTCGCTGCTCGACGCGGCGGAGCGGGTGGCCCCGGTACTCACCCCCCGCACCATGGAGGACCCCCGCCCGATGATGCGGTGGAGGGCAGCGGCCCCATGAGTGCCGTCACCGCCCGCGGGATCACCAAGCGCTTTGGACGCCTCGAGGTGCTCAAGGGCGTGGACCTCACCGTCCCCGCGGGACGCATCACGGGCCTCGTCGGGCCCAACGCCGCCGGCAAGAGCACCCTGATCAAGGCGATCCTGGGCCTGGTGCGGCCGGACGCCGGCGTGCTCGAGGTGCTCGGCCAGGCCGTCAACGGGGACGAACGGTACCGGACGCGGATCGGGTACATGCCGCAGTCAGCGCGCTTTCCCGAGAACCTGACCGGCACCGAGGTGCTCGCGATGGTGCGGGACCTCCGGGGCCGCACGGCGGCCCAGGACGACGGCCTGCTGGCTCGCTTTGCACTGGGCACCGAGCTGGGGAAACCGGTCCGGACCCTGTCGGGCGGCACCCGGCAGAAGCTCTCGGCCGCGGTGGCGTTCCTGTTCCGGCCCGACCTCCTGATCCTGGATGAACCCACCGCCGGCCTCGACCCGGTGTCGAGCGGCATCTTCAAGGAAGCGCTCGGGGAGGCCCGGGAGCGGGGCGTCTCGGTCCTGCTGGCCACGCACACCCTGAGCGAGCTGGAGGCCCTGGCCGACGACATCGTCTTCCTGCTCGATGGCCGGGTCTGCTTCCACGGGCCGATCGCCGACCTGATGGCGCGCACCGGCTTCGCCAACCTGGAGCGGGCGGTGGCCGCCCTCATGCTGCGGGGGCCGGCGTGAGGACGGCGCGGAAGATCCTGGGCTACCAGCTGCGCGACATCGCGCGGAATCGCTGGGTGCTGGGCTATGCGGGCCTGCTGCTGCTGCTCACCGAGGCCCTGTTCCAGCTGGGAGGGGATGCCGGGCGGGTGGTGCTGTCGCTGCTCAACCTGGTGCTGATCCTGGTGCCGCTGGTGGCGCTGGTCTTTGGCACCCTCTACCTCTATTCGGCCCGGGAGTTCATCGAGCTGCTGCTGGCCCAGCCGGTGGGACGCGGGGCGATGTTCGCCGGGTTGTGGGGCGGGCTGGCGCTGCCCCTGTCCGGGGCGCTGCTGACCGGCGTGGGCCTGCCGTTCCTCTTCCACCTGGGGGATGGCGGGGCGCCGCTCCGGCCGGCGCTGGTGCTGCTGGGCACCGGGGTGCTGCTCACCCTGGCCTTCACGGCCATCGCCTTCCTGATCGCGCTCCGCTGGGAGGACCGTGCCCGCGGCTTCGGGGTGGCCCTCCTCACCTGGCTGGGCTGCGCGGTGCTCTATGATGGGGTGGTGCTGCTGGTGGTGACGGTGTTCAGCCGGTGGCCGCTGGAGACGCCGCTCCTGGTGCTCACCCTGCTCAACCCGCTCGACCTCGGGCGGGTGCTCCTGCTGCTCGACTTCGACGTGGCGGCCCTGCTGGGCTACACCGGCGCCGTCTTCCAGCGCTTCCTCGGCACCTCGCTCGGGCTCGGCGTGGCCACCGGGGCGCTGCTCCTGTGGACCGCGGTGCCGCTCGCCTTCGGGGTGCGGCGCTTCCGGCGCCGCGACTTCTAGTCCCCGCCCGCCTAGCTGATCGTCCGGCGCACGAAGGCCCGGACCCCCACCGCCCCGAGCGTGAGCGTCGCCACGGTCAGTGCGCCGAGGAAGGCCCATGGCGGCATGTGGGGCAGCTCCGGCGTCAGCGCGGCGCGCAGGCCCTCGCTCATGTACACCAGCGGGTTGACCAGGACCGCCACCTGCAGCCACCGGAGGGGATGGAGCACCGCCCAGGGATAGTAGACGCAGCCCAGAAAGGTGATCGGCACCACCACCACGGCGAACATCAGCCCGATCTGCTGCGGCCGGACGATGGTCCCCAGCGCCAGGCCGAGGGCCCCGGCCGTGAGGCTCGCGAGCACCACCACCGCCACCAGCAGCGGCCAGCTGGCCACGTGCAGCTCGACGGGCGTGGCGGGGATGAACGCCACCAGCGGGAAGACCACGAGTCCTGCGATGATGCCCTGCAGGGCGCCCATGACGAGTTTCTGGATCGCGACGAGTTCCACCGGCACCGGGGCGAGGACCCGGTCCTCGATCTCGCGGGTGGCGCCCAGTTCCATCGACAGGGGCAGCGCCACGCTCGAGATGCCGGTGAAGACCATCCCCACCGCCACCAGGCCGGGCACCACCACGGTGGCGTAGCTCACGCCTGCCGGTCCGCCCTGGAAGCCCTGCCCGATGTGGGGGAAGACGTAGGTGAACACGAAGACGAACAGCAGCGGGTTCATCACGGTCCGCGTCATGAGCGGCAGGAAGCCGCGGCGCAGCACCCGGAGGTCGCGCAGCACCATCCCCCAGAGGGGCCGCAGGTAGCCGTCAGTCACGGAGCTCCCGTCCCGTCAGCTGGATGAACACGGTCTCGAGGGTGGGATCGTGGATCGCGACGTCGCGCAACCCGGCCGGCACGGCGAGCTCGACCAACCGGGGGAGGAGCCCCTCGCGCGAGGCGGCGAGCACCCGGTAGCCGGCGGCGGTCGGGTGCACCTCGCGCACCGTGGGGAGCGCGGCCAGCGCCGCGCGGAGCGCCTCCCCGGGCCGCTCCACCTCGAGCTCGACCACCGTGGCCGCGCTCACCCGCTGCTTGAGCTCGGCCGGGGTGCCGGTCACCAGGATGCGCCCGTGATCCATGATGGCCAGGCGGTCGCTCAGGCGATCGGCCTCCTCCATGTAGTGGGTGGTGAGGAGGACCGTGATGCCGGCGGCCTTGAGGCCGCGGACCAGCTCCCAGAGCGCCAGCCGGCTCTGCGGGTCGAGGCCCGCCGTCGGCTCATCGAGGAACAGCATCGCCGGGCGGTGCGCGATGGCCCGCGCGATCTGGACCCGCTGCGCGAGCCCCCCCGACAGGCTCAGCGCCATGCTCGCGCCGCGGTCCGCCAGCCGGAACTGTTCCAGCAGCTCCGCGGTGCGTTGCCTGGCCTCCGCCCCGGAAAAGCCGAAGTAGCGGCAGTGGTAGTAGAGGTTCTCGTGGACGGTGCAGGCGCGGTCGAGGGTGTTGTACTGGGGGACCACCCCGATGGACCGCTTGATGGCTGCGCCGTGCGCCGTGACCTCGCGCCCGCCGACCAGCACCCGGCCGGCCCCGGGACGGACCCGGGTGGTGCAGATCCCGACGGTGGTGGTCTTGCCCGCGCCGTTCGGCCCGAGGAGGGCGAAGATCTCGCCGGGGGCCACCTCGAGGTCGATCCCCGCCACCGCCTCGATCGGGGGCGGGCCGGGAAAGGTCTTGCGGAGTCCTTCGATCCGCAGCGCCGGGGTCACGCGCCTCCGCTCAGGCCGTCCGGCCCGCAACGTAGGCCTGGCGGGCCCGGACCACGGCGTCGACCAGCGGTCCCGGCCCGAAGCGCACCGGGTCGGTCGAGGGGAGGCCGGTTTCCCGGGCGGCCGCCTCGCAGGCGGCGCGGGCCTCCGCGTCGGAGAGGTCGTAGGTATTGAGCGCGATGCCGATCGTCCGGGTGGGATGCACGAACCCGGCGACGGTCTCGTACAGGCGGATGTACTCCGAGAGCGGCGGGATCTTGAGCCAGGAGGCCTGGCGGTAGTCGCCGATGTACTCGCGGGTAGCCTGGTGGCAGAGGATCAGCGCGTCGGGACAGGACCCGTGCAGCAGGCCGCAGGTGACCCCCGAATATCCGGGGTGATTGAGGCTCCCCTGCCCCTCCACCAGCACGATGTCCGCGTCCTTGCTGCCCTCGAGCACCAGCCACTCCGCGGCGCCGGCGATGAAGTCGGCCACGACCGCGTCGACCGCGAGGCCCCAGCCCTCGATCATGATGCCGGTCTGGCCGGTGGCCACGAACCGGGTCCGCAGGCCCCGGGCGTTGAGGTCCTTCGTGATCTGCAGCTGGCTGGTCATCTTGCCGACGTTGCAGTCGGTGCCCACCGTCAGGATCACGAACGGCTCCACCTCCTTGGCCTTGCCGGAGGCCACCGGCAGGTGCGCCGGGGGCCGCCGCAGGTCGTGGATGGCCCGCCCGCGCTCCCGTGCCCGCGCCGCTAGGGCGGGGTCATCGGCCAGGAAGGTGTGCAGCCCGCTCCAGAGGTCGCAGCCGGCGTCGAGCGCGGCCAGGAGCCAGTCGCGCCACTCGTCGGGCAGCTTCCCGCCCATGGGCGCGATGCCGATCAGCACCTGGTCGGGCCGCCGGGCCAGGCCCTCGGCCATCGACGCCACCACCGGAATGTCACCGCCGAAGCCGAGCACCTGCTGCACCGTCTGTCCCGCCGTGACACGGTCCACCACCGCCGCGATCCGGTCGGGGAGGTAGCGGATGACGGAATTCGCGGTCTTGGAGGTGAGCGGGCCGAACTCGCCGTCGGCCAGGATCAGGAAGCGGGAGCCGTGCATGGGAGCTTGGGGGAAAGGGGGACGGAACGGGGCGAGGGAACGGCGGAGCCTGCGCGCCTTCCCCGCGATGGCGCCGTAAGGTAAGCCGGGGCCCGCCGGGGCGGAACGGCCATGGCAAAGGGGGCGGCCGAGGCCGCCCCCTCTCCCGTGCAGCCGCGATGGACGTCCTACTTCTTGTCGTCCTCGTCGTCCACCAGCTCGGCCTCGACGGTCTCGCCGGCGCCCTTGCCCAGCTGCTTGGCGGGGCCGCCGCTGCCGGCACCGAGCATGCCCATCTTGGCCTTGAGCTCGAGCAGCTGCTGGTCAGGCGCGCCCTTGTACTCCAGCGCCTGGAACTGCTGCAGCAGCTGGTCGCCCTCGAACTCGTTCTGCAGCTCGGCGGCCGCGATGGCCTTCCGCTCCTGCTGCTCGATCTTCTCGGTCATCCGCTCGAACGACTCGAAGGCGGACTTGTCGGACATCCCGGACATCGTCTCCTGGATGCGCTGCTGGGCCTCCGCGCGGCGCGCCCGGGCGATCAGGATGTTCTTCTTCCGCTTGGCTTCCTCGATCTTGTCGTTGAGCCCGCGCAGGGAGGCCTTGAGGTTCTCGGTCTCGGCCTTGTGCTTGACCCAGGTCTCGTGCAGCTGCTGGGCCCCCTGCATCGCCTCGTTGTAGCGCAGCAGGGCCTGCTTGGCGAGGTCGTCCCGGCCCTCCTGCACGGCGAGCATGGCGCGGCGCTCCCAGTCCTCGGCCTGCTTGCGCATGGCTTCGGCGTCGGCCTGGAGCTTCTTCTCGTCGGCGATCGCGGAGGCCACCTGCTGCTTCGCCTTGGCCAGCTGGCCCTTCATGTCGGCGATCAGCTGGTTGAGCATCTTCTCCGGGTTCTCGGCCCGCGAGATGAGGTCGTTGAGGTTCGACCGGATCAGCGTGGACAGACGGTCAAAGATCCCCATGCGGTGTCACTCCCGGTACGGCGCCAGCGCGCCGAGATGCGTGGCCAGGGCAAGCGTCAGGGAATCGAAGCTCGCCTCGAACTCGTTGAAATCCAGGTTCTCCAGCTCCAGCGTGTCGACCAGCACCACGCGGTCGCCCTCCAGCCCGTAGGCGCCATGCACCAGGTCGCGGGCGTTGTAGGCGAGCAGCGCCCGGCACAGCTCCGCCTGCTTCTGGGCGCCGGCCGGCAGCGTCATCACGGTGACCCGGAGGATGACCACCGGCGGGGCGAAGTGGACCACCACCTCGGCGCCGGCGGTGGTGCGGACCACCCACAGGCCGGGCTCGATCTCCCGCGTGTCGGCACTCCCGCTGTCGAGGCGGTCGAGAAAGTTCTCGATGTCTTCCCTGGCTCGCATCCGCGCCCTCCTTGGGCGATTCGGGCTACCGGCTCCTCAATCTAATCAGCCCTGCCCCGTCCGGGCCGGGCCCCGCGCGCCGTGCTGGCCTCCCGAAGCAGTCGCTCCAGGCGGTTCACCCGGCCCTCCAGCTCCGCCAGCTCGGCCATCAGCTGGCCGTGGGCCTGGGGCGTCCGGGCCTCGATCCAGCGCGCCACCGCGCGCCCGATCGGTCCCATGAACAGCGCCCAGGAGGCGGTGGCACCCGCCCCGAGCAGGATCACGACCACGACGGTTTGCATCGGGCCCTACCGCGCCACTTCCATCGGCTCGGGCGGGGTGTCCGCCTCCGGGCCGGGAGCCGGCAGCCCGCGCGCGAGCATCCGCTCCGCGAAGTCCAGCCGCTCCTCCAGCTCGAGCACCCGGTGCTCCACGCCCTGCAGCTCCTCCAGGCGCTGGGCCAGCCGGGCCAGGTCTTCCTCGGTGCCCGGGTTCCGGCCTCCGAACAGGCGGCCCATGACCAGTTCCACCGAGACCGTCATGGCGCGGCCGATGGCCCGGCCGAGCGGACCGGTGGTGACGCCGAGCCCGATCAGGCCGATGGCCAGCCAGAATGCCAGGTCCCCGATACCGTCGCCCATGATCTCCTCCTAGCGGGCCGACTCGACGGGCTCGGGCGGGGTATCCGCCTCGGGGCCCGGCAGTCCCCGTGCCAGCATGCGCTCCGCGAAATCCAGCCGTTCCTCCAGCTCCGCCACCCGGGCTTCCATCGCCTCCAGGTGGGCCAGTCGCAACTCGGTCTCTTCCGCATCGGCGCCGGGCGGGAGCGGGCGCCGGCGCGACTCGAGGTACGACCCGAGCGCCTGCCCCACCGGCCCGAGGAAGACCGCGATCCCGAAGGCGCTGAGCGCCACCCAGAAGGCTCCCATCGCGTATCTCCTCAGCTGCCCGGCAGCCGCGCCTGGTCCTTCTCACGGGCCTGGGCGAGCATGCGTTCGGCGAAGTCCAGCCGCTCCTCCAGCTCCATCACCCGCTGCTCCAGGTGGTCCACCTCATTCATGCGTGCCTCGACGGCTTCCCACCGCCCGGAGTCCGTCGGTTCGGCCCCGAGGGCGAGGGCCCGCTTGCGGCGCCAGCCCAGCACACCGAGGGACCCCGCGAGCAGCACGCCCATGGCGAAATCGCCGACCGGGCGCTGGATCATGCTGTCCACGCCGATGCCGAGGGCGATGGTCACGGCCCCGTGCACCAGGACATCGAACCAGTCGAGCCCGAGGATCTTGTAGCTCATGGGGCCGGCCGCTCCCCCGGCAGCCGGGCCGGCTCCCGCTGCTGCGCCAGCATCCGCTCGGCGAAGTCGAGCCGTTCCTCCAGCTCCGCCATGCGATCCTGTCCCCGCTGCATTTCCTCCAGGCGGGCCGACACCTCCGCCAGCTGGTCCCGGACACCCGCCGCGTCACCGGGCCGGTCCATGCGCCGGGCGTAGGCCCGCGCCACCGGGTACAGCACCGCCGCCAGGAAGGCGCCCAGCATGACGGTGACGATGCCGACCGTGCGCACCAGCGTCGGGTCGGCGGCTTCGACCTGCATGATGGTCACTCGGCCTCCCGTGCCCCGAGCCGGGGCGCTTCCCGCTGTTGCGCCAGCAGCCGCTCCGCGAAGTCCAGCCGCTCCTCGAGCTCGAGCATCCGGGCCTGCTGTGCCTCGAGTTCGGCCAGCCGGTCCTCGAGGGCGAAGAGCCGCTCGGCCTGCACCTCACCCGTCGTCTCCGCCGGGGCCTGCTGCAGCGCCCGCTTGCGCCGCCAGCCGAGCACCCCGAGCGAGCCCGCCACCACGGCGCCGATCAGGGCCTCGGGCTGCTCGGTGGCCACGCTGCCGGCCACCACCGTGAGCGCGAAGGTGATGCCCACGTGGAGCAGCAGGTCGAACCCGTCGAGGCCGAGGCCGCGGCGTGCCATCAGCCCTCGCCCCGCGTCGGGAGCCGCGCCGCATCGTGGCCCTGTGCGAGCAGCCGCTCGGCGAAGTCGAGCCGTTCCTCCAGCTCCGCGGTTCGGCGCGCCTGCAGCTCCAGGTCGGCCAGGCGCGCCTCGAGCCCCGCCAGGTCCGCGCCCCCGGGGTCGCGCCCCTCGATGCGGCGCGCCAGCGCGCGCCCGATCGGCCCGAGGGCCACGAAGCCGATGATCCCCGTGATGGCGAGGATCGTCGCCAGGTTCTCGACCAGCAACCGGGTGATGAGCGGCTCACCCATCGTGACCACCGGGGAGCGCGCCGGGCTCCCGCTGCCGGGCGAGCATCCGCTCGGCAAAGTCGAGCCGCTCCTCGAGCTCCGCCACCCGGTGCTGCAGGTCGTCCGCCCCCGCAGCGCGGGCCCGGAGGTCCTCCAGCTCCGCCGCGATCGCCTGCAGCTCCGGGCCGCTGGTCCGCTCGAGCCGGCGGGAGAACACGTTCACCAGCCGGATCAGGGCATAGGAGACGGTGCCCGCGCCACCGAAGGCGAGCAGGATCCCCAGGATCTTGGCGACGTCATCCATCAGTCGCCCCGCGGCAGGCGCTCGGCCTCACGGCGCTGCGAGAGCAGCCGCTCGGCGAAGTCCACCCGTTCCTCGAGCTCCAGCATCCGGTGCTGCATGCCCTCGAGCTCCGCCACGCGCTCACGCAGCTGGTCCAGCTCGGCCCGGGTTTCCGGATCGAGCCCGGCGGCCCGGCCCTCGAGCCGGCGTCCCAGCGCCCGCATCAGCGGATAGAACACGATCGTGGCCGCGGCCAGCGCCCCCAGCGCGATCAGCATCGTCACGCCGGGCGGCAACGTCATCCACGGCGGCAGGATCACCTCCGGCGACTGCACGATCACCGGCGGCATCGGGGGCAGCGGGGTCTCGGCGACCTGCATCACGACTCCCCGCCGGGCAGCTGCCCGGCCTCCCGCCCGCGCGCCAGCAACCGCTCGGCGAAATCCATCCGCTCCTGCAGGTCGGCTACCTCGGTGCGCAGCCGGTCGACCTCCTCCAGCAGGGCGGGATCCGCGGCGGCCTCCGACTGGGTGCCGCGAATCCGGTCCGCGATGGCATGGCCGATCTCGGTCTTGGACAGCAGGAACAGCATCCCGCCGCCGAAGAAGATCAGGATGAACAGGACGCCTTCCATCAGTGCCCTCCCGGCAGCTGGCCCTCTTCCCGGCGCTGCGCCAGCAGGCGCTCGGTGAAGTCCACCCGTTCGTGCAGCTCCGACAGTTCACCACGCACCCGCTCCAGCTCCTCGTAGAGCGCCTGGTCCGGCTCCGCGGGTGCCTGGCCCCGGATGCGGTCCGCGATGGCACGACCCACCGGGCTGAACGAGATGGCAATCAGGGTGCCACCCCCGAAGATCAGGATCAGCGCCAGAATGTCTTCCATCAGCCCCCCGGCAGCTGTTCCGGCGCGCGCTGGCGCGCCAGCAGCCGTTCGGTGAAGTCGAGCCGTTCCTGGGTCTCCATCAGCTGGTGACGGAGCTCGTCCATCCCGGCCCGCAGATCGTCCACTTCGCCCCGCAGGGCGTCAGGCTCTCCCCCGCCCCCGCCGATCCGGCGCGCGAACGCCTGCGCGATCGGCCCGAGGATCTTGAACGTCGTGTAGCCGAGGATCCCCAGGATCGGGATCGAGCCGCCAAGCATCACCAGCAGCTGGCCCACACTGGGGCCATCACTCACGCCCTGCAGCAGTGCCGCGGTGACCATCAATGCACGTCCTCCCGTTCGGCCTGGCCCCGGGCCAGCAGGCGCTCGGTGAAGTCCACCCGTTCCTGCGTCTCGGCCAGCGCCTGCTGCAGGCCGTCCACCTGCTCCCGCAGCGCGGCCAGCTCCTCCTCGACCTGGGGCGAGAGCGTCACGCCCCGGTAGCGCGCCCGCAGCCCCTGCACGATCGCCCAGGCGATGACCCCGGTGGTGATGATGCCCGTCAGCATCCCCGCGATGGCGACGATCGCCTGTCCCGGATCCATGCGACTACCCCCGCGGCAGCTGGTCCGGCGTCCGCTGCTGGGCCAGCAGCCGCTCGGTGAAGTCGAGGCGCTCCTGCGTTTCGGCCAGCTGGTGCCGGACATCCTCGAGGCCGGTCCGCAGCGCCTGCATCTCGAGCACCAGGTCATCGTCGGCGTCGCTGGCGTTGACCCGGATGGCGTGGGCGATGGCCTTGCCGATCTCGGACCGCGAGATGAACACCAGTCCGACCATGACGAAGAAGCTGATGGGGATCAGCACCTCCGGGCCGCTCATCCAGCCTCCTTCGGACTTCAGGGTGTCGGGTCGACCGGGGCGGGACCGTCCCGGCTTCAGGGCACGTACGGGCTCATGTTTCAACTTGTTTCATACGAAATTCGCGGCTCCCGGGCTACGGCTCCGGCGATCGCTTGAGCTGCACCAGCCGTTCGCGGGCCAGGCGCCGGCCCGTCGGGGTGGCAGCCAGGCCTCCCCCGGCGGTTTCCCGGTAGCGGACATCCATGGAACGGCCGATTTCGCCCATGGTGTCGATGACCTCATCGATCGGGATGGGAAAGCGAACCCCGGCGAGCGCCATCTCGATCCCGGCCAGGGCGATCGCCCCCCCGGTCGCGTTCCGGTAGACGCAAGGCACCTCGACCAGGCCACCCAAGGGATCGCAGACGAGGCCGAGGGTACCCTGCAGGGTGAGGGCGGCCGCATGGGCGGCCACGGTGGGCGACCCGCCGAGCAGCTCCACGCCGGCCGCGGCGGCCATGGCTGCGGCGGCACCGGTTTCCGCCTGGCAGCCCCCCTCGGCCCCGGACAGGGAGGCGCGGTGGGCCACGACGGCCCCCACCAGTCCCGCGGTGGCGAGGGCGCGCACCAGCGCGGCGTCGGTGACCGTGCGGTGCTTGGCGAGGCCCAGGAGGACCCCGGGCAGGACGCCGGCTCCACCCGCCGTCGGAGCCGCGACGATGACGCCCATCGCGGCGTTCACCTCCTGCACCGCGAGGGCGGAGGCGAGCACGTCGGTGAACACCGTACCGGCCAGCGGACCCACCGGCCGGGTGAGGAGCGCCGCGTCGCCTCCGACCAGCCCGCTCACGCTGCGGAGGTCGCCGGGAAGGCCGCGTTCGATGGCGTGCCGCATGACCGCGAGCGCCCGTGTCAGGGCCCGCTCCACCTCCTCCCGGGTGCGCAGGCCGGCCTCGGCCTCGAGCCGCAGCCCCAGCTCGCCGAGCGAGATGCCGTCCTGCTCGGCCCGCTGGACCAGGTCGCCAAGCGACTCGAACATCAGGCGATCCTCGCGAGGGAGCGGAGCTGGCTGACGGCCGGCAGGGCCCGGATGACGTCGAGCGTCTGCGGGTGCGGGGCCTGGTCCAGCTCGTAGATGTGGATGGCCTCCCCGCCCTTCTGGCGCCGGGAGACCTTGATGGTCGCGATGTTCTCGCCCTGGCGCGCGAGGCTGCTGGTGACCGCGGCGACGATGCCCGGCACGTCCTGCGCGACGAACACGAGGGTCGGCAGGGTCCCGTTCACCTCCACGGGGAATCCGTCGATCTCGGTGATCTGGATCCGCCCGGCGCCCAGCGAGGAGCCGGTGACCACCGCCTGGTGCTGGTCGCGCTGGAGGGTGATGCGGGTGGTGTTGGGATGATGCTCGCCGTGGAGCTTGGTGTTCCGGAACCGGATGTCGAGCCCGGCCGCGGCAGCCAGCGCGAGGCTCTCCCGGAGGCGCTCATCGTCGGGGAAGAAGCCGAGGAGCCCGCCGGCGATGGCCCGATCGGTGCCGTGGCCGGTGCCGGTCCGTGCGAAGGAGCCGTGCAGTTCGACGTCGGCGGCGTCGGGCTGGCCGCCGATGAGGCCACGGGCGAACAGTCCGATCCGGCAGGCGCCGGCGGTATGCGATGACGACGGCCCGACCATGACCGGGCCGATGATGTCGAGCAGGGAGATCATGATGGGGAAGTTACGGCATACGGGGGACCGGGAACAGGGAATGCCCGGACCCGCGACCCCGCCGGCCTAGGCCAGCTCCACCTGCCGGATGACCCCGAGGCTCAAGGCGATCTCAGTGCTGTCGTCGCCGAGCGGGTGGAGGTAGACCTCGTGGGCGGTGACATGGGTGTCCACGCTGGTCGGGACGCCGGTCACCTCCTGGCCGTCCTGGGTGACGATCCGGACCGGCAGCTCGTTGCTCCCGGCGTACCCCAGCACGGACACGATCTGTTCGTAGGTCATGGAAGCACTCCCGGGCAAGGGTGGGGCGCTAGCCGATGGCCGCGATGACGCCACCCATGCCGCCGTCGTCATTGGGCGGACGGTACACCGGCCCCTGGTCCATCGGGGGCATGACCCCGAAGACGCTCTGGGACCGGAGGACACCCTCGACGGCCGTGAGGAGACCCTCCAGTTCCTCGGTGGCCTTCCGGAGCGCATACCGGTACAGCCAGCGGTACCAGAGGAGCCCCCCGGCGCCCAGGGCGGCCGCGGCGGCCACCCCGGGCAGGAACGCGAGCCCGCCGAGGGCCAGGCCGGTGGCGCCGGCGGCGGTACCGAGGGTGCCCCCGGCGGCGGCGAGCGCGGCGGCGATCCAGCCGTCGGCCTGCAGGTTCTTCCGCAGTCCCGAGCGAAGGTCGCCGTAGATGGTCACCTCGCAGCCCCCGCCCGCGGGCAGGGGCCGCAGGGTAAGGTTGAGCTGGAACAGCTCCAGCTGGTACATCCGGTAGGTGAACGGGGTGTAGGTCTCGGTGGACCCCGCCACCATGGTCTTCATCATGTTGGGGACGCTGAAGACCAGCACGCCCCCGTCGAGCGGGTGGCCGCCGACGGTGTCACGCAGGGTCATCAGGTACGGGCGCGCGGGGCAGACCCGGCCGATGGCCTCGAGGACTGAACGCGGGGTGCCCCGGATCACGCGCGAAACCGAGAGACTGCGCGCGCTGGTGCCGAGGAGGCGCGTGGTGAGCCGATCCTGCCGGGTACCGGTCACGGCCACCGCGGGGGCGTTCGCGGCCGGCTGCTCCGCCAGCGCCAGGGCCACGAACTCGGGGGCGATGCCCACCTCCTGCGCCGCCGCCTCGACATCGCGGAGGCGGTACCCGCCGGTGGGCAGGGCGCTGGTGATGCCGGTCAGTCCGGTCCCCTGCCGGGAGCGCTGCTCCAGCCGGGTGGCGGCGTCGGCCTGCAGCTGCGCGGCGCGGAGCCAGATCGCCTCGGCACGCTCCACGGGGATCACCTGGTCGGGGGCGCTGCCCGCGGCGGCCGGTCCCACCTTCTCGATGGCCCGGCCCAGCGCGTCGGCCAGCTCCTCGCCGGTGGCGAAGCGCTCCGCGGGGTTCTTGCGCAGGCAGCGATCGATGACGTCGACCAGGGCGCGCGGAACGCCGGGCGCCACCGACGCCAGCGACGGCGCAGTGCGCGAGGCGACCGCGAGCAGCACGGCGGCCGGGTTGTCGCCCTCGAAGGGGAGGCGGCCGGACAGCGCGTAGTACCCCACCACTCCAAGGGAGTAGAGGTCGCTGCGGCCATCGACGCGCTCGCCGTTGGCCTGCTCGGGGCTCATGTAGTGCACGGTCCCCACGAGTTCCCCCGCCTGGGTGAGCCCCGAGGCGTGGGTGTCGCGGGCGATGCCGAAGTCCGTCACGACGGCGCGGCCGCTGCCCCGCTCCACCATGATGTTCGGCGCCTTGATGTCGCGGTGCACCACCCCGCGCAGGTGGGCGTAGGCCAGCGCCCAGGCGGACTCTCGCAGGAGCCGGACCACCTCAACCGCCGGCAGCGGGCCCCGGTCCCGGACCCGCTCGGCCAGGTTCTCGCCCTCGATGAAGGCCATCACGAAGTAGGCGCAGCCGTTGGCCTCCTCCGCGCGGTAGATCGGGACGATGTGTGGGTGGGAGAGCTGCGCCGCGGTCCGCGCCTCGCGCAGGAAGCGCTCCCGCACGGTGGCGTCGCCGGTCAGGTGCGGGGGAAGCACCTTGATGGCCACCGGGCGCTCCAGGCGAAGCTCCCGGGCCAGGTACACCACGCCCATGCCGCCGCGACCGAGCTCCCGCTCGATCTGGTAGCTCCCGGCGAGCAGGGGTTCCAGCGCGGCCCGGACCGGATCGGTCATGGTCAGTTGGTGAGCGGCCCGGGCCCCCCCGGCGGCAGCGACCGCGGGGGGCCGAGGGTCTCGTCGATGAAGTTGGTGATCAGGGTCCGGAGGTGCAGCGTGGTGTTGCCCCCGAAGATCCCGTGGTTCCGGTTGGGGTAGGCCATGAAGTCGAAGGTCTTGTTCGCCGCCACCAGCCGGTTGAGCAGGTTCTCCGAGTTCTGGTAGTGCACGTTGTCGTCGCCGGTGCCGTGGACCAGGAGCAGGCGCCCGCGCATCCGGTCCACGTAGCTCAGCGGCGAGCCCTTGTCGTAGCCGGCCGGGTTGTCCTGGGGCAGGCCATTGTAGCGCTCGGTGTAGATGTTGTCGTAGAACTTCCAGTGGGTCACCGGCGCCACCGCCACGGCCATGCGGTAGACGTCGGGGGCCTGGAACAGCCCGTTGAGGCTCATGAACCCGCCGTAGCTCCAGCCGAAGACCCCCATCCGGGTGGAGTCGACGAAGGCCCAGCGGCCCATGGCCCGGGCCGCGGCGGCCTGGTCCTGGGTCTCGATCACCCCCAGCTGGCGGTAGACGATCTTGCGCCACGCCCGCCCCCGCATGCCGGTGCCGCGGTTGTCGATGCTGGCGACGATGTAGCCCTTCTGGGTGAGCAGCAGGTTCCAGAGGTAGTTCGTGCCGCCCCAGCTGTCGAGCACCGTCTGCGACCCCGGCCCGCCGTAGTTGGAGAAGAAGACGGGGTACTTCCGCGCGGGATCGAAGTCCACCGGCTTCATCATCCAGCCGTTGAGCCGGACCCCGTCGCCGATGTCCACCTGGAAGAACTCCGCCGGTCCCTTCCGCAGCGCGGCGACGCGTTCCCTGAGCTGGGCGTTGGCCACCAGCGTCCGCAGCGGGCGGTGCTCCGGCAGGGTCACCAGTTCCGTCACCGGCGGGGCGCCGAAGCGGGACCACGTATGGAAAGCCACCCTGGCGTCGGGCGCGATGTTGTAGGAGTGACTGCCGGCCTGGTCGGCGGGCGTCAGCCGTTTCGCCTCCCCGCCGCCATCGAGCCGGGTGCGGTACAGGTACCGCTGCGTCGGGTTGCCCGGCGAGGCGATGTAATACAGCCACCCGCCGGAGGTGTCGACCGCGGCCTGGCCGGCAACGTCATACTCGCCCGGGGTGAGCGGGGTGAGCCGGGCGTCGTCGCGGGCCACCCGGTACACGTGGCGCCAACCGTCGCGCTCGCTCTCCCACAGGAAGCTGCGCCCGCCATCGAGCCAGGGCGTCTCGTCGGGAAAGTCCACCCAGGCGCTGTCCCGCTCCTCGAGCACCTGGCGGACGCTGCCGTCGCGCCGGGAGCCCAGGTACACGATGTCGGTGTTCTGCAGCCGGTTGAGCTGCTGGATGATCACCTCATCGCTGCCCGCCGCCCACTCCATCCGCGCCAGGTAGTGGTTGCGGGGGTCGCCCGGGACGCGGAACCAGGTGGTGGGCCCGCCGGCCGCCGGCACCACGCCCACCCGCGCCGCGGAGTTGGACTCGCCCGCCTTGGGGTACTGGATCTCGATGGCCTGGGCGTAGGTGGAGTCGGTGTTGTTGATGAGGGTGAAGTTGCGCACGCTGTCGGCGTTGAGCTGCCAGAGGGCGATGCTGCGGCCGTCGGGGCTCCAGCGCCAGCCGTCGCGCAGGTCGAGCTCTTCCTCGTACACCCAGTCGAAGGTCCCGTTGATGATCGTCCGCGACCCGTCCCGGGTGAGCTGCACCACCCGCCCGGTGGCGAGGTGCTCCACGTAGAGGTTGTTCTCCCGGACATAGGCCACCCGCCCGCCCTCCGGGGAAAACTTGGCGAACATCAGCGTGGACGGCCTGGCACGCGGCCCGCCCAGCTTGCGCAGGCGCCAGGTGCGCAGGTCGAGCGCCCAGTAGTCGCCCCGGGTGTTCTGCCGCCAGACCGGGGCGCTGTTGGTGAAGACCAGCAGCTGCCGCTCGTCGGCCGACCAGACATAATCCTCGACGGTGAGCGGCACGCTGTCGCCCCGCGGGATGAGCCGGGGCGCGGGCACCAGCACCGTGCGCGCCCCGCTGGCCACGTCGTACCGCACCAGGTCCTGGCCACCCTTCCCCTCCCGCGACTGCTCGAGCGTGGTGTAGGCCCCTCCGCCGGCGAGCCACCGGGCGGGGCCGAAGAACTCGGGCCGGAAGTCGCCGGAGGCGTACACCCGCTCGATGGTGAGCAGGCTGGGATCGGTGGCCTGGCCGTGCAGCCCCCGGGCTGGGAGCAGCGCCAGGAGGAGGGCAGGCAGGGACCAGGAGAGGGAGCGGGACGACATCCGCACGGGCACCTCGGATCGGGGGGACAGGGCGCGCAACCGGCCTACGGTCGCGCCTCCTCCACCGCCCGGCTGGCCGGCACGATGTCGAGCTCGGCGAGGAGGGGATCGGTGGAGGTGTTGAGCATGTGGACCAGCACCTCGAGCGTGCTCACTTCGACGGATACCTGGCCGGCCCCGGGCGTCTGCTGGTACCGGGCCCGGAACGACTCGAGCTCCCGCAGGCTCAGGAATCCCGGGACGGTGGTGCGCCCGTCCTGCGTGAAGGTCAGGTACCCGCCATCCGCCGCCTTGGCCATGAAGACGGGCGTGCCCGGCAGCTCGGTCGGCTTGCCCTGGGCCGCGAGCACCCGGGTGGCCGCGGCGACTTCCTCGGGATCGGGAACGTAGGCGTACTCGACCTGCCGGCCGGTCGCGAAGAGCCGGAGGGTGTTGCCCAGGGAGGCCGCGCGGATCACCACCTGCCGGGCCAGGTCGGGCCGCTGGCGGCGCAGGTTGGCGAGGAACCCGTTGGCCGTGCCCCGGCGGAGGAAGAGCC
Organism: Gemmatimonadales bacterium; assembly: GCA_046327715.1. GTDB lineage: Bacteria > Gemmatimonadota > Gemmatimonadetes > Gemmatimonadales > GWC2-71-9 > JADJOM01. The sequence continues at coordinate 340,166 of JAXLXY010000001.1, forward strand.
CCACCACCGGCTTGCCACCGCCCGGCGGCGTGGCCACCACGGGCGTGCCCGCCGCATCCATGGCAATGAAGACGGGAATGTCACGCAGGACCTCGATGGCGCGCCCGGGCGAACTCGGCCCCTGGGCCGAGAGCGGGAGCGCCACCAGGGCAGCGAGCAGGGACAGCCGGAGGGAAGCGTACACGATGATCCTGTAGGACGGGTGACGACCGGGCCGGGTTCCAGTCAACGCAAAGTTAGCGGCCCGGGCCTCCGCCGGCCTCCCGCCACTGTTCAAGGTCGGCCACCCGGGACTCCAACCGGGCCAGGCGGTCGTCAGCCGGCGCAGGCACGGGACCGCCGGCGGCCGGCCTCGGGCCCAGGGGCGGGGGCGGGGGCGATGCCGCTGCCGATGCCGAGGCCGCGATTCGGATGGACGGCGGGAGGGTGTGGCCCCCCGACGGCAGCGGCGCCCGGCCGCCCGCCACGCCGAGGATGGCGCGCCCGGGAGCACCGGCCCAGAACAGCCGGAACAGGCGCTCGCCGATCGGCGCCCGCAGCGGGCTCCGCAGGATCCCGATGATCGCCAGGCCGCGCATCACGTAAGCCGAAATGATGATGAACACCCCGGGGCGCGATACCTCGAACCACCCGGGCCGCACCTCGGTACGCATCGCGGCCTTCACCCACCACTGCATCGCGAAGGTCGCGCCGAACATGACCACCAGGATGACCAGCTGCCGGCGCCGGCGGGCGACCACGCCGGGATCCGCCCGCAGCTGGGCCCGCTCCGCCTCCCGTTCGGCCAGGATGGCCCGGAAGCCCGACTGGATCTCGGCGATGTCGAACCCCCGCTGCCGGAGCCGGCGCGCCTGCTGGACCGTCTGGGCCAGCCGGCCCCAGACCACCGCCGCGAACAGCACCACGGGCAGCACCACGTCGAGGTCGCCGCCATAGAGCTGCCCCAGCACCTGGAGCAGCAGCCAGCCGATGACCGTGGCCCCTACGAGGATGAGCGAGGCCTGTCCCGCATCCTGGGCCAGGAGCCGCACCGGGAGTGGCACCTCCGGACCGGCCAGCTGCGCCGTCTCCAGCGCCTCGACCAGGGCCTCCGCCGTGGCGAAGCGCTCGCTGGCCTCCTTGCGGACCAGCTGGTCGATCGCCGCCGCGAGCGCGGCGGGGATGTCGGGACGGAGCGACGCGATCGGGGGCGCCGGCTCGGTGAGCTGCTTGACCAGCAGCTGCTGGGTGGAGGTGCCGGTGAACACCGGCGTGCCGGTCAGGGCGAAGTACGCGGTGAGTCCGAGGGAATAGAGGTCGCTCCGGCCGTCCACGGCGTCCCCGGAGGCCTGCTCGGGGCTCATGAACTCCGGGGTCCCGACCACCTCGCCCACCCGCGTGAGGCCCGGTCGGGCCGCGGCAGGGGCGATGTCCCGCGCGATGCCGAAGTCGGTGACCAGCGCGCGCCCGGTGGCCCGCTCGATGAGGATGTTGTCGGGCTTGATGTCGCGGTGCACCACCCCGCGTCCGTGGGCGTAGGCCAGCGCGTAGGCGGCGTCCTGCAGCAGGCGCACCGTCTCCCGGACGGTCAGCGGCCCGCTCCGGCGCACCCGCCCGGCGAGCGACTCGCCCTCGATGAAGCCCATGGCGAAGGCCAGCAGCCCCGCCCGCTCCTCGACGGCATGCACCGGGACGATGTTGGGATGGGAGAACGAGGCGGCGGTGCGGGTCTCGCGCAGGAACCGCTCGCGCAGCTCGGCGCTCGCCGCCAGCTCCGCGGGCAGCACCTTGAGGGCCACGGGCCGGTCGAGCTGGCGGTCGCGGGCCAGGTACACGGCCCCCATGCCGCCGCGGCCCAGCTCCCGCTCGAAGGTGTAGCGGTCGCCCAGCTGGGCGCGGAGGTTGGCGAGGGCGTCGGTGGGGGCGGTCACGGGAGGGAAGGTACTGCACGGTGGGCCGGGCCCGCGAGCACCGGGTTCAGGCCCCGATCCCGAGGGTGCGGCGCAGGAAGGCGCCGGTATGGCTGCCCGCCGCCCGCGCCACCTGCTCCGGGGTCCCCGCCGCGACGATGGCGCCGCCCCGCTGCCCCCCTTCGGGCCCCAGGTCGATGATCCAGTCGGCGGTCTTGATGACGTCGAGGTTGTGCTCGATCACGAGGACGCTGTTGCCCTTGTCCACCAGCCGGTGCAGCACCTCGAGCAGCAGCCGCACGTCCTCGAAGTGCAGCCCCGTGGTGGGCTCGTCGAGGATGTAGAGGGTGCGCCCCGTGTCCCGCTTGGCGAGCTCCGTGGCGAGCTTCACCCGCTGCGCCTCGCCGCCCGAAAGCGTGGTGGCCGCCTGTCCCAGGTGGATGTACCCCAGCCCGACGTCGTTGAGCAGCTCGAGCTTCTCGGCGATCCGCCGCTGGGCCTCGAAGAACTCGAGCCCGTCGCCCACGGTGAGGTCCAGCACCTCCGCGATGCTGCGGCCCCGGTAGCGGACCTCCAGCGTCTCGCGGTTGTAGCGCTTGCCCTTGCACACCTCGCACGGCACGTAGACGTCGGGCAGGAAGTGCATCTCGATCTTCACCAGCCCGTCGCCCTCGCAGGCTTCGCAGCGCCCGCCCTTCACGTTGAAGGAGAAGCGCCCCGGCCCGTAGCCGCGGAGCTTGGCCTCCGGCAGCTGGGTGAACAGCTCGCGGATCGGGGTGAACAGCCCGGTGTAGGTGGCCGGGTTGCTGCGCGGGGTGCGGCCGATGGGGCTCTGGTCGATGTCGATGACCTTGTCGAGGAAGTCGAGCCCCTCGAGGGCGGTGTGGGCACCGGGGATGACCTTGGCGCGGTAGAAGTGCCGCGCCAGCGCGGCGTACAGGATATCGGTGACGAGGGTGGACTTGCCGGAGCCGGACACGCCAGTCACGGCCACGAACCGGCCCAGGGGGATCTCGACGTCGAGGTTCCGGAGATTGTTGGCCCGTGCGCCGGTGAGCCGCAGCCGGCGGCCCGGGTCGCCGGTGCGCCGCCGGGGCGGGACGGGGATGCGCAGTTCGTTGCGCAGGTAGCGGCCGGTGAGCGAGTCGCGATGGGCCAGGACGTCGTCCACCGTCCCCTCCACCACCACCTCGCCGCCGAAGCGGCCGGCCCGCGGCCCCAGGTCCACCACGTGGTCGGCGGCACGGATCGTGTCCTCGTCGTGCTCCACCACCAGTACGGTGTTGCCGAGGTCGCGGAGGTCGCGCAGCGTGGCGAGCAGCCGCTCGTTGTCCCGCTGGTGGAGCCCGATGCTCGGCTCGTCGAGCACGTACAGCACGCCGGTGAGCCGGCTGCCGATCTGGGTGGCCAGCCGGATCCGCTGCGCCTCGCCCCCCGACAGCGACCCCGCCGAGCGGCCCAGGGTGAGGTAGTCGAGGCCCACGTCCCGCAGGAAGCGCAGCCGGTCGCACACTTCCTTGAGGATCGGGCCGGCGATCTCCGGGTCGAGCCCGGCGCCACCGTCGCGCCGGATCGGCAGGCCGGCGAAGAACTCGTACGCGCCCGACACCGGCAGGTCGACGATCTCGCCGATGCCCCGCCCCGCCAGGTGCACGGCCAGGCTCTCCGGCTTGAGCCGCTTGCCGCCACAGGCGCGGCACGGCTCCTCGACCATGAACTGGTCGAGCTGGGTGCGCACCGCGTCGCTGGAGCTTTCCCGGTAGCGGCGGGAGACGTTGGCGACGATGCCCTCCCACTCGCTCTCGTAGTCGTCCCGGGCCCGGGCGCCCTCCACCTGGTACTTGAGCTTCTTGCCGGGGGCGCCGTGCAGCAGCGCATGCCTGGCGGCGGGGCTGTGGTCCCGCCACGGGGCGGCGAGGTCGAACTTGAAGGTCTTCGCCAGGGTCGGGAGCACGACCTTCCGCAGGTAGCCGGTCGGCTCGCCCCAGGGCAGCACCACGCCCTCGAGGATCGAGATGCTCCCGTCGCCCAGGATCAGCTCGGCGTTCACCTCCCGCCGCACCCCGACGCCGTGGCACTCCCCGCACGCGCCGAAGGGGGAGTTGAACGAGAACTGGCGCGGCTCGAGCTCGGGCAGGGACAGCCCGCAGGTGGGACACGCGAACCGCTCCGAGAAGGTGACCGCCACGGGCCGGCCGCCCTTGGCGCCGTGCCGCATCACCTCGACCATGCCGTCGGCCACCTTGAGCGCCGTCTCGATGGAGTCGGCCAGGCGGCCGCGGTCCGCCGGCCGGACCACCAGCCGGTCCACCACCACCGCGACGTCGTGATTCTGGCGGCGGTTGAGCGCGGGCACCTCGTTCAGGTCGTAGGTCTCGCCGTCCACCCGCACCCGCACGAACCCGCGCTTCTGCACATCCTCGAAGAGATCCCGGAACTCGCCCTTGCGGCCCCGGACCAGCGGCGCGAGGACCTCGATCCGGGTGTCTTCCGGCCAGCCGAGGATGGTGTCGGTGATCTGGGTGGCGCTGGAGCGCTCGATCGGGCTGCCGTCATTGGGGCAGTGCGGCACGCCCACCCGCGCCCACAGCAGCCGGAGGTAGTCGTAGATCTCGGTGACGGTGCCGACGGTGGAGCGGGGGTTGTGCCCGGCGGTCTTCTGTTCGATGGCGATCGCGGGCGAAAGGCCCTCGATGGCGTCCACGTCCGGCTTTTCCATCAGCCCCAGGAACTGGCGCGCGTACGCCGAGAGCGACTCGACGTAGCGCCGCTGCCCCTCGGCGTAGATGGTGTCGAACGCGAGCGACGACTTCCCCGAGCCCGAGAGCCCGGTGATGACGGTCAACCGGTCGCGCGGGATGCGGACCGAGACGTTCTTGAGGTTGTGCTCGCGGGCACCGCGGACGACGAGGTATTCCTGAGCCATAAGCAGGGGAACGTACCCGCGGCGGGAGGGGGATTCAATCCTCGGAGATCCCCCGCGGCCGCGGGTGCCCGGGGGCGGCCTACCCCGCGCGCGTCAGCTGGTACAACACGCCGACGGCATAGAGCACCAGCGGCCAGTGGCCCAGCGCCCAGCGCACCCCCTCGCGGGCCCGCCGGCCGGCACGCGCCCAGGCCAGGTGGGCCCCCCCCGCGCCCAGTCCGAGCGCCAGCAGGTAGATCGGGATGCTCAACGGCCCGAGCTTCGCAACCGGCAGCCGCGAGAACAGGGCCAGCATCAGCACGATCCCGATGGCGCTGAGGGCGTAGACCACCAGCCGACCGGCGCTGAACCGCGCCCGGCTCGAGAGATCCAGCTCCTCGGCGAGCAGCAGCTCGTCCTCGAGCTCCGCCAGCTCCTCGTCGCTCAGCTGGAGCAGGTCCTCGTCCCGGAGGGAGGCGATCTCGAAGGCCATGTCAGGCCCCCTGCCGCAGGCAGAGCACGGCCCGGGTCTCGGTGGGACGGGTGGCGCCGGAGACGCCGACCCCCGGCTTCTGGCCATCACCGACCTGCAGCCCGGTGCCCCCCATGGTCCACACGTAGAACAGCGTCCCAACATCGGGCCACCGTGCCAGGTCGGGCAGCGCGCCAAGCCCGGCCGGGAGCTCCCAGCCCGGGCCCAGCGCGGCACACCACTCCCGGGCCTCGGCGAAGGTTCCCCGCCGCACGAACCCGCTGTCGGTGAGCAGCACCCAGTGCTGGTCAGTGGCGGCGGCGGAATCCACGGGGGTGCGCTTCGCGCGCATTCGGGCGTCGATCGCGGCGTTCTGCCGCTCCACGAAACCCCCGAACCAGCCGCGGACGCCGCGGGTCAGCGCCGCATCCGGCGCCGCCTGCCCCACCACCACGACCAGCACGAGGACCGCCGCGCCCACCAGGCCCACCACGTTCCAGGTCTTCCGCACCTGTTCCCGGATCCGCCGCCAGAGTCGGTCGGTGTAGTGGTCGGCCACGCCGATGGCGAACGCCGCCGCGGGCACCTGGAACACCGTGCCGCCGAGCAGCCGCTGGACCACGGCCGCGGCGGCCCCCATGGCCCCGAAGCGGAGGACCAGCCGAGTGAGGTTGGTGGCGGAGAAGATCCCCACCCGCCGTGAGGGATTGCGGCGGAACTCCAGCAGCTCGCGCACGCGCTCGAGGCGCGCCACCCGTTCGGGCGACGGAGAGCTGACGACCCTGGATGGGGAAGGCATGACCGCAAGGTAGGCACCCCCCCGGGGGGCGTTCAACCTTGTGGCGCACCGCGGCGGAGCACCGGTGAACCGCGCCCCGGACCGGGCTATAATTCCGGTGCAAGCGCGCCCCCCTCACCCCTGCCCGAGCGGCTGATGACCTCGTACCGGAGCCGGGCCACCGGCCTCGATTCGCTGCTCGACGAGCTGTTCGGGACCGCGGGCCTCGAGGGCGACCTGCCCGCGGACATCGCCGACGCCGGATATCCGCTGCGCCCCTTTGCCGGCGACGCGCCCCAGGACGATCTCGTCGCCACGGAGCCCCGCACCGACGAGTCCCCGGCCGAGCGGCTCTACCGGCGGGCCATCGAGGCCGCCAGCCGCGGCCGGGTGAGCGAGGCGATCCACCGCTACCGCGAACTGCTGGCCGTCGACCCCGGCAACGTCAGTGCCCGGAACAACCTCTCCGCCCTGCTCGAGACCACCGGCGATCCGGCGGAGGCGCTGGAGCAGCTGAGTGCGGCGCTCCGCGTGGCGCCCGACGACGTCAACATGCTGGTCTCGCGGGCGGCGATTCACGGCCGCCTCAAGAGCTACGGCGAGGCCGAGCAGGACCTGCGCCGTGCCCTTCGCCTTTCCCCCGATCATCCGCAGGCGCACCTCACCCTGGGCCTCATCCTGTGGCGGAAGGGGGTCCCGAAGGACGCCGCGGAGGCCCTGCGGCGGGCCATCGCGCTCGAGCCCGGCAACGCCACCGCCTTCTATTACCTGGGCGAGGCGCTCAACCAGGCCGGCGACCTGCCCGGGGCCCGCGCCGCCCTCGAGACCTCCGCCACCCTCGGGCCCGACCACGGGCGCACGTTCCGCCTGCTGGGGCGGGTCCTCGACCGGCTCGGCAAGCCGGACGAGGCCATGGCCATGTACCGCCGGGCGAAGGCCGTGGGCGACGCATGATCCAGGCGGTCGAACGCGCGCTGGCCGACCTCGCGGTGGATGCCGTGGTCCGGGCCGCGGACGAGACGCTCGGCGCCGTTGGGCCGGTGAGCCGGCAGCTCGATGCCGCCGCCGGCGCCGCCGGTGCGGCCCAGCGACGGGTCCAGGCCCCGCTGGAGGTGGGCGCCGCGGTGATCACCGGGGCCGGTGACCTGGCCGCCGAGTTCATCCTGCACGTGGTGGTCCAGGGCGCGGATCGTCCTGCCACGCGGGAGTCCCTTCGGCGCGCGCTCGCCTCGGCCTGGCACCGTGCCGAGGGGTGGCAGCTTCGCTCGGTCGGCGCCGCGCTCTCCGGCTTGGTCCTGGGCGAGGAGGACGTGGCCCTCGCCCTGGTGGAGACCTTCCGGGATCGCCCCGACTCGACCGGCTTCCCGGCCGAGCTCCACGTGAGCATCGACCGGCCGGAGCAACGGGCCCTCCTGGCGCCGTGGCTCGGCAACGGGGCGCGATGAACCGACGGACCCTGGCGGGGCTCATCCTGCTGGCGTGGCTCGGGGCGCTGGGCTGGCTGGTCCAGCGGCAGTACGGCACCGGCACGGCCCGGAGCGAATCGGCCTCGCGCTGGCCGGTCCCGCCCGGCTCCGCCTTCCTCGCGGTGCGGCTGGGCGACCGGCAGATCGGCCTCGCCTCCGCGACCGTGGACACCCTGGGCGACAGCCTCCGGGTCAGCGACCTCACCACCATCGACCTGCCGGCGCTGGACCGCACCCCGCGCCGCACCAGCGCGCGGGTGGTCGCGATGTACTCGCGCGGGCTGCAGCTGCTCCGGTGGCAGGCCGACGTCCTCACCGAGCACGGCCGGGTCGCCACGGAAGGCTCCGTCTCCGGCGATACGCTCCTCACCGAGATCCTGACCGCGGCGGGGGAGGCGCCGGAGACGCTGCAGGTGCGGCTTCGCCGGCCGGTCATCCTGCCCGGCGCGATCACCCTGGTGGTGGCGTCGCGGCGCCTGCCGCGGGTGGGCGACAAGCTCAACCTCGAGGTGTACGACCCGCTCGACCACGAGGTGCGGCTGGCCCGGCTGCAGGTCACCGCCGACTCGCTGTTCACGGTGGCCGACAGCGCCGAATTCTCCCCGGACCTCCGGCGCTGGGTGGCCGTCCACAGCGATACCGTGCGGGCCTGGCGACTCGACGGCGCGGACGCGGGGTTGCCCGTCTCGCGCTGGATCGACGCCGCCGGCCTGCCCGTCCGGGTGGAGCATCCCCTCGGCGCCACCCTCGACCGATCCGCCTTCGAGCTGGTCCAGACCAACTTCCGGGCCCAGCAGCGTGCCGCCTGGGACACCACCGGGAGCGCACCCGACCTGCGACGGTGGGGTGGCCTCCCGGCCCGCCGCCCCGGGTTGCGCGCGGTCGCCAGCCGCCAGGGCGGCCGCCCGATGCACCGGCCGGTGCCCGAGGGGATGACCGGTGCGGGCCAGTCCTGGAGCGCCGACACCCTGGGCCTCGACTCGACGCTGGCGGAGGACAGCCTCACCCCGATGCCGCCCGTGGCCGAACCGCTGCTGGCCGACGACGGTACGCTCGCCCGGGAGGCGGCAGCCATCGTCGGCACGGAGCGCCGGCCCGAGGTGATGGCGCGGCGGCTCAATGACTGGGTGCGGCGGTCGATTACTCTTCGGGAGGGACCCGGCCAGGGGCCCGCCACGATCACGCTCGCGCGCCGAACCGGCTCGAGGGCGGAGCGGCTCGGCCTGCTGGTGGGGCTGGCGCGGACCGCGGGGCTGCGGGCGCGCCGGGTGTGGGGCCTTGCCCTCGTGGAGGGCCGCTGGCAGCAGCGTGGCTGGGCGGAGGTGTGGGCCGACCGCTGGCTGGCGGTCGACCCGGACGTCGTGGCGGTCCCGCCCGGCGCCGATCGCGTGCGCCTGGCCACCGGGAGCCAGCCACGCCTGCTCGATCTCGCCGTCGGCGCGGGCGCGCTGCGGCTCCAGGTTCTCGAGGACAACCGATGATCCGCCTGACCGGCCTCACCAAGCGCTACGGCAAGTTCACCGCGGTGGACGCGATCGACCTCGAGATCCGCCGGGGCGAGCTGTTCGGGTTCCTGGGGCCCAACGGCGCCGGCAAGACCACCACCATGCGGATGATCGCGGGGATCCTCCAGCCCACCTCGGGCCGGATCGAGATCGCCGGCGACGACCTGGCTCGGGAACCGATCCGTGCCAAGAGCCGCCTCGGGTTCATCCCCGACCGGCCCTTCGTCTACGACAAGCTCACCGGGGCGGAGTTCCTGCGCTTCGTGGCGGCACTCTACGGGCAGGATGGCGAGCCCATCGAACGGCGGATGGCGGAGCTGCTCGACCTCTTCGAGCTCACCCCGTGGAAGGACGAGCTGGTGGAGAGCTACAGCCATGGCATGCGGCAGAAGCTCATCATCTCGAGCGCCCTCCTCCACAAGCCCGAGGTGATCGTGGTGGACGAGCCGATGGTCGGGCTCGACCCCAAGGGGCAGAAGTTCCTCAAGGACCTCTTCCGCGCCTTCGTGGAGCGCGGCGGCACGGTGCTCATGAGCACCCACACCCTCGACACCGTCGAGGAAATGTGCGACCGGATCGGCATCATCGCCGGCGGGAAGATCCTGGCCTGTGGCACCATGGCCGAGATCCGGCAGCAGTTCCAGGGGGGGGACCAGAAGCTCGAGGAGCTCTTCCTCAAGCTCACCGGCGGCATCATCGAGCGGGAGATGGATGCCATCCTCGAGTGAGCTCCCCCAGCCGTCGCTGCAGACCATCACCACGCCCAAGTGGCGCAGCGCCCTCAACCGGCTGCGCCAGGAGCGGGCCGGGGGCAACGGCAAGTTCTTCCTGCTGGCCCTGGTGGCGCTCGGCTTCTGGGCCGCGGTGTTCGGCCTCAGCTACAAGATCCTGAGCTACATCCAGTCCACCAGCGAGGTCGGCGTCCCCCTGGCCGCCAAGTTCCTGAGCATCATCCTCCTGGCCTTCGCCTCGCTGCTCCTGCTCTCCAACCTGATCACCGCGCTGTCGAGCTTCTTCCTGGCCAAGGACCTCGACCTGCTGGTCTCCTCGCCCACCGACTGGCTGCGGCTCTACCTGGCCAAGCTGGGCGAGACGCTGCTGCACTCCTCGTGGATGGTGGCGCTCATGGCGGTGCCGATCTTCACCGCCTACGGGATGGTCTTCAGCGGGGGCCCCCTCTTCCCCCTGGTGGTCCTCGGAGCGCTGCTGCCCTATTTCATCCTGCCCTCGGTGCTGGGCTCCGCCATCACCCTGATCCTGGTGAATGTCTTCCCCGCCCGGCGCACCCGCGACCTGCTCAGCCTGATCGCGCTGGGGGCGTTCGGCGGGCTCGCCCTGCTCTTCCGCCTGGTGCGGCCCGAGCAGCTGGTGCGCCCGGAGGGGGTGCGCAACCTGCTCGACTACCTCTCGGCGCTGCAGGCCCCGACCAGCCCGTTCCTGCCCAGCGAGTGGGCCACGGCGATGATCATGAACTGGCTGCGCCAGGTGGCCGACCCGCTGCCGGTCGTCCTGCTGTGGACCACCGCGCCCGCCTTCATCGTGCTGGGCGCCGCGCTGCACGCCCGGCTCTACCACGCGGGGTATTCCAAGGCCCAGGAGGGAGCGGAGAAGTTCGTCCGGGCGCGGGGCTGGTCGGGGGTCATGGCGCGGCTGTTCCGCGGGATGCCGCCGGCGCGGCGGGAGTTCGTGCTCAAGGACCTCCGGGTCTTCTTCCGCGACACCACCCAGTGGAGCCAGCTCATCCTGCTGGCGGTGCTGCTGGTGGTCTACGTCTTCAACATCAAGTCCCTGCCGCTCTTCTCCGGCGAGAAGGTCCCGGTCTTCCTGGTGTCGCTGGTGGTGTTCCTCAACCTCGGGCTGGCGGGCTTCGTGCTCGCGGCCATCGCGGCGCGGTTCGTCTTCCCCGCCGTGTCGCTCGAGGGCAAGCAGATGTGGCTGCTCCGCTCGAGCCCGCTCGACCTCAAGGCCCTGCTGTGGAGCAAGTACTGGACGGGCACCCTGCCGCTGCTCGTCCTCGCGCTGGCGATCACCTTCAGCACCAACGTCCTGCTGCGCGCCTCGCCGTTCATGATGGCCATCAGCCTGGGCACCATCGTGATGCTCACCTTCGCGATCAGCGCCATGGCCCTGGGCTTCGGGGCGCTCTACCCCCGCTTCGACACCGAGAACGCGGCCCAGATCCCGACGAGCTTCGGCGGGATGGTGTTCATGATGTCGGCGATCGTGCTGCTCGGGATCGTGCTGGTGCTCGAGGCCGCCCCCGTCCTCGGCTACCTCCGGGCGCAGCTGCAGGGCTACGCCCCGGTGCCCGGGCCGTGGATGGTGGGTTCGCTGGTGGCGGTGGTGGTGGTCTGCATCGCCGCCACGATCATCCCGCTCCGCCTCGGCCTGCGGCGCATCGAGGCCATGGAGTTCTAGGCCCCGAAGGCCGCGGGGGCCGGACCGGCGGCTATCGCCCCGCGAGAATCCCGGCGTATGCCTCGCGATCGATGTTCCCGCCGCTCAGCACCACCCCCACCTTCCGTCCCCGCATCCGGTCCCGCTCCAGCGCCAGCGCCGCCAGCGGCGCCGCGGCGGCGCCCTCCGCCACCTGGTGGATGTCGCTGAAGTACGCCCGCATCGCCTCCCGCAGGCCGTCCTCGCTCACCTGCACCACCCGCTCCGCGCCGCGCCGGATCATCGCGAGCGCCTCGGGGTCGGGTGACCGGGTGGCAATGCCGTCCGCGAATGTGTCGGCGCGTTCGGTTGCCACCGGGCGCCCCGCCTCGAACGACAGCGCGTAGGCCGGCGCCCGCTCCGCCACCACCCCCACCACCCGCGTGGCGCTGCCCAGCGCGTCGCGCGCGGCAATGACGCCGCAGATGCCCGAACCCATCCCGATCGGCACGTAGACCGTGTGCAGGCCGGGCACCGCCCGGAGCCACTCCAGCCCGTACGTGGCCACCCCGCGCACCAGCAGCGGGTGGAATGAGGGGATCAGGTGCAGCCCCTCCTGCTCCGCGAGCTGCAGGCTGTGCTCGCGGGCCGCCTGGAAGTCGTGCCCCGCCTCCACCAGCTCGGCGCCGAGCGCACGCATCGCCCGGTTCTTCTCCCGGCTGTTGCCCTGCGGCACCACGATCACGGCGCGCAGCCCCAGCCGCCGCGCCGCGAAGGCGATGCTCTGCCCGTGGTTGCCCCGCGTGGCCGTCACGACCCCCGTGAAGCCCGGCTCCTCGCGGCGCAGGTGCTCCAGGTAGTGCAGCCCGCCCCGCACCTTGAAGGCGCCGGTGGGCAGGTGGTTCTCGTGCTTGACCCACACCTCGGCGGCGCCGTAGCGCTCGGCCAGGAGCGGCCATGCGATCTGGGGCGTCGGCGGCACCAGGCCGCCGAGCCAGCGGCTGGTGGCCTCAAGGTCATCGCGGGTGAACATGCGGGGGCTCCGGACGGATGGGCGTCTGCCACCCAATCTAGCGACCGGGGCCGAGGCGTCACGCCGTTTTTCGCGCCGCACGGCGTTTCGGCGAGCCCACAGATTCATGAGGTCGGCCGGAGGTTGGGCGGGCGGATCCACCGCACATCACCCCAACCTGAGAGGGCATCATGTCATCCCGCCTGTTCCTCGCCTGCGCGGCCGGCACCGTGCTGCTGGCCGCCTGCACCGGCCCCGACCCCGTCGCCACCCCGGAGCACCCCGCGGCCCGGGTGGCCCCGGGCATTACGGTCAGCCCCGAGACCGCCCAGCTGGAAGGCCTGGCCCGGCGCCTGGCCGTGGCCCTGGGCGATCCGGCCTTCCGCTCGCGCTTCCGCGCCCGCCTGGAGGCCTCCCCCTACCCTGAACACAAGCTGCACCTGCAGCGCACCCTGGCCGGGGAGGGCGGCGCCGAGCTGCGCGCGGTCGCCCGCCTGAACGGCGAGCCGGACCGCCGGACCGACTCCGTGCTCGGCGCCGCACAGGCCCTGGAGGTGTACCTCCCGGTGCCGTCCCATCGGCAGCGCTGGCAGGGCGACGCCGGCCTGCTCGTGGCCACCGCGGCGCGCGACGGCGACCTGCCCGTGGCCTTCGACCTGCACGGCGGCCGCCACCTGCTCGATCCCACCCGGCCGCCGCAGACTCCCGTGCTGGCGGTGGTGCCGGTCGAGACCGACTTCGACCAGCCCCCCCCGGTCCTGGGCGACGCCACCTGCCTGCCCGGTACCCCCTGTGGCGGCGGTGGGTCCCTGGTGGCCCCGGGGCTGTACATGACCAAGGCCCACTTCGTGGACGATTTTGAGAGTTGGTTGAAGGGCAGCCCCGAGCTTGAGATCCAGGTTCTGGGGCAGCTGGGGACCAGCGACTCGCTCACCAAGTACCGCTGCTCGGCCGAACACCAGCCGAGCCCGTACCTGTGGGACGGGGATACCGACTGGTCGGGCAGCGTACTCCTGTTCAGCCAGGCGGAGATGAATACCTACCACCAGGCCCACCCCGGCGAGACCTTCCGGATCGTGGCCCTCGAAGACGATGACACCGCCTGTGAGATCCGGATCGACGACAACCGCTGGTCCAGCTTTGTGGGCACGATCGGCCCGCTGTACCAGGACGTCACCGGCGCCATCGATTCCGGGGGCGTCTCCAAGTTCCTCGCGGCGGGACGGAGCCTGCGCAAGTTCCTGAGCAAGCTGGCCGCCGTGATCAAGACCAACGACGACCTGATCGGGAACGCGATGGAGGACAAGGTCGTCGGGGAGTTCCACCCGGGCTACAACTGGATCCTCCGGGCCGACGACAACGCGACCAACGGCTGGATCAACCTGCAGATGAAGTGACCCCCAGGCCGGCGGGCCCGCCCCGCCGGCCATCCCCGAACCCGAGGAAGGCACGCATGCGATCGACCTGGCTGGTCACCGGACTCCTGCTCACGGCGTCCGCCCTCGCAGGACAGGCCCCGGACCGCCGCTGGCACCTGCAGGTCGGCGCCGCCCTCGAGACGTTCGGCGGTGCCTCCGCGGATACTTCGACCATCCCCGGCACCGAGGTGGAGGTGCGGCCGGCCTCCCGCGTGTCCATGGCGGTCGGCCTCCACCGCCGGTGGGGCGCCTGGGAGACGGGTGTCGAGCTGGGCTATGGCAGTGGCGCCCTGCGCGCCGCGACCGACGAGCTTCAGCTCGACGACCGGACCGCCGACGTGACGCGCTATCGCGCCGCCCTGCTCCTGGGGCGACGCCTGGCGCGCCTGGGGGCGGCCACCCTCACCCTGCTCGGCGGGCCGGCGGTGGACCACTGGGAGCTGGGCGGCTATGGCGGCCGGACCACCTTCGCCTTCCAGGCGGCCCTGGCGCTCCGCTTCCCGCTGGGGGCCCGGGTCGAGATCGAGAATCGGGTCCTCGGCAGCCTCGGCGGGTCCCCGTTCCAGCGCAAGACGCTCCCCCCGGAAGCGGAGATCCGGAGCCTGCGCACCCTCGGCGTGGGCGCAGGACTCCGGATCGGGTTGTGACGGCGGTCAGCGGGCGACGGCGGTGCCGCATCCCTCGCAGAACTGGCTGCCCGGCACCAGGGGAGACCCGCAGCTGGCGCACCCTCCCACCGTGAGCGACCGTCCGCAGCCGGAGCAGAAAAGGGCGTCCGTCTCCGGCCGCGGACCACAGCCAGGGCACCGGATGGTGGAGCCGGCCAGCTTCTTCACCCGCTCGGCGATCAGGGCCTCGACCGGATCGCCGGGCGCTCCGGCGGCCTCCGGCGGCTGCTCACCGGCGGCGGGCGCCTTCGGCCCTTCCTCCTGGCGGAGGATGGCGAGCGCCTCGGACGTGTACCGGCCCTTGAGGGTGTTGTAGTCCTCGTCCGAGAGCTTGCCGGTCTCCCGGTCGAATTCGATCTCGCGGAGCGCCGCGAGGGCGATCCCCTTGGGCGTCTCGTCGAGGTCTTCGGGCTCGTCCGCCCCGGGCGGGGCGGTCACGCCGGGGCGGGTCAGCGGGCTGATGATGGCGGCCACCACGACGAGGCCCACCAGCACGGCGGCCAGGACTTCAGCGAGCATCACGAGTCGAGCTCCCGCAGTTCGCGTTCGAGTCGGGCCAGCTCCTCGGCCGAGGCCGCAGGCGCGGCGTTGACGGCGCGCAGGGCACCGGGCGCCACCGGCGCGGCCTCGCCGGCGGCCGCGTTGGCGGTGCGGAGCTGCAGGGACCGCGTCCGCTGGCGCAGGATCACCAGCATCGCCCCGGCCACCAGCATGATCGCCACCCCGGGCACCACATAGCCGGCGATGTTGAATCCCTCGGGCTTGGGAGCCATCAGGATCTTCTCGCCGTACTTCTCCACGAAGGCCGCCACGATCTCCTCCGCGGTCTTGCCGTCCTGCGCCAGCGCCACGACTTCCTTGTGCAGCGCCGGGGAATACGTGCAGGTGAAGTCGGTGGTCCGGCAGGTGTAGATGTCGAGGGTGCAGCCGCAGGTGCACTGCATCCGCTTCTCGACGCCGGTGATCATGGCGTCGTTGTCGTGCGCCGTGACCCGCTCCCGCGACCGGCCGGCGGAGGCGGGGTCCCGGAGCGTGCCCGCCTCGCCCTGCCCCGGCAGCACCTCCTGTCCCTGCCCCGCCCCGGCGCGGGGCCCGAGCCCGGACACCGCGGCGCCCGCCGCCACCGCGCGGCCCAGGCCACCGAGAAACCCCCGTCGGTTCATGGTCACGCTCCCGCCCCGCCGCTGCCGGCCAGCTGCACCTCGTAGCCCGCCTGGCGCGGCCGGGCCACGGCGCCGCCGGTGCCCCCCGGCCACATGGTGATCAGCCCGCCGACCACCAGCACGACGCCGCCGATCCACACCCAGAGCACCAGCGGGTTGATCGTGAACCGGTACACCGCCTCCTCCGTGCCCTCCACCGAGCCGGCGTAGACGATATACAGGTCCTCCTGCATGGTGCTCCGGATGCCCACCTCGGTGGAGGGCTCGAACGACTTCTGCCGCACGCCCGGCGCCGGTTCGGAGAAGTGCTGCCGCTTCTCGGAGTTGATCACGCCTGCCGGGGCGCCGTCCTTGGTGACCTGCACCGAGGCCTGGGTCACCACGCGGTTGAGCTGCTCGAACTGCGACACCCCGAGGTGGGTGAAGGTGTAGGTGTGGCCGAAGGGGCTCTTGAGGGTGGCGGAGTCACCGGGCCGCAGGGTGGCTTCCATCTCCGTCTTGAAGGCATAGCCCGCGAAGGCCGCGAAGTAGATCACCATCCCCAGGTGCACCACGTACCCGCCGTAGCGACGCCGATTGCGCGCCACCAGCTGGAGCAGCGCGGTCGGGATCGACTCGCCGTACATCCGGTGCCGGGCCCGGGTGCCGCGGACGAACTCCTGGGTCAGGGTGCCCACCACGAAGCCGGCCAGCGCCAGGGCCATCAGGGCATAGAAGTCGGTCACCTTGAAGGCCAGCAGCACCAGCGCCACCACCGCCCCGGTCGCCAAGGGCCAGGTGAACTGGCGCTTGAGGTTGGCCGTCGAGGCCTTGCGCCAGGCGATGAGCGGCCCGATCCCCGTCAGGCCCAGCAGCAGCAGGCCGAGGGGCACGTTCACCTTGTTGAAGAACGGGGGGCCCACGGAGATCTTGGTGCCCCGGACCGCCTCGGAGAGGATCGGGAAGAGCGTGCCCCACAGCACCGAGAAGGCGATGCCCACCAGCAGCAGGTTGTTGAAGAGGAACGCCGCCTCGCGGCTCACCATGCTCTCCAGCTGGACGTCGGCCTCGAGCCGGTCCCACCGGGTGTAGAGCAGCGTGAACGAGAGGATGGCGGCCGTCACCAGGAAGCCCAGGAAGAAGTAGCCGACATTCGACTGGGTGAAGCTGTGCACCGAGGCGATGACGCCGCTGCGGGTGATGAAGGTGCCGAAGATGCTGAGCAGGAACGACCCGATGATCAGGGTCATGTTCCACCGCTTGAGCATCCCGCGCTTCTCCTGGATCATCACCGAGTGGAGGAACGCCGACATGGTCAGCCACGGCAGCAGGCTCGCGTTCTCCACCGGGTCCCAGGCCCAGTAGCCGCCCCAGCCCAGCTCCACGTAGGCCCACCACATGCCCAGCGTGATGCCGATGGAGAGGAAGAGCCAGCTCATCAGGGTCCACTTGCGGATAGCCTGCAGCCAGCCGGTGTCGAGCCGGCGCGAGAGCAGCGCCGCGATGGCAAAGGCGAAGGGCAGCGTGATGCTGATGTACCCGAGGTAGAGCATCGGCGGGTGGATCACCATGCCGATGTTCTGCAGCTGCGGGTTGAGGCCGTTGCCGTCGGGCGGCGTGAAGGGCAGCCGCTCGAACGGGTTCGAGGCGAACAGCATCACCATCACGAAGAACACCGTGACCGAGCTGGTGACCGCGGCGACGTAGGGCATGAGCGCCCGGTACCGCGCCGGCGTGAGCCACTGCGCCAGCGCCGCGAAGAACGACAGCACGATCGCCCAGAACAGCAGGGAGCCCTTCTGGCCGGCCCAGAACGCCGACACCAGGTAGTAGCCGGGCAGGTTGCGGGAGGTGTAGGCGGCGACGTACTCGATGTTGAAGTCGTGGGCGATGATCCCCTTCCAGAGGGAGATCGCCGCGACCACCAGCACGCCGAAGAGGGCGTAGACCGCCCGGGTGACGGAAAGCGCCAGCTCGGGCCGGCCGTGCCAGCGGCCGGAGAAGCCGACCACGGCGGCCCAGCCGCCGAGCAGGAACGCGGCCCAGAGGGCAAACTGGCCGAGGAGGGTCATGGGAGGGGCTCCAGCCTAGGATTGGCCGCGGGCGGCCTGCGCGGCCTTGAGGAATTCCTCGAGGGCGCGGGGATGTTCACTGTATTCGGGACGGGCCTTCTTGGACTCGACGTCGTAGTGGGCCAGGAAGTCGGCGTAGCTCTTCTTGAGGCCGGCCTGGTCCGACTGGAACCGCGCGATGGTGCCCTTGATGACGTAGCCGAAGAGGTGCCCGGGCTGCTGCTTGAGGATGGTGTCGGCCAGGGCGCGGGCGCCATCGACGTCGCTGGTGTGGAGCATGATGAGCGCGGCGTGGTAGCGCGCGTCGGCGTCGACGGTGTCGAGCATGCCGTAGGCTTGCAGGGCCATCGGGGCAAAGCTGGTGACGGTGTTGGCATCACCCTGCTCGGCCGAGCGCATGATCCGGTTGAAGAGCCGATCGAAGCGCTCCCGCGGGGTCATGTTCGCGATGTCCACCGCGCTCGGCTCATCCGCCCCGGGAGCGGCCGGCGCCGCTGCGGCCGCGGCGGGTGGCGTGCTTCCCCTGGAGAGGGCGAGCACCGCCGCGCCCACCAGGGCCACCGTCAGCCCGCCCGCCGTAAACCAGAGAATGGGATTGCCGGCCGGCCCGGCGGGCGCGGCCGCCGTCGGCGAGCCGCAGCTGGCACAGAATCGGGCGTTCGGGGCGAGGGCCTGACCGCACCGGCCGCAGGAGCGCGCCTCGAGGGTCGCGCCGCAATGGCGGCAGAACTTGCCGCCGGATTCCTTGCCGCAACTGGGACAGGTGGCACTCACCAGGGAACTCCGATGAAAAGAGGCGAGGACATTAGGGAAGTGAACGAAAGCCGACTACCCGGAACGAGAACGAAAGCTAGGTCCCGGCGGGCCCGATGCAAGCGCCGGATCTGCCCAAGGTTCAGCGCTCGGATATGAAGAACATCGTGGATGAGAAGAAGTTAGAGAATCCATGAAGAAAGTCTCACCGCGAAATGTCTTGACCATTATCCGGAATGGCTTACTGTAGGCGCGAAACCCTTACAACACGGTTAACGCCTATGCGTAGAACGCCGATCCTGTCCCGCCTCGGGTCCCTGGCGCTGCTTGTTTCAGCCGCTGCATGGCTGGGCGCCTGCACTGACACGGTCTACCGCGACCGTCCCCCCTTCAACCCGCCGCCGGATGCCGCGAGCGGCTTCCTGGGCTACTTCTCGGCCAACGAGCAGCAGACCACCTGCGGCAACTGTCACGTGGATCACCAGGGTGACTGGACCAAGCATGCCCACTCGGGCGCCTACGCGACGCTCATCAACTCCGGGCACTCGGCCTCCTATTGCTTCGGGTGCCACACGGTCAGCGAGTACGGGAATGCGGTCGACAGCGCCGCCGGGTACGACAAGACCCCGGACAAGGCGTACCATGACGTGCAGTGCGAGAGCTGCCACGGCCCGGGCGAAACCCACGTGAAGACCCCGGACGCCTCGGCCGCCCCGCTGGCCAGCGCAGAGGCCGACACCGGGTCCCTGGGCTCCGGCACCTGCGCCGAGTGCCACAGCGGCGTGCACCACCCGTTCGTGGAGCAGTGGCGTGAATCCCGCCACGGTGAGGCCAATACCCACGCCTCGACCAACGCCTCCTGCCAGCCCTGCCATGAAGGCCGCGGCGTGCTGCGCGCCTGGGGCGTGACGGCAAATTACAAGGAAAAGAACGACGTCGTCGACACCACTAACGCCCTGGGCATCACCTGCGCGGTCTGCCACGACCCCCACGGCAACGACAACCCGGGCGAGCTGCGGTTCCCGATCGACGACCCGACGCTCGAGAACAACCTGTGCATGAAGTGTCACTCCCGCCGGTTCGAGCTCACGGCCGCCAACTCCGGCCCGCACGGGCCGCAGGGTCCGGCGCTGCTGGGCACGGCTGGCTGGTGGCCCTCCGGCCAGGACACCACGCCGCAGGCCACGAGCCACGGCGACCCGACGCTCAACCCGCGCCTCTGCGCCGGCTGTCACGTGAACGCCTTCACCGTCACGGACACCTCGGGCGCCTTCCAGCTGCAGTCGGTCGGGCACCTGTTCCGCCCGATCCCCTGCGCCGACGCCCAGGGCAATCCGCTGCCCGGCTCGGACAACACCTGTGCCTACGACGCCGCCTCGCGCAACTGGTCCGGTTGCACGGCCAGTGGTTGCCATGCCAACCCGGCCGCCGCGGCCAACGCCCTCAGCGCCAGCCGCGCCGTCCTCAAGGCCCTCGTGGACCAGCTCTGGGTCGACGTGGATGGCGACAAGAAGGTTGATTCGGCCACCGACGGCGGGTACCTCTCCCTGGTGCCCAAGGCCGAAATCACCAACAACGACAACTTCATCAGCGTGGCCGAGGGCGCGTGGTTCAACGCCCAGCTGTGGGGCGAGGGGCTGACCAGCCACCCCGACAACAGCTTCGGCGCCCACAACCCCTTCCTGGCCCAGCGCCAGCTGGCGGTGACGATCACGGCGATGCAGGCCCAGTACCCCTTCCTCCCGGCGCCGCCGGCCAGTGTCCAGGCCATGATGGCGCAGGGGCTGGCCAAGGCGAAGGCCCGTGGAGCGGCAGTCCCACTCAGCTCGCGCTAACTGAATGACTCTGCAACACGCAGGCACCATCCGCCCCGGCAAGGCTCGCCTTGCCGGGGCGGCTGTTCTTGGGTTCCCCGGAATCCAGGACTCGGTCACTCCCCAGGGCATCCACCCCGTGGATTCGCTGGTGGACAAGACCATCTTCGGCGACAAGGTCACCCCCGTCATCCAGTTCGTGTTCCAGCAGGAACCCTGGATCATGTGGGGTGGCGTGGCCGTGGGCGCCGTCATCGCGTTCTTCATCCTGCGGTGGCTCTGGCCCAAGCGGCAGGCAATCCTCCACTGGCTGGCTACCCGGAGTCAGGCCGTCAAGCTGGCCATGGTCGGGTCGGCCTTCCTCGCCGTCCTGGCCGCGGCCTTCGCGGGCTACGAAGGCTTCCACTTCATGGAGACGGACCGCCGGTTCTGCAACGGCTGCCACATCTTCGTGCCGAGTGGCCAGGCGTGGGTGCAGCCCGACACCGGCTACTACTCGCTGGTGCCCAAGCTCGAGGGCAAGCACGACACCATCAACTGCCACACCTGCCACGCGCTCCAGCCCGCCAAGGAGGCGGTGAAGATGGTGCTGTGGATGTCGGGCGTCCGGGACGAGAAGATCCCGGAGCACGGCAAGGTGCCCCGCAAGACCTGCGAGGGCTGCCACGTCCAGGGCGCCGCCAAGGAGACCTGGCAGACCATCGCCACCACCGCTGGGCACCGGACCCACTTCGAGTCCGACTCCAGCGCGCTCAAGGACAAGGTGGAGTGCCTCACCTGCCACGCCCGGACCGCCCACCGGTTCCTGCCGGCGGACAGCACCTGCGTGCAGAAGGGGTGTCACCTTACCGACGAGACCAAGATCGTCCTGGGCAAGATGCAGGGGCAGAGTGACCTGCACTGTACCCTGTGTCACGAATTCAGCCGGCCGGTGGCATTGCTGGCCACCCGGGACTCGGCCGCCGGGGCGCTGCGGCCGGGCATGGAGGAGTGCTTCTCCTGCCACCAGATGAAGGACCAGCTGCCCAGCTTCACGTCCATCGACGACCCGCACGGCGGCTCCTGCGGCACCTGTCACAACCCGCACAAGCAGAAGGTGGCCTCCGACACCAAGCAGTCCTGCGCCACCGCCGGATGCCACGCCGACTGGAAGAAGATCCCCTTCCACGTGGGCGCCCAGCACAAGAAGCAGGGCGAGAAGTGCATCACCTGCCACAACCCGCACAGCTCGCGGGTGGATGCCAGCGACTGCACCGGCTGTCATGAAAACGTCCGCTCGCGGCCGGGGGGCCACTGGCTCAAGCCCCCCATGCCGTTCGACACCCTCAAGGCGCTGCAGTCCGCCGCACCGCCCCATGAGGATCCGGTCTTCCACGAGCGGCCGAGCAAGGTGAAGGGCGATGCCCCCCCCGACGACGATCCACCGGAACGGGGGGTGGCGTCGCTGCCCCCCCTTCCGGCTGACTCGTTTTCCCACCCGACGCACAAGAAGCTCGCCTGCCTGACCTGCCACTCCACTTCCACAGGCGAGACCCTGACCTTCGAGCAGCCACGCGGCTGCCAGATCTGCCATCACCAGGCGCCGGAGAAGAGCGACTGCACCAGCTGCCATGAGAAGGCGAGCCTCCCCGCCGCCACCGCCGTGACCTTCACGGTTGCCGCGGCCGGCAAGCCGGCGCGCGAGCGCACCACCGGGTTCGCCCACGCGGCGCACGACTCGGTGAGCTGCATCGCCTGCCACGCCCAGCGGGTGAGCCTCGCCGTCGTCGACTCCGCACTGAGCTGCAAGGGCTGCCACGAGGAACACCATGAGGCCGGGCGTGATTGCGGCGCCTGCCACCGGACCGCCCAGAGCGTCACGGCCCATAGCGCGCCGGCCCGGACCCACGTGGCCTGCGATGCCTGCCATACTACGGACCGGATCGCCTCCCTGCGGCCGACGCGCTCGTTCTGCCTGGCCTGCCACGGGCCCGCGGTGGATCATTACCCCGAAAAGGAGTGCGCCACCTGTCACCTCCAGGCGCACCCGGACGACTACCGCCCACGGCTGCTCCGGGCCCGGAGCACGCGATGACCGCGCGCCCGACGATCCTGCTGCTCGGGCTGGCCCTGCTGGGTGCGGCCCCCGCCTCCGCCCAGGAGTACCTGGTCCGGTTCGATACCCGCGTGCAGAGCGCGGCCTACCGCGGCGTCAAGCTGGACAGCATTCTCGTGGGCAGCGTGGACACCAGCGCCACCGGCGGACTGGTGACTCCCGACGGCTACGCGGTGACCTGCATCCGTGGCCGGACCCATTGCAGCTACTTCCGCGAGGGCGCCGTACGCCGGGGCGGGCCGCTCACCTCGAGCGTCGACCTGACCGCCTGGGGCTTCGGGCTCCGAGGGGTGAGCCTGCACCTCAACGGCCGGCTCGGTGTTGACCTCGGTTCCTCGGCGGTCTGGCCCGGCACCAAGCCCGCCCTGCAGCTCAATGAAGGGTATGGCGAGTACGCTTCCGCCCGCCTCACCGGCCGCCTGGGCCGGCAGGTCGAGCGCTCCCGGCTGGGCTACAATGGGTACGACGGCGCCCGGCTCTCCTGGCGCATCCCGTCCGCCGGCCTCGCGGTGATCGGCTACGGCGGCTACGGACTGGCGCGGGCCACCGCGCTGCCGGTCACGAGTGACGTGCTCAACCCGCTCGACGAATTCCAGCCTCGCCAGCGGCAGCTCATGGCCGGCGCCGCGCTCGAGTGGCAGACCACCCGGATCGAGGCCCGCCTCGACTACCTCCGCGAGGTCGATCGGGACCCGCGGAACCTCGTCTCCGAGCGCGCCGCGCTGTCGGCCACCGTGCGGCCCTTCACCGGGTGGAGCCTGACCGGCGGCACGGAATACGACCTTGCCTACGGCTGGTGGGGCAGCTCCGACCTCACGCTGCGCCACACCCGGACCTGGGGCGGCGCCGCGGCGGGCGTCCGCCGCTATCGTCCCTACTTCGACCTCTGGACCATCTGGGGAGTCTTCAGTCCCGTGCCGTACAACGCCGTGAACGGCTCCATCTGGGTGACCCCGCTCCACGGCCTGACCCTCCGCGCCGGCGGCGAGCGCTATCAGTACGACGACGCGGAGGCCACCTCGCCCCTGGTCAGCGAGGAGAAGGATGGCTGGCGCTGGAACACCGGCCTGGGCTACGCGTTCTCCGAGGCCTGGAGCGTCGATGGCGGGTACCACGCCGAGTTCGGCCCGGGCGCCGCCTCCCAGGGTGGCGAGGGGAGCATCAGCTGGCGCCCCAGCCGGGCGGTATCGGTCACCGCCGAGGGGGGGCACCTGGTCCGGCCGCTGGAGTTCCGCAACGAGGATCCGGCGCTCACCTGGTACGGGGTGGGCTTCGACCTCCGCCCCAACGACCGGCTGCGGCTGTCGCTCGCGGCCACCCGGTATGACGAGAACCGGCGCCGCGGGGACGCCTCGAGCATCGACTGGTCACAGACGCGGCTCCGGGCCGGGCTGAGCTGGGTCTTCGGCTCATCCGCCGACCACATGCCGCTGCCCCCCGCCATCCGCCGGGAGCGTGGCCGATGAACCTGCCACGCATCCTCCTGCTGACCGGGGCGCTGCTCGCGGGCGCGGCGGGGGTCTCCGCCCTCGAGAAGGACGGATTCGACCACGAGAAGCACGCTAGGCTCTTCCCGAGCTGCGAGAGCTGCCACGCCGGCATCGCCGATACCACGCGGGCCGTGTGGCCCACCGTGGAGTCCTGCGCCAGCTGCCACGACGGGAAGGTCGAGGAGAAGGTGAACTGGACGGCGCCCACCCGGGAGCCACCGACCAACCTGCGCTTCACCCACGCGCGCCACGGGGAGGCCGCGGCCGCCAAGCTGCCGGCGGATTCCACGCTGGCCTGCCGGTCGTGCCACATCGCCTCCGACGGGAAGTGGATGGCGGTGGCCCGGACCCGGTCGGCCGAGTGCCGCTCCTGCCACGAGTTGCCGGAGAAGCACCTGGCGGCGGCCGACACGGCCTGCGCCACCTGCCATCTCACGCTCGCGGAAGCCACCACCCTGCCCCGGGAACGGATCGCCAAGTTCGAGGTACCGGCCAACCACGAGGCCAAGGACTTCCTCACCGAAAAGGGGCACGGCCAGGCCGCGAAGCCCCCCGCCGGCGGGCAATGGGATGTTTCTCCCAACTGCGCCACCTGCCATGCGCGCGACTTCTGCGCCCAGTGCCACGTCAACGCGCCGGAGGTCCGGCTCATCCAGGCGCTGGCCCCGGATCCGCGCTCCACGGCGATCGAGGCCAAGCTGGAGGCACCGGCAGGTCACAAGGCCGGGACCTTCCTGGCGCGGCACGGGGCCGCGTCCCGGCGTGATCCGGAGAGCTGCGCGTCCTGCCATACCCAGCAGAGCTGCATCGCGTGCCACCGGTCCCAGCCGGCCGTGGCCGTGGCCATGCCCGCCGCCGGCGCCGGACGCGGGATCGGGGCGAGGATCGAGCGGAAGAAGCCGGCCAGCCACACGGTGCGCTTCGCCGACATGCACGGCCCGGAAGCCAGCGCCTCGCCCAAGACCTGCGCGGCGTGCCACGCCCGGACCGAGTGCCTGGACTGTCACCGGCCCGCCGCCGGCGCCGAGGGCAGCTATCACGCCGCCGGATTCCTGGTGCGGCACCCGGCGGCTGCGTTCTCGCGCGAGTCGGACTGCACTACCTGCCACAACCAGGCGAACTTCTGCGCCAGTTGCCACGAGCAGTCCGGGCTGGCGGGCACCGGCCGGGCCCTCGCCGGCGGCTACCATGACTCGCGGGGCTCGTTCCTCCTGAGCCACGGGACCGCGGCGCGTCAGAACCTGGAGAGTTGCGTCACCTGCCACACCGAGCGGGACTGCCTGGCCTGCCATTCGGCCCAGACCCGGCGGTTCAACCCGCACGGCCCAGGGTTCGACCCGGAGCGGCTGCGCCGCAAGAACCCGCAGACCTGCTCGGCCTGCCACGGCCGGAACATTCCCTCCGGCGACTGAGACTCGGGCGGTCGGGGATCGGCTCAAACACGAGGGGGTGGGCTTCCGATCGGAAGCCCACCCCCTCGTGCATCGGGTACCGGGAGCCGCGGTGGCGACCCCGAAGACTCAGGCCTGCTTGCCTTCTTCCTTGTACTGGGCCTCGTACCGCGAGCCGCACTTGGCCAGGAGGGTGGTGGCGTGGAACACGCCATCCTTGCTCAGGCGCCCCTCCACCACGACCTCGATCTCCTGGGCGTCGGTGAAGGTATCGGGGGCCAGCCCACGGTAGGTGACCGGGATGGTCTTGAGCCCGTCACTGACCGAGAACTGGATGGTCTGGCTGGCGGCGTCCCGCTTGATGGTGCCGGGAACGACCTTGGCCTCCATCTTGACGCCCGTTTCGTAGAGGCTCGGGTCCCGCTCCACCCGCTGGGCGAGCTCGGAGGGCTTGAGGGAGTACTGGCCGAACTGCTTGACGCCCTGGGCCATCAGGAGGCTGGTGGCCCCGACGATGATGCCCGCGCCGATCAAGAACTTCGTTCCTGCCTTCATGTGGTCATCCTCAGGCTGGGGGCTGCAGGGAGAAATATACTCCCGATCAGGCCACTTCGCGCGACTCCGCCCGGGCCCGGGCCGCCAGGTCGGTCTGCCCCAGCCGGACCCCGATCTTCTCCAGGAAGGCGTTGGGCGGGGTGCCTCCGGCGAACACCCAGACGTAGTCGTTGGGAATCTCCCGCTGCCCCCCCTGCACCTGCAGCACCACCGACTGCTCCCGGATCTCCACCGGCTGGGAGTTGAAGATCACGGTGAGCTTGCCGCTCTTGATGCACTCGCGGATACGCTGGTTGTTGCGCTCCTTGAGCCGGCTGAAGACGTCCTTCCGGTAGGACAGGGTGACCTTGTTCCCCTTCTGGTAGGCCAGTCCCATCGCCGCCTCGACCGCGCTGTCTCCCCCGCCGACCACCAGGATGTTCTTCCCGGTGTACGACTCGGCGCTGATCAGGCTGTACATCACCTTCGGGAGCTCCTCCCCGGGAATCTCGAGCTTCCGCGGGGTGCCGCGGCGCCCGATGGCAAGGACGACCGCCAGCGCGCGGTAGCGGCCCTTGACCGTCTCGATGGTGAAGGCCCCATCCGGCTCGAGCTGGATGTGATCCACCCGCTCCCTGGTATTCACCTTGAGGCCGGCCTTCTTCGCGGCCGAGTCCCAGAAGGCCAGGAGCTGCTCCTTGGTGATCTCGAGCTTGGTCCACTTCCCGTGCATCGGGAACTCGACCGGGCTGGTCATCACCAGCTTCTGCCGGGGGTACTTGGCCACGGTGCCGCCGAAGTCCTCCGCCTCGAGGGTGAGGTAGGTCAGCTTCTTCTCGATGGCGCGGAGCGAGGCGCTCAGCCCGCCCGGACCGGCGCCGATGATCGCGACGTCCACCACCTCGCCGATCCGCCGCCGCCGGAGGCTCGCCACGCGGGAGGCGATCACGTCGACGCAATCGCGCCCCTGGTTCACCGCATTCTTGATGAGGGCGAGGCCGCCAAGTTCGCCCACGGCGAAGAGGTTCGGCACGCTGGTCTCATACTGGGGGCTGAGGGCCGGCATGTCGGCGGTCATGCTGGGAGGCGCCATCACGATCTCGATGGCGCCCACCGGGCAGGCGTCGGCGCAGAGCCCGTGGCCGATGCACTTGGGCCCGTTCACCAGCGCGGCTTTCCCGCCGATAACAGCCAGGACGTCCCCTTCCGGGCAGGCGGTGACACAGGCGCCGCAGCCGATGCACCAGTTCACGTCGATGTGGGGGTGCTGTGCTCGGGGACCATCGCTCCGCAGGCCCGCCTTCTCGGCGGCCTTCTGGGCCTTGGCCTCCCGGCGCTTGAGCCCCCGGACGTGGGAGGCCACGGCGGCAAGAAGGATCAGTCCGAAGGCGAGGTAGATAAGACTGTCCGTCACAGGACCCTATTCATGAACAGGAATGTTTCGTTGCAGCCGGATCGAACTGTGCCAGAAGATGAACGCGTGATGCCTCTCACCACGAGTAGACAGGCCGTGCCAGCAACGAGTTATAGCAGCCCAAGTGCCTGTGCAGTCTCATGATGCTGCCCTTATACCTCGCACGGTTTGTGCCGTAACGAGGCATGGCAAGCCCGACAATTCGCGCCTCAACTTCTGACCGAGCGGTGATGACCCGGCCTCTGTCTGCTTCCTCGCCTACCCCGTTCCCGGCCACCCCGGAAGCCGGAGGCGTGCCCGCCCGCCAGGCCGCCCCGCCGCACGCTTCCCCTCCGAAAATCGCAGCCAAGCCCGCCCGCAAAGGCCACTCGCTGGCCTGGGTGTACCTCGCGATCACGGCCCTGCTCGCCGGGACCATCGCCGGCAGTTCCTACTATTTCGCTCCTCTTTCCGATCGGGTCCGCAGCCCGCTGCACTCCTGGCTGCGCCCCTCCGGGTACATCGGGCAAAGCGCCGGGATTCTTGCGTTCGTCATTTTCATCTTTCTCTGGCTCTATCCCCTGCGGAAGAAGTATCGCTGGCTGGGGTGGACCGGGGTGATGTCCAAGTGGCTGGATTCCCACGTGTCCGTGGCCCTCGTGGTCCCGTTCATTACAGCCATTCACGCCACCTGGCGCTTCGGCGGGGTGATCGGCCTGGGCTTCTGGTCGATGATCGTGGTGTGCGCCAGCGGCATCGTCGGCCGCTACCTCTACGTCCATATCCCGCGGCGGGCGGACGGCCTCGAGCTCACCGCAGAGGAGATTGCCGCCGAGCGGCGTGAGCTCATGGGCGAGCTCGCCACTGCCTCGGGACTGGCCGGACCCCAGGTCGAGGCGCTGCTCCGCTCCGATCCCTCGCCCATGGCGGGCGCGGGCCTCCTCAAGACCCTGCAGCTGATGCTCCGCGACGACCTGGACCGGCGGAAGGCCGCCCGGTCCCTGAAGCGCATGGTGGCGAACCGACCCGGGGCCAAGCTCGACCGGAAGGCGCTGGCCAACGTGCTGCATCTCGCCAACCGGGAGATGGCGCTCACGCAGCAGGCCCGGATGCTGGAGGCGATCCACGAGGTCTTCCGGTTCTGGCACGTGGCGCACCGTCCGTTCGCGATCGCCGCGCTGGCGGCGGTCACCCTGCACGTGGTCGTGGTGGTCTTCATGGGGATGACCTGGTTCTGGTGATGCGCCTGCTTCGGCTCGGAGGGATCCTGCTCCTGGGGCTCGTGTTGGCACCGCTCGCGCAGGGCCGCGGTTCGCGGCTGGAGGGCCAGGTCTCACCCGGCCCGCTGGCGAAGCCACACGCCGAGCTCGAGGGCACGCTCAAGTGCACCAAGTGTCACGGGGGCGGGAACGAGGGCATGAAGGAGCGCTGCCTGAGCTGCCACAAGGACATCGGCTGGCTCGCGGAGCGGAACCGCGGGTTCCACGGCGGCCGGGCCACGAGGGCGGCCACCTGCGCCTCCTGCCACCCCGACCATGCCGGGCTCGACTTCCCGATGGTGAAGTGGCCGGACGGCAGTGCGGAGCGGTTCGACCACCTGCGGGCGGGCTGGGAGCTGGAGCAGTCCCACGCCGAGCTCAAGTGCGAGAAGTGCCACGTCACGAAGCTGCAGGTCTCGCCCGCGGCCCGTCTCACGGCGCGCAAGACCGGCACCGGCTGGACGGGGCTCGAGACCGGCTGCACCGACTGCCACGAGGACATCCATCGCGGGGCGCTCGGCAAGAGCGCGGATTGCGTCGCGTGCCACGACGCCGGGAAGTGGACCGTCACCCCCGGATTTGACCACGACACCACCGGCTACGCGCTCGACGGCAAGCACGAGAAGGTGAAGTGCGACAAGTGCCACCTGGCCGAGGCCCTGCGGCCGAAGCCCGATGGGCGGGGCCACCTGGTGCCGGTCTACAAGCCGGTGCCGCACGCGAGCTGCGCGGACTGCCATACGGACGTCCACAAGGGCCAGTTCGGCCCCACCTGCACCGACTGCCACACCACGGTCGACTGGAAGCGGATCGACCGCGACCGGTTCAATCACGACAAGACCAAGTACCCGCTGCGGGCCAAGCACACGGCGGTCAAGTGCGTGGACTGCCACGGCGACTTCTCCACGCCGGCCCTCAAGAAGCCGGCCTTCGCCACCTGCGGGGCCTGCCACCAGGACGCCCACAACAAGACGGCCACCCTGGCCGGCCAGGTCGTGGACTGCGAGAAGTGCCACACCGTGAGCGGCTTCACGCCCTCGACCTACACCGTGGCCCAGCACCGGACCAGCAAGTACGCGCTCGAGGGGAAGCACCAGACGGTGAAGTGCACCAGCTGCCACGGCAAGGCGGCCACCCCCGCCCTGGCGGCGCGGTGGGGCACCTCCAAGGTGGTGCTGCGTCCCCTGTTTGCCCGCTGCCTCGACTGCCACGCGGACGACCACGGCGGACAGCTGGCCGCGCAGGCCAGCAAGGGAGAGTGCGCGGACTGCCACAAGGTCGACGGGTGGACGCCGAGCACCTACGACCGGGTCCGGCACGGCCGGCTCAAGCTGGCCCTCGAGGGGCGGCATGCCGACGTCGAGTGCCGCGCCTGCCACGGGGCGGACCGGAAGGCCTTGCCGCCGCTCGCGGCAACGGCGCGGCTGGGCAAGGCCACCTTCCTCTTCAAGGTGCCCGAGGTGGAGTGCACGGCCTGCCACGTGGATCCGCACGAGGGCCGCTTCGCGGCGCAGGGCCCGCGTGCCAAGGCCAAGGGATGCGCGGCCTGCCATGACACCCGGGTGTTCACCCCCTCGACGGCCGGCATCGACGCACACAAGGACTTCGGCTTCGCACTCAATGGGGCCCATCGCGCCACGCCCTGCGCGGCCTGCCACAAGGAACTCGAGCGCCGGCCCCCGGGACGGCGGTCCTCGCTGGTCCGCGCCGGCAGCACGTTCGGGCCCCTCCGGCTGGAGGCGAAGAAGGCCTGCGCGGACTGCCACGAGACCATCCACGGGACCCAGTTCGACGCGCGGCGGGACAAGAGCGCTTGTGACGCCTGCCACGGCGAGGATGCCTTCGTCCCCGCCAACAAGTTCAACCACGACCGCGACGCGACCTTCAAGCTGCGGGGCGGCCATGAAGGCGTGCCCTGCAACCGTTGCCACCCCTCGGACCTCACCAGCACCGACCCGAAGCGGCTGATCTACCGGCCGGTCTCGGGGAAGTGCGACAGCTGTCACGGCAAGGAGCCCACATGAGGCGCCTCATCCTGCTTGGCCTGGCGCTGGTGCTGGCCGCGCCCCTCGCGGCCCAGAACCGGACGCGCTCCCCGCACGGCGAGCTGTCGCTCGAGTGCGAGACCTGCCATCGCTCGGATGGGTGGACGCCGGCCAGGATCAGCCGGGTCTTCGACCATGCCCGCTACGGTTTCCCGCTGGTGGGGGCCCACAAGACCTCCAGCTGCCGCAGCTGCCACGAGGGGCTCGACTTCAAGGAAGCCACGACCACCTGCGCCAGCTGCCACCAGGATGTGCACCGGGGCGAACTGGGGGCGGACTGCACCCGCTGCCACACCCCGCGGAGCTTCCTGGACCGCTCCACGATGACCCGGGCCCACCAGTCGACGCGCTTTCCGCTCGAGGGAGGCCACCTCACCACCGACTGCACCAGCTGTCACAAGCCGACCGACCAGGGTCGGATGCAGTTCGTGGCGATGTCGGCGGACTGCTGGAGCTGCCACCAGCCGCAGTACAGCGCCGCCAAGGCGCCGGACCACGTGGCCAGCGGCATGCCGCACGACTGCTCTGGCTGCCACAACACGGTGATGTGGGGCCGGGGCAAGTTCAACCACGACGCGACGCGGTTCCCCCTGACTGGAGCCCACCGCGCGGCGACCTGCACCGAGTGCCACACCAACGGCCGCTATCAGGGCACCCCGCTCAACTGCGTGGACTGCCACCAGACCCAGTTTGACCGGAGCACGCAGCCCAACCACCGCCAGGCCGGGTTCACCACCGACTGCGTGGGCTGTCACGTCACCACGGCCTGGAACACCGGGTTCGATCACGGGAAGACCCAGTTCCCCCTGAACGGCGCCCACAGCGCGGTGACCTGCCAGCAGTGCCACGGCGATGGCGTCTACGGCGGCAAGCCCACCACCTGCGTGAGCTGCCACCAGACCGACTACAACAACACCACCACGCCCAAGCACAGCAGCGCCGGCTTCCCCACCGACTGCCAGGCCTGCCACACCGAGGTGGTGTGGACCGGGGCGGTGTACAATCACGACGCCACCCAGTTCCCGCTCACGGGGGCCCACAAGGCCACGTCCTGCGCCCAGTGCCACGGGGATGGGATCTACAAGGGCAAGTCGACGGCGTGTGCGGCGTGCCACCAGGCGGACTACAACGGCACGACCAACCCGAAGCACACGACGCCGGCCTTCCCGACGACCTGCGCGACCTGCCACACCACCACGGCCTGGCTGGGCGCGACGATCAACCACGACCTGACCCGCTTCCCGCTCACCGGGAACCACCGGGCCGCGACCTGCGACCAGTGCCACAAGAACGGGCAGTACACCGGCACGCCGATGACCTGCGTGAGCTGCCACCAGGCCGAGTTCAACGCCACCACCAACCCGAACCACACCACGGCCGGCTTCCCCACGGACTGCCAGGCCTGCCACACCTCGACGACGCTGTGGACCGGCGCCGTGTTCAACCACGACGCCACCCAGTTCCCGCTGACCGGCGCCCACCGGGCCACCGCCTGCGCCCAGTGCCATGGCGACGGCGTCTACAACGGGAAGTCCACCGCCTGCGCCAGCTGCCACCAGGCGGATTACAACGGGACCACGAATCCGAAGCACACGCTGCCGTCCTTCCCGACCAACTGCACCGCCTGCCACGGCACCACCTCGTGGCTCGGGGCGTCGTTCAACCACAGCCAGACGGCCTTCCCGCTGACCGGCGCCCACCAGGCCACGCCCTGCGCGGACTGCCACAAGAACGGGATCTACACCGGCACGCCGAGCACCTGCATCGGCTGCCACCAGGCGGACTACAATACCACCACCAACCCGCCCCACGGCGCGGCCGGGTTCTCGACCACGTGCACCTCGTGCCACAGCACCAACCAGTGGACCGGGGCGATCTTCAACCACGGGGCCACCCAGTTCCCCCTGACCGGGGCGCACGTGACCGCGACCTGCAGCGCCTGCCACGCCGACGGGGTGTACAACGGCAAGCCGACGACCTGTATCAGCTGCCACCAGACCGACTACAACAGCACCGCCAACCCGCCGCACCAGGCGGCCGGCTTCTCGACCACCTGCACCCCGTGCCACACCACGACGACCTGGGTGGGCGGCACGTTCAACCACGGCACCACGCAGTTCCCGCTGACCGGCGCGCACACCACCACCGCCTGCAGCGCCTGCCACGCCGACGGGGTCTACAACGGCAAGCCCACCACCTGCGTGAGCTGCCACCAGGCGGACTACAACCAGACCACCAACCCGAACCACACGGCCTCCGGGTTCTCCAACAACTGCGTCTCGTGCCACACCACCACCACGTGGCTCGGCGCGACGTTCGACCATGACGGGCAGTTCTTCCCGATCTACAGCGGCAAGCACAAGAACAAGTGGAGCACCTGCAGCGAATGCCACCAGGTGCCGACCGACTACGGCCAGTTTACCTGCCTGACCTGCCACGAGCACAACAAGAGCTCGATGGACAGCGAGCACCGGGGCCGGTCGGGTTACGCGTATATCAGCACGGAGTGCCTGCGATGCCATCCCCGCGGTTCCTGATGGACTCTGCCCGCCGCCTCCTGGCGACCGGGCTCGTGCTGGGCGCCGTCGGCGGGTTCCGCCCGCTGGCGGCGCAGGACAGCAGCGCCGTCCGCACCACCACGGTCACCTACCTGGCCGGGACCTCCATTTACGTCGGCGCCGGCCGGGCCGACGGCCTGGTCGAGGGGCAGGAACTCCAGGTGATCCGCCGCGAGGCGGTGGCCGCCACCCTCCGGGTGGTGTTCCTCTCCTCGCGGCAGGCCTCCTGCACCGTGGTGAGCGGCGCCACCGACATCCTGGTGGGTGAGCTGGTGCGCTACGTGCCGAGCCAGCCGTTGGCCACCACGCCGACCGCCGTGGTGGCCACCCCACGGCGCCAGGGGGCCCGGCGCCTGAGCGGCCCCGGGATCCACGGCCGGGTCGGCGCGCGCTACTTCGTGGCCAAGGAAGACTCGACCAACAGCGGCTTCAGCCAGCCCACCGCCGACCTGCGGCTCGACGGGCAGCGCATCGGCGGCAGCCCCATCGGGCTCGCGGTCGACCTGCGCACCCGGCGCACGACCACCACGCGGTCCGATGGGTCCAGCGCGGTGGATGGCCATACCCGCATGTACCAGGCCGCGCTGCACTGGAATACGCCCGGGTCCCGCTTCCACACGGTGGTGGGCCGGCAGTACCTGACCGCCGTCACCTCCATCAGCCTGTTCGACGGCGGCCTGATGGAGCTGAACGGCTCACGGTTCTCGTTTGGGGCCTTCGGCGGCCTGGAACCGGAGCCGGTCGACCTCGGCTTCTCCCGCGACATCCAGGACTTCGGCGCCTATACCCAGTTCCACAGCCGCCCCGGCAGCCCGAACATCTGGGCCTTGACCACCGGCGCGGTGGGTTCGTACGCCAACGGCAAGGCCAATCGTGAGTTCGGGTTTGCCCAGCTGTCGGTGAGCACGCGGCCCCTCTCCGTGTACGCGCTGCAGGAGGTCGACTACTACCGCGACTGGAAGGTGGCTGCGGGGGAGAAGTCGATTTCCTGGACCAGCACCTACATCAGCACCTCGCTCCGGCCCTACCGGTGGCTGGCGTTCAACGGCTCCTACGACAACCGACGCAACGTCCGGTTGTACCGGGACTTCCTCGACCCGGCGATCTCCTTCGATGACGCCTATCGCCAGGGCATCGCGGGCGGCATCTCGATCATCGGGCGGCGGGTGCGGGTGGGCGGCGAGGTGCGACGATCCGACGGCGCGTCGGCCGGCAACGCCACCTCCTACAGCGGCACCTTCGGGATGGACCGGGTGACTCCGCTCCACCTCTCCTTCACGACCCGCGGCACCTGGTACACCAACCCGACCCTCGACGGCCAGCTCTATACGCTGCGGGTCGGGGCCGACCCGTGGCAAGCGGTGCACCTGGACCTGAACGGCGGGCTGCGGCGCGAGGACAATCCGGCGGCCGGCACCAACATCCGCAAGTTCACCTGGTATGGGCTCGACTTCGACGTGAGCCTCGCCCGGGCCTGGTTCATGTCATTCTCCGCCCAGCGCGAGAACGGGCCGGACGGGAACACCAACCAGTTCTACGGCGGCATCACCTGGCGCTTCTAGCGCCGCGGGGGCCCGCCGGAAGCACCACGCGGGGCGGCCGGTCACCGGCCGCCCCGCGTGTGTTTCCCCCAGGGGTTCCCCGTCAGCGACCCAGCAGCAGCCCCGCGCCCGTACCGACCGCATACAGGAGGAAGGCCAGCAGCGCCTGCCCCTGCGCGGGAACGATCCGGGCCGTGTCCTCCGGATTCCGGAGGAGGGTCCGCACCGCGGGCAGCCCCGGCGCCGCGGCCGCGAGCCCCAGCAGCACGGCAAGCGGCATCCCGCTGGCCGGCAGGAGCAGCACCCAGACGAGGGCCGCGCCCACCACGAGGGCAAAGAGCCGGCTGCCCCGGGGCCGCCCCAGGCGCACGACCAGGGTCCGCTTGCCGCTCGCCCGGTCCGCGAGGTAATCCGGGAACTCATTGATGACCAGGAAGGCCCCGATCAGGAGTCCGAGCGGGATGCCGACCACGATGATGCCGATCGGCATCTCTCCCCGCTGCACCAGGTAGGCCCCGGCCGCGATGAGCGGCCCGTAGCAGAGGGCCACGGCGAGTTCCCCGAGCCCCCGGTACGAGAGCTTCCATGGCGGGGCATGGTAGAAGTACGCGCAGCCCATGCCCGCCACGCCGAGCCACAGCACCTTCGGCTCCCGGAAGGCCACGATGCAGAGCCCCGCCACCACGGTGAGGGCGTATCCCCCGAGGGCGATGGCCCAGGTCTCGGCGCGGGTGAGCAGGCCATCGACCAGCACGCGCTTTCCGCCGGAGAAGGGACTGCGGTCCTCGGGACGGATCGCGAGATCGGTCCCGGAGTCGTAGTCGAAGACCTCGCCGGAGGCGTTCTTGGCCACCTCCAGGGCGAAGATGCCCGCGACGGTGACCGCCAGCCAGCCCCAGTGAAGGGGGCCGCCGGCCGCCGCCGCCGCCGTGCCCAGAAAGAGCGATGCGAATGAGGCCAGCGAGATCTTGGGGTCGGCGAGGCGCCAGAAGCCGGAGCCGAAGTTGCGCGAGGGATCAGGCATGGCTCAGGCGGGGTGACGGGCCCAGGCAAGGGTGGCCGCAATGGCGCGGCGCCAGCCGTCCCAGCGGGTGGCGCGGCCGGCCGCGTCGAGCTGGGGTTCGAAGCGGGCGAAGCGCCGGTGCGACAGGAAGTCGTCCACCGAGCGCCAGACGCCGAGGGCCAGGCCGGCGAGGCCCGCGGCCCCGAGGGCGGTGGTCTCGACGTTGTCCGGGCGCTCGACCGGCACGCCGAGCAGGTCGGCCTGGCACTGCATCAGCCAGTCGTTGGCCGTGGCGCCGCCATCGACCCGCAGCGCCGCCACGTCGAGGTGGGCATCGGCGGTCATGGCCTGCAGGAGGTCGGCGCTGGCGAAGGCCATCGCCTCCAGGGCGGCGCGCACCAGGTGGGCCCGCGAGGTGCCCCGGGTAAGGCCCACGATCGTGCCCCGCGCCTCCGCCTCCCAGTGCGGGGAGCCCAGCCCGACGAAGGCCGGCACGAAATAGACGCCACCGGTATCCGCGACGCTGCGCGCCAGCCCTTCGGTCTCCGCCGCGCGGGCCACCAGGCCGAGGCCGTCCCGCAGCCACTGCACCGCGGCCCCGGCAATGAAAACGCTGCCCTCGAGCGCATAAGCCGGCTCTCCCCGCGGCCCCGCGGCCGCGGTAAGCAGCAGGCCGTGTTCGGAGACCGGCATCCGCTGGCCGGTGTAGGTCAGCAGGAAGGCCCCGGTACCGTAGGTGTTCTTGGCGAGCCCCTCCGCCACGCACCCCTGGCCGAAGAGGGCGGCCTGCTGGTCCCCAGCGAGGCCGGCGACGGGGAGGCTCAGGCCGAGGTGCTCCGGATCGGTCATGCCCACCACGCCCGCGGAGGCCACGACCTGCGGCAGCAGCTCGCGCGGCACGCCGAAGAGCGCCAGCAGGTCGGGAGACCAGTCCCGCCCCGCGAGGTCGTACAGCATGGTGCGTGAGGCATTGGTGTGGTCCGTCACGTGGACCCGGCCGCCCGTGAGCCGAGCCACCAGCCAGGCATCGATGGTGCCGGCCGCGAGTTCCCCGCGCCCTGCGCGGCGCCGCAGCGCCGGGTCCCGCAGCAGGTGCTCCAGCTTGGTCGCGGAGAAGTAGGGGTCGAGGACCAGGCCCGTGCGCTGGCGCAGGCGGGCCTCGTGCCCGAGGGACCGGAGTTCCCGGCAGCGCTCGGCGGTGCGGCGGTCCTGCCAGACGATGGCCGGCGCCACCGGGTGGAGCGTGGCGCGGTCCCAGAGGACGATCGTCTCGCGCTGGTTGGTGATCCCGAGACCCACGGGCCGCTCCCCCGCCGCGGCGATCGCTTCCCGCGCCGCCTCGAGGGTGATCCGGAAGATCTCCTCGGGATCATGCTCCACCCAGCCCGGCTCGGGGAAGTACTGGGTGACCTCCCGGTAGCCGCGACCGAGGACCTGGCCGTCGTGGTGGATCACCAGGGCGGTGGAGCCGGTGGTGCCCTGGTCGAGGGCGAGGATCGCGGGCATCGGATGGCGGACCTAGTCGCGCAGCCGGACCAGGGTCTCCCGGTCGAGCAGCCCGGCGTCCGTGAGATAGCCGCTCACCAGGGCGGCCGGGGTCACGTCGAAGGCGGGATTCCAGACGCGCGCCGCGGCGGGCGCGGTGGGCCGGATGGCCCCGCCGGGGTGGCGCACCTCATCGGCGTGACGCTCCTCGATCGGGATGGCGGCGCCATCCGGGGTGGCAAAGTCGAAGGTGGAGCGCGGCGCCGCGACGTAGAACGGCACCGCGTGCGCCCGTGCGGCCAGCGCGAGCGGGTAGGTACCGATCTTGTTGGCCACGTCGCCGTTGGCGGCGATCCGGTCGGCGCCGACGATCACGCAGGTCACGTCACCCCGGCGCAGGCGGCTCGCGGCCATGTTGTCCGCGATCACGGTGGTCGGGATGCCGGCGCGGGACAGTTCCCAGGCGGTGAGCCGGCTGCCCTGGAGCAGCGGACGCGTCTCGTCGGCCACCACCTGGATCGTCCGCCCGGCCGCGTGGGCCAGGTAGATCGGCGCCAGCGCGGTCCCGACCCCGCCGGTGGCCAGGGCGCCGGCGTTGCAGTGCGTGAGCACGGTCGCGCCGTTGGGCAGCAGAGGAAGGCCCGCCTCGCCGATCCGCTGGCACATCGCGCGATCCTCGTCCCAGATCGCCTGGGCCTCCCCGCGCAGCGCCGCGACCAGCGCCGCGCCTTCCGCGACGGACGACGCGCGGATCCGCATCCGCTCCAGCGCCCAGGCGAGGTTCACCGCGGTCGGTCGCGTGGCCTGGAGCAGCGCCGCGAGCCGGACCACCTCGGCCCGGGTCGCCGCGGCACCCAGTTGCGCCGCCAGTGCCGCGAGGCCCATCGCGGCCGA
Source organism: Gemmatimonadales bacterium (assembly GCA_046327715.1). Lineage (GTDB taxonomy): Bacteria > Gemmatimonadota > Gemmatimonadetes > Gemmatimonadales > GWC2-71-9 > JADJOM01. The sequence goes on from JAXLXY010000001.1 coordinate 378,124, forward strand.
GATGCCGATGAGCGGCGCCCCGCGTACCCGGAGGCTGTGGATGGCCTCGGCCACCTGCTCGAGCGTCTCGAGGGTGAGGTACCGCTCCTCATTGGGGAGCAGCGTCTGATCGAGGATGCGGATGGCGGCCGGGTCGGCCCAGGCAATCGGCTGGAATTCCATGCCGGGAAGTTACCGCGCGGCGGCACCCGGGTCGAGCCGTCAGCCGCCAGCGGCCGTCATCACCCGACGCAGGGCCGGAGCCGCCCCCATGGCGCGAAACCGGGACACAGCCAGGGCGCGGAACCGCCGGGCCTGCCGGGCGTGGTGCAGCGCCTGGCAACAGCGCGAGGCAAGCTCCGCGGCCTCCGCCGCCACCTGCGTGCACCCGAGCCGATGCGCCGTGCGCCAGGCCTCGCGCGCGGCGGCGAGACCGGCGCCCGGGTACCCGGACCTCAATTCGAGCTCGCCCAGGAGGCGGGCCACCTCTGCCGCGCCGATCCGGTCCCCGGTGTGGGCCGCGAGGCGCCCGGCGCGGCCCAGTTCCTCGCGGGCCTCCGGCAGGCGTCCCAGGCCCAGGGCCACCGCCGCCAGGCCCGCCCGGACCTGCCCCTCGAGTTCGGCGTCCGAGGCCGCAACCGCCGCGGTCAGTGCCCGTTCGCCCCAGCTGGACGCCTCCCGCCAGCGCCCCGCCTCCCGCGCCAGCACCCCGAGGTTGTGGCACGTCCGGGCCACCCCGACCGGATCATCGAGGCCCTGGAAGACGGTGAGCGCATTGGCGTAGAGGCTGGCGGCCAGCGACTCCTTGCCTCGGAGGTGCACCACGGAGGCGAGGTTGGTGGCTGCCCGGGCCAGGAGCCGCGCCTCCCCACGGGCACGGGCCCAGGCCATGGCCATCTCGAACTGACGCTCGGCCTCGTCGAGCGCGCCGAGTTCGAAGGCGATCCCGCCAAGGAGGTTGGTCAGGCGGCCGGCGAGGAACGAATCGGGCGGGGCCTCGACCAGTGCCGCCCGGGCGAGCGCCCGCGCCTCGGAGTGGCGGCCCTGCCGCGCCAGCGATTCCGCCCGGTCGGCGCCGGCCTCGGCCTCGAGCGCCGTGGGCTCGGTCACGCCGCCCTCACGGCCGATGCGCCGAGCGTGCCGAGGAATGCCGCATAGACGTCCGGGCGCCACCACTCGGGATGCTCCACGACGCAGGCCACCGCCTGCTCCCGGCTCATGGCACCGCGGTAGCTCCGGGTTGTGGTGAGCGCGTCGAACACGTCCACGATCCCGATGATCTGGGCCGAGAGGGGAATCCGGTCGCCGGCGAGCCCATCGGGGTAGCCGCTGCCGTCGTACTTCTCGTGGTGCCAGCGGATGATCGGCTTGAGGTCCCAGGGGAACTCGACCTCCGCGAGCAGTTCCACGCCCCAGGCAGGATGCCGCTTGATCACCCCGAACTCCTCCGCGGTGAGGCGGCCCGGCTTGTTGAGGATCTCGTGGGGGACCTTCACCTTGCCCAGGTCGTGCAGGTAGGCGCCGAGGCGGATGGTGGTCAGCTCAGTGTCGCCGAGCCCCAGCGCCACCGCCACCTGCTCCGCGTATGCGGCCACGCGCTCGCAGTGCCCGTGGGTGTAGCTGTCCGCGGATTCGATCGACTGACCCCAGTCTCGGACCACGGCGAGGAAGGTACCCTCGAGATCGCTGACCTTGGCGCTCACGTCCACAAGGTCGAGCCGGGCGTCCAGCTGGTGAAAGAGTCGGTGCGCGGCGTTGAGCCGGGTCAGGGCCTCCTGGTTGCGTCCGAGGCTGCGGTAGAGCCGACCCAGCTCCCGGCAGGATTCCGCCTGCCCCAGGACGGAGCCGGTCTCGGCGGCAAGCTCCACCGCGGCCCGGAGCCGGGCCTCGGCGAGGACCGGACGGCCGGTCTCGCGGTAGACCACGCCCAGCACCCGGTACGCATCCGCCTTGTCCATCCGCGACCCCAACCGGTCGAAGGTCGCCAGCGCCGCCTCGGCGGAATCGCGGGCCGCGGTGAAGTCCTGGCGGGCAAGGTGCACCTCCGCCCGGTTGAGCCGGCAGAGCCCGCCCAGGTGGACGTCCCCGATTTCCGCCGCGAGCCGGCTGCTCTCGGCGTAGTGCCGCTCGGCGGCCGGCCATTCCTGCCGATCCGCCGCGATCATCCCGAGGTTGTGGTGCGCGATGGCGCAGCCCTTGAGGTCGCCGGCCTGCCGGCAGGCATCGAGGGAGCGCCCGTAGTGGGCCAGCGCGGCGGCGTGGTCGCCCTGGATGGTGGCCAGGATGCCGAGGTTCTGCTCGATGCGGCTGCGCAGCGCCGGCCGCTCGCCCCCGAGGGCCAGCGCCGCCGCGAAGTGCGCCCGTGCCCGGGGCATGGCCCCGCACTCGAACTCCATGCCCCCGAGCGCGTTGAGCGCCTCGGCGGCAAGACCCGGCTCGCCGCAGGCCAGCGCCACATCGTGACTCTCCAGGCAGAGCGCCCGGGCGCGGGTGGGTTCGTTCCGGTGATGGCGGATGACCCCCTCACGCCGCAGGGCCTCGGCGCGCAGGGCGGGCTCCCCGGTGCCGGCCGCCAGGCATGCGGCGTCGGCATAGGCGGCGAGCGCCTCGTCGAGTGCCCCGGCGCGCTCGTGCGCCCGACCGGCGGCGAGGCGCTCCTCCGCGCCAGCCCCGGTGACCGCGGTGACGAGCACGCCGTGGAGGGCCCGCCGATGCCCCGCCATGTCCCTACCAGGCCACCGCGTAGCGGGAGAAGTGCCAGACGTCGCCCGTCACGCGCATCCGGAGCAGGTCGTCGCGCGAGAGCAGGTACGTCAGGATGTTGAGCTGATCATCGGTATAGGCCACCCGCTTGAGGATCTGCAGCCGTCCGAGGGGGCAGGTCGAATAGTCCAGGGTGAGCTGCACCGCGCGCTGAAAGTGGAGGCCCTCGGGCTCGAACCGGACCGAGCTGACGACCCCGGTCGGGGCCTCACCGGAAATGCGCACCGGCGCGGCCAGGGCGCCGGCCGGCACCACCAGCAGGTGACGGCCGATGCGCAACTGGCCGCCGGCCGGCCCGATCACGGCCGATGCGGCAGCATATGGCTGCGGGTAGCAGGCCAGCAGCCCGTTGAGGAGTGGCCGGAGCAACCTGGACTCCGCCGGGGCCGCCTCCGCGACCGCGGCGGGTGGTGCGGGCGCGGTCGGATCCTCACCCGCGGTACAGCTGAGGGTCAGGGTGCCCAGCAGCGCCAGCACGGCAGGCATCAGGGCGAATCGGCGAGGGCGCAGCATGAACTCCTCCGGGCAGTCATGTTTCGGCGGGTCAGGAGCACCGGACTGGTGCCGCTCCGCAGGAGCACGGAGTGGCAATGGCAGTGCCAATTCCGATCTCTGCGCGTCCATTTTCGTGACAATGCGAGGCGGATAGTCGAGTCTATCTCATTATTTAAAAACGATTTATATAGTCATGGCGCTATCATAAATTGTTGACATTCACGACGGTGCCGGAGGCGCGAATGACGACACAATGGATCGGAATTGATTCCCGCTGGGTCCGGTGGGACCCAGAGGTGTGGTGTCGGCGCCTGCAGCGGTCGTGCATTCGTCGCGAGCAAACCACGACCAGCCGCGCTAGTTTCCGCCACTGAGCGCCTCGCTCACCCCGTACCCGGACCCGGCGATGTCCTACACTACCCTGCTCTTCTCGGTCCGCGATGGCCTGGCCACCATCACGATCAACCGCCCCGACAAGCTGAACGCCCTCAACGGCACCGTGATCGCCGAGCTGGGCACGGCGGCGGCGGAGGCCGCTTCCCGCGCCGACATCCAGGGCGTGATCCTCACCGGCGCGGGTGCCAAGGCCTTCGTGGCAGGGGCCGACATCGGCGAGCTCGCGAGGCAGGGCCCGCTCGAGGGCAAGCGGCGCTCCCTGGAGGGACAGGCGGTGTTCCGCCGGTTCGAGGCGATGCGGAAGCCGGTGGTGGCCGCCATCAACGGCTTCTGCCTGGGCGGGGGCTGTGAGCTGGCCATGGCCTGCCACCTCCGCATCGCGAGCACGACCGCGCGGTTCGGGCAGCCGGAGGTGAAGCTGGGCATCGGCCCGGGCTACGGGGGCACCGTCCGGTTGCCCCGGCTGGTGGGCCGTGGCCGGGCGCTCGAGCTGCTGCTCACCGGCGAGATGATCGCGGCGGAGGAGGCCTGGCGGATCGGCCTGGTGAACCGGGTGGTCGCGGCCGACCAGCTGCTGCCCACGACGGAGGCGCTGCTGCGCACCATGCTGGCCATGGGCCCACTGGCGGTCGCCGCGGTGCTCGAGGCGGTGGACGCCGGCTTCGAGATGCCCCAGAACGAGGCCCTCCTGCTCGAGGCCAACCACTTCGGGCTCCTCTCCGCCACCGCCGACATGCAGGAGGGGATGCGGGCGTTCCTCGAGAAGCGGCCGGCGCGGTTCGAGGGACGCTGAGCTGCCCCGGACGACTGCCAATCCCCCTCGCAGGCGGCTAATTTTCCTGCCATGAATCGTGGGCGCCGGATCCCGGACCGGCGGGTCGTCCGGGGCGTGGCGGCGGGAGCCGTCGGCCTGCTGCTCGGCTGCCTGACCCGGGACCGGCTCACCTTTCCGGATCCGGTGGGTCCGGGCGCCGACGGCCCGCGGACGGTCATCGACGTCCCGGCCGCGGACACCACGGTCACGGCGGGGCCGGGCTACGTGGTCACCGGATTCAGCACGGACGCGGACGGCATCGATACGCTGTATTTCGAGACCGAGGGCGGGGCGTCGGGGTTTCCCCCGTTCACGGGGGGCGATGACAGCGTCCGGTTCGGGCTGCCGCTGACCACCACCGGGCAGGCCGGCGACACCATCATCCTCCGCGTCTTCGGCATCGACCGGCTGGGGAACCGGGGCGACACCGCGACCCGGCGCATCGCGGTCCAGTAGTGCGGCTGCAGCAGCTGACGGTGCGGAGCTTCCGGAACCTCGCGGACGCCACCCTGGCAGTGCCGCACGGCGGCGCGGTGCTGCTCGGCGCCAACGGGCAGGGCAAGACCAGCCTGCTGGAGGCGATCGCCTACCCGGTGCTGTTCCGCTCGTTCCGTACCGTGCTCGATGCGGAGCTGGTGCGGTTCGGGGAGGGCGGGTTCCATGTCGAGCTCGGCTTCCTCAAGGGCAGCGGGGCCCACCGGGTGGCGACGACCTTCCGGGCGCTGGGCCGGAAGAAACAGTTGCAGGTGGACGGCGTTCCCACGCCGCGGCTGGTGGATGCCGCAGGGGCGTGGCTGGCCGTGGTGTTCGCCCCCGACGACGTGCGCCTGGCCTCGGGACCCGCCACCGGGCGGCGGCTCTTCCTGGATCGGACGCTGGCGCTGTCGGATCCGGGGTATCTCACGGCCCTGGCTCGCTACCGGGCGGCGCTGGCCCAGCGCAACGCCGCGCTGCGGCAGGGCCGACTCGAGCTGGCGGACGCCTTCAACGCGCCGCTCGCGGAGGCCGGGGCCGTGGTGGTGGCGCGGCGGACGGCCTGGGTGGCGGCGGCGGCCGAGCCCTTCGAGGCGGCGCTGGTGGCGCTGGGGGAGCACGGCGGCGCTTCGACGCTGTCGTACCACGGGCACCCGGAGCTGGCGGATCCGGGCGCCTGGCCGGAGCGGCTGGCGCAGGCCACCGCGCGGGACCTGGCCCGGCGGATGACCACCGTGGGCCCGCACCGGGACGATCTCGAGCTGCGGCTGGGCGGGCACCCGTTGCGCGACTACGGTTCCACGGGCCAGCAGCGCAGCGCGGCGATCGCGCTCAAGCTGCTCGAGCTGGAGACCATCGAGCGGGCCACCGGACGCTGCCCCGCCCTCCTGCTCGATGACGTCTTCGCCGAGCTCGACCCGGACCGGCAGGCGCGGCTCTCGCGGCGGCTCTTCGGCGGGCGGCCCGCGCAGGTTTTCATCTCTGCGCCGCGCGAGGACGAGCTGCCCGCCGACCTCGAGCTCCCCGTCTGGCGGGTGGCGGCGGGCGCCGTGTCGGACGAGCACTGAGCTGGCGCAAGGAGCGGGCATGGGGATCAAGTACGACCGCGGGCCGGTGCGCCCGACCCCGCTGGGTGAGGTGATCGCCGGCTACCTGAAGCGGGCGGGCCTCGCCAAGCGGATCGGGCAGGCGGGGGTCGTGGAGGCGTGGGCGGAGCTGGTGGGGCCGCAGATCGCCAAGGTGACGACGGCGGAGTCGGTCACGCCCGACGGCATCCTCCGTGTCCGCGTGGCGAGCGCCGCGTGGGCCTCGGAGCTGTCACTCATGTCGCCCCAGATCCTGGCCCGCCTCAACACCGGGCGGACCGGCCGGATCCGGCAGATCCGCTGGATGGCCGGCGGAGTGGAGCGGTAGGGCGGGAGGGCGACAAGCCCGTACGGCGGCAGGGCGGTACGTCAGGGGACGCAGCCCAACGGATCACCAGAACGGATGGGGCATGGCCAAGGAAAACGGGAACGGCGAGCAGCAGGAGTACGGCGCAGACTCGATCCAGGTCCTCAAGGGACTGGAGGCGGTGCGCAAGCGGCCGGGGATGTACATCGGTTCCACCGGCGAGAACGGGTTGCACCACCTGGTCTACGAGGTGGTGGACAACTCGATCGACGAGGCGCTGGCCGGCTACTGCGACGACATCAAGGTCACCATCCACAAGGACAACTCGATCTCGGTGGAGGACAACGGGCGCGGCATCCCGGTGGACATGCACCCGACCGAGAAGCTGCCCGCGGTGGAGGTGGCGCTGACCGTGCTGCACGCCGGCGGCAAGTTCGACAAGTCCAACTACAAGGTCTCCGGCGGCCTGCATGGCGTCGGCGTGTCGGTGGTCAACGCGCTGTCCGAACGCACCGAGGTGATCGTCCGGCGCGACGGCTTCAAGTGGCGCATGACCTTCGTGCGCGGCCAGACCGTCAAGAAGCTGGAGAAGCTCGACAAGGCGAAGGAGACCGGGACCCTGGTCCGGTTCAAGCCCGACCCCGAGATCTTCAGCGTCCTCGAGTACAGCTGGAACACCCTGGCCGACCGGCTGCGGCAGCTCGCGTTCCTGAACAAGGGCGTGAACATCAGCCTCAAGGACGACCGGCCGGACGAGCCCCGGAGCGAGACGTTCTTCGCCAAGGGCGGGCTGGTCCAGTTCGTGGAGTGGCTCAACCGCAACAAGAAGCCGCTGCACCCCAAGCCGATCGCCTTCACGGTCACCAAGGACGACGTCGAGGTCGACGTGGCCATCCAGTACGAGGATGGCTACAACGAGAACATCTTCACGTTCGTCAACAACATCAACACCCACGAGGGCGGCACCCACCTCACCGGGTTCCGCGCCGCGCTCACCCGAGCCATCAACGAGTTCGCCAAGCAGCAGGGGTCGCTCAAGAAGGAGGACTTCACCCTCACCGGCGAGGACATCCGCGAGGGGCTCACGGCGATCGTGCACTGCAAGGTCCGGGAACCCCAGTTCGAGGGGCAGACCAAGACCAAGCTGGGCAACTCCGAGGTGGAGGGCATCGTCAAGCAGGTGGTGTACGACCAGCTGCGCACCTTCCTCGACGAGAAGCCGGCGGTGGGCCGCGCGGTCATCGAGAAGGCGGTGAGCGCGGCCCGGGCACGGGAGGCGGCCCGCAAGGCCCGAGACCTGGTGCGGAAGAAGTCGGGCCTCGAGGGCGCGGTCCTCCCCGGCAAGCTCGCCGACTGCTCGCTCGACGACCCGGCGATGTGCGAGCTCTACCTGGTCGAGGGCGACTCGGCCGGCGGCAGCGCCAAGCAGGGACGCGACCGCCAGTTCCAGGCGATCCTGCCCCTGCGCGGCAAGATCCTCAACGTGGAGAAGGCGCGGATCGACAAGATCCTCTCCAACGAGGAGATCCGCTCCATGATCACCGCGATCGGCGCCGGCGTCCGGGAGGACTTCAAGCTCGACGACGTCCGCTACCACAAGATCGTGATCATGACCGACGCCGACGTCGACGGCGCGCACATCCGTACCCTGCTGCTGACCTTCTTCTTCCGGCAGATGCCCGAGCTCATCGACGCGGGCTACATCTACATCGCCCAGCCGCCCCTGTTCCGGGTGGCCCGCGGCAGCGGCAAGAAGGAGGAGAAGTACTACGCCTACGACGAGAAGGAGCGCGACGAGTACGTCAAGCGCGTCTCCGGCGGCGACGGCAAGGGGAGCGTGGCGATCCAGCGCTACAAGGGCCTGGGTGAGATGAACCCGGACCAGCTGTGGGAAACCACCATGGACCCCTCACGGCGCACCATCCTGCGGGTCACCCTCGACGCCGCGGTGGAGGCCTCCAAGCTGTTCGAGGAGCTGATGGGCGATGAAGTGGAGCCGCGCCGGCTCTTCATCGAGCGGAACGCCAAGTACGTGAGCCACCTGGACGTCTAGGCGGCTCGGCGGCTCGGCGGCTAGGCGGAATGATGGGGGTGGAGCCTCGGCTCCACCCCTATCGCGTTGGTGGGCGGCCGGCGCCCGGGCCCCAGTCGTCGCCCTGGAAGCCCTCCTCGGGGCGCTGGTGCAGGTCGAGGTCCCGGACCTCCCGCTCCGCGGCCTCCAGCTCGTCGGCCTCGGGCGGCTCCACCGCGTCGTCGGGGTCGGCCGCCCGCTTCCCGCCCGGCGCGAGGAGCCAGGCCAGCACGGCCCCGAGCAGCAGCAGGGTGAAGAGCGCGCCCATCAGCCGCGCGTCTCCCCCCGGGCCGTGATCCGGCTGACGAGGAGCGGGAGCTGTGGCGCCGGATCACCGAAGCGGATGGCGCGGCCGAGGGCCGCAAGGCCGATGTCCACGCCAGCCGGATCGGCCGCGAAGACCGACGCGATCGGCTCGCCCCGGGCCACGCGGGCCCCGGGCCGGCCCGAGACCACGAAACCGACGCTCGGGTTGATGACGTCGCCGAGGCGGCGCCGGCCGCCCCCCATGGCCACGACCGCCTCGCCGAGGGGCCGCGGGTCCACCGCGGCGATGGTGCCGGCGGCCGGGGCCTCGAACAGCTCCACCTCCGCCGCCTGGGGCAGGCGTCCGGGGTCGTCGACCACCGCGGGGTCGCCGCCCTGCGCCTCGACCAGCTGACGGAACCGGTCGAGCGCCGCGCCGGAGGCGAGCGCATCGTCGACCAGCCGCCGGGCCGCCGCCGGATCGGGGGCGCGCCCCCCCAGCAGCGCCATCTCCATGGCCAGCGCGCGGGTGACGGTGAGCAGGTCCTCCGGGCCCTGGCCGGTGAGCGCCAGGAGCGCTTCCTCGACTTCGAGGGCGTTGCCGATGGCCCGGCCGAGGGGCCGGTCCATGGCGGTCACGAGGGCGGTGGTGCGGCACCCCGCCGCTTCCCCGAGGTCCACCATCGTGCGGGCGAGGGCATGGGCATCGTCCACGTCGGGCAGGAAGGCCCCGCTGCCGGCCTTGACGTCGAGCACCAGGCCGGTGAGCCCTTCCGCCAGCTTCTTGGACATGATGCTGGCGGCGATGAGCGGGATGGCGGGGACGGTGCCGGTGACGTCGCGGAGGGCGTAGAGCCGGCGGTCGGCCGGGGCGATCGCCTCGGTCTGGCCGAACATGGCCACGCCGATGCGCGCCACCTGGGCCTGCACCGCGGCGAGTGGGAGGTCGGTCCGGAACCCGGGGATGGACTCGAGCTTGTCGGTGGTGCCCCCGGTGTGCCCCAGGCCCCGGCCCGACATCATGGGCACGGCCAAGCCGAGGCTCGCCACGAGCGGCGCGAGGACCAGGGAGACCTTGTCGCCCACGCCGCCGGTGGAGTGCTTGTCCACCCGCGCGGGCGCCCCCTCCGGCCAGGCGAGCCGCGCCCCGGAATCGCGCATGACCCGGGTCAGGACGGCGAGCTCCTCCGGGGTGAGCCCGCGCCAGACGATGGCCATGAGGAGGGCCGACATCTGGTAGTCGGGCACATCGTCGGCCAGGTAGGCGGCGAGCAGCGCCTCCCACTCGGCCGCCGCCAGGGCGCCTCCGTCACGCTTGCGCTCGATGAGAGACTGGACCAGCATTGAACCCGTGGGTGAATGGCAAACGGGAAACGGGAAACGGGAAACGGGAAACGGGAAACGGGAAACGGGAAACGGGAGCAAGGATGCCGCGAACCACCCTCGGACGCAAGCAACGCCTCGGCCTGGCCCTGCTGGCCACCCTTGCCTTCGCGGGCGGCGCGGCGGCGCAGACATCCCCGGATGCCACCACGCTGCTGCAGGAGGGCATTGCGGCGCACCTCGCGCGCGACATGCCGACGGCGCTGGCACGGTTCGAGGCGGCGCTCGGGGCGGACTCGACGAGCTACGAGGCGGCGTGGCGCGCCGGCGAGACGCTGCTCGACATCGGGAAGCAGACCCCCGACACGGTGAAGAGCCCGGCCCGCGATTCCCTGTACGCGCGGGCGGAGGCCTACGGGCGGCGGGCGGTGGCGCTCAACCCGGACGGCACCGACGGACGGTACGTGCTCGCCGCGGCCATCGGGCGGGCTTCGCTCACCAAGAGCAAGAAGGAGCGGGTGCGGCGCGCCGCGGAGATCCGGGCGGAGGCCCTCCGGGCGCTCGAGCTCGACGCGTCGAACCACAAGGCATACCACGTGATGGGCCGGTGGAACGCGGAGATCATGCGACTGTCGGGGCTGGAGCGGTTCTTCGCCAGGAACTTCCTGGGGGGCAAGATCTTCAGCGCGGCGAGCTGGGACAGCGCGGTGGTCTACATGGACCGCGCGGTGGCGGCGAGCCCTGAGACGATCTACCACCACCTGGACCTGGCGGAGATCCTGGTGGAACGGGGCCGCTACACCGAGGCCCGCGGCCACCTGGAGGAGATCGCGCGGCTGCCGGTCTTCGACGTCATGGACCCCGCCTACAAGGAGCAGGCCCAGGCGCTGGAGCGCCGGATCCATGGCAAGGCGGACAAGGGGCGCTAGACGCCCAGCTCCTCCCCCAGGTCATCGAGGCCCTGCGCGAGCCGCTCGCGGAGGGCTTCCTTCTTTTCCCGCAGGGTGCGGCCGGCCCCGGCCCGCAGGGCGTCGACCCCCTCGCGGGCGTCGCGGGCGAGGGCGCGGCCCCGCTTGCGCACGATCCGGCGGGTCTCTTCGCCGGACGCCGGGGCAAAGAGCAGCGCCAGGCCGGCGCCCACGGCCGCGCCGATGACCAGCCCGGTCAGGAAGCTGGAGCGGTCCCGGTCGGGGCGGCCGGGGGCTTCCGCGTCGGCCTCGTCCGCCTCCCGGCGATATTCACGGTCCTCGCGCATCGGTCCTCCTTGGCATGGAGAGGAAAGGTACCCCCGCTTGACCGACCTTCGCCATGCGGTGACAATTCGGCACCCCTACCAGACGATCCCATGACCGTTCAGGCCGTCCTGTCCGACGAGGTGGAACGCCTCCAGACCCGGGTCCGGGAACTGGAGCACGAGCGGAAGCACCTGCTCGCCATCATCGAGATCCTGCAGGAGCTGGCCGGCTCGCTGCACTTCGTGGACATCATGCAGTCGATCGCCCGGCGGCTGGGCGAGGCCTTCGGCCTGGACCGGTCGTCCATCTTCCTGGCCGAGCGCGATGGCCGGACGGCGCGGCTGGTGGCCAGCTTCGAGGACCCGAGCATCCGGAACTACGTGGTCGACCTCGACCGCTACCCGGAGCTCCGTCGCGCGCTCACCAACGGCGAGACGGTGTACATCCCGGATGTCGAGCAGGACCCCTCGATGGCCCACCTCAAGGGCGCCTTCGACACCCGGAAGGTCCGCTCGATCACCGTGGTGCCGATCACCTGGCGGGGCGCCTCCATCGGCGCGATCCTGCTGCGCACCTTCCGCGACGGCCCCGCCTTCTCGGAGGCGGACGTGCGCTTCTGCCAGGTGGTGGCAAGCCTGACCGCCAAGGCGCTGCGCAACGCCCACCGCTTCGAGAAGCTGCAGCAGCGGGTGGGCGACACCAGCAGCCGCGCGGTGGAACGCGAGCGGGTGGCGCTGGTCGGGTTCCTGCGCCGGCTGCTGGACGAGTTCGCCTCGCGGGAGGGGCCGTGGAGCGAGGGCGTGCTCGCCAAGGCGAGCGCGGAGGAGATCGAGCGGCTGGTTGGCGTGGCGCTGACCGTGCTGCAGCAGGAGGCCGCGGCGCGGTAGGGCCCGTCCCATGACTCCCGCCGAACAGGCCGCGCGGCTGCGGGCGCTGATCGACCGCGCCAACCACGCCTACTACGTCCTCGACGCGCCGGAAGTCTCCGACGCCGAGTACGACCGCTGGATGGTGGAGCTGCGGGCGCTCGAGGAGGGACACCCCGCGCTCCGTGTCCCGGACAGCCCCACCCAGCGGGTCGGGGCCGAGCCCGCGGCGGCCCTCCGCAAGCACACGCACCTGCGCCCCATGATGTCGCTGGCCAACGCCTTCACGCCGGAGGAGCTCACGGCGTGGGAGGACCGGAATGCGCGCATCACCGAGGATGCCCGGGCGGGCGGCTATACCACCGAGGTGAAGATCGACGGCTCGGCGGTGAGCCTCACCTACCGCGACGGCCGACTGGAAAGCGGGGCCACCCGCGGCAACGGCCGGGTGGGCGAGCTCATTACCGAGAACCTGAAGACCCTTCCCGACGTCCCGCTCCGGCTGGCCGGTTCGGCGTGGCCCGCGCTGATGGAGGTCCGGGGCGAGGTCTACCTGCCGCGCCAGGCATTCGAGCGGCTCAACCGGGAGCGGGAGGAGGCGGGCGAGCCGCTGTACGCGAACCCGCGCAACACCGCTGCGGGCAGTCTCAAGCTCCTCGACCCGAAGCTCACCCGCCGCCGCCGGCTCCGGATGTACGCCTTCCACGTGGAGGTCATCGAGGGCACCGTGGCCGCGCGCACCCAGTGGGAGATCCTGGAAACCCTGGCCGGCTGGGGCTTCCCGGTGGAGCCACACCGGCGGCAGCACCCGGACCTCGCCTCGGTGCACGCGGCGGTGACGGCGCTCCAGGCCGAGCTGCGGACCCTGCCCTTCGACGCCGACGGCGTGGTGGTCAAGATCGACCGGCTGGCGCTGCACACCGAGCTGGGCAGCGTGAGCGACCGGGAGCCGCGCTGGGCGATCGCGCGGAAGTTCGCCCCGGAGGTGGCGGTCACCCGGCTGCTCGACATCCAGATCAACGTGGGGCGGACCGGGGCGCTCAACCCCTGGGCGGTGCTGGCCCCGGTCGAGGTCGGCGGCGTCACGGTCTCCAGCGCCACGCTCCACAACGAGGACCTGATCGAGGCAAAGGACCTCCGCATCGGCGACTGGGTGGAGGTGATCCGTGCCGGCGAGGTGATTCCGCAGGTCGTCGGCCCGCTGCCGGCGCGGCGGGATGGCACCGAACGCCCCTTCCGCATGCCGGCGGAGTGCCCGCGCTGCGCCACCCCGGTGCTCCGCGACGAGGACGAGGCGGTGCGGTACTGCCCCAATCCCGCCTGCCCGGGCCGGGTGCTCGAGGGCATCGTCCACTTCGCCTCCCGCGACGCGATGGACATCCGGGGGCTGGGCTACGAGCGGGTGCGGCAGCTGCTCGACGAGGGGCTCATCCACGACGTGGCCGACCTGTACGGCCTCGAGGCCGGCCGGCTGGCGCAGCTGGAGCGCTTCGCCGAGCAGTCGGCGAGCCAGCTGGTGGCGGCCATTGCGGCCTCCCGGGCGCGGCCACTCTCGCTGGTGCTGTTCGGCCTCGGGATCCGGCACGTGGGCAAGACCGTGGCGCAGCTGCTGGCCCGCCGGTTCGGCACCATGGCGGCGCTGGCGGGGGCCTCCCTCGAGGAGGTGGAGGCAGTCCCGGGCGTGGGCCCGACCATCGCCGCGGCGGTGGTGGAATTCTTCGAGACACCGGCCAGCCGCACGCTGGTGGAGCGCCTCGCGGCCGCGGGGCTTGCCCTGGCCGAGCCCCGGGCCGTCGCGGCCGGCGGCCCATTGGCGGGGAAGGCCTACGTGCTGACCGGCACGCTGCCGACATTGTCCCGGCAGGCGGCCACGGAGCTGCTCGAGCAGGCCGGGGGCCGGGTCACGGGCAGCGTGAGCAAGAAGACCGATGCCGTGGTGGCGGGAGATGACGCCGGGAGCAAGCTGGAGAAGGCGCGCGCCCTGGGCATCGAGATCATCGACGAGGCGGAGCTGCTCCGGCGGGTGCGAGGGTAGGCCCCCCGCCCGATCTCGACCGGCGAGGACTGCCTGCGCGGGGCTTGCCCGGTGCTCCGCCCGACCCTAACCTTCGTCGTCCCTTCGGAGCGTACCGCATGTCGCCGTCCGCCGTGGCCGCACCCGCCAAGACCGTCCTGCTGTCCCGCCAGACCCTGCATCACCTGCGGCAGGTCCTGGAGCGGGATGCGGGGATGCAGGCCGCCACCTGGCTGCAGGAGGCGGGCTTCGCGGGGGGCGCCGCGCTGTATGAGGTCTACGCCGGCTGGCTCGCGGAGCACTACGCGGTCACCCGCCCCGCCTCGCTCGACGTCCGGCACCTGGGCGAGACGCTGTCCGCGTTCTTCGAGGAGTACGGCTGGGGCACGGTGCGGGTCTCGCCGGTCACGCCCGCGGTGATCGCGATCGACTCCACCGACTGGGCCGAGGCCGACCCGAGCTCCGGCGCCACCTACCCGTCCTGCCATATCTCGAGCGGTCTGCTCGCGGAGTTCCTGAGCCGGGTCTCGGCGACCACGCTCGGCGTCATGGAGGTGGAGTGCCGCTCCCGCGGTGAGGATCGCTGCCGTTTCCTCGCGGGCGCGCCGGAGACGCTGCAGATCCTCTACACCAGGATGGCGGAGGGCGCCAACTACCTGGACGCCCTGGGCGCCTGAGCGCGATGTGCGCCTATAACGTCCGGAAGAACAAGTCGGTGGACCACGAGCCGGCGTCCGGGGCAGCCCGGACGCTGGACTTCTTTCGCGACCTGGGGATCTGGGCGGCGGGCCTCGGGGCGCTGTACCTGGTCTACTGGCTGGCCCGGCGGTACCTCTTCTAGAAGACCGACACGCCGTCCACGACCACGGGCGGCATCGCGCGACTCCCCACCCACATCAGGTCCCGGCCCACCGCCAGCAGGCGGGCAAACAGGTCGTGGACGTTCCCGGCCACCGTCACCTCGGGGGCCAGGCCCACGATCTCGCCACCCTGGACCCGCCAGGCGAGCGCCGCCGGCAGCGCGAAGGTGCCCCCGACCATGTCCGTGTGCGTCCCGGGCCGGAGCTGCTCCACCACCAGCCCGTCGCCGATGGCGGCGAGGATGTCGTCCCAGCTGGCGGTCCCCGCGTCGAGCACCAGGTTGCTGCAGGCCGCCTGTGGCTTGCCGAAGGTGCTCCGGCGGCCATGCCCCGTCGGGGAGGCGCCCACCCGCCCCGCCGTCTCCAGGTCGTAGATGATCCCGGCCACCTGTCCCGCCTCGACCAGGGGCAGGCGGCGGCTGACCACGCCCTCGTCATCGAGTGGCCGGGAGCCGGGGCGGCCGTCGAGCAGCGGGTCGTCGATCAGGGTGACGAGCGGGCTGTAGACCGGTGTCCCCCGCTGGCGCGCGAGCGGGGATCCACCGTGGAGCGCCGCCTTGCCGACCAGCGCCTGCTCCACCGCGGCGAGGAGCGGAGGCAGCGCGGTGGGCAGGAACCCCACGCGTTGCCGGCCCCCGGGGGCCTCGGCGGTGCGCTCCGCCCAGGCGAAGCGCTGCCGCAGCATGGCCACCAGCAGCTCGAGGTCGGTGAGCGACGGCAGGTCCGCGCCGGCCAGCGCCGCCCGGACGGCGAGGCGGCGCCCGTCCTGCTCACGGGCCGCCTCCGCCGCGAAGACCACCAGCGAGACATCGTACCCGGCATCGAGGCCGGCGGTGTTGGCCACCCGCACCTGGCCCAGGGAGCGCTCGATCGTCAGCCCCAGGTGCACCCGCTCCGCGCCGATCCGGTCGCGCACCAGGTGGCCCAGGTCGGCCAGCTCGGCGAGGGTGGCGGCGGCGGCGCGGGGGACATGCGTCACCACCGCCGGGAGCGGCGACTGGCGCGGCAGGCTGAGGCTGGCGGGTTCGCCGAGCGCCGCCGACGCGAGCGCGCGGGCGAGCAGGTCATCGGGGTCGTCGACCACGGCGCCGGCTGACCCGGCACGCCCCTCATGCACCACCCGGAGGTTCACCCCCTGGTAGCGGGTGGTGCGGGCGCCGACCGGCCGGCCTTCGGCGAAGGTCACCGTGGTGGTCTCATCGGTCTTGTGCACCGCGTCCGCCAGGGTGGCGCGGCGCGCCGCGCGCTCGAGGAGGGGCAGGATCATGCGCTCTCCCCCCCGACGGTCATGGCCTCGAACCGCACGTGCGGGGCGCCGTCGGCCACGGTGATCCGGCCGGCCGGCGGCTGCCCGCAGCCGGTGGCCTGGAGGTTCCAGCGGAAGTCGCCCGCGACGGCATCCAGCCGGAGCAGGGTCTCGGTGACATCGCCCTGGAGCACGAGGGGCCGCACCAGCTCCGCCAAGCGGCCGTCGCGGATCACCTGGCCGTAGCCGGTGGTGAGGGTGAAGCGGCCGTGGTGCAGGTCGCCCCCCATGGCGTCGCAGCAGTAGATCCCGTGCCGGATGGGGCGGATCAGGTCCTCGAGCGTACCCTGCCCGTTGGTGAGGTAGGTGTTGGTGAGCCGGGCGGTGGGCACCTGGCGGAACGAGGGGGCGCGCGCGTTGCCGGTGGGGCGCGCGCCGGTGCGCCCGGCGGTCTCGCGGGTGTGCAGCCGGCCCACCACGACCCCATGCTGGACCAGCAGGGTATTCTGGGTCGGCGCGCCCTCGTCGTCGAACGCGAGCGAGCCCGGCAGGCTGGTGGCGCTGCCATCGTCGCCGATGGTGAGGAGGTCGGAGCCGATCCGCCGCCCCGGTGGCATGAGGCGGTCCAGGTCGGACCGGGCGGCGAGGGTGTCGGCCTCGCTGAGGTGACCGACCGCCTGGTGGAGGAGGGCGGCGATGCAGCGGGGGTCGAGGACCACCGGATAGCTGCCGGCCTTGACCCGGGGTGCGTTGAGGAGGGCGATGGCCCGGCGGGCCGCGGTCCGGAAGAGGTGGTCGGTCTCCTGCACCGCGCGCCAGCCGCCGCGCACCGCCCACGACTCGAAGGCGCGCTCGAGGAAGCTGTCCTCCCGGGCGATGGCGCCGGCGGCCAGCCGCACCTCGGGCCGCCGGTCGGAGACCAGGACCCCGGCAGAGGTGGCGATCCAGCGCTCCGTGACCCGGTCCTCGTAGGAGGCGCGGGCGTCGACGATGCGCCGGTCGCTGGCGAGCATCTCCTGGTTCAGGCGCTCCAGCAGCTGGCGCTTCTCCGCCAGCGGCACCTCGCGGACGTCGCCATCGAGGTCGGCCGGGTGGTCGGCCACCCGCACCGGGATCTCGGCCAGGCGGATGGGCGCCTCGACCGGCAGGGCCACCGAGAGCTCGTGCGCCCGGGCCACCATGGCCCCGAGGTGGTCGAGCCCGGTGAAGCTCGCCACCCCCCAGCCCTTCCCGTGGTTGAGGCAGCGGACCAGGCCGCCGACCTCGAGCGCGCTGGTGGCGCCCTCCAGCCGGCTGCCGCGGTAGGCGACGGCACTGGCCCAGGTGCGCTCGAGCCGGATCTCGGTGAAGTCCGCGCGGGCGGCGCGCAGCGCGTCGGCCAGCCGGTCCTTCACCCCGCCGGGTTCCCCTTGAGCCACTGGACGTAGTCGGGCCGGGTCACCAGCTCGCCGTCGGCGATGATCTCGCGGTCCCAGGGCAGGATGATCAGGTGCTCGGTGGCAAACGCGTGGAAGTCGGGGGTGTAGGCCCCGGTCTTGAAGGAGACGGCCGTGCGCACTTCCTTCGGCTTGAGCGCGCGCACTTCGTTGAGGGCGAGCTTGATGGTGGACCCGGTGTCGCAGGTCTCGTCGACGAGCAGCACCCTGCGGCCCCGGATGGAGGGGGGCGGCCCGGTGACCAGGATCGGCTCCCCGCCCGCATCCTGGCGGGTGACGGCCATGGAGGCGAACTCGAGCTGCAGGATCGAGGCGACCACCACCCCGGGGATGACGCCGGCCTTGGCGATGCCCAGGACCACCTCGGGTTCGTAGTCGCGCGCCACCTTGAGGGCGAGCGCGCGGCAGATCTCGCCGAAGAAGGGCCAGTCCACCTCGAGGACTCCGCGAGGCTGGGGCACGGCAGGGGGTCTTTTCATGGGGACACCGGGGGAGGCGGTCGCGTGACGGCTCTGGGAGACAATAGTACCCCCCGCCCGGGGCGGCGTAAACTACGTTGCGGCCCCCCCGGGGGCGGACTATGTTACCCGCATCCTTCCTTCCCGACCCGCAAGGACGTTGTCCCTCAATGAGTTTCTGGCGTCGGTTGCTCGGCGGCGGCCCGTCCGAAGGGCTGAAACCGCAACGGCTCGACTACCTCAATGAAGCGCTGGCCCTCGAGCGGCAGGGTGATTTCGAGGCAGCGCTGACCTCCTATCGGCTGGCCCTGCGGGACAATCCCAACGACCCGCGGATCCTGCAGAACATGGCCATCGCCTTCACCAAGACCGGCCAGCAGGAAGAGGCGATCCGGCACTACCGGCGCGCCATCGGCCTGGACGACACGCTGGTGGGCGCGCACTACGGCCTGGCGTTCCGCCTGAAGGAGCGGGGCGAGTTCCAGGAGGCGGCGGAGCACCTGCGGAAGTTCCTGGCGCGGCCCCCGAAGGGGCCGGACGCCGACCGCTGGGTGCGGCACGCCGAGGACACGCTCCGCGAGATCGAGTCGACGCCGGACCGGGCGCCCGAATGACGGGGCGCTGGACCGTGGCGGGGCTGGCGCTGCTGGCCGGCTGCAGCGACATCTCCGGGAGCAAGGGCGTGGTGGCGCTGGAGCTCCGGCTCCCCTCGCCGCCGGTGGTCGAGCAGCACGACACGCTGACCCTCCACGCCGTGGCCTTCGATATCGACGGGGACAGCCTCGACGTCCCGATCTACTGGCGGACGCCCGATACGACCCTCATACTCTTTGACAGCACCGGCCGGGTGACCACCGACCTCACCTCGGGCACCGGCCGGGTCCAGGCCCGCGCCGGCAACCTGTTTTCCGCGGTCTCCAGCCCGGCGTTCACGATCCGCCCCCGGTCCGACACGCTCCGCCTCACGGTGCCGGACACCCTGACGGTGCTGGCCGGTGATACCGCCTCCGGTCCGCTCGGCGCGGCGATCGAGAGCAATGACCCCGCGGGCGGCGTCAGCGGGGCGGGCATCCTGTACGAAGTGGTCGATACCGCGGCCGCGCGCGGCCTGGTGCGCTTCGCGGGGGATGTCCTCGTCCTCCGCGCCACGACCTCCACCGGGGGCACGCCGTCGCCAGCGGTGACCCTCCGGAAAGTCCCGGGGGCGACGCCCCCGGCGACGGTCCAGGTCCGGGTCACCGCGACCCGGCCGAGCGGGACCCCGGTCCCCGGATCCGGGCAGCTGTTCACGCTCACGTTCCCGTAAACTCCACGGAGGCCACCCCGATGGCCACGCCCCGCACCCTGAACGAGCTCTTCTTCGGAAGCCTCGACCGCTTCGGCACGCGCCCCGTCGTCCTCCGCGCCAAGCGGGGGGGAGCGTGGAAGGACATCGGCTACGCAGAGGTCCGGGAGACGGTCCAGTGCCTCGCCGCCGGCCTGCGCGAGCTCGGCGTGGTGGCCGGGAGCAACGTGGCGATCCTCAGCGAGAACCGGCCCGAGTGGGCCTTCGTCGACTTCGCCTGCCTCACGGCCCGCTGCGCCGACGTGCCGGTCTACCCCACGCTCCCCGCGGGCCAGATCAGCTACATCCTGCGCGACTCGGGCGCGGTGGCCATCTTCGTCTCGAGCAAGGGGCAGCTGGAGAAGATCCTCTCCATCCGCCAGCCCGACGTGACCCCGGCCCTGCGGCACATCATCGCGATGGACGACGACGCCACCGGCCCGGGGGTGATGCCCTTCGCCGACCTGGTGGCCCGCGGCCGCGCCGCGCTGGGCAAGTACCCGCGGTGGCGGGAGGAGGCACTCGAGGCCAGCCCCGACGACCTGGCCACGCTCATCTATACCTCGGGCACCACCGGCGACCCCAAGGGCGTGATGCTCACCCACGGCAACCTCACCAGCAACGTGATCGGGGGGCTCGAGTACCTCGACCTGCGGACCGAGGACTCCTGCCTGTCGTTCCTGCCGCTGTCGCACGTCTTCGAGCGGATGGCGGGACACTACTGCATGTGGCAGTCGGGGGCGGTGATCACCTACGCCCAGAGCGTCGACACCGTCAGCGCCGACCTGGTCGAGGTGCGCCCCACCGTGGTGCTGTCGGTGCCGCGGCTGTACGAGAAGATCTACGCCAAGGTGGTGGAAGGGGCCGCGGCCTCCCCGCTCAAGAAGCGCATCTTCGAGTGGTGCCGCGCGGCGGGCGAGGCCTGGGCGGAGCTGGTCCTGGCCGGGAAGCCGGTGCCCTTCGCGCTGGGCGTCAAGAAGGCGATCGCCGACAAGCTGGTGTTCTCCAAGCTGGTGGCGCGCACCGGCGGGCGGCTGCGGTACTTCGTCTCGGGCGGGGCGCCCCTCTCGGCAGAGATCGCCAAGTTCTTCTTCGCCGCCGGCCTGCCGATCTTCGAGGGCTACGGCCTGACCGAGACCTCGCCGGTCATCACGGTGAACTCCCGCACCCACGTGAAGCTGGGCGCGGTGGGCCGCCCGATCCCCGGCGTCGAGGTGACGATCGCCGCGGACGGCGAGATCCTCACCCGCGGCCCCCACGTGATGAAGGGCTACTACAACAAGCCGCAGGCCACCGCCGAGGCCATCGACGCCGGCGGCTGGTTCCACACCGGCGACATCGGGGTGATCGACGGCGATGGCTTCCTCCGCATCACCGACCGCAAGAAGGACATCATCGTCACGGCCGGGGGCAAGAACATCGCCCCCCAGCCCATCGAGGGCCGGGTCAAGACCAACAAGTTCATCGTGAACGCGGTGATGATCGGCGACAAGCGGAAGTTCCCGATCCTGCTCGTGGTCCCCAACCTCGACGCGCTGCGGGAGTGGGCGGCGAGCGAGGGGCGGACCTACCCGGACGACGCGGCGCTGGTGGCCAGCCGGGAGTCGGTGGAAAAGATCGAGCGGGAGGTGAAGAAGTCGCTCCGCGACCTGGCCCAGTTCGAGATGCCGAAGAAGGTGGTGCTGATCCAGAACGACTTCTCGATCGAGTCGGGGGAGCTCACCCCCACGCTCAAGGTGAAGCGCCGCGTGGTGGAGAAGAACTACAATGCGGCCATCGAGGCCGCCTACGCCGACCGGAGCGGCGCCACCACCGAGCACTGAGGCGCGGGGCGCCTCAACCCTGCCGCCCCACCCACCAGCCGCCGGCCGCGCCCAGGAGCTCGAATCCCGGGAGCGCCGGCGGCTCGCCGTGTCCCACTGCCCGCAGCCCCGGCAGCACCGCGCCGATCGCTGCCGCCACCCAGGCCGCGTCTGCCGCCCACGGCCGCCCGAGGATGATCCCGCGCAACGACCGGGCCTTGAGCGGCAGCCGCGGGGAGCGCAGCGCGCTCGTCGCGGGCGAGGCGGCGGAGGCGACAGATGGATTGACCAGGACGAGGTGTACCCCCGGCAGCAGCCCCTCGAGCCCCGGGGCCGCCCCGGCCGCCTCCCCCACCAGGCCCAGGAATCCCCCCGGCCCCTCGATCCCGAGGAAGGCCACCAGCGCCTCCGGCGGCGGGGGCGGCGCGGCGTCCGCAGCGGCGGCGCCGGCGGGTGGCGGGTCGCCGAACCGGGCCACCCCGCCGGTGATCGGATACTCCGCCTGGCAGATGGGGCAGCCGAGCAGGCCTTCACGCACCTGCCGGCCGTCCATCTGGTGCGGTATCAGCACCAGGAAGGACTCGGGGTGCTCCGCCGGGCAGCGGAGGTGATCGGTCAGCTCGATGAACATGCGGCGGGGCCTACGGCCGGAACACGACCCAGGTCAGCTTGCCGGCCTCGACGGTGACGCGGCGGTAGACCTTCTTCCCCCCGATATCCACGCCCAGCACCCAGGAGCCGGGCGGGACGTCGCTGACGGCGAAGTGCTCGCCGTAGAGTGGATGGGGATGCGCCTTGTCGCCGTAGGTCTCGGCGTAGACATGCGGCGTCTCGGCCGGCTCCGGCTTGACCAGCCCGTAGATGCGGGCCTGGGGCACCGGCTGGCCGGCCGCGTCGAGGACCTGGCCCGCCACGATCCCGGTCCCGGGGAGGGGCTCGATCCAGAGCTCGGGGTTGGTGGTGAAGGCCGGGAAGCGTTCCAGCGAGTCGACCACCTCCCGGACGTCGTCGGCGGGGAGCGGGACGGTGTGCACCTCGAGGTGCAGGTGGTCATTGGTGGCCCGGCCGGTGTTGCCCACCAGCGAGATGACCTGGCCCGCCTGCACCCGGTCACCGACCCGGACCTTGAGCGCGCTGTTGTGGTAGTACACGCTGAAGATGCGGCGCGGCCCGGTCGGGGTCGTGAGGATGCTGTCGTGCCGGATGGCGACGGTGAGCGCCCCCTGCTCCGCCGGCCCCGCGTACACCACGCGGCCATCGCTGATGGCGTGCACCGGGGTGCCGTCGGGATTGTTGAACTCCACGCCCTGGTGCTGCTGGAAGTTCCCGCCCATCGTCGACCCGTAGCGGTAGGTCTGGTCGATCTGGGCGTTGTCGGTCCGCTCGATGGGCCGGCGGTACCAGGTGGTCTTCGGGAAGCGCGGGGCCTCGCCCGTCTTCGGGGCGGTGCGCAGGCAGGGGAGCGTGTCGGCGACAGGGCGGAGCCCGCAGGGGGAACCGCGCCAGGGCACCCCGTTGAGGAGGAAGCGGTTGCGGGGCGCGAAGGCGGCCGACGGCACCGGTGCGGAGCCCCAGCCGGTCAGGCCCAATGCCAGGCGTTCATTGCCCTTGAGCGTGGTGAGCAGGAGGCCCCGCCGGCGGTCGAGCCCGATGCGCCGGATGTACTCGTTGCCGAGGACGGCGTAGGCGGTATCGGCCGGCCCGCGGGCCGCGGGGCCGGTGCGGTCGGTGAACGCCACCCAGTGCTGGCCGTCGTCGGTGGTCATCTGGACCCCGTCGGCGGTGCCCACCCAGACGGTGTCGCCACGCACCACGATGCCATCGGGGGCGACGTACTGCCACTCAGGACCCAGCTGGGTGAAGGTCCAGTTGGTCCAGCTTCGGCCGTCGTCGGTGGACAGACCCCACCCGTTGCCGACGGTGCCGTACCAGATCTCGCCGCGCGGCCCGAAGGCGAAGGCATGCACGAAGTCCCAGGAGATGCTGCTGCCGGTGGTGTCGTGCCGGATCTGCTCCCAGGCGGTGGCGCCGGGCCGCAGCCGGAGGATGCCCTCGCCGTAGGTTCCCACCCAGAGCCCGCCCGCGGGATCCCGGGTGACGGCGAGCACCGGCAGCCCGAAGCCGGTCGGGTCGGGGAGGCGGGGCAACGCCTGGCCCGCCAGCGCCGGGGCGGTGAGCAGGAGCGTGGCCAGCACGAGGGCCGGCGCCGGACGGCGGGAGCGACGAAGCAGGGGAGCCACGGGACCGTCCTGGGAAGTCAGCTGCCGGGATCCACCGGCGTCGGCATGAGGCGCAGCCACTCGACGGTGGCATGGGCCGGCCGGGTGGCCACGAACGCGACCGCGTCGGCCACATCCTCGGCACGCAGCATGAGGGCACGCCGGAGGTAACCGGGGCGGGCGTCGGGGTCGAAGGGATCCCAGATCGGGGTGTCGGTGGAGCCGGGGGAGATGAGGGAGAAGCGTACGCCGGTGCCGCGATACTCCGCGGCGAGGGCCTCGTGCAGGCCGCGCACCCCGAACTTGCTCGCGGTGTACGCGGCGTTGTCCGGGTACCCGCGGTGGTCGCAGGTGCTCCCGATCGTGATGTGCAGCCCCCCGCTGCCGCTGCGCATGGCCGGCAGCAGGCCCTGGGCCAGGAGGAAGGGCGCCCGGATGTTGAGGGCGAGCTGCTGGTCGAGTTCGGCCGGCTCGGTCATCTCGAAGGGCTTGAGCACGAACAGCCCGGCGTTCTGGACGATGACCGCGGGGGTGCCCCACTCCGCCAGGATCCGCGTGGTGGCGCGGACGACCTCGTCGGTGCGGGCCAGGTCGCAGGCCAGGTCGCGGTACGGCCCGTGGGTGCCCTCACCGAGGGAGCGGGAGAGCCGCACCACCGTGGCGCCGGCCGCGGCGAGGGCGGCCGCGCTGGCCGCGCCGATGCCCCGGCTGGCGCCGGTGACCACCGCGAGCCGGCCCTCGAGCGGCTTCACTCGCCGCCCCGGCCGTAGACCAGGCGGAGGAATTCCTCGCGGCTGCGGATGTCGCTGCGGAAGATGCCGCGCACGGCGCTGGTCACGGTGCGGGAATTCTGCTTCTCCACGCCGCGCATGGCCATGCAGAGGTGGGTGGCCTCGATCAGGACGCCGACCCCGTGCGGCTCGAGCACTTCCATGATGGCGTCGGCGATCTGGTCGGTGAGCCGCTCCTGGACCTGCAGCCGGCGCGCGAACACCTCGACCAGGCGGGGCAGCTTGGAGAGGCCGACGATCCGCCCGTTGGGGATGTAGGCCACGTGGGCCCGCCCGAAGAAGGGCAGCATGTGGTGCTCGCACAGCGAGTACATCTCGATGTCGCGCACCAGGATCATGCTGTTGTGGTCCTCCTCGAACAGGGCGTCGCCGACGGCGTCCATGACGGACAGGCCGTACCCGCGGGTGAGCCAGCGGTAGGCCTTCTCCACCCGCTCCGGCGTCTTGACCAGTCCCTCGCGCGCGGGGTCCTCCCCCAGGGCGGTCAGGATGTGCCGGACCTCGGCCTGGAACGGGGCGGTGCGGGCGCGCCGGGCCGCCTTAGCGGCCTTCGTAGTCGACATAATTGCGGGGGGTCTCCCAGAGCCGGATCCGCAGGGCGAGGTCGGCGGGTACCGACGGCCGCAGCACGTCCCAGCAGTAGATCGCGATGTGCTCCGCGGTCGGGTTCACCGCGCGGAAGTGGGCCACGTCGAGGTTCAGGTTGCGGTGGTCGAGGTGGTCGAGCAGCTTCTCCTCGGCCAGCCGCTTCAGTACGTTGATGTCGAGGACGTAGCCGGTCTCGGGCGCCACCGGCCCGGTGACGGTGATGTCGAGTTCGTAGTTGTGCCCGTGATAGTTCGGGTTGGCACAGACCCCGAACGTCCGCGTGTTCCAGTCCTCCGGAAACGCCGGGTTGTAGAGCCGGTGCGCGGCATTGAAGTGCACCCGGCGGGTGACGCTGACGATCGGCATGCGGCGGATTCCGTCCCGGGGAGCGCGGATGGCTGGAAGATGGCAGACCGGAGACGCGGGTCAAGGCAGCCGGCCGGAGCCTTGAACAACGAGGGCACCGGCCACTGGGACCGGTGCCCCCGGAACGATACAGGGCGGCGCCGAAGAGGTTTATTGAAGCCCGACGAAGAAATGTGGCACCCTCACCAGGTCGTCTGTCTTCCCCCCGAGGGGGCGTGGCATCGGACGCGGTATCTGGGTCCTTCACCGGACCTGTTGGCTCAATAACGTGGTTCTTCGACGCCGCCTTCTTCTCCGAAGATAGGACCCGGTCCACGGACCGTCAACAAATGCGAGGCGCATGACCATGGCTCTTCCGCTGGTGGGCGCGATCACCGCGCTGCTTGCCTGGATCGTTGTCACATTCCTGTACCCGCTCGGCCCCGCCGGGACGGTGCTCCACCTGCTCCTCGGCGTCGCGGGGGTCCTGTTCGTCCGCTGGTGGGCCCTGCGCCAGCCCGGTCGATGACCGCACCCGCACCCGCGCCCGGGCGCGACGCGCTGCCGGCCGTGCTGGGCGGGATGATGTACCTGCTCCTGCTCGTGTCGCTCCGCGACATCCTCGCCCCGCCCCTGGTCCTGCCGCTGGCCCTGCTGGCGCTGTGGCCGCTCCGGGACCGCCCCGGGGTGCGCCCGGCGATGGGCATCGCGGTGGCCCTCTGCCTCGTATGGGGCCTCAAGCTCTACGGCGGGCTGCTGGGACCCTTCCTGCTGGCGCTCGCGGTGGCCTACCTGATGGCACCGCTGGTGGCGCGGCTCGAACAGCGGCGGATCGGCCGCGGACTCGCCATCGGGCTGGTGGCGCTGCCCCCCATCCTCGGGCTGGCGCTGATCGCGGTGCTCGCGGGCCCGCAGGTGTGGGACCAGGCGGTGTCGCTGGTCTCGGCGCTGCCGCGCTTCGCCGGCACCCTGATGACCTTCGTCGCGACCGTCCGTGCCCGGCTCGAGGGCATGCCGTTCCTCACGACGGCCCAGCGGGACTGGCTGCACGCCCTCGACGCGCAGCAGCTCGCTGCGCTGCTGCAGGAGAATGCCGACGGCCTGCTCCGCGCCCTCGCCGAATGGGGGCTCGCCTTCGGCCGGCGGCTCGGCACGCTGCTCGGCTTCCTCGGGTATCTGGTCGTGACCCCGGTGGTGGCGTTCTACCTGCTGCGCGATTGGCGCCACCTGCTCGGGTTCCTCGAGGACCTCATTCCACCGGGGCGGCGGCCGGCCCTGGTCGCGTTCATCGAGGAATACGACGCCTCACTCGGGAAGTTCTTCCGCGGCCAGCTGATCGAGGCCACCCTGGTGGGCATCCTCACCGGGGCGGGCCTCGCGCTCTTCGGCGTCCCCAGCGCGCTGCTCATCGGGGTGATCGCGGGGATCTGCAACCTGGTGCCCTACATCGGCCTCGCCATCTCGGCCATCCCGGCGCTGGTGGTGGCGCTCACCATGGACGACCCGGTCGGCGGCCTGCTGCGGGTGGGCGGGGTGTTCCTGGTGGTGCAGTTCCTGGACGGGTCGGTGACCGGCCCGCGCATCGTCGGCGGCTCGGTGGGGCTCCACCCGGTGGTGACGATGCTCGCGCTGGCGTTCGGCGGGGCGATGCTCGGCTTCGCGGGGCTGCTGCTCGCCGTGCCGCTGGCGGTGCTCCTCCGGATGCTGGGGAGCCGGCTGCTGGTCCGCTACCGGGCCAGCGCGGTGTACGCCGGCGGAGCCGGCTAGGCGGGACGGGGCCGGGCGCGCGTCAGATCTCCCAGTTCGAGAAGACCACCGCGCCGGGCGCCGCCGGCGTTTCGGCGTGGCGGTCGAGCGTCATCCGCAGGTCGGTCCAGTGGGTCCGGTAGCCCAGGTGGACCAGCCGCAGGTAGGCCTCGCTGTAGGCCGTCTGGCAGCGGAAGGTGACCCGCCGGATCTCCGCCGCGAGGGCCGCGGCCTCGAGCCCCGCCACCAGCTGCTCGAAGACATCGAGGCCTCCCGCCACCAGCTTGAGCACCCGGAGTTCATCCTGCGGACGGCCCGCGGCCAGCGCCGCGGTGTGGAAGAGCGCAAAGCCCTGGAGCGCGCCGGCGGCGTCGCGCTGCAGCAGGGTGTCGCCGATGCGCAGGTCCGCGGTGATGCTGAGCTCACGGGTGAGGTCGGTCCCGGGCTGGAGCCGGCCGGTCAGCTCGCGGCAGTCGCGCAGCCGGTCGGCGCGGGCCGGCCCCGCGGTGGAGAGCACCTCGGGGTGGAGCACCGGGCGGCGGGGGAGGTCGCGGACCAGCGTGACGGTCATGTGCCGCGGCACGAAGCCCAGCCGGCTGTAGAAGCCGATGTTCTCGATCGTCCGCGGCATCGTCTCCAGGCCGATCGTCCGGGCGCCCCGGTCCTTGAGCCAGGCGAGGCCGGCGAGCAGCATCGTCTTCCCCAGCCCGGCGCCCTGGCGGTCGGGGCGGACGGCCAGCGGCCCCATCCAGCCCTCGCGCCCGGAGAGGTGGGCGATATTGAACGCGCAGAGCTCGCCGTCGGCATCGCGCCAGATCATCGCGCCGTCGCCGGCGTCCTCGAGGGCGTAGCGCCAGATCGCGGGGTTCAGGTGCGGCACCCGCACGCCGCTCATCCCGTCGCGGCGGTAGCGGTCGGTGAAGGCCTCCGAGAACACCCGGTTGAGGGCCTCCACGTCGCGCATCGTGGGCCGCTCCGGGCCGACGACGTCCCGTTCAGGCAGCCAGGCCATCGCCCGTGCCTCCGCCCAGGTCGTCCCGCACCCGGGCCACCCCGTGCTCGCCGTCAAGGTCCACCCGCACCACCCGGTCCATCCCCTCGCGCACGCCCTCGATGTGGGTGATCAGGATGACCTGCGGGAAGCGGTCGGCGAGGCTGCGCAGCAGGTCGACCACCGCGGCCCGCCGATCCTCGTCCAGCGACCCGAAGATCTCGTCGAGCACCAGCAGCGAGAGCGGCTGCCCCGCCCGGTCGGCGATCATCTGGCTGATGGCCAGCCGCAGCGCCAGGTTGGCGATGTCCTCCTCGCCGCCGGAGATCACCGGCTTGGGCTCGCCCCCCTCGATGATCGTGGCGACGTAGTCCTCATCCAGCTCGAGTTCGCCGTAGCGTCCGTTGCTGAGGTCGCGGAGGAAGCCGCTGGCCAGCTCGGCCAGGTCGGGCCGGAGCTGCTGGTTGAGGTCGGTGCGGAGGTCGGTGAAGGCGCGGTCGAGCTCGTTGTACAGCAGCAGGTCGCGGGCCGCGCGCCGCGCCTCCTCCTCGCGGCGGGCCCGCTCCTCGCGCCGGCGCGCGACGGCGGCGGCGGCCTCGTCCGCCGCGCCCTGCTCCGCCCGGGCGCGCACCGCGGCCATCTCGCCCTCGCGCCGGGCGCGGTCGGCGCCCTCGGCCGCGGCGCGGGCCTCGGTCCAGGCCTCGTCGGAATACCCGAGCGCCGAGAGCCGGTCGCGCAGGGCCCGGGTCTCCGCCTCCCGCCCGGTCAGCTCGCGCTCAGCCGCCTCTGCCTCGCCCACCAGCGCCTCGGCGCGCTCCGCCGCCACCCGGAGCCGCTCCGCCTGCAGCGCCACCGGATCGAGCGCGGCGAGCATCCGCCGCACCTCGCTGTGGCGGTTGGGGTCGTAGTTGGCCGGTCCCTGCTGGGCCACCAGGGCGAGTTCCGCCGCCCGCGCATCGAGCCGAAGCAGCTCGGCGGTCAGCCCGGGCCCCTCCTGGGCCTGGGTCTCGATTCGCGCCAGCTCGGCGCTCGCGTGGGCCAGGGTCTTCTCTGCCTCGGCCCGCTGCCGCTCCAGCTCCTTGAGTTCCGCCGGCTCGGCGGCCAGCTGGTCGATGCGCGACTTGAAGTAGTTCCCGTTGAACAGCACGTCCTGCAGCTGGCGGTCGAGGATGCCCACGACGTTGGGATACTCCTTCCCCAGCGGCCGCTCGCAGGTGGGGCAGGCGCCGTCGGGGCCGGCCTGGGTGATCTTGTCGAGCTGGTCCTTGAGCTCCTTGTACTGGTCCCGCAGGGCCTCGCGCTTGGTGCGGGCGTCCTGGAGGTCGCGGTCCCAGGCGGACCGCCGCTCCCGCGCCGACTCCTCGAGCGCTTCGTGCCGCTGCCGGTATTCCGCCAGCCGCACCCGGGCCCGCTCCAGCAGCTCGGGCGCCGGCAGGCGCGCGGCGCGGGCCCGCACCTGCTGCAGCAGCGCCTTGGTCTCCTCGAGCTGGGCCTGCGCCACCTGGCGCTTGGCGTACTGGCCCGCCAGCTCGTCGAGGCGGTGCCGCTCGGCCCGCAGCTCCTCGAGGGGCGCCAGCTCCTGCCGCAGCCCCTCCAGCCGGCCCCGCGCCTCGTTGGCGCCGACCAGCTCCCGGTCGAGCTGCTGGAACCGCTCCCGCGCGGTCTGCACCCGGTGCTCCGCCAGGCGGAGGTCGCCCTGGATGGTGGCAACCTGGTCGCGCTTGGCCTGCATCTCCTGCCAGCGCGGCGCCACCTCGCCCCGGCGGCGCTCGGCCGCCTCGATTGCGGCCGCCGCCTCCGCCACCAGCCGCGCGGCGGTGGACTGCCGCTCGGCGGCCTGCGCCGCCTCGCGCTCGAGCTCCGCCGGGTCAGGGAGCTGGGCCTCGAGCGCGCCGAGGGTGGCGCGGAGGCGGGTGCGCTCCTCCCGGAGGCGCTCCTGGGCCCGCTGCAGCCGGTCGTAGCCGAGGACACGCGCCAGGAACTGGGCGCGCTCCACCGGCTTCATGGCCGCCATCACCGCCAGCTGCTTCTGGCCGGTGAAGTACGTGTTGAAGAACTCCTCGCGGGTCATGCCGAGCAGGCGGCCCACCTTCTCGGTGACGGCCTGCAGGCTGTTGGCGACCGGGGCGGTGTCGTTGTCCTGGAACAGCTCGGCGCCATTGAGGGTCCGGACCGCGCGGTAGCGGTGCGGTCCGAGGGCAAAGTCGAGCTCCACCCGCACCGGCGCGCGGGGGCCCGCGCCCCGGCGGCGGATGGTCTCGCGCGTGCCGCGCGCCGCGTCGGCGCCATAGAGCGCCCACGCGATGGCCTCAAGCAGGGTGGTCTTCCCCGCCCCGTTGGGCCCGATGATGCCGGTGAGCCCCGCGCCAAGGATGAGTTCGGTGTCCTCGTGCTGGCGGAAGTTGAGCAGGCGGAGGCGCTCGATCTGCATCAGCCCTCCACCCAGTCTCGCTCGACCTGCGCCATCGTCTCCACCCCGAGGCGGACGAACGCCTCCCGGTCCACCTCGCCGGGCAGGAGCCGGCGGCCGAGGTAGTCCCCGACGATCTCCGGCAGCGTCTGGCGCCGGCCCGGCGCGCCGACGCCCACCTCGCGATGGGATTCGGGCCGCCGGAGGTCGAGCTGGTAGTGGAGCGCGGCCGACTTGTACCCACGGATCGCGGCGTAGTTGAGCTCCCGCCCGGTGTGCCGCGGCACGTTCCGGACCACCTGCCGGAGCACCTGGTCGGCGTATCCGCCGGGGACCGCCTCGAGCGCGCGCGCGAGCTCCGCGTCGATCTCCGCCCCGCTCCGGCCGGCGCCGTCGATGGCCGGCAGGTCGAGGACCCGCCGGGCCAGCGGGACGGGCCGCCGCTCCACGGCGCCGGTCTCCAGGTCCACCAGCAGCCAGCCCTTGCCCGAGATGCGCTGCTCCCGCTCGTCGGCCAGTTCGCCCCAGGGATTCGGGCTCACGTACTCGAGCGCACCGCTGTACCAGACCCGCGGCGCCACCTCCCGCTGCACGTGGTAATGCCCCAGCGCCACGTAACCCCAGCCGCCACGCGCCAGCTCATCCCGGGCCAGGAGGGCGCCGCCGTACTCGGCGGAGGAGCGATCGGCCGGGAAGATGCCCTCCACCTCGCCGTGCAGCATCAGCACCTGGTGCCGCTCGCCGCCCTCCGGCCGCAGGACGGGCCGCTCGCCGGTGATCAGCGCCATGTGCGGCACGGCGAGCACCGAGAGGTCGAGGCGCGGCCACGCGAGCCGCCGGGGTTCGTCGGCCACGACATCGGCGCCCAGGCTCTCGAACAGGCCGAGGATCGAGCCCGTCTCGGTGGAGCGCGGGGTGTCGTGGTTGCCGGCGAGGAGGACCAGGGGCGCGTCGGGCAGCGCCTCGCGCAGGCGGTGGAACTGCTGGAAGGCAAACAGGATCGAGTGGTTGGTGGGACGCACGGAGTGGAAGAGGTCGCCCGCCACCAGGATCGCCGCGGGCCGGGCCTCGATCACCTGGTCCACCGCCCGGCGGCAGGCGTGCGCCACGTCGGCCTCACGCTGGTTGAGGCCGGTGGCGGTCTGGCGATGGAACTGGCGGAAGCCGAGATGCAGGTCGGCGAGGTGCGCGATCTTCACGGGGGGAATTCTAAGGAGGGAGGTAGCGGGCGTAAGAGGCGAATCCGCGGGGGCAGGGACCGGCGGGACGCATCCTATTACATTGATATCCTTACAATATTCCCTCGCGAGGTGTTCCCTGCCCCCCCAGCTCACCCCCGCCCGGCACCCCGAGGCCACCGCGATCGTCCAGGGCCTGCGCCGGATCGTGCACGCCCTGGAGCGGTATTCCCGGGAGGTCCGCCGGGACTACGGACTCACCGCCCCCCAGCTGTGGGCGCTGGCCACCCTGCACCGGCACGGTCCCGTCACCACCGGGAGGCTGGCGGCGGCGCTCCACGTCCACCAGAGCAG
Source organism: Gemmatimonadales bacterium (assembly GCA_046327715.1). Classification (GTDB taxonomy): domain Bacteria; phylum Gemmatimonadota; class Gemmatimonadetes; order Gemmatimonadales; family GWC2-71-9; genus JADJOM01. Next base: position 409,940 of record JAXLXY010000001.1, read on the forward strand.
CGCCTCCGTGCTCCTGCAGCGGATGGAACGCCGGGGCCTGGTGCGGCGGAGCCGGGCGCGGGAGGACCGTCGACGGGTCCGGGTGGAACTGACCGAGCGGGGCGCGGCGCTCGCGCGGGAGGCGCCACAGCCGGCCCAGGGCCGCCTGCTGCACGCCCTGGCCGGCATGCCCCTCGCCCGGGTGCGCGAGATTCGCGGCGCAGTCGATGACCTCGTGAAGGCCATGGAGGCGGATCGGGTCGAGGCCCGCTTCTTCTTCTCCGATGGCTGACCCGATCGCCGAGGCTCCCGCCGACGCCGGACTGCGCCGGCTGATGCTGCGAGGCATCGGCGCGCCTCCGGTGCCGCTCCTGGTCCCGGTCCGCCACCTCGGGCCCTGGACCCGGCTGTGGCGGGCCGCGCTCGGTTGCCTCGGCGGGCTCGCCGTGGCGATCGCAGCACTGCCCATCCCGATCATCCACCTGGTGCTGCCGCCGGTGGCCCTCGTGGCCGGGGTGGTACTGGGCCTCCGGCGGGGCATGGTGCGAACCCTCTTCGGCGCCGCACACGGCCCCTGCCCCTGCTGCGGGCAGGAACAGGGGCTGGGCCTCACCGGGACGCCCTACGGCCTGCCGCGGGAGCTCAAGTGCCATGCCTGCCGGCAGTTGCTGAGCCTGGAGGCAGCCTAGTGCGACTCACCCCGTCGGTGGCCGTCCGGCGGACGGGCGCCGGGAGGGGCGAATACCCGACCCCGGCCATGGCCGTTCGCCGGAGGATGCTGGCCCGCCCCGGGTCTCCCGCCCTACACTTCAGGCACATGCCCGTGATCCGACTCGGTGGCCGGCTGGCCAGTTGCCTGATCCTCTCGGTGGTGGCGTCTGCCGCCGCGGCGCAGGCGCGGCCGGCGCGCGACACCACGCTCCTCCTGCGAGAGCTGGCCGCGGCCCAGGACACGGCGCGGGTGCCCCTGCTGCTCGAACTGGCGGGGCTGCGGGCGCAACAGCCCGCCGAGGTCCTCCGGCTCGCCGATGAGGCCCTCACCCAGCTGCACGGACACCCGGCACCCGCGTTCGAGGCGCGGGCCCGCCTGTTGCGGGCGACCGCGCTCGAGGTGCAGGGGGAATACCCCATGTCGCTGGCGGAGGCGGAGCGCGCCGAGTCGCTGGCCATGACCCTGCACGCCGACTCCCTCCGGGATGCGGCGAGCCTGGCCGCGGGGCGCGCCCTGTGGCGCCTGTCGCGGTTCACCCCCGCGCTGGCCCGGGCCGAGTCGGCGGTGGCCCGCCTGGCAACCCGCGGGCCCTCGATCGCGCTGGCCCGCGGCTACAACCTCATCGGCGGCATCCAGCACAGCATGGGCAAGCTGGACGCGGCGCTCGACCGGTACCTGGCGGCGCTGCGCCTCGGGGAGGAGCTCCGGGACGAGGAGATGATCGCCCGGGCGCACAACAACATCGGGCTGGTCTACTGGGACCTCGGCCGCAACACCGATGCGCTGGCGGCCCTGCAGCGGGCCCTGGCGCTGCTCGAGCGGGGCGCCAGGCCGAGCCTCACCAACACCCTCAACAACATCGGGTTGGTGCTGCTCGAGCTGCGCCGGCCGCGCGAGGCCATCCCCTACCTCGAGCGCGCCCTGGTCCTGGACCGCGCCTCGGGTGACCGGTTCGGGCAGGCGAAGGAGCTGAGCAACCTGGGCGGGTGCTACAAGGAGCTGAAGCAGTTCGACCGCGCCACGGAATACCAGCGTCAGGCACTGGCCCTCCGGGAGGAGATCGGGGACAAGGACGGCGTGGCCCGCACCCGGGGGGCACTGGCGGAGCTCGCGCTTGCGGCGGGCGACACGATCGGGGCCATCCGGATGCTGGAGCAGGCCAGCGCGCTGGCCCGGGAACTCCAGAGCTCCCTGGACGAGGCGGACCAGCTCGACACCCTGGTCCGGCTCAAGACCGTCACGGGCGACACCGCGGGCGCCTTCCGGGCGCTGGAGCGCCTCCATGCCCTGACGGTGGCCCTCTCCGACAGCGCCCTGAGCCGGCGGACGGCCGAACTGGACGCGCAGTACCAGGCCCGGGAACGGGAACGCGAGCTGGAAGCGGCCCGGACCGAGGCGGAGGAACGCCAGCGCGACCTCTGGTTTCTGGTTGCCGGGACCATCGTGCTGGCCACCGCCCTCGGGCTCCTGGCCATGCTCCACGCCCGCAGCGTGCGAGGCCAGCGGGCACTGGCCGAATCGGAACAACGCTACCGCGCGCTGTTCGAGACGTCCGGGGTGCCGACCCTGCTGCTGGACACCAACGCCCGGCAGGTCCTCGACCTGAATGCACCGGCACGGGCCCTCGTCGGCCTCGCGACGCGCTCGGAGCCGGTCGACGTCGCGGCGGTGGGACCTGACTGGCTCCGCCAGGCCCTGGACCGGGCGCTGCACCCGGTGAGCGGGGGCCACCTGGCGCTCGAGGACCGCTGGACCGGGCCCGACGGCCAGCTCCGCTGGACGGAGATCCGCGGCAGCGAGGTGGCGCTCGGCGGCCGGGCCTGCCGCCTGGTGACCCTGCGTGACGCCACGGCGGTTCGGGCCGAGGAAGAGGCGCGGCAGCGCGAGGAGAAGCTGCGATCGCTCGGCGTGCTTGCCGGCGGGATCGCCCATGACTTCAACAACGCGCTCACCTCCATCCTCGGCCACGTCGCCCTTGCCAAGGACGCCGATCCCGCCGAGCGCGCGGAGCTGCTCGACTGCGCGGAGCAGGCCGCCGTCGGGGCGAGCCGCCTCACGGTGCAGCTGCTGGCGTTCGCCAAGGGCGGCCAGCCGCAGCGGCGGCCCACCGACCTGGCCCGCCTGCTGCGCGATGCGGTGGCACTCGCCGGCGCGGGCTCGCACATGCGGGTGGACTTCGAGCTGCCCGCCGACCTGTGGCCCGGGCAGGTGGACCCCGGCCAGTTCAGCCAGGTGGTCAGCAACCTGGTGATCAATGCCACCCAGGCCACCGGCGAGGGTGGGCGGCTGCTGATCACCGCCACGAACGTCCTCGACTCCGCGGCGGGCACCACCGATCCCGCGGGCCAGCGCTTCGTCCGGATCGACTTCCGCGACAACGGCTCCGGCATCCCTGCCGCCATCCGGGACCGGGTCTTCGAGCCGTACTTCACCACCAAGCGGGGCGGCAATGGCCTCGGGCTGGCCACGGCGTTCACGATCTGCCAGAACCATGGCGGCCGGCTCACCTGCGCGTCCGAGGAGGGGCGCGGCACCACCTTCTCCGCCTTCCTCCCCGCGGCCGCCGAGGCCCCCGCGGCGCCCGAGGCCGTCGCGGCCGTCACGCCCGTCGGCGGCGGCAGGATCCTGGTCCTGGAGGACGAACCGCTGGTGCAGAACGTCCTGCGCCGCACGTTGCAGCAGTGGGGCTACGACGTCGAGGTCGTGCCCGAGGGCCGGCTCGCCGTCGAGCGCTACCTCGAGCGGCGGCGGGCGGGAGCGCCGTTCGACCTGCTCATCATGGACCTGACGATCCCGGGCGGGATGGGCGGGCGCCAGGCGCTGGCGGAGATCCATGCGCACGACCCCGGGGCCCGCGCCATCGTGGCCAGCGGCTATTCGGATGACCCGACCATGGCCGACTTCGGTGCCGCGGGCTTTGCCGCGGCCCTCGCCAAGCCCTTCCTGCCCGCTGACCTCGCGCGGGTGCTCGCGCGGGTCCAGGCGGGCGCCCCCCGGCCCGGCTGAGCCCGCGCTACCGCGCCCGTCCCGGCTTCCCCAGCGACGACGCGGGGCTATCTTCCCCGCCCATGCGCACCCCCCTCCTGCTGCCGGTCGCCTGGGCGCTGCTTGCCGGCCTCGCCACCGTCCCCCTGGCCGCGGCGGCGCCCGATGACAGCACCGCCCACTGGTCGGCCACGGCCGAGCTCTCGTACACCGACGTGAACGGGAACAAGGCGCTGTCGCTCTTCAGCACCGGCTTCGGGTTCAAGCGGCAGGGGGGGCGGGTGTTCGAGCTCGTGTTCCAGACGGGCATGCGCTACGGCAAGAGCGAGGGTGAGGTCGCGGCGGAGAACTACGACGCCGAGATCAACACCCGTTTCCGGCCGGCCTCGTGGGTCTCGCCGTTCTTCTACACCAAGGCCTCGCGGGACCGGATCCGGAATCTCGACGTGCGGGTCGCCGCGGCCGCGGGTGCCGAGGTGAACCTGCTGCAGCCCACCGACCAGCGGGTCTCGCTCGGCGTGGCGATCCTGCAGGACTACGAGCGTCGCCTGCTGCCGGAGGGGAGCACCTCGGCAGAGACCGTCTCGCTCACGCGGTTCAACCTGCGGTTCGTGGCGCGGCCGATGCTCCGGAAGGGCGTCACGGCCGAGCACCGCACCCAGTACGAGCCGGTGGCCGGCCACCTCGGCGACTACCTGTTCAGCTCGCAGACCTCGCTGCGGGTGCTGCTCACCGGCGGGCTGGCCCTGCAGACCAGCTACCAGTACAACTACGACTCCTCGCCCGCCCCGGGCGTCACCAGCCGCTCCGAACGGGCGATCACCACGGGCCTGATCGTCGAGCTGCGCTAGGGCACCGCGCCGGAAACGACGAGGGCTCCGGGCCGATCGGCCCGGAGCCCTCGTGGCGTCCGTGGCATCCGGCTACCCGTACGGGTCGGTGGTCCGCTTGAGCCCGGTGACGCTGCGCCCCGTCGGCTCCTGGCGCTCCACCCGCTTGCCGAGCTGGGCGGTGAAGTACGCCAGCACGTGGTCGGGCCGGGCGCGGCGCGTGGCGTGCAGGGCCCGCCGCACGTCGTCCTCGCGCCGACCGTCGATCAGGGCCTCGACCTTCGGGGCGGTGACCGACGGGTCCAGCGCGCGCAGCTGGCGGGCCACGGCCTGGGGGAACGGCAGGTCGGCGGCCGGCGGGAAGCGCTCCACCCCGGCGCGGCCCGGCAGCATGGCCGGCCGCGGGAACCGCACGAAGAGCGGCTGGGTGAAGTGCGGGTGGCGCACCATGAGCTCGCCCTTGGGGAGCGCGGCCAGCTTGGCACGGGTGGCCGGGGAGAGGATGGCGTAGCCGGGCGTCGCGATCTCGTCCATGTCCATGCGGCCCAGCAGCGACGTGCCGGCATTGCCCACCACCCGGCGCAGCACCTGGCTGCGGAACTGCTGGGCCGAGAAGAGCACCAGGCCGAGGTAGCGGCCGCGCTCGCTCAGCTCGAGCAGCATGCGCCGGACGTAGGTGTCCGGGCCGTCGGCGGGGGCGTACTTGTTGAGCTCGTCCACGAAGACCACCACGTGGTCCACCCCGAGGTCGCGCCGCTCGAGGTGCTCCTTGAGCTTGGAGACCACCCGGGCGAAAACCAGGTCCTGCGCCAGCGGGTCGACCCCGGCCACGTCGATGACGTGGACGCTCCGGTCGCGGAAGGCGCCCCACGGCAGGTCGCTCGACTGGCCGTCGTCGGTCACCAGCCCCTTGGCCCGGACGCTGATGTTCCCGAGCCGGTTGCGGACCTTACGGATGGTGGCCAGGTGGTGGTTGCGCCACACCTCGCTCCCCTTGGCCTGCACCTCCATGAAGTCGAAGATGCGGCGGAAGAAGTCCTCGAGGTCGGCGAAGCTGCGCACCTCCAGCGTCTCCTCCGACAGGGTGATGTCGCGGAACTCGCGCCCCACCACCCGTTCACCCAGGAAGTCGATGAAGGCGCCGGCCTTGGCATCGACGTCATCCTTGTTGAGCAGCACCTCGGCGTAGTCGAGCACCTCGCGCAGCCCCCAGACCAGCGGCACCGTGTTGCCGGCCAGCGCCTCGTGGGTCCGCAGGGTGTTGAGGTTGACGCCGTCGGCCTTGTAGGGCGCGTGGTAGGTGACGTCGGGAAACGGCTCCGGCCGGAGCCCCAGCCGGGCGTACAGCCGGTGATCCTCGTCGGAGAGGTCCGCGGGCTGATCGAGGAAGCAGAGGTCGGGACCCTTCACGTTGAAGCAGACCGCGGCCACGCTGCCCTTGTGGGCCGGGAACGCCTGGAAGATGCTCGACAGCAGGAATTCCACCGCGCTCGTCTTGGTGGCCAGGCCGGAGACGCCGGTGATGTTGAGGTGGGCCGCCTCGGGTCCGAGCAGGAAGTCGGCGTCGAGGAAGATCGGCGCCTCGAGCCCGCCGGCGGCGTAGACCCCCGCCGGGATGCCGGTGGGCTTGCCTGGCGCCAGGAAGGCATCCATGCGAAGCGCGGTGACCACGTCGGCGTCACCCGCGAGGTGGACGGCGCCCAGGGGCACCGGCTGCAGCGGCTCCTCGGGAAGCTGCCGCAGCACCGCGGCGGTGTAGAGCCGGATCTCGGTACGCTCGGTCGGCGCGTCGCCGGCGGTGGCGGGATCGCCGTCGGCGCCGATGACGTCGTGGATCGGGGTGAGCAGGTCGGAGTAGGCGAATCCGTCGGTGACGATGCCGAACACGGTGCGGCCCGCGGCCTCCACCCGGACGATTGCCCCGATCCCGACCGGCGACTCCCGCGCGGTCCAGAAGTGGAACTGGTGCGGGGTCGAGGGCTTGAGCTCGGTCGCGACGACGCGGCCGATGGGGGCGGTCATTCGCCGCTCGCCCGGAGGTACTCCTCCACCGCGCGGATGCCGTAGAGCAGCCGGTCCCACCGCGGATCCGGGGCGCTCACCGGGCAGCGCTCGGCCAGCAGCCAGCGGGAGAGCTGGTCGGCCCGGGCCACGGTCTCCGGCGTGGCGGCCGCCTCGATGCGCACGAGGCCATGGAGCAGGTTCTTCCCCTGCCAGGGCCACAGCCGCAGGGCCCACGAGTACACGGGGGCCACCCGGCCGCCGGCCGGCTCGAACACCGGGGAGCGGGTGCCGGCGGGAAGCCGGAGGTAGTGCTCGAGGTCGCCGCCGCCGAACGGCAGCGTGGCGTGGCTCTTGGCCACGCCGAGCATGCGGCCATCGGTGGCCCACTGGGGGCTCTCGGAGAGCGCGCCGTCGATGAGCAGCCAGGCGTTGGAGGCGCTGCGGTAGCGATGGCCGATCTCGACCTCGAGCCGGCCCCGGGCGGCGTCGACCTCGCGCCGGGCCAGCTGGAAATCCTTGACCGGATGGGGAGGCTCGTCCTCGGGGATCTCGACCGCGCCGTGGCCCTCGATGGCGTCGCCCAGGTCGCGCAGCACCTCGGGGCGGGCGATCACCAGCCGGCGGCGCGCCGCCTCGGCCACGTGCAGCTGGCGGTCCCGCCGCTCCAGCACCGCCGCGGCGATCTCGGCCACGACCACCGGGCTCGCGCCGGCGTACGCCATCACTTCATAGCGCTGGGTGCCGTCGAGGAAGGCGAGCGTGCCGGGCCAGGGCTCCGGGGCGCCCACCGGGTGGCCGCCCACGCGGAGGTCTTCCACCAGGCGCGCGGGGCGGATGGTCGCCTCCTCGGCCCGGCCCTCGCTGGCGGCGGGGATCCAGGTCGCGGGGGTGAACCCGCACGCCGCCACCGCGCGACGCAGCCGGGTCCACCCCCGCGTGGTCACGTCTCGCCCAGCGTCCGGACCAGGTTGAGCAGGCGCTCGAGCGCGGTGTCGAGGTCCTTGTCGGAGACCGCATAGCTCATCCGGACCCAGCGGTCGTCGCCGAAGGCGGCCCCGGGCACGAGCGCCACGCCGGCCGCCATCGCCCGCTCGCAGAAGGCGGTGCCGGTGTAGTCGTGCAGCCGGGTGACGCCGTCGACACGGAAGAAGAAGTAGAAGGCGCCCGTCGGCTCCACGAACTCCACCCCGGGCGCCTCGGCCCGGAACCGCGACACCACGGTATCCCGGCGGCGGCGGAAGGCGTTCACCATCTTCGCCACGTCGGCATCGACCCGCTCGTCGCCGAAGGCGGTGGCGGCCGCCCACTGGGCCGGGTGGTTGGCGGCGGTGGTGGTCTGCGACTGCAGCGCCCCCATGGCGCGGACCAGCGGCATCGGCGCGTAGGCCGCCCCGATGCGCCAGCCCGTCATGGCGTAGGCCTTGGCGGCCCCGTAGATCAGCACCACCCGCTCCAGCAGCTCGTCGGGCAGGTCGAGGAACGACGGTGCCGGCCCGTTGCCGTAGTAGATCCGGCGGTAGATCTCGTCGGCGATGATCCAGACCCCGTGCTTGCGGGCCCATTCCGCGATCGCCTTGATCTCGGTGGCGGAATAGGTGGCGCCGGTGGGGTTGCAGGGGGAGCAGACGATGAGCCCCTTCACCAGCTTGTCGTACCTGGCCTCGAGGTCCTTCACGCTGACCTTGAGCCCCCACTCGGGATCGCCGGTCACGGCGACCGGCTCCGCGCGGCAGAGGTGCACGATCTGCGGGTACGACACCCACGCCGGCGTGGGGATCAGCACCTTGTCCTTGGGCCCGAACAGCGAGAAGCAGGCGTTGAAGATCGACTGCTTGGAGCCGTTGCTGATGATGATCTGGTCCGGGTTGATCGCCCGCCCGCCGGAGAGGAGCGAGAGGTTCCGCGCCACCGCCGTGCGCAGCTCCACGATGCCGGGATTCGCCGCGTACCGGGTGTATCCCTTCTGGATGGCCTGGATGCCCGCGTCGGCCACCAGCTTCGGGGTGTCGAAGTCGGGCTCCCCGACGCTCAGGTCGATGATGTCCTCGCCCGCCGCGCGGCGGCGCTTGGTCTCATTGCTGATGGCGACGGTCTCGGACGGCTTCAGGTAGGCGAGGTTGGGCGACAGGCTTTCGGACATGCCAGAGTCCTGCTGGGGTGGATGCACGCCGGCGGATGGGGGAGCGACCCTCGAATGCGGCGGGGCGGACGGCGAAAAGTCCCTCTGGCGCGGGGCCGTGTCAACTGGTCAACCGGCGGCCCGCGGGTTACCTTCCTCCCGCGATTCACACTGGCTTTTTGACAACTGAGGACGGCGATGTCGGGATTGACGGAATTGTCGCTCGCGCCCGCGGTGGCGGGGGCGCTGGAGTCGTTTGGGTGCCGCGCGGACGACCCCGCGGTGCGCGACCAGGTGCCCCCCGCGGCGCGGGGCACCAACCTCGCGCTGGCCTGGCCCCCCGCGGCGCGGTACGCCGCGCCGGCGCTGGCCGGCCTGGTGAGCGCCCTCAGCCAGCACGACCGCCAGGCCCTGATCCTGGTCCCGCCCCACGCGCTCGACGAGTGGGCCGCCGTCCTCCTCCCCCTGGTGCAGGCCGCCGGTCTTTCGGCCGCGGTCGCCCAGGAACCGGCCCGCGCCACCCGGCGCCTCCGTGAGGGCCGGCTCCGCCTCCTCCTCACCACCCCGGATACGGCCCTGGCGCTGCTCACCCGCAGCGCGCTCAAGGCCGAGGCGCTTGGCCACGTGGTGCTGGCGTGGCCCGAGCTCTATCCCGCCGACGAGCCGCTGGCCGCGCTGATGCAGGACGTCCCGGCCGAGGCCCAGCGCATCGTCATCCTGGCACGGACCGCAGCCAGCCACCCGGTGCTCGAGCGCTACGCCCGTCGGGCGCTGCTGCAGGGGCCGCTCGCCGCGGCGCCGGCAGCCGATCGCGCCGCGCCGGTCGAGGTCCGGATGGCCGTGGTCGGATGGGCCCAGCGGGCCGGCGCCCTCGCGCGTCTGCTCGAGGCCGAGGACCCGGCGCGCGTCACCGTCTGGTGCGCCGACGCGCGGAGCGCGGCGCAGGCCGTGGCGACGCTCCCGGTGGCCGACGCCTCGCTGGTGGTGACCACCGCGCTGCCCGAGGCGGGGAGCCTCATCGTGGCGTGGGACCTCCCCACCCCGTCACGCCTGGCCGAACTGCGGGCGCTGGGCGAGGTGGTGCTCCTGGTGCCGCCGCACGCCGTGGGCTACGTGACCCAGGTGACCGCCAAGGCCACGCGGGTGCGGTTCGCCGGCCCGGCCGACCAGGCGCGGGAGTCCGCGGCGCGGCGGCGGGAGGCCACGGAGGCGGAGATCGCCCGGGGCGACCTCGAGGGGGAACTGCTGGCGCTGGCGCCGCTGTTCGAACGGCACGACCCGGCGCTGGTCGCCGCGGCGCTTGCGCGGCAGCTGCGCGCCGTCCCGGCCCCCGTCGAGACCGCGGGGGCCGCCGGCGGGGCCGCGGCCGCAACCGGCGGGAAGGCCCAGGTCTGGATCGGCGTGGGCAAGAAGGATGGGGCGGGCCCGGGCGACGTGGTGGCCGCGCTGGCGCGCGACGCCGGGGTGCAGGCCGACAAGATCGGCCGGATCGAGGTACGGGAGCTGTTCTGCCTGGTGGAGGTGCCGGCGGCCGACGCGGAGGGGATCGCGCGCGCCATCTCCGGGAAGACGATCCGGCGGCGGCAGGTGGTGGCGAAGGTGGACCAGGGCCGCCCGGCGCCTAGCGGCGATTCACGTGGTCCTTCAAAGCCGATCCGGCGCGGAAAACCGGCGCCACGGAAGCCTTGATGGTCATGGCGCGCCCGGTCCGCGGGTTGCGGGCGGTGCGCGCCGCCCGCTTGCGGGTCTCGAAGCTGCCGAAGCCGGTGATCTGGACCTTGCGGCCCCGGCGGAGCTCGCCGGCGATGAGCCCGTCGGCCCCGAAGATGGCCTCGACGATGCGCACCGCGTCGGCCTTGGAGCGATCCAGGGTGGTGGCGAGGGCCCGCGCGAGCTGCTGTTTGGTCACGAGGCGCTCCTGCGGCGTCCAGGGGTGGCAGGAAGAGGGCGGGCATAATAGCGCCCCGCTCCGACGCGCCGCAAGCGGCGCCGTCACGCTCGCTTGACCCCGCTGGCCGCCCGCCGTATCCTCAGCGCTCCCACTCCCACCCCAGAGGCTGGCCGGATGTATCACGGCTCGCGACCCGGCTGGATCGAGGTCATCACCGGCGTCATGTTCAGCGGCAAGAGCGAGGAGCTCATCCGCCGCATCCGCCGGGGCATCATCGCGCGCCGCCGGGTCCAGGTGTTCAAGTCCCACCTCGACGCGCGTTACGCCGGGCTCTACACGGTCTCCACCCACGACGGGCGGGAGCTCGAGGCCACGCCGGTGGACGCCGCGGCGGAGATCTTCCGCCTGGTGCGCCCGGACACCGAGCTGGTGGGCATCGACGAGGCGCAGTTCCTCGACCCCGAGATCGTGACGGTGGCGAGCGCGCTGGCGGCGCGCGGGGTGCGGGTCATCCTCGCCGGCACCGACACCGACTTCCGGGGCGAGCCCTTCGGCGCGATGGGCAACCTGCTCGCCATCGCCGAGACGGTGGACAAGCTGCAGGCCATCTGCGTCATCTGCGGCGACCTCGCCACCCGCAACCAGCGCCTGGTCGACGGCAAGCCGGCGCGGTACGACTCCCCCACGATCCTGGTGGGCGGCCGCGAGTCCTACGAGGCCCGCTGCCGGCACTGCCACCGCGTGCCCCGCAAGGACGAGGACCAGACGGCGCTGCTGTAGGCCGCTCGTCGGCTCGACGGCTTGGCAGCCGTAAACGACAGTCGTCCCGCGACCACGGGGCCCGACCCGCGTGGCGCCCGCATCCCCTTCCCCTACCTCCGCCCCCGCCCATGTTTCACGTCGCGCTGACCGGCAACATCGCCGCGGGCAAGTCGACGGTCGCCGGGCTGCTCGCCGGCTGGGGGGCCACGGTCATCGACGCCGACCAGCTGGCCCGCGAAGCGCAGGCCCCGGGGACTCCGACCCTCGCCGCCATCGCGGCGGCCTTCGGCGCGGAGGTCCTCACCCCCGCCGGGGCGCTCGACCGCCCCCGGCTGCGGGCGCTGGTCCTGGCCGATCCCGCGCGCCGGCGGGTCCTCGAGGGGATCGTGCACCCGGCCGTGGCGGCGCGGCGCGAGGCGCTGGTGCAGGAGGCCGCGGCGCGCGGCGTCGGCCTCGTGGTGAGCGACATCCCGCTGCTCTTCGAGGCGCTCGATCCCGCGGCGTTCGACGCCGTGATCCTGGTGGATGCGCCGGAGGCGGTGCGGCTGGCGCGGCTGGCGGACCGGCCGGGCCTCAGCGCGGCCGAGGCGCGGGCGCTGGTCGCGGCCCAGCTGCCGGCGGCCCGGAAGCGGGAGTGGCGCGGCCCGCGGGGGGAGGGGGTGCTGCTGATCGAGAACGACGGCGACCACGCGACCCTCGAGGCACGCACCCGCGCGGTATGGGACCTGCTCCGGGCCCGCGCCGCCGGCGGGTGAATGGATATGCAGCGGGCCGCCGCCGGCCGGCCCCTACTTGATATGGCATCCGGCGGCGTCTATCGTTGCCGCACGCAACCCTTCCGGAGCTTCCCGTGGCCAATGTTCCCGCCGACCTCCTCTACACCCCCGAGCACGAGTGGGTGCGGAAGACCAAGGACCCCAAGGTGGTGGAGATCGGGATCACCGACTTCGCCCAGGGCGAACTGGGCGACATCGTCTTCCTGGACCTCCCCAAGGCCGGTGCCAGCTTCAGCCGGATGGGCGTCTTCGGCACGGTCGAGGCGGTGAAGGCGGTCTCGGAGCTGTTCTGCCCGGTCTCCGGGACCGTCACCGAGTCGAACGCCGCGCTCGACGGCGACCCGGGGACGGTGAACCGGGACCCCTATGGCGCCGGCTGGATGGTGCGGTTGACGCTGGCCGACCCCGCCGAGCTCGGCACGCTGCTCAGCGCCGCGGACTACGCGGCCAAGATCGCGGGCTGACCCCGGCCCTCCGCGGCGCCTCACGGGCAATGTCCCGGGGGCGCCGCGCCGCAGGGGGAGCGCGGGCGCGCTCCCGACAGTGCCGGATGGTCGGTGAGCCGTCGGCAGCGAGATCGTTCCCGGGCGTGGCCGCAGGCCGGCGCCCCATCTCCTGACACGCAGACGAGCCCCCCCGCGCATGCCCGACGCCACCAGCCAGAACCACGCCTCGTACACCCTGCTCCGCACCGACCGGTTCGTGCACCGGCACCTCGGCCCCCGGCCCGAGGACATCCGGGAGATGGCCCGGCTCATCGGCTACGAGACCCTCGACCAGTTCATCGACGCGGTGGTCCCCGGCGACATCCGCCTGCGGGACCCGCTCGACCTCCCGCCCAACCGCAGCGAGCGCGAGGCGCTGGTGGCACTGCGCGGGATCGCCGGGCAGAACCGGCTCTGCCGCAACTACATCGGCATGGGCTACTACGGGACCTTCACCCCGCAGGTGATCCAGCGGAACATCCTGGAGAACCCGGGATGGTACACGGCCTACACGCCGTACCAGGCGGAGATCGCCCAGGGCCGCCTCGAGGCGCTGCTCAACTTCCAGACCATGGTCTCCGACCTCACCGGGCTGCCGGTGGCCAACGCCTCGCTGCTCGACGAGGGCACGGCGGCGGCGGAGGCCATGGCGATGACCCTGGCGGTGAAGAAGGTGAACGGCACGCCGGTCTACCTGGTGGACGACCGCTGCCATCCGCAGACCATCGCCGTGGTCGAGACGCGGGCGTGGGCCCGCGGGATCACGGTGCAGCGGGGCCGCGCGGAGGACTTCCAGTTCGGCGGCGACGTGATCGGCTGCCTGGTGCAGTATCCGGCCACCGACGGCGGCGTGCACGAGTACGCCGCGGTGTGCGCCCGGGCGCACCAGTCGGGCGCGCTGGTCACGGTGGCCACCGACCTGCTGGCGCTGACGCTGCTGGTGCCCCCCGGCGAGTGGGGTGCGGACATCGCGGTGGGCAACAGCCAGCGCTTCGGGGTGCCGATGGGCTTCGGCGGCCCCCACGCGGCGTTCTTCGCGGTGAAGGACGAGTACAAGCGGCACATGCCGGGCCGGATCATCGGCGTCTCGAAGGACTCGAGTGGCCGGCTGGCGCTGCGCATGGCGCTGCAGACCCGGGAACAGCACATCCGGCGCGACAAGGCCACCAGCAACGTCTGCACCGCGCAGGTGCTGCTGGCGGTCATGGCCAGCATGTACGCGGTGTACCACGGCCCCGAGGGACTCAAGCGGATCGCCGAGCGGGTGCACACCCAGGCCACCATGCTGGCGGCGGCGCTGCGGCAGCTGCGCTACCACGTGGTGCACAACCACTTCTTCGACACGGTCTGCGTCGAGGTCCGGCCGGCCAACCTGCCCCGCATCCTCGACGCCGCCCGGTCGCGGCGGATCAACCTCCGGGTGCTCGACAGCCACCACCTCACCGTGGCCCTCGATGAGAGCGTCTCGGTGGCCGACCTCTCCGACCTGATCTCGATCTTCTCGCTCGACGTGGCCCTGCCCAGCATGCTGGGCGACACCGCGAGCCACGTGCGCCCGGGCATCCCGGACGCCCTCCGCCGCACCTCGCCGTTCCTGACGCACCGGGTGTTCCACCGCTGCCACAGCGAGACCGAGATGCTGCGCTACATCAAGCGGCTGGAGGCCAAGGATCTCTCGCTCACCTCCGCGATGATCCCGCTCGGCTCGTGCACCATGAAGCTCAACGCCACGACCGAGATGATGCCGGTCTCCTGGCGCGAGTTCAACCGCCTGCACCCGTTCCAGCCGGCCTCGCAGGTGCAGGGCTACCTGCAGCTGTTCAGCCAGCTCGAGGCCTCGCTGGCCGAGATCACCGGCTTCGACCGGGTCTCGCTGCAGCCCAACGCCGGGAGCCAGGGGGAGTTCGCCGGGCTGCTGGTGATCCGGAAGTACCACGAGTGCCGCGGCGAGGGGCACCGGCGCACCTGCCTGATCCCGATGTCGGCGCACGGCACCAACCCGGCCAGCGCGGTGATGGCCGGCCTCACGGTGGTGCCGGTGGCCACCGACCCGCAGGGCAACGTGGACCTGGGCGACCTGCGGGCCAAGGCGGCGCAGCATGCAGCCACGCTGGCCTGCCTGATGGTGACCTATCCGTCCACCCACGGCGTGTTCGAGCCCACCATCCGCGAGATCTGCTCGATCGTGCACCAGCACGGCGGGCAGGTCTACATGGACGGGGCCAACATGAACGCACAGGTGGGGCTGTGCCGCCCCGGCGACTTCGGCGCCGACGTCTGCCACCTGAACCTGCACAAGACCTTCTGCATCCCGCACGGTGGCGGCGGCCCGGGGATGGGCCCGATCTGCGTGGCCAGGCACCTGGCGCCCCACCTGCCCGACCACCCGGTGGTCCCGCTCGGCATCCCGCAGAGCTGCGGCACCATCTCGGCCGCACCCTGGGGCAGCCCCGCGGTGCTGCCGATCAGCTACGCCTACATCGCCCTGATGGGCAGCGACGGGCTGGCCGAGGCCACCAAGGTCGCCATCCTCAACGCCAACTACATCGCGCACCGGCTGGCGCCGCACTTCCCGGTGCTGTACAGCGGGGCCGGCGGGCTGGTGGCGCACGAGTGCATCCTCGACATGCGGCCCTTCAAGCAGTCGGCCGGGATCGAGGTCGAGGACATCGCCAAGCGGATCATCGACTACGGGTTCCACCCGCCGACCGTCTCCTTCCCGGTCCCGGGCACCCTGATGATCGAGCCGACCGAGAGCGAGCCCCGCGAGGAACTGGACCGCTTCATCGACGCGATGATCAGCATCCGGCAGGAGATCCGGGAGGTGGAGGCGGGCCAGGTGCCGCGGGACAACAACGTGCTCACCAATGCGCCGCACACCCTGGTGCAGGTGATCGGCAACGCCTGGGACCGGCCCTACACCCGGGAGCAGGCGGCCTTCCCCATGCCGGGGCTGCGGGAGCACAAGAGCTGGCCCACGGTGGGCCGCGTGGACGGCGCCTACGGCGACCGCAACCTGGTCTGCACCTGCCCGCCGATGGCGGAGTACGGGTCGTAGGCGGGGGAAAGGCGGTTCGGCGGTTCGGCGAATCGCCTAATCGCCCAATCGCCCAATCGCCCAACCACCCCCGATGCGCTGGACCCTGATCACCGACACCGCCGGCCACCCCGGCTGGTGGCACATGGCCCTCGACCAGGCGCTCCTCGATCGCGCGGAGCAGACGGGCGAGGGCTTTGTGCGCTGCTACCGCTGGGCGCCCTGGTGCCTCTCGTTCGGGCGGCACGAGCCGGCGCTGCGGCGCTACGACCGCGCCCGCCTCGAGGCCGCCGGGCTCGACCTGGTGCGCCGCCCCACCGGGGGCCGGGCGGTGTGGCACGCGCGGGAGCTCACCTACGCCGTGGCCGCGCCGCTCGGGGCGCTCGGCACGCTCGCGGCGTCCTACCGGGAGATTCACGAGGTGCTGGCCCGCGCCCTGGGCCGCCTGGGCGTCAACGCCTCGCTGGCCCCCGCCGCGCGGCCGGTGGCCCCCGGGGCGGGCGCCTGCTTTGCGAGCCCGGCGGGCGGGGAGGTGCTGGTCGGGGGGCGCAAGCTGGTGGGCAGCGCGCAACTCCGGCAGGGCGGAGCCCTGCTGCAGCACGGGAGCCTGCTGCTCGAGGATGACCAGGCCACGGTGGCGGCCTTCACCGTGGGACATGCGCCTGAGGGCGGCGAGGCCACCCTGGCGGTGGTGGTGGGCCGGGCCGTACCGTTCGAGGAGGTCTCGGCGCTGGTGGTCGAGGAGTTCCGCGCCTGGCCCGGCCGCTGGAACGAAGTCGCGGGCGGCCCCGCGCTCGATGCCGTGGCGGCCACCCACGCGGCGCGGTTCCGCGACCCCGCGTGGACCTGGCGCCGCTGAGTGCGGCCCCGCCGCCCGTAGCGCGGGCCCGGAGGGCCGGGCTACTATCCTAGGCGTGAATCCCTCCCTCATCCCGCCCCTGCTGGCCGCGCTGCTCGCGGGGGCCGCCGGACTCCCGGCCCAGGCCCCCCCGATCCGCGGCACCCTCGTGATCGCGGGGGCGAGTGAGGCGACGAGTCCGGTCCCCACACTCTGGCGCGGGGAGCAGGCGAACCAGGAAGTCTCCGACCTGCTGTTCCTGCACCTCGCGAACACCGACCCCTCGTACCGCCTGACCGACGAGCAGGGCTGGGAGCCCTCCCTGGCGCGAAGCTGGAAGCGCCGCGACTCGCTGACCCTCGCCTTCGAGCTCGACCCGCGGGCCCGCTGGGAGGACGGCGTACCGGTCACCGCGCGCGACGTCGTCTTCGCGCTGGACCGCGCCCGCGACCCGCGGCACGGTGGAGCGACGGCCGGGCTGCTCCGCCAGGTAGCCAGCGTCACGGCGGAATCGGAGCGCGTGGTGGTGTTCCGCTTTCGCCGGCGCTACAGCGAGCAGTTCTACGACGCGGTGTTCCACGCCCCGCCCCTGCCGGCCCACCTGCTCGCCGCGCTGCCCCCCGACTCGCTGGGGACCAGCCTGTTCGTGCAGCGGCCCGTCGGCAACGGTCCCTACCGCGTGGGCGAGCGGGTGGCGGGCCAGCAACTCACCCTGGTGGCCAACCCGCGGTTCTTCCGCGGACGCCCAGGCATCGGGCGCCTGATCTTCCTCGTCGCCCCGTCGCCCGAGGCCCGGGTCAACCTCCTGCTTTCCGGGGAGGCCGACGCGATGGACAACATCTACGCCCTCCCCAACCCGGGACGCCTCGAGACGGCGGCCGGGTTCCAGCTCTACCCGCTGCCCGGCCTGTCCATCAACTTCGCCAGCCTCAACCTGCGCGACCCGTCCGACACCTCGCGGCCGCACCCGGTGCTGGCCGACGTGGCGGTGCGGCGGGCCCTCGTGCTCGCCGCCAACCGCCAGTCCATGAGCCGCACCGCGTACGGCCCCTTCACCCACGCGCCGTCCGGTCCGCTCTCCGCCCTGGTGGGACGCGCGGTCGATGCGCCCCCGCCGCCGCCCTTTGACACGGCGGCCGCGCGGCGGACGCTGACCGCCGCCGGCTGGCGGGACCATGACGGCGACGGCGTCCTCGACCGCGACGGCCGGGCGCTGGCCTTTCGCGTGATGGTGCCGTCGATTTCCGCGAGCCGGATCCGGATGGCCACGGAGATGCAGGAGTCGTGGCGCCGGCTCGGGATCCGCGCGGAGATCGAGCAGGTGGATCGCCCGGTGTACGGCGCGCGCTTCGCCGCGGGGGCGTTCGACGTGGCGATGCACGGCGTCAACCAGGACCCCACGCCGTCGGGGCTGAGCCAGAGCTGGAGCTGCACCGGCACCGGTGGGTCGAACGTCATCCACTACTGCAACCCCCGGGTGGATTCCCTGCTCGACCGCGGGCAGCTGAGCCTCCGCGATGCCGGCCGCTACTATAAGGAAGCGATCCGCCTGATCGTCGCCGACCAGCCGGCCATCTTCCTGGCGGCGCCGGTGGCCGGCATCGTCGTCCACCGCCGCTTCACCCAGGTCCGGCTGCGCGCGGAATCCACCTGGGCCGATGCCTGGCGGTGGCGGCTGCGGCCCGAGCTCGCGCTGGAGCGCGACGGCCGGTGAGCCATTGGCTGCTCCGCCGCCTCCTGGGGGCGGCGGTCACCCTGCTGCTCGCCCTCACGCTCGTCTTCTTCCTGATGCGCCTCGCGCCCGGCGACCCGCTGTCCCGGCTCAGCGACGACCGGCCCCTCCCTCCGGAGACCATCGCCGCCCTGCGGGCGCGCTACGGCCTCGACCAGTCCCTGCCCCGCCAGTACGCTGCGTTCGTGGGCGGCGCCCTGCGCGGCGACCTGGGCGGCTCCATCGAGCACGGCGGCCGTCCCGTCCTGAGCCTCCTCGGGGAGCGGCTGCCGGCCACCCTGCTGCTGGGGGGATCGGCGCTGCTGCTCAACTTCACCTTCGGCGTCTGGCTCGGCGTGTGGCAGGCCGGCCGGCGGGGCAGCGCGGCGGACCACGCCATGACCGTGGTCACCCTTACGGCCTACGCCACCCCGTCCTTCCTGCTCGGTATCGTGCTGGCGTGGGGCCTGGCGGTCGAGCTGCGGTGGTTTCCCGTCGGCTTCATGCACGCCATCGGACTCCCCCCGGACGCCGGCCCGCTGACCCGCCTCCGCGACCTGCTCTGGCACCTGACGCTCCCGGTGGCGACCCTCTCGGCCGGCACCATCGGGGCCACCGTGCGCTTCCAGCGCGCCGCGATGATCGAGGCCTTCCGACTCGAGGCCGTCCGGACGGCGCGCGCCAAGGGGCTGCCGGAGCGCGTGGTGCGGTGGCGGCACGCCTGGCGCAACGCCCTGGGCCCCATGCTGGCCCTCTTCGGGCTGTGGCTCCCCCTGCTCGTGGCCGGCTCGGTGTTCGTGGAGCAGATCTTCTCGTGGCCGGGGCTCGGAAGCCTGGTGGCCGACGCCATCGGTGCCCGGGACTACCCCGTGCTGATGGGCGCGACCGTGCTCGTCTCGGCGACGATCATCGGCGGCAACCTGCTGGCCGACGTCCTGCAGCGCTGGCTCGACCCCAGGCTCCGCGCCGCATGACCGCGGCGAACGTGTGGCGTCACGCGGGTGGCCGTGCCGGCCTGCTCCTGCTCGGCGCGCTCATTCTCCTGGTGCTCCTGGCCCCGCCCTTCCTGCCGGCCCCCTACATCCAGCCGGACCCCGAGCATGGCCGACTCCTCCCCCCCGGCTCCGGCCACCTGCTCGGCACTGACGACCTGAGCCGGGACGTCCTGGCGCGGGTGGTGGCCGGCGGGCGGGTGTCCCTGGGCGTCGCGGCCGGCGCCGTGCTGCTCTCGGTCACCCTCGGGACCCTGGTGGGCCTCACCGCCGGCTACCTCGGCGGCTGGGTGGACCAGGCACTCATGCGGCTGGTGGATGCCGCGCTGGCGGTGCCTCGCCTCTTCCTGCTCCTGATCATCGTCGGGGTCATGCAGCGGATACCGCTCGGCGTGCTGATCCTTGCCATCGGCGCCACCGGCTGGTTCGGCACCAGCCGGCTGGTCCGCGCCGAGGTGCTGCGGCTCCGCACCCTCGACTTCGTGTTGGGCGCCCGGGCGCTGGGAGCCGGGCCGCGGCGGGTGGTGTTCCGCCACCTGCTGCCCAACGTCCTCGGCCCGCTGACGGCGGCGACCACGCTCGCCGTGGGTGATGTCATCCTGCTCGAGGCCGGCCTGTCCTTCCTGGGACTCGGCGTGCAGCCCCCCACCCCCTCCTGGGGCGGGATGATCCTCGCGGCGCGCTCCGACCTGGTCAACGCCCCGTGGGTCAGCCTGGCCCCGGGCCTCGCGATCGTCCTGACCGTGCTTGCGGTGAACCTCGTGGGCGAGGCGCTGCAGGAACCGGCCGGCGAGGCCTCGACATGACGCCACTGCTGGAGGTGCGCGACCTGCGCGTCAGCTTTCCCCGCGGCGCCGGACGGGTGCAGCCGGTGGACGGCGTATCGTTCACCGTCGGCCCGGGCGAGACGGTGGCACTGGTCGGCGAGTCCGGCTCCGGCAAGAGCCTGACCAGCCTGGCGCTGCTGCAGCTTCTGCCCACCGGCGCCCGCATCGAGG
This sequence comes from Gemmatimonadales bacterium, assembly GCA_046327715.1. Taxonomy (GTDB): domain Bacteria; phylum Gemmatimonadota; class Gemmatimonadetes; order Gemmatimonadales; family GWC2-71-9; genus JADJOM01. The sequence goes on from JAXLXY010000001.1 coordinate 430,059, forward strand.
CCGGGAGTGTGGCCCGCCTCGGCGACACCGACCTCCTGGCGCTCACCGGCGAGGCGCTGCGCCGGGTGCGCGGCCGCCGCATCGGGATGGTCTTCCAGGACCCGATGACGAGCCTCAACCCGGTGCTCACCATCGGCGACCAGGTGGCCGAGACGATTCGCGCGCACCTGCCGGCGTCCGTGCGCGAGGCGGGCGACCGGGCAGTGGCTCTCCTGGGCGAGGTGGGCCTTGCCGAGCCGGCGCTACGGGCGCGGCAGTACCCGCACGAGCTGAGCGGGGGCATGCGGCAGCGCGCGCTGATCGCCATGGCGCTCGCGGCGGAGCCCGACCTCCTGGTGGCCGACGAGCCGACCTCGGCGCTCGACGTCACGGTGCAGGCCCAGATCCTGGAGCTGCTCGACCGGCTCCGCGCGAGCCGCCGCCTCTCGGTGCTGCTGATCACCCACGATCTCGGGGTGGTGGCCGGCCGCGCTGACCGCGTGCTGGTGATGTACGCCGGGCGCCTGGTGGAGAGCGGCCCGACCGCCGCCGTGTTCGGCGCGCCGGCGCACCCGTACACCCGGGGACTGCTGGCCTCGCTCCCCTCCCTGCGCGGACCCAGGCGGCCTCTCGTGGCCATCCCGGGGAACGTTCCCGACCCGTCGCAGTGGCCCGTCGGCTGCCGTTTCCGGCCTCGGTGCCCCCTGGCCGAGGCCCGCTGCGCCGCCGAGCCGCCCACGGTCACGGTCGGCGACGCGCGGACTGCCGCCTGCTGGCTGGCGGGCCCGGCCGCAGGGGGCGCCCCGTGACCGAACCGCTGCTCACGGTGCGGGACCTCCGGCGCGACTACCCGGCGGGCAGCTGGTTCAGGCCCGGCCCGGCGGTGCGGGCGGTGGATGGCGTCTCGTTCGAGCTGGGGCGCGGGGAGACGCTGGCGCTGGTCGGCGAGAGCGGCTCCGGCAAGTCGACCCTGGCGCGCACGCTGCTCCGCCTGGAGGAACCGGACGGGGGGAGCGTGCGGTTCGATGGCCTGGACGTGCTCGCGCTCGAGGGGGAGGCCCTCCGGGCGTTGCGGCGGCGCATGCAGATTGTCTTCCAGGATGCCTCCGGGGCGCTAAACCCGCGGATGCGGGTGGGCGACGCCGTGGCCGAGGGGCTCGAGATTCACCGCCTGTGCCGGCCCGAGGAACGCCCGGCCCGGGTGCAGGCGCTGCTGCAGGAGGTGGGGCTCGACCCCGGGCTGGCGGACCGCTATCCCCGGGCGCTGTCGGGGGGGCAGCGACAGCGGGTCGTGATCGCGCGGGCACTGGCCGTGGAGCCGTCGTTCCTGATCCTCGACGAGCCGGTCTCGGCCCTGGATGTCTCGGTCCAGGCGCAGGTGCTCACGCTGCTGCTCGACCTGCAGCAGCGCCGCGGCCTGTCCTACCTCTATATCGCGCACGACCTCGCGGTGGTGCGCCAGGTGGCCCATCGCGTGGCGGTGATGTACCTGGGACGGCTGGTGGAGACAGGACCCACGGAGGAGGTGCTCGCCGCGCCGGCACATCCCTATACGCAGGCGCTGGTCTCGGCGGTCCCGGCCCTCGTTGGCGGCTCGGAATCCGGGCGGATCGTGCTGAGCGGGGACCCGCCGAGCCCGCTGGCGCGGCCCGCCGGTTGTGCCTTCCACCCCCGGTGCTTCCACCCCGCCCGCGACGCGCGCTGCACCACCGAGCGTCCGGAGCTGCGGCCGGCCGGTCCCGGGCAGGCGGCCTGCCATCACGCGCCGAGGGCCGGCTGAGCGCCCGGGCGGCCGGTTACTCCACGACCCCGAGTTCCGCGGGGAGCGGCGCGCCGCTCGCGGCCGCCTCGAGCGCGCGCTCGTAGAACGGCCGGATCCGCTCGTATTCGCGGAAGAGCCGGGCCGCCTGCTCTGGCACCCGCCGCAGGACGCCACTGTCGGACAATTGCTCGATGGTCTGCGCCACTGCGCCCAGTTGCCGGGCCCCCACCAGCCAGGCCGCCCCCTTCACCGTGTGCGACACCAGGTGGATCCGCGCGGCATCGCTGGCGGCCACGGCCGCCTCCAGGTCCGCGAGGCGTTTGGGCGTGTCCGTGAGGAAGAGCCGGCAGAGGTCCTCCACCAGGCGGGAGCCCCCGCTCTGGTCGTACGCGCGGAGCTGTTCCAGCGGGGTGAGCTCGACGGTCTCGGGATGCCCCGCCTCCGTCCAGCCGCTGGCCGCGTGCTCGCCGCTCGTCTCGGTCGAGATCCACCGGGCCAGCATCGCGGCAAGGTGCTCCCGCCGGATCGGCTTCGAGACGTAGTCGTCCATCCCCGCCGCCAGGCACCGCTCCCGGTCTCCCTGCATGGCGTTGGCCGTCATCGCGACGATCGGCACGCGGGCGGCGGGGGTATCGCTGGCGCGGACCATCCGCGTGGCCTCGTAGCCGTCCATCTCCGGCATCTGGCAGTCCATGAACACCAGGTCGTACGGCAGGGTGGCCAGCATCTCCACTGCCTCGCGGCCGTTCGCGGCGACGTCCACGCGGCACCCCAGCTTCTCGAGCAGCCGGATCGCCAGCTTCTGGTTGACGGGGTTGTCCTCCACCAGGAGGATCCGCGCCGGCACCTCGCGCCGATCGGGGGAGGGGTCGGGCCGCCCGGCCGCGCGCGCCTCGGCCAGCGAGTGGCGGGTGATCAGCGGCATGCGCTCCACCGCGGCGCGGGTCTCCCAGGCCAGGGCCAGGGCGTCGTGCAGGTCGTCGTGGTGCAGCGGCTTCACCAGGTAGGCGGCGAACCCGGCCTCGTGGGTCCGGCGCCCGTCACCCGGGCGGCCCTGGGTGGTGAGGTACACCATCACCACCTCGTGCAGGCGGGCGTCGGCCTTGACGAGCCGGCCCAGCGCCTCACCGTCCATGTCCGGGAGCTGCGCGGCGAGGAGGATCACGCCGTACGGGTCCGCCTGGGCGGCGGCGCTCGCGAGCTCCGCCAGTGCCTCCTCGCCCCCCGCCACGGTACAGGGCCGCAGGCCCAGCCCGTCGAGCTGCTCGGCCAGCACGTGGCGGCTGGTCGGGTCGGGATCGACCACCAGCGCCCGCAGTCCCGCCGGGACGGCGAGCGGGCGCGCCGGGATCACCGCATTGTGGTCCACGGGCAGCGGAAGCAGGACCCAGAAGGTGGAACCCTGCCCCTCGACGCTCTGCACCCCGATGCGCCCGTGCATGAGCTCCGCCAGCTGGCGGCAGATCGTCAGGCCGAGCCCGGTCCCGCCGAAGCGCCGGGTGGTGGTATGGTCCGCCTGAGAGAACTTCTCGAAGACCGCATCGAGCCGGTCGGCCGGGATCCCGATCCCGGAGTCCTCCACCGCGAACCGGACCCACGCCGCGGCGCCGGGGCCGCTGTCCAGCTCCACGTTGATGAGCACGTGGCCGCGGCTGGTGAACTTGACCGCGTTGCCGGCCAGGTTGGTGAGGATCTGCCGGATGCGGCCGGGGTCGCCCAGGACGTGGCGGGGCACGTCGGGCGCCACGCGGACGATCAGCTCGAGTCCCTTCTCCTGCGCCCGCCGGGCGAGCAGGTCGGCCACTTCCTCCACCGCCACCCGCAGGTCAAAGGAGATCGGCTCGATGGTGAGCTTGCCGGCCTCGATCTTGGAGAAGTCGAGGATGTCGTTGATGATGCCGAGCAGCGCATCGGCCGAGCGCTGGATCGACTGGGCGTAGTCGCGCTGCTCGGGGTCGAGCTCGGTGTCGAGCAGCAGTCCCGCCATGCCGAGGACGCCGTTCATCGGGGTGCGGATCTCGTGGCTCATGCTGGCCAGGAAGTCCGACTTGGCCCGGGTGGAGCTCAGCGCGGCGTCACGGGCCTCGGCGAGGTCGCGGGCCTGGCGCTCCAGCAGGGCGGCCTGCTCGGCCAGCGCCACCTCGGCGAGGTGCCGGTCGCTGATGTCGCGCAGGGTGCCCGAGGTCCCGGTGATGGTGCCGGCGTGGTCGAGGAGGAGGCGCGCGTGCACCTCGATCCAGCGGACCCCTCCGGTGGCCGTGCGGTACCGGACCACGTGCCGGCAGTGCTCCTTCTCCCGCGCGATGAGCGGGGCAAAGCGCCGCTGGTTCTCCTCCCGGTCGTCGGGATGCACGTAGTCGAGGAATGGCCGGCCCAGGGTCTCGAGCACCGGGAAGCCGGTGATCCGCTCCCAGGCCGGGTTGAGGTAGGTCCACACCCCGGCGGCATCGGTGCGGAAGATGACTTCTCCGACCGATTCGACGACCGCCTGGAGGGTCTCGTGGCTGCTGCGGACCGCGGCCTCGGTGCGGCGGCGCTCGGGGACCAGCACCAGCAGCCAGAGGGAGAGGCCACCGGCCACCAGGATCGAGGTGGCGTCGAGCAGCGTCACCAGCCACCACGGGATGCGCGACTCGAACGATGGCAGCACCGTCATCATCGCCAGCTCGGTCAGGAAGACCACGAGGAGCACCCGGACCAGGCCCTTACGCACGGAGCACCCCCTCCGCGGTCAGGGCGCTGAGGGCCCGTTCGAACTCCTCCCGCAATTCGGCGATGGCGCGCGGGTCCGGACGGGCATCCGCCTCCGCCGCCTGCTCCAGGCCGGCGCAGCGGGCGGCGAGGCTGGCGGCCCCGACCGAGCCGGCACTGCCCTTGAACAGGTGGAGCGAGGAGCGCCAGGCCGCGACGTTGCTCGCATGCTGGGCCGCCTCCAGTTGGTCGAGCAGGAGCCTCCCCTGCGAGGCGAACAGCTCCACCACCTCGGCCACGAAGCCCGGCATGCCGTCCGCCTCGATGGCGCGCAGGCCAGCCAGGACCGTCTCGTCGAGCGGCAGCCCCGCGGCGGCGGCCGTGCGGTGGCGGCCCCGCACGGCGCTCGGCAGGTATCGTCCCGGGAGCCACCGCTCCAGGACCAGTTCCAGCTCCTCGCGCTGGACCGGCTTGGAGAGGTAGTCGTCCATGCCGGCGTCGAGGCACCGTTCCCGGTCGCCCCGCATGGCGTGGGCGGTCAGGGCCACGATCGTGGTCCGCGCGGCGCCGACCGCCTCGCGGGCCCGCTGCACCCGGGTGGCGGCGAGGCCGTCCATGACCGGCATCTGGCAGTCCATCAGTACCAGGTCATACGTCCCCTCACCCAGCCGGGCCAGGGCCTCCTGCCCGTTCTCCGCCAGCTCGATGACGCACCCCAGGCGGCGGAGCATGCTGGTCACGACCTTCCGGTTCACGGCGGCATCGTCCACGAGGAGCACCCGCGCCGGGCCGAGGCGGACCTCGCCCGCCGGCTCGGCGGCGGCGACCGGGGCCGCCGGCTGGGGCTCCGGCTCCGGCAGGTCGGGCCGGACGACCTCGCGCAGCTCGCGGCGGCGCACCGGCCGGTTGAGCATCTCATAGCCGGGCTGCCGGCTGCCGCCGAAGGTGGCAAGGCGGGTCTCCACCCCGGTGGCCGCGCGGAGGGCCCGCAGGGGGGCGGCCCCGAGCCCGCCATCGACGATCGCCGCGGTGAAGGGCGCGCCGCGACTCCGCTCCCGTGCCAGGTGCGCGAGGGCCGGTTCGGCCCCGCCCACCTGAACTACCGTGGCACCATCCGCCGCGATGAGCTCCCCCACCACCCGGCGCTCGAGCTCCGAGGGGAGGCAGACCAGCACCCGCTCCCCCGCGAGTACCGCGGGCACCCCCGCCCGACCGGTGTCCTCCAGGGTGAGCAGGGCGGTGAACACGCTCCCGCGCCCTTCCGCGCTCTTCACCCCGACCTGTCCGTCCATCATCTCCGTCAGCTCGCGGGTGATGGCCAGCCCGAGGCCGGTGCCGCCGTAGCGCCGGGTGGTGCTGGCATCGGCCTGGGTGAACTTGTGGAAGATGTGGTCGAGCTTGTCCTCCGGGATGCCGATGCCGCTGTCCTCGACCGCGAGGCGGATCACCACCCGCGAGCCGTGGCGCTCTGCCACCGAGAGATCGACGAGGACGTGCCCCCGTTCGGTGAACTTGATCGCGTTGGCGGCAAGGTTGGTGAGGATCTGGCGGATCCGCACCGGGTCGGCGAGCACCTCCTCCGGCACGTCCGGCGCCACCCGCGCCACGAACTCGAGCCCGCGCTCGGCGGCGCGCACGGCGAGCAGCGCGGCGGTCTCCTCGACCTCGTCACGCAGCGACATCGGGACCGGGTTCAGGCTGAGCTTGCCGGCCTCGATCTTGGAGAGGTCCAGGATGTCGTTGAGCAGCACCAGCAGCGCATTGGCCGAGTGATGGACCGTCTCGGCGTAGTCGCGCTGCTCCGGGTCGAGCTCGGTGTCGAGCAGCAGGCTCGTCATGCCGATGACGCCGTTCATCGGGGTGCGGAGTTCGTGGCTCATGTTGGCCAGGAACTCGCTCTTGGCACGGCTCGCGGCCTGGGCCCGCTGGTTCGATTCCACCAGGGCGTGGGTCCGCTCGTCCACCAGGCGCTCCAGCCCCTCGCTGTAGGTGGCCAGCTCGCGGTAGAGGTCGGCGCTCTCCAGCGCGGCCGAGACGTTGCCCAGCAGGATCGACAGCAGCTTGCTGCTCGCCTCCGGGGTGCGCCCGAGGTCGTCGCCGCCGATGCCGATGAACATGCCCAGCACGCGCGACCGGGTGGCCAGGGCGTGGAGCAGCACCGTCCCCTCCGGGACGGTGAGCGCCGGCACCTGCACCGCGCTGTTGCGCTGGGCCGCCCAGGCGTAGATCCCGGCCGCCACCTGGGCGTCGACCTCGGCCTGGAGCGCCGCGGCGTCGTCCGCCGGGTCGGCGTCGACGAGGGTGAGGCCCAGCCCGTCTTCCTCGAGCAGGAGGAAGGCGGAGCGCGCCAGCGGGAGCAGGCGGCGCAGCACCGGGCGGGCGGCACTCAGCACCGCCTCGGGCGTCCGCTCCTTCGGCTGGTCGGCGCGGAAGGAGCCCAGCGCGGCCACGAGGTCGAGCGCCTCGAGGACCCACTGCGGGTCGCCGGCGGAAGCCTGGGTGCCGGTCATGTGCGGTCCGTGGCGATGACCTGCACCGCCGCCTCGTAGTGGCGCTCGACCTCGTCCACCACGTCCTCGACCAGGTCGGGCTGCAGCCCCGCGGTGTCCCAGGCCTTGTGACACAGGGGCGGGACCCCGCTCTCCCCGCTGGAGCCGAAGCTCATGGCGTTGGCCAGGAGGTCCGAGATGTGCACGATCGCGGCCTCGATCGGGAAGCGCTGGGCCCGGTCCGGGTGGTGATGGTGCAGCACCGCCTCGCGGAGGCTCGCCGGGAGCTTCCACTGCTCCAGCAGGGCGTGACCCACGTGGGTATGGTCGAAGCCCAGGACCTCGTGCTCCAGCTCGTACAGCGGCCGGCCGGTCTCCCGGCTGCGGGTCACCGCCTCGCGCGCGGCCTCGCCGGCCTGCATGTAGATGATCGGGCGGCCGATGTCGTGCAGCAGGCCGGCCACGAAGAACCGCTCGACGTTGGCCTCCCGGCGCCGCGCGGCCAGCGCCCGGGCCGCGACCCCGCATGCCACCGAGTGGCGCCAGAACGATTCCATCGTCACCAGGTGCTCGGGCATGTTGGCGAAGAGCCGGATGACCGAGGTGGCGAGGGCGAGGTCCTGCAGCTGGGCGGTCCCCACGATCGAGATCGCGTGGCTCACGGTCTCGATCTTCGAGGGGAACCCGTACATGGCGCTGTTCACCAGCCGGAGCAGGCGGGCGGTCAGGCCCGGGTCCTCGGCGATGACGTTCCCCACGTCGGCCGCCGAGGAACGGGGGTCGCTCACCACGGTGGACAGGCGCAGGTAGACCCCCGGCAGCGAGGCCACGCTCTGCACCCCCCGCAGCAGCTCGGACGCCCTAGCCATGCCGGCGCCCCTCGAGGGCCAGGCGCCGCGCTTCGCGGAGGGCGGCCAGCCGGAGCAGTTCGGCGACGAAGGGATGCCCCAGGTCGGCGGCCGGGAAGCGCGCCCGGACGATCGCCTCGGCCTCCGCGACCTGCTCCGGCGTGAGGGCGAGCGGCGCCTCTTCCCCGGTGTCGGCGCCCCCCTCGCCCCGCACCCGGATCGTCATGATGCCCCACAGCGAGAACGCGCGCAGGTGCCGGTCGGTGAGCTCGGTCCCGGCCGGCATCAGGAGCCGGCCCTGCTGGTCCCGGACTTCCTCGGCAATCACCATCCCCGCCACCAGGTCATCGACCGGTGTCGGGACACCCTGCGCGCGGGCCGACAGTGGGGGCGCCACGGCTCAGGCCTCGACCGGCCGGGCCAGGGGCTGCAGCACCACGCGCGCCGCGGCGAGTTCCCGGTCGAGCTGGGCCAGCGCGTCGGCGCCGGGCACCTGGCCCGCCCGGGCGGTGGCCTCGATGGCCCGGCTGGCCTCCTGCACCCGGACCAGGCCCAGGCTGGCGGCGGAACCCTTGAGGGCGTGCGCGAGGCCCACCACATCCGCGGGCCGGCCGGCCCGGGAGCAGCCGGCGATCGCCGTCCACCGGATCGGCGCCTCCGTCAGGAAGACCGCGGCGAGCTCCGCCACGAAGGTGCCGTCATCGTCCATCCCCTGCAGGCGCAGCAGGATCTGCGGGTCCATCACGGGCCGATCGGCCATAAGGGTGACTCCTTCCGTCTCAGGCGTGGGCGCCGGGGTCGCGGCGCTCCGCCTGTTCCAGCTGGGGCCGGATCTGCCGGTCATAGCAGTCCGGACAGATGCCGTGGGTGAACTGGGCCTCGGTGCGGTGGGAGACGTATTCCTCCACCTGCGACCACTGGTCCCCCTCGTCGCGGATGCGCTTGCAGTAGGAACAGATCGGGAGCAGCCCCTCCAGCTGCTTCACCTCGAGCTGCAGCCCGAGCACCCGCTCGGCCACCCGGAGCCGGGCGTGCAGCTCGGCCCGGTCGAGGGGCTTGGTCGCGAAGTCGTCGGCACCCGCGTTCATGCCGTCGAGCCAGCGGTCGTGCCCGGCCAGCGCGGTGAGCAGCACGACCCAGGTATAGCGCTCCGCGGCCCGGCCCCGGATGCGGCGGGTGAGCTCGAGCCCATCCATGTGCGGCATCATCCAGTCCGTGATCACCACGTCGGCCGGCTCGCGGCAGAACTCCTCCCAGGCCGCCTGGCCATCCTGCGCCGCGACGGTCTGGTGGCCGAGCTGGGTCAGCGTCGCGACCAGGATCCGCTGCGACACGGGATCGTCGTCCACCACGAGCACCCTCACGCGGCGCTCCCCGCCGTCCGCAGCGGCGTGGCGCCGGCCCGGTAGGCCACCGAGTTCCCGATGACCACCCGCTCCCAGGCGGCGTCGAGCATGACCGTGGTCTCGGCGCTGCCCAGCAGCAGGTAGCCGTCGGGCCGCAGCGCCTGCCGCGCCCGGCGCAGGATGGTCCGCTTGGTGTCGAGGTCGAAGTAGATCAGCACGTTGCGCAGGAAGATCACGTCGAACCGGGGCAGCGCGGGCCACGGCTCCATCAGGTTCAGCTCGCGGGCCTGCACCCAGCGGCGCAGCTCCGGCCGGACCTGCCAGCGGGTGCCCTGACGCTCGAAGTACTTCACCAGAAGCGGGGCCGGGAGCCCGCGGTTGACCTCGAGCTGCCCGTAGCTTCCCTGCTGGGCGCGCCGCACCATGTCACGGGAGAGGTCGGTGGCGAGGATGCTCACGTCCCAGCCGGCGAGCCCGGGGAAGTGCTCGGCCAGCAGCATGGCGAGGCTGTAGGCCTCCTGCCCGCTGGAACAGGCGTTGCTCCAGAACCGCAGCCGGCGCTCGCTCGCCCGGGCGGCGATGAGCTCCGGCAGCAGCCGGTGCTGCAGCGCCTCGAACGGATGGTGGTCGCGGAAGAAGCTGGTCTCGTTGGTGGTCATCGCCTCGACCACGGCGCGGGCCAGCTCGCCCTGCGGGTCGGCCCGGAGCGCCCCGGCGAGGGCGGCAAGCGTGGGCAGCTGCCGGTCGCGCAGCAGCGGGACCAGGCGGCTCTCCACCAGGTATTCCTTCCCCGGCTCGAGCACGATGGCGGAGCGCTCGCGCACGAGCCCCCGCAGGAAGTCAAACTCCGCCGGTCCCACCATCGCCCCGATCCTCCCTGATCATCGGGCGCCCACTGTGGCCGGTGGCCCGCCGCCGATCCGCGCCAGGCGTCCCACGCCGGCCCGCTGGATCAGCTCGGCCGCCACCTTCTCCAGCGGCAGCACGACGTCCGCCAGCCCGGCGCCCACCACCGCCCCGGGCATTCCCCAGACCACCGAGCTGGCCTCGTCCTGGGCCAGCACCACGCCCCCCGCCTTCCGGATCTCCTCGACCCCGCGCAGCCCGTCCTGCCCCATGCCGGTCAGCACCAGGGCGAGCGTCCGCTGTCCCAGGTGGGTGGCGGCGCTCCGGAACAGCGGGTCGACCGCGGGCCGGCAGGAGTTCTCGGGCGGGTCCTGCGTGAGCCGGAGGCGGAGCCCCTCGCCCTCCCGCGCCAGCACCATGTGGGAGCTGCCGGGCGCCACCCACACGACGCCGGGCTCGACCACCCCGCCCTCCTCGCCCTCGCGGACCGCGAGCCGGGAGGTGGCGGCCAGCCGCTCGGCGAGGAACCGGGTGAACACCGGCGGCATGTGCTGCACGATCACCACCGGGAGCGGGAAGTCCGCCGGGAGCGCCGGGATGATCGCGGCGAGTGCGTTGGGCCCGCCGGTCGAGACACCGATCGCGAGCAGGTCGACCCGCTGGGGGAGCGCCGGCCTCGGGGCCACCCCGGTCGGGGCCGGGGCGCGCGGGGCGACCGGCGCGGGACGTGCCGGCACGGCCACCCGCCCGCAGAGCGCCTTGATCTTGGGGACGAGCTCGTCCCGCACCCGCTCCTGGGCCAGCGTCACGCTGCCGACGTTGGCCGGCTTGGTCACGTAGTCCGTCGCGCCGCGCGCCAGCGCCTCCAGCGTGGCGGAGGCGCCGCGCTCGGTGAGGGTGCTGAACATGATGACCGGGAGGCGCGGGTGGCTCTTGCGGAGTTCCACCAGCGTGCCCAGGCCGTCCAGCTCCGGCATCTCGATGTCGAGGGTCACCAGGTCCGGCTTCAGGCCCGCGAGCTTCTGCAGCGCCAGGCGGCCGTTGGCCGCGGTGCCCACCACCTCGATGTCCGGGTCGGACGAGAGGACGTCGGTGACGATGCGGCGGACCACCACCGCGTCGTCGACCACCAGCACACGGATCTTGGCCATGGCTCAGCCCGCGGCGAGCCCCACGAGCTGCAGCTTCTCGCGCAGCACGTCCTTCGTGAAGGGCTTCATCACGTACTCGTTGGCCCCCGCCTCGAGCGCCCGCTGCATCTGGCTCATCTCGGTCTCGGTGGTGACCATCATGATGACCGTGTCCTTCCAGGCCGGGTTGCCCCGGGCCGCCACCAGGAAGTCGAAGCCGTTCATCTCGGGCATGTTCCAGTCGACCAGGATCAGGTCCACCTTCCCGACCTCGGCCAGCCGGTCGAGCGCTTCCCGTCCGTGGCCAGCCTCGAACAGCTCGAAGCCCAGCTCCTTGACCGTCTTCCCGATGATGCTGCGGATCGCCCGCGAATCATCCACGACCAGCGCACGCACTGCCGCCTCCTTGCTCCAGGGGTTCCCTCGTCAGGACCGCTCGACCGTCTCCGCGACCCGGGCCGGGCGGGCGTCCCGCCGCCGGCACTCCGGGCACTGGAGGCGCGGGTTGCGCCGCCGCACCTCCGCCGCCACCTGCCGCAGGTCCACCCAGCGGCCGTTGTCCTGCCGCACCCGGGCACAGCCGGGACAGCAGTGATGCATCGATTCCAGGTACGCCAGCTTGGTCTCCATCCCCAGGATCCGCTCCGCCACCCGGAGCCGGGTCACCAGCTCGTCCGGGTCGAAGGGCTTGGTGAGGAAGTCGTCCGCCCCGGCGTTCATCGCCTCGAGGAAGTTCTGCTTCCCGCCCAGCGCCGTCAGGACCACCAGCCAGGTGTAGCGGTCGTTCCGCGCGTCACCCCGCACCCGGCGGCAGAGGTCCAGGCCGTCGAGCCGCGGCATCATCCAGTCGGTGATCACCACCGGCGGGCGCTCCTGCTCGTACATCTGCCACGCCTCGGCGCCATCCCGCGCGGCCAGGACGCCGTACCCCAGCTTCTTGAGCGTCCGCTCCAGCACCAGCCGGGACGTCGTGTCGTCTTCCGCGATCAGGATCTGCACCTAGACCTCCGCCGCCACCCTCGGTTCAGGGCGCACCCCGGTGCGCCCCCGCGTGACCTGCCCCCCGGTCCGGAACTGCCCCACCAGCCGCTCGAGCGCCGACGACATCCGCGCCAGTTCGGCCGCGGTGCGGGCCGCCTCGCCGGCCGCCGTGCTCGACTCCTCCGCCGTCCGCGCGGCCTCGAGCATCACCTGCGCGATCTCCGTGGTGCCGCCGGCGGCGTCCTGGACGCCCCGGCCCATCTCGTTCGCCACCGCGCTCTGCTGCTCCACCGCGCTGGCGATCCCGCCCTGGTACTGGTTGATCTGGTCGACCACCTTGGCGATCCGGCGGATGGCCTGTACCACCTCGCCCACCTGCTGCTGCACCGCCTCGATCCGGCGCCCGATGTCCTCGCTCGACGCGGCGGCCTGGTTGGCCAGCTCCTTCACCTCGTGCGCCACCACGGCGAACCCCTTGCCGGCGTCGCCCGCGCGGGCGGCCTCGATGGTGGCGTTCAGGGCGAGCAGGTTGGTCTTCTGGGCCACCGCCGTGATGGAGGTCAGCACCACGCCGATCTCCGCGCTGCCCGCGCCCAGCCGCTCCACCGTCCGGTCGGCCTCGCCGGCCAGGACCGCCGCCTCGGAGGCCACCGTGGCCGCCTCGGCCGCGCTCCGGGCAATCTCCTTGATCGCCGAGGAGAGCTCCTCGACCCCGGTGGCGATGCTCTGCACGCTGCTGCTGACACCTCCCGCCGTGGTCGCGGCCTGCCCCGACTGGGCGCGCCCCGTGTCGCTCGAGGCCGTCAGCTGGCGGCTCACCGCGGAGAGCTGCTCCGCGGCCGCCGCCAGCGCCGTCGCGTTCTCCGCGATCAGGTGCACCGTCTCCTCGATCTTGGCCACGAAGGTGTTGAACGCGCGGGCCAGTTCCCCGAGTTCGTCCTCACCGTCGTAGGCCACCCGCGCAGAGAGGTCGCCGTCCCCCTCCGCCACCTCGGCCAGCCGGCGGCCCACCAGCCGGATCGGCGTGAGGATCGAGCGCCCGACCAGGGCCAGCACCAGCCCCATCAGGCCGGCGCCGGCCACCGCGAGCCCCAGCGCGAGGCGCTCCAGCTGCCGACCCCGGGCATCCGCCGCGGCGAGGCTGGCATCATTGGCCGCCGCGATCAGCGCGCGGACCGCCTCGGCCTGGCCCTCGACCTCCCGGAACACCGCCATGAACTCGTCGAGGCGGCCGCTGCCGTCCACGGCGGCCACGGCGCGCTCGTGATAGCGCACCAGCAGCGGCGCCAGGTCGGCCAGGGCCGCCTGGGTGGCCGCCGGGAGCTCCAGTGCCGCGTTGGCGCGCACCAGGGAGTCGAGCGCGGCCGCATGGGTCTCCAGTTCCGCCCGTGCCTCAGCCCGCAGGGCCGGGGTGGCGGCCAGCCGACTGGCAAGGACGTCGCCCCGGACCGCATCGTGCATCATGTCGGCCTGCTGGTGGTTGCCGAGGGCCGTGCCGGTCAGGTGCAGCTCCTTGATCACCCCTTCCAGCTGCCGGACGCTCCAGAAGCACATCCCCGCGAGCGCGCCCGCCAGGGCCACCGAAACCCAGCCCAGTCCCACGAGTTTGCGACGGATGGTCCACGCCATGGTGCGCCCTGCCCTGTGGGAAGCCCGGGGGCCCTGGCCCGGCGGCTGCCGGGCCCATGCCCTCACGTCACAGGTATCGGCAGCGGGGGGCGCGGGCTTGACCCGCGCCGGCGGTGGGATCAGGCGTCCCGCTTGAGGCCCAGGTGGTCGTGGAACTCCTGTTCCACCTGGTGCGGATCGCGGGTGTTGAAGAGGATGAGGTTGCGCAGGTGTTCGAGGCTGTCGATGCCGACGATCTCGGTGAACTGGATCGCGACACCGCCGGGCCCGGGCCGGACGATGGTGCCCTGGGCATGGACCTCGAGCTCGGTGCCCTCGAGGTGCAGCCGGATGTCGCAGGGGGTGCCCGGCGCGGGCGCCGCCGCGCTGCGCAGGAAGCCGCCCTTGAGGCTCAGGTTCTCCAGCGTGCCCTCGAGGCACGTGCCCCCATCGAGGGTCACCTCCGCCTGGAGGTGCACCGGCACCCGGCTGAACTCGCGGCGGTGGGGAAAGGGGACGTCGGTCATCGCAGCCTCCTAGTGCTTCCCGTTCTCGGACTTCTTGAGCAGCCGGACCACGACCGGGGAGCCCTGGCACTTGAAGGCGACCGTGGTGAGCAGGTCGCTGCCCGGCACCCGGGTGCTGTACTCGGTCCCCTCGATGACCGTCGGCAGCGACAGGCGGCACCCCTCGGGCAGCAGCGCCTTGACGTTGCCCCCCGTCATGTTGGTCAGCTCGCCCATGGCGTCCTGCATGTCGGACGGCGTCGCGGTGCCGACGTCCACGCCGAACATCGTGGCCGCCGCGGACCGGGCGAACTCGGCCGAGCATTCGATCGTGACCGCGCCCTCCCAGGCCCCCGTGAAGTGCACGCACCCCGAGACCACGCGTTCGGGCGGCGCGGGGACCTCCGCGGCGCGCACCAGGGGAGCGCCCAGGACCGAGTCCCACACCATCTCCGCCACCTGCCGGATCTCTTCCTCGAGGAACTGCATCACCGCCTCCTAGCTGCCTTTGATCCGGTAACAACCGGCCTTGTCGAACTGGACCCGCTCGAAAGTGTCACCGAGGTTGATCGTGGTCTCCGCCCCGCCCAGGAACAGGTAGCCCCACGACTGCAGCACCTTCCGGACGTTGCCCAGGATCTGCCGCTTGGTCTCGACGTCGAAGTAGATCAGCACGTTGCGCAGGAACACCACGTCCATCGTGGGCAGCTGGCCCCAGGGCTCGATCAGGTTCATCTCGCGGAACTCGCAGTACCGCTGCACCTCGGGCTTCACCTGCCACTCCATGCCCTTCTTCTCGAACCACTTCACCAGCAGGTTGGCGGGCAGCCCCCGGTTCACCTCGATCTGCCCGTACCGCCCGGTCCGCGACCGGGTCACCATCTCACCCGAGAGGTCGGTGGCGAGGATCCGGAAGTTCCACCCGGTGAGCTGCGGGAAGTGCTCCAGCAGCGTCATCGCGACGGTGTACGGTTCCTGCCCGCTGGAGCAGGCCGCGCACCAGATGTTCAGCGTGCGGGTGGCCTGCCGGTGCTTGAGGACCTCGGGAATCACCACCTGCCGCAGCGCCTCGAAGGGGTGCAGGTCGCGGAAGAAGCTGGTCTCGTTGGTCGTCATCGCCTCGACGACCTTCCGGTGCAGCCCGTTGAAGGGCTGCGCCCGCATCTGCGCCACCAGCGCCTCGAGCGACCCGAACCCCTCCGCGCGGGCCAGCGGCGTGAGCCGCGCCTCGAGCAGGTAGCTCTTCTCCGGTTCGAGCACGATCGCCGACCGCTGGCGGACCAGCGTGCTCACGAACTGGAAGTCGGTGGGGTTCAGGGCCATCGGCCGTTCTCCTGACTCAGCGCACCAGCGCCGGGACGACCCCGCCCCGGCAGCGTTCCACGATCGCCTGCGGCAGCCCATCCAGCGGCAGGATGGCCTCCGCGAGCCCGCCCCGGGCCACGGCGCCCGGCATCCCCCACACCACGCTGGTGGCCTCGTCCTGCACCAGGACCCGGCCCCCCGCCTGGACGATGCTCCCGGCGCCGGCCATCCCGTCCTGCCCCATGCCCGTCAGCACCACCGCCAGGGACCGCGGCCCGTAGACCCGGGCCACGGAACGGAACATCGGGTCGGCGGCGGGCCTGCAGGAATTCTCGGGTGGTGACTGATTTGTCTGAAGGACAACCGCCATCCCGACTCGCTGGACCACCAAATGATGGTCCCCGGGGGCAATCCAGACCTGCCCCGGGACCACCGGGGCGCCGGGGACCGCCTCGTCCACCTGGAAGTGCGTCGCCGCCCGGAGCCGGTCGGCCAGCAGGCGGGTGAACCCCGGCGGCATATGCTGGGTGATCAGGATCGGGAGCCGGAAGTCGGGCGGGAGCCCCTTGAGCAGGGCCTCCAGGGCGTTCGGGCCGCCGGTCGAGGCCGCCACCGCCAGCACCTCAGGCAGGCTGGCCGCGATCCGCCCGGCCGAGGCGGGGGGCACCGTCCGCGGCACGGCCGCGGCGTGCGGCGCCGCCGCCGGCCGTGGCGCGGCGGTCAGCGCCCGGGCCTTCTCGACCTCGGCGGCCACCTCCCGCAGCCGCGGCGCCAGGCGGGTGCTGACCCACTCGATGGCGTTCACCATGTTGCCCTCATGCGGCAACTTGGGAACCAGGTCATTGGCGCCGAGCGCCAGTGCCTCGAGTTCCGCCACGCCGGGTTCGCTCACGCCGGTGAACATGACCACCGCGAGGTGCGGCCACGTCACCCGCAGCCGGCGCAGGGTCTCCAGCCCGTCGAGCCCCGGCATGTCGATGTCGAGCGTCACGACATCGGGGCGCTGGTCCGCGATCGCGCCGAGCGCCAGGTCGCCGTCACTCGCCGTTCCCACGACCTCCATGTCCGGCTCCCGTCCCAGGGCCTGGGCGATCAGCCGGCGGACGATGACGGCATCGTCCACGATCATGACACGGATCCGCCTCACGTGACCGTCACTCGCACCGCCGGGGCCGCCGGCTCGGTGCTGGCCCCGCCGCGCAGTTCGGTCAGGCCCGCCGCGAGCGCGCGGATGCGGCGGATGGCCTCGGCGCTCGCCTGGGCACGTTCCACCGCGCCGGTGAGGCGGGTGCCGATGGCGCCGGAGAGCCCCTCTGCCTCCGCGGCCACCGCGGCCGCCGCTTCCACCGCGGCCGCCTGGACCGCGCGCAGCGCCTCCGCCACCGCCTGGTCCGCGCGCCGCAGGGCCTCCGGCTGCGCCGGGTCGTTGCCCTCCGGCTCCCCGGCCGGCATCCCGGCCTGCTCCGCCTCCTCCGCGACGCTCTCGAGCAGCCGCGTCAGATGGAGCAGGTCGGCGGAGACGCCCTCGAGGGCGCGGGCCTCCTGCCGCAGCAGCGCCACGCCCGGGATGACGCCGGACCCCGACCCGGCCGCGGCCGTCGGCGCGAGGTCCCGGCGCGGCGAGGGCTCGGGGGCCACCGGAGCCTGGGGCGTGCGGTGCACGATCTCCCAGGTGATCTGGGGACCGACGTACCGCTGCTCCTGGTCCAGGACCGGCGACACCAGCACCGCCACGGTCTCCGGGCCGAACTGCACCTGGGTCTTGTGCGGCAGCCGGGCCGGGTCGGCAAAGAGCGCCCGCCGCGCCGCCACATCGGGGAAGAAGATCCCCACCGGTACGCCGTCGGCCGGCTGGACCGGCGTCCGCAGGTAGGGCGCCAGCCGCGCCAGCGCCGCCTCGCAGGCGGCATTCCCGAACCAGCGTTCCAGCGTCGCGTCGGGCAGCATGACCGGCACCGGCAGGTCCTCGGCCTGGCTCCGCAGCCGCTGGAACACCGCCTGGATCCGGTGCTGCTCCGAGAGGTCGCGCCAGGCCACGCCATACCCGAGGACGACGCCACCCTGCCGCACCGCGAACGGGTGCGCCTTCCACACCGCGCGCCCGAAGCACCAGGTGGTCTCCCGCGGCAGCCGGTCGGGATCGGCGAAGAGCGCGGAGAACTGCGTCGGGGCGGGGTGAATCCGGATGATGGGGTGGCCCAGCAGCTCCGCGGCCCCGAGGTTGAACGCACGGCGCAGTTCCGCGTCGGCCGCCTGCACCGCCGTCGTCGCCCCGGCATCGAGGTGCACCAGGAGGAGCTGGGGATCGAGCACGAACAGGTTCCCGTCATCCAGGCCAAGCCGGGCCGCCTCGAGGACCGCCGCGGCCACCAGCGATTCGACCGGGGACGGGGCCGGAGGCGCCGGGGCGGGCTCCACGGTGTCGAACCCCTGGCGGGCGGCCTCACGGGCCAGCACCTCGCGGAGCTCGGCCGCCACCGCAGCCGGTGCCCCGGAGGCCTCGAACGCGTCGGCGACGTGATCGGCCAGGGTCCGGACGTCGCCGGCGGTGAGCGCGAGCCGCTCGGCCACGCCGCGTGGGTCCGGGCCGTCGTAGGCCATCGGGCCGCCGGTCAGCTCGGTGAGGAACATCTGGGCCTGCCAGGTGGCATCCGCCCCCGGCGTGGCGGGGATGCGCCCCCCGAGCGACGGGTCCGCGCTCGCGCGGACGAATGCCCGCGCCACGGCCTGGTCGATGGCGTCGAAGCCGCCAAGACGGTCGAAGAGCCCGGCCCGTGCCGGGCTCGAGGGCATCACACCGGACATGCGCATACTCCTGCTTCCTGGGTCAGCACCGGAACCGTCCCACCAGGGCGTGGAGCTGCTCCGACAGCCGCGCCAGCTGGTTGGCCGCGTCCTGGCACTCCGTGACACTGGCGGTGGTCGCATCCGCGGCCTCCGCCACCCCGACCATGTTCTCGGCGATGGCCCCCGCGCTCCGCGCGGCCTCGCTGACGTTGCGGCTCATCTCGTTGGTGGTGGCGGTCTGCTCCTCCACCGCCCCGGCGATGGTGGTCTGGATCCCGCTGATCTGCTCGATGATCCCGGCGATCTCGTGGATCTCGCCCACGGCATCCCGGGTGTCCCCCTGGATCATCTCGATCTTCCGGCCGATCTCCTCGGTGGCCTTCGCGGTGCCCTTGGCCAGTTCCTTGACCTCATTGGCGACCACCGCGAAGCCCTTGCCCGCCTCGCCGGCCCGCGCCGCCTCGATGGTGGCGTTGAGGGCGAGCAGGTTGGTCTGCTGCGCGATCGAGGTGATGACCTTGACCACCTTGCCGATCTCGGTGCTCGACTCGCCCAGCCGCGCCACCGTGGCCTTGGTCCGGTCGGCCACCTGCACGGCCCGCTGCGCCACGTGCGCGGCATCCGCCGCGTTCCGGGCAATCTCCCGGATCGAGGCGCCCATCTCCTCCGTGCCGCTGGCGGCCACGGTGATATTGCCCGAGACCTCCGACGCGGCGTTCGAGACCAGCCGGGCCCGGGCCGAGGTCTGCTCCGCGCTCCCCGCGAGGGTGCGGTTGATCCCGGAGAGCTGTTCCGAGGCGCCGGCCAGGGTCCGGGCGTGCCCGCCGATCCCCGCCACCTCCTCCCGGAACCCGGCCAGCAGCGCCGCGAGGCCCTCGCCCAGCTGCCCGGCGGCATCGCTGCCCCGGACCGTCACCTCGACCGTCAGGTCGCCCGCACTGGCGCTCCGGACCGTGCCGAGGATCTGGTCCACCTGGGCCTGCAGCCGGACGGCCTGCGCCCGCTCCCGCTCGCGCGCGTCGGCGATCTGCGCCTCCGCCTCGAGCCGCTGGGTGATCACCTCCCAGGTGACCATCGGGCCCAGGAACTGCCCGCCGGCGTCGAAGGTGGGGCTCAGCTCCATCGCGAGCGTCTCGGGACCGACGCGCAGGCGCAGGGTGTGCGGCAGCTGCTTCGGGTCGAGCAGCCGGGGCCGGAGCGCGCGGAGCTCGGGGTGCAGCAGCTCCAGCGACCGGCCCAGCAGCTGGTCGGCCGCCACGCCGGTGAACTCCTCGAGCTGCGCCAGGCAGGCGTGGGCCGCGGGGTTCAGGTACTGGATGGCCAGGTCGCGGTCGGCCGAGATGATGTTGATGGGCGAGTTGCGGACCATCGAGGCGTAGCGTGCCAGCTCGACCCGCGCGATTCCCCCGGCCACCTGGCCGGCCACCTTGCGGAGCGCGTCGCTCTCGGCGGGGGTGACGGGCCGGCGCCGGGTGGCGTAGACCTCGAGGGTCCCGACGATCTCGCCGTTGACGATCAGCGGCACGGCGGCGGCCGTCTGCACCCCCGCCTGCCGGGCCACCGGGGCGCGGGCGAACTCGGGCACCGCGCCGAAGTCGTCCACCACCACCAGGTCGCCGGCGCGCCAGGCGCGGCCCGACAGCGCCTCCCCCTCGCGGAACTGCGCCGCGCGGGTCTTCTCGCGGAATTCGTCGGCCACCTGGCCGGAGTCGAGGCTGCACTTGAGCAGGCCGTCAATCGGGTCGCGGCGCAGCCAGGCCGCGTAGTCCCACGCCTGGCACTCGCGCAGCAGCTGCAGCACGCTCGCGACGGCGCCCTTGACGGTCGCGGCGCGGGCCACGGCCTCGATGGCACGGGTCACGACCTCGCCGCCGGCGGCGACGTCGGCGGGGCGGGCGCGCGGGGCCGCGGGGGCCAGGACGCCGGCGTCGGCAGGGGCGATCATCGGGCCGCCTAGTGGGTGAAGCGGCCGACGAGTCGGCGCAGTTCGGTGGCCATCGCCGCGAGCTCCGCGGTGGCCCGGTCGCTGTTGCCGGTGCTCTCGCTGGTGGACTTCGCCGACTGCGCCACCGTGGCGATCGTGTGGCTGATCTCCTGCGCCCCGCGCGCCGCGTCGGTGATGTTCCGCGCCATCTCGTTGGTGGTGGCCGTCTGCTCCTCCACCGCGCCGGCGATGACGGTCTGGATGTCGCTGATCCGGGCGATGATCTGCCCGATGTCCCGGATGGCCTGCACCGCACGCCCGGTGTCGGTCTGGATGGCCTCGATGCGCTGCCCGATCTCCTCGGTGGCGCGCGCGGTCTCCTTGGCCAGGTCCTTGACCTCCTTGGCCACCACCGCGAACCCCTTGCCCGCCTCGCCGGCCCGCGCCGCCTCGATGGTCGCGTTGAGCGCCAGGAGGTTGGTCTGCTGCGCAATCGAGGTGATCAGCTTGAGCACCTTGCCGATCTCCTGGCTCGACCCGCCCAGCTGGGTCATCATGTCGTTGGTGCGCCCGGCCAGGCTGACGGCCTCGGTGGCCACCTTGGCCGCCTCGGAGGCGTTCTTGGCGATCTCGCGGATGCTGGCGCCCATCTCCTCGGTCCCCGCCGCGACGGTCTGCACGTTGCGGGTGACCTCCTCGGAGGCGCTGCTGACCACCGCGGCTTGGGTGCTGGTGTCCGCGGCGCCGGTGGCGAGGGTCCGGTTGACCGCGGAGAGCTCCTCCGCCGCGGCCGCGAGCGTGTCGGCGTGCCCAGCGATCTGGCCGATGTTCTGGCGCAGGTCCGCGAGGAACCCGGCCAGTTGGCCGCCGAGCTGCCCGATGGTGTCGCTCCCCTCGACCCCCACGGCGCGGGTGAGGTCGCCGGTGGCGGCGGCGTGCACCGCGCCCAGGATCCGGTCCACCTTGCTGCGCAGCTCCGCCGCCTCGCGCTGCTCGCGGGCGTGCGCCTCCGCCACCGCCCGCTGGGCGGCCAGGGTCTCGGTCACCACCTCCCAGGTGAGCATCGGGCCGATGTAGCGCTTCTGGTGGTCGAAGGTGGCGGAGACCGTGAGGTCGAGGGTCTCGGACCCGTAGGTGACCTGGGCGCGGTACGGCAGGGCAGCCGGGTCGAGCAGGCGGCGCCGCAGGTCGTCGGAACGCTCGAAGAAGACCAGCAGCGAGGTGCCCTGCACGCCGTCGGCGGTCACCGGGAGGACCCGGCCCAGGCGCTCGATCGACGCCCGTCCTGCCGGGTTCACGTACTGCATCGTGAGGTCCGGGTCGCCGCAGATGATGTTGGTGGGGCAGCTCTCGATCATCGAGAGCACCCGTCCCAGCTCCACCTCGACCCGGTGGCGCTTGGTCTGGTCTTCCCAGGCCACCACGTAGCCGCTCAGCGCACCGGCCTCGTCCCGCACGGCCTGCACCAGGCACTTGTAGACCGCGCCGTCGGTCTTGATCTTGTGCTCGTAGGGCAGCCGGGCCGGGTCGGCCACGGCCTCCCGGAAGCCCGCCGGCCCGCCGTGCACCGCCGCCAGGTCCTCGCCGACCACCGGGCCGGCGAGGAAGCCCAGCTTCGCGACGGCCGCCTCGGCCTGGCGGCTGGCATGCAGCACCCGCTGGTGCCGGTCGGCCACGAACAGGATGGCCGCGGCCTCGGTGATGCCGCCGAGGAGGCGGGGCGCGGCCAGCGGGTCGGTCACCAGGCCTGCCTGCGGCAGGACACGGGACGAGGGTTCAGGCGATGCGGTCATCGGTACGCGCTCCTTGCGTCACCGTTCGAGGGGGTCCGGCGGTCCGTCAGCGCGCGCCCGAGGGTTCCACGGCGAGCGCCCTTTCCGTATCGAGCACCAGCAGCAGGCGGCCGGGGAGCTTGTACACCCCGCGGATCATCTCGCGGGCCGCCAGGGGAAGGGTCTCCGGCGGCTCCTCGTAGGCCGACTCCTCCGTCTCCAGCACGTCCCCGATCTCGTCCACCAGCAGGCTGACCGCGCCCTCGTCGGTGCGCACCACCACGTTCATCGGCTGCCGGTCCGCGGCGAAGGGCGCCAGCCCGAGCCGCTCCCGCAGGTCGATCGCGGTGACGATCTGCCCGCGCAGGTTGATGAGCCCGCGGACCGCCCGCCCCGCGAGCGGCACCCGGGTCATCTGCTGCGACCGGATCACCTCCTGGACCTGCAGCACCTCGATGCCGAAGAACAGGCGATCGAGCTGGAAGGTGCAGAACTGCCGTTCCATGGCCATGGCCTCAGACCCCCGCGCCGACTGGTTCGGCGTCGGCCCCCGCGAAGAGCAGGACGTCCGCCTGTTCGATGAGTGCCCGCACGTCGAGCAGGTCGGTGACCTTCTGCTGGATCACCGCGGTGCCGTACACCGCCCCCTGCCGTTCCCGCCGGTGGACGGTCAGCTGCTCCTCCACGATGTCCACGATGTTCTCCACCACCAGGCCCACGTCGCGGCCCTCGTGGCGGTAGACCACCACCTGCAGCGGGTCGCGCGCCTCCATGCCGCCGGGCTCCCCCAGCAGGTCGGTCAGCCGCATCAGCGGCAGCAACCGGCCCCGGTACTGCACCACCTGGTAGGCGCCGGCCCGCTCGATGCTGTCCTGCGGGAACTCCTCCAGCCGCGCCACCATGGAGAGCGGGATGGCCATCCGCCGGTCGGCGCCGAGGCGGAACAGCAGCAGCATCTGCCGCTCGCCCGCGTCGGCGCGCGCCGCCTCCGCCACCGCGCCCCGCGCCTTGCGGGCCGCCTCGGTCACCACCTTGGCCAGCTGCCCGAGGCCCAGGACGTCCAGGATCAGCGCCACCCGCCCGTCGCCCATGATCGTGGCCCCGGCGAAGGCGCCGATGCCCTTGAGCTGCTTGCCCAGGGGCTTCACCACGATCTCCTCGGTGTCGTTGATCTCGTCCACCACGAGGCCGAAGGTGTGCTCGTCGGCCTGCAGCACCACGATGTTGACCGCCTCCTCCGCCCCCGCCGCCCGGAAGTCCGCCTGCAGCCCCAGGGCCTGGGCCAGGTTCACCAGCGGCAGCAGCCGGCCCCGCAGCCGGTAGACCGGGGCGCCGTAGACCATCTCGATGCCGGCCTCGGCCTCGTCCCCCTCCAGCCGCACCAGCTCCAGCAGCGACACCTGCGGGATCGCGAAGCGGTCGCCGCCGGTCGTCACGACCAGCGCGGGGATGATCGCCAGGGTGAGCGGGATCTTGATCTTGAGGGTCGTGCCCTGCCCGGCCACGCTCTGCACGTCGACGGTGCCGCCGATCTTCTCGATGTTGGTCTTCACCACGTCCATGCCCACGCCGCGGCCGGAGATGTTGCTCACCTGCTCGGCCGTGCTGAAGCCCGGCGCGAAGATCAGGTTCACCAGCTCCCGCTCCCCCATCCGCGCCGCCTGCTCGGCCGTGATGACCCCCTTCTGGATCGCCTTGGCCTTCACCCGCTCCGTATTGACCCCCGCGCCATCGTCGGAGATCTCGATGTTGACCTGGCCGCCCTCGTGGTAGGCGCGCAGCAGCAGCCGGCCCTCGGCCGGCTTGCCCCGCGCCACCCGCTCGGCCGGCAGCTCCATGCCGTGGTCCACCGAGTTGCGCACGATGTGGGTCAGCGGGTCCTTGATCGCCTCGATGATGGTCTTGTCGAGCTCGGTCTCCTTGCCTTCCATCTCGATGCGGACCTGCTTCTTGCACGCCAGCGCCAGGTCGCGCACCACGCGCGGGAACTTGGCCCACACGTTGCCGATCGGCTGCATCCGGGTCTTCATGACCCCTTCCTGCAGCTCCGTCGTGATGAGGTTGAGCCGCTGCGACGTGGCCACGAACCCCGAGTCATCGGCGGTCGAGGTGTACTGCAGGATCTGGTTGCGGGCCAGCACCAGCTCGCCCACCAGGTTCATCAGCTTGTCCAGCAACCCCACGTCCACGCGGATGTTGCTGTCCGAGGCCGCCGGGCCCTTCACCTCGGCCGGCTCGGCGGCGGCCACCGCCGCCGCCGGGACGGCGGGCACGGGTACGGGCGGCGGCTCGGGGGCCGGTACGGGAGCCGGGGGCGCCACGGCCACGGGCGGCGTCACCTCCGCCGCCGGCGCCGCCTGCGGGCCGCTCTTCCGGCCACCCTTGGCCCGCGGCGCCCCCTCAGCTTTTCCCGACGTGGCCTGCTCGCCCTTCTGCAGCCGGGTCAGCAGTTCCACCAGCGGCGCGAAGTCGTCCTGGCCGTCGGCGCCGGTGCTCTCGACCGCGGCGAGCATCGAACGCACCGCGTCGACCAGGCGGAGCAGCGCGCTGGTGATCTCGGGCGTCAGGGTCTTCTTGCCGTCGCGCAGGTCGGAGAGCAGGCTCTCGCCCACGTGCGTCACCGATTCCAGCCGGCCGAAGCCCAGGAATCCGCTGGTGCCCTTGATGGTGTGGATGCAGCGGAAGATCCCCGCCAGCAGGTTCTTGTCCCCCGGGTTCTGTTCCAGGGCCACCAGGTTGCGGTCCAGGGTGTCGAGCCCCTCGCTGCTCTCCACGAGGAACTCCTTGACGATATCGTCCATGTCGCTCATGCTCGGCTCTCCGGCGCCCGCCCGCGCGGCGCGACCTGCTGGGAGGAAGGACCACTGATGAGCGGAGTATCGGCCGCCCGCCGGATTTCGTTGAGCGGTCAGCCACCCGCCTGCAGGGCCCCCGCCGTGTTTCCGGGCGCTGCGGCGGCCTGCCCGGGGCCCGGGCCGACCGGCCGCCGGGGGCGCAGGTCCCGCCAGTCCACCCGCGGGGCGCCGAGCGCGGTCCGCAGGGCCGCCAAGGCCCGCCGCAGCGCCCCTTCCATCCGGGCCACCTCCGCCAGCGGCGACCCCGTGGCCGGTTCGGAGAAGTCGCCAGCCGCCATCCGTTCCAGGGCCAGCCCGGTCCGCTCCAGGGGACGGCTGACCGCCCCGGCCAGCAGGGCCCCCAGCGTCGACACGACCCCGAGCAGCCCCACCCCGGTGAACAGGAGCCAGCGCCGGCGGGAGGCCACGGTCGCCTGCGCCGCCGCCTCCTGGGCCGCGATCAGCAGGACGGCTTCCTCCACGACCTCGTTGATGGCCTGCCGGTGCGCCTCGTACAGCTGGAGCAGCGGCCCCTGGGAAAGGGCGAACGCCCGGGCCCGGTCGCCCGCGAGGATCGCCGGCACCAGCGCCGTGTCCCGCAGGGCGAAGAAGGCCCGCGCCGGCGCGGCGGCCCGCTCGAGCAGGCCGCGCCGCAATCCCGCGGGCAGCGGCTGGGCGGCCCAGAAGGTCTGGCGCGATTCGAAGTCGGCGGTGAGCACCCGGCCCCGCTCGATCAGCACCCGCTGCGCGGCGGTGTCAGGCTCATCGAGCAGGCGGTGCACCGTGAGGTAGGCCTCGATGATGTAGGCCGGCGGGGGCAGGATGTCGGCAACCAGGTCCTTGCCCATGACGATCTCGCCATACAACGGTCCGTTCACCCGGAGCCGGTCCAGGGCCCGGAAGGCCAGCAGCGCAAACAGCACGACCCCAGCGGCGGTCAGGGTGGACAACCAGGCCATCCGGCCGCGGATGCTCCCCCAGCCCGGCAGACTCGACCAGCGTGCCATCGCTCGCTCTCCGGTGTGGTGACCCTGCGGCCCCCGGCCCCGCCCGGGGGGCCGGGCGGCGGAGGCCCTGCAGAGGTATCGGAATGCGCCAGGGCGGCTTGAAGGGGGATGCCGGCGGTCGGGATTGGGTGGCCAGCCTGCCGCTGGGGGACTAGCGCGCCGCACCCGCCGGTTGACGCGGCGTGCCGGCGCTCCGTGCCCCGGAGGGGCCGCCGATGCGGAACTGCGCCACCAGCAGCTGGAGCGCCTCCGCGGCCCGCCCAAGGTCCCGGGCGGCCGCCTCACTCGCCGTGACCCCGCCGCGGAGCTCGTCCGCGGTGCGCGCCACGCCCTGGATGTTGTGGGCGATCTCCTGGGCCCCGCGGGCCGCCTCGCCGATGTTGCGGCTCATCTCGTTGGTGGTGGCCGTCTGCTCCTCCACCGCGCCGGCGATCGTGGTCTGGATCTCCCCGATCTGGTTGATGATCCCGTTGATCTCGCGGATCGCGGTGACCGCCTCGCCGGTGTCGGCCTGGATGGCCTCGATCTTCCGGCCGATCTCCTCGGTGGCCCGCGCGGTCTCCTTGGCCAGCTCCTTCACCTCGTTGGCCACCACCGCGAAGCCCTTCCCCGCCTCGCCGGCCCGCGCGGCCTCGATCGTGGCGTTGAGCGCCAGCAGGTTGGTCTGCTCCGCGATGGAGGTGATGACCTTGATCACCTTGCCGATCTCGTCGCTCGAGGCGCCGAGCTTGCCGACCGTGCCGTTGGTCCGCTGGGCCACCTTGACCGCCTGCGCCGCCACCTGCGCCGCGCTCGCGGCGTTCTTGGCGATCTCGCGGATGCTCGCCGACATCTCCTCGGTGCCGCTCGCCACCGTCTGCACGTTGCGGGACACCTCGTCCGAGGCGGACGCCACGACGCCGGCCTGCGCCGAGGTCTCGGTGGCGGAGGCGCCGAGCTGCCGGCCCACGCTGGCCACCTGGCTGGTGGCCTGGGCCACCGTCCCGGCGGTCTGCGCAATGTTCGCGATGCTGCCCCGGAGGTTCTGGAAGAAGGCGTCGAGACCGGTCCCCAGCCGCCCAACGGCGTCCTCCCCGCGCACCGGGATCTCGCGGGTCAGGTCGCCCTGCCCCGCGGCCTCGACCACCGCGAGGATCGCGTCGACCTTGGCGCGCAGCTCGGCAGCCTGCGCCCGTTCCCGTTCCGCGCTGGCGCGCTGCTCCGCCTCCCGCTCCGCCGCCTCGCGCTGCCGGCGTTCGGCGTCGCCGCGTTCGGCGGCCCGCCGCTCCTCGATGGCGCGGAGCTCCGCGGCCTTCGCCTCCGCGAGCGCCTGCTCGGCCCGCAGCTTTTCGGTCACCACTTCCCACGTCACCATGGTGCCGACCAGCGCGCCCTGCTCGTCCCGGATGGGGGCGGCCAGGAAGTCGAGGGTCTCGGGCCCCAGCGGGAATCGGGCGTGGTGCGGCAGCTTCGAGGCGTCGGCCAGCAGCGCGCGCTGGTGTGCGGGGTGCGTGTGGAAGAGGTCGATCGACTGCCCGACCATCTGGTCGGCCTTCACCGGCAGGTGCGCCTCGAGCCGCTGGAAGGTTCGCTGTGCCGCCGGGTTGAGGTACCGAAGCACCAGGTCGCGGTCGGCGTACATGATGTTGATCGGCGCGTGCTCCACCAGCTGCTTGATGAGGGTGACCTCCTTGCGCTGCTGCCCCACCGTGCGCCAGTCCACCCGAGGTGCGTCGAGCGCCTCCTGCATCCCCTCGATGGCGCGGTTGAGCGCCTGGGCCGCGTCGACCAGCTCGTTGTCGCCGGTGAGGCGCGCCCGCGCCGTGAGGTCACCGCCGCCGGCCGCGCTGCTGGCCCGGGCCAGGTGGAGGACCGCGGTGGAGATCTGCCGACCCAGAATGAGGCCCAGCCCGGCCACCAGCAGCAGCATGACGGCGGCAATCGCGAGCATGTTCCGCTTCGGGGCCACGTCGATCGTCATCGCCTGCTCCTGCAGGGCCTCGAAGGCATCGCTGGACAGCGTCACCACCCGGTCCACCGCCGCCCGGTGGGCGGTGTAGGCGTCGTGGAGCGGACCATCCAGGATGGCCCGGGCCCCGGCCAGGTCCCGCCGCGCCAGCAGCGGCGCAAACAGGCTGTCCCGCAGGGCGTAGTACCGCTCCCCGGTAGGGACGACCTCCTCCAGCATCGCCTCCCGCTCCGGACCGGGCGGCAGGTCGTGCTGCCAGACCTCCCGCCGCGACTCGAAGTCCGTCCGCAGCTGCGCCGCCCGCGCGAGGTCGGCCTGCCGCTCCGCCGGCGTGGCCCGTGACACGAGCCGATGATCGACCAGGTAGGTCTCCACCAGGTATTCCGGCGGCGGCAGGATGTCGGCCAGGAGGTCCTTCTCACGGACGATCTGCCGGAACAGCGGGCCGTACACCTTCACCTCGTCGATGATCCGGAAGCTGTAGCCGACGGTACTCACCAGCCCGATGGCGCACAGCGCCGCGAGGAGCCTCAGGCGGGCCCGCACAGTCAGGTTCTCGAGTCGCGACATGTTGCACTCCTACCAGGTGATCCCGGCCAGCCAGGGGGAGACCCGCCGCGTCGTCCCGCGCCCGCGCCAGGTAACACTGCAACCATCGGTACCGAACCCCTTGAGGTGTAGCATCCGTCACTCCGAGTTCCTCCATCGGCGATCCGTGCGGTTGGCCTGATGAAGCTGACGGGCTCCGCGGGGCGCCGGGCGGGGACGCCCCTGGCCCGGGCCGGCCTCAGGGGCGGTGGCGGCGAGTGCGGAGGTGGGCCTCCAGGCCCGGCCGCAGGTCGGTGCGCCGGGCCGGCACGTCGGCGGGGGAGCGCAGCGCCATGGCCCGGGGCCGGGATGTGGCCTGCCCTGCCACGCCCTCCCCGAGACTCCCCGGGTCCGCCCCGTTCACCGCCCCAGCCGGGCGCCCCGCTCCTCCCGCTCGGCCATGAAGGCCGAGGCGTACGCGCTGACGCCGTCGATCGCCTCTGCCGGTGCGGGGGCCGCCCGGCGGGGGCCCCGGTCGGCCCGCTCGGGCTGGCGCATGCTGTCCTCGCCCAGGCGGAACTGCGCCACCAGCTGCTGCAGCCCCTGCGCCATGCGCGAGAGCTCCTGCGCCGCGGACTGCGTGTCCGTGGCCCCGCGCGTGGTCTCCTCCGCGGCGGTGGCCACCCCACCAACGTTCTGCACGATCTCCGACGCGCCCCCCGCGGCTTCCGAGAGGTTGCGGTTGATCTCGGTGGTGGTCGCCGTCTGCTCCTCCACCGCGCTGGCGATCGTGTTCTGCGCCGCGCTGATGCTCGACACCACCCGGGTGATGGCGTGGATCGCCTCCACCGCGGATGTGGTGTCGGCCTGGATGGCCTGGATTTTCCGGCTGATGTCGTCGGTGGCCCGGGCCGTCTCCTTGGCCAGCTCCTTGACCTCGTTAGCCACCACCGCGAAGCCCTTGCCGGCCTCCCCGGCGCGCGCCGCCTCGATGGTCGCGTTGAGCGCCAGCAGGTTGGTCTGCTCGGCGATCGAGGTGATGGTCTTGATCACCTGCCCGATCTCCTCGCTGGAGCTGCCCAGCCGCTGGACCGACGCGTTGGCCTGCTCCGCCGTCCCCACCGCCTCGGCCGCGATCCGCGCAGCCTCCGAGGCGTTCTTGCTGATTTCGAGGATGCTCGCGCTCATCTCCTCCGAGGCCGTGGCGACCGTCTGGATGTTCCGGTTCACGCCGTCCGTGGCGCGCGCCACGACATTGGCCTGCACCGAGGTCTCCTCGGCGCCCGCGCTCATCGTCTGGCTCACCCGGGTCAGCTCTTCCGAGGTGGCGGCCAGCGCCGTCGAGTTCTCGCCGATGGCCCCGAGGCTGCTTCGAAGCGTGCCCAGGAACTGGTCCAGGGACCGCGCAATCGTGCCGAACTCGTCCGCGGTCGTGACCCCGGTGCTGATGGTGAGGTCCCCGGTGGCCGCGGTGTTCAGGGCGGCCACCGTGCGGCCCAGGCTCGAGATCACCTGACGCACCACGAGCGCGCCGATGCCGGCGATCAGCACCAGGATGCCGAGACTGATCCCGGCGATCTCCCGCTTGGGCAGCAGGTCAATCACCTTGGCCTGGCCCTCCAGGTCGGCGTAGAGCGCGGTCGATTCCCGGACGAGTTCGTCCACCGCGGCCCGGTGCGCCTTGTACGCGTCGCTCAGCGGCCCGTCGACCACCCGGCGCGCCGCGGCGAGATCCCCGGCGCGGACGGCCGGCAGGAAGAGACTGTCACGCACCGCGAGGTAGCGCTCGGCGGTCGGCGCCACCCGCTGCAGCACCAGGTCCCGTTCCTTCCCCTCGGGCAGGTCCCGGGCCCAGACGTCGCGCCGGGCGCCGAAATCCCTCACCAGCTGCTCGCCCCGGGCCACGTACTCGCGGCGATCGGCCTCGTGCGCCTCCACCACGATGCGATTGTCGACCAGGTAGGTCTCGAGCAGGAAGACCGGCGGGGGCAACACATCGGCCAGGAGGTCCTTCTGGACCACGATCTCCTGGAACAGCGGCCCGTACACCTTCACGCGATTGATGGTGCGAATGCTCAGGCCCGCCACGGCGATCAATCCGATGGCGCTCACGCCCACCAGGAGCATGAGCTTGGCCTTGACGCTCCAGTCACGAAATCCCGACATGACAGCATCCCCTCGAGGTGGGTCACGGGTGGGGACCGGTCCCGGCGTGGGTGCCGGCACCGGTCAGTCCGCCCGAGTATCGGCAGCGGTGCCCGAATCTCCAGCCGGGACGGCCCTCCGCCGCCTCAGGCGGCAACCGGGACCTTGCCAACGGCCCGCCCCCCCGCCCGCGTGCCCGCGTCCTGGCGCGCGGCCCCGGAACCGCCCGGCCCACCGGCGTCCACGGTGAACTCGGCCACCAGGCGCTGCAGCTCCGCCGCCATGCGGGACAGCCCCTGCGCGGCATCGGCGGTGGAGACGGCGCCGCGGGTGGTCTCCCCGGCGGCGTCGGCCACCCCGGCGACGTTCTGCACGATCTCGCCCGCCCCGCCCGCGGCCTCGGCGAGGTTCCGGTTGATCTCGAGCGTGGTGGCCGTCTGCTCCTCCACCGCGCTGGCGATGGTGCCCTGCGCCGCGCTGATGGCGCCCACTACCTCGACGATGCCGGCGATCGCCTGGGTCGCCGAGCCCGAGTCGGTCTGGATCGCCTGGATCCGGCGGCTGATGTCCTCGGTGGCCCGCGCCGTCTCCTTCGCGAGTTCCTTGACCTCGTTGGCCACCACCGCGAAGCCCTTGCCTGCCTCACCGGCCCGCGCGGCCTCGATGGTCGCGTTGAGCGCCAGCAGGTTGGTCTGTTCGGCGATGGACGTGATGGTCCGGATGACCTGCCCGATCTCCTCGCTCGAGGAGCCGAGCCGGGCGACGGCCCCGCTCGCCTGCTCGGCGGTGCCCGACGCCTCCGAGGCCACCCGCGCGGCGCCCGCGGCGTGCCGGCTGATCTCCTGGATGCTGGCGCTCATCTCCTCCGACGCGGCCGCGACGGTCCGGATGTTCCCGTTCACGCCCGCGCTCGCCCGGGCCACCACGCCCGCCTGCACCGCCGTCTGCTCCGCGCCGGCGCTCAGTGCCTGGCTGACCCGGGTCAACTCCACCGAGGCCTCCGCCAGCGCGCCGGCGTTCTCGCCGATGGCCCGCAGGCTCTGCCGCAGCCGCTTGGCCATCCGCTGGAACGAGCTGCCCACCCACGCCACCTCGTCCCGCCCGGTGATCTCGAGGCTCACCGTGAGGTCGCCACCGGCCAGCCGCTCCGCGCCCTGCCCCAGCGCCTCGAGCCGCCGGCCGAGGTGGCGGGCCAGCGCCTGCGACAACCCGAGCCCGACGGCCAGCATGCCAAGGATGGCCACCACGACCAGGGCGCGGCTGCGCTGGTACAGCACGTCGCCCCGGCGGCTGGCCGCGAGGCCCCCGGCGGCGTTGAGGTCCACGAGACTGTCCATGGCGCCCATGGCCGTCACGAACTGGCGCTGTCCATCTCCCGGGAGCAGGGCCACGGCCGCCTGGGCGTGCCCCGCGCGGGCCTGCCCCAGCGCCTGAGCCTCCAGCCGGAAGTAGGCCTCGGCCGACTGCCCGAAGCTGGCCAGGTACCGCCGCTCCTCTGCGCTCGTCGCGAGGGAGTCGTAGCGCACGCGGTTGGTGGCGAGCAGCTCCAGCGCCGCCGCGTGGTCCGCCTCCGCGTCGGCCCGGTCCGACGCCGTCTCGGCCGTCGCAAGGTCGAAGGCCGCCGTCCGGCTCTCCGCGAGGGCGGCGTTCATCCGACCGACGGCCTCGACGCTCGGCAGCCAATCGTCGGCGATCTCCGCCCTCGCCCCCTGCACCGCGGCCAGGCGGTCCAGGGTGAACCAGCCCATCGCCGCCGCCAGCGCCAGCAGGGTGGTGGTGACGACGAGCAGCTTGCCGCGGATGGCGAGTCGATGGAACCAGGACATGGCATCTCTCTCGGGGTGACCAGGGGCAACGGGGCCGCGGCCGCCTCACGGCCTGACCATCGGTCCCGCCGGAAGTATCGGCGGGCCGGTCCGGGACATGACGGCGGAATCGAGGCACCGCATGGGACGGGACGAGAAGGCGGCGGGGGAAGTGCAGCTGACGGGCCGACGGGGTCCGAAAGCCGGGCCCCCGCCCGGCACGGCCGGACGGGGGGCGCTGGGGCAGCGACCGGGGGCGGGCCGCCGCTAGAACGCCAGCTCGGCGCGGAGCGTGCCGACCAGGGCGTTGCCCAGCCGGGAGTCGCCGGAGGGCCGGGCGATGAGCTGCAGGTCCGGCCGCAGCGTCAGGAATCCCGTCGCCGGCACCCGGTAGAACAATTCCACCGCGGTCTCGTTCCCGTCGAAGCCCGCGGCCGGCACGTCGCTCAGGTCCACATGGCTCACCATCAGGCCCGCGGCCTCGCCGTCCCGACCGAAGGGCGCCTCCTCGACCACACCCACCATCAGGTGCTGGCCGGCCGCGCTGACCTGCTCATCGGCTCGCCCATACTTGGCGAAGGCCACCAGGCCGCTCGAACCCCGCTCCTCCGTACCGGGCGCTCCGGTCAGGCGCTGGTCGGCCGTGAGGTAGACGCCGTCCGGCGCGGTGGCGAACCCGCCGCCCAACCGCTCCGCGACGCCGCCCGGATGACGCCAGTATCCGATCGCGACGTGGCCGGTCGACCAGCGCCCGGTGGCTTCGGCAATGACGAACGCGGCGCCGGTCGGGGCGCCGGGCCGGGCCGACCTCGCCAGCCCCCCGCGGAACAGCCCCCCGGAGAGGCTGAGCCATCCCGTCGGCTGCACGAAGGCGCTCACCGAAGGCGCCGGTTCGGGGTAGGTCGGCAGGGCGTAGATGGTGGGGCTGAAGCCGCCGGAGGCGCTCAGGAACTCCCCGGCGGGCTCCAGCACCGCGAACTCGCTGTTGGCATCCACCTGCCCCGCCTTGAGCCGGGCCCGGTCGCCGGCCAGGCGCTGTTCGTACCACGCCTCGGCCAGGTGGAGGAAGTGCGCCGCGTCGATGTTCGAGAAGGCCTGGAAGTCGCCCGCCAGCGCCGACCCGTTCGCCCCGCTCCAGGATTGCATCCCCACGAAGACGCTGGCGCCCGGGAGCCCGACCAGCTGCTCGAGGTCGCCCGCGAGCCCGGCGCTCAACAGCCCGCGCCCGGCACTGCCACGCCGGCGCCCCCCCCGGGCGTTCCCGGAGAGGTCGTAGACGTAGGTTGCCTCCAGCGCGAGGCCGGCCTCGGTCAGCTGCGGCCGCAACCCGCCCCAGGCCCCCGTGGCCTGAGGCCAACTGGACCAGGGAGCCGACGCGCCACGCGTCGGCGCGGAGGTCGCCGGCAGCGGTGGGTTGACGATGGAATCCAGGGGAGTGGGGGCGGAGGTGAGCGCGGCAAGCTCGATCTGGCCTGCCAACGGCCCAGCGACCAGTGGTGCAGCCAGCAGCAGGGGCCAGCGGTTCGAGAACAAGCGGCTCTCCACGGAGGTTCAGCCTCAGTATCGCCGTATTGTGCAAGAACTTTAGTCGCTAGTGCATTGTGCATAAGTAATTGATAATCAATAAGTTAGAACAAACGCATATTGCATATGCGAAGTCATATTTGACAATGGATTCCGGGAGTATGTCGATTCGGTCTGGACTGCCGGCGCAGGCGCGGGCCCGCACCCAGGGTGTCGATCCAGGACCGGCAACTGTGTCCGGCGCCGACACACGATGCGCCCGTACCCCAACCAGGCCGGCTGGGCAAGGCGGCGACGGGAGTCCCCTATCCTCATGTTTTGCAATGGCTTTCCGAGACTTGGTGGGATTCCCTGCCGCAATGACAAGCGATGGCCCCGATGTTGCGGCGGCAAGCTGAAGGCAGGTCCAATCACCCGGGAGGTTCGATGCTCAAGGCGCTGTTCGTCATGATCGTGCTCAGCAACGATTACGCGGCCCGGATGGTTCAGCGACTCACCCGGCACTCCCTCGCCTGAGGGTGGCGCAATCCCGCCGGCACACGCCAACGGGGCGGCCAATACGGCCGCCCCGTTTGTGTCTCCCCCCTCGGGGCGCCGCTAGAAGAGGAACTGCTGCGCGCGGGCGGCGGTGCGCGGGACCTCGGCCGAGAACCAGGCCACGTCCTCGTCGGTGGCGCCCAGTTCGGTCAGGACGTCTGCGGCCGAGCAGTCGGCGTTGCCCTCCTCGTGGAGGGCCGCGCCCAGGTCGGTGCAGAGCACTTCCGCGGCCTGGATGACCCGGGCGAGGTGCTGGAAGGCGTCATCCGCCTGGTGGGGGTGGTGGTGGTTGGTGACGGCTTCCGCGATGAACGGGGGGAGTGACCAGCGGCCCAGCAGCAGGCCGCCCACGGCCCCGTGATCCATGCCGAGGTGCTCCTCCTCGTATTGCCACAGCCGTCCGCCGAGCGTGGCCCGGGCGGTCATGACCTCGGCGAATTCGCGGGGGAAGTGCTGCTCGAGGACCAACAGGCCGGCGTCATGGAGCAGCCCGGCCACGTAGACGTCGTCGGTGGTGATCTCGCCCGGCTGGCCGAAGCGGTCCCAGAGCAGGCGGGCGGTCATGCCGACCGCGGCGGAGTGGATCCAGAAGGCCTCGTGGTTGAGCCCGCCGGTGCGGGTCCGGAAGGCCTTCACCACCGCCAGGACGATGCAGATGGCCCGCACCTGGTTGATCCCCAGGCGCGACACGGCCGTCAGGATGGAGCCGATCCGGTCGCCCCCGCGATGGAAGGCGGCCGAGTTCGCGGCCCGGAGCAGGCGGGCGGTCAGGGCCGGGTCCCGTTCGATGATGGCGGCCACGTCCGAGGCCCCGGCGTGCTCGTTGTCCAGCACCTTGTGGAGCTGGAAGACCACGGTCGGCAGGGTGGGCAGGTTCTCCCCCCGCGCGAGCAGGTCCCGCATGCCGTTGATGATGTAGGGCAATCCCTTCCCTCCGGGCCTGACCGGCCCCGTTCGGTCCATCCATCCCTGCTCAAGGTATCGGCAAGCGGCTCCGATACTTCAGCCATGCAAGGGACGGCTGCGCCATGATCGCGATTATCGGCCTGGTGGTCGTGCTGGGCGCCGTGGTGGTGGGCTTCACCATGGCGGGGGGCCAGCTCATGGCCCTCTTCCACGCATCGGAAATCGTCACCATCGGCGGCGTGGCCCTCGGCACGGTGCTCATCTCCACCCCCGCGCCGGTGCTCAAGGCGATCGGGGCCAAGCTCGCGACGGTCTTCAAGGGCAACCGCTTCACCAAGGACCTCTACCTCGACGCCCTCAAGATGCTCTACGAGCTCTTCCAGATCGCCCGCAAGGACGGCCTGGTGGCGATCGAGGCGCACATCGAGGACCCCGAGAAGAGCGCCATCTTCAAGAAGTACCCGAAGGTGCTGCACGAGCACCATGCGATGGAGTTCCTGTGCGACTCCCTCCGCCTGGTCCTGGTGGGCAGCGTCCCGCCGCACGACCTCGACGCCCTGATGGACGCCGAGATGGACGTGCACCACGAGGAGGCCGCCAAGCCCGCCGCCGCGCTGCAGAAGGTCGGCGACGCCCTCCCCGGCATCGGCATCGTGGCCGCGGTGCTCGGCATCGTCATCACCATGGGCGCCATCTCGGGGCCGGTGGAGCAGATCGGCGAGCACGTGGCCGCCGCGCTCACCGGCACCTTCCTCGGCGTGTACATGGCCTATGGCTTCATCGCCCCGATGTCCGGGGCGATCGAGGGCGCCAATTCGGAAGAGAGCCGGTTCTTCGCCTTCTTCAAGGCGAGCGTCGTGGCCTTCGCCAAGGGCTTTGCGCCCATCGTGGCCGTCGAGTTCGCCCGCCGCGCGATCTACTCCACCGCCCGTCCCACCTTCCAGGAGATGGAATCGTCCTGCAAGCAGGCGGCCAAGGCCGGGAAGTAGCCCGTGAACAAGGCGCGCGAGCAGCCGATCATCATCATCAAGAAGAAGGGCCACGGGCACGGCCACCACGGTGGTGCCTGGAAGGTGGCCTTCGCCGATTTCATGACGGCCATGTTCGCCATGTTCCTCGTGCTCTGGCTGGTGAACCAGTCGAGCGACGTGAAATCGGCGATCGCCGGCTACTTCCAGGACCCGCTGGGGCGGGCCGACGAGTTCGGCAGCTCCATCATGCCCGGCGAGGGCGCCCAGACCCAGAGCCCGCGCCCCATGACCGCGCAGCAGGTGATCGACCTGCGGCGGGACCGGCTGCGCTACGTGGCCGAGCAGATCAAGCAGGAGATCCGCGAGACGCCGGCGCTGGCCGAGATCGCCGACCATGTCGAGGT
Organism: Gemmatimonadales bacterium; assembly: GCA_046327715.1. Taxonomy (GTDB): domain Bacteria; phylum Gemmatimonadota; class Gemmatimonadetes; order Gemmatimonadales; family GWC2-71-9; genus JADJOM01. The sequence continues at coordinate 466,642 of JAXLXY010000001.1, forward strand.
GGAGATCACCGAGGAGGGCCTCCGGATCCAGCTGCTGGAGGACTCCACGGGGGTGTTCTTCGAGCTGGGCAGCGCCGCCCCCAAGCCGGCCGGCGCCGCGCTGCTCGAGTTGCTCGGCAAGAAGCTGGGCGGCATGCCGAACGCCGTGGTGATCGAGGGCCACACCGACGCCCGGCCGTTCCACCGGGCCGACGGCTACAGCAATTGGGAGCTCAGCGTGGACCGGGCCAATGCCGCCCGCCGGATCATGCAGGTCGGCGGGCTCAATGATGCCCAGATCCAGCAGGTGCGCGGGTGGGCCGACCGCAAGCTGCGCGACCCGGAGCACCCCGAGGCCGACAGCAACCGCCGGGTGACGGTGACGATGCTGCTGCCCCCGGTGACCGCCGCGGACACGCTGGGCTTCCCGACCGACACCCTGGCCGCGGGTTACGTCCCCGACTCGGCCGGCGGGGCGGCGTACGCGCCATGAGCAGGCTCGTCAGCACGATCCTCCTGGTCGACGACGACCCGACCACCCTGGCCCACTTCAAGGCGGTGCTGGAGCACGAGCCGGCCCTCCGGGTCGCCACGGCCGTCAACGGGAAGGACGGGCTGGGGCGGGCCCGCGAGATCCTCCCGGACCTGATCATCTCCGACTACATGATGCCGGAGATGGACGGGTTCGAGTTCTGCCAGCGGGTCAAGCAGGAGCCGGCGCTGGAGGGCTGCCTGTTCGTGGTCCTCTCGGGCTTCACCGACACCAGCCTCAAGGTGCGCGGCCTCAACCTCGGGGTGGACGACTACCTCACCAAGCCGATCGAGATTCCCGAGCTGATCGCCCGGGTGCGCGCCAGCCTGCGGATCAAGCGGCTGCAGGACGAGCTGCGCAACGGCAAGTCGGAGCTCGAGCGGCTGCACGGCGAGCTCGGTGACAGCTTCGACGGCCTGCTGCACCTGCTGATCCACCTGGTGGACCTGGGCCTCCCCGGCGCGGCCGACCGGGGCAAGCGCCTCACCGCGCTCAGCCGCCAGGTCGGGGAGCGGTTCGAGGTGCCGGCGGAGCTGCTGGCCGACCTGGAGCTCGCGGCCCAGCTGCACGAGGTGGGCAAGGTGGTGGACGCGGCCCACCACGCCCTCGGCGCCCCGGCCCAGCCCGACTGGCACTACGCGGTGGTGACGGGCTCGCTGCTGGAGCAGGTGGTGCGGCTGCGGGGCGCGGCCGAGCTGATCGGCGGCATGTTCGAGAACTGGGACGGCACGGGGATGCCCAACCACTTCGTCTCGGGACAGATCCCCCTCCGCGCACGGATCCTCCGGATCGCGACCGACTTCTACCGCCTCGTGGACGGCGACGGCCGGCGGGCCGGCCTCGCGCCCGACGCCGCCATCGAGGTGCTCAAGGAGCACAGCGGCACCTGGTACGACCCGCTCGCGGTGGTGCACCTCGAGTCGATCGTGCTCGACCGGCCCCGCAGCGAGTGGCGCACCAGCCGCACGCAGGTGGGCGTCGACCAGCTCAAGGAGGGCATGGTGCTCGCCGCCGACCTCTCGACCAGCTCGGGGGTCAAGCTGCTCGCCAAGGGCGCGACGGTCTCCGCCAGCATGCTCGACGTCATCCAGCGGCGGCACCTGGCCGACCCCATCATCGACGGGGTCTGGATCGCGCGACGCTGAGGGCCGGGGGCGCTTTACGGGCCCCGGGGGGCGGGTTAACCTTCCCTTCCCCCGGGAGAACACAGCCGTGACCGTCACCGCCCAGCCGAGCCTCTCGGCGCAGGTGTCGTCTCCGCAGTTCGAGGAACTCCTCATCCGGGCCGACCGCGCCCAGGTCATCGCCTCCCTCGCCCGGGGAATGGCGCACGACCTGCGCGGCCCGCTCCAGACCCTCACCCTCCTGGTCGACCCGAACGCCGACCTGCTCGGCGGCCCCGAGGGGGCCCGCCTGCGCCAGGCCGTCAGCGAATCGGTGCAGCACCTGGCCGACACCATCGGGACCTTCAGCCAGGTCTACGCCCCACCGGACGCGGACGCCGCCCCGGTGATCGTGGAGGACCTGCTGGCTTCCGTGGTGGAGCTGCAGCGCTACCAGCGAAGCCTGCCGGCGGTGGAGACCCAGCTCGAACTGCCCGGCGGGCTGCCCCCGGTCCGGGGCCACGAGGCCCAGCTGCGTCACATCCTGCTCGCCCTCATCTCCAACGCCAAGCAGGCGATGAGCGACCTGCCCCAACCGGAGTTGCGGCTGCTGGCCGCGAGCGAGAGCGGGATGGTGCGGATGGTGGTGGAAGACACGGGACCGGGCCTGCCGGCCGCGGTGGCGGCGGATCCCTTCCGCCCGTTTGCGCACGGCGCCGGGGGGCGCCTGGGGATCGGGCTCGCGGTGGCGCGCTGCCTGGCACAGCGCCACGGCGGGAGCCTCGAGCTGGCCCCGGCCGCGGCGGGCGGGACGCGGGCCATCCTCCGGCTCCCGACCTGGCGTCGCGGCGGCTAGCGCCCGCGACGCGCGACGGGTCAGGGCTCGGGGATAGGCTTTCGCAGGGGGAGCTGTTCCAGCCAGTCGGTGCCGGTGGAGCGGGCGTTGGCCCGCCGGTTCTCCTCGGCCACCCGGGAGACCAGCTCCTCGCGCTGGATGTTGATGGAGGTGGGCGCCTCGATCCCGATGCGCGCGCCGCGCCGGTCGCTCGACAGCACGACGATGCGGATCCCTCCGTCGATGATGATCGCCTCTCCCTGGCGACGATTCAGTATCAGCACGGCGCTTTCCCGCCTCCTCCCCGCACCCGTCAGCTCACCATGCCGATGACGGACTGCATCATTTCGTCCGCCACCGTCACCATCCGGGCGGCGGCCGCGAACGCATTCTGCTGCGCGATCAGGTTGGTCAGTTCCTCGTCCACCGAGACCCCGCTGACGCTCTTGCGGAGCCCGTCCACGTGGTTCACCACCGCCTCCTGCGCGGTCGCCTTGTCGGTCGCGTCGCGCAGCTGTACGCCGAGCCGCGACACCAGCTTCTGGTAGGCCGTCCCGATCGGCTGGCCCCCGAAGCTCGCCACCCCGGCGGTGCGGAGGCCGGCGAGGGCCAGGGCGACGCTGTTGTCGCCGATGCCGCCGCTCTGGCCCGCCGCGATGTTGTCGGTGGAGGTGGTCAGGGCCACGCTCAGCTGCAGGCTGCTCGCGGTGAGCCCGGTGGGGTTGAAGAAGTCGATGCCGGTGGCGCCGGCCAGGTTCTTCCCCCCGCGGTGCAACGCGTTCACCTCGGTGACCACGCCCCGCGCCAGCGCATCGAGCTGGGCCCGGATGTCGGGCAGCGTGTTCCCCGAGAGCTCGGCCAGCGCGCCGAGCTCGCCGCTCTGCACGTTGATGGTGCCGATCCCCCCCTTCACCCCCACGCCATAGCGGCCATTGCCCTGGTCGCGCAGCTCGAACTCGGTGAACTGGCCGGCGTCCACCAGCAGCGCGTCGCCGGCGGCGACGCCCACCGTGCCATCGCTGCGCGAGAGCACCCGGACGCCGACGATGGAGGAAAGCCGGTCGATCAGGCGGTCGCGCTGGTCCTTGACGTCGGGGGCCTCCCGCTGGCCCGCCGACACCGACCGGATCCGGGTATTGAGGTCGGCGATCTCCCGCATGATCTCGTTGACCTCGTCGATGCGGGACTGCATCTGCGAGACCACGCTGCCCTGGGCCTCGGAGACCCGGCTGTCGGCCTGCTGGAACCGGCGGGCGATGTCGGCGCCGGCCTGGCGTACCAGCTCGCGCGGCGCCTGGCCGGTGGGATCGTTGGCGAGGTCGCCGAAGGCACTCCAGAAGCCGTCGAGCGCCGCGGCGAGCCCGGTGTCGGAGGGCTCGCCGAAGATGCCCTCGATGCCGCCGAGGATGTCGCGCTGCGTGGCGAAGCGGGTGAAGTCGCCGTTCTCCTTGCGGTACGACACGTCGAGGAACTGGTCGCGGATGCGGTCGATCCCCTCGGCCACCACCCCGCGGCCCAGCTGGCCGATGGGGGTCACCAGTGGGTCGGCGGCCCCGAGCCG
>JAXLXY010000010.1:0-160821 GCA_046327715.1 Gemmatimonadales bacterium
CACGATCGCGGGGTCGTTCGCCGGCAGGGCCTGGCGCCCGCCGGGGTTGAGCGGCACCTCGAGGTAGACGCTGGCCGAGTCACCGGGCGCCAGCGTGAGGGGCCAGGCGAGGGCGGCCGAGGCTGCGCCGAAGGGATCGCGGGCGCGCGTGACCACCGGGAGGGTGCCCCGCAGCAGGTGGCCCGCGATCTCGCCCGCATCGAAGCTGGTGGCCCCGACCGCCGCGGGGCGGGTCAGCGGGATCACCAGGCGGTCGGCGTTCACCTTGAGGGCCCGGCCGGTCCAGCGGATGCTGTCGATGCGGGCGGCGCCACCAGGGGCGTTCAGGAACTGGCTCGGCGGGTTCACCTGGAAGGGACGGACCGCCGCGTACAGCGTCGGGGTGCGCGCGGTCCGGCCCTCGTTCCGTACCCGGTAGCGCAGGACCAGGTTGGGGTGACTCGGTTCCCCGATCGCGAAGGCGGTGACGGTGAGCGAGAGGCCCGGCGTGCGCCAGGTGGTCGACGGGATCGGCAGCACGCCGTCCTCGAGGGTGGGCTGCGGCGTCACGTCGTGCCAGCTCAGGGTGCGGCCTCCATCGCGCAGGAACGGCTCCACCGAGAAGTCACCCTTCCCGGCCTCCGCCGCGCCATCCTCGCTGAACAGCGCCTCCTCGCGCGCGGCATCGAGGCCCACGACCGTCCAGTAGGCGCGGCGGCCGCTCCAGTACCGCGGAAAGCTCCCGACCGGCGCCCCCGTGGCGAGCGCCTGGAAGAAGGCGTTGCGGCTGGCGCCCCAGGCGAGCGGCTGCACCACGACTTCCGCCAGGGCGAAACGGCGGCCGCCGAGCGCATCGCGGAGCAGCAGCCGGAGCCAGCGGGCCTCGCTCTCCGGCAGCAGGAGGTCATCGTGGCCGCCGTTGCCCTCCGTCACCCGGCGCACGGTGCGCCAGGCACGCCCGTCGTCGGAGAGCTGCACGTCGTAGGTGGTGGAGGCGCCGCCGGGCCGCCAGACGAGCGACACCCCGCCGAACTCTCGGATGGTCCCGAAGTCGATCGTCAGGGCACGCGCCGGGCCGCCGGTCACGGTGTCGCGGGCTCCACCCGCGGCGTTGCGCCAGGCGGTGAGGGTGTCGCCATCGACGGCGAGGGCGGCGGGGGCGGCGCGGAGGCTGCTCCAGGCCCGGGCCGCCGGCGTGCCGGCATAGGGACCGGCCTCAGGGAGCGGGGTGAGCTCCAGCTCATCGAACCAGACGGTGCCGCGGCCGCCCTGGCCCGCGGTGACCACCAGCTCGAGCGCGGCGGCGTGCGCCAGCTCGCCGCCGCCCTGCGGCCCCCACGCAAAGCTGATCTGCCGCCGACGGATGGTCACGCGGCGCCACACGCCGTCGAAGGCCCGGTCGCGCTCGGTGTACCACCAGACGTTCTCCCCCGAGGCGTCGACCAGCTTGAATTCGAGCGTGTTCGCCGGCCCGGTGGCGCGGAGCCAGAAGCTGAAGGCGTAGTTGGCGGGCAGGTCCACCGGCAGCGCGCGCCGCGCGATGGCGTAGCCGCCGCCGCCCTGGAAGTCGAAATCCATCCGCAGCGCGTGGCCGCGGTGGCCCAGCTCCCGCCGCAGGGTGGCCCGCACCCCGTCGGCCGGGTGGGCGCTCCAGGCCTCCGGCCGCTCGAAGTCGTCGAGCAGCCGGGGGGCCACGGTGTCGGCCTGGGCGGCGAGGCCGGCGGCCAGCAGCAGCGCGGCGATCATCCCTTCACGCTCCCGGCCATGATGCCCTGGATGTAGTAGCGCTGCAGGAACAGGAAGGCCACGAACACCGGCAGCACCGTCACCACGGCGCCGCCCATGATGAGTTCCACGTCCTGCACGTGCTCCCCGGCCAGGTTGGCGAGCGCCACGGGCAGGGTGTAGCGCCGGTCGTCGCTGAGGACGATCAGCGGCCACATGAAGTCGTTCCACGCGGACAGGAAGGTGAACACCCCGAGCGTCGCGAGCACCGGGGCGATCGCCGGCAGCACCACGGACCGGAACAGCCGCCACTCGCCCGCGCCGTCGAGGCGCGCGGCGTCGAGCAGGTCGTCCGGAATGGAGAGCGCGTACTGCCGCACCAGGAAGATGCCGTAGATCGGGGCCAGCACTGGGATCATCGCGCCGAAGAGCGTGTTGATGAGCCCCATCTCCCGGAGCAGGAGGAACATCGGGAGCATCGCCACCTGGCCCGGGACGACCATGCCGTAGAGCAGGGCCCGGAACAGCGGCTGCCGGCCCCGGAAGCGGAGCTTGGCAAAGGCATACCCCGCCATGCCCGTCAGCAGCACGCCGAGCAGGGTGCCTCCCACGGCGATGATCAGGCTGTTGAGGAAGTAGCGGCCGAGGTGCTGGCTCTGGAACAGCGCGCGGTAGTGTTCCAGGGTCGGGTGCGCCGGCAGCAGCGGGGGCGGGGCGTGGTTGGCCTCCCCCGGCGCCATGAGGCTGGCGGACACCATCCACAGGAGCGGGCCGGCCGCGAAGACCGTCCCCACGAGGAGGAGGGCGTGCAGCAGGACCGACCGCAGCAACCGGCGGCTCATGCCACCGGCTCCCGCCGGAGCCGCAGCTGGATCAGGGTCCCGGCCAGGGTCAGGAGGAAGAGCACCACCGCGATGGCCGTGGCGAAGCCGAGCCGCCACCAGCGGAAGCCCTCCTCGTACATGAGGAGCATCAGGGTGAGGGTGCTCTTGAGCGGCCCGCCCTGCGTCATCACGTAGGGTTCGCTGAAGACCTGGAAGCTCGCGATCATCGTGACCACGCCCACGAACACGAAGGTGGGCCCGAGCATCGGCACCGTGACGTGGCGGAACCGGTGCCATGCGCCCGCCCCATCGAGCTCCGAGGCCTCGTACAGCTCCTCGGGGATGTTGGAGAGGCCCGCCAGGAACACCAGCATGTTGTAGCCGAAGTTCTTCCACACCGACACCAGCACGATCGCCGGCATGGCCCACGCCGGATTGCCCAGCCAGTCGATGGCCGGCAGTCCCACGGCCTGCAGCAGCGCGTTGAGCGGGCCATACTGCGGGTGGTAGACGTAGCGCCATACCAGCGCCACCGCCACCAGCGTGGTGACCCACGGGGCAAAGAAGGCGCTCCGGAAGAGCGGCCGGAACCGCACCAGTTTCGAGTGGACCAGCACCGCCGCCGCCAGCGAGGCCAGCACCGAGAGCGGCCCCCCCAGCACCACGAACCAGGTGGTGTTGCGGAGCGCCGTCCAGAAGAGCGGGCTCTCCCACAGCGTGCGGTAGTTTCCCAGGCCGACGAACCGGGTGCTCCCCGGGTCGCCGATCGAGTAGATGTCGAAGTCGGTGAACGAGAGCCCGAACGCCGCCAGCACCGGCAGCACGAAGAACACGGTGATGAGGGCGAGCGCGGGCATCACGAAGAGCCAGCCGGCGCGCGCTTCCGCCCGGGCTTCCGGCCGGCTCATCGCGGGGCCCCGGGCCGCCGGGCCAGCAGGTAGCGCCGCCGCTCCAGCAGCCGGTCCACCTCGCGGTCGAGCGCGGCGAGTGCCTGGGCCGGCGTCACCCCGCCGCGCACCGCCGCCTCCGTCTGGTCCATGATCTTGGTGGTCACCTGCTCCCACTCCGGCACCATCGGGGTCGGGACCGCCCGGGTGAGCTGCACCCGGAAGGCCGCGGCCGCGCTGTCGGCGGCCAGCGCGCTGTCGGCCCACGCCTCCCGCCGGGCGGGGAGGTCTCCCGTCAGGTGGTAGAAGCGGGCCTGCTGCGCGGGCTGCGAGAGATAGCGCACCAGGTCCCAGGCCAGCGCCTGGTGACGGGATTCGCGGAAGATCACCAGGCTGGCGCCGCCCGCGAGCGACACCCCGGAGGCGGCCCCGGTGGGGCCGGGCAGCGGCGCGGTGGCCCAGGTGTCCTGCTGGTCGGCGGGGATCCGGCGGCGGAACTCGCCCAGGTTCCACGGGCCGCTGATGTACATGCTGAAGGTGCCCCGGGAGAACTCCTGGTACAGGTTCGCGATCTCCGTGTTGGACACCGGCGGGGCCAGCCCCTCGCGGTAGAGGCCGAGCATGAAGTCGAACGCCCGCGCGAAGGCGCTGTCCCCGAAGGCGCCGCGGCCCTCCGGGGTGAGCAGGGGCGAGCCCTGCTGCAGCCCGAGGATGGCCTGGGGCGGCCACTCGTTGAGCGGGAGAAAGATGGCATACTTCCGCTCGCCGCCCAGCCGCTTGATCGCCCGCATGGCCGCGAGCCAGCCGTCCCAGTCCTCCGGCATGCGGGCGTAGCCCGCGCGGGCCAGCAGGTCGCGCCGGTAGAACAGGACCCGGGTGTCCACGTACCAGGGGATGCCCCAGAGGCGGCCGTCTACCACGTTGGTGGCCCAGATCCCAGGAAAGTGACCGCTGGTGTCCATGTCGGCCGCGGCGCCCTGCAGGCTGTCGAGGGGCAGCAGGGCGTCCAGCGTCACCAGCTCCGGGACCCAGGTGTTCCCCAGCTGCGCCAGGTCCGGGGTGGCGTGGCCCACGTGCGCCGTGAGCAGCTTCTCGTGCGCCGCGCTCCAGGGGATCTGCTGCACCTCGACGCGCACCCCCGGGTGCCCGCGCTCCCAGTCGCGCACCAGCGCCTGCACCACCTCGCCCTCGCGACCGAAGGCCCAGAAGCGGAGCGTGGTCGTCCCCGCGCCGGGGTCCGCACCACAGCCCAGCACGAGCAGCGCCGCCAGCAGGCGCGGCGCCCGGAAGGCCAGGCGCGGGGCCGTGCCACCGGCGGGCTTCACGATCCCAGCCAGCCGCCCGAGAAGCCCGCCCGGCGCAGCCCCTGGATAAGGTAGGGGCTCTTCCGCATGTACTGCCACACGAAGTCGCGGCGGTAGTTGGCGATCATGGACAGGATCGGGCCCTGGTCGAGGCCGATGTAGTCGGTATCGAACCAGCCCACGCCGGGCACGATCTGCCCCTGGCTCGGCGTCACGCCGGGAAACTGGAAGGTCGGGTTGAAGGCGTCGAGGAAGCCGTACTGGCCGAACAGCGCGTCCCCGTAGGTCTCGCGCATGGCCACCAGGGTAGGCAGCACCACCTCCGGCGCGAAGGGCAGGGAGCCCGCCGCCGCCGCCGGGGAGATCGTCCCGTCATCCCGCACTTCCGTGAACGACGCTCCACGCGCCGCGTAGGTGAAGAAGCGCCGGTCGCGGCCATTGAACGGCAGCGTCACGTCGGCGGGGCCGTCGGAGGCGGAGAGCCCCCAGGCATCCTTGCCATAGCCACGCCACCCCTCGGGATTGGCGATGGCGTAGGATCGCTGCGCCAGGGTGGCCCGCCGGCTGTTCTCGAAGTAGTCGATGCCGTGCGACCGCATGAACGGGTCCTGGATCCCACGGAAGTCCACCCAGATATGGGAGAAATGGTGCCCGAACAGCGGCGCGAACCCGAGGTGCGCCTGGCCGTGGTAGCTGCCCCAGTCGTACGTGGCGCTCCATGCCGCCCAGGCCGTGCTGTCCACCGGGTGGGTGGGGGAGGCCAGGGCCAGCAGGTAGACCAGCATGGCCTCGTTGTAGCCCATCCAGTCGAGCGGCTGCCAGCCATCCTCCGGCTTCCATCCCATGTTCACCAGGGGCGGGGTGCGCTGCGCCCACTGCCAGTCCGTGCGCCGGTACAGCGAGTCGGCCAGCGCGCGGATGGCGGCCTCGGTGCTGTCGGCCCCGTCATAGAACTCGCGGCAGAAGAGCACCCCGGCCAGCAGGAGCGCGGTATCGACCGTCGACAGCTCCACGTCGCGGTAGCGCGCCCCCGTGGCCATGTCCAGGAAGTGATAGAAGAACCCCTGGTAGCCGCTCTTCCCGGCGGGGTCCGGGCCCTGCGGCGCCTGCCAGAACCACGCGAGGGTGGCCCGGGTGCGCTCGGCCGCCTCGGTCCGGCTGATGAAGCCCCGTTCCACCCCGATCGGGTAGGCGGTGAGCGCATGCCCCACCGCCGCGATGCTCGAGAAGCTCGGCGTGGGCCAGCGGTCCGGCGTCAGGCCGGTCGCGGGGTCGGAGCGCTCCCAGAAGAAGTTGAAGGTCCGCCGCTCGAGGGTATCGAGGAACGCCAGTTCCCGGGCCGTCGGCGGCGGCAGCACGCCGGCCGGGCCGGAATCGTCGCTGCACGCGGCGGCGAGCAGTGAAAGGCCCAGCGCCAGCACGGGGGAACCACGGAAAGTTGGCATGAGGGACCCCGCGGCGGGGGTGGAGCACCGCGGAGGGCCGGGTGGCCCCCCGCGGTTGTGGTGAGCTGACCTAGAAGGCGTACTCCATGCCGAGCTGGAACCGGCGGGCGTCACTGACCACGCAGCCCGCCTTGCCGAAGTTCGGGTCCGTCTTGGAGCCGGTGTTGAAGCACCCGAAGTTCTGGTAGTTGAAGGCATTGAACAGGTCCACCGTCACGCCCAGGGTGTTGCCCCCGAAGTTCGGGAAGTCCTTCCGCACCCGGAGATCCACCATCCGGTAGGCGAAGGCCCCCGGGACGATGAAGTTGTAGCGCTTCGGTGTAAAGCCCCCGCGCTCGTAGCCGGTGCCGCAGAACCGGGCCGGACAGCCCACGTCCTGGCGGTTGCCGCTGCCCAGGGTGATCAGCCCGCCGAACTGGATGCCGTACAGGAAGGGCACGTCCATGATCCAGTTGGCCACGATGCGGACCTTCTCGTCGTTGGCCGGGTGCTTGGGGATGTTCTTCGTGTTCGGGAAGGCGAACAGGTCGCCCAGCCCGTCCACGCCCTTCACCGACCGCTCGGCGTAGGTCAACGCCAGCCCGGCGCCCCAGCCGAACTTCTCGCTGCTGCGGCGGTAGGGCCGGTCCACCTGCACCTGGAGCGCGTCATACCACGTCTTCCCGTCGCTGGTGGAGTAGATGAAGTTGCTGAAGCCGTGGTTGCTGATCGGGAAGCTGGTGCAGCAGGAGCCGTTCGGGTTGAGGCCGAAGTTGGCCCAGTTGAGCGTCAGCTGGTCCACGCCGCGGACGCCGACGTAGGTGGCGCTCGCCGTCACGCTGCCGAACACCCGGCGGATGCCGAGATTCCACTGCCGCGACTTCGGGGCCTTGACCTTGTTGTCGATCAGCCAGGCCTCGGGCGTCCCGGTGGTGTGCACCAGCTGGTCCAGGGTGGCCCGGTCGGCGTCCAGGTACGAATCGCTCCACGCCACCTCGCCGGTGCCCGGCGTCGAGTCCGGGTGGGCGAAGTTCACCGTGAAGGTGGGGTGCGAGAGCTTGAGGGTCTCGTCCACCGACACGTCGAAGATCGTCCGGTCATAGTAGATGCCGAAGCCGCCGAAGATCGTCGTGATGTTCGCGTCGTCGAGCGCGTACGAGAAGCCGAGGCGCGGCTGGATCGCCCCGCCGAACGGCTTGCGGTCGCTGCCGTTGGTGGTGTAGCGGTTGAGGTCCAGCGGGCTCGGCAGCGAGTCGTTGTACCGGGTCAGCGTGTCGATGACGTTCTGCGGGGTCTTGTAGTCCGTGTTGAACATGTTCGTTTCATAGTCCCAGCGCACGCCAAGGTTGAACGTCAGGCGCGAGGTGGGGCTCCAGTCGTCCTGCAGGTACAGCCCGATCTTCGTGTTCTTGGTGTCGAGGTTCGGGTTGCCGGTGCCGTAGACGAGCTGGTACGGGTTGCGGAAGGCGTAGGAGAGCCCGTTCACGCTGTCCCGGTACATGAAGCGCGGCGTGCCGTCGTTGTCCTTGACGATGTCGTAGTTCACGAAGTCGACGTTCACGCCGGTCTTGATCACGTGCTGGCCACCGGCCTGGAACCCGGAGTAGGTCAGGTCGTCGCGGAAGCCGAGCCGCTTCTGGATGAAGTCCTGCGTGCTCAGGTCGCTGCCGATGCGGTTGTCGGTGTTGTTGTACTGGTAGATCCGCGAGGCCAGGCCGCCGGTGGCCGGCGACGGATTCCGGCGGAACCGGCTGTAGTCCACCTTGGCCTCGTTGAGCCAGGCGCCGCTGAACCAGTTGTAGCGCAGCTGGCCGATCGACACGTTCTGGCGGAAGTTGACCGCCGACTGGAACGACCGCGTGCCGCCGAAGTCGCGCTCGTCCGTCTCGTGCCGGTTGCTGAAGCTCAGCTCCGCCGAGGAATGGGCGCTGACCGCGTAGGTGGCCTTGCCGAAGAAGAGTGACTCGCGGAACGGCGAGGTGAAGGCGCCGTTGTAGCCCGCGAGGTTCACGGAGTCGAGGGCCGCGAAGCCGGTCGGCGTGGGCGTCATCGCCACCCGGTTCTGCCGGTTCTGGTAGTTCCCCTCGTAGCTGCCGAAGATGTGCAGCTTGTCCTTGATGAGCGGGCCACCCGCGCTCAGGCCCACCAGGTAGCGGGCGTACTCGGGTTCCTTGAAGGCCGGGTTGTTGTTCTTGTCGGCCCGCTGGAAGCTGTCGAGCGCCACCAGCCCCTTGTCCTGGTAGCTGAAGAAGGCGTTGCCCGACCAGACGTTGCCGCCCGACTTGGTCTGCGCGGTGATGATCGAGCTGCTGGAGTTCTGGTACTCGGCCTTGAAGTTCTGGCTGATGACCCGGTACTCCTGGATCGCGTTCCGCGGGAACGGGTTGCCGCGGCTGGCGTCCTGGCCGCTGACCCCGCCGCCCGTCAGGTCGTTCTTGAGGCTGGTGCCGTCGATGAACACGTTCACCGCGTTCGGGGACTGGCCGCCCCCCTGGAAGGTGCGGGTCTGGCCGTTGATGCGGTCCTCGGAGGTGGTGACGCCCGGCGACAGCGCCGCCAGGTCGAGGAAGTTGCGGCTGGGGGTCGGCAGCTTCTCGATCTGCTCGGCCGTCACGTTGGTGGCCACTTCCGAGGTGCGGGTCTCGGCCGCCGGGGCGGCGATCACCGCGATCTCCTCGAGCTCCACCGCCTGGTCGGACAGCGTGAAGTCCTCCAGCGCGACCGCGCCGATCTGCACCCGTACCCGGCGCACCTGCGGCGCGTTGCCGATGTGCCGGACCGCCACCTCATACAGCGCCGGCGGCAGGCCCGGCAGCACGTAGAACCCGTCGGCCCGGCTGGTGGCGGTGCGGCTCACCCCGGTCTCGGGGTTCCGCGCGGTGATCTCGGCGGCCGACAGCCCGCCGCCGCTGGCGGCCTTGACGTAGCCGCGGATGGTGCCGGTGGTGTTCTGGGCGGAGGCACGGTCCGCCGCCAGGAACAGGAGCCCGAGCAGCGCGAGCATCCCTCCCAGCCATCGTCCTACAGTTCTCGGGGTCATGCAGCCTTTCCTCCGGGGTGGTGAATCACGCTGCGCCACGCGGGCGGGAGCCTCAGGGGGGAGCCTAGCCCGCCCGCGCGCCACAGGAGCGCCGCACGACCAGCGTCGTGGGCAACATCTCACGGCGGGGGTCCTGCCCGGGCCGGCCCTGCAGTGCCGCCAGGAGCCAGTCCGTCGCGCGCCCGCCGAGCGCGCTGATATCCACGTGCACCGAGGTCAGCGCCGGATCCACGTAGCGCGCCATCGGAATGTCGTCGAACCCCGCCACCGCCACCTCCTCGGGCACCCGGACCCCGGCGTCCCGCAGGGCCGCCAGGGCGCCGATGGCCATGCCGTCGTTGGCCGCGAAGAGGGCCGTGGGCCGCCGGGGCAGGGCCAGCAGCCGCCGCGCCGCCGCGTGCCCCGCCGCCTCGCTGAAGTCGCCCGGCAGCTCGAGGGCGGGGTCGGCCTCGAGACCGCCGCCGGCCACCGCGGCCCGGTAGCCCCGCAGCCGCTCCGCCGCGTCGAAGTTCTGCTCCGCGCCACGGATGATGGCGATCCGCCGGTGTCCCTGTGCCGCGAGGTGGCCCACCATCGCCGCGGCGCCCTCGAAGTTCGCGATGCCCAGGCTGTCATAGCCCGCGTCCGACGGCGGGCAGTTGAGCAGCACCACCGGGAAGCGCTCCGGCAGCCCGCGGCGGCCTGCGCCGGCATCCATGTCCGGCGACATCACGATCAGGCCGTCCACCCGGCCCCGCATCGAGCGCAGGGCCGCCTCGAGCGGCCGTCCGCCATCCCGCGCGCTCGACACCAGCACATGGTACCCCTCCTGCTGGGCCCGCTGGTCGATGCCCCGGATGACTTCCGAGAAGAACTCGCCGTACAGGTCAGGGAGCAGGACGCCGAGCGTGTGGGTGCGGCTGGTGATCAGGCTGCGGGCCGCCCCATGGGGGCTGTAGCCCAGCTGCTGCGCCACCAGTTGCACCCGCTCCCGGGTCTCTTCCCGGACCAGGTCGCTGTCGTTGTAGACCCGGGAGACGGTGGCAACGGACACCCCGGCCAGCCGGGCAACATCCTTGATAGTGGCCATGCGAGCGGCTCGGTGAGCCGGAAGCCCGAGACCGCACGTGATGGGTGCGGTGAGGCGGGCAGATCAATACGTCGCGATATGAAACGGGCTCCGACTGGCTTGTCGGTGCGAGGGGTATGTAAACGTTTACATTTTCTCCAAATTTGTCAAGATCCAGCAACGCTGGCCACCACCAGGGCACCGCTCACGCTACATTGGCCCCTCCCTTCTCCCCGATCCCAAGCATGCCGCTGCCACCCGTCCGACACCTGCTGCCCCTCCTCGCCTGCACACTCACCGCGAGCCTCGGCGCCCAGGCCACCCCGGATGCCCGAGTCATCCTCGTCACCTTCGACGGGATCCGCGCCGAGGACTTCTTCGGCGGCCTCGATACCATCGTGAGCGCGCGCGAGGAGGACAGCGGCATCTACGATCTCGAGCGGCTGCGCCGGGACTACTGGCGCGCCACGCCCGAGGCCCGGCGACGGGCGGTGATGCCCTTCTTCTGGGATTCCCTCGCCCCGCAGGGCATGGTGTTCGGGGACGCCGCGCGAGGCAGCACCGTGCGCATCACCAATCCCCACGGCTTCTCCGCGCCCGGCTACCAGGAGATCCTCACCGGACACGCCCAGCCCGACGTGACCAGCAACGACCAGCGCCGCTACCCGCACCGCACGGTGCTCGAGCATGTCCGCGAGACGCTCCGCCTCCCGCCGGAGCGCGTGGCCGCGTTCACCTCCTGGGAGAACTTCCGGTACTACGTGGCGAGCCGGGACGGCGCCATCTTCGTCAACGCCGGGTACGACAGCATCCCGGCCGCCCTGCAGACCCCCATGATGGGACGGCTGCTCGGCCTCCAGCCCCGGGCGCTGGCACTCTGGGAGGGCAGCCGGCTCGACGCCTTCACCGGGGCCCTCGCGCTGGAATGGCTCCGGCGCCACGAGCCCCGCGTGATGTACCTGGCCTTCAACGACACCGACGACCTCGCCCACAACCGCCGCTATGACCGGGTGCTCGACGCGCTGCACGCGCTCGATGGCTTTCTCCGCGAGCTGTGGCAGACCGTCGAGTCGCTGCCGGCCTACCGCGGGCGGACGACCCTGATCCTCACCACCGATCACGGCCGCGGTCACAGCCCCCGCGACTGGACCGATCACGGCGCGGACGTCCCGGGCTCGGAGACCATCTGGCTGGCGGTGATCGGCCCCCGGACGCCGGACCAGGGCGTCGTGGCCGGTGCCCAGGTCACCCAGGCCAGCATCGCCGCCACGCTGCTCGAGTGCCTTGGGATGCCCGGTGCGGGCTGGAGCCCGGAGAGCGCGCCGCCGGTGCCGGGCGCGTGCGTACGGTGAGACGCGTGACAACATGACAGCTGGATGAATTGAGAGCGATTGTCTCGCAGCATCCACAGATCACAGCAGGTCTGCACGACACCCTGGCGCGAGGTCGTCAGCTAACCCGTTGCCGAGCGGGATTCATGAACGGTGCCTCCTGCGGTCCGCGACTTGCCGCAGAAGTGGCGCCGCCGCCGTTCCTGACCCCCCACGACGGATGATCCATGACGATGTCGCTGTCCCTCGCCGATCGGGTGCTCGGCCGCCTTGCCGTTGTCGCCGAGACGGATGACGTCCGGACCGACCTCGAGCTCCCGCTGTACGCGGATCATGTGCTCGACTCGATGAAGACGGTGGAGCTCATCGTGGCCCTGGCGGAGGAATTCGGGCTCGATATCTCGCCGGCGGAGCTCGAGGCCGACACCTGGGCGACGCCGGCGCGGCTCATCGCCTGGATCGAGGAACGGGTGCCGGCGTGAGCCCGGCCGCCCCGAGCGCCGGGGTGGCTGGCGGACACCTGCGGGCCGCGGCCCTCGCCTTCCTGCTCTCCGCTGTGCTGGGCCTGCTGGCCCTCGTCACTGCCCGCCGCGCCATCGACCGACAGGTCGTGCCCCTGCTGCCCCGCGCCTTCGAGCAGAAGTCGATGGGGCTGGCCTTCCAGCGCCGGGCCCTCCAGCGCGACAGCATCGTCATGCTGTACGGGAGTTCCGAGCTCAACCAGTCCGTGCCGTACCGCGCGGGCGACTGGTTCCGCTCGGCGCCGACCGGCTTCCGGGTGGTCCCCGTGGGGCGGAAGGGCACGCTGCCCATCCACCATGCCCAGTCCTTCTACGCCCTCGGCGAGGCGCTGCGGGGCAGGCACGTGGTGCTCGAGGTTGCCCCCAACGTGCTGTCCCACCCCGACGGGTTCTTCACCCGGGGGATGTTCGCCGGGAACTTCTCGCCGCTCGCCGCCGGGACCGTCGCGTGGGGCCCGCCCGACGATTCGCTGGGGCGCCGCATCGCGCGGCGGATCCTGGACTTTCCCGAGGCCTACGAGGCGGACCCCCTGCTCCAGTTCGGGCTCGAGACGGTGGCGATGGGGCGGCCGGGCGACCGCGCGTTCGCCGCGCTGTTCCGTCCGCTCGGGCGCCTGCAGGGCGCGGTGCTTGGCCTCGAGGATGAACTTCGTCTCTGGGGCGCGGGATGGGTGGCCCGGCGCAAGCGTCTCCAGCCCGCCGCCGCCGCGGGCCCGCCCGACTGGCCCGCCCTGGCCGCCACCGCGGAGTCGCTCTACCGCCCGCAGGCTGCGTCCAACCCCTTCGGGATCGAGGACCGGTACTTCCTGGCCCGCCGGGAGTACTTCGAATCCAAGCGCTCCCACGCGCCCCCGGTGCCGAACCTCGATACCCTCCCCGCCTGGCAGGACCTGGAGATCGAGCTCGACCTGCTGGTGCGGGCCGGCGCGCGGCCCCTGGTGGTGAATGTCCCCTACATGGGGCGGCTGATGGATTACCGGGGGTCGACGTCAGAGGAGCGCCAGCAGTTCTACGATCACCTGCGTGCCGCCTGTGACCGGCGCGGCATCCCCGTGGTCACGTTCGAGGAACACGACATGGACCAGTGGTTCCTCCGGGATGACGGCGGACACCAGTCGCCCAAGGGGTGGGTCTACACCAACCAGGCGCTCGACGCCTTCTACCATGACCGCCTCCGGTAGTCCCCGGGCCCGCTTCGCGGCACGCCTCGCCTTCTACCTCGCGGTCCAGCTGGGGCTGCTGGCGATGGCGGTGCTCCACGCCTTCGACACGCCCAGTTTCATCTATCAGGCCTTCTGAGCATGGATCTCATCGCGCGGATCGAGCGCCGGGGCCGCGAGACCCCGGACCGGGTGGCGCACCGGAGCGGCACACGTTCCCTGACCTGGGGTGAGCTGCTGCGCCGCTCGCGGACCCTCGCGGCATGGCTCGCCGCCCACCTCCCCGATGACGCCTCCCCGGTGGTGGTCCGCGGGCACAAGGAACCGGAGATGCTGGTGGCGTTCCTTGCCTGCGCCCGGACCCGCCACCCGTACGTCCCGCTCGACACCGGCCTGCCCACCGCGCGCGCCGAGCGGATCGTGGCGCTGGCCCGCGCGCCGCTCACCCTGGAACCGGAACGGATCGCTGACCTCTCCGCCGGCGACCATGGCGAGCCCCCGGCCCGCGCGGTGGGCCCTGACGACCTGCACTACATCATGTTCACCTCCGGCTCCACCGGCGACCCGAAAGGCGTCCCCATCACGCGCGGCAACCTGGAGCACTTCCTGGCCTGGATGATGGCGGAACAGCGGCCGGCGGACGGGGGCACCTGGCTCAACCAGTGCATCTTCGGCTTCGACGTCTCCCACATGGACACCTACCTCTGCCTCCTGACCGGGGGCACCCTGGTGAGCGTGACCAAGGAGCAGGTGGCCGACCTCAAGCAGCTCTTCGCCATGCTCGGGAGCTCCGGCGTGACGGAGTGGGTGTCCACGCCGGCCTTCGCGCAGCTCTGCCTCGTGGAACGGAAGTTCGCCCGGGCGATGCTGCCGGAGGTGCGCAAGTTCCTCTTCTGCGGCGAGGCGCTGCCGCCGGACACCGTGACCCAGCTCCTGGATCGCTTTCCCGGGGCGGAGGTGTGGAACACCTACGGCCCCACCGAGGCCACCATCGCCACGACCTCGATCCGGGTGGACCGCGAGGTGGTGGCGCGGTACGCGCCGCTCCCGATCGGGCGGCCGATGCTCGGCAGCCGGGTGGTGATCCTCGACGCCGAGCGGCGCCCGGTGCCGGATGGCGAGCGGGGCGAGATCGTCATCGCCGGTCCCAACGTGAGCCCGGGGTACCTGCACCGTCCCGACCTCACCGAGAAGGCCTTCTTCCGGTTCGAGGGCGCGCCGGCCTACCGCACCGGCGACTGGGGGCACGTCCGTGACGGCCTGCTGTTCTGCGAGGGCCGGATGGATTTCCAGGTGAAGCTGCACGGGCACCGCATCGAGCTGGGCGACATCGAGGCCAACCTCTGCGCCCTGCCCGGGGTGACCGGCGCAGCCGTGCTGCCCGTGGAGAAGGACGGCCGGGTCGACGCCCTGGCGGCGTACGTGATGCTGGCCGGCGCGCCCGCGGGCACCGACCGGGAGAAGGCCAACCGCCTGAGGGAGGCGCTCACCGCCCGCGTACCCGCGTACATGGTGCCGCGGAAGTTCCTGTTCGTGGAGGCGTTCCCCATGACGCCGAACGGCAAGATCGACCGCAAGGCGCTCGCGGCCCGCCCATGACGCCGTACGCCTCGTTCAGCTACTTCGCGCTGGTGGCGCTGCTGGTGGCGCCGGCCGCCTGGCTCGGCTGGCGCGGGCGGCCTGCGGGGCGCTGGGTCCTCGCCAGCGCGCTGCTCATGCTGGTGGTGCATCACGCGCCGAGCCACAACCTCGTGCCCGGCCTGGGCCAGGCCAGGGACCTCTGGGTGGTGCTGGCGTTCGGGGCCTGGCAGTGGTTCCTCGCCCGGTGGCTGCTCGCCGGCGGGGGGAAGAAGGCGCCCGCATGGCGCTTCCGCACGGCGCTCGGCCTCGCGCTCCTCCCGCTGATCGCGGTGAAGCTCGCGCCGGTGCTCGCCCCCGGGTCGCGCCTCGGTTTCCTCGGCATCTCGTACGTCTGCTTCCGGGCGCTCGACGTGCTCTTCGCCGTGCGGGACGGCCTGGTCACCACCCTCGCCCCCGGGGCGTACACCGCCTTCGTGGCCTTCTTCCCCACGGTCTCCTCCGGGCCGATCGACCGCTTCCGCCGCTTCCTCAAGGACTATGAGGCCCCGCGCCCCCGGGAACAGCTGCTCGCCGACCTGGACCACGCCGCGTGGCAGCTCCACCTCGGCCTGCTGTCCAAGTTCATCGTCGCCGCGCTGGTCAAGCAGTACTGGATGGACCCGGCGGGCAAGCTCCATGACCTCGCCGGGATGGCGTCGTACATGTACGCCTACAGCGCGTACCTCTTCTTCGATTTTGCCGGGTACAGCGCCATCGCCATCGCGATCAGTCATGCCTGCGGCATCCGGATCCCCGCCAACTTCAACCGGCCCTATCTGGCCACCAGCATCCAGGACTTCTGGAACCGCTGGCACATCAGCCTCTCCACCTGGTTCCGCGACCAGATCTACATGCGGTTCCTGCTCGCCAACACCAAGGCGGGCTGGGTGAAGGACAAGCAGCTCGCCGCGTCGGCGGGGTTCGGGATCACGTTCCTGCTGATGGGATTGTGGCACGGGATCGCGTGGCACTACGTGCTTTACGGGCTCTACCATGCCGCGCTGCTCTCCGGGCACGGGTATCTCGGGCGGGCGCTCAAGGACCGGCCCTTCACCCGGGGGCGAGCGTGGACCGTCGCGAGCTGGTTCCTGACCTTCAACCTGGTCTGCTTCGGCTTCCTCCTCTTTTCGGGACACCTGACCGCCCCGGGCCGGCCGGGACTGCCGCGCTGAGGCGCCGCAGCCCCGGCGTGGCCCACCACGCCACCACCAGCAGGAATCCCACCCGCAGAGCCACCCCGGCGGCCGGCCCGCCCCGCAGCGCCGCCGCCATGTGCGGGCCTGCAAACCAGTAGAACAACCCCGCGCTCACCACCGACAGCACCCGGATCACCCGCACCACGCCGGGCCGCAGCGCGCCCACGCACAGGAGCGCGGTCGCCCACGAGAGGGCCACCCCGCCCAGCACCTGGCCGTAGGCGCGCCACGGGGTCACTGGCCCCGGATCGGGCAGCAGGCCGAAGGCCACGATGAGGCCGGGAAACCCCGCGACGAAGAGGCCGGCAGGGGTGCGGAGCCAGCGGACGCCTTCCCGGCTCCCCCCGCCGAGCCCCACCAGCGCCTCCTCTGGCGCCCGGTCCACGCAGCCGACGGTGGTGCAGCGGACGCAGGGGTGGCAGCGGGTGTCGCCCAGGTCGAGCAGCGGGGCGTGGCCGTACAGCCGCTCCACCGGCAGCACCGGGCAGAGGGCGTTGCAGAAGCCGGCCTTGGCGGGTCGCGTCCGGCCCATGAGCCAGGCCAGCCCGCCGAGCGCCAGCAGGACTCCGATCATCGCCCCCCCGTCGTACTCGAGCAGTACCCGCCGGGCGGGGATGATCCCGAGGAGCAGGAGGATGCCGAGCGCATTCACGCGATCGCCCGCGGCGCGGCCGAGCGAGGGGGGCTCGCCGGCTGGGGCGCCGAGAAGGTCGAGGGTGGCGAGCGGGCAGGCGGCGCGCCACAGCGATGGCGAGAGCAGGAAGGTCAGGGGGAGGAGCGGGATGACCACGGCCCACAGCAGGTGGAGCGTCCGGGCGGGCGCGAACTGCAGGCCGGCGAGCACCGCCGCGAAGCCGAGGAGCCCCGGCCAGCGGAGCCAATGGCGCCAGGGATTGGGGCGCGGCCGGCCCGGGGCGGGGTCGGCGAGGGGGAGGGAGCGCATGAAGGGGGTACAGTGCGCCACCGGCGATGAAGGTGGCATGAGGCACCCGTGAATCGGGGTGGCCACGGTAGGGCTTGCGGGAGCTGTGTGTAGTGTGTAGTATCTACTACACAATGCCTGCAGATTTCGGTGAGTTCGTCCGCCAGCAGCGGGAAGGGCTGCGCGCCGGGGATCCCCGGTTCTCGGTGCGGCAGGTGGCCGCCCGGGTGGGGCTCGAGCCCTCGTACCTCAGCAAGATCGAGCGCGGCGAGCAGCCGCCCCCCTCCGAGGCATCCATCCGCGCCCTCGCGGAGGACCTGGGGACGGACCCGGACCTGCTGCTGGCGCTGGCGGGGAAGATCAGCTCGGACCTGCAGAGGATCATCCTCAAGCGGCCCCAGCTCTTCGCCGAGCTGCTCCGGGACCTGCGGCACCTTCCGGATCACGCGGTGCTCCGGCTGGTGCGGGAGGTCCGGGATGGCCAGTGGTAGCGGGACTCCGGCGGCCGGGGTGGCCGCGGAGCGCAGGGAAGACCATCAGGGAGGTTCCGTGATCGAGCTGACCAACGACGCGCTGCACTTCAGCTTTCCGGCGGTGCATCCCGGGGCGAAGCTGCACATCGACTTCCAGCGGACGCTCCGGATCCCGGACGACGGCCGCGACTATCCGCTGCCCCCCGGGCTGGGGCGGTTCCCGCTGCGCCACGTCGACGACTTCGCGCGCCACGTGCCGCCGGTCTGGCTGGAGCATGGGGGCGTGATGCTGCCGATGTACCAGGCCGAGGCGCTGTGGCTCAACTTCTCGGCTCCAAGGGTGGCGGATCGTGGCACCGCCTGGCCGTGCGCCATCCGGATCGCCACGGGCAAGGTCGACGCGGTCACCGGGCGGCCGTGGGTGTCCGGGCTCGACCGGGAGCCGCAGAACTACCTCGTGCATCCGGGGCAACCGTGGCTGGACGGCTACTGCGTGGACCGCGGGGTCATCCGCCAGTTCGTGGCAATGCCGCTGGGCGAGGGATTCACCGCGGAAGAGCAGCTGACCGGGCGTGGGGAACACGGCGGGATCCAGCTCCAGGTGTTCCCGATGAAGCGGGAGGTTTTCGAGCGCCGCTTTCCCGTCCTGCCCCCGGCGCCGGAACGGGCCGGGGCCCGGGCCCTGAGCCGGGAACCCGGGGCAGTGGCGTGCGCCGTGGCGGCGCCGATCGAGCTGGGGCTGGCCCCCGGCGGCCGGATGCGGCAGGAGATCTACACCGACCGTTTCGATCTGTCGGACTGGGACCTGGAGCAGGGGAGCCGGGTGTTCGTGCACCTGACCAACGCGGTGGTGTGGCAGGCCATCGCCGGCCAGGCGCCGCCGAGTCGGCCCCCCACCGCCGCCGACTACAGCCGGGCCGGGCTGCCGTGGTTCGAGTACTATGATGAATCCCGGCAGGCGGTGGCGGGTTCGGAGCTGTTGCGGCGGCTGCGGAGCGTGCTGGAGCTGACGGCGACGCGGGGCGGCACCGCGCTCCCGGAGAACGCATCGGTGCCGCCCGGGCGGGTGGTGAGGTTGCCGGAACGCCGGGTCCGGGAGTGGTGCTGAGGGCGGCTGCCCGGGGCTGACAAGGTGAGGATTTCGGGGGGGCGGCCGGGCGGCCGCCCCTCCGCTTGTTCCGCCCCGTCGGCTGGTTATCTTCCCCGCCGCCAGTCCGCGCCCCCGTGCGCGACACCCTTTGCCTGAGGGCCCCACCGGTGACCACGCCTGCGACGAGCGGCCAGCTCGAACCCGTGGACGCATTGTACAGCCGCGACGTCTTTTCGCGCGCGGTGATGCGTCAACGGCTCCCCAAGGACGTCTTCAAGCGCCTGATCAAGACGATCGACCAGGGCGCACCCCTCGATCACAGCGTCGCCGACGTGGTGGCGAACGCCATGAAGGACTGGGCGATCGAGAACGGGGCCACGCACTACACCCACTGGTTCCAGCCGCTGACCGGCCTGACGGCCGAGAAGCACGACAGCATGATCTCGCCGGACGGCCAGGGCGGGGTGATCTACAACTTCTCGGGCGATGAGCTGGTGCAGGGCGAGCCCGACGCCTCGAGCTTCCCCTCGGGCGGGCTGCGGGCCACCTTCGAGGCCCGCGGCTACACCGCCTGGGACGTGACCAGCCCGGCCTTCCTGGTGCGCGGCACCGGGACGGTCACGCTGGTGATCCCGACGGCCTTCGTGTCGTGGACCGGCGAGGCCCTCGACACCAAGATCCCGCTGCTCCGCTCGATGGAGGCGCTGTCGCAGCAGGCGCTCCGGATCCTCAACATCTTCGGCACCAGCCACGGCGCCACCCGGGTGTTCACCACGGTGGGGCCGGAGCAGGAGTACTTCCTGATCGACCGGGAGCTGTTCTGGCAGCGGCCGGACCTGGTGATCTGCAACCGCACGCTGTTCGGCGCCAAGCCGCCCAAGGGCCAGCAGCTCGAGGACCAGTACTTCGGCACCATCCCCGCGCGGGTGCTGGCCTGCATGGCGGAGGTGGAGCGGGAGCTGTGGGCGCTGGGCGTGCCGGTCAAGACGCGGCACAACGAGGTGGCGCCGGCGCAGTACGAGATCGCCCCGATCTTCGAGATGAGCCAGCTGGGCAGCGACCACCAGATGCTGACCATGGAGACGCTGCGCCGGGTGGCGCCGCGCCACGGGCTGGCGGCGATCCTGCACGAGAAGCCCTTCGCGGGCGTGAACGGCTCGGGCAAGCACAACAACTGGTCGATGGCCACCGACAAGGGCCACAACCTGCTCGACCCGCAGGACGACACCCACACCAACCTGCAGTTCCTGGTGTTCCTCTGCTCGGTGATCCGGGCGGTCGACACCCACGCGGAGCTGCTGCGCGGCTCCATCGCCTCGGCGGCGAATGACCACCGGCTCGGCGCCAACGAGGCCCCGCCGGCGATCATCTCGATCTTCCTCGGGGACATGCTGCAGGACATCCTCGACCAGGTGGAGAAGGGCCAGCTCAAGCGGACCCTCAAGGGTGGCGTGATCGACCTTGGCGCCCGCACCCTGCCCACGCTGCCGCGGCATTCCGGCGACCGCAACCGCACCAGCCCGTTTGCCTTCACCGGGAACAAGTTCGAGTTCCGCGCGGTGGGCTCGAGCCAGACGATCGCCTGGCCCAACACGGTGCTCAACACCATCGTGGCCGAGTCGCTCGACATGGTGGCCACCGAGCTGGAGCGGGCGGTGGGCAAGAACCCGACCCCGGCCCGGGTGCAGTCGGCGGCCATGGCGCTGCTCAAGAAGCTGGTCAAGCAGCACAAGCGGGTGATCTTCGGCGGCGACGGCTACTCCCAGGCCTGGCACGACGAGGCCGAGAAGCGCGGCCTGCCGCACCTGCACGACACCGTGGACTCGCTCGCCGCGCTCAAGGCCCGGAAGTACTCCGACCTGTTCAGGAAGTACGGCGTGCTCAACAAGTCCGAGTACGACAGCCGGCTCCTGATCGCCTACGAGAAGTACAACAAGGAGCTGACCATCGAGGCCGAGACCATGACCTCGCTGGGCCGCACCCACATCCTGCCCGCCGCCCTGCAGCACCAGAAGCGCGTGGCCGACGCGGTCGCCGCCACCGAGGCGGCGGGCGTGAAATGCCACGACACCGTGGCGGCGCTGGGGCAGTTCGTCAACCTGGTGTCCCGCTTCCAGGAGGCGCTCGCGGCGCTGGAGAAGGTGGCCGGCCACCACGACGACGACCCGGCCAAGCACGCGGCCTGGATCCGGGACAAGGTGAAGCCCGCGATGGCCCAGGTCCGCACCTACGCCGACGCGCTCGAGAGCCACGTGGCCGACGACCTCTGGCCGCTGCCCTCCTACCGCGAGATGCTGTTCCTCAAATAGCGGGGCGCCGGCGCGCGACGGCCAACGGGGTGGGTCCGGTGACGGACCCACCCCGTGTCGCGTCCGGCGCCCGCGGGCCTAGGCGGGCTGGGCCGCCCCTGCCCCCGCGCCCGCGTCCAACGCCTCCTGCACGGTCTTGAGCAGGTCCCGGGTGGCGAACGGCTTGGCGAGGAAGCGCACCTCCGGGCCCAGCGCGCCCCGGCTGGCCAGGGCGTCGTCGGTATAGCCGGACATGAACACCACCTGGAGCCCCGGGTGGGAGAGCCGGAGACGGTCGACCAGCTCCCGCCCGTTGAGCTCCGGCATGACGACGTCCGTGAGCAGGAGGTGGATCGGCTCCTGCAGCCGGGCCGCGAGCTCGAGCGCGGCGTGGCCGTTGGCGGCGGCGTGGATCCGGAAGCCGCGCCGCTCGAGCACCTTGCGCACCAGCTCCCGGACCGTGTCCTCGTCCTCCACCACCAGGATGGTCCCGAGGGCCGCCCCGACGGGGGCCGGCACCAGCCCGGGGATGAGCGGCGTGGGCTGCTCCGCCCCGGCGCGCGGCAGGTACACCCGGAACACGCTCCCGTGGCCGGGCTCGCTGTAGACGGCGATGTAGCCACCACTCTGCTTGACGATGCCGTACACCGTCGACAGTCCGAGTCCGGTGCCCTGGCCGACCGGCTTGGTGGTGAAGAACGGCTCGAAGATGCGGCGCTGAGTCTCCCGGTCCATGCCGCAGCCGGTGTCGCCCACGGCCAGCATGATGTACGACCCCGGTCGGGCCCCCTGGTGCAGCCGGGCAAACTCATGGTCGAGGTCGGCGTTGGCGGTCTCGATGGTGACGGTGCCCGGGCCCGAGATGGCGTCGCGGGCGTTCACCACCAGGTTGAGCAGGATCTGCTCCACCTGGACCGGGTCGGCCTCCGCGAGGCCGGTGCCGGGCCGGGGCCGCACCACCAGCTGGATGTCCTCGCCGATCAGCCGTCGCAGCATGCCCGCCATCTCGTTCGCCGCGCCGGCCAGGTCGATGGCGCGCGGCTTCATCACCTGACGGCGGCTGAAGGCGAGGAGCTGGCGGGTGAGGCCGGCCGCCCGGTCGCTGGCCCGGTGCACCTCGAGCAGGTCCTGGCGCCGCGGGTCGTGCTCCGGCATGTCCTCCAGCACCAGGGCGGTGTAGTTGCCGATCACGGTGAGCAGGTTGTTGAAGTCGTGCGCCACGCCCCCGGCCAGCCGCCCCACCGCCTCCATCTTCTGGGACTGGAACAGCTGTTCCTGGCTCCGGCGGAGGTCCTCCTCCGCCCGGCGCAGGTCGGCCACGTAGGCCAGGGCGTGGCTCGCCGCGGCCAGGACGCCGTAGGCGATGCCGTTGCCGATGGCCTGCTCCCGCCCCAGGCGCAGGGCAAAGGCGCCGACCGCGTGGCCGGCCGGGATCCACCCGGCCAGCCCCCACCCGACGACGCTGATCCCCGTGTGCAGCAGGCTCAGTCCGAGCGCGGCCCCCAGGTGGAACCCGGCCGCTTCGAGCCCCGACCCACTGCGATGCGCACGCGCGGCCACCCGGTGCACCAGGCCGAAGAGCGGCACCCACAGCATCCACTCGAACAGCGAGGCCGCCGCCTGGGCGAGCGGTCCGCCCGCAGGGCGGACCATGGTCCGGGCCGCCAGGGTGAGCACGGCCATGGCCGCGCCCAGCACGGTGATGCCGAGCAGCACGCGCGGCGTACCGCCCCAGCGCCGGCCGATGGCGCCGGGGTGGGGGGGCGGAGCGGAATCCTGCTGAGAGCCCATGTCAGGAAGCTTCGGCCGTCGGGGGGGCCAGCTTGAGCGGCGCGGCGCGGGCATCCGGCGGCCCGGCCGGGTGCCGATACTGGGTCGGAGCATCGTGCGGCGGGTGACGCGGGTTCAGTCGGGGGTCGGAGATGGCGGTTGCCGGGCAGGCGGACGGCGTCGGCAAGGTGGGCGTGGCGGACGGGCAGCCGGCGGATCCGGTCGGCTCCCCGGACCTGCTGCGCCTCCTGGCCGACAGCATCCCGGCCGCGGTGTTCATCAAGGACCTGCAGGGACGCTACCGGCTGGTGAACCGGGCCGCGGCGGCCGCCAGCCACCGGACCGCGGCCGACATGATCGGCCGCACCGACGAGGAGCTCTTCCCGAGCGCCGTCGCGGCGCGGCTGCGGGCCTATGACGCGGAGACCCTGCGGGCCGACCGCACCGAGACCGTGGAGGAGACGGTCGCGGCGGAAGGGGCCCTGGTGCGCCACCTGGTGACCAAGATCCCGTGCCGTGACGCGGCGGGCCGGCTCACCGGGCTGCTGGGCATCGCGCGTGACATCACCGTCCGGGGGGCGGATCCGGGGCCCGCCCGCCCGGAGACGGCCCGGCTCACCGGCATCATCGAGCTGCAGCAGGCGGTGCTCACCGCCGGCCTCGAGCCGGACGAGGTGATGCAGCGCATCGCGGACTCGTCCCGGGACCTGCTGTCGGCCGCTGGGGCGGCGGTCCTGCTGGTGGACGGCCAGGGCCTCACCTTCCGGTCCACCAGCGGCATGGCCACGCGGGTGCAGGGGGTGCGGGTCCCGGTGTCCGGGAGCCTCGCGGGCGAGACACTCGAGCACGGCCTGCCAGCGCGCGCCGATGACACCGAGGCCGATCCCCGGGTGCACCGGGCCACGACCCGCCGCCTCGGCTGCCGCTCGATCCTGACGGTGCCCCTCCGCGACGGCCGTCGCGCCGTCGGCGTCCTGACGGTGATGCACCACCAGCCCGCTGCCTTCGGCGAGGCGGACGAACAGGTCCTGCTGCTCATCGGGGGCATGCTGAGCGCCGCCCTGGCCCGCGCCCTCTCGTTTGACGCCAACCGCCGCCTGCTCGAGGAGCGGACCGCCACGCTCTCCGCGCTGCGGGGCAGCGAGGAGCGGCTCCAATCCGCCATGCGGGCGGCGCGGATCGGCGTCTGGGACTGGGACCTCCGCAGCCAGGAGATCACCTGGCTCGGCGAGCACGAGTCGATGCTCGGCTTCGGCCCCGGGGAATTCGACGGCCGCTACGAGTCCTTCATGGCGCGGGTGCACCCCGAGGACCGCGCGGCGCTCGACCGGGCGATCACCGCCGCCATCACCGGGCTCACCGAATACACCCACAGCTTCCGGGTGGTCTGGGGGGACGGCTCGGTGCGCTGGCTGACCGGCCGGGGCCAGGTGCACGGCGACGCGGACGGCGCGCCCACGCGGATGGTCGGCGCGGTCACCGACATCACCGCCCGCCGGGCGCTGGAGCACCAGGTGCTGCAGGCGCAGAAGATCGAGGCCATCGGCCAGCTCGCGGCCGGGATTGCGCACGAGATCAACACCCCGACGCAGTATGTGGGCGACAACCTTCGGTTCCTGCAGGGCGCCTATGGCGACCTGATCACCCTGCTCACCGCCCACCGCGCCCTGGCCGCGGAGGCGACGGCGGCCGGCCTTTCCGTGGGACCGGTGGCCGAGCTGTGGGAAGGCGTCGACGCGGACTTCGTGCTGGAGGAGGTGCCCCGCGCGGTGGCGCAGGCGCTCGAGGGGGTGGAGCGGGTCAGCGAGATCGTGCGCGCCATGAAGGAGTTCAGCCATCCCGGCGGCAACGACCCGGTGCCCGTGGACCTCAACCGCGCCATCGAGAACACCGCGGCGGTCTCGCGCAACGAGTGGAAATACCTGGCCGACCTGGAGTTCGACCTCGACGCGGCCCTTCCCCCGGTGTCCTGCCTGGTGGGCGAGATCCAGCAGGTCCTGCTCAACCTGGTGGTGAACGCCGCGCACGCCATCGGCGACGTGGTCCAGGACAGCGGGGAGCGCGGCCGGATCACCATCCGCACCCGGGTCCGGGACGAGGTCGTGGAGATCCGGGTGGAGGACAGCGGCACCGGCATCCCGGCCGCGGTCCAGCCCCGCATCTTCGACCCGTTCTTCACCACCAAGGAGGTGGGGCGGGGCACCGGCCAGGGGCTCGCGATCGCCCGCGACGTGGTGGTACGGAAGCACCGCGGCACGCTCACCTTCGAGACCACGCCCGGGCAGGGGACCACGTTCATCGTGCGGCTGCCGCTGCACCCAGACGATGACCTGCGGGAGCGGGCCTGATGCGGCGCATCCTCTTCGTCGACGACGAACCCCGGATCCTCGAGGGGCTCCGGCGCATGCTCCACGGCGAGCGGAGCCACTGGGACCTGCGCTTCGCCACCAGCGGGGCAGCGGCCCTCGCCGAACTGGCGCGGGAGCCGGCCGACGTCGTGGTCACCGACATGCGCATGCCGGGGATGGACGGGGCCGAGCTCCTCGCGCGGGTGGCCACCGTGGCCCCCGACGCCATCCGCATCGTGCTCTCGGGGCAGACCGACGACCTCTCCAGCACCCGCACGGTGCCGGTGGCCCACCAGTTCCTCACCAAGCCCTGCGAGGCACCGGTGCTGCGGGAGGTGGTGGAGCGGGCCTGCGCCCTGCGCGAGCTGCTCGCGAGCCCGGGGCTGCGGCGGCTCATCGGGACGGTCGACACCCTCCCCTCGGTGCCGGCGATCTGGCACGCGCTCGGCCGCGCCCTGGGGGATCCGGGCTCGAGCGTGGGGCAGATCGCGGAGATCATCGAGCAGGACGCCGGCCTCTCGGCCCGGGTGCTGCACCTGGTCAACTCCGCCTTCTTCGGCCAGCGGCGGCAGGTCACCAGCGTGGCCCAGGCCACCACGCTCCTCGGCACGGGACTCATCCGGTCGCTGGCGCTCGCCCAGCACGTCTTCTCCACCGGCTTCAGCGCCGCCTCCGCCGGCTGCACGGTGGAGGGCGAGCAGGCGCACGGCCTGGCGGTGGCCCGGCTCGCCCGCGTGCTCCCGGGCGACTCGGCGCTGGCCGAGACGGCGTTCTCCGCCGGCCTGCTGCACGATGTGGGCAAGCTCATCCTCGCCACCCGGCTGCCCCAGGCCTTCGCGGATGACCTGCGGCAGAGCCGGGCCCTCCAGGTGCCGCTGCACGACATCGAACTGCGCCGCGCGGGCGTCACCCACGCGGAGGTCGGCGCCTACCTGCTCGGGCTCTGGGGGCTGCCGCACCCGGTGCTCGAGGCCGTGGCGCACCACCACCGTCCGGGCCGCGTGTTCCCCGGCGACCGCCGGGTGGTGCTCGCCGTGCACGTGGCCGATGCGCTGGTCCATGAGCGGCAGGAGGGGGCCGGACGCGCCGCCGCCCGGCTGGACCTCGAGGTCCTCGCCGAGGCGGGCTGGGCACGGCGGCTCGACGAGTGGCGGGCGCGCGCCGAGGCGCTCGAGGGCGACGGGTGACGCCGCCACTCCCGCGGGTGCTCTGCGTGGACGACGAGCGCCACGTGCTCGAGGGGCTGGGGCGGGTGCTCCGGCGCGAGTTCGAGATCGTGCCGGCCGTGGGCGGTGCCGCCGCGGTGGCGCTGCTGCAGGGCGACCATCGCTTCGACGTGGTGCTGAGTGACATGCGGATGCCGGGCGTGGACGGCGTCGCGGTGCTGGGGGCCGCCCGCCGCCTGGCGCCGGACGCCACCCGGGTGCTGCTCACCGGGCACGCCGACCTCCGAGCCGCCGTGGCGGCGGTCAATGAAGGGCAGATCTTCCGGTTCCTCACCAAGCCCTGCCCCCCCGAGGTCCTGGGCACCGCGCTGCGCCAGGCGGTCGAGCAGCATCGCCTCGTCACCGCCGAGCGTGAGCTGCTGGAGCGTACGCTCAAGGGCAGCGTGCAGGCCCTGCTCGACGTGCTCGGCCTGGCCAACCCGGTGGCGCTGGGACGGGCGGCGCGGGCCCGCCGCCTGATCGGCGCGCTGGCCGCGCTCATCGGGTTCCGCGACCGGTGGCAGATGGAGATGGCGGCCATGCTGTCACAGGTGGGCGCCATCGCGCTCCCTGCCGCCACCGCCGAGCGCCTGGCCGCCGGGGCCGGCCTGTCTACCGTGGAGGAGGCCCAGGTGGCCGACATGCCGGCGGTGGCGCTGCGGCTCCTCGCGGAGATTCCCCGGCTCGACGAGATCCGCGCCATCCTGGGCCACGTCCACCTGCGCTACGACGGCCCGGTGGACCAGGTGCCCCGCGGCGACGACATCCCCCTCGGCGCCCGGATGCTGGCGGTCGTCCTCGCCTATGACCGGCTCACCACAGCCGGCCACGCGGCGCCGGAGGCGCTGGCCCGGCTGCAGGCCCACCAGGGCTGGTATGACCCCGCGATCCTCGCCGACCTCGCCACCGTCACCGGCGCGGAGGCCGGGCGCGAGATCCTCGAGCTCCGGCTGCCGGACGTGAAGCTGGGGATGATCTTCGTGGACGATGTGCGGACATCGGATGGCACGCTGCTGGTGGCGCGCGGGCAGGAGGTGACGCCGGGGCTGCTCGGCCGGGTGGAGAACTACTGGTCCGCGCTCGAGCTGCCGGCGCCGGTGCGGGTCAACCTGCCCGAGGCCCCGGCGTCCCGCGGCTGAGGGCCCTGGCCCTCAGCCCGCGGCGGGGAACTCGGTCGGCACCGCCGCAGCGGTGGTCACCAGCTCCTTGGCCGCGTTGACGTAGGGCACCAGGTCGGCGAGCGCGCCCTTGGTCAGCTTGAGCTTGCCGGTCATGATCGCGAGCAGCGGCGGCACCGCCCCGGTCAGCACCTGTCGCCACGCTTCGAGGGTGCCGGTGAGCACGTAGCGGGCGGCGTCCTCGTCCGCCCCCACCGCCGCGTGCGCCGCGCGACACTCCCCATGCCACAGGTCGAGGAACACCCGACGCTCCGGCATCCCGGGGGCCGCCGGCAGCATCTGCAGCAGCACCGCCCCCTCCCAGGTGCTCGCGGCCTCGCGATACGCGGTGTTCTGGTTGAGCGCCTCGCCGCAGGTGCGCGCCCAGTCATCGGAGAAGACGGTAAGGGGCATCGTCATACGGCCGGCCATTGCTGGGTGACGCAGTGGAAGCTGCCGAGACCCCACGCCAGGGCGGTCGAGTCCACCAGGACCACCTGCCGGTCGGGGAAGCAGCGCTGCAGTGTCTGTCGGGCGATGGCGTCGGTCGGCGGGTGGTAGGCGGGCAGCAGCACGATGCCGTTCGCGATGTAGAAGTTGGCGTAGCTGGCCGGCAGCCGCTGGTCATCGACGTGCATCGCCGGCGGCATCGGCAGGGTCACCACCCGGAGCGGGCGTCCGTCCTGGTCGCTCATCCGCCGGAGCCGCTCCAGGTTGTCGCGCAGGGGGGCGTAGTTGGCGTCGCGCGGGTCTTCCTCCACGACGGTCACCACGGTCTGCTCGTCCACGAAGCGAGTCAGGTCATCGACGTGCCCGTCGGTGTCGTCGCCCTCGATGCCGTCGCCCAGCCAGAGGATCTTCGTGACCCCGAGGTAGTCGCGCAGCCGCTGCTCGATCTGTTCCCGGGTGAGCCCCGGGTTCCGGTTGGGATTGAGCAGGCAGCTCTCCGTGGTGAGCAGCGTGCCCTTGCCGTTCACGTCCAGGCTGCCGCCTTCCATCACGATGCCCGGGTGGTACACCCGCAGCCGGAACCGCTCCGCGATCCGCGTCGGGATGACGTCGTCGCTGTCGAACGGCGGGTACTTCCCGCCCCAGGCGTTGTAACCCCAGTCCACGATGGCCTGCTCCCGCCGCCCCGATGCGGTCTCCCGCTGGATGAAGCAGGGGCCGTGGTCCCGGCACCAGGCGTCGTTGGTCGGGTGGTGGTGCAGGTAGGCGGTCCCCTTGCCGGCGCCGCGAGGCGGCTCGGTCCCCGGCGGGAGATCCACCACGGTCACGCCGGCCGTGCCGAGGCGGTGGGTGACGTCGGCGGCCATCTCCGGGCCGGTGACGTTGATGTGCACCTCCTCGCGGGGCACCAGCTGGCGCACCAGCTCCGCGAACACCGGCGGGACGGCCTCGAACCGGCCGGGCCAGGAGGACTCGCGATGGGGCCAGCTCAGCCAGGTGCCCCGGTGCGGGGCCCATTCGGCTGGCATGCGGAAACCCTGGGCGGCGGGCGTAGCGGGGGTCATGAGCGGATGGTTGGGCGTTTGACGTGACGTCGGGCGCGAAAGGTCACCGGGAGGCCTGCCGGGGGCAAGCCGGAGTGGGCGGCGGGTGACACCTGTAGCTCCGATACCACAGGTCCGCGGGGCCCGGCACCGGATCGGCAGCCAGGTAACAGTGGCAAGACCTTGCTGGGCAACGGCTTCACCAGACTTCGCTGATGGATCAACAGTCGGCGGCTCAAGCGTAGCGATTCGGTACGGGCCCTGCGTTCATGAATTTGCAACCGTCCGCCGGAAATCGATCTGGGCCAAACCGGCGACCGAAACCCGAACCTTCAGGCTGTCCCGCTGGATCACCTCACCGGAGGCGTCATGTCTCGTGTCCCATCGTCGCGCGCGGCCCTGGCCGCTCTCGCCGCCACGCTGTTCCTCGCCGCCTGCGGCAGCGATGTGAGCGATCCCCAGGCGCCCTCCGGGGCAGAGGCCCGCGGACCGGTGGCGTTGCGCAGCGGGGCGGCCGCCCTGGGCCGGGCCATCTTCTTCGACCAGGACCTCTCGCTCAAGCGGAACCAGTCCTGCTCGAGCTGCCATGATCCCGCCTGGGGGTTCAGCTCGCCCAACCCGCGGATCAACGCGACCGGGGCCGTGATGTTCGGCTCGGTGCGTGACCGCTTCGGCAACCGGCGGCCGCCCTCGGCGGCATACGCCACGCCGGCGCCCGTGCTCTTCTACAACGACGAGGACGGGACCTATGTCGGCGGCAATTTCTGGGACGGCCGCGCCACCGGCGCCCGGCTCGGCGTGCCGGCGGCGGAGCAGGCACTCGGCCCGTTCGTGAACCCGGTGGAGCAGGCGTTGCCCGACCAGGCCTGCGCCGTCTACCGCGCCGCCTTCGGCCGCTACCGCCACCTCTATCGCGACACCTGGGGCCGGGCGGTGGATCAGATCAGCTTCCCGTCGAACACCGACCAGCTGTGCGAGAAGGAAGGCAACACCGTGCCCCTCTCGGCCGAGGACCGGGTGCGCCTCGCCGTGGAGTACGACAACATGGGCCGCTCGGTGGCCGCCTACGAGCACTCCCCGGAGGTGAACGCCTACAGCTCCAAGCATGACGCGGTGCTGGCGGGCGCGGCGACCTTCACGCCCAGGGAAGCCCAGGGCTTCGCGCTGTACGTCGGCAAGGCCAACTGTGCCGCCTGTCATCCCAACGACGGTGCGCGCGCCCTGTTCACCGACTACACCTACGACAACATCGGCGTGCCGGCCAACCCGCGGAACCCGGCCCGCCTGGCCGACCCGCTCTTCCGCGACCTCGGCGTGGGCGGCTTCTTCCAGCAGCCCGGCGAGTACGGCAAGATGAAGGTGCCCACGCTGCGCAACCTGGACCGTCGCGGCGCGCCGAACGCCCCGAAGTCCTTCATGCACAATGGCGCATTCAAGTCGCTGGAGCAGGTGGTGCACTTCTACAATACCCGCGACGTCCTGCCCGCCTGCGAGAGCATCTCGGCGCCCCGCTTCGGGGAGAACTGCTGGCCCGCGCCCGAGGTCACCGAGAACGTCAACACCGACGAACTGGGCAATCTTGGCCTCACCCCCGACGAGGAAGCGGCGGTGGTGGCCTACCTCAAGACCCTGAGTGACGGCTGGGTGCGGCGGAACTAGCGGGAAGGGCCGGCCGGCGCCGCGGGGTGCCGGCCGGCCCGGGCAGGATCAGTCGATGTAGCGGCGGGTGAGGTCGCCGTAGGACTCCACCCGGCGGTCCCGCAGGAAGGGCCAGTGGGTCCGCGCGAAGTCCACCTTGCGGGTGTCGATGGGCACGATCAGCGTCTCCTCGCCGGTGCCCGCCCTGGCGAGGATCTCCCCGTTGGGCGCGCAGACGAAGCTCCCTCCCCAGAACTCGATGCCCTCGTTGGGCCCCGGCTCATGGCCCACCCGGTTCACCGACGCCACGAAGACCCCGTTGGCGATGGCGTGGCTGCGCTGGATGGTCTCCCATGAGGCCTGCTGCGCGGCGCCGTACTCGGCCTTCTCGGGCACCAGCCACCCGATGGCCGTCGGGTAGCAGAGCAGCTGGGCCCCGGTGAGCGCGGTGAGCCGCGCCGCCTCGGGGTACCACTGGTCCCAGCAGATGAGCACCCCCGCCTTCACGAACCTGGTGTCCCAGGAGCGGTAGCCGAGGTCGCCGGGGGTGAAATAGAACTTCTCGTAGAAGTTCGGGTCGTCGGGGATGTGCATCTTGCGGTACTTGCCGAGGTAGCTGCCGTCGGCGTCGAGCACCGCGGTGGTGTTGTGGTACAGCCCCTCGGCCCGCTTCTCGAACAGCGAGGCGACCAGCACCACGCCGAGCTCCTTCGCGAGCGCGCCCAGCCGGGTGGTGCTGGGGCCGGGGATCGGCTCCGCCAGCTGGAAGAAGGCGTGATCCTCGGTCTGGCAGAAGTAGTAGCTGCGGAAGAGCTCGGGAAGGAGGATGACCTGGGCGCCCCGGGCGGCGGCGTCGCGGATCCGCTCCACCGCCGTGGCGAAGTTGCGCTCCGGATCGGCGGTCATGCGCATCTGCACCAGGCCGAGGGTCACCTGGGCGGGAAGGGAGGTCGACATGGGGCGGAAAGATAAGGCGCGCCCGGGGGAAGGGGAGCCCGCGCCGGGAGGCGGCGGGGAGAAACCGGGGCTACATTCCGCGCGTACCATCCCCGGCCCCCTCAGGCCGCATGCGCACCCACCACTCGAACCCCCGCGGCATCCCATGCTCACTCTCGCGCTCGTCCTCCTGCAGGTCCAGGCCCCCATTGCCCGGGTGGAGGTGTCGCCCGCCACGCCCGAGGTGACCATCGGGCAGACGCTGCAGCTTACCGCCCGCGCGCTCGACGGCAACGGCCAGCCGGTTCCCGGCGCCCGCATCGGCTGGTTCAGCGATGGCGAGGGCGACGTCGACTCCACCGGCCTCGTGCGCGGCGGCTTCCAGGGCTACCTCTCGGTCACCGCCGCCGCCAGCGTCCCGGGGATGGCCCGTCCGGTCTTCGGCATCGTCCGGGTACGGGTGCTGCCGGGCAGCCCGGCGCGCGTGGCGCTCGACGTGCCGTCGGGCCCGCTGCTGGTCGGCAGCCGGCTCACGCTGACCGGGGCCGCCTACACGGCGCAGAACGATCGCCGGCACGATCTGCTCACCTTCTCCTCGAGCAACGCCCGGGTGGCCAGCGTCACTCCGGACGGGCGGTTGCGGGCGGTGGCGCCGGGCCGGGCCACGATCACCGCGCGCGCGGGCAGCGCCAGTGCCACGGTCGTGGTGCAGGTGATCCCGGCCACGCTGAGCCGGCTCGAGGTGGAGCCGGGCAGCAGCGCCGCGCGCACCGGCGACGTGGTCCGCTTCAAGGTGGCGGGCCGCTCCGCCACCGGCCGCGCGGTGGACGGCTTCGCGGTGCGCTGGTCGGTCGAGGGCGGGGAAGGGGTGGCGCAGGTGGACGCGAGCGGCGCGTTCGTGGCGGAGCAGCCGGGGCGCTACACCGTGACCGCCACCGCCGGCGCCTACACCGCCGACGCGGTGGTGACGGTTCAGCCGCGGCGCGTGGGCCGCGGCATGGAGGTCCTGGGCCGGGTGCCGCTCGCCTTCCGCGGCGCGGAGGTCTGGGTGCACCCGTCGGGGCAGTGCGCGTACATGTCAACGATTGCCGACCGGGTGTACGTGATCAACGTCGAGGACCCGCGCGCCCCGCGGATCGTGGACTCGATGATGGTCGACGCGCAGATCGTGAATGACATCATGACCACCGAGGACGGCAAGTTCGGCGTGTTCTCCCGCGAGGGCGCGAGCAACCGGAAGAACGGCCTCAAGGTCTTCGAGGCGAGCGACCCCTGCCACCCGAAGGTCATCGCCGACTACACCGAGACCGTCACCGGCGGGGTGCACTCGAGTTACGTGAGCCGCGGCCATGCCTACATCACGGACGACGCCACCGGCTCGATGCGGGTGATCGACCTGCAGGACCCCTGGCACCCGAAGGAAGTGGCGCGCTGGCAGACCGAGCAGGCCGAGGCCGGCCGCTACCTGCACGACATCGCCGTCACCGACGGGCTGGCCTATCTCTCCTACTGGAA
Source organism: Gemmatimonadales bacterium (assembly GCA_046327715.1). Classification (GTDB taxonomy): domain Bacteria; phylum Gemmatimonadota; class Gemmatimonadetes; order Gemmatimonadales; family GWC2-71-9; genus JADJOM01. The sequence goes on from JAXLXY010000010.1 coordinate 32,895, forward strand.
CGACGGGCTCATCATCCTGGACGTGGGCAACGGCATCAAGGGCGGCAGCCCCGAGCACCCGGTGCTGGTGTCCCAGTTCAAGTACGACCTCAACGAGGAGTACGCCCGGATCGACCAGCTCTACGGGCTGGGGGCCCGGGGCACCCACACCGCGTGGCGGGCCGGCAAGTACGTCTTCGTGGGGGACGAGGTCTACGCCTCGCGCGAGGCCCGCGGGCTGGCCGACGGCAACGACCTGACCTGGGGCAAGCTCCACGTCATCGACGTCTCCGACATCGAGCACCCGCGGAAGGTGGCCTGGTACGAGCCCACCGACGGCGGGGTGCACAACGTCTGGGTGGAGGGCGATACCCTCTACCTGGGCAACTACCACGGCGGCGCCCGGGTGCTCGACATCTCCGGCGAGCTCAAGGGTGACCTGCTGCGCCAGGGCCGCGAGATCTCCTGGATCTTCACGGCGGACTCCATGGGCGCCCGGAAGCGGTCCACCTTCGCGTGGGGCGCGGTGGTGAAGAACGGCACCATCTTCGTGCCGGACATCAACACCGGCCTGTGGATCCTCCGGGTGGAGCCGAAGGCCACGCAGTTCACCCCCTGAGCCACCCCTCCAGTGGGCGGCGGCCGGTCCCGGCCGCCGCTCACCGTCGCCTCCCCGCCCGCTCTGAACCAAGCTTCACGCCAACCTCACGCTGACCCGCACCGCCGCTTCCTAGGGTGGGAGGGCGGGAGCCGGACTCCCGCCCAGCGTCCCCTGCCCCGGGGGGGAGTGCGCATGATCCCCCATCCGCCGTTCGCCAGCCAGCTGACCCTCGAGGAGGAGCTTGCCCGCTTCGAGCGGCTCAAGCCCCGCCTGCGGGATGTGTGGCAGCTGCTGAGCTCCGACGACGACGCCCCCTGCACCACGGTCGTGGTCCCCTCGCTCACGCTCGACCAGCGGGAGCTGGCCCAGCTCCACGGCGCCAGCTTCTACGAGGAGCGGCTGCTCTTCCTGCTGATCCGCCTGCGCAACCCGCGGGCGCACGTGGTCTACGTGACCTCACAGCCGGTGCACCCGGCCATCCTCGAGTACCTGCTCAACCTGCTGCTCGGCATCCCGGCCAGCCACGCCCGGGCGCGGCTCACCATGCTGTGCGCCTACGACGGCTCCCCGCGCCCGCTCACCGAGAAGATCCTGGAGCGGCCCCGCCTGATCGAGCGCATCCGCTGCGCCATCCGCAACCCGGCCCAGGCCTACCTGTCCGTCTTCAACGCCACCCCGCTCGAGCGGAAGCTCGCGGTGCTGCTCGGCATCCCGCTCAACGGCGCCGACCCCGCGCTGGCGCCGCTCGGCAACAAGTCGGGGAGCCGCAAGCTGTTCCGGGAGGCGGGGGTGGCGCACCCGGCGGGGTACGAGGACCTGCGCGACGACCGCGACGTGCTCGACGCGCTCTGGTCCCTCCGGCGCGAGCACCCGCAGGTGCGCCGGGCGGTGATCAAGCTGAACGAGGGGTTCTCGGGCGAGGGCAACGCCACCTTCCGTTACCCGGTGGCCCCCGACCGGCCCGCCCTGGAGCGCGCCTTCCGCCGGGTGAGCTTCGTGGCCCGCGGCGAGCGCCGGGAGCGGTTCTTCGCCAAGTTCGGCGAGATGGGCGGCATCGTCGAGGAATTCATCGAGGGCGGGGAGACCCGCTCGCCCAGCGCGCAGCTGCGCACCAGCCCCGACGGCGAGGTGCTGGCGCTCTCCACCCACGACCAGATCCTCGACCCCGAGACCGGCCAGATCTTCCTCGGCTGCCGCTTCCCCGCGGCCGACGACTACCGGCAGGCGGTGCAGGAGGCCGGGGTGGCGGTGGGCCGGGCGCTCGCTGCCCACGGCGCGGTGAGCCGGTACGGGGTGGACTTCATGGTGCGGCGGGCGGCGCCGGGGGCGCCGTGGGAGGTCTTCGCGATCGAGATCAACCTGCGGCTCGGCGGCACCACCCATCCCTTCCTGGCGCTCCGCTTCCTGTGCGGTGGCGCGCTCGATCCGGGGACGGGGCTGTACTCCTCGACCAGCGGCCGGCACATGTTCTACCGGGCCACCGACAACCTGCACGCCAGCCGCTACCGGGGGATCTCGCCGGAGGACCTGCTGGAGATCGTCACGATCAACCAGCTCAACTTCAGCCACCGGACCGAGACGGGGGTCCTCTTCCACATGATCGGCGCGCTGAGCCAGTACGGGAAGGTGGGCCTGACGGCCATCGGCAACAGCCACGCCGAGGCCGACGCGATCTACGCCCACACCCTCGCCGTGCTCGAGGCCGAGACGCGCTACGGCTGAGCGGGGCGCAGGGCCCGGTTAGCGTGGGCCGGGGACCAGCTCGAGCCGCGCCTCGGTGGTGTCGGTGGGCCACCCGAAGCAGGCGGCGCGCCCCTGCACGGTGCGCTCCAGCTCCTTCTCCGACTTGGCGGTGGTCACGATCGGGTAGGCCCACACGGTGGCGGCCGGCTCGGCGGTGATCTCGAGCGGCCCGCCGTAGCTCACCTCCACGGTGAACGCCGTCTCCGGCCCGAGCGCGGCAGGGACCCAGCGGTACTCGGCCACGATCCCGCCGCCGCGGCGGAAGTGGTAGCGCTTCTCGAACACCGGCACGCCCGCCTCCACGGCGCGGAAGCTCACCACCACGCCGTCCTCCCCCTCCCGGGCCACCTCCATGGCCAGGCGGGTACCGTCCACCCGCCAGTCGGCGTCGTAGTCCCCCCGCTCGAACATGGCCTGGTCCACCTCGAGGTCGAGGCCCCGCTCGCGCAGCAGGGTGCGGGGCTCGGGATCCACCGGCGGGAGCTCGTTGTGGCGCATTTGTTCCCCGAGGGCGCTCACCACCGGGGTGCCGTCGGCGTCGTGATGGCTCACCCTGGCGCCTCCGGGGGCAGGTTCGTGATACCCCTCCCGCTGCCGGGTGAGGGTGTTGGCGTAGTTGATCCCGTGGGCAAAGACGGTGTACTCCTCGATCACGCCGCCGCGGGCGGGGCTCAGGATGGCGGAGTAGGTGGCGTCGTGGATCCACAGCTCGTCGTGGCCATCCAGGTCGATGTCCCGGACCTCCCACGCCACGCCCTCGCCCGCGCGCAGGATGGCCTCGGCCCGCGCCAGCTCGGCCCAGACCGCGTCGCGCAGGTGGGGCAGGTAGAGCCCGCCGAACACGCCGTGCCAGTAGGCGTCGTTGCACTGGGCCCGGCCCACGGCGCGCCGCGCCTCGGGCGGGTCGCCGGCGCGGCGGCACAGGGCCGAGAGCGCCAGCATCTTCTTGTGCATGCGATTGGCCTCCGGGTACTTCACCAGGAAGTTGCGCCAGTGCGCCCCGCGGACCAGCGCGCCGTCCGGGCCGGCCAGCCGCTCCTCCCCGAGCTCCCGCTCCAGGGCATGCAGCCGCCGGGCACCATCCGCCGGGAGGGACCAGCCCTCCATCTCGCGGTACGAGGCCGTGGGCAGGTAGGCCAGCCCCCCGGAGGGGATCGCCTCCAGCGCCTCGGCGAAGGTGGTGAGCTGCACCTCGCCGCCATCCACCAGCGCGCCCAGGGTGGAAAGGAACTGGTCCAGCCAGCCATCCTCGTACACCCATTTCCGGGTGCCGGGCCAGCCGCCGAACTTCTCGCCGTCATCGGCGAAGACCGCCAGCGGCTGCCCCCGCGCGGCCAGCTCGCGCAGGTGCGCGGCGGTCTCGGCGGGGGGGCGGAAGGGGATCAGGTAGCGGAGTCGCTCGTCGATGGGAAAGAGGGCCAGCTGGCGGCCATCGTGCTCGGTGCGGTACGGGACGTGGAGCCGCTCCCGGGAGAAGCCCCCCACCAGGAAGTGGCGGTCATCGACCAGCGCGTAGCGCACGCCGGCATCCACCAGGTCGGCGGCGAGGTCGGGCTCCCAGACCCGCTCGGTGAGCCAGAGGCCGGTGGGGTTCACCCCGAAGCGCCGGGCAATCGCCTCCCGCAGCCAGCCGACCTGCTCCACCCGGTCCTGCCGCGGCAGGCTGGCCAGGATCGGCTCGTACATCCCGCCGCAGAGGAGCTCCAGCCGGCCATCCCCCGCCAGCCGCGCCAGCAGGTCGAGGTAGCCGGGGTCGTGGCGGTCGAGCCATTCGAGCAGCGGTCCCGACAGGTGCAGCACCACCGGCAGGAAGCCGCGCTCGTCCACCTTCTCGAGGAACGGGCGGTAGACATCGGCCAGGTGCTGCTCGAAGACCGAGTCGAAGTTGCCCACCGGCTGGTGCAGGTGGACGGCGAAGACGAACCGGATGGGAGAGGGCATGGCGGAAAGCTAGGGGCGGGGCGGGGGGAGGGGGAGGATGGGGCCCGGCCGGCGTGTCGGCCACCCCGGCTCCATCCGTCCCCAGCCGCGACCGACCCCGGTTCGTCCGGAGGTCGATCCGGTGCCACCCTCACCCCGGAGTCCCCTCATGCCCCTCCCCATGCTGCCCGCATGGGCCCTGGCCGCCCTGCTGGTCCCGGCCCCCGCGCCCAGCCACGTATCGATCGGCCTGGCCACCCTGCACGCCGCCGCCCTGACGACGGCCCGTGGCGCCGCCGACCAGGCGGACGCCCCGTACTTCCTGGTCTCGGTGGTCGGCCCCCGGGTCTCGAGCAGCGCCCGGCTCCCCGCCGGCGCCCGCTTCGGGATCGTGAACAACGGGATCGTGCCGCCCACCGTGCTGCAGCAGGTGGACCTGGCCCCCGGCGACTCCGTCCGGGTGGTCATTTCCGTCCTCGAGGCCGAGTCGGGCGACCTGGCGCCGGAAACCGACGCCGCCAAGGCCGCCACCCTGGGACTCTCCGGGCTGGCCCGCCCGCTGCTCGATCCCGCCGGCCCGGCGCTGGGCCCCGCGGTGGCCGGCCTCCAGGGCGCCGGCGCGCACTGGATCGGGGCCGTGTCGCTGCTGCTCACCAACGAGGGGGGAAGCACGTTCTGGCGCCGGATGGACTGCGCCCAGGACTGCGAGGTGCTGCAGGGGCTCCCGGGCCAGGGCGGGGCGGAACTCAAGGGCCCGGTCAACGGGGTCTTCGAGCTGCGCGGGGCGGGGGGGACCTACCACCTGCAGCTGAGCCTCCGCCCGGCAGCCTGACCACCCGGCCGGGGCCGGTGGCCTGGCGGCCCGCCCCCGGCCCCGGGGCCCGCCCGTGGGGAGCCGGGGGGCATGGAGGATCGGCCATTTTGGGGTAGATTCTCCCGCGCTGGAACGGGGACCGCCCGTTCCTCCGGTTCCCCCGACCCCCCCGTCCTCCCGACATGCATCACGAGACCGTGAGCTGGCAGAGTCCCCTGCTGGGGCGCGAGATGACCCTGCAGGTGATCGGCCACGCCGGCGCCCGCGTGCTGGTCTTTCCCACCAGCATGGGCACCCACCGCGAATGGCCCGACCGCCGGATGCACCTGGTCCTCCAGGACCACATCGACAACGGCTGGATCCAGCTCTACTGCCTGGACCAGCCGCATCACGAGAACTGGGGCAACGAGGACTGCTCGCCGGGACACCGGGCCTGGACCCACGTCCAGTATTACCGCTACGTCCGGGAGGAGGCGCTCCCCTTCTCGGCCTGGCGCAACCCCAATCCCTTCGTTATCGCCGCCGGCGCCAGCCTCGGCGCCAGCCACGCGGTCACCTTCGGGCTCAAGTATCCCGAGTCGGTGCACCGCATCCTCGGCATGAGCGGCCTGTACGACCTCACCCGGATGACCGGCGGCTACACCGACCAGAACGTGTACCAGGTCAACCCGATGCAGTTCATGCCCAACGAGCACGACCCCGGGCGCCTGGCCGCGTTCCGTCGGCAGGACATCATCCTCGCCATCGGCCGCACCGACCCGATGTTCCAGAACAACAGCGACTTCTCCGCCATCCTGTGGCAGCAGGGCATCGGCAACGCCCTCCGCGTCTGGGATGGCCACGCCCACGACTGGCCCTACTGGGAGCAGATGGTCCGCCTTTACCTGCAGGGGCACGACTAGGCGGCTCGGCGGCTTGGCGGCTCAGCCGAGCCGCCGAGCCGCCGAGCCGACATTCATCACCCGACTCCAGGATTCGAATTCCCATGACGAAGCGCGTCGGACTGCTGGTGGGCCGCGAGTGGAGCTTCCCGCCCAAGTTCCTCGAGGAAGTGAACCGCCGGAACGCGGGCGTCACCGCCGAGATGGTCTCCATCGGCGCCGTGGCGATGGACCAGCCCTGTCCCTACGACGTGATCGTGGACCGCATCTCCCACGAGGTGCCGTTCTACCGCACCTACCTCAAGCAGTGCGTGCTCGAGGGCGTGGCGGTGGTCAACAACCCCTTCATGTGGACCGCGGACGACAAGCTCTTCGGCGCCGCGCTGATCAGCAAGCTCGGCGTGGCCAGCCCGAAGACCTTCGTGCTGCCCAACAAGGAGTACGTGCCGGGCATCGTGCCGCAGGAGAGCCTCAAGAACATGCAGCTGGTGGACTGGGAGGGGCTGGTGCGGGAGATCGGCCTCCCCTGCATCCTCAAGGACGCCCACGGCGGCGGCTGGCGCGACGTGTACGTCTGCCACTCGCTCGAGGAGCTGATCCGGCGCTACGACGAGTCGGGGCTGCTCACGATGATCGTGCAGGAGTTCATCCAGTTCGACCAGTTCGTGCGCTGCATGTGCCTGGGCCAGGAGGAGATCCTGGTGATGCAGTACGACCCCAAGGGCCGGCGCTACGTCCCGGACGACGACTACCTCGCCCCGGCGCTCAAGGAGCGGGTGATCCGCGACTGCCGGACCATCGTCCGGGCCCTGGGGTATGACATGAACTCGATCGAGTTCGCCATCCGGGATGGCGTGCCCTACGCGATCGACTTCATGAACCCCGCGCCCGACATGGACATCTACTCGCTCACCCCGAAGTACTTCGACTGGGTGGTGACCCACATGGCCGACCTCGTCATCCGGCTGGCGCAGGAGGGGCGGCGGCAGGTGGAGCAGGTGGGCTGGGCGCACCTCTTTGCGCAGAGCCGCCGGCCGTAGCCGCCGGGACCTCCATGACCGACGCCATCCAGGCCTACCACGACCTCCTCGCCGACGCCGACCTGGCCGAGGCGAGCCACGCCATGCTGGACGCCGAGCTGCGCCGCCGCCACGTGGTCTTCGGCGGGCGGCCGCTCTGCACCGTGCTCCGCCCCCGCTTCCTGACCCCCGAGCGCCACCGGGCCATCGCCATGGGGATGGAGCGGCTGCTCCGCGCCTTCGGGCGGGTGCAGCAGGCGGCCATGGCCGACCCCGCCCTCCGGGCCCAGTTCCGCCTGGCGGAGTGGGAGGAGCCGCTGGTGCTGGCCGATCCCGGCTACGCCAGCCCGAGCCCGCACGGCCGGCTCGACTGCTTCGAGGACCCGGCCACCGGTGCGGTGATGCTGACCGAGTACAACGCCGAGACCCCGGCCGGCGCCGGCTTCAACGACGCGCTCACCGAGGCCTTCGCGGCCATCCCGGTGATGCGCCACTTCCGGCGCCGCTTCGACCTCCGACCGCTCCCGGCCCGCCCCGGCGTGGCCACCGTGATCCTCGACGCCTGGCGGGAGTTCTCCGGCGGCTGGAACCGGCCCCGGATCGCCATCGTGGACTGGGACGACGTCCCCACCGTGGTGGAGTTCGAGATCTTCCAGGCTTACTTCCAGTCGCTGGGCCTCGAGACCGTCATCGTGGACCCGCGCACCATGGAGTACCGCGGCGGCCGGCTCTACGGCGGCGGCGCCCCGGTGGACCTCATCTACAAGCGGGTGCTCATCAACGAGCTGGTGGAGCGGGAGGGGCCGGAGCACGCCATCGTGCGCGCGGTCCGCGACCGCGCCGTCTGCATGGTGAATCCCTTCCGCTGCAAGATGCTGCACAAGAAGGCGAGCCTGGCGGTGCTCTCCGACGAGCGCAACGCGAAGCTCTTCTCCGCCGCCGAGCGCCACACCATCACCGCCCACATCCCCTGGACCCGGGTGGTGGAGGAGCGGCATACCGTCTACCGGGACGAGCGGATCGACCTGCTCCCCTGGATGGTGGAGCAGCAGGAACGCCTGGTGCTCAAGCCCAACGACGATTACGGCGGCGCCGGCGTGGTGCTGGGCTGGACCGTCCCGGCCACCGAATGGCAGGCCGAGATCCGGAAGGCCCTCGCGGAGCCGTACATCGTGCAGGAACGGGTGGGGATCCCCGCGGAGCCGTACCCCACCTGGGCCGACGGCACCCTGCACGTGATCGACCGCATGATGGACACCGCGCCCTTCGTGCTCCACGGCGCGGCCATGGACGGCTGCCTGACCCGGCTCTCCACCGCGGCCCTGCTCAACGTCACCGCCGGCGGCGGCAGCACGGTGCCGGTGTTCGTGGTGGAGCCGCGCACGGCCTGATGACGACGGGAAGCGGGAAGCGGGAACCGGGAACCGGAAGGGCGCCTGCCGGCGGCCTCCCCTTTCCCGCTTCCCGCTTCCCCTGATTGCTCGACCATCTCCACCCCAGGGACTGCAATGAAAGCCCCCAGCCTCACCCTCGGCGTCGAAGAGGAATACCAGATCATCGACCCGGTGACCCGCGAGCTCCGGTCCTACATCACGGAGATCCTCAAGGAGGATTCCGTGGTCCTGGGCGAGGTGAAGCCCGAGCTGCACCAGTCCATGGTCGAGGTGGGCACCAAGGTGTGCCACCACCCCGCCGAGGTGCGTGCGGAGCTGGTCCGGCTGCGCCGGCTGGTCATGGACCTCGCCGCCAAGCAGGGGCTGCAGGTCATCGCCGCCGGCAGCCACCCCTTCTCCTCGTGGCTGGAGCAGCAGATCACGCCGCTCGACCGCTACATCGGGGTCAAGGAAGACCTGCAGGAGCTGGCCCAGCGGCTGCTCATCTTCGGCACCCACGTGCACATCGGGATCGAGGACCGGGAGTTCCTCATCGACGCGATGAACGTCTCCCGTTACCTGCTGCCGCACGTGCTCTGCCTCTCCACCAGCTCCCCCTTCTGGATGGGCCGGCAGACCGGGCTCAAGAGCTACCGCAGCATCGTCTTCCGGGACTTTCCCCGGACCGGCATCCCCCGCGCGCTGCACAGCTGGTCGGAGTTCGAGGGGCTGGTGAACACGATGGTGGGAACCAACTGCATCCCCAATGCGTCCAAGATCTGGTGGGACGTGCGGCCCAGCTGGAGCTACCCCACCCTCGAGTTCCGGGTCTGCGACGTCTGCACCCGGGTGGACGAGGCGGTGTGCATCGCCGCCATCTTCCAGGCCATCATCGCCAAGCTGTGGAAGCTGCGCCGCGACAACCTGACCTTCCGGGTCTACCCCGCGGCCCTGATCGACGAGAACAAGTGGCGGGCGGTCCGCTACGGGCTGGACGGCAAGCTGATCGACTTCGGCAAGAGCCAGGAGCTGCCCGCCCGGGCGCTGATCCGGGAGATGATCGAGTGGTTCCTCGACGACGTCATCGACGAGCTCGGCACCCGCAAGGAGGTCGAGTACGCCTTCAAGATCCTCGACGGGGGCACCAGCGCCGACCGGCAGATCGCGGCCTTCAAGCAGACCGGCGACATGAAGGCCGTGGTCGACCACCTGGTCCGGGAGACCGCCGAGGGGGTGGCCTGACGGGGGGGGCAGGGGGCCAGGGGGCCGCTGGCGCGGATGTTGCCAGCGGAATATGAAGGATTTCACGACCCGACTTCATCGTGTACTCGCGGGCCCGGGACGATAGTATTCCCCATATGCCACAGCGCCAGAACCGCCCGGTCATCGGGCTGACCACCCAGACCCTGCACTCCATCGACGGCATCCCCGCCGGGCTGCCGGAGTCCTGGGTGATGAACCAGCGCTACTTCCTGGCCACGACCATCGTGGGCGGGGTGCCGTGGATGGTGCCGCTCCTCGACGACGACGAGGACACCCTCTACGAGATCTACCGCCACCTCGACGGCATCCTCATCCCCGGCGGCGTGGACATGGACCCCGCCACCTTCGGTGAGGACCGCCACCCCAAGCTTGGCGCCGTGGACCCCGCCCGCGACCGGGTGGAGCTGCAGCTCACCAGGTGGGCCATCGAGGACCGCAAGCCGGTCCTGGGCCTCTGCCGCGGCATCCAGGTCATCAACGTGGCGCTGGGCGGCACGCTGTACCAGGACATCGCCGACCAGATCCCCCAGGCCATCAAGCACGACTACTTCCCCACCGCGGGCTTCGAGCGCGATCACCTGGCGCACGAGGTCACGGTGGCCCCGGGGAGCCGCCTGCATGGGGTGATGGAACGGCAGACCTTCAAGGTGAACAGCATGCACCACCAGGCCATCAAGGCGCTCGCGCCCGACCTGGTGCCCTCCGCCACCTCGCCCGACGGGCTGATCGAGGCGGTGGAGTCGCCCTCGGACCACTTCCTGGTGGGGGTGCAATGGCACCCCGAGGTGTTCGAGCTGACCGACCCGCACACCCGTCACCTGTTCCACGAATTCATCAGCGCCGCCAAGCTGTGGCGGCGCCAGTGGGTCGGCTGACCCGCTACTCCGCCACGAAGCCCATGCGGTGGGCCAGGCGCGCCATGGCGCCCTCGTCCGCCGCGCCGTCCCGCCAGACCCGGTAGAAGGCGGTCTGCGCGTCGAAGGGCACCGCCTGCCCCAGCTGTTCCAGCAGCACCAGCAGCTCCGTCACCGCCGCCAGCGCCGCGGGCCCCCGGTCGTCCGCCAGCCCCTGCACCCGCCTGAGCAGCGCCCGCCGCACCAGCGGCCGGAGCTCCTCCCCCGCCTCCAGCCGGGCATGCTCCTCCGCCGTGAGCAGCCGGCGCAGCTCCCCCCCGCGGATCGCCGCCGCGATGGCGGTGCGCTGCCGCTCCGGGAGGTCCACCAGCGCCAGCGCGATCCCCGCCCCGTCCGGGAGGGCTTGCACCGTGGTCCGGAGCTCCAGCCCGTCCCGTTCCAGCGCCACCGACACCCGGGTGCCCCGGCCGGTGCGCCGGTCGGTGAGGGTCAGGTCGTGGTCCGGCCCGCTCAGCTCCCAGGCCGGGCTCCCCGCCGCGGCCGGCGCCAGCGCCCGCGCGGCGGCCAGGCCGGCCGCGATCCGGAGCGTGGGCTCGAGGTGGGGCTTCGCCCGCTGGTAGTAGATCTCCCGCCCGCTGCCGAGGGTGCGCGCATTGCTCTCGGCGGCGGCGAGGCGGGTGGTGAGGCCGTCCTCCAGCGCGGCGGCCTCGGGCCCCGCCAGCGCCACCACCCGCGCGGCGTAGCGCAGCACCTGCAGCGCCTCGATGCCCCCGATGTCGTCGAAGAACCAGGCGCAGGAGGTGAGGCTCCGGAGGGCCCCCCGCTCCAGCTCCAGCAGCTCGGCGGCCCGGCAGAGCTGCTCGGGCGAGAGCCCCGGGCGGGCGGCGGCCTGGGCATAGGCGTGCACCGCCGCCGGGCCGCGGCCGATCACCGCGCCATACCCCGCGAGCGCCGCGGCCGGGTCGGCGAACAGCGCCGGCGCCTCGTGGTCGTAGATCCGGTGCGCCGCCTCGGTGAGCCAGCCCATCGCCTCGCGCAGCGGGCCCCGCCAGCGCTGCTGGGTCGGCGGGTCGTGCGACATCTTGCAGCCGCAGTCGCTGCGCCACCGCTCCACCCCGTGGCTGCAGCTCCACGCGCTCGGCGCCACCAGCCGGGTCTCGTGGCTCACCCCGTGCCGGGCCAGGAAACTGGCGTAGTTCTCGACCGTGACCCCGGGGAACTCCCGGATCCGCTCCAGCATCATCGCCAGCGCCATCTCGCCGAAGGCGTGGTGGTGGCCGAAGGTCTCGCCGTCCGTGGCCGCCGAGACCAGCACCGGGCCGGTGGCGTCGGCGTGCCGCTCCCGCATCCGGGCGCCCCAGGCCAGGCCGTCGCGCACCAGCGGGCCGAAGGCCACGTCGTGCGAGATGGCGCCGTCGTACACGAACACCGCGATGCTGCGGCCGCCGAGGGTGTGCACCAGGGCGGGGAGGCCGGCCGGGGGCACCGGATCCACCTGGGTGGGGGCCAGGATGGTGAAGCGGATCCCCTCCTGTGCCAGGACGTCGAGGGTCTCCTCGTCCACGGCCGTCTCCGGCAGCCACATCCCCTCGGGGTCGCGGCCGAAGCGGCGCCGGAAGTCGGCGATGCCCCAGCGGACCTCGGTGACCTTCTCGCGGCGGGTGGAGAGGGGCAGGATGGCGTGGTGGTAGGGCATCGCCACGGCATTGCCGTGGCCCAGGCGCGCCGCGCTGGCGCGGTCGGCCTGGAGCAGCAGCTGGTAGGTGTCGGGTGCGGCGTGCTCCAGCCACTCGAGCAGCGTGGGCCCGACGTTGAAGCTCATCCACTCGTACAGGTTGACGATCCGCGCGATGCGGCCACCGGCGCCGGGGAGGCGGGCCGCGCCCACCGCCCGGTAGCACTCCTGCTCGATCCGCTCGTTCCAGTCGTGCGCGGGGGCGGCGGAGGGATCGGCCTCCACCTCGTCCAGCCACGGATCCTCCCGCGGCGGCTGGTAGAAGTGGCCGTGGACGACGATCGAACGCGGGCCGCTCACGCCGCGGGGGCCGGTCGCTTTGCCAGCACCTGGGCCACGGTGTCCAGCACGTCGGGAAAGACGTGGTCGCGGCGCCACTGGCTGGCCGCCTCGGCCTGCGCGCCGGCGATGGCCGCGGGGCCGCCCTCCAGCGCCGTGAGGAAGAGCTCCGCGTCGGCGCAGTGCTCGGTGAAGCGCTTGATGGCGTAGTCGGTCACCGCGCCGGTGGAGATGATGAACTGCCAGTCGGAGCTCATCGCCAGCAGCATGGCGCGCGCCGCCTGCGCCAGCACCGGCCGCGCCGCGTCGTCGCCGAGGGCGGCGGGGGCCGCGGCCCAGAAGCGCGCCTCGATGGCCCACAGCCGGGGCCAGGTCCAGGCGGTCTCGTCGTTGAGCCACATGCTGAAGTTGCCGTTGGCGCCCCACGAGCCGGTGGTGAGGTGGATGGCCCGCTCGCCGGTGGCGCCGGCCAGGTGGCGGCTCGCGGTCACCGGCCGCACTCCCGGGTAGCCCCGCACCGCGCGATACACCTGGGAGAGGAACTCCACCCCCTCGAACCACCAGTGCCCGAACAGCTCGGTGTCGAACGGCACCGCCACCAGGTTGCCGGCCGCCCGCCGCATGGGCGAGTCGGCCAGCCGGCCCAGCAGCGAGGCGAAATGCCGGCCGTGCGCCCCGGCGCGCTCGATGGCGCGGTCGGGGTGGTACGGCTCCTTGGCGCCCAGGTCGGAGCCGGGGGCGCTCACCCGCCAGTAGCGGAGCCCGCCGGGCCACCGGATCTTGTGAAACTCGAGGTACCACTCGTCGCCCGGGTACCCCTCCTGCCGGCTCCACACCTGCCGGGAGGCCACCGGGTCGCGGACAAAGGCGCTCACGCCGGTGGGGCCGGCGGCGCCCGCCACGCGGTACGCCTCGTAGGGCGTGTTCGGGGCCTCCGGCTCGTCGCCCGGGTCGGTGAGCCGCCGCGCCGCGGCTTCCCCCAGCCTGCCCTCGACTTCCATCCGCCACTCGCCCCAGTCGGCGCCATAGAACCGGAACGCCTGGCCGGCGGCGGCGAGGTGGCTGTCCACGAAGAAGTAGCGGAAGCCCGCCTCCTGCACGTGCACCTCGATGCCCTCGCGCACGCCGGGATCGGGGGCCTCCGGCAGCGGCTGCCAGTGGCCCCGGGGGCGGTAGGCGCACTCGGGGAGCCACAGCCCCGCCGGGTCGGTCCCGAAGATGCGGCGATGTTCCGCACGGCCCAGCAGCAGCTGCAGCCGGATGCTCTCGTCGGTGGCCAGCAGCGGCAGGAAGCCGTGGGTGGCGCCGCAGGAGATGAGCTCCACCCGGCCCGCCTCGGCGTGGCGCCGGAAGGCCCGGGCCAGGTTCCGGTCGGCGGCCCGGAACAGCTGCCGGAGCCCGAGCAGGTGGGCGCGCCAGAAGTCGGCCAGCGGGATCAGGTGGGCGTCGCCGGTCTCGGTGAGGGAGGCGGCCGCCTCCTCGCAGGCCTCGAGCCGCTGCGCGAAGTACGCCTCGAGCTCCGCCGCGAAGTCGGGGCTCTCCAGCTGGTTGGCCAGGATCGGGGTGATGCCGATGGTGAGCGGCGCCGCCACTCCCTCCGCCTCCAGCCGGTCGAGCACCGACAGGAGCGGCAGGTAGGTGTCGATCGCCGCCTCGCAGATCCAGTCGCTGCCGTGGGGCCACCGCCCGTGGTTGAGCACGTAGGGCAGGTGGCTGTGCAGCGCGAGCACGAAGTCCATGGCCACTCCTAGGCGACCGGCGCGTGGTCGAGGATGCGGCGGTACACCCCCAGGTACTTCTCGCCCGAGCGGTCCCACGAGAAGTCCTTCTGCATGGCGTTCCGCATCATCTGCTCCCACGCCGGCGGCTCGTGGTAGCGGTCCATCACGTGCCGGGCCACCCGGAGCAGGTCCTCCGAGCTGTATTCGTCGAACAGGAAGCCCGTCTGCATGTCCTCGATGGTGTCGGCCAGGCCACCCACCCGCCGCGCCAGCGGCACCGCGCCGTAACGCTCCGCCCGCAGCTGGGCCAGGCCGCAGGGCTCGTACAGCGAGGGCATCAGGTAGATGTCGGCCCCCGCCATCAGCCGGTGCTCCAGCCGCTCCGAGAAGCCCAGGTGCACGCTGATCCGGTCGGGCCAGCGCGACTCGTACATCTTGAGCAGCGCCTCGTACTTGGCCTCGCCGGTGCCGAGGAAGATGAACTGGGCCTCGAGCATGAACAGCGAGTACTCGCCGGTGATCAGCTCGAGCCCCTTCTGGTGCGTCATCCGCGCGGTCATGGCGAACAGCGGGATGCGCCGCCGCTGCGGCAGCCCGAAGCTGCGCTGCAGCGCCGCCTTGCAGCGCGCCTTCCCGGCCAGGTCCTCCACCGAGTAGGTGGCGGTGATGTGCGGGTCGTGGGCCGGGTCCCACTCGGTCATGTCGATGCCGTTGACGATGCCGGTGAACCGGTCGCCCAGCGCCAGGAAGACGTCGTGCAGCCCGAAGCCGCCCACCGGGGTGCGCAGCTCGTGCGCGTGGGTGGGGCTCACCGTGGTCACCGCGTCGGCGAACTTGAGGCCGCCCTTGAGCAGGTTGAGCTTGTCGTGCCACTCGAGGTGCTGCCAGGTGTAGAGCTCCCAGGGCAGGCCGATGTCGGGCACGCCGTCGGCGGCGTAGTGCCCCTGGAAGCCGGCGTTGTGCACCGTGAGCACGCTGCGGATCCCGCGCGCGAACGGCAGGTCGTGGTGGTAGACCCGCAGGTACACCGGCGCCAGCGCGGTGTGCCAGTCGTGGCAGTGCAGCACGCAGGGGCTCCGCGCCACCCGGGGCAGCATCTCCAGCGCCGCGCGGCAGAAGAAGGCCCAGCGCTGCAGGTTGTCGCCGTAGTCCATCCCCGACTCGCCGTACAGCCCGGCGCGGTCGAAGTAATGCGACTCGATGCAGTAGATCTTCGGCTTGCCCGGCTCGGTGGGGATCCGGAACAGCCGCGCCTCCTCCATCCGCGGGCCCACCCGCACGTGGAACGGCCCCGCCACCCGCTCCAGCCCCGCGGCGCCGCTGCGCACCGAGCGATGCAGCGGGATGATCACCGACACCGGGATGCCGGCCGCGGCCTGGGTCGAGGCCAGCCCCGCCACCGCCTCCGCCAGCCCGCCGGTGCGCGCCAGCCAGCCGTACTCCGCCGCCAGGTGCACCACGCCCACGGGCTGCCCGTCCACGATCCCCAGCGGGCTCGCGGCGGCGCGGTGCTCCCCCGTGGTCCGGAGGTCAGATGGGCGGGACACTGGGCGGCATCTCCCCCCGCATCGCCGGGGCGTAGTAGCGGGTGACGTAGTCCTGCACCATGCGCCGGGCGGCGAAGTGCTCCCCGGCGTGCCGCAGCGCGTGCTTCATCCGCAGCAGCCACTCCGTGGGCAGCCCGCGGGCGTCGCGCTTGTAGTACATCGGCACCACCTGCTGCTCCAGCAGGTCGTAGAGGTGCTCCACGTCGGTGGCGTCGGCCTGCTCCCCCGGCTGCACCGGGGGGATGGCCCACCCGTTCATCCCGTTGAAGCCCTCGGCCCACCAGCCGTCGAGGGTGGAGAGCTGGGGCACCGCGTTGAGCGCCGCCTTCATGCCGCTGGTGCCGCACGCCTCCAGGGGCACCCGCGGCATGTTGAGCCACAGGTCCACGCCCTGCACCAGCCGGTGGGCCAGGTGCATCTCGTAGTCCTCGATGAACGCCACCCGCCCCTCGAGCCGGGGGTCGCGGGTGAAGGCGTACACCTGCTGCAGCACTTCCTTGCCGGGCTGGTCCTCCGGGTGCGCCTTGCCCGCGAACACCAGCTGCACCGGCCGCCACGGGTTCACCAGCAGCTCGCGCAGCCGGTCGAAGTCCGAGAACAGCAGCGCCGCCCGCTTGTAGGTGGCGAACCGCCGCGCGAAGCCGATGGTGAGCGCCCCCGGCGAGAGCAGGGTGCCCGCGCCCACCATGTGCGCCGCCTCCTTCCACCGCTCCGTCCACCGCCGCCGGGCGTCCTCCCGGATGAAGGTGAACAGGTTGAGCTTCATGTCGGTGTGGAGGTTCCACAGCTCCTGGTCGTCGAGCGTCAGCACCGACTCCCAGAAGCCCGGCTCGTCACGCCGCTCCAGCCACCCCTCGCCCAGGTGCCGGTCGAGCAGCTGCCGGAGCTGCCCCGACATCCAGGTGGGGAGGTGCACCCCGTTGGTCACCGCGCCGATCGGCACCTCCTCCGGCCGCGCCTGGGGCCAGAGCGGGTTCCAGATCTCGCGCGACACCTCGCCGTGCTTCTCCGCCACGCCGTTCACCCGGGCCGAGAGCCGGATGGCGGTGGCGGTCATGTGGAACAGCGGGTGGCTGTCCTCCGGGTGGCTGCCGATCGCCACGAACCGCTCGGGGCTGATCCCGAGTTCCTCCCACACGTTGGCGGCACAGGCCAGCACTTGGTCCACCCCGAAGCGGTCATGGCCCGCCGGCACCGGGGTGTGGGTCGTGAAGATGCTCCGGGCCCGCACCTCGGCCCATGCCTCGTCGAACGACCGGCCCGCCGCCACCAGCTCGCGCAGCCGCTCCACCAGCATGAACGCGGCGTGGCCCTCGTTGGCGTGCCACGCCGCCGGGTCCACCCCCGCGGCGCGCAGTACCCGCACCCCGCCCACGCCGAGCAGCCACTCCTGCCGCAACCGCATGTCGGGGCCGCCGGCATACAGCTTGGCGGAGAGCTCCCGGTCGGCGGGGTCGTTGAGCTCGAGGTTGGTGTCGAGCAGGTACACCGGCACCCGGCCCACCTGCATCCGCCAGGCGCCGAGGTGCACCGGCCGCCCGAAGGTGCGGACCACCGTCAGGTAGGGCTCCCCGCCCGGCCCGAGCATCCGCTCCAGCGGGATGGTGTCGACGTCGAACCGGACGTCGCTGTCCTCCTGCCAGCCGTCGAGCCGCAGCTGCTGGTCGAAGTAGCCCTTGGTGTAGAACAGCCCCACCCCCACCAGGGGGAGCCCCAGGTCGGAGGCGGTCTTCAGGTGGTCGCCGGCCAGGATGCCGAGGCCGCCGGAGTAGATCGGCACCGAGTTGTGCAGCCCGAACTCGGCGCAGAAATACGCCACCGGACGGGTCAGGTCGGGGTGCTGCCGGTGGAACCAGGTGTCCGGGGAGCCCAGCGCCCGGGCCGCCGTGTCCATGAGCCGGTCGTACTGGGCCAGGAAGCCGGGGTCGGCGGCGCAGGCCGCCAGCCGGGCGGGGTCCACCCGCTTGAGCAGCGCCAGCGGGTTGTGCTTGGTCATGTGCCACAGCGGCTCGTCCACCTTGCGGAAGAGCGTGCGGGCGTCGGTGGACCAGCTCCACCACAGATTGGTTGCGAGGGTGGCCAGCCCCTCGATCCGGGGGGGCAGATAGGGCAGGCGAAGGCGCGGCTGGGTCATTGCACTCGGGTCTGGGCGGGGCGCGGACTGGCGAGGGGGAAGGTACTCAGAATCGGGGGGGACCGAAACCCGCGGGGAGGCCCCCTAGCCGGCGGGGAGCAGCAGCCGGGCCGCCAGCAGCGCCCGCAGCGTCCACAGCACCGTCCGGATCCAGTTGGTGGCCACCAGCCGCCGGTGCGCCTTCGCGTCCGAGCCGGCCAGCAGGTGGCCGTGCATCGGCATCTGCAGCATGGCCGTGGAGGCCCAGACGAAGACCAGCATGGCGAGCCCCACGGCGGGGAGGGCCCGGCTGTACGCCAGCGGCGGGGACGCCACCAGGGCCAGCGCGGTGATCCCCTCGAGGAGCATCACGGGGCCCACCACCAGGGAGACCCGCCGCTGGTGCGAGGCGGCGTACCCCGGCGCCTCCCCCAGGCCCACCCGGCCCATGAGGGGGTAGTGGACCACCTGCACGAACCAGATCAGGCCGGTCATGAACCAGGTGACGGCCGCGTGGATGATGGGCAGCAGCATGCCGGAAGGAAGCCTCCCCGGGTGGAAGGCATCAGGAGGATGGTGTGAAGCGGGCTTCCTGAAGGCGGTTAGTCGGTTGGACGGTTCGGCGGTTCGTCCGTGGACCAACCGCCCAACCGTCCAACCGCCGAACCGCCTACCGATGCAGCGGCTTGAACTTCACCCGGTGCGGCTGGCTCGCGTCCACGCCCTTCCGCTTCTTGAAGTCGGCGGCGTAGTCCTGGTAGTTCCCCTCGTACCACATCACCTCGCTGTTGCCCTCGAAGGCCAGGATGTGGGTGGCGATGCGGTCGAGGAACCAGCGGTCGTGGGAGATGACCACCGCGCAGCCCGCGAAGCCGAGCAGCGCGTCCTCGAGGGCGCGGAGCACGTCCACGTCGAGGTCGTTGGTGGGCTCGTCGAGCAGCAGCAGGTTGCCGCCGGTCTTGAGCAGCTTGGCCATGTGCAGCCGGTTGCGCTCGCCGCCCGAGAGGTCCTTCACCCGCTTCTGCTGGTCGGGGCCCCGGAAGTTGAAGCCGGTGCAGTAGGCCCGCGCGTTCACCTTGCGGGTGCCGAAGAGCAGCTCGTCCTGCCCCCCCGAGATCTCCTCGTACACCGTCTTGGCGCCGTCGAGGGCATCGCGCGACTGGTCCACGTAGGAAAGCTTGACCGTCTTGCCCACGATCAGCTCACCGCTGTCGGGCGTCTCCTGGCCGGCGATCATCCGGAACAGGGTGGTCTTGCCGGCGCCGTTGGCGCCGATCACCCCCACGATGCCGCCCCGCGGCAGCGCGAAGCTCAGGTTCTCGAACAGCAGCCGGTCGCCGTAGCCCTTGCTCACGTTCTTGGCCACCACCACCTCGTCGCCCAGCCGCTCCGGCACCGGGATGAGGATCTCGACCGACCCCTCGCTCACCCGCTCCGCCTCCTCCCGCAGCTGCTCGAACCGCTGCAGGCGCGCCTTGCTCTTGGCCTGCCGCGCCTTGGGCGCCATCCGCACCCACTCGAGCTCCCGCTCCAGCGTCTTCTGCCGGGCGCTGGCCTGCTTCTCCTCCACCGCCATCCGCTTGGACTTCTGCGCCAGCCAGCTGGAGTAGTTCCCCTCCCACGGGATGCCCGCCCCGCGGTCGAGCTCGAGGATCCACTTGGCCACGTTGTCGAGGAAGTACCGGTCGTGGGTGATCGCCACCACGGTGCCGGGGAAGGTCTCCAGGTACTTCTCCAGCCACGCCACGCTCTCGGCGTCGAGGTGGTTGGTGGGCTCGTCCAGCAGCAGCATGTCCGGCTCGGACAGGAGCAGCCGGCACAGCGCCACCCGGCGCTTCTCGCCGCCCGAGAGCTTGGTCACGTCGGCGTCGCCCGGCGGCAGCCGCAGCGCGTCCATCGCCAGGTCGAGCTTGTGGTCCAGCTCCCAGAGGTTCAGGTGGTCGATCTGCTCCTGCAGCCGCCCCTGCTTCTCCAGCAGCTTCTCCATCGCCGCGTCGTCCATCGGCTCGGCGAACTTCATCGAGATCTCGTTGAAGTCGTCGAGCAGCTTGCGCAGGTGGGCCACGCCGTCCTCGACGTTGCCCCGCACGTCCTTGGCGGGGTCGAGCTGCGGCTCCTGCGGCAGGTAGCCGATCCGCGTCCCCGCGAGCGGCTTGGCCTCGCCCTGGAAGTCCTTGTCGACCCCCGCCATGATGCGCAGCAGGGTGGACTTCCCCGCGCCGTTCGCGCCCAGCACGCCGATCTTGGCGCCCGGGTAGAACGACAGGTAGATGCCCTTGAGGATCTCTTTGCTGGGGGGCACGACCTTGCGGAGGTCGCGCATCGTGAAGATGTATTCGCCGGCCATAGGGCGGGGAATATGACGGGGGCCCCCCACCGTGCCAAGGCTCGCGCCGCGCCCGGGCGGGAAACGCGAAGGGCGCCCCGACGGGGGCGCCCTTGGAACACGTACCGGCAGGGACCGTGGACTAGCTCAGGTTCTTGTTGGCGATCTTCGCCAGGTCGAACATGGTCACCTGGTCCTTCTTGAACAGCGGCTTCAGCTTGGCGTCGGCGTTGATCGCGCGGCGGTTCTTCTTGTCCTGCAGGCCGTGCTTCTTGATGTACGCCCACAGCTTCTTGATCACCTCGGTCCGGGCGAGGGCCTTCTCGCCCACGACGGCCGCGAGCAGGGGCGAAGGCGTCAGGGCCTTCATAAACGCCGCATTCGGCTTCCGCTTCGTGGCCTTCTTCGCGGCCTTCTTCTTGGCCGGCGCCTTCTTCTTCGTGGCCATCAGGTGCCTCCATCAGGGGTGATTTGACGCGTTCCGCGCGAGCGACGCCGCGCCGCGCGAGACCCAAACTAAGGGGTTGCCCCCCGAGTGCAAGAGGGAAAACGGCATTTTCCCCTCTGGAAACGGCCCCGCGGGGGGCTATCTTCCCTCGGAGAACGCCCCCCTCACGGAGTCCCCGGATGCGGTTCCTCCCCCTGATGTCCCTCGGTGGCGCCCTGCTCTCCCTCGGGGGCGACACCCTCCCGGCCCCCGCGCACGCCCCCGCGCCCCCCACCTGTAGCCGCGAGAACGGGCTGGTCCTCCCCGAGGGATTCTGCGCCGTGGTGGTCGCCGAGCGCCTCGGGCGGGTGCGCCAGATCACCGTCCTCCCCAATGGCGACGTCGCCGCCGCCCTCGGCGGCGGGGGGCCCGGCGTGGTGCTGCTCCGCGACACCAACGGCGACGGCGTGGCCGACAGCCGGAAGGCCTTCGGCGAGGAAGGCGGCACCGGCATCGCCTTCCGCGACGGCTACCTCTGGCTCGCCGCCCCGAGCCGCCTGGTCCGCTGGCGCCTCACCCCCGGCGAGGACCAGCCCCAGGGTGCCGCCGAGACGATGGTCGACCGCCTCCCCACCGGCGGCCACGGCGCCAAGACCCTCGCCTTCCTCGGCGGCGACACCCTGATCGTCAACATCGGCTCCGAGACCAACAGCTGCCAGCACGCCGACCGCAGCAACCGCTCCCCCGGCCACGACCCCTGCACCGAGCTCGAGGAGCGTGCCGGCCTGTGGCGGTTCAGCGCCACCCGGCCCGGCCAGCGCTACCAGGACGGCACCCGCTACGCCACCGGGCTCCGCAACGCCATGGCCCTCGCCGTGCAGCCGGGCACCGGGCGGCTCTTCGCGGCGCCCCACGGCCGCGACCAGCTCGGCGCCAACTGGGGCTTCACCGACGAGCAGAACGCCGAGCTCCCCGCCGAGGAGTTCCTGCAGGTGAACGCCGGCGACGACTTCGGCTGGCCCTATTGCTACTTCGACCAGCGCCAGGGCAAGCGGGTCCTCGCCCCCGAGTACGGCGGCGACGGCCGCCGCACCACCCGCTGCGAGGCGAAGAAGGCGCCCCTGATCGGCTTCCCGGGCCACTGGGCCCCCATGGCCATCGCCTTCTACGCCGGCACCCAGTTCCCCGAGCGCTACCGCGGCGGGGCGTTCGTTGCCTTCCACGGCTCCTGGAACCGCGCCCCGCTGCCGCAGCAGGGCTACCGGGTGGTCTTCGTCCCCTTCGACGCGAGCGGCCGCCCCACCGGGCAGTACGAGACCTTCGCCACCGGCAGCCGCGGACCCACCAGCCTCCGCCCCGCCGGCGTGGCCGCCGGCCCCGATGGCTCGCTCTACATCGCCGACGAGGGGTCCGGGACGATCTGGAAGGTGATGGCGGCGCGGTAAGGGAGGCGACTCGGGCGCGCGGGAGTGGCAGTTGGGCGGTTGGGCGGTTAGGCGGTTAGGCGGTTGGGCGGTTAGGCGGTACCTTCAGGGAACCTGCAACCGGAGACGGAATGCCACGCATGCTCACCGCGGCGGGCCTGCTGCTCGCCGCCACCGCGCTCACCGCGCAGGCACCGGCGCCCCTCAAGCCCGGTGACCAGGTCCCGGACCTGGCGCTGACCGGCGCCACCCGGGGCGGCGTGCTCCAGCGCCCCGTGCGCCTGAGCGACCTCCGCGACCACACCCTCGTCATCGCGTTCTTCTACAAGGCGCGGACCAGCGGCTGAACGGTCCAAATGGACGCGTACCGTGATCAGTACGCGACGCTCGTAGGAGACACCAGCAAGGTGACACTGCTGGCCGTCAGCGTGGACCCGGCGGCCGAGCTCGCCAGCTGGGCAAAGGACAAGGACTACCCGTTCACCTTCCTGAGCGACCCTGACGGCGCGATGGGCCGCGCCTTCGGCGCCTGGGAGCCGAAGTACAAGATGGACAATCGCACGCTCTTCGTGGTGGCGCCGGGCGGGAAGGTGGCTCACGTGATGGCGCCGTTCCGCGAGGTGGATCCGCAGGCCTACGTGGAGCTGCGGGAGGCGATCGCCAGAACGGTTAGGCGGTTGGGCGGTTAGGCGGTTCGGTACCTCGCCGCCCAACCGCCCAACCGCCCAATCGCCCTCTCCCTCGGGCCCGGGTCGCCGCTATGCGGCTCCCGAAGGGCCCTCGGTCGCGCCCAACCGCCCAACCGCCCAACCGCCTAACCGCCCAACCGCCTTACTTCATCACCCGCTCCACCTCCCGCAGGTCCGCGTCGATCTCGATGGGCCGGTTGGCGCGGGCCGGCGGCGGGTCGGTCTCCTGGTGGTAGGTGAGCAGCGCCCCCGGGTCCTTGAGCACGTGACCGGTGAGCACCGCCATCACCCGCGCGTCGTGGGCGATGACCCCCGCCGCGCGGAGCTTTCGCGCCCCGGCCACGCTCGCGGCGCTCGCCGGCTCGCAGCCCACGCCGGCGGCGTCGATCACCGCCTTGGCCTCGAGGATCTCGGCGTCGCTCACCGACGTCACCACGCCGTCGGTGTCGCGGATGGTGCGTACCCCGCGGTCCCAGCTCGCCGGGTCGCCGATCTTGATGGCCGTGGCGATGGTCTCCGCCTTGACCGTGTGCCGCGCCGCGAATCCCTCCGCGAAGCCCCGCGCGAACGGCGCCGCCCCCGCCGCCTGCACCGCCGCGATCCGCGGCAGCCGGTCGATGAGCCCCGCCGCCTTCGCCTCCACCAGCGCCTTCCCGAAGGCCGCCGTGTTGCCGAGGTTCCCCGCCGGCAGCACGATCCAGTCGGGCACCTCCCAGCACAGCTGGTGCAGCAGCTCGAGCACGATGCTCTTCTGCCCCTCGAGCCGGTAGGGGTTGATGGAGTTGAGCAGGTACACGCCGAGCTGGTCGGCGGCCTGCTGCACCAGCGCCAGGCAGGCGTCGAAGTCGCCCCGCACCAGCAGGGTGCGCGCCCCGTAGGCCAGCGACTGCGACAGCTTGCCCAGCGCCACCTGGCCCGCCGGCACGAACACCAGCGCCGGGATCCCCGCCTGGGCGCCGTACGCCGCGAGCGCCGCGGAGGTGTTGCCGGTGCTGGCGCAGGCGATGGCCCGGGCGCCGATGCGCTTTGCCTGGGTCACGCCCACGGTCATCCCCCGGTCCTTGAACGACCCGGTGGGGTTGTGGCCCTCGTGCTTGAGGCGGAGCAGCGGCAGCCCCGCCCAGGTGGCGATCGCCGGCCGGCGGAGCAGGGGGGTGTTGCCCTCGGGGTGGGTGACCATCTGGTCGCCCACCGACGGCAGCACCAGCTCGCGGTAGCGCCACACCCCGGAGAGGTTGGCGTCGTCGCGCTGGCCCCAGCGCTCCTCGAACAGCCGCCGCAGGCTCGCGCCATCCTCGGCGGGCGGGTCGTGCCGCAGCTCGAGCAGCCCGCCGCAGTCGCAGCGCACCGCGGGATCGAGCTCGCCGTACTGGTCGCCGCAGGCGGCGCAGACCTGGACGCTGGCCATCAGGGCCCCTCGAGCAGGCGGGCGCCGGTGCCGCTCACCTCGGTGACCCGGGTGGTGCAGGGCACCCCGGCGCCGGCGTAGGCCCGCTCCATGGCGGTGGCGATCACCGCACCCGCCGCGTCGTCCGCCGCGAAGGCAAAGGCCGTGGGCCCGCTGCCCGAGATGGAGCAGCCGAGGGCGCCGGCCTCGAGCGCCGCCGCCTTGGCGGCGGGGAAGCCGGGCAGCAGCGGCGCCCGCGCCGGCTCCGCGATGCGGTCGTCGAGCGAGCGGCGCAGCAGGGCGAGGTCGCCGGTGGCGAACGCCAATACCATCCCCGCCACCTGCGCCGCCTGGTACACCGCCACGTCACGCGGGACCTCCCGCGGCAGCACCGCGCGCCCCTCGGCGGTGCGCAGCCGCTGCCCCGGGTGCGCCACCACCACCCGCAGCCCGGCGGGCCAGGGGAGCCGGGCGTAGTCACAGGCGCGGGCGTCGCGGATCAGCACGATCCCGCCGATGAGCGACGGCAGGATGTTGTCCAGGTGCCACCCCGCCACGCACGCCTCGGCGGCCAGGGCCGACTCGAGCAGCTGCTGCTCGGTGAGCCGGAGGTCGAGCAGCGCATTGGCCGCCACCGCGCCGGCCACGGCGCTGGCGGCGCTGCCGCCCTGGCCGCCGGAGAGCGGCAGTCCCTTGGTGATGCGGAGGGTGAGGCCGGCGTCGGCGCGGCCCGCGGCGCGGAGCGCCGCCTGGGCCGCCAGCGCGGCGGTGTTGGCGCCGGCTTCCTTCGGGAGGTCGGGATGGCCGGCGTCGAGCACCACCACGCCCGGCTCCGCCGCGCGCGCCGCCTCCACGACATCCCCGGGGCCGGCCAGCGCCATCCCCATGATGTCGAGCCCGGGGCCCACGTTCCCCACGCTTCCCGGCGCGAACACCCGCACCCGATCAATCGCCAGACGTCACCTCGATTCGCTCACGAACCGCCCCATCGCCCCATCACCCTCGGGCCCGGGTCGCCGCAGTGCGGCTCACGAAGGGCCCTCGGTGGCGCCCAATCGCCCAATCACCCAACCGCCCAACCGCCCAACCACCCAACCGCCCAACCACCCAACCGCCCAACCACCCAATCACCCAATCGCCCAATCGCCTGCTCGCCCCCTACCTCCTCGCCAGCGCCAGCACGTCGTTGAGCACCCCCGCGGCCGTCACCAGCGGACCGGCGCCCGGGCCGCGGATCACCAGCGGATGCTCCTTGTAGCGCGCGGTGGTAAACACGATCTGGTTGTCGGTCCCCTTGAGCGCGGCGAAGGGGCTCTCGGGGCTCACCGCGGTGAGCCCCACCCGGAGCCGTCGCGGCGACACCGTGGCCACGTAGCGCAGCACCTTCCCGGACTGCTGCGCGTCGCGGACCTTGCGGGCAAAGTGCTCGTCCCAGGTGCCGAGCCGGGCGAGGAACTGCTTGAGCGGCAGCGCCCGCGCGTCGGGGGGCACCAGCGATTCGGTCACCACCGAGCCCGGCTCGCCGCTGAAGCCCATGAGCCGGCCCAGGATGAGCGCCTTCCGCGCCACGTCGGCGCCGGAGAGGTCGTCGCGCGGGTCGGGCTCGGTGAAGCCCTTGTCCATCGCCGCCCGGAGGGCGTCGGAGAACTTCTTCCACCGCTCCAGCTCGGAGAGCAGGAAGCCGAGGGTCCCCGAGAGGCACCCCTCGATCGACAGCACCTCGTCCCCGGTCTCGAGCAGCTTGGCGAAGGTGTCCATCACGGGCAGGCCGGCGCCCACCGTGGCCTCGTGCCGCAGCCGGCGGCCGTGGCTCTGGGCCAGCGCCAGCAGCGCCTCCGCGCTGGCCGCGCTCCCCGCCAGCGGCTTCTTGTTGGCGAGCACCACGTCCATGCCGTGGCTGAGCGCCCCGCGCAGCACCTCGGTGGTGTCGTCGGCGGTCACGTCCACCAGCACCGGGTGCGACAGCGCGTGCCGGGAGGCGGCCTTCACCGCGAACTCGGCGTTCCACGGCGCCCCGCCCTCGAGGTGCCGCAGCGAGTGGCCCTTGGCCTTCTCCCGCGCCACCGCCGTGAGCCGGTGGGCCGAGAGGCCGGCCGGATCGAACACCACCCCGCTGCGGTCGGCCACGCCCACGATCCGCACCTTGGGCCCCTGGGCCGGCAGCTCGCCCACCAGCTCGGTGAAGCTGCGCCCGATGCGCCCGAAGCCGAGCAGGAAGATGTCCAGGCGGTCGCGCGGCGCGGCCGAGCCGCCGCCTACCTTGCCCAGCTGGAAGGCGGCGTGGATG
The DNA here is from genome assembly GCA_046327715.1 of Gemmatimonadales bacterium. Lineage (GTDB taxonomy): Bacteria > Gemmatimonadota > Gemmatimonadetes > Gemmatimonadales > GWC2-71-9 > JADJOM01. The sequence continues at coordinate 59,277 of JAXLXY010000010.1, forward strand.
GCGCGCTGGGCGTCCCGCGCCTGCGCCTCGCCCACCACCGCCGAGATGTTGAGTTCGCTCGAGCCCTGGGCGATCGCGATGACGTTGATCCCGCCGTCCGCCAGCGCGGAGAACACCCGCCGCGCCACCCCCGGCGTCCCGGCCATGCCGAGCCCCACCACCGCGATCGTGGCCACGCCGGGTGTCAGGCGCACCCCGTCGATCTCGCGGTGGGTGATCTCGTCGCGGAAGGCATCGGTGAGGCAGCGCCGCGCCGCCTCCGCGCTCTCCGCCGGCACCGAGAAGCAGATCGAGTGCTCCGAGCTGGCCTGGGTGATCAGCGACACCGAGATCCCCTCCCGGTGCAGCGCCGCGAAGGTCCGCGCCGCCACGCCCGGCACGCCGAGCATCCCGTTCCCCTCGACCGTCACCAGCGCCTGGCCCCCCGCGCCGGAGAGCGCCTTCACCGGCACCTCGAGCCCGGTCACCCGTTCCGACACCTCCGTGCCCTCGTCGGCCGGTGTGGCGAAGGGCCGCACGAAGAGCGGCACCTTGCGGCCCAGGATCGGGATCAGCGCCCGGGGGTGCAGCACCTTGGCGCCGTAGTAGGCCAGCTCCGCCGCCTCGCGCACGTTGAGCTGGGGCAGCACCCGCGCGTCGGGCACCACCCGCGGGTCGGCGGTGAGCAGCCCCGGCACGTCCTTCCACAGGTTCACCCGCGCGGCGCCCAGGGCGCGGCCCACCAGCGCCGCCGTCAGGTCGGAGCCCCCCCGGCCCAGCGTGGTGACCTCTCCCGACGGCGCCCGGCCGATGAACCCCGTCACCACCGGCGTCACGCCCCGGGCGAGCAGCGGCCTGAGCACCTTCCGCATCCGCGCGTCGGTGCCGTCGAGGTCGGGCGAGGCGTTGCCGAAGCCCGCGTCGGTGCTCACCACCTCCGTGGCGTCGATATACTTGGTGCTCACCCCGGCGGCGAGCAGCGCGGCGGTCACCAGCCGCGCCGAGAGCCGCTCCCCCCGGGCCACCAGGAAATCGCTGGTGCGGGGGGTCAGCTCCCGCAGGATCGACAGCCCCTTGGCCAGCGTCTCCAGCTCGTCCAGCTGCGCGTCGATGAAGGCCAGCAGCTCGTTGCGCACCGCGCCGGCCGGGGCGAGCGCCTTCGCGGCGGCGTGGTGCCGCTCCCGGAGCTGCGCCGCCGCCTGGTACGCGGCCGTGACATCGCCGGCCTGCGCCTTCGCGGCCGCGGTGAGCAGCAGGTCGGTCACCCCCGCCATCGCGGAGACGACCACCACCCGCGGGCCGGGGCGGGCCTGCAGGATCGACACGGCGTGCCGCACCGCCTGGGGATCGGCGAGCGAGGCACCTCCGAACTTGTGGACTTCCAGGGGGGCAGTCTGACGGGCCATGGCGCGCGAAGGATATCATCTCCCGGCGGCACCGGTAAGGGCGGCGTGGAGCCCCTCGCCCCGGTGCCGTTCGGCGTCGCCGCGCGCTTCTGGCTCTGGCTCGGCTGCGTGAGCTTCGGGGGGCCGGCGGGGCAGATCGCCCTCATGCACGAGGAGCTGGTGGAGCGCCGCCGCTGGGTGAGCGAGGGCCGGTTCCTCCACGCGCTCAACTACTGCATGCTGCTCCCGGGCCCCGAGGCCCAGCAGCTCGCCACCTACATCGGGTGGCTGCTGCACCGCACCCCAGGCGGCCTCCTGGCGGGCGCCCTGTTCATCCTGCCCTCGCTGGTCCTGCTCATCCTGCTCTCGTGGACCTACGCCGCGCTGGGTCACCTCCCCGCCGTGGCGGGCCTCTTCGCCGGGCTCCAGCCCGCGGTGCTCGCCCTGGTGCTCCACGCGGTGCACCGCATCGGCCAGCGCACCCTCACCCACCCGCTGCTGTGGGGCATCGCACTGCTCGGCTTCGCCGCCAACACCCTGCTCGGCGTCCCGTTCCCCCTGGTGATCGCCGCCGCCGCCCTGGCGGGGCTCGTGGGCCAGCGGCTGCTGCCCGCCGCCTTTGCGCGGGCCACGCCCGCCCACGGCGCCGCCGCCGCGGTGGTCGATGACGCCGCCCCGCCGCCGCCTCATGCCCGCTGGTCGCTGCCACGCTTCCTCCGCGTGGTGGCGGTGGGGCTGGCCTGCTGCATCGTGCCCCTCGGCGCCCTCGCGCTCACCGGGGGCTGGCACGGCGCCCTCACCCGGATGGCCTGGTTCTTCACCACCGCGGCGCTGCTCGCCTTCGGGGGCGCCTACGCGGTGCTCCCCTATGTGTACCAGGGCGCGGTCGGGCACTACGGCTGGCTCACCGGCCCGCAGATGATCGACGGCCTCGCCCTCGGCGAGAGCACCCCCGGGCCGCTCATCATGGTCGTGACCTTCGTGGGCTTCGTCGGCGGGTGGCAGGTCACACCCCTCGGCGCGGCGCACCCGCTCGCCTCCGGCATTGCCGGCGCGCTGGTGGCCACCTGGTTCACCTTCCTGCCATCGTTCCTGTTCATCCTGGCCGGCGGGCCGCTGGTCGAGTCCACCCACGGCGAGCCCCGATTCACCGCGCCGCTCTCCGGCGTCACCGCCGCCGTGGTGGGCGTCATCCTGGGCCTCGCGGTCTTCTTCGGCCGCCACGTCCTCTGGCCCGATGCCCAGGGCGGCGGGTTCGACCTCGCCAACCTCGTCATCGCCCTCGCCGCCTTCGCCGCCCTGGTCCGCTTCAAGGCCGGCGTCCTCCCCGTCCTCGCCGCCGCCGCCCTCCTCGGCATCCTCCGCGCCCTGCTCTAAGGGGCCTCGGTCAATCCCCCAATCCCCCAATCGCCCAATCGCCCAATCGCCCAATCGCCCAATCGCCCAATCCCCGCTTCCCGTTTCCCGCTCCCCGCCTATTCTTTGTGGTATGCTGACGGCCCTCAAGCTCCTCCAGTCCCTGTTCAAGACCCTCCACTCCGACGGCACCCCCGGCCAGGTGGCGGCGGGGATCATGCTGGGGGCGGGCATCGGCCTCACTCCGCTGCTCTCGGCCCACAACCTGGTGCTGTTCGCGGCGATCGTCCTGCTCAACGTCTCCTTCGGCGGCGGGATGCTCGGGATGGCGCTGTTCACCCCGGTGGGCTTCCTGCTCGACCCGCTCTTCGACCGCGTGGGGCTGGCGCTGCTCCGCGCGCCGGGCCTCGCGGGGCTGTGGACCGACTGGTACAACATCCCCCTGCTGCCCTACACCAACTTCAACAACTCCGTGACCCTCGGCAGCATCGTGGTGTGGCTGCTGCTCACGGTGCCGATCTACTGGGGCGCCAAGCTCGCCATCGCCCGCTACCGCGCCACCTACGGCGCGAAGGTGATGAACTCCCGCTTCATGAAGGGCCTCAAGGCGTCGAAGGCCTACAACGTCTACAGCTGGTTCAACCCCGAATGACCCGCGCCGCCTTCAGGATCTTCCGCTGGCGCGCCGTGGGCGTCATCCTGCTCGCCCTCGTGCTGCTGGTGGTCTGCTGGTTCCTCTTTGCCGAGACGCTGATCCGCAAGTCCGCGGAGGACAGCCTCTCCGAGACCCTCGGCACCCAGGTGGACATCGGCAGCCTCGTCATCCGCGAGGGCGACGTCGCCGTGGACGTGGGCGACCTGGCCATCGCCGACCCGCGCAATCCCGCCCGCAACCTGTTCGAGGCCGGCACCATCACCGTGGACCTCGACCCGGTGCCGCTGGCCGAGAAGAAGATCGTCATCGACCAGGTGAAGCTGTCGGGCCTCCGGTTCCTCACCACCCGTGCCACCCCCGCGCGCCCCGCCGATCCCAACAGCCCCGCCGGCCGCCTGCTCCGCGAGACCGAGGCCTGGGCCCGCGACAAGTTCAACTTCCCCAAGCTCGCCCTCGGCCGGGTGGACACCGTCAAGAGCCTGGTGCTCAACCCCGAGCAGCTGGGCTCGGTGCAGGCCGCGAAGGCGTTCCTGGGCCAGGTGGATTCCACCCGCGCCGCCTTCGAGCAGTCGCTGGCCGGCCTCGAGCTCAAGCCGCTGGTGGACAGCGCCGGCGCCCTCGCCACCCGGCTGGCGCAGACCGACCCGAAGAAGCTCGGCCTCGCCGGCGCCCGCGACGCCGCGCAGCAGGTGCAGCGCACCCTCGACCGGCTCAAGCAGGCGCGCCAGCGGCTGCAGGCGCTGGAGCAGTCGGCCCGGGGCTCCGCCGCGGCGCTGGGCCAGGGGCTCGCGGACGTCGACGCCGCCCGGCAGCGGGACTACGCCTTCGCCAGGGGGCTGCTCAACCTGCCCAGCTTCGACGCCCCCAACATCGGGCAGTCGCTCTTCGGGACGCAGAGCACCGACTACTTCCAGCAGGCGCTCTACTACGCCCAGCTGCTGCAGAAGTACGTGCCGCCGGGCCTGCAGCCCTGGAACCGGCCCGGCCCCAAACGCACCCGGATGGACGGCACCACGGTCGAGTTTCCGAAGGAGCGGGAGTATCCCCGCTTCCTGCTCCGGCAGGGGAGCATCGACCTGGCGGCGGGTCAGGGGGAGCAGCACCGCTTCGCCGCCAGCTTCGGCGGCATCACCAGCCAGCCGGCGCTGTACGGTCGCCCGGCGACGCTCAGCGCCGCGGGGCGCCTCGGCGGCGCCACCCCGCTCGACGTCAACCTGGCGCTGCTCTCGCGGCACTACGGCAAGGCGCCCACCGATTCGCTGGTGGCGCGGGTGGGGGGCGTGCCGCTCCCGGCCATCCCGCTCCCGGGGCTGCCCTTCACCGTGAATCCCGGCGCCAGCGCCGTCGGCTTCAGCTTCAGCCTCTCCGGCGACCGGCTGCACGGCAGCTGGGACCTCACCAGCGACCGCGCCGCGTGGAGCGCCGACACCAGCCGGCTCCGGGCGGCGGGCCTGGTCGAGAACACCGTCTGGCGGGTGGTGAGCGGGCTGACCCAGCTCCGGGTGCGGGCCGAGCTGGGCGGCACCATCGCGAGCCCCACCCTCCGGGTGCAGTCCAACCTCGATGACGCCATCGCCGAGCGCCTCAAGGGGCTGGTGTCGGAAGAGCTGGCGCGGGCGGAACAGAAGGCGCGCGCCGCGGTGGACCAGCTGGTGGATCAGCAGGTCACCGCCCTGCGCGGCAGGGTGGGGGAGTTCTCCAGTCAGGCGCTGGCGCGGCTGCCGGTGGAAAAGTCGCAGCTCGACGGCGTGCAGCAGCGGCTGGAGTCGGAGCTCAAGCGCCTTACCCGCGGTGCGGCCGGCGGGCTCTCGCTCCCCAGGATCCCGTGAGCCTGCCCCTGGCGGCCGGGCTGGTCCTCTTCGGCCTCCTCGTCCTCGCCGGCGGGGGGGAGCTGCTGGTGCGGGGTGCCACGGCCCTCGCCCGCCAGGCCGGCGTCACCCCCGCCGTGATCGGCCTGACGGTGGTGGCGATGGGGACCTCCCTCCCCGAGCTCGTGGTGAGTGCCACCGCCGCCGTTGGTGGGCAGCCGGCCATCGCCGTGGGGAACGTGATCGGCTCCAACATCTTCAACGTGGTCGGGGTGCTGGGCATCACCGCGCTGATCACGCTCGTGCCGGTGACGGGCTCCGCCGTGAAGCTGGAATGGCCGGTGATGGCGCTGGTGAGCTGCCTGGTGCCGATCATCGCGCGCGACGGCCTGGTGGACCGGGCCGAGGGGGCGTTCCTCCTGGCGAGCCTGGTGGGCTTCACGGCCTACATGGTGAACCTGGGGCGCCGGCAGGTCGCCGGGGCCGAGGAGGCGCAGTTCGCCGCCGAGGCGGAGCGGCGCTCCGTGCGCGGGCCGATGGCGCGCCTGGCGCTGGCGCTGGCGGCGGTGGGCGCCGGGCTGCTGCTGCTCGTCTTCGGCGGCCGGATCCTGGTGCTCGGCGCGGTGGAACTGGCCCGCTTCGCCGGCCTGACGGAGCGGGTCATCGGGCTGACCGTGGTCGCCATCGGCACCTCGATGCCCGAGGTCGCGGCCTCGGTGGTGGCCGCGGTCCGGGGCCGCAGCGACGTGGCGGTGGCCAACCTGCTCGGCTCCAACATCTTCAACATCCTCGGCATCCTGGGCGTCACCGCCATGATCCAGCCGGTGCCGGTCGCCCCCGAGACCCTCCGGGTGGACCTGGTCTGGATGCTGGTGACCGCCTTCGTGCTCTTCCCGGTGCTGCGCAGCGGCATGCGGGTCACCCGGGTGGAGGGCCTCCTCCTGCTCGGCATCTACGCCGCGTACCTGGTGACGCTGCTCCGGTGAGCGGCCTGGTGGATTCATGACAGCCCGGTCCGGGTTTGCGAGCTTCCCCCTCGCGTCTCGCGCCGGACCCGATAGATTCGGCACACCTGTCACATAAAGCGAGAGGCCCGATGCGCATCGCTGTACCCGCGGAGACCGCTCCGAACGAGCGGCGGGTGGCGCTGGTCCCGGAGTCCTGCAAGAAACTCATCCAGTCAGGGTACGAGGTGGCGGTGGAGGCCGGGGCGGGTGCCGCCGCGGGCTTCGCCGACGCGGCTTACACCGCCGTCGGCGCCCAGGTCGTGGCCGATGCCCGGGCCCTGGTCTCCTCCGGCGACCTCGTCCTCAAGGTGAACCCGCCCACCCACGGCGGCAGCCGCGACGAGGTGTCCTGGCTCAAGCCCGGCGCCATCGTCCTCTGCTCCCTGATGCCGCTGCGCAACCTGGGCGTGGTCCCGCCCCTCGTCGCGAAGCAGGTCACCGCCTTCGCCACCGACGCCATCCCGCGCACCACCCGGGCCCAGTCCATGGACACCCTCTCCTCCATGGCCAATATCACCGGGTACAAGGGCGTGTTGCTCGCCGCGGCGGAGCTCAACCGCTACTTCCCCATGTTCATGACCGCCGCCGGCATGGTCACGCCGGCCAAGGTGTTCGTGATCGGGGCGGGGGTGGCGGGGCTGCAGGCCATCGCCACCGCGCGGCGGCTCGGCGCCAACGTGCTGGCCACCGACGTGCGGCCCGAGGTCAAGGAGCAGATCGAGAGCGTCGGCGCCAAGTACGTCGGCATCGACCTCAAGGACTCCGCCGCCGCGGGTGGCGGCTACGCCAAGGAGCTCTCGGCCGAGGACCAGGCCCGCCAGCGCCAGATGCTGGTGGACCAGTGCGCCCAGTCCGACGTGGTCATCACCACGGCGCTGATCGGCGGCGTCTTCGCGCCGAAGCTGCTCACCGCCGAGACGGTGCGCTCCATGAAGCCGGGCTCGGTCATCGTGGACCTCGGCGCCGACGGCGGCGGCAACTGCGAGCTCTCGCAGCCCGGGCAGGTGGTGGTCGAGGGGGGCGTCACCATCCTGGCGCCGCTCAACGTGCCGGCCTCCATGCCCAACCACGCGAGCCTGCTCTTCTCCCGGAACCTGACCTCGTTCGTCCAGGCGTTCACCAAGGACAAGGCCTTCGTGCTCGACTTCAACGATGACATCCAGCAGGGGGCGGTCATCACCCACGCGGGCGAGGTGAAGCACGCCCGCACCCGGGACGCCCTCGCCAAGGCGGGCGCATGACCCTCCTCACCGCCAGCACCCAGGTGCCCGCCGAGCCGGCGCCGGCTCCCGCCCACGCCCCGGCCGACGTCGACTTCTGGGGCCTGCTGTTCGTCTTCGTGCTCTCGTCGTTCATCGGCATGGGCGTCATCCGCCGGGTGTCCCGGCTGCTGCACACCCCGCTCATGTCGCTCACCAACGCCATCTCCGCCATCGCGGTGGTGGGCGCCATCATCGTGGCCGGCGGCGAGTACCCGCCGCTCATCCGCGCCATGGGCGCGGTGGCCCTGTTCGCCTCGATGACCAACATCGTGAGCGGCTTCCTGATCACCAACCGCATGCTCAAGATGTTCAAGACCGACGAGAAGCGGCCGGGCGGAGGGCACGCGGCATGACCCACGCCCTCGCGCAGGTCGCCTACATCGTCGCCACGGCGCTGTTCATCTTCGCGCTGCACTGGATGAACACCCCGGCCACCGCCCGCAAGGGCGTGATCGCCGGCGTGGCCGGCATGACCATCGCCATCCTGGTCACCTGGGCCCAGCCCACCGTGGTGCACCACCTCTGGATCGTGGTGGCCATCGTGGCCGGCGTGGCGGTCGGCATGCCGCTCGCCAACGTGCCGCTCACCGCCGTGCCGCAGCGGACCGCCCTCTCCCACGCCTTCGGCGGCCTCGCCGCCGGCCTGGTGGGCACCGCCAAGTACTACCTCTGGTTCAGCGAGGGCCCCGAGAACCTGACCGCCTTCCGCATGGTGGCGATCATCCTCGAGATCATCCTGGGCTTCCTCACCTTCACCGGCAGCCTCATGGCCGCCGGCAAGCTGCAGGAGATCAAGTGGATCCCGCAGCGCCCGGTCACCTACCCGGGGCAGAACCTGACCAACCTCGCCCTGCTGCTGGTGGCGGCGGGCCTCGGCGTGGCCCTCACCCTGCACCCCACCGCCGACTGGGCCCCCCGGCTCTTCCCGGTGATCATCGTGCTGGCGCTGCTGTTCGGCGTGCTGCTCATCATCCCGATCGGCGGCGCCGACATGCCGACGGTCATCGCCATCCTCAACGCCTACGCCGGCCTCTCCGCCGTGGCGATGGGCTTCGTGCTCGACAACAAGCTGCTCATCACCGCCGGCGCCCTCGACGGCTCCAGCGGCCTCATCCTCGCCATCATCATGTGCAAGGCGATGAACCGCTCCTTCACCAACGTGCTCTTCGGCGCGTTCGGGCAGGTGCAGGCGGCGGCCGCGGGCGGGGAGCAGAAGCAGTACAAGGGGGAGACCGCCGAGGGCGCGGCGCAGGTGCTGGAGCAGGCCAGCCTGGTGGTCATCGTGCCCGGCTACGGCATGGCCGTGGCCCAGGCCCAGCACAAGGTCCGCGAGCTCTACGACCAGCTCAAGAAGCGCGGCATCACCGTCAAGTTCGCCATCCACCCGGTGGCCGGCCGCATGCCGGGCCACATGAACGTGCTCCTCGCCGAGGCCGACATCCCCTACACCGACCTGGTGGAGATGGACGAGATCAACGGCGACATGCCCCAGTGCGACGTCTGCCTCGTGGTCGGCGCCAACGACGTGGTGAACCCGGCGGCCCGCGCCGACAAGTCGAGCCCCATCTTCGGCATGCCCATCATCGACGCCGACAAGGCCCGCACCATCTTCGCCATCAAGCGCAGCAAGAACCCCGGCTTCGCCGGCATCGACAACGAGCTGTACTTCTCCGACCGCACCTGGATGCTCTTCGGCGACGCCAAGAACGTCATCGGCGAGCTGGTGAAGCAGCTCGCCGGGGAGTCGGGGATGCATTGAGCACGGTTCGACGGTTGGGCGGTTCGGCGGTTGGGTGGGAGAAGCGAAGCGACCCTCCGGTGAGGCCACCGGAGGGTCGCTTTGCATCGGCCGGACCAACCGCCGAACCGCCTAGCCGCCTAGCCGCCTAACCGCCCCCCCTACGGCCTCCCCATCCCCGGCATCTTCATCTCCTGGTACCCCGCCGGCACCTGGAACGCCGAGGCATCCACCGCCTTCGGCTCGAGCTTGGTCACGATCATCAGCTGCTCGGCCTTGCCCCCCTCGAGCCTGCTCACCCGGAGCGGGAAGAAGCCGTCCTTGTAGAGCCGCGCGTACTCGGGGTTCGCAGCCGCGCCGGTCACGTCGGCCATCGGGTCGCGGCGGCCCATCGGGCCCCCGCCCCCACCCATCATGAAGTAGCCGAGCCCCTTGGCCACGCACATCTCCATCTTGTCCGGCTGGCCCGCTTCCTCGGCGTAGCGGTACACCTCGCAGCTGCGGCCCGCGATCGTCTCGGTCTTGCCGGTGGCGGTGATCTTCGGGGTCTTGGCCGGCCCATGGTCCATCCCCGGCATCTGGTGCCCCGCCTGGGAGAGGTCCATCGTCATGTACATCTTCTCGGAGGGCATGATCATGGTCATCGTCTTGCCCGCCCCGTCCATGATCATCACCGCCTGCCGCCCCTCCCGGCCCATCTCGGTGCGCACCATCCCGCCCTTGTAGGTCTGCACCATCTGCTGGTTCTTCTCGCTCATCTGCCAGGTCACCACCCCTTCGAACGCCTGGGCCGCGAGGCCGCCGGCCCCGAGGGAACAGAGGAGGGCGCCGGTCAGGGCGCGCGCGAGCGGAGCTGCCATGGGTTGCCTCACCGTTGGGGTACGAGTCACTTGGCCGGGCCGGTCCAGCGGCGATCCTCGATCGCCTGGTGCTGTTCGATCACATCCTGCGCCTTGCGGTAGTTGTCGAGGAACTCCTGCTCCCAGGCCCGGGGCATGTTGGCCCGCAGCCAGGGCGGGGTCAGGATCTCCTTGTCGGCCCCGGGGTGCACCGCCTCGACGTGCCCGAGGAAGTGGGTGGCGTAGCCGGCGTCCATCGTGTTGATCACCCGGAGCTCGAACGCCGCCACCCGGTCCTCCAGCACCGGCAGGCCGAGCCGCCCGAGGTGGTGCGGCACCGCCGCCAGCTTGTCGCCGTCGCGCCCGCTCTTGAACCCCAGGTCGTACACCAGGTCGAGCTGGCCGCGGTGCAGCAGGTGGATGCACAGCAGCCCGCTGTTCCAGACCAGCTCGTGGCTCAGGTGCCACTTGTGGATGTAGACGGAGAGGCGCGGAACGCTGGGCGAGATCGACGCGCGCACCGCGCTGTCGGCGATCATCCCGTTCCGCCGGCCCTGCCAGGCCGAGGTGATGGCGATGGTGGGAGAGGCGAACTGCCGCAGCAGTTCGTACGCGGCATCGGTCTTCATGGCCCCAATCATAACACCCCCCGGGGGGTGCAATCGGCTTCTGTACGGTCGTCCCCTTGCGGCACGAATTACCCTTCTCGTGCATCCATACGGGTGCGCCGGGGCAGGCCCCGGCTGGATTGTCCAAGCCGCGTGGAAACCTCGTGGAAAAGCCCCCACGGGTTCTGTTCGGGAAGCGGCGCTTTAAGTGATTGTCGGTCAGGCACTTAAAGTTATGTTTGGTTTTCCACGCGTTACATCTTATATTGGGCGGTCGTCCGCCGGACCCTGACGGTGGATGTCCCAAGCCCAAGGAGGGGCGCCGAGTGACCATGCAGCCTCGCCGGAAGCGGCGCACGGTACGGCCGGCCCAGATCGCCAAGGCGGTCGATGAGGGCCGGGAAAGCCTGGACCTGTATCTGGACGAGATCAGCAAGGTGCCGCTGCTCTCCCGTGATGAAGAGATGGAGCTGGCCCGGAAGGCGTTTCGCGGCAACGTCGCGGCCCAGGAGCGTCTGGCGCGGCACAACGTCCGCTTCGTCGTCTCCGTGGCCAAGAAGTTCCAGAACCGCGGGGTTCCGCTCGTCGACCTGATCGGCGAGGGCAACCTCGGCCTCATGACCGCCGCCCGGAAGTTCGATCCCGATCGCGGCGTCAAGTTCATCTCGTACGCGGTGTGGTGGATCCGGCAGGCGGTGCAGGCGGCGATCGCCCGTCACGGCCGGCCGGTGCGGGTGCCGCTCAACCGGACCGCGGATCTTTCCCGGCTCGGGCGCACCACCACGCTGCTCAAGGACAAGCTGGGGCGGATGCCCACCACGGAGGAGCTGGCGCGGGCCACCGGCCTCACCGTGGAGGCGGTGCGCAGTCTCGGCGCCCTCAACACCGAGGCGGTGCGGCTGGATCATCCCACCCGCGACGGCGACAACTCCGAGCGGATCGAGCGCTTCACCGCCCTCGACCAGGAAGGCACCGACGCCCCGGCCATCGCCAACAGCCAGACGTCGGACATCGAGGCGGCGCTCGCCACCCTGCCGCCCCGGGACGCCAAGGTCCTGCGGCTCTACTTCGGGCTCGAGGACGGCAACAGCCGCACCCTCGAGGAGATCGGCCGGATGATGGGCGTCACCCGGGAGCGGATCCGTCAACTGCGCGACCGCGCCCTCACCCGCCTCCGCGAAGGCGAGCAGGGGCAGAAGCTGAAGGATCTGGTCGCGTAGGCGGTCAGGCGGTTCGAATGTGAGCGACCCTCCGGTGCCAGCACCGGAGGGTCGTTTGTTCTTGCCCCCAATCCCCCAATCCCCCAATCCCCCAATCCCCCAATCCCCCAATCGCCCAATCCCCCAATCGCCCAATCCCCCAATCGCCTACCTCCCCTTCAACGCATACGACCGGAGCACCCGCATGTAGTTCGCCCGCTCCAGCGCCGCCGGCTCCGCGCACGACTGGTGGCTCATGCTCCCCTGCATCTGCCGGATCGACTCGTACTCGTGGGCCGCCATCCACTCCCGCACCCCGTCGAGCAGGGTGCGCACATGCTCCGGGCCGTGGCGCAGCACCGCGCTCGCCACCATCGCCACCCGGGCGCCGGCCATCATGCTCTTGATCACGTCGCCGGCGCTGTGCACCCCGCCGGTGATGGCGAGGTCGGCGCTGGTGTGGCCGTACATGATCGCCGCCCACCGGAGCCGGAGCCGGAGGGTCCACGCGCTGCTCAGGTTGAGCGAGGGCACCACCTCCAGCTTCTCCAGGTCGAAGTCGGGCTGGTAGAACCGGTTGAACAGCACCACCCCGCGCACGCCGAGCTCGCCCAGCCGCCGCGCCACGTGGGCCGGCGCGCTCAGGAACGGCGTCAGCTTCACCGCCACCGGGATCCGCACCGCCCCGACCACCTCCTGCACCAGGTCGAAGTACATCTGCTCCACCTCCGCGCCGGTCTGCCGCGGGTCGGTGGGGACGTGATAGACGTTGAGCTCCAGCGCGTCGGCGCCGGCGTCCTCCATCTTCCGGGCATAGCGGGTCCAGCCCCCGGTCGAGACCCCGTTGAGGCTCCCGATCACCGGGATCTTCACCGCCTTGCGCGCCTCCTCCAGCCGGTCCAGGTAGCCCGACGGCCCCAGGTTGTAGGCCCACATGTCGGGGAAGTAGCTGGTGGCCTCGGCGTAGCTCTCCGCGCCGTGCGAGAGGTACTGGTCCAGGTCGTGGCTCTCGATGCTGATCTGCTCCTCGAACAGCGAGGGCAGCACCACCGCGCTCACCCCCGCGTCCTCCAGCCGGCGCAGCTCGTCCAGCTTCTCGGTGAGCGGGGAGCTGCTGGCCACCACCGGGTTGGGCAGCGCCAGGCCCAGGTAGCTCGTCGTCAGGTCAGTCATGGGCGGCCTCCGGACGGGGCACGGCGCCGAAGGCGGCGGGCGCCTGCGCCAGGTACTCGTAGCGGTGCCAGCGCTCCAGCACGTCCTGCTCGGCCTGCGCCAGCAGCGCGGCGGCCTCGTCGGGATGGCTGTGGGCCAGCATCGTGTAGCGGGTCTCGTTGTAGGCGTACTTCCGCAGCGGCACCACCGGCGCCTTGCTGTCGAGCTGGAAGGGGTTCTTCCCCTCGGCCGCCAGCGCCGGGTTGTAGCGGAACAGCGGCCAGTGGGCCGACTGCACCGCAAGCTTCTGCTGCTCCAGCCCGTGCACCAGGTCGTAGCCGTGGGCGATGCAGTGGCTGTAGGCGATGATCAGCGACGGGCCGTCGAACGCCTCCGCCTCGCGGAACGCCTTGAGGGCGTGGCTGTCGTCGCCACCCAGCGCCACCTGCGCCACGTAGATGTGCCCGTAGCTCATGGCAAAGAGCCCCAGGTCCTTCTTGGGCGCCCGCTTCCCCCCCGCCGCGAACTTGGCCACCGCCCCCCGCGGGGTCGACTTGGACATCTGCCCGCCGGTGTTCGAGTACACCTCGGTGTCGAGCACCAGCAGGTTCACGTCGCGGCCGGTGGAGAGCACGTGGTCGAGCCCCCCGAACCCGATGTCGTAGGCCCAGCCGTCGCCGCCCACGATCCACACCGAGTGCCGCACCAGGCTGTCGGCCAGCGCCGCCAGCTCCCGCGCCGCGGGGGTGTCGAGCCGCGCCAGCCGCCGCTGGAGCTCCGCCACGAAGGCCCGCCGCGCCGCCAGCTCCACCTCGCTTCGCCCCTCGGCCGACAGCAGCCCCGCCGCCACCTCGGCCCCGACCTCGCCGGCCAGCTCCGTGAGCAGCGCCTGCGCCCGGGCCCGCTGCTGGTCCAGCGCCAGCCGCATCCCCAGGCCGAACTCGGCGTTGTCCTCGAACAGCGAGTTGGCCCACGCCGGCCCCCGGCCCTCGCGGTTCACCGTCCACGGCGTGGTGGGCAGGTTGCCGCCGTAGATCGAGGAGCAGCCGGTGGCGTTGGCGATCATCGCCCGGTCGCCGAAGAGCTGGCTCAGCAGCTTGAGGTAGGGCGTCTCGCCGCAGCCGGCGCACGCCCCCGAGAACTCGAACAGCGGGGTCAGCAGCTGCACGTCCTTCACGTGGTCCAGCGAGAGGCTCTCCCGCGGCGCCTCGGGCAGCGCGCGGAAGAAGGCCCAGTTGGCCTGCTCGGTGGCGCGGATCGGCGCGTGCGGCGCCATGTTGATCGCCTTGAGCCGCACCTCCCGCTTGTTCTTGACCGGGCACGCCTCCACGCACAGCCGGCAGCCGGTGCAGTCGTCGGTGCTCACCTGCAGGGTGTAGCGCTGCTCGCCGAACTGCCGCCACCGCGCCGCCGCCGACTTGAACCCCTCCGGCGCGCCGGCCAGCGCCGCCGGGTCGTACACCGCCGCGCGCACCACCGCGTGGGGGCAGACCAGCACGCACTTGCCGCACTGGATGCAGATGTCCGGGTCCCACACCGGCACCTCGTGGGCCAGGTCGCGCTTCTCCCACTGGGTGGTGCCCGCCGGCCAGGCGCCGTCGGCGGGGAGGGCGCTCACCGGCAGCGCGTCGCCCTCGCCGGCGATGAGCCGGGCCGAGACCAGCTGCACGAACTCCGGCGCCCCCGCCGGCACCGCCGGCCGCATCGGGATCCGGCTGGTGGCCACCGCCGGCACCGCCACCTCGGAAAGCGCCGCCACGCTGGCATCCACCGCGGCGAAGTTCCGCTCCACCACCACCTCGCCCCGCTTGCCGTAGCTCTTCTGGATCCCGTGCTTGATGGCGGTCACCGCCTGGTCCTGCGGCATGAGCCCGCTCAGCGCAAAGAAGCAGGCCTGCATCACGGTGTTGATCCGCCCGCCGAGCCCCGCCTGTTTTGCCACCGCCAGGGCGTCGATCACGAACAGCCGCAGCCGCTTGTCGATGATCTCCTGCTGCACCCGGGTGGGGAGGTGCTCCCAGGTGCGGTCGCCGCCCCACGGGCTGTTGAGCAGCACGGTGGCTCCCGGCTCCGCCAGCGCCAGCATCTCCATCCGCTCCAGCAGGTGGAACTGGTGGCAGGCCACGAAGCTGGCCCGGCTGATCAGGTAGCTGGAGCGGATCGGGTGCGGCCCGAAGCGCAGGTGGGATACCGTCACCGAGCCGGACTTCTTGGAGTCGTACACGAAGTAGCCCTGCGCGTGCAGCCCCGCGTCCTCGCCGATGATCTTGATCGAGTTCTTGTTGCCGCCCACCGTGCCGTCGGCGCCCAGCCCGTAGAACACCGCCCGCACCGTCTCCGCCGCCTCGGTGGAGAAGGCCGGGTCGAACGGCAGGCTGGTGTGGGTCACGTCGTCGGTGATCCCGACCGTGAAGTGATTGCGCGGGGCGGGGGCGGCCAGCTCGTCGAGCACCGCCCGCACCATCGCGGGGGTGAACTCCTTGGAGCCGAGCCCGTAGCGCCCGCCGATGATCCGCGGCGCGCCTTCCCCTGGCGCCCGAGCCGCCGAGCCGTCGAGCCGCCGGGCCTCCGTCAGTGCCGTCAGCACGTCCTGGTACAGTGGCTCCCCCGCGCTGCCGGGCTCCTTGGTGCGGTCGAGCACCGCGACCGCGCGGACCGTGGCGGGCAGCGCGGCCAGCAGGGCCGCGGCGGGGAAGGGGCGGAAGAGCCGCACCTTGAGCACCCCCACCTTCTCGCCCCGGGCCACCAGCGCGGCGACGGTCTCGTGGGCCACCTCCGCCGCCGAGCCCATCAGCACCACCACCCGCTCGGCGTCGGGGGCGCCGACGTAGTCCACCAGCCGGTAGCCGCGCCCGGTGCGGGCGGCCAGCCGGTCCATCGCCCCCTGCACGATCTCGGGGCAGGCCAGGTACCACGCGTTGCCGGCCTCGCGGGCCTGGAAGTAGACGTCGGGGTTCTGGGCGGTGCCGCGGATGGAGGGGTGGGCCGGGGAGAGTGCCCGCTGGTGGTGCGCCAGCCGGGGCAGTTCGGGCAGCAGCGCCCGCACGTCGCCGGCGTCGAGCGGGTGCACCCGCGCGATCTCGTGGCTGGTCCGGAAGCCGTCGAAGAAGTGCAGGAAGGGGATCCGGCTCTCCAGCGTGGCGGCGTGCGCCACCAGCGCCAGGTCCATCGCCTCCTGCGGGCTGCCGCTCACCAGCTGCGCAAAGCCGGTGGCCCGGGCCGCCATCACGTCGCTGTGGTCGCCGAAAATGGAGAGCCCCTGCGTGGCCAGCGCCCGCGCCGCCACGTGGATCACCAGCGGGGTCAGTTCTCCCGCGATCTTGTACATGTTGGGGATCATCAGCAGCAGGCCCTGCGACGCCGTGAACGTCGTGGTCAGGGCGCCGGCCATCAGCGCGCCGTGCACCGCCCCCGCCGCGCCCCCCTCGCTCTGCATCTCGATCACGCTCGGGATGGTGCCCCAGGCGTTGGGCTTCCCCTCGGCGGCCCACTGGTCGGACAGCTCCCCCATCGGCGACGCCGGCGTGATGGGGTAGATCGCCACCACGTCGCTGGCGAGGTAGGCCACCCGCGCGGCGGCCTCATTGCCATCCATCATCATGTACGGCTTGGACATGTCATGCCTCCCGACGAAGCCTCGCCGCCTCCGGGGGAGGAGAGGGTGAACGGCGTGTGAGGGGATGTTCACGATGGGTGGGGCGGGACGGCGGGAAGCGGGAAGCGGGAAGCGGGAAGAGGGAAGCGGGAAGCGGGAAGAGGGAAGCGGGAAGAGGGAAGAGGGAAGAGGAAAGCGGGAAGCGGGAAGGGGGAAGAGGGAAGGGGGAAGAGGGAAGGGGGAAGTCGAGACCAGCCCACCAGCGTCCGTCATCCTGAGCGCAGCGAAGGATCCCTCCAGGTCCGTGCCGCACCTGAAGGGATCCCTCGTCGCTCCGCTCCTCGGGATGACGGTCGGGGGGAAGGCTCCTCATGCCAGTCGGGGGGAAGGCTCCTCATGCCAGTCGGGGCGAAGGCTCCTCGTAGTGCTTCCCGCTTCCCGCTTCCCGCTTCCCGTTTCCCCCGTTCCCCCGTTCCCCCGTTCCCCCGTTCCCCGCAGTTCTGGCCCGGGCTACTGCCCCAGCACGACCGGCGGCAGCTGCAGGACGGGGGTGGCCGGCGCTTCGGCCGGCGTGGCGGGCCGGGTGGGGCCGAGCACGTTGGTGGCGCTGCGCCAGGCGGCGAGCAGGTCCGGCTCCTTGGCAAAGCGGAAGCGGTTGAAGCCGTCGAGCACCCGGACCACCTGGCTCAGCTCGTTGCCGGCCTCGTCCAGGGCGCGGGCCGCGCGGACGTGCTGCCGCCGTGCGGTGGCGCTGGCCTCGCTGACCTGGTCGAACGCCACCAGCTTCTCGGCCACGCTGGCGAGCACCGCCTCGGAGAGGCCGAAGGGCACCAGCGCCTCCTGGTGCTGGCGCGCGGCGTCGAGCATGGCCTGGGCAGCGGTCCGGAACGCCTGGTAGCTCCGGCTCTCGCGCACCCGGCTGAAGACCGGGACCAGGGCCGGCAGCGCATCCTCCGCGGCGGCCACCACGCTCGAGAGGTGCAGCAGCTCGTTCTGCTCCAGCGCGGAGCGCAGCTCCTGCTTGGTGGCCACGCTGGCCCGTTCGGCGGTGACGCCGGCGCGCTGCTCGGCGGCGAGCTGGGTGAGCTCGAGCAGCAGGGCACCGAGCCGCGCGGTGGCGGCGGCGTAGCCGGCGCTGGGGTCCGCGTGCGCGGTGCAGAACTCGAGGGCGCGCACGCCCATGGACTGGATCCTCCGGATGGTGGCCTTCATGTGTCGCTCCTCCTGCCCGCGGGACGGGCCGATCAGGTGGGTGCTGCAACGACGCTGTCGGGGAATTGCGGACCGGGGGGTGGTGGGTAGGAGGCCGGTCGGAGGGGCCCTCACGCCAAAGCTGTGCCAGACCAGAACAGCGGGCCGGCGCGCGGCGGGGAGGTGTCCGTGTCAGGCGTCGGCCTCGGAGCCCGCCATATAACGCGCGATTCTATATGCAGATCCGCGCCGGGTGTGGGGCGGGCGGGGCTCCGGCAGGCGAAATCGGCGTCCTGGAGAGGGTCCCGGATGGGTGGCGGGGGAGGGGCCGGGTGTCCTCGCCCACGGACACTCGGGGGCCGAAGTGTCCGCGGGCGCGGACAGTCGGGTGGATGGGGCGGGCGGAGCCTGGGTATTTGACGGTTGGTTGACGGTGCCAGGCAACTTTGATCACGGCCCGTCCGCCCGTCCGCCCGTCCGCCCGTCCGCCCGTCCGCCCGTCCGCCCGTTCGCCCGTTCGCCCGTTCGCCCGTCCGCCCGTCCGTCCGTCCGTCCACCCGCCCCCCAATCACCCTGAGGCCCCCATGGATTGCCACGACCTCTACGACACCGCTCCGTGGAAGGCCCAGAAGGCATCGGCACTGGCCGCCGCAGCCACTCCCTGGCCCGTCCTGCTCACGGGCCCGCGCGGCAGTGGCAAGTCACTGCTCGCACGGTTCATCCACCGGCATTCCAGGCGCGGGGACGCCGAGTTCGTCGAGGCCCCGGCACCTACCCTCTCCGAAGGGCTCCTGCAGGGTGAGTTGCGCGGGCATGTCCGCGGAGCCTTCACCGATGCGCGGGTGGACCACAAGGGGCTGCTGGAACGGGCCAACGGCGGCACGCTGTTCTTCGACGAGATCGAGGCCGCCAGCCCGGCGCTGCAGGCCCTGCTGGTCAGCCTGGTCGAGCAGCCCCAGGTCACCCGGCTGGGCGAGGAGCGGTCGCGGCGGGTCAATGTCCGCTTCATCTACGCAAGCAACGCCGACCTGCCCCGGCTCGTCGAGAATGGGCGGTTCCGCGCCGACCTGTTCGACCGGATCCGGTGCCACGAGATCCGGCTTCCGGCGCTGCGCCGGTATGGAACGGTGCGCCTGGAGCTCGCGGAGCGCTTCCTCCGCGAGGCGCTGGCCACGCTGGAGAAAGACCTGGAGCCGCAATTCAACGTCGACGCCAGGATGCACATCTACCGCTATGAATGGCCTGGAAACCTGCGGGAGCTGCAGAGTGCCTGCCGCCATATCGCCGCGGGCCTCGAGGGCCCCTGGGTGCGGCTCGAGCACCTTCCACCCTTCATGCTCGAGGGCCCGGTGGTCGATGACGACCGCGAGGCCAACCGCGCCCTGCGCACCACGGTGGAGCAGGCGCTGGATGCCACGGCGGGGAACAAGTCCGCGGCCGCCAGGACCCTCGATGTGCGCCGGGGCAAGTTTCTCACCTGGTTGGAGAAGGTGAAACGGATGACGCCCGGCGGCGGGCTGCCGCGACCGGCCTAGCTGTCCGACTGTCCGGCCATTGTCCGGTCAACGGCCGACAGCCGGACACCCCGTGCTGGGTCAAGTCATTGTCCGACAAGACGCGCTGGCGCGCGGCGAGGCGGCACGCCCGGTGCACTGGTGGTGCGGCGTCCACTTCAGCACAGGTCCACCCTGCCCATCCAGACTGCGCTGCCGGTCGCCGGGGCGTTCCGGCCCGAGTACCTGAGCTACTACCGCATCCTCCCGCTGGCCGTGGAGGATGGGCGGCTTCGCGTCGCGGTGGCCGGCGCGCCGAATCCCGACGCCCTCGACGACCTGCGCCAGAGCTACGGGCTCGACCTGGCCCTCGAGCCGGTGGACGAGGGTGAGCTCCAGGACGCCATCCGGCGCACCTTCGCCGCCGCGGAGTCGGTGGTCGAGCTGGTGCGCGACCTCGACGCGACGCTCGGCCCCGGGGAGCTCGACACCTCTGAAGGCCTGGCCGATGTCCGTGACCTCGCCAACCAGCCGCCGGTCATCCGCTACGTCAACCTGCTCATCCGAGATGCGCACGCCGCCCGCGCCAGCGACATCCACCTGGAGGCGGCACCCGAGGGTCTGCGGGTGCGCCTGCGGATCGACGGGGTGCTCACCGAGCTCCAGGGGCCGCCCCGCGGCTACCAGGCGGCCGTCGTCTCCCGCGTCAAGCTGCTGGCCGAGCTCGACATCGCCGAGCGCCGCGCACCGCAGGACGGGCGCATCCGGGTGCGCCTGGAGGCTCGGGAACTCGATCTCCGCATCTCCACCGTCCCTACGCTGCACGGCGAGTCGGTGGTGCTCCGCCTCCTCGACCGGGGCGGGCAGGCCGTGGGCCTCGGCGACCTGGGCATGGCCACGGACATCCTCGACACCTTCCGTCGCCTGGCGACGCGCCCGCACGGCATCATCCTCGCCACCGGGCCGACCGGCTCCGGCAAGACCACGACCCTCTACGCGGCGCTCGCGCTCCGCGACGGCAGCCGGGAGAAGGTGGTCACGGTCGAGGACCCGGTGGAGTACCACCTGCCCGGCGTGACCCAGGTCCCGGTCCACACCAAGGCAGGCGTGAGCTTCGCCGCCGCCCTGCGCAGCATCCTCCGGCAGGACCCCGATGTCCTCATGGTCGGTGAGATGCGCGACGCCGAGACGGCCGGCATCGCCGTCCAGGCCGCCATGACCGGCCACCTGGTCTTCTCCACGCTGCATACCAACGACGCCCTCTCCGCCATTGCCCGCCTGACCGACCTGCGGGTCGAGCCCTACATGGTGGCCTCCACCGTCGAGGCGGTCCTCGCGCAGCGCCTGGTCCGGCGCGTCTGCCCCGAATGTCGCACCCGCTACCGCCCCGATCCCGCGACCGTCGCGCTCCTGGCCCAGCAGCCGGTCGGCGCCATCACCCTGGAGCGGGGCTCGGGCTGCACCGCCTGCCGCCACACCGGATACCTGGGGCGCACCGGGATCTTCGAGCTGCTGCTCCTGACCGACGACTGCAAGGAGGCCGTCAGCCGCGGCGCCGACGCCACCACCCTGCGCAGCCTGGCACGGGAGCAGGGCATGACCAGCCTCCGCGCCGACGGCTGGCGCAAGGTGCAGGCAGGGATAACGACGGTGGAGGAGGTGCTGCGGGTGGCGGGGGAGTGAGGGGACGGGGGAACGACGGAACGGGGGAATGGGGGAACGACGGGACGGGGGAACGGGGGAACGGGGGAACGACGGGACGATGGAACGGGCGATGGAGGCCTTACGGACGCCCGAGGGCCTGTTTGAGGCGCCAGGTGAGCTGACCGGCGCGGTTGCGAAGATGGTCGAGCTGCTTCCACTCCTCTGTATCCAGCAGGGCCAGGTCGCGCGCGAGGCGCAGTAGATAGCTCAGCTCGGACAACGACCCAAGGGCGATGTCGAGATGCCGCCGGAACTGGGCGCTCCCCTTGAGCGCCGAGCCTTCGGCGATGTTGGCCGGTGCCGAGACGGCGGCCCGCCTGGCCTGACTCACAATGCCGTACCGCTCGCTGCCCGGCCAGCGGTCCGAGGCACGGTAGACCGAAAGGACCAGATCATGACAGACGCGCCAGGCGTCCAGGTGCTCGTAGGGCATCATGGCCCGCGGACGATAGCCCGGGAGCCTCAACCCATCATCAACCGGGCCTCATGCGGTTCCGCCGCACCGGGGAACGTTCCCTCGTTCCCCCTTTCCCCCGTTCCCTCGTTCCCCCGTTCCCTCGTTCCCCGAGGATTCACGCTGATCGAGATCCTCGTCGTCATCACCGTCATCGCCATCCTGGCCGGGCTGGTGTCGCCGATGATCTTTCGCAACGTCGGGGACGCCAAGGTCACCGCGGCGCGGAGCCAGATCGAGACCCTCGGACTGGCGCTCGACACCTACTACCTCCACAACGACTACTACCCCACCACGTCCCAGGGGTTGGCGGCGCTCGTAGTGCAGCCGACGGGGGCGGAGGCGCCCCGCAACTGGCGCGGCCCCTACCTCAAGCGCGCCGTGCCCCTCGACCCCTGGGGCACCCCCTACCACTACGAGGGCCCCGGCGCGGTCAACGCCATGAGCTACGACCTCGTGAGCTATGGCCGCGATGGCCGGCCGGGGGGCGCCGGGGAGGACGCGGACATCACCTCCTGGGAAGGGGCGAGCCGGTGAATCGCTACCGCTACCGCGCCGCGCGCCCCGACGGGGGTCTCGTCTCCGGCGTCCTGGCCGCGCCGGACCTCGAGGAGCTGGAGGGGGAGCTGCAGCGTGACGGGCTCTTCCCGCTCGCCATCGAGCCGGCACCGGCCGGGGTCGGGTGGCGCCGGGGCGCTGACCGCCGCGACCTCGCCGTGGTGTTCCGCAGCCTGGCCTCGCTGGTGCGCGGCGGTGTACCGCTCACCCGGGCGCTGGCCGCGACCGGATCGCTGCCGCGCTCGACGGCGCTCCGCGACACCCTGCGCCACGCCCGCCGCCACCTCGCCGCCGGGCACTCCCTCACCGCCGCACTCGACCGCGCGGGGGACGGCGTCCCGGCGGTGGTGCTGGGCATGCTCCGGGCCGGGGAGCGCGGCAGCCAGCTCGATGCCGCGCTGGAACAGGCGGCGCTGCAGCTGGAGCGTGACGCGGAACTCGCCGGCCGCATCCGGCAGGCGCTCGCCTATCCCGCCATCCTGCTCGTGGCCGGGCTTGCCTCGCTGGGGGTGATCACGCTGGTCGTGGTTCCCCGCTTCGCGGTGCTGCTCGCGGAGGTCGGCCAGGCCCTGCCTCCCGCCACGCGGCTCCTCCTCGCCATCGGCACCCTGCTGCAGGCGCACGGGCTCCTGCTCGCCACCAGCGCGGCGGCCGTGGTGGCCGCGGGCGCCGCCTGGACCGGGACCCCGGCCGGTCGGCGCCACTGGCACCGGGCGCTGCTGGGCCTGCCGCTCATCGGGCCCATCCGTCAGGGGTTTGCCGCTGCGCGCATCACCCGGGCGGCCGGCGCCATGCTGGAGACCGGCGTGCCGATCCTGCTCGCGCTGGCGGCGGCCGGCGAGGCGGCGGGCGATGCGGAGGTCGCCGCGCGCCTCGGCCGCGCCCGGGCCGGCATCGAGGCCGGCGCCGCGGTCACCGCCGCGTTCGAGGCCGAGCGGGTCCTCACCCCCGCGGCGCTGCAGGTCCTGGCCGTCGGCGACGCGGGTGGCCGGCTGGGCACCATGGCGCTCCGCGCGGGTGATCTCGCCGCCGGCGAGGCGGAGGCTCGGCTCCGCCTGCTCGTCAACCTGCTCGAGCCAAGCCTGGTGATCCTCTTCGGTGGCCTCGTGGCGTTCGCGGCGGCGGCGCTGTTGCAGGCGGTGTACTCGCTGAGGCCGGTGTGAGGGGGAACGGGGGAACGGGGGAACGACGGAACGGGGGAACGGGGGAACGGGGGAACGAGGGAACTAGGGAACGGGGGAACGATGGGACGAGGCAGGGTTGGGGTGACGTTGGTGGAGCTGCTGGTGGCGCTGGTGATCGTCGGGGTGATGACCGGCCTCGGGGCGCTGAGCGTCCTCAGCCTCCGGCCCGGGCCCCGCGCCATGGCGCTGGACAGCATGGCGAGCGCCCGTCGTCGGGCCATCCGGGACGCCCGGCCGGTGGTGCTGCGCGATGGGACGCAGGTGCTGCGGTTCCTGCCCGATGGGCGTGTGCTCGGCGGCATGGTGGATCCCCTGACTGGAGTTCCCCTGGATGCCAACTAGCGGTCGAGTCCCGGCAAGAGATCGCCTCACGCTCCCGCCGGCGGGCGTGCGTCCCATCGTTCCCCCGTTCCGTCCTTCCCCCGGCATCGCCCTCCTCGAAGTCCTCGCCGCGCTCGCCATCCTCGGGACCGCCGGGCTTTCCCTCGTCGCGCTGGTCCACCAGTCGGTGCGGAGCCAGGCCGAGTCGGCGCGGACGGAGCGTGTGCTGGATGAGGCCGACCGGGTGCTGAGCGCCTTCGCCCTGCTCGCGGCCGCCGATCTCGATCGCCGGCTCGGCAGTCACCCGGTGGGTGAGTTCGTGGTGGACGTCCAGCGCCCGCGGCGGTCGCTCTATCGCATCGCCGTCGCGAGCGGGGATGCGCCAGGTCGGATACTCCTCGTGACCGTTGTGGCTCGCTCGGAGGAGGTACGATGAGACGTTCGGATGGTCAGACGGTCGGGATGGCTGGCGACCCGCGGGCTGCCTGTACGGCGTGCCTGCCTCTCCACCTGTCCGACCATCCGACCATCCGACCGCCCATCCGCCCGTCCGCTTCGGGCTTCTCCCTCCTCGAAGTCCTCACCGCCCTCGCGCTCACCGGCATGGTCGCCCTGCTTGCCCACCGGCTCATGACCGCCACCATCGACGGCGTGCGGGCGCTCGACGCGGCGCGGCAGGCCCAGGACCGGCGGGAGAATGGTCGCCGCTGGCTCCGGGCCGCCTTCCTCTCGCTGCAGCCCGATGGCGCGGGCGGCTTCGTGGGCGATCCCGACCGGATCCAGTTCACCACGTGGCTGCAGCAGCCGGAGGGGTGGTTCGTGGAGGAGGCGGTCACGCTCGCGGTCTTTTCCGGGGGCCTCTGGGCTGAGCATGGCGGTGGGGCGGTGGTACGGCTCGCCGACGCCGTGCTGGCCATGGAGTGCGACTACCTCCTCGTCCCCGGGGCCGATGCGCGCTGGGTGCGCCAGTGGCACTCCCCGCTCAGCGCCCCCCTCGCGGTGCGGCTACGGCTGCTGCGCCAGGACGGCGTCCGGGTCGACACCCTGCTGTTGCTCGTCCGGGAGCGCGGATGAACCGCCGCGGATCCGCCCTGCTCCTGGTGCTCTGGCTCCTGGTGCTCCTCGCGGGCGTCGTTGCGCTGGGGCTCGGCGGGGCGCGCACCGGCGCCGGCGCCGCCCGGAACCGCCTGGCGCTGCTGCGCGCGGGGTGGGCGCGGGAGGCGTGTCTCGAGATCCTGCGTGGCCATGCCCGCGGCCTGCCGGATGACAGCCTGCTTCCCCGGGCGCTCCGGATCGACAGCGTGGACCTGGGGCAGGGCATCTGGTGCGAGGCCACCGTGGAAGATCCCGGCGAGCGGTTGCAGCTCAACCGGGCGTCGGAGCGGGCGCTGGCCCTGCTCTTCGGGGACAGCACAGCCGCCAGCGCGGTCGTCGCGGGCCGCCCCTGGCCGGCCGTCGAGGCCCTGCCCACCCCGCTCGCGCCCTGGTTTGCGTGGCTCACGGTGCGGGGGGGTGGACTCGTGAACCTCAACACGGCGCCTCGGGAGGTGCTCGCCACCCTGCCCGGCGTGGGGCCCGACGGCGCCGCGGCGCTCGCGGCCGTTCGCGCCTCCGGGCGGGCCCTGCGCTCCATCGACGAGGCCATCGCTGCCCTGCCGGAGGCGAGCCGGATCCGGGTCCTCGCGCGGTACGACCAGTTCGCGGCGGCGGTCGCGTTCCGTCCCCTCGAGCTGGTGGTCACGGCGACGGGGCATGCGGGGGCGGGTGGGCTGGGGGCGGCGGTCACGGCCACGCTGGTGCCGGCCGGTGCCCGGCTGGCCGTGATCCGGCGGGCGGCCGAATGAAGCCGCGGCTGCTCCTGGAGATCGCCCCGGGCCAGCTCTCGGCCCGGATCGATCGCAGCGGCGAGGCGCTCTGGGTCGGCGCCACTCCATGGACCACGCCCGAGGAACTCGCCGACGCGGTGGCCGCACTGGCCGGTCCCGTCCGGCAACATGCCGCCCGGCGCCGGGTCATCGCGCGGCTCGCGCCTGGGGCGTTCCAGGCCAGGACCCTCCTCGACCTTCCTCCGGTGCCATCTCGGGCGCTCGCGCTGCTGGTGGCGCGAGGGGCCTCGCGCTATTTCCGCCAGAACGGGCACCCTCTGGTCACCGCCGCCCGCTGGACCGTCGAAGGTACCCCGCCGGTCCGTGGGGTGCGGGCGGTGGCCACCGAAGAAGCGCTGGCGGCGGCGGTGGTGCGTGGGGCCGAGCGGGCCGGGGTGCGGCTCGACGACCTGGTACCCGGCGCGGCGCCGGATGGCGGGTTCTCGCTGCTGCCCGTGGCCGAGCGGGTGCGGCGCCGGCGCGCGGGCTGGGTGCGGGCGGGGTGGCTCGGCGCGGTGGGCGCCGGCATTTGCCTCGTGCTCGGACTCGTCATGTGGGGGCGACTGGCGGCGCGGGCCCGGGTTGTGGATGCCGACCTCGCCCGCCTGGCGGCCCCGCGAGCCGCCCTCCTCGCGGCCCGGCGTTCCCTCGATAGCGCCGCGGCGCTGGTGGCCGCCCTGGAGCACTCCACTGCCCGGCGCGGGGTGGTGCTCGACCGCCTCCTCGCCGTGGCGCGCGGCCTGCCCGACTCCACCGTCCTCCTGGCGCTCGAGCTCGACGCCGCGGGCCGGGCCGCCCTGACCGGCCGCGCCGCCCATGCCACCACCGTGGTCCGGGTCCTGGCCCGCGACACCACGCTTGGCCGTCCACGACTCACCCCCGAAACCGCCCGCGACTCCGCCCTCGGCACCGAGTGGGAGCGCTTCGTCATCCGCCTCGGCCCGGAGCCTGTGCCATGACCCCGCGCGATCGCCGCGCCATCCTGATCGGGCTCGCCGTCCTGCTGGGCGCGTGGCTCGGGCTGCGCGGAGGGCCGCGGCTGGCCGGCCGGTGGATCGAGTCACGGCGCCGCCTCGAGGCCCGCCAGGCGCTGCTGGCCGAGACGCGGGCGGCCCTCGCGGGCCTGCCGCAGATGGAGGACTCCGCCCGGGTGCTCACCGCGGCGATCCGTGGGCTGGCGCCGCGGATCCTCACGGCCGGCAACGCGCCCCTGGCGCTGAGCGACCTGTCGGGCCGCCTGCGGCTGCTGGCCGCCCGGCACCAGGTTCGCCTGCTCGCCGTGGCTCCGCTGGCGGATTCCACGGCCGCCGGTCGGCTGCACCGCGTCCGCGCCGCCATCACCCTCGAATCCGACTTCCGCGGCCTCGCGGACTTTCTTGCCGCCATCGCCGCCGACCCCGTGGTGCTGGTGGCGGAGCAGCTCGGGATCACGGCCGCGGACCCCTGGGCCGACGCCGGCCAGCCGGAACGCCTGCAGGCGGAGCTGCGGGTCAGCGCCTGGTATCTCGCGGGGGAGGAGGAATCATGATGCGGGGAATCCTGGTGGTGCTGCTGGTGGTGGCGGGGGAACGAGGGAACGAGGGAACGTGGGAACGAGGGAACGAGGGAACGACGGAACGTTCCGCCGTTCCGTCGTTCCCCCGTCCCCCCATTCCGTCGTACCGCCGTTCCCCCGTTCCGCCGTCCCGCCGTTCCGCTCCCCCGCCCACCCCCTTCCGGCTGCCATCCCGGCGGCCGGCGGTGCGGTACGGCGCGTCGCCGGTCGTGGCCCCGGCGCCCGTCCCGCGGCCTCCCAAGCCCGCGCTCGCGCTCACCGGCGTGCTGTGGGGCCCGGAGCCCGCGGCCCTCCTGCTCGGGCTCCCGGGCGCCGAAGGCGAGGTCGTCGTCCATCCGGGAGAGACGCATGGGTCGATTCACGTCCGGGCCATTCACCCGCAGGCCATCGAACTCGAGGGGATGGACACCACATGGGTGCTGACTGTGAGGATGCCATGGTGACGAGCCGGTTGTGTGGGCGGGTGGGAGTGACGGAACGACGGAACGGTGGAACGTCGGAACGTTCCCTCGTTCCTTCGTTCCCCCGTTCCCTCGTTCCCGCGTTCCTGCTCCTCCTCGCCGCTCCCCTCGCGGCCCAGGACTCCCTCGCCGTGCGCGCGCAGGCCGACAGCGTGAGCATCCGGTTCGTCGACGCCGACCTGCGGGCGGTGGTGCAGGCGCTGGGGCGGTTCATGCCCAAGCCGTTGATGGTGGCGGGCCTGCCCGCCAACCGGGTGTCACTGGAGACCCCGGCGCCGGTGGCGCGCGGCGCGGTGCTGCCGCTGCTCCGGGGGCTGGTCGAGTCCCAGAACCTTTCGTTCGAGGAAGACAGCGCCTTCATCCGCATCGGCCCGGCGCCCGTTCCGTCGTCCCGTCGTTCCGCCGCCCAGTCGGATTCGGTATCGCCCCAGCTCTTCGTCCTCCGCCTCAAGCACGCCCGCGCCGCCGACGTCGCCGCGACGGTGAACCTGCTGTTCGGGGCGAGCGGCGAGTTCTCGGGGCAGGGCGGGATGAGCCGGGGGACGCTGTCGGACGAACTGCGCCGGAACGGCAGCGTGCCGGTGGAACGGCGGAACGACGGTACGAGCGGGGAGGCTGGAAACGTTCCGTCGTTGCCGCGTTCCACCCTCTCCGGCCCCGTCACCCTCGTCCCGGACGAACTCACCAATGCGCTGCTCATCCGGGCCACGGAGCAGGATGTGGAGGTGATCAAGTATGCGGTATCCCAATTGGACGTCAGACCGCTCCAGGTGCTCATCGAGATCCTGATCGTTGAAGCCCGTCGGGACCGCAACTTCTCCCTGGGTACCAGTCTCTTCGTCCCTCCGCAGTCCGCGCTGGGGGGAACGGTCTCGGGCAGCACGAAGAGCGTCGGACTCGGCGACCTCGTGATACGCCTCATGGACCTGGGAAAGGCCGAGATTGACGCAACCCTCTCTGCCTCCGAGACCAGCGGCAACGTGCGCATCATCTCCCGCCCCGTTCTCCTGGCGTCCAACAACACGGAGGCGCGCCTGCTGGTGGGCAGCCAACGCCCGTTCATCCAGGTGAGCCGGTCACTCCCGACCGATGCGCCATCTCGCGACCAGGTCGTGCAGTATCGGGATGTCGGAACCCGCCTCACCGTGCGGCCGACCATCAACCAGGATGGCTACGTGTCACTCGCCGTACAGCAGGAGATCAACGCCGCGACCGCCGAAGTGGCCTTCGATGCGCCGGTCATCTCCACCCGTGAGGCGGTGACCCAGGTCCTCGTGCGTGATGGGCAGACCATCGTGCTGGGTGGCATGCGCGATGAACAGCGCGAGCGGAGCAGTACGGGCATCCCGCTCTTGTCCTCCCTGCCCATCGTGGGCGGGCTCTTCGGGACGACCGGGCAGCGAGCCAGCAATACGGAACTCTACCTGTTCCTGACCCCCCGCATCCTGACGTCCGATGCCGACGCCGACGCGGTGACGGCACCGAGGCTCGCGCGAGATCAGGTGGTGGCGCCGTGAGCCGGCCGGTCATGGATGCGCCGGTCTTGCTCGGTGACTCTCCGACGTTCGACCGGGTGCGTGCGGAGGCTGCGCGGATCGCGGCGTCGCGGCACCCGGTCATGATCCTCGGGGAGCCGGGAACCGGGAAGACCGCCCTCGCGGCCTGGCTGCACGCCAGGTCGGGCCGACAGGGGGCCTTCATCCGGTTGCCGGTGACCAATGTTGCGGAGGAGCTGCGGCACGCCGAACTCCTGGGGCACAGCCGCGGCGCCTTCACTGGCGCCGTGCGTGATCGGCCGGGAGCCGTCGAGCAGGCCGACCGGGGCACGTTGCTCCTGGATGAGATCGGGCTCGCATCCGACGGCATGCAGGCGGCACTCCTCGCCATCCTTGACGACACCACGATCCGCCGAGTCGGGGATGCCGCCAGGCGAGCGGTTGACGTGCGATTCATCGCGGCGACCAACGAAGACCTCCCGGCTCGGGTCGTCGCCGGCACCTTCCGGCGCGACCTGCTGGGACGGTTCGGTTTCTTCTGGTTGCGGGTCCCTCCCCTCCGCGAGCGCCCGGAGGATATCGTGCCCCTGTTCCGCTCCTTTGTCTCGAGTGAACTGGGTACCAGCCCGGAGGCGCTGGCGGTGAGCCCCGAGCTGGTGGATGTGCTGGAGGCGGCGGCGTGGCCTGATAACGTCCGCCAGGTCCTCAACGTGGCGCGCTACGTCGCAGTGGCCGGAATGGGCGCCCCTGTGCTCGGCGTGGACCACCTCCCTGCGGCATTCATCCAGCTCGCGGGAGACCATGCGGATGAACTGATCGAACAGACCCTTCGTGCCACCGGGGGCAACCGCACCCGGGCGGCGGAGCTATTGGGCATGAGCCGGGCGACCTTCTATCGCCGGGCCCCGAGGGCAGGCGAGCCCGCGGAGGCTGGGGAACTGTCTCACCGGGCGGCCGAACTGTCTCAGTGAGACACTCCAAGGCTCCGGCTGGTAGTGCCAAGGCAAATCACGGCAATGCGTTACGCCTTCGTGATGGCTGGCACGCCCGGTGCCAATCAGGGGAGGCAACTCTCTCGGAGCACCCCCGTGCCTTCCCTGCACCCCATTCGCCACATCGCCGCCTTTGCCGTCAGCCTTGGCGCGCTGCTGCTGCAGCCGCTGTCGCGCCTCGCCGGGCAGATCGTTCCGCTCGCGGGAGCCTGCGGCACCGTTCCGGCAAACCCATGCCATCCGGGGGCGAACATCAGTCCCGCCCTTCAAGGGCCATTTGTCCGGGCACCCGAGTCAGGGCCTCACACGTACACCTTCGCGGTGGGGAACAATGGCAATACCGGGGGCCAGTTTGAAATCAGCTGCACTCCGTCGTCCCCCCAGACCATCTGCGCCGCCAGCCCTGCGAGCTTTCACCTCATGCCCGCGGAGGAGCAGACGGTCGAAGTAAGCTATTCCGTGCTGGGTCTCGGCACCTATTCGCATGCCCTCGAGGTGTATGCGGCCGCGGATGAGTCGCCCGGAGCCTACGTCGAAGACTTTCAGGGCGTCTTTACCGTCGGCACCGTGACGGTGGCGGGTGCGGCGATCGTCAGCCATGTGTGGCCGGCCAATGGCATGGAGGCCGCGGTGCTCGACACCTTCGTGGCGACGTACTGGCACCCGACAGGCATCAATCTCGCCGCATCGAGGCTGTTGATTGACGGGCGGGACAGTACCGTCCGGCTGACCGGCAACATGACGGCAAGCAGCTACCGGGCGCCACTCCACCCGGGCAATGGCTACCACGACTGGACGTCACTCGTCTGTGCGAACAACGGGCGGTGTGACAGCGTGAGCACGGTGTTCAGCGCCGTGGGACCGACCAGCCTCGCGCTGGATGACTCACTGCCCCCCACAGTGAACCCGCTCGGGAGTGGCGCGCTCCTGGGCCCGCTCAATCCACCACCAGAGGACCTGCAGGGCTGCGGCGTCGACGTTGGCGACCCCGAGATTGCCTTCACGGCGCCTCTTGGCCACGTCACGCAACCGAGCCCGGCGGGCCGCGTGTACATCGCCAGCACGGATACCTCCCATCCATACCTCACCATCCGGACGCAGACGCTCGCGTGGCTGCAGAACAAGAGCATCACCTGCCAGCAGTTCACGATGCTCCAGCGGACGGACTTCAACTACGCCTACTTCGCGAGTGCGCCCGAGACGGATCCACATTGGGCCACCTATCCCTACGATGACCTCGGGGCCGCCCTGCTGCGGCACTTGGACGCCTTCACGGGGGATCCTATCGACCTCGCGATGTGGCGGCCGTCCCATGGCCCGCGCCGTCCGGCCAGGCCAGGCGCGGAGATTGACGTACCACCGCAGCGCTTCGCAGGCCCCCTCCGGTCGAGGCAGGTCTCCAGAGCCCGGTCGTGGCGGGGGGCGATGCTCCCCGATCCGGGGCCTATCGACAGCACATCCTGGCGGGTGGAACTCAACGGCGTCGTGATCATCAACAACTCGCAGGCGGTGGGTGGAAGTGGGGTGATTGGACTGACGGCTGGCAGGCTCCTCCAGTCAGCCCAGGTACCGTTGGCCAACCCGAACTTCCACACGGCCGCGAACGGAGGCTGGAATGAACTCGTGGCCTCGATCAGTGACACCGCGGGCCGCACCACCCGGATCCGTGTCCGTTTCGTGTCTGATGCCCCGGCCACGCCAGGCGGGCCGGCGCCGCTGGTCGTTGTCCCGCAGCGGGACTTCACCCATCTGGATCAGGGCGAGTGTGCCGCCTCAGGGCTCTTCCAGTGCGAGGGCGTCACGCTGGCATTCGGAGTCAATGGCTTCGTGAGCCGTGACCGGGAGCGCAGCCTTCACCTCGTCTATCGGTCAGCCTCCCAAAAGGCGCGGACACCCATCCCGCTCCGCATCAGCATCGCGAAGACACAGAAGGCGCCCGACTCCCTTTGGGTCGTCCCTCATCTCTCGGGCATCCCTGACTCCGGCCGCATCACCCGATACGCCGGTGCGCAGGGAACGGTGACCGGGGTGAACGCGACCAACATCGCGGAGGATCAGGACCAGGTGCGCATCGTCGCCTCCGAGGTGGATACTGCAGGCGGGACGGCGGCCATCCGAACGGTCCGCCATGCCGTGCGGAGCTGGTTCCGCTCCGGCATCGCGCCAGCCTTTCGTGATGACACGGTGTCGCAGGACGTCGTGCAACTCTACCTCACCGACTCAACGGTGACGCGGTTCGGCCAGGGGTGGCAGCTGGCCGAGTTGGGGCGCCTGGTGCTGACGGGCACGGCGGGGGCACTGCAGTTCAAGGGCGCGCCGGCGGCGGTCTGGGTGAGCGGCGATGGGTCGTACACCGTGTTCCGCAAGCTGGGCGGCACCTGGGTGGCGGCGCCGGGTGAGACGGCCAGAATGACCCAATATGCAAGCCCGCAAAGCGATGGCACGCTGTATGTGTTGTATCTCTCCTCGGGGGCCAGTCTCGGATTCCGAAGCGATGGGTGGCAGCTGTGGTCGAAGGACCTTCTCGGGAATGCGACACGCTATCGGTACAATGCGAGCTCGACGCGCCTGGATAGCATCGTCGACCCGACCGGACGAGCGATGGCCTTCACGTACTTCGCGACCGGGAAGCGCAAGGGGTACGTCCGGAACATCCAGGTGCGCCGGTCCACCAGCCGGACGGACACGATCGCGGTGGCGAAGCTGGACTACGATACGGTCTCCAGCGCCACGGCGGTCAGGCTGTCGCGGTTCATGGTGATACGGGGGCCTGCGCAGGTGGACACGACGCGGGTGACGTACAAGTCCGGTGCGCCTGGGGCCTTCGTCGATTCGATTGTGGACCCGCGACATACCGTGAGCAAGCCCGTGGTCACCCGGCTCACCTGGGACGCCATCCTTTGGGCGCCGGAATCCGTCACCCGCCCGCTCAACGGGGTCTCCCACGCCCGTCAGGCCTGGCGTCGGTCCGCGCCCCGCGTGGGCTATGGTCGGCGCATCGCGGGCAATCCACTGGAGCGGACGATCGCCGAGGTGCAGTGGTTCGGCACCTTCGTTCCCTTCGCGGGACCAGCCATGGACTACTCCGTGGACGCGTTCGGGGCGCCAACGTATGTCCTGGATGGGTCGGGACCAGGGACCGGGCTTCAAGGCACCAACGCAGCCACCGTCCGGCACATCGTCAGGGACAGTGTTGGCCAGCCGCTCCGGATCGTGAGCAATCGGTATTCGCAAGTCATGGCCGACTCCGTCGTCTATCAATACGATGCACTCGGCCGAGTCACCCGGCTGATCCGGACTACGCTGGAGGTCAGTGGGGCTGGCCAAGTCCGGTCCCTTGATACCCTCACGTTTGCATACGACTCGGTGACCTTGGCCGCTGGGGCGGCCTGGTGCTCCCGCTTGCGCTCTGCCCGTGACGCGTATGGTGGGCGGGATACGGTCACGTATCACTCCACTGGCGCCGGGCGCTGCCTGCCGGCAACGATTACAGGCAAGTCCGGCGACCGCACCACGTTCACGTACGCCAACGCCAACAACCCCCTGGCCGGATCGCCTGCGGGGCTGCGCCCGGTAAAGGTCGTCGACCCCAACGGCAATGCGGACTCGGCAACGTATGCGACGAGTTCCTGGAACACTGAGTCCCTCGTCCAGCCGATGGGGGCAATCATCCGCGCATACTACAACAACTTCGGGCGCCAGGACTCGGTCGTCGACCCGATGGGGAAGCGAAGCGTTGTCATCACAGATCTTTCCGGCCGGATCCGCTTCGCCCAGGTCGGGTCGGGCTCTCTGGCACCGGTGACAAGAACGACCTATGACAAGGGGGGGCAGGTCTCCGAGGTGGCGGTGTACGCGGGAAGTGTTGAGGTGGATACCGTCGTCCCGGCCGCAGCGCAGAAGACCACGACGTACTATGACCCCCTCGGGCGCGCCGATTCGGTGATCGGCCCTGGTGGGCGTTCCATTTCTCCCACCGGATTCCAGGCCCGGAAGCAGAGCTGGGCCACCCGGGACGGGTTCGGGAACCCACGCTGGGAGTACCCCGGCAACGGTGCCTACGTGAGTCGCATTTACAATGCCCGTGGGCAGGTCATTGAATCCACCGAAAGCCAAGTCTATCCCGGGTTCAGCGCGGATGGGGAGCGCTTCGCGGACACCCAGACCAACACCTGGTGGTCCACGATGGGCCTCGTCACCGGAAAGGTCCAGAGCGCCGGCCTGTTCTTCAAGTACACCTATGACGCGGAAGGGCGGGTCGAGAGCAATTCCAGCCGCGATCCCTTCCGCCCGGACACGGCGTACAACTTCCGCAGCTACACCTACAGCCGGACTGGCCAGCTCCGTTCGGAGCAGGTCCGGTTCGGGGTTGGCACCACCGCGGATGTGCGCCGCTGGTTCTACTACAACCGTCGCGGGCAGCGAACCGTCGTGGTCGATACCGTGAATGCCGCGGGAGTGACGGGCGAGCGGGTGGGGCGCACCGAGTATGCCTACGACTCCACCTCGGGCAGGCTCAAGGCGATCGTGGGCCGTCTCGGCTCGCCGACCGGGCCTGTCTACGACAGCGTCGCATTTACCTATGACAGTGGCGGCCGTGAGGTGCAGCGGAAGGTCTATCCCGGAGGCCCCAACAGCACCCCGCTGACCACCACCACCGTGTACGACGCGCTGGGGCGCGTGGCGGGCATCGCCTCGGTCGGGGTGGGGACCAAGTACAGCGCATCGAACGCCACCTACAACCTCGTCGGCGACCTGCTGAACTTCACCTCGGTCGAGCCTGGCGCGACCGCCGGGTGGCACCAGTATGGCTACAGCACCGACGGCACCCGTCGGCTCCTGACCGCCGTTGACGGGGCACTGTCACACGTCTGGTCGTACGACGCGTTCGGCAACCGCCTCACGGAAGTGGATGCCACCACGATCGTCGGCTCCCCGGTCTGCCCGAGCACCATGAACATGGTGCACGACAGCGACAATCGGGTGCTGCGGCGGTACCGCGCCGGCGGCCCGACGGGCGCATGCCCGCTGGCACGCTACTACACCGACCAGGCCGGACGCCGCCTGGGAGAGCGGGACACCACCTGGGCCAGCCCGCCCTACGGGGGCCTCAAGTCGGTGCTGACCTACACGGCCAGCGGCAAGCTCTACTTCTCCGTCACCCCATCGGGAGACCTCTCGCAGAACGACTTCAACTGGCACTGGTACGATGCGGAGGGGCGTCGGGTCATGTCGCAGCTGGCAAGCCTCAACTACCTCGCGCCCTTCCCGCACCCGGACAGCGTCAGCGGCTATCGGACGTACTACGTCTACGACGGCAGTGATGTGGCCATGGAGCTGGTGCGGACGGGCGGCACCTGGCGGGTGGACCGGCGCTTCCTGAGCGGTGGCCTGGATCGGCCCATTGGCGGCCGCCTCTTCACGGGGACCACCTACCAGAACATCGTGTTCGTCACGGACCGCGGCGGCAGCGTGGTCGACGCCCTGGACAGTGCCGGGGCCGGTGTCAGCAACCCGGCCTACTTCCCCCGCAATGCCTTTGGCGCACTGGCCGGCGTCACGGGATCCGGGGGCGTACCCCTGGGAGGGGTAGGGTTTGCCGGGGCAGGGACGCCCAATGCCCGGGGTGGGTTTGTGTACCTCCGGAATCGGTGGTATGATCCTCAGACCGGTCGGTTCCTCACCCAGGATCCCATCGGGCTGGCGGGCGGGGTCAATCTGTATGCGTATGCGGGCAACAACCCGATCGCGCTCAGTGATCCTTATGGACTCTGCGTTCCCCCGCTTACGCCTTTGTGCCTCGTTGCCTACGGCATCCTCATTGGGACGACGGTCAGTGCCGGGACGCGGGTTGCGTACAATGCAGCCCAACACAGGCCACTGGCTGAGAACGCGCAGGGGGACTTGGCTCGAGGAGCCATATTGGGAGCCGGGGCGGGCGTAGTTTCTGCTGTCGGAGCAGCACCAGCACTATCAACGGAGGCGGCGACGGCCGGTGCCGCAGGTTCTCGAGCGATGTCAACGCTCGACCGGCTCGAAACGAAGTTCAGTAACCAGCTTGACCATCTCACCGCGCGCGACCTAGAAGGAGCGACCAAGGACCTCGCGGGTGAGTTTAGCGGTGGGCAGCATTTGAAGGAGGTTCGCGAGGCCGCTCGCGGCTTGGCCAGCGGCATTCGGGTCATCAACAACATGCTCCAGAACCCGAATCTCGCAGCAGACGCTCGACAAAGGGCTACGCAGCTACTTGAGCAGATGACAGACAAACTCAACGAGGTTAGGCAGACTCTGAACCAATGACCGGCCAGCGAGAGTTCCCGGAACTCGATCCCCGACGGGAGACCAATGCCCTCCTTAGATCGATGTCGCAACTGTCAGACGACCACGAGCGGGAAGCGACGCCCCTGATGGCCGCGCTGCTTCACCATGGAGATCCGGACGTCCGGCAAGAGGCGTTGCGCAAACTGACGGTCCATTGGAAGAACCCCGGTTATCGGCAAGCCGCGCGTGACGCGGTGGCGAACGATCCAGATGAAGGCGTGCGCGCGACGGCAGCCTTCGGGATTGCCTCTCTCTCCACAAAGGAGACTGCAGTGGATGACACGAGTCTGCTGCTCCCAGTGGTGCGTGCCGAGCACTTGGGGCCCGAATTGCGGATCTCAGCCTACGAGGCTCTCCTGCTGCTGCATGGCCGGAGAGACTTGCCCCCCCTAGACCCGGTAGTGGATCCTCGAGCAGCCATCGATTGGGACTGGATCGGGTCGCTCACCCGATAGCAACGAATCCGACGCCAACAAAGCACGAAGGGGTACTCCACTAGGGTACCCCGTCGGAACTTCCAGAGGCGCCGCCGTGTGCTCACCCGGCTACGCTAGTCCGGCCTCGTGAAACAAGCAGCGCATCGACGACCTTGAGCACTGCTCGCTGATCATCGAACGGTAGCGCTGCGACCTGCTGGAGGCGCTTCATGAGGCGCGCCGTATTGGGGCGCGGCCCTTCCGGGAGGGCCTTCACCACGAGCAGTTCGTCCGTGGACACGCGGAGAGCCAAGGCCAGCGCAGGGAGCTGCGGCCCGGGCGGCTCCGCGCCCTCGCACCCGAAGTACGCGATCATCCGATTGGAGCGTGCCACCCTGGCACCCACCTCGTCCTGGGTGAGCCCGCGACTCTGCCACTCCCGCTTGGAGCGGCTGCTCAACCAGGCCGGTCGCGGCCGGCGGTAACCATGGGGCGCTGGCGCCTGCAGGACAATGCTCCGCCGAGACGCAAGCTGCGACGGGGACCGCGCTGCCATCGCCGTGGCCTCACCCAGGCAGAGCTGGGGAAGGCCGTTGGGGCGTCTCAGCGTGTCATTGCCTACTACGAGGGCGAGGGTGGCCAGCCGCCCGGTGCGCTCCTGGCCGACCTGGCGCGGGCGCTGAAGGTGTTTGCTGACGAGCTGCTCGGCCTCAAAGCCGTGACCGAGAAGACCACCCCCAAGGCGGCCCGCCTCCTCAAGCGGCCGCAGAAGATCACCGAGCTCCCGGCCGCGGATCAGCGCACGGTCCTCAAGCTGCTCGATGCCCTCCACGAATCCCGCCAGCGCACCAGCCGCCCACGTGCCAAGGCCCGAGGCGCCAGCTGACCCAAAGAAGACGCCAGGCCGCAAGGGCCGGGCTCTCGAGAGTAGCCTCTAAGCTGTTCCTACGGAATCACAGAGCGAAGACCAAGTGAAACGGCACGCGCTGTCCTCCCCAGTGCTCAGCGGCGGAGAGCCATGACTGCACGAGCGCTCCGCTCAGGGCCGGTGAGCATTGCCAGAGACCAGCGCTGTTCCTCAGCAGTAAGACGTAGCCCGGGGCTGCCAGCCACTCTAAGTCTCTCAGACACTCATCAAGGGCGTCCCAATTGTTACCGAACTCTTCGGGGAAGCTGAA
This sequence comes from Gemmatimonadales bacterium, assembly GCA_046327715.1. GTDB lineage: Bacteria > Gemmatimonadota > Gemmatimonadetes > Gemmatimonadales > GWC2-71-9 > JADJOM01. Next base: position 97,049 of record JAXLXY010000010.1, read on the forward strand.
GCCTGCCGCGAGGGCGGACATCAACTGCTCCTTGGTGGAGATGCGGGCAGCGTCAATCTCGATTAGGCGGCTCTTGCCGGCTTGATCCTGCACACCAGAGCCGTCCGTCTCACTCACAAAGTGAACGCATTCCCACTGTACTTCCGAGAGTCCGAGGGAAGCTACTGTCATGGTGTGATGTCTGTGAAGGTCTTGTAGTGGTCGGTAGTAAGGTACCGCTCGCCATTTTGCCCGGCGACGATCCGCCGGGCGCCTCGGCCTTGGACACCTGGGGTGGGCACCGTCCACTCAGTGTAATAGCCCTTTTCATTGGCCGGCAACTGCCCCTCCCGATTGTGAAATACGGAGCCGTCTTTGCCCTTGTAGAGGGGCTCGTTGTTGCTAATGCGGTCCAGGGCGCCATTGACTTCCGGGTCGCCACCCTGGCTAAGAGCCACACCGACCGCGGCATCGGCGGGGTGCTGACCGCTCGCCATGTCCCGTATGGTGCCGACGATTGCCCCCACGACGCGACCAGCTGCGCTTGACCAAGTGACTTCAGCATTGGCATCGCACACACCGTGGTTCTTACAGCCCACACCCTCCCAGAAGGTCTCCTTCCGTGGGATGTCGGCGCTGCTCACGTCCGACTGGGTGCAATTTCCTTGCTGGCTCTCGGGGCAAACGAGGCCAAACGGGTCACTGAAGCTGATCGGGTTATTGCCGGCGTATTCGTAGAGATTGACGCCCCCCGCCAGCCCGATGGGATCCTGGGTGAGCAAGATCCCCCGGGAGCATCATATCGCCACCCAGGCGGGGTGGCCAGCCGCGGTGACCCCTTGCTTCGGAGGCGCTGTACTTGTACAGTAGTACTGTACAATGCCACGGGAGCCCCGCATGCCGATCCAGACCACCTATTCCAACGCCCGCGAGACCCTCGCCGACCTGTGGCGGGAGGTCGAAGAGCACGGGGAGATCGTCATCATCAATCGGCGCGGCCATGCGGACGTGGCCCTCATCTCGGCCGCGGAGCTCGGTGGGATTCTGGAGACGGCCCACCTCCTGCGTTCCCCCGCCAATGCCCGCCGCCTGCTGACGGCCCTTCAGCGCGCCCTGGACGGGCGGACCGCGCCGGCCACGGCGGAGGCGCTGCGGCGGGAGTATGGGCTTGAGCCGGCCGGCGAGTAGGGCCAGCCGGCGGGCGGTCTTCCAGAAGGAGTTCCGGGAGGACCTCCGCTTCTGGGTCGAGACGGACCGGCGCGTGGCGCTGCGCTGCCTCGACCTCGTGGAGGCCACGCTGCGCGACCCGTTCGTGGGGCTGGGCAAGCCGGAGGGGCTGAGGCACCTGGGCGCCAACGTCTGGTCCCGGCGCCTGACCCAGGAGCATCGCGTGGTCTACCTGGTTCGGGACGACCAGATCGATTTCCTGCAGGCGCGGTATCACTACTGAGGGCCGCCCGCGCCGCGGCCTCACCCCGGCGGAGCTGGGCAAGGCCGTGGGAGCCTCACAGCGCGTGATTCCCTACTACCAGGGGGAGGGTGGCCATCCACCCGGAGCTCTGCTCGCGGACCTGGTGCGGACGCTCAAGGGCACTTCCGACGAGCTGCTCGGCCTCAAGCCGGCCACGGAGAAGCCGTCTCCCAGGACCGCACGGCTGTTGAAGCGGCTCCAGAAGATCGAGCAGCTGCCCGCCGCTGATCAGCGCACCGTCCTCAAGCTCCTCGACGCCCTCCTCGAATCGCGCAAGCGGACCGCGCGCCCCCGCTCCAAGGCTCGGGCTGCTAGCTGAGAGTGCTCGCGGTAGCCGCGTGGAAACAAGAAGGGCACCCGACAAGGGCGCCCTTTCTGTGTTCGTGGCGGTCGCTCTACTCCACTAGCTCAGCCGAGAGGCATACGGCACCAACGGACCAGATCACGGCGTCCGCACTCAGCTTCCGAGAACCAGGGTCATCCTTGAAGAAACCTTCGAGATCACGGTCGAATGTCGCGTAGTCGGCCAGATCTTCAAGCGCCTTTCTTGCCCAAGTTGGCATAGGGAGGGGCGTCGCAGCCACGAAGTCGAATAGTTCGTTAATCAAGTTGAGAACCTGCGCACCCGGATCCTCCTCCCCCCGCAGGATGAGGTCCACGACCTTCGGGATATCGTAAACGTACGACACCTCTCCTGCGAACGGAGCATACTTGCGGAACGCCGGATCGCCCAATCGAAGCGCGTTGTTAGCGCTCGTAGGCTTCGAGAAGAAGATAAGCCTGCCCTCATGCGTCATCGGACGGTTCTTGTCATTCCTTGCTACTTCATGATAGAGCACTAGCGCGTGGTACTCCGGCTCCAGTGCTGCCGGCGAAACGCGAATGCCGATGAGTTGAAGTTGCTCGAAGTTTGTCTCCGAAAACGCAATCCGCTGCTCGGAAGCCATGGAATCACTCACTGAGGTGGAGCCGCCGGTGGGGGCGGGTCCATGAAATGGCGATCGGCATACTTCTGTAGCTGATTGAACTCGCTTCCCGCCCCAGTTTTCCACTTGCCAGCGCCGTATTTGTCATCGAGCAGGCGCTTCGCGTAGTTCTTTCCGCTCTCACCCACTAGGGGGCGCTGCCCTTTGGCCCAACTCGGGGCATCAGTGGCTCCAGCTTTCCCCGAACTTCCTGGCTTAGGGATCTTGTACTGCGGCTGTGACCCGCCGCTATTGCTCGGCGAGTCATTGTCATTATTAAGGGTGTATGCCCCCTCCGCCAGAATGCCAGCGGCCTGTGCTGCGGAGAATCCCTCTACGAGGGCCCCGGCGGTCGCGAGTACCGGCGAGCAGACTTCCGCGAGAGGACCACACGCTAATCCAGCCGCGCCGCCTCGTGCACCGCCATCGAGAGCCCCAGCGAGGAAACCAAGGACTTGCATCCCGCCCTTGTAGAGCTGGCACGCCGTGTCGTTGCGGGGACAATCGAGACCGTAAGGGTCATTGTACGCTATGGGATTATTGCCAGCGTAGGCGTAGAGATTGACGCCCCCCGCCAGCCCGATGGGATCCTGGGTGAGCAAGATCCTATCGCCCAGCCCCCCTGCCCGGAAGCCCGGCCGGCCTCCCGGCTCTGGCGGGGGGTCGCCTCAGGTGGCACCCTCGCTCCTCCCGACCCGGAGCGACCCATGCACCCCTGGCTCACCCGCTACCTCGACTGGCTCGAAGCCACCAACCATGCCCCCGCCACCCGCCGCAACTGTCGCCGCGCCGTGGAACGCTTCTTCGCCTGGGCCGGGCCCGAGGGCGACCCGCTCCCTGGACTGGTCCCGGCCACGCTCGAGGCCTATCAGACCTCGCTTGCCCGCGCGTGCCGCCCCGATGGCGCCCCGCTGGGCTGGGGCACCCGCGCCGAGTACCTGGGTGCGCTCCGCGCCTTCCTCCGGTGGACGGTGGCACAGGGGTTGGTTGCGGCCGACCCCACTCGGCACCTCGTGCTGCCCCGGCGCCCGGTACAGCTTCCCCGGGCCGTGCTCACCCACCGCGAGGCGACGCGGGTGCTCCGCCAGCCCGACGCCACGACCCCGCTCGGGTTGCGCGATCGGGCGCTCCTCGAGCTGCTCTACTCCAGCGGCATTCGCCGCGCGGAGGCGGTCGGGATCCGGATCGGGGACCTCGACCCGCCGCGCCGCGTGCTGCTGGTCCGCGCGGGGAAGGGCCAGCGGGACCGGGCCGTGCCGGTGGGCCGACGGGCGCTGCAGTGGCTGGGTCGGTACCTGCGTCGAGCGCGGCCCCGGCTGGCCGGGGCGCATGATCCGGGATGGCTCTTCCTCTCCACCCGGGGCACCCGCGTCCGTCTCAATCACCTCTCCACGCGGGTGGCCCGGTACGTGGCCCGCGCCCGGGTGGGGAAGCCGGGCAGCTGCCACCTCTTCCGCCACTCGATGGCCACCCTCCTGCTGGACGGCGGCGCCGACGTGCGTGACGTGCAGGAGATCCTGGGCCACGCCAACCTCTCGACCACCGCCCGCTACACCCACCTGGCCATCGGACGCCTGCTCGCCGTGCACGCGCGGGCGCATCCCGCGGAGCGGCGCAGCAGCTAGGCCGCGGCTCGATGGCTCGACCCCCGAGCCCAGGGGCGGATCGCGCACGTGTCCTCTTGACACGAGCCGTCTCCCTCACCTGGATACTCCGGAATGCCAACGCAACGCAGGCCGACTTGCTGCAGTGGTTAAGGGGCCTATATGCCAGGCCCGACATGGCTCGCCGGTTTCCGGGAGGGCTGCCTTGACCTCGAATCTGTGTGCCGTTCGCCGCCCCGCGGGAGGCGCCTGCCCAGCCTCAGACTATCAGCAGGTCGAGCCAGTGATACTTGGCGAAGCGCCAACCTGCGCCGGCTGCGGCCGATATACCTCGGTGCGCCCATGGCTGCCACCGCACTTCGTGTTGCTGGAGCAATGGGGCGAAGGGTGGGCGGATGTCGCATTCGGTACCTCTCTCGAGTTGCTGGTGTCCGAGAGACTGCTGCGTGTGGTACGTACCGCTGGCCTGGATGGCTTTGCTGACGCAAGTGTCGTCACCATCACACGGCCGATTAGGGTGGTCCGCGCCAATGCAGCGCGGCCCCGATACTTCGCGGTCCGCCCTCCCCAGCATCGGCTGGAAATCGACTTCGCGCGCTCTGGCATCAGATGGGCCCGCGGGCGAATCTGCCCGGAGTGCGGGCTTGGTGATGGGCCCTGGACGGCGCATGGCATCGTGTGTCAGGCCACTGGCACGAAAGTGCCAGGCCTCTGCTATCCTGTCGGGCTCCCGGGCGTTTGTGTCGCGTCCCCGGACTTTGTGGAGCTCGCTCGCGTCCACGCGCTATCCGGCTTTGAGCTTACCCCATTGTCTGACCTCGTCGTGGGCTGAGCCGCAGATGCCGAGAATGCTTGCGAACGGGCCCCTCGGCCGCCGCGGGATGCCTGCGACGGCGGGGTAAGCTGGCGACCGGTCGGCATGTCGAGTCCCGTTGCTCCGGGCGATACGTTCGGGCCAATGTATGCCTGCTATCAGAGGTGGGCGGGATCTAGGGCGGGGACCGGTTGTGCCGAGGAGGAGGCCAGTGTCATGCATCTGCTATTCCGTGGCTCCGGTGTCATCCTCTCTGTCTTCCTGTCATGCGTGGCGCCTGGCTTGCACGGACAGAACGAGCAGGTGAGCCACGGCCGCATGGTGACAGGTGCACTGCCGCCAGACCTCACGCTGCGTGTCGGTGATACTCTCCTTGAGCTGGTCCCGTCCGAAGTGCCGGATGCTGTGAGGGCAACGGCGCGATGGTGGTCCCAGCTCTGGAAGTTCCTGCCAATGTGCGCTAGGTACTTCAGCGCAGGGAAGGAACTGGCCGTCGTGCTGTCTGACGGGTGTTGCGAGGATAGTGTACCCCGTGACGATCACGGAGAAGGTCTCCTGGTCGTCCGGGGAACCGGTGAGGTGGTCGGGGAGCCAGTTCTCGGGCGCTACTTGCCCCCTGGGGCGTTCTGGCTGTTTCCTGCGTTTCGGTTCGTTGCTCCTACAACTCCACGGTCCGAGGCGCAGGAGGAGGTGGAGTCGCCGTGAGCGGCCCCGTCTGTGCGGGCACATGTCCCGGGCTATTTCTGGCATCGGGAGGCAATGCAGTTGATCGCGCCGGAGGTTGGGTGTAATGCCGAGTGAACCTGCCCCGAATTGGTGGACACCTTCCTGCGCCTCCATCTCGGAGGGCGGTCTGTGGCGGCGGTTGGTAGTACCGTCGAATTCTGGGATGGCGGTGATCCTGGGCCTGCTGGCTGCCAGCCCCGCGACCGCCCAAGTAGAGCTTCCAGGCGAGGTGCAGCTTCTGGTGGCCGCACAGGCCTCGAGCGATGGGTTGACCGTGTCGTTGCCCGGCCCGCTGGATGCGCCTGGCTACGTTCCGGCCGACGTCTGGGGGGTCGCAACGGATCTGGGCTCGGCCGGGTTCACTGTGTACCGCGCGACCGCTGGCAGGGGCTCGCATGGGCGGGCCTACCTGGTAGGCTTCGATGGCAGCAGGGCCTATCCGTTGGGTGGCTTCGAGACGGTGCACCTGTCCGATGCGGCGGTCAAGCTTGGGATCAAGCCGCACGGCTCCGAAACCCCCACCCATGCCCTCCTCGCACTCGTTCGATTGGCGGACCCATTCGGGGCGCTCGATGTCGCGACGCGAGGAGACTCAGGGGGAGCAGTCGGTGACGCCCCTGCCTTGCCCAGCGACAGCAATTGGGTGGCCGGTGGATTGCACTACTTGCGGGTGTCCGCGCGTTCCCTGCGGCCTGGCTTCAGTGATGTCATCGTGCCAATAGTGTACGTGCTGGCCTTCAACGCCGAAGGACGTCTCATTGCATGGCGGTGCACCATTGGGAAGTGACCCGCCACCGCCTTGAATCATTGGCCCGGCGCGCCACGGGGTGAGTCGTGCATCCAGTCTTCATGGTGAACCCGCCGCCCGTTGTAATCGTGCACGAGGCCTCCATGCGGAGGCACGTTCTCGCCCGCACCGTTACATCGACTACCGCATCGAGCGCCTGGGTCTGTGCGGCCAGGGGTGCGGCGGCTCAGGTGCCCGATGCGGACATTCGAGCCGCGGCACAGCACCACTGCCCTTTCCCCCGATAAGAGGGCCAACCAGCCTCGGAAGACCCCGGCCGGGGGCGGACCGCCCCGAGGCAGGACCACTCGGAAGCGCAGCCCGGCAGGCGGTGCGGGCCCGGGAGGTTGACTCCGAGACGGGACTGACCCTCCACCTGGCGCGGTACTACAGCCCGGGCCTGCGGCGGTGGACGCAGGAGGCCCCGATCGGGTACGGGGGCGGGGTGAACCTGTACGCCTACGTGGGCGGGGCGGTGCTGGAGGGAAGGGATCCGAGTGGGTTGATCCGGGACTGCTCGGGCGGGGCCTGTGGCAACCCGCACGACTGGTCGGGAGTTCTGGGGCTGTCGGCCGATGGCAGCGACGCTTCCGGCTTTGGTGGCGGGGTCGGGAGCTATATCGAAGATGACGGCTATCTGCAAGACCTGATGGACGCGATGTACGGAGCGGCGCGGGGAAAGCAGGGCTGCCATGGGCAGGTATGCGCGGTCGACCAGGAAGAGTACGAACGCTACAAGGAGAGCTATCTCGCGTCGCGGACTGTTGACGAACAGCGCTTTCCTGCGCTGGCAGAATTGCTCAAACCCACGCGACAGCTGACTAGCACGGAGTTCGCGATGCTGATGGGTGCTGCGGGCATTGCAGACGCGACGGCTCGTCAGTCACTGCTTGACCACCTCCTCGTCAGCGGCAGAGTTGGTTCGGCAGATGAGTGGGCGCAGTGAGTAGCGAAGGGCTCGGATATGCGCCAAGATCTGGGCGTCAATACTATGGGTGGTACTTCCTCAGCCCGACTCTCTTTACCGAGGAGCGAAGGGCCTCTGGGGCGCTTGCGAACTGCGCCCTCCACGAGTTCGCACACGCAGTAATGACTAGAGGGCACGGGCCCGGTGGTGCCCAGGAGTGGGCTGACAAGTACACAACCAGTGGGGCGCGCCGACTATGCGGATGAGTACATGTGCACGCGTGGGGATCGCATTGCGGGGCATCGTGGCCTGCGTGGCCCTGAGCGGAGCCGCTCTGCCTGGGCGCGGCGTCGCGCAGCTGCCACCGTCATGTCGGGGCTCATTCCCGTATCAGGTCGAGTACGCCCGGCTTTCCGTCGACACGGTGGCTCCGCCGCTGACCACCCCAAGTCAGCGCGCGATGACCACCGCCCTGCGGGAGGTGCACCGACGGGCGGTCTCCGAAGGCCTCGGCCCAGGCGAAGTCAGGGACCTGCTTGAGGCAGCATTTGATAGCGCGCGCCAGGCAGATTCCCTTCAGGCGCGCATCTGGCTGGCGTTTCTTGTCGTGCATGGCGATGCCTTATTGCCCCAGGGATTCGAGCGGGAAGACTTGTCCTGGCTGTATTTCACGCGTGTGGGCAGTGCTGCGCTATTGCTTGACCTTGCGCAGGGACAGGGCCATTCCGCGAGTAGCGTCGCAGTGCTGCGCGCGATTCGGGGGCCGGTCACTCCAGCGGAAGCGAGGGTGGTCCTGCGCCTGGCTTGTGAGGCGGCGTGGCTGCTGCAGGCCTATCACGATGGCGGAGAATTCGAAGGGCGCAATCCGGTGTACCGTCCGGCGGTGGACGCGGGCTTTCTCCTGCCGCATGCCATGCGGCTGCTGTCGCCGGAGGTACGAGCCGAGTTCCTGCAGGTCGCCGATCAGCTCTACCCGCCACCGCGCGAGGCGCGCCAGGTATTGATGGGGTATACGGCGCGAGACTGGGAGTGGGCACCCTGAGGGGGCCGCACCCGTGAATCGGTCGCCCGTGGCGCACAAACCGGTGGGGAGAGGGCTTGTCGCGGACATCGTGTGCCTGGTACCGGGCGGCTGATCGAACGGCACTGTCCGGCAGCCCCTCGGGGCGGCCCTCAGCCGCCCCGTGGTACTTCTACCACCTTGGCCGACCGCCCGACCCCGCTTCAGCCCGCCAGCTCCGCAGCGTCCGGTACCCGGGCAATGGCTGGGCGGCGGACAGCCTGGTGGCGCGGTAGGGGTACGACGTGTTGGGCCGGCGGATCGCGCGGCGGGTGTACCGGGCGGTGCTGCCGTGGGCGGAGGCGCGGGAGACCCGCTACATCTACCAAGGCGAGCAGGTCGTGAGCGCGATTCTTTCGAGGTGCCCGGGGCTGCGCGGGTCCGCCGTCTCGCCCCACCGCCGAGCCGCCGAGCCGCCGAGCCGCGCCAATGAGCCAGCGGTTCACGCCGTACGGGCCGCTGGTGGCCCGCGACGGCTCGGCCCCCAAAAGGCACCTCGGGGCCTCGGCACGCGAGCACCGACCTCCGGGCACCCCCGTCGCCGCGTGCCAAAGCCGACGACTGGCGCGCGGCAGAGGGGGTGCCCGGGGGGCGGCTACCGGTAGCGCAGTCGCGCAGCCGCGTAACCGCCCAACCGCCTAACCGCCCAACCGCATTTCCCCGCTCCCCGCCGCGCCCGATTGCGCCCCGGCCGCCGCCGAGCGTATGGTACACTGGGCACCTTCCCCAACGTGTGGAGGTGCCATGCCCGTGACCGCGCGACTGTCGAAACGCTTCTACGACACCTTCGGCGACGAGATTGCCAACGATCTCGTGGAGTGGTTCAACCAGGTGGATGCCACCTATCGGCAGGAGCTGCGGGAGCACAACGACCTCAACTGGGGTCGCGTCGAGGCGCGGATCGGGCAGACGGAGGCCAGGATGGAATCCCGCATGGCCGAGATGGAAACCCGTCTCCGGTCGGAGTTCCAGCAGGGCCTCACCGCCCTCGAAGCCCGGACCCACCAGGAACTCACCGGCCTGCGGGCCGACATGGACGTCAGCCTCGAGCGCCTCCGGTCCGACCTGCTCAAGTGGATGTTCCTCTTCTGGGTGGGCACCGCGCTGACGGTGATCGGGCTCAGGTAGGCGGCTCGGCGGCTCGGCAGTTGGGTGGCTGGACGCCCCGACCCACGGGCACCCCCGGCGCCGCGTGCCAAAGCCGACGACTGGCGCGCGGCAGAGGGGGTGCCCGGGGGGAGGCTACCGGTAGCGCAACCGCCCAACCGCCTAACCGCCCCACCGAAAATCCCGCGCGGCTCCCGTTCCGCCGTACCGGACTCCCGGACATCCCGCGCGGCTCCCGTTCCGCCATACTGGACTCCCGGAAATCCCGCGCGACTCCCGTTCCGCCGTACCGGACTCCCGGAAATCCCGCGCGGCTCCCGGCACGCCGGACCGGCTCACCGCCCGACCCTGCCGAAGCCCTGGAGCCGGTGCGGGGGGCGCGGGTGGATGCGCGGCAGTCCCGGTGGGATCCGCCGGAGGGGCGGAACTGCCGCCCGAGCCGCGGCTGGACGGGCCGAAGGCGTGGGTGAATCCGCCCGGCTCCCGGTGGGATGCGCGCAGGGCGCGGAGAATTCGCGGGAGACGCGTGCGGATTCGCGCGGCGCGCGGTGGCGCGCGGCTTCAGCCGCGGATCGCGGGGCGCGGCGGGGCTCGGGGCGCAACGAAAGATCCCCCCAGGTCCGTGCCGCACCCGGAGGGATTCCTCGGTCGCTGCGCTCCCTCGGAATGACAACCGGGGGGGAGGCTCCTCTTCCCGCTTCCCTCTTCCCTCTTCCCTCTTCCCGCTTCCCGTTCCCCCGTTCCCTCGTTCCCGGCCTCCCGCCTACTGCTCTCCCGCAAACATCCGCAGCACCCGCTGCAGGATCCCGCCGTGCCGGTAGTAGTCGAGCTCCACCTGGCTGTTGAGCCGCACGATCGCCGGGAACGTGGTGACCCTGCCGTCGGCGGCGGTGGCGGTGACCGTCACCCGGCCCCCCGGCGCCAGCCCCTCTGCGATCCCGGTGATGCTGATGGCCTCGCGCCCCGTGAGCCCGAGGCTCTGCCGGGTGGTCCCCGGCTCGTACTGCAGCGGCAGCACCCCCATCCCCACCAGGTTGCTGCGGTGGATCCGCTCGTAGCTCTCGGCGATCACCGCCTTGACCCCCTGCAGCGCCGGGCCCTTGGCGGCCCAGTCGCGGCTGGAGCCGGTGCCGTACTCCTTGCCGGTGAGGATCACCAGCGGCGTCCCCTCCGCCTGGTACCGCATGGCGGCGTCGAAGATCGAGAGCACCTCGCCGCTCGGCACGTGCAGGGTCCAGTTCCCCTCCTTGTCCGGCGTCAGCGCGTTCTTGATCCGCACGTTGCCGAAGGTGCCGCGCATCATCACCTCGTGATGGCCGCGCCGCGCGCCGAAGGTGTTCCAGTCCACCTGTGCCACCCCGTGCTCCAGCAGGTACTTCGCCGCCGGACCGTTCTTCGGGATCGCGCCGGCCGGGGAGATGTGGTCGGTGGTGACCGAATCGCCCAGCGCCGCCAGCACCCGCGCCCCCTGGATGTCCTTGAGCGGGCCCGGCACCGCCGGGAGGTCCTGGAAGAAGGGCGGCTCCGCCACGTAGGTGCTCTCGGGGTCCCAGGCGTAGCGGCTCCCCGTCGGCACCGGCAGCGCCTGCCACACCGCGTCGCCGTCGAACACGCTGGCGTAGCGCTCCCGGAACATCTCCGGCTTGAGCGCCGCGGCCAGGGTGTCGGCGATCTCCTGCGGCGAGGGCCAGATCTCCTTGAGGTACACCGGCTTCCCGTCCGACCCGGTGCCGATCGGCTCGGTGGCCAGGTCGATGTCCACCCGGCCCGCGATCGCGAACGCCACCACCAGCACCGGGCTCGCCAGGTAGTTGGCCCGGACGCTCGGGTGCACCCGCGCCTCGAAGTTCCGGTTGCCGCTGAGCACCGCCGCCGCCACCAGCTGGTGCTCGTCGATCAGCCTGCTCACCGCCTCGGGCAACGGGCCCGAGTTGCCGATGCAGGTGGTGCAGCCGTAACCGACCACGTGGAAGCGCAGCTGCTCCAGGTACGGCAGCAGCCCCGCCGCCTTGAGGTACTCGGTCACCACCCGGGAGCCGGGCGCCAGGCTGGTCTTGACCCACGGCTTGGTGGTGAGCCCGCGCGCCGCCGCCTTCTTTGCCAGCAGCCCCGCGCCGATCATCACCGACGGGTTCGAGGTGTTGGTGCAGCTGGTGATCGCCGCGATCACCACCGAGCCGTCATGCAGCTCGATGGGCTGCCCGTCGAGGGTGCCGGTGACCGACGCCGGTCGTTCCGCCTCGACCGTGGCCACCGCCCGCGCCGCTTCCTGCTTGGCCGCGGTGGCCGCGGGCACCAGCAGGTCGGGGAGCCCGCCGCGGAAGTTCCGCTTGAGGCCCGCCAGCGGCACCAGGTCCTGCGGCCGCTTGGGGCCCGCCAGGCTCGGCACCACCGCGGAGAGGTCCAGCGTGAGGGTGCTGGTGAACTCGGGGTCGGGCGTGGCGTCGGTGCGGAAGAGGCCCTGCTCCTTGCAGTAGCGCTCCACCCGCTCCACCGTGGCGCGGTCGCGGCCGGTGCGCTCCAGGTAGCGCAGGGTCTCGGCGTCGATGGGGAAGAAGCCCATCGTGGCGCCGTATTCCGGCGCCATGTTGGCGATGGTGGCGCGGTCGGCAAGCGACAGGCTCGCCAGTCCGGGGCCGTAGAACTCCACGAACTTGTCCACCACCCCCTTCTTGCGGAGCTGCTGGGTGGCGGTGAGCACCAGGTCGGTGGCCGTGGTGCCCAGCGGCAGCTCGCCCACCAGCTTCATGCCGATCACCTCGGGGATCAGCATGAAGTACGGCTGGCCCAGCATCACCGCCTCCGCCTCGATGCCGCCCACGCCCCAGCCCATGACGCCGAGGCCGTTGATCATGGTGGTGTGGCTGTCGGTGCCCACGCAGCTGTCGGGGTAGGCGGTCAGCTCGCCGTGCTGCTCCCGCAGCTGCACCACCGGCGCCAGGTACTCGAGGTTGACCTGGTGCACGATGCCGGTGCCGGGCGGCACCGCGCGGAAGTTGCGGAAGGCCTTCTGGGCGAACTTGAGCAGCTGGTAGCGCTCGCGGTTCCGCTGGTACTCCAGGTCGACGTTCTGCTGGTAGGCGCCGGCGGTGCCGCTGTAGTCCACCTGCACCGAGTGGTCGATGACCAGGTCGCAGGGGACGATAGGGTTGATCCGGTCGGGGTCGCCGTGCATCCGGGCCATGGCGTCGCGCATGGCGGCCAGGTCCACCACGCAGGGCACCCCGGTGAAGTCCTGCAGCACCACCCGCGCCGGCATCCAGGGCAGCTCCCCCTGGCCCGCGCCGCCCCCCGACCAGGCCCCCAGCGCCGCCACGTGCGCCTCGGTCACCACCCCCCGCCCGGCGAACCGGAGGGCGTTCTCCAGCAGGATGCGGATGGAGAAGGGCAATCGGTCCAGCCGGGCCACGCCCTTGCGCTCCAGCTCCGGAAGGCGGAAAATCGTGGCGGACGTGGAGCCCAGCGGCAGGCTGCCGCGGGCACCGAAGGGGTTCGGGGTGGTGGACATGGCCCGGTCTGGTGAGGGTGAAGGTACCGCGCTATCCATAGTATAATCCGCCCCGCTCCGGACTGGCCACCACGCCGCCCCTGGAAACGGACCACCGCACCATGGCGCCACCGCCAGTCATGCCGCACGCGATCACCCGCCGGGACGACGGCCTCCACCTCGAGTGGGTGGCCGGCGGCCACGCCGCGCTCTTCCCCGCCCGCGCCCTCCGCCTGGCCTGCCCCTGCGCCGGCTGCGTGGAGGAGATGACCGGCCGCCCGCTGCTCGACCCCGCCACCGTCCCCCAGGACGTCCGCCCCGTCCGCCTGGCCCTGGTCGGCGCCTACGGCCTCCGGGTGGAGTGGTCCGACGGCCACGGCACGGGGATCTACACCTTCCGCTGGCTGCTCGACCGCTGCCCCTGCGAGGCCTGCACCGCGGGCGCCGTCCCGGCGGGGTCGGCGTGATCGCCTCCCGCGTGGCGTTCCAGCTGCCCGGCCGGTGGATCTGGGTCTGGGTCTGGGGCGCCCTGCTCGTGGTCGGGCTGCTCGGCCTCGCCGGCGCGCTGCAATGGGGCCGCGAGACGCACTGGAAGAACATGGACGAGATCCTCCGCGGCCTCGGGACGGTGCTGGTCTCGGTCGGCATGATCTTCTTCCTCAAGGGGATCTCCCAGCTCGGCGGCATCATCCTCATCTTCCTGGCGCTGGCCTGCTTCGTGGCGGCCATGCTCGCCGGCAAGCGCGACGCCGACGGCTTCGACGACCAGTTCTGATCCGCCCCCCACGGCGTCCTTTCTGAGTCCTCCGACGGGGATTACCTTGACCCCCGTGCCCCGCCTCCGCCTCCTGCTGTCCCTGCTGCTGCTCGCGGCCCCGCTCGCCGGCCAGCTGGCGCCCCCGGCCACCGGCGGCCTGGTCGCCCTCGACCAGGAGCTGCGCCGCCTGGGCCACTACCAGCGGGTCCTGATGGTCGGCGCCCATCCCGACGACGAGGACACCGAGCTCCTCACGATCCTCGCCCGCGGCCTCGGGGCCGAGGCGGCGTACCTCTCGCTCAACCGGGGCGAAGGGGGCCAGAACCTCATCGGGCAGGAGCTGGGCGAGGAACTCGGCCTGCTGCGCACCGAGGAGCTGCTCGCCGCCCGCCGGCTCGACGGCGCGCGGCAGTTCTTCACCCGCGCCTACGACTTCGGCTTTTCCAAGGGCCTCGACGACACCTGGGCCCACTGGCCCCGCGACTCGGTGCTCAAGGACGTGGTGCGCATCATCCGCCGCTTCCGGCCCCAGGTGGTGGTGTCGGTGTTCAGCGGCACCCCGCGGGACGGCCACGGCCAGCACCAGGCGGCGGGGTGGGCGGCGCAGGAGGCCTTCGCGGCGTCGGGTGATCCGGCCCGCTTCCCGGAGCTGGAGCGGGAGGAGGGGCTCGCCCCGTGGGCCCCGCTCAAGCTCTACCGCAGCGCCCGGTTCGACTCCGCCGCCACCACGCTCACCCTCGACGGCGGCGCGCTCGACCCCGCGGTGGGGCAGTCGTATCACCAGATCGCCATGCGGGGCCGCAGCCTGCACCGCTCGCAGGACATGGGGCAGCTCCAGGGGGCCGGACCCTCCGCGGTGCGGCTGGCGCTCCTCACCGACCGGACCGGGGGCGGGAGCGGGCTCTTCGGCGGGGTGGATACCACCCTCGCCGCGGTGCCCTTCGTGGCCGGCCTCCGGGCCGAGGCGCGGCGCAAGGTGGCGGCGGCGCTCGCGCTGTACGTGGCGCAGGTGGATTCGGCGCGGCTGCACCTGGCCCCGCGCGAGGGCGAGGCGCTCCGCGCCCTGCTGGCCCGCGCCACCGCCACCCTGGAGGCGGCGCGGCGCGCCGCGCTCGACGGGGCGCCCGGCGGCCGCGGCCGCGAGGTGCAGGCCGACCCCCGCCTGAACGGCGATCCCTTCGAGGGCGAGGTGAGCCGGCTGGCCCGGGCCCGGCGCATCGCCGCCGGCGTGGTGGTCGACGCCACCACCTCCCAGCTCCGGGTGGCGCCGGGCGAGAGCCTCGCGGTCACCGCCACGCTGTGGAACACCGGCGCCGCGCCCGCGGCCGCCGGCTTCTGCCTCGGGTCCACCCGGTCGTACTGGAACCTCTTCCCCGACTCCGCGCCGCGGATCCCGCTCAACCTCTCCTCCCGCCGCGGCTCCTGCGCGGTGGTGGATTCGGCGGGCCGGCTGAGCGCCGAGCCGCGCGACGCCGGGCTGCTGGCGCCGGGCCGGCTCCTCGCCGCGCGGCTCGCGGGGCACCTGCCGGCGGAAGAGGACTACACCACCCCCTACTTCCTGCGGGCGCCGCGCCAGGGCGACCTCTACACCTGGGATCCCGACCAGCGGCTGGCGTGGGGCGATCCCTTCGGCGAGCCGCGCTGGTGGATCGAGCCCTTCGAGCCCGGGGCGGTGGGCGAGCGCGACCCGCGCGAGATCGCCTGGCGCGCCAACGACCAGGCCACCGGCGAGGTGCGCCGGCCGGTGACGGTGGTGCCGCCGGTGGACGTGCGGCTCTCGCCCGAGAGCGAGGTGTGGCCCCTCGGCGCGGGGCACGGCCGCGACTTCGTGGTGACCCTGACCCACGGCGCCCGAGACACCACCGAGGGCAAGGTGACCCTGGTGGTCCCGGCGGGCTTCACCCAGCCGGCGCCGCAGCTGTTCCGCCTGACGCGCCCGGGTGAGGTGCGCCGCTTCACCTTCCGGGTGAGCGCCACCGCCGCCCTGCGCGCGGGGAGCTACCGGGTGGACGCCATGGCGATCGACCGGCGCGGCCGGGTGTTCGACGTGGGGCTGCGCGGCGTGGACCACCCGCACATCCACGCCCGCACCTGGTCGCGCCACGCCGACGCCATGGTGCGGGCGGCGCCGCTGGCGCTGCCCCGGCTCCGCGCGGTGGCCTACCTGCGCGGCGCCGCCGACCGGGTGCCCGAGGCGCTCGAGCAGGTGGGGCTGCCGGTCACGGTGATCACCGGCGCCGACCTGGCCGCGGCCACGCCGGAGCGGTGGCCGGTGATCGTGATCGGCCCCCGCGCCTTCGAGACCGACTCGGCGCTGCCCTCGCAGAACGAGCGGCTGCTGGCCTACGCCCGCGCCGGCGGCACGGTGATCGTCCAGTACCAGCAGTACGGCTACTTCCTGGGCGGCTACGCGCCGTACCCCATGACCGTCGGGAGTCGCGCCCCCGGCACCACCACCAGCACCGCCACCCGCGACACCGTGCGCCCGATCTCCACCGCGCTGCTCGGCGGCCACGACCGGGTCACCGACGAGACCGCGCCGGTGCGGCTGCTCGACCCCGCCGCGGCCGTCTTCCGCGCCCCCAACCGCATCGGCCCCGCGGACTGGGACGGCTGGGTGCAGGAGCGGGGGCTCTACTTTGCGCGGAGCTGGGACCGGGCCTGGATCCCGCTGCTCGAGCTGCACGATCCCGGTGAGGGTCCGCTCGAGGGCGGGCTGCTGCTGTCCCGGGTGGGGCGCGGGACGTACGTGTACACCGGCCTCAGCTTCTTCCGGCAGCTGCCGGCGGCGGTGCCGGGCGCCTTCCGGCTCTTCGCCAACCTGCTGGCCCTCGGTGAGCGGCGCGCCGTCCCCGGTCCCGCGCCCAGGCCGCGGGCCGACAGCCTGCCGGCGGTCGAACGGGAGTGACCCGGCCGACGCGGGGCTGGATGGCCGGGCTCCTCCTCCTCGCCGCCTGCGGCGACGGCCGGACGCCGCTCACCATCTACTCGCCCCACGGCCGCGACCACCTGACCCTGCTGGAGCACGAGTTCGAGCGGCTGCATCCCGACGTGGACGTGCGCTGGCTCGACCTGGGCAGCCAGGAGGTGCTCGACCGCCTGCGGCTGGAACGGGTGAACCCCCAGGCCGACCTCTGGTTCGGCGGCCCCACCACGCTGTTCGAGCGCGGCATCGCCGACTCGCTGCTGGCCCCGTACCGGCCCAGCTGGGCGGGGCAGGTGGACCCGGGCGGGGTGGGGCCGGGCGACCTCTATTATCCGGTGTACCGCACCCCGGCGATCATCGCCTACAACAACGTGGCGGTGCCGGAGTCGCTCGCGCCCCGCGACTGGGACGACGTGCTGGCGCCCCGCTGGCGCGACCGGGTGCTCATCCGCGACCCGGTGGCCAGCGGCACCATGCGCGCCATCTGGGGGCTCATCATCCAGCGCGGCCTGCGCCAGACCGGCGACACCGCGTGGGGGATGGCGTGGCTGCGCCGGCTGGACGGCCAGACCCGCACCTACGCCCTCTCGCCGGCGCTGCTCGACGCCAAGCTGGCGCGGCAGGAGGGGCTGGTCACGTTGTGGGACCTGCCCGACATCCTGATCTCCCGCAGCAAGGGGATGCCGTTCGGGTACGCCTTTCCCGCGAGCGGCACGGTGGTGATCGACGACGCCATCGCGCTGGTGCGCGGGGCGCGGCACCCCGAGCTGGCGCGGGCCTTCATCGAGTTCGTGGGCGGCATCGATGCCCAGGTGCTGGCGGCGGAGCGGGTGTTCCGGCTCCCGGCGCGGCACGACCTCCCCGCCGCGCGGGTGCCGGCGTGGGTCACCGAGGTGGAGCGGACCATGGTGGTCGAACCGATGGACTGGGTGCTGCTCGCGCGCGAGGGGGCCGGCTGGATGGGCTACTGGGACCAGCAGGTGCGCCACACCGGGAGGAAGCGATGAGCTACCTCGTCCTCGAGGGCCTCACCCGCACCTTCTCGGCCCACGCCGGGGTGTTCGGGCTCTCGCTCGGGCTGGCGCGGGGGCGGACGCTGGCGCTGCTCGGGCCGAGCGGGAGCGGCAAGACCACCACGCTGCGGCTGCTGGGCGGGTTCGAGGCGCCGGATGCGGGGAGCATCGTGGTGGACGGCGCCGACGTGGTGCCGCTGCGGCCCGAGGCGCGGCGCTTCGGCATGGTGTTCCAGCACTACGCCCTCTTTCCCCATCTCGACGTGGGGCAGAACGTGGCCTTCGGGCTCGAGGCGCGGGGCGTGCGGGGGCCGGCGGCGGAGGGGCGGGTGCAGGAGGCGCTGGCGCTGGTGGACCTGGCCGGCTTCGAGCGCCGTGCCGTCGCCGCCCTCTCGGGCGGGCAGCAGCAGCGGGTGGCGCTGGCCCGCGCGCTGGCGCCGGAGCCCAGGGTGCTGCTGCTCGACGAGCCGCTCAGCAACCTCGACCCCGCGCTGCGGGAGCGGACCCGGCGCGAGCTGCGCGCCCTGATCCGCCGGGTGGGGATCACCACCGTGATCGTCACCCACGAGCAGGAGGATGCCTTCGACCTGGGCGACGAGATCGCGGTGCTCCGGGACGGCCGGCTGGAGCAGCTGGGCACCCCCGAGGCGCTGTACCAGGCGCCGCGCACCGCCTTCGTGGCGGAGTTCATCGGCCGATCCAGCTGGCTGCGGGGGCGGGTGGCGTCGGTCGCGGCCGCCGAGGTGGCGGTGGCGGTGGGCGAGGCCACCTGGGTGCTGCCGGCCGCACCGATCGCGGAGCGGATCCCCGGGGTGGCGGCGGGGCTGGGTGTCCGGGTGCTGGTGCGGCCCGAGGCGCTCGCCTTCGCTGCGCCCGGCGCCGCAGGCCTCACCGGCCACGTCGAGGACCGGCGCTTCGCCGGCGCCAGCGCCTTCTACCAGGTGCGGCTCCGTTCCGGGGAGCTGGTGGAGCTCGCCGCCGATCCCGCGGCGGCCGCGGCCGGCGACCGGGTGACGCTCGTCCCCGCGCCGGCCCACGCCGACCGGGGCGAGCTGATCGTCTGCTTCGGGGAGGACGGCCGGTGACCGAGCGCCAGCGGCGCCTCGGCACGGTGGTGCTGGCCGCGGGGCTGGCCTGGCTGGTGGCCTACCCGCTGCTGCTGGTGGCGCTGGAGAGCGTGCGGGGGCCCGACGGCTTCACGCTGGCCTGGTTCCAGCGCTTCGCGGCCGAGCCGCGGGAGTGGCAGGCCCTGTGGGGCAGCCTGTGGACCTCGGTGGCCAGCGTGGTGCTGGCCGCGCTGCTCGGCGTGCCGCTGGCGTTCCTGTTCGAGCGCTACGACTTCCCCGGCCGCCGGCTGCTGGGCGCGCTGGTGGCGCTGCCGGTGGTGCTGCCGCCGCTGGTCGGGGTGATCGCCTTCCTCTTCCTCTACGGCGAGACCGGCTTCGTGGGGCGCCTGGTGCAGGCCGCGCTGGGCCTGGCCGACCCGCCGTGGCGGCTGGAGGGGGCGTGGGCCATCCTGCTGGTGCACGCCTACTCGCTGTACGTCTACTTCTACCTGTTCACCCGCGCGGGGCTGGCCCGGCTGGATCCCGCGGCGATCGAGGCGGCGCACTCGCTGGGCGCGGGCCGCTGGCGCACCCTCACCCGGGTGACCCTGCCGCTGCTGCTGCCCTCGCTCCGTGGCGCGGCGCTGCTCGCGTTCATGACCGCGCTGGCCTCCTTCAGCGCGCCGTACATCTTCGGCGGCGGCTTCCGGGTGATGACCACGCAGATCGTCTTCACCCGACTCAACGGCGAGTATGGCATGGCCATGGCCCAGACCGTGGTGCTGAGCCTGCTCGCGCTCGCGGGGCTGTGGCTGGCCAGCGAGCGCGGCGGCGAGGTGGCCGGGGCGGGGAAGGGGATCGCGCCGGCCGCGGCGCCCATCCGCTCCCCCGCGCTCCGGCTGCTGGCCACCGGACTCGGTTGGGGGCTCGCGCTGCTGCTGCTGCTGCCGCACGCCACGCTGGTGCTGCTGTCGTTCGTGCCGGTGGGCACCTGGACCATCGAGACCTTCCCGCCCGCCTATACCCTGGCCAACTACGTGGCGCTCGCCACCGATCCCGAGCGGCTGCGGCCCCTCGGCAACAGCCTGTGGATGGCCACCCTGGCCACGGCGGCGGCCCTCGGCATCGCGCTGGCGGCGGCGCTGCTCACGGTGCGCCGGCCCCGGCGCGGGGCCGCGCTGGTGGAACGGCTGCTGGCGGTGCCGTGGCTGGTGCCGGGGACGGTCTTCGCGGTGGCGCTGGCCACGGCGTTCAGCGTGCACGCCCCGTGGCTCGGCCGCGTGGTGCTGGTCGGAACGTTGTGGATCCTCCCGATGGCCTACGTGATCCGCAACCTGCCGATCGCCAGCCGCGCCATCCTGGCGGGGTTCCGGGGGCTCGACCCGGCGCTCGACGAGGCCGCCGCGAGCCTCGGCGCGGGGCCGCGGCGGCGGCTGCTGGCGGTGACCCTGCCGCTGCTGCGGCCGGCGCTCGCGGCCGGCGCCACGCTCGCCTTCGTCACCGCTCTCGGCGACTTCGTCACTTCCATCATTCTCTACACGTACGACACCCGTCCCCTCTCGCTCGAGATCCTCGCCAGCCTCCGCCAGGGGGATGTCGGGGTGTCGGCGGCCTACGGCGTGTTCCTCATGCTGCTCTCGGGGCTGGTCTTCGCGCTCGGGAGCGAACGGAAGGTGGTTACCCGGTGAATCCCAGCCGCGCCCTGCCGGGGGAGTTCAAGCAGCTGTCGGTGCTGATCGGCGTGAACCTGGTGGACATGATCGGCCTGATGCTGGTGCTGCCGATCCTGCCCTTCTTCGCGAGCGACCTCGGCGCCACCCCCGAGCGCATCGGGTGGCTCATCGCCGCCTTCTCGATCGCCCAGCTCATCGCGGCGCCCTTCTGGGGGCGGCTCTCCGACCGCTACGGCCGCCGGCCCGCGCTGGTGATCGGGCTGCTGGCCAGCGCCATTGCGTACGTGGTGTTCGCCTACTCCACCAGCGTGTGGATGCTGTTCCTGTCGCGGCTGGTGCAGGGCGCCGGCGGGGGTACCACCGGGGTGGCCCAGGCCTACGTGGCCGACACCGTGAAGCCCCGGGACCGCGCCAAGGCCCTCGGCTGGCTCTCCGCCTCCACCAACGTGGGCGTGACCCTGGGCCCGGTGATCGGCGGCCTGGCCACCCACCTGAGCCGCAGCGCGCCGGGCCTGATCGCCGCCGCGCTCTGCCTGGTGAACGCCTGGTTCGCGTGGCGCTGGCTCCCCGAGACCCGCCCCACCGCCGAGCGGCTGGCCAACCTGAGCAAGAAGCCGGTGTGGCACGCCGCGTGGGTGGTGCTGCGGCACCCCACCCGCACGGTGCCGCGCTTCGTCTGGATCTACGGCATCGGGATGCTCGCCTTCTCGGCGCTCACCTCGCTGATCGCGCTGTTCCTCAAGGAGGAGCACGGCATCACCGAGGTGACGATCGGCTACTTCTTCACCTACATCGGCGTGCTCAACATCGTCATGCGGCTGGTGCTGCTCGGGCCGGTGGTGGAGCGGGTGGGCGAGACCCGGGCCATGCGCTTCGGCGCGGCGTTCCTGATCGCGGGGATGCTGGCCTACCCGGTGGCGGGCAACCTCTGGGTGCTGGTGGCGCTGATGCCGCTCGTCCCGGTGGGCACGGCGCTGCTCTTCCCGGCCACCACCTCGCTCATGTCGCGCTACTCCGACAAGGCCGAGGTGGGCACCACCATGGGCGTGGCGCAGACCTACGCCGGGCTGGCCCGGGTGGCCGCGCCCATCGTGGGGACGATCATCTTCCAGCGCATCGGTCACCAGTGGCCGTTCTTCGTGGCGGCCATCATGATGGCGCTGGTCAGCGTGCTGGCGTTCCAGGTGGAGCAGCTCCCCTCGCCTCCCACGGGCGAGACACCGGTGCCCGCGGCCCGGGAGGCCAAGTGAGCGACGACGATCGGCTGGCGCGGCTGGAGCAGCGCCTGACGGTGCTGGAGGGCCTGGTGCGGCAGCTGGTGGCTGCCAACGGGGGCATGCGGCCGGTGCCCCCGCCCCCGCCGCCGAGCCGACCCGCCGCCGAGCCGCCGAGCCGTCCAGCCGTTGAGCCGCCGAGCCGACCCGCCGCCGAGCCGCCGAGCCGTCCGATCTCGGCACCTTCTCGCCCCCGCCCGGCCGTCATCTCCGAGGAGTGGCTCGGCCAGCGCGGCCTGCTCGCCGTCGGCGTGGTCTTCGTGATCCTCGCCGCGGGGTACCTGCTCAAGCTCTCGTTCGAGCGGGGCTGGATCTCGCCGCTGGCGCGGTGCGTGGGCGGGGCACTGGCCGGCGGGGCGGTGGGCGTGCTCGGCTGGCGGCTGCACGGCAAGGGCACCCGCACCTACGGCGCGGCCCTCATCGGGCTCGGGGCCGCGATCATCTACCTCGCGGTCTGGGCCGCGGCGCGGCTGTACCAGTTCCTGCCGCCCACCCCCGCCATCGGCGCGCTCGCGGCGGTGTCGCTGGCGCTCGCGGGGATCGCCTGGGTCATCAACCTCCAGGCGCTGGCCACGACGGCCGCCCTCGGCGCGTTCTTCGCCCCGATCGTGGTCGGCTCCGAGTCGGGAAGCATCTCGCTGCTGCTGCTCTACCTGGGCAGCATGGGCGCCGCGCTCGGCTGGGTGGCCCAGGCCCGCCGCTGGCGCCTCACCATGGCGGTGGTGGCGCTGGCGTACTTCACCGTGGCGGTGCCGGTGACCTTCAACCGCGCCGACGCCGGCGCCGTGTACGCCTACGGGATCCTGGGCGGCGCGGCGGGACTCTTCGTGGGCCTGCGGGAGGGGTGGTTCGAGACCCGCTTCCTGGCCTTCAGCGGCGGCTGGGCGCTGCTCGGCATCGCCGACGATCGCGCCTCCGAGCACTGGCCCACCCTCGTCGGGGCGCTGGTGCTCACTGCGCCGGTGTGGTGGCGGGCGCTCCGGGCCCGCGCCGTCTGGCCCGACGTGGGCACCTTCGGCGACGCGTTCTACTTCTACCTCTCGCCGATCCTCGTGGCCGGCGCGCTGCACCAGGTGGCGCCCGACCGGCTCGACGCCACGCCGGGGCTGCTGCCGCTGCTGATCGCCCTGCCGTACCTGGTGGTGGGGCTGGTGCCGGGGGTCCGGGCGTTTGCCACCGTGGCGGCCGTGGCCCTGGGCATCGCGGCCATGGTGCGGTGGGAGGACCAGCTCCCCGAGGCGTGGGCGCTGCTGGCCCTCACCATCCTGTGGGCGGGGCTCGATCACCTCCGGCCCCGGCACGACGGCCGCTGGTATGCCCTGGCCAGCTACGGCGTGGCGCTGGGCACATTGCTTGGCCCCCTCGTGGCGGCACGGCCCGAAACCGAGGCGGCGTTTGTCGGCGGCTGGGCGGTGGCGCTGTGGCTGGCGGTCCTCGCGGCGGCCGCCCTCGCCGCAGGGCTGCTCAAGGAGGGGGATGCGCCGGACGCGACCGCGTTCCGGCTGCCGCTCCGGCCCTGGCTCTGGGGCGTGGCGGGGGTGCTGCTGCTCTTCGGCGTCACCGGCGAGCTCACCCGGGCCTTCGACTTGAGCAGCCTCGACACCGCCACCGCCAACCTCGCCGGCGGCCTCGCGGTGAGCGCCTGGTGGATTCTCGGCGCGGCGATCTGTTTCCTGCTCGGCTTCCGGCGCCAGATCAAGCCGCTCCGGCTGGCCGGCTTCTTCGTGGCCGGCCTGGCGCTGCTCAAGGTGGTCTTCGTGGACCTCTCCGAGCTCGACGCCCTCTACCGGGTGGGGTCGGCCTTCATCCTGGGCGTCGCTTCGCTGGCGGTGGCGTACGCGTATCACCGGGGGGCGGGGGCGCGGGGGGAGGGGTGAGCGGTTGGGCGTGACCGAGCGCCCTTCAGGAGCCGCGCAGCGGCGACTCGGGCGCGAGGGAATGGGCGATTGGGCGATTGGGCGATTGGGCGATTGGGCGATTGGGCGATTAGGCGATTAGGCGATTGGGCGATTAGGCGATTGGGCGAGTGGTCAAGTGGGCGACGGAGGCGCGAGCACGACCTCGCGCTGACGGAGCTGCACACACCGGCCGCTTGCCGTTTCGCGCCTCCCCCTTCCCCCATCCCCCCGGGGTGGGTAGCCTCCTTCCCCATGCCTCCCGCCCCCATCGCCTCCCTGACCCCGGCGGCCCTCGCCACGGCCACCTGGGACGACATCCGCCCGCTCTACCAGGACCTGCTCGACCGCCCGCTGGCCACCCCGGAGATTCCGGGCTGGCTGGCCGAATGGTCGCGGCTGGAGGAGGTCGTGGGGGAGGCGGCGGCGCTGGCGATGATCGCCTATACCTGCGATACCAGCGATCCCGCCAAGGAGGCGGCGCACCTCCGGTTCTCGGGGGAGATCCTTCCCCGGCTGGAGGAGCTCGAGGTGCTGCTGGCGCGGCGCCTGCTCGAGACCGGCTACAGCCAGCCGGAGCTCGGCGTGACGCTGCAGCGCTTCCGCACCGGCGCCGAGCTGTTCCGCGAGGAGAACGTGCCCCTCGCCACCGAGGTGGAGGAGCTCTCCGCCCGCTACCAGAAGTTGACCGGCGGGCTCACCGTGCAGTGGGACGGCGTGGAGAAGACCCTCCCCGAGCTCCAGCCCTATCTCCAGGTGACCGACCGCGCGGTGCGGGAGCGGGCCTTCCGGCTCGGCTCGGGGGCGTACGCCGAGCGGCGCGATGAGCTGGCGGGGATCTTCGACCAGCTGTTCGACCTGCGCTCCCGGATGGCGCGCAACGCCGGCTTCGCCGAGTACGAGAGCTACGCCTTCAAGTCCAAGTGCCGGTTCGACTACACCCCGGCCGACTGCCGCCGCTTCCACGAGTCGGTGGAGGAGGTCGTGGCGCCGGCGGTGGCGCGGGTGATGGAGCGGCGCCGGCAGCGGCTCGGCGTGGCCGAGCTCCGGCCCTGGGACATCGGCCCCGATCCCGAGGGGCGGGAACCGTTGCGGCCGTTCCGGGAGCCGGAGGAGCTGGTGCAGGGCGGGCGGCGGGTGTTCGATCGGGTCTCGCCGGCGTTCGCGGCACACTACCAGACCATGATGGACGAGCAGCTGCTCGATCTCGGCGTGCGCAAGGGCAAGGCGCCGGGCGGCTACTGCGAGACGCTGCACTACCGGGGACGCCCCTTCATTTTCATGAACGCCGTCGGCGTGTTCGACGACGTCTCCACCCTGCTGCACGAGGCGGGGCACGCCTTCCATGCCTTCGAGTCGCATCCCCTCCCGCTGGTCTGGGAGCGCCACCCCGGCCTCGAGATGTGCGAGCTCGCCTCGATGTCTATGGAGCTGCTGGCCGCGCCCTTCCTGGGCCGGCGGGACGGCGGCTTCTTCACCGAGGAGGAGCTGGTCCGGGCCCGGGTGGAGCACCTCGAGGACGTGCTGGTGACCCTGTCCCACGTGGCCTCGGTCGACGCCTTCCAGAGCTGGATCTACACCAGCGGCGAGGGGCGCGACGGGCTGGCCCGTGACCGGGCCTGGCTCCGGATCCGGGGCCGGTTCGAGCGGGGCGTCGACTGGAGCGGCCTCGAGCGGGAGCGGGTGGCCCGCTGGTACCGCCAGCTGCACATCTTCCTGTACCCGTTCTACTACATCGAATACGGCATCGCCCAGGTCGGGGCCCTCCAGGTCTGGCGCAACAGCCTGCGCGACCAGCCCGACGCGGTGGCCCGCTACCGGGCCGCGCTGGCCCTGGGCAACACCCGGTCGCTGCCCGAGCTCTACCGCGCCGCCGGCGTGGAGCTGAGCTTCGAGGCCGGGCTGATGCGGGAGCTGGTGGAGCTGGTCGAGGGGGAGCTGGAGAAGCTGCGGTAGGCGGGAAGCGGGAATCGGGAAGCGGGAAGGGGGCAGGGGAACCGCCCAACCGCCGAACCGCCTCCTCCATTGCGCCCCCGGCCCCGCCGGGCAAGATTCTACCCCGCCCCGGGGCCCCCTGTCGGCCCGGTCTACCCCTGTCGGAGAGCGTGAATGGCGAAGGAAGAAGGCATCGAGATGGAAGGCGTGGTCCAGGAAGTCCTCCCGGATCGCAATTACCGGGTCCTCCTGGAGAACGGCCACACGATCCTCGCCTACGCGGCCGGCAAGATGAGCAAGTTCAAGATCCGCGTCCTGGAAGGGGACCGGGTCACGGTGGTCCTCTCCCCGTACGACCTGACCCGCGGCCGGGTCATCTACCGCCACAAGTAGCCGGCCCCGGCGGGTGCGGGGTGTCGGGTGGACAGGAACGCAAACGGGGGCCGGTCTTTCGACCGGCCCCCGTCTGGTACGCCCGAAGGCTTACTTGACCTTGGTGACGTTTTCCGCCGCGGGACCCTTGGCGCCCTCGACGATGTCGAACTCAACCCGCTCACCTTCCGAGAGGCTGCGGAAGCCATCAGCCTTGATGGCAGTGTGGTGGACGAAGCAGTCCTTGGAGCCGTTTTCGGGCGTGATGAAACCATAACCCTTGGCGTCGTTGAACCACTTCACCGTGCCAGTGACGCGAGGCATGCTACTGTACTCCGTTCGGAAGGGGACATCGTCGGGGTCCGGAAGGTCCGGAAGCCACCGACAGGGACACTGGGCAGGGACTTTCCCGGCCCAATACTGCTGGAAGAAATAAAGACCCGAGCGTGGAAGCCCGGGTCTCGCAAGTTTCCTGTGGGGAGGACCTGCTCGATTGTACCCGGCCAAGCCATCTGGCCAATTCCAGCCGCACCTAATATCTGATTTTCTGTAATTCCGTCAAGGGGGGGCCTAGGGCTTCCACCACCGGAGGGCCGCCTGGGCCCATTCCCCGCTCCGGCGCCGTAACCCCCGCGTGGTGGCCCGGTTGAGGGCCATCAGGAACTCCGCTGCCGAGGGGTAGCGCTGCTCCACCTCGGCGTGGAGGCCCCGTTCCAGGACCCGGGCCAGGTCTTCCCCGACGTCCGACCGGCGCTCCAGCAGCTCCGGCCGCTGGTTGGTGGTCTGCCGGGTGAGCACCTGCTCCACGGTCTGGCCGAAGAAGGGGGGCTCGCCCAGCAGGGCGTAGTAGGCCACGGCCGCCAGGCTGTAGAGGTCGGAACGCTGGTCCACCCGTTCGCCCAGCAGCTGCTCCGGGCTGGCGAACATCGGGGTGCCGCTCTGGCTGGTGGCCCCGCCGAAGCGCCCCTGGCCCCGCAGCGCCAGCGCCAGGCCGAAGTCGGTGATCTGCAGCGACCCGGTCTGGTCGATCAGCATGTTCTCGGGCTTGAGGTCGCGGTGCACCAGGCCGCTCGCATGGGCCTGCGCCAGCGCGCTGAGCGACTCCTTGAGCAGCCGCACCACCCGCTCCACCGGGAGCGGGCCCTCCTTCTCCACCAGCTGCGCCAGGTTGGGCCCCTTCACCAGCTCCATGGTGTACCACAGCAGCCCCGACCGCCCGCCGATGTCGTAGATCTGCACGATGTTCGCGTGGGACAGCCGGCCCGCCAGCTGGGCCTCCCGCCGGAACCGTTCCACCACCGCCGGGTCGGCGGTCAGGTGCGGGTGCAGCACCTTGAGGGCCACCTCCCGCTCCAGGTGCAGGTCGCGCACCCGGTACACCCGCCCGTAGCCCCCCCGGCCCAGCAGCGAGAGCAGCTCGTAGTCGTCGCCCAGGGCGCGGCGGAGGCGCTTCTCCCAATGGCGCCCGTCGTCCGACTCGCCGGGGAGGAGGCGGGGGCTCACCTGCACCATGACCGCCGCGTTCTCGAAGGTCCCCGCGTCGCTGGCGAAGTCCTCCAGCATCTCCGCCGCGGAGAGGTAGCGGTCGTCGGCCACGGGGCGCAGCGCCCGGAGCAGGATCCGCTCGATGGCGCGGGGGCAGTTGGGCCGCAGCTCGGAGGGCGGGCGCAGCTCACGGGAGTCGAGCGGCGGCTCCTGGCCCGTCACGGCATAGTACAGGATGGCCCCGGCGGTGTAGATGTCGCTGGTGGGGTCGCCGGCGGCGCCGCCGCGCACCTCGGGGGCCATGAAGGCCTGCGCGCTCGCCATCTCGCCGGCCGGGATGGCGGGCAGGGTCCAGTTGGAGAAGCGCAGGTCGGTGACCGTGCCGCGCCCGCCCAGGTTCACCAGCAGCGAGGTCGGCGCGATCCGCCGCACGATCACGCCGTGGGCGTGGGCGTGCTCCAGGCCGCTCAGCACGTCGCGGGCGAGGATGTGCACGGCGGGGAAGGGGCGCGGGCCCCGCTGGGTTGCCTCGAGCAGGCTCTCCCCCTCGATCCAGTTCCCCACCCGGAAGGCGATGTCACCCACCACCCCGGCGTCGTACACGTGCCGGATGGCGGGGTGGTCGAGCTGGGCCAGCGCTTCCGCCTCGCGGAGGAACCAGGCCCGGGTCTGGTCATCGGGGTAGAGGTTGACGCGGAGGGAGACCCGCCGGGTGAGCAGCTTGTCCTGCGCGGTGAAGAGCACCCGCTCCCGGGAAGCGGCGACCATCGTCTCCAGGCGGAAGCGCTGGCCGAGGGCCGCTTCCACGCGTTCGAAGATGGTGAGGGGAGGGGGTGTCGTCATCGGGTCCGGCGGTCAGCCCTCGGCCAGGAGGGGGGTGGGCCGGCTGCCGCGCCGTCGCTCGATCTGGCCCCGGTCGCCGCAGCGGCTGCGGCTGCACCACCGTCGGGATTGCTGCGGCGACTCGTCGGCGAACAGGAGTCCGCACGCCGGGTTGGCGCAGTGGCGTACCACCGCCAGCGGGTTGGCGAGGGTGGCCGCCGCCGACTGGGCGATCGCCTGCAGGGCCGCGGGCGGGCGCGCGGCCTGGAACCGCAGCCGCCAGCTGCCCCCGACCCGCACCAGCTGCTCGCGCCCGTCGAGCGCCCCCAGCCGCGCGTTGATCGCCTCGATGGCCCCGGGGGAGGGGCTGCGTCCCTCGTCCAGGGCGTGCGCCAGCGCCAGCAGCTTGGTCCGGAAGGCGCGGGCCTCCGCGAAGCCCGCGCGGTCGGCCGGCGGTTCCACCCGGACGGCCTTGGTCCACCGCAGCCACGCGCCGGGATCGGCGAGTGTGTCGGTGGGGCCGGGAGGGGTGTGCGCGGTGTTCACGAATTCGAGCCACAGCGCGTCGCCGAGCAGCAGGAACTCGGGATCGGCCATGGGATCAGGCGTCCTCGGCGGTCTGGACCGCGTCGCGGCCCCCCCGCTTGGCGCGGTAGAGCGCCAGGTCGGCGGCGCCGAGGATGGCGTCGGGTGTGGCGCCGTGACGGGGCGCCTCGGCGATGCCGATGCTGAGGGAGGGCCGGCCGTATTCCGGGTGGGTCTTGCCCACCCCGGCCACCGCCCGCTGCACCCGGGACGCGAAGATCGTCGCCTCCTCGGCGCTCGTCATCGGCAGGATCACCAGGAACTCGTCGCCCCCCATGCGCCCCACCGCGTCGAGCGACCGGCACTGCGACCGGATGGCGGCGGCGATCTCCGTGAGCAGGCGGTCCCCGGCGGCGTGGCCCAGGGTGTCGTTGACGGTCTTGAACCGGTCGAGGTCCACCGCCACGACGCTGGTGCGGATCTGGTGGCGGTGGGTGCGCGAGAGCTCCGCCGCGAGCCGCTCCTCCATGGCCCGCCGGTTGGAGAGCCCGGTCAGCGGGTCGGTGCTCGCCGCGCTCTGCAGCTGCTCCACCAGCTGCGCGTTCTTGAGCGCGATCGCCGCGGCAAAGGCCAGGGTGCCGGCCAGGTCCGACTCGGCCGGCCCGAACGCCTGCTCGTGCAGCCGGGGGCCCAGCGCCAGCACCGCGAGCCGCACCGCGCCCGCCTCGAGCGACACGACCACCTGCGTGGTCGGGGGGAACAGCCTGGCGATGGCCGCGTCGTTGGCGGTGGCCACCGGACTGTCGCCGGGCAGCGCGATCTCGAGCTGGTGCCGCGGCACCGGCGCCAGGGACATCGAACCCTTGAGTGAGCGCACCACCTTGGGGATGTACACCTCGCCCAGCGGCCGGTACAGGCAGGCCCACCAGCAGAAGAACACCTCGGCCATGAAGTCGAGGATCAGGTTCTCGGTCTCCTCGCCCGAGTGCACCGAGGAGAGCAGCCGCGCCACCTGCCGCAGGGCCCGCAGCTGGAACACCGCGTCGTCGAGCTGGCCCTGTCGCTCCCGCAGCACCCCGTGCAGCTCGAGCATCACCGACAGCCCCAGCGCGATCGGGGTGGCGTGTCCGCGCAGCTCGGCCGCCACCGTGGGATCGGCGTGGATGGCGATCTCGGTCTGGCCGCTGGAGAGCCGCACGACCTCCTGGGCGCCGGCCAGCCAGTCCGGCGGGGGCAGCAGCGGCACCATGGCCCCGGGGGAGTTGACCTGGAACCAGATACGCTCGCTCCCGAACCGGCGCACGAGCGCTTCCCGGCAGCGCTCGAAGAGCTCGGTGTCGGAACTGGCGGAGCGGCACGCCGTGGCAAAGGCGCTGGGCAGCGAGGCCAGGGCGGAGAGCGCGGTGGGTGAGTCCATCCTGTTGCCCAATATAGCGATAGCCGCTACCGCTGGCGAGGACGAAACTGGCTCAAGACCGGGCCGGCGGCGGACGATACTCCGGGAAACCGGCGACCGAGCGCCCTTCAGGAGCCGCGGCGCGGCGACTCGGGCGCGAGGGAGGCCGGCACTTCTGGAGGCATTGTGAGCAAGCTCGGCATGGCGTTGGGTGGCGTCGGGACCTTCCTCGGCGCGGCGGTGCTCGGATTCGTGGTGATGCTGGCGCGGGAGGCCAAGACGGCCGGGCACGATGTGCAGACCCTCCGGGCGCAGGTGGCCGAGCTGCAGGCGCAGCTGGCCACCGGGGCCGTCGCTGCCCGGACCGGGCACGGCCGTGCCAACGTGCTGACCAGCTTCAACCCCGACGTCAACCTGCCGCGCTTCAAGGAATCGGCCTTCGTGGACCCGATGGCGAGCGTCATCGGCGACGTGCAGCTCGGGGGCGGCGTGTACGTGGCGCCCTTCGCCTCGCTCCGCGGCGACGAGGGCCAGCCCATCGCCCTCGGCGACGAGACCAACGTCCAGGACGGCGTGGTGCTCCACGCCCTCGAGACCGAGAGCCACGGCCAGCCGGTGGCCAACCGCACCTACGAGGTCAACGGCCGGAACTACGCGGTGTACGTCGGCAAGCGGGTGTCGCTGGCGCACCAGTCCCAGGTGCACGGCCCGGCCCGGATCGACGACGACGTGTTCGTGGGGATGCAGGCGCTGGTCTTCAAGGCCTGGGTGGGCCGTGGCTCGGTGATCGAGCCGGGCGCCAAGGTGATCGGGGTGGTGGTGCCGCCGGGCCGCTATGTCCGGGCCGGGACCGTGCTCACCGACCAGAAGCTGGCCGACCAGCTGCCCGAGATCACCGAGGACTACCCGTTCAAGGGGCTCAACGAGGCGGTGGTGCACGTGAACACCAGCTTCGCCGAGGGCTACGGGGCCGCTGCGCGGCCGGCGCCGGCGGAGGGTGCGGCGGAGGCCGGCGGCGGGCATGGCGAGGTGGCCGCCCAGACCGCGCCCGCCGAGCACCACTAGTCGAGGCTGTCGACCAGGCGCTCGGAGAGGCCGCGCAGCTCCGCGAGGAGCGGGGGGCGCGGCCCCACCGGGTGCCGCGCCAGCACGTCCACGATCGCGCCGAACCACCAGCGCAGCGTCGGGGCACCCCCCGGGGCGTAGCTGGAGAGGTACTCCGGCCCCAGGCGCCGGACGTCGGTGAGCAGCGCGCCGCAGGCGTAGATCTCCTGCGCTGCCAGTACCTCCAGCGCGCACGGCTCGGCGCTGGTCAGGCCCGCCAGCAGTTCCATCCGGCTCGCTTCCCAGCCGCGCGGCTTGCCGCGGCTGTCGAACCGCGGCTCCAGCACCTGGAGCAGCACCTGGCCCACCCGCACCCCGAACTTGCCCTCGACCTTGGCGAGCAGCTCCCGCTGCCGGCCGGCCTCGGCGTCGTTGACCACGGGACGGAGGATGCCCGCCACGATGCCCGGCTCCTCCACGCCGTGGCGGGCGAGGATCACCGCCACGTTGGCCGGCGCGGTGGGCCAGGTGCCGGTACCACCGGTCATCGGGCGGGGATGGCCGTGCTTGGCCGCGAAGGCCAGCGCGTGCGCGATGCGGTCCGAGAAGCCGATCGTCATGGGATACCCAGCAACTTGTGGGTCTGCAGGCTGAGGCGCCACTGGGGGTGGCGCAGGCAATAGTCCACGGCGCGGGCGGTATTGGCCGCCTGCGCCGGTCCGTCCATCGGCTGCAGGAAGAACTGCCCGAAGCCGAGCCCGGTGAACCGCTCCGGCTCGGCACCCTCCTGCGGAAACACCAGCTTGAGCTCGTGCCCGGCGGTGAGCACCAGCGGCGCGCCGGCCTTGGGGCTCACGCAGATCCAGTCGAGGCCGCTCGGCGCCGGCAGGGTGCCGTTGGTCTCCACCGCCACCTCGAACCCCGCCCCGTGCAGCGCGTCGATCGCGGCCGCATCGAGCTGGAGGAGCGGCTCCCCGCCCGTGCAGACCACGAGCGGTCGCGCCCCCGGGGGTGTGGCGGCCGGCCAGGCCGCGCGCACCGCCGCCGCCAGGCCCGCGGCGGACGCGAACTTCCCGCCCCCCGGACCATCGGTGCCCACGAAGTCGGTATCGCAGAAGCGGCAGGCCGCCGTGGCCCGGTCGGCCTCACGGCCGCTCCAGAGATTGCACCCCGCGAAGCGGCAGAACACGGCCGGCCGGCCCGCGTTCGCCCCCTCGCCCTGCAGGGTGTAGAAGATCTCCTTCACGGCGTACGGCATGGGTTCCTGATGGTTGGCTCGGCGGCTCGTCGGCTTGGCGGCTCGGCGCCACCTAGCCGGGCGTGCCCGTCGGCTGGTAAGGCGCCGGGTCGTCCAGGCCGTTCTCCCGGAACCCGCGCCGCCGGAGCAGGCAGCTGTCGCAGTGGCCGCAGGCGGCGCCGTCGGGCGCGGGGTCGTAGCAGCTCCGGGTCACACCGTAATCCACCCCCAGCTCGCGGCCCAGCGCGATGATCTCGCGCTTGGACAGATGGATGAGCGGCGTGTGGACCCGGAGCTTCCGCTCACCGCTCACGCCGGCGCGGGTGGCCAGGTTGGCCATGCGCTCGAAGGCCTCGATGTACTCCGGCCGGCAGTCGGGATAGCCGCTGTAGTCGAGCGCGTTGACGCCGATGAAGATGTCCCACGCCTCCAGCACCTCCGCCCAGGCCAGCGCGTAGGACAGGAAGATCGTGTTGCGCGCGGGGACGTAGGTCGACGGGATGTCGGGGGTGAGCTCCTCCACCCGGTCGTGTTTGGGGACGGGGAGGTCGCTGGTGAGCGCGGACCCGCCGAAGAAGCGCAAGTCGATCGCCACCACCGCATGCTCGGCCACCCCGGCGCGGCGGCAGACCTCGCGTGCGGCCGCCAGCTCCACCGCATGCCGCTGGCCATACCGGAAGCTCAGGGCGTAGGGCAGGAAGCCGTCACGCCGGGCCACCGCCAGGGCGGTGGCCGAGTCGAGGCCGCCGGAGACGAGCACCACGGCGCGGGGAGAAGCGGGCATCCAGCAAACCTAGCCCCCGCCCGTAGTGCTTCGCCACGGCCTCGAGCCGCCGAGCCGCCCTACCGCCCCAGCACGTGCCGCAGCGCCGCGTCCAGGTCGGCGTGCCGGAACTGGTAGCCCGTGGACTGCAGCCGCTCCGGGATGATCCGGAGGCTCGCGAGCAGCAGCTCGTCGGCCATCTCGCCCAGCGCCAGGCGGAGCGCCATCGCCGGGACCGGCAGCATGGCCGGCCGGCCCAGCACCTCGGCGAGGACCCGGGTAAACTCGGCGTTGGTCACGGGGGTCGGCGCGGTGAGGTTGACCGGCCCCGACACGGTCGGGGTGAACAGGGCGTGGGCGATGGCGCCGAGCACGTCGTCCACCCCGATCCAGCTCATGTACTGCTCGCCGGTGCCCATCCGCCCACCCACGCCGGCCAGAAACGGCGGCAGCATCCTGGCCAGCGCGCCGCCGGCGGGGGTCAGGACCACCCCGATCCGCCCGCGCACCACCCGGATGCCCACCCGGTCGGCCGAGGCGGCGGCGGCCTCCCAGGCGTGTCCCACCTTCTCGAGGAACCCGACGTCGGGGCCGGTGCGGAGCGGCGACCGTTCGGACTGGGGCTCGCCGCCCCGCGGCGGGTACACGCCGACCGCGCTGGCCGAGAACAGCACCCGGGGCCGGTCGGTGCGCCCCGCGATGTGCTCGGCGAGCAGCTCGGTGGACTGCACCCGGCTCTCGAGGACCTTCCGCTTCTGCTCGGTGGACCAGCGCGCCCCCGCGATGGACTCGCCGGCCAGGTGGATCACGGCATCCACGCCCTCGAGCGCGCGAGCGTCGAATTCATGCCGGGCGGGGTTCCAGAGAAAGTCGCCGGGGCCGGGGTTGCGCCGCACCATCCGCCGCACCGTGTGGCCGCCGGTGGTGAGGAACGGGACCAGGCTGCCCCCCAGCATCCCCGTGCCGCCGGTCACGAGGATGGTGAGCGGGGCCGGGTTGCCGAGGCGCTGGTGCAGCGCGAGGTCGGCGGCGACGGTGGCGTGCCGGTAGCGGAAGGTGCGCTGCAGCCGGGTGGCCACCATGGAGGCACCGAGCTCCCCGACGGCGCCGAAGGGCAGCTCGTACTGGATGTGGTCGATGTAGCGGCAGCGGTCGGGGCCCAGCGGCTCGAACCGGTGGGTATGCAGCCAGCGCGCGAACGGCCCCTCCACCTGCTCATCGACGAACTGGCGTCCCGGCTCGGCGGCGAGGTGGCGCGCCACCCAGCGCTGCTTCACCGGGCCGATCGGCACCTCGAGCACCACGCGGCCATCGCCCAGCCCCCCCTCGCGCTCCAGGATGCGCACCGGCTCCCAGGGCGGCGCCAGCCGTTCGAAGGCGCCCGGCCGGGCGTGCCAGGCATAGGCCGCCTCGGCGGAGACCGGCAGTTCGCCCGCGAGTTCGAATGTCTGGGAGGGCATGGCATTCCCCTTCGGTGAAGGCCGTCCGGATCGCGGTGAATGATAGGGCCGCCGCCCTGCCGCTGCGTTCAGGGTTCCGGTGCCACGGGCGCGGTCTGGACAGCCCTCCCCGGGGACCTATCTTCACCCCTCCAGCTGGCCCCCTGGCGCCCCGGTCGCGGGGCCCCGATTCCCGTTACCCCCGGCCCATGTCCCTGCGCACCCTGGCCCTCCTGTCCCTGCTCGCCGCCCCGTCGCTCGCGGCCCAGGCGGCCGACAGCTCGCCCTTCCGCCCGCTCGACCTCCCGGCCCCCAACCAGATCCGTACCGGCGCGGGGCGTCCGGGACCCGGCTACTGGCAGCAGCGGGTGGACTACCGGATCCGCGCCACGCTCGACCCCGCCACCCACGAGCTGCGGGGCCGCGCGGCGATCCACTACGTGAACCGTTCCCCCGAGGCGCTGCCGTACCTCTGGCTCCACCTCGAGCAGAACATCTGCGCCCCGGGATCGGTGACCAGCCTGCTCGACCAGCCGCCCCTCGTGTTCCTGGGCACCGCGTTCGACTTCTCGTGCAAGGGCTTCGCCGGCGGGGTCACCATCGAGTCGCTCACCCGGCTGGGGCGGCCGCTGCCGTTCACCGTCACCGGCACCACGATGCGGGTGGACCTCCCGCGGGCCATCCCGCCGGGCGGGGTGTACGACTTCGACGTGGTGTGGCGCTTCACGGTGCCGCCCTACGGCGCCGGGCGGATGGGGCGCGACGGCACGCTCTACGAGCTGGGCCAGTGGTACCCCCGGCTCGCGGTGTATGACGACGTGAAGGGGTGGAACCACGAGCCCTACATCGGCTCGGGGGAGTTCTACCTGGAGTACGGCCGGTTCGACGTGGCCATCACCGTCCCGGCGCGCTACGTGGTGGCGGCGACCGGCACCCTCGAGAACCCGCTCGAGGTGCTCACGGCCGCGCAGCGCGCCCGGCTGGCCCGCGCCCGCGTGGCCGACAGCGCCATCCCGATCATTACCCGCGACGAGGCCGGGCAGCCGGCCGCCCGCCCCCGGCGCGAGGGCACCCTCACCTGGCGCTTCCACGCCGACAGCGTGCGCGACTTCGCCTTCGCCGCCGCCCCCGATTTCCAGTGGGACGCGAGCGGCTGGCGCGGGATCCTCATCCAGACCTTCTACCGGCCCTCGGCCACCCTGTGGAGCGAGGCCAACCACATGGTGCGCGAAGGGCTGCGCTACTACAGCCAGCAGTGGTATCCCTATCCCTACCCGCAGATGTCGAGCATCGAGGGGCCGATCGAGGGGATGGAGTACCCCATGATGACCTTCGACCCCGCCGGCCCCACCCGCATCGACCTCCAGTGGGTCCTCGCCCACGAGCTGGGCCACCAGTGGATGCCGATGATCGTCGGCAGCAACGAGCGGCTCTATCCCTGGATGGACGAGGGGTTCAACACGTTCATCGACCTGCGCAACGCGTCCAACTACTTCCTCGGCACGCCGTACGGCGACACCATCGAGGTGCACCCGCTGCGCCTGGCCCCCGAGCATACCGTGCCGGGCCAGGAGCAGCCGCTCATCGCCCGGCCGGTCGAGGTGCGGGACCTCTTCTGGACCGGCTACCAGAAGCCGGCGCTGATGCTCTCGCTGCTGCGCGACCAGGTCCTCGGCCGCGACCGGTTCGACGCGGCGTTCCGCGAGTACCTCCGGACCTGGGCCTTCAAGCATCCCACCCCGGCCGACTTCTTCCGGGTGATGCGTGACCACTCCGGCCAGGACCTCGACTGGTTCTGGCGCGGCTGGGTCTACTCCACCGCGCGCCTCGACCAGGCGATTGACTCGGTGGTGGCCGTCAGCGACAGCGTCACCGAGATCCACCTCTCCAACCGGGGCGGGCTGGTCATGCCGGCCACGCTGGCACTGGTGCTGGAGCAGGGCGACGCGCCCAACACCCGCTACGTCCGGTTGCCGGTGGACATGTGGAACCTCGGGCCGCGGTTCATCTACCGACACCGTGGCCCTGAACGGGTGGCGGCGGTGACCCTCGACCCCGCCGGCGAACTGCCCGACGCCGACCGCGGCAACAACCGCTGGACTCGATGAGCCGACGGATGCTGGCCCGGCTGCTCGCCGCCGGGCTCGTGGCGCTGGCGCTGTGGCTCAACCAGGCGATCAACCGGCCATCCGCGCCGCCCCCCGCGCCGGCGGCCCAGCCGACGGCCGCCGGACCCGAGGTCGCGCCGGCCCCGGCCGCCGAGACTTCCCCGGTCGGGTTCCGTGACGGCGAGCGCCTGGCGGAGCATTTCCGGAAGCACGGCGCGGAATTCGGGGCGATCACGGAGGCAGAGTACCTCCGCCGGGCCCAGTGGCTCCGGGACCGGCCGGCAGGGGGCGAGATCCTGGAGGGCCGCCGCGCCGACGGGGTGGTGACTAGGTTCGACCGGGGGGCCGGGGCGTTCCTGGCCTTCGACCCGGACCTCACCATCCGGACCTATTTCCGTCCCAATGACGGTGAGGCATACTTCAGGCGTCAGCTCAAGCGCCCAGCGGGCACCCCATGAACCAGCGCACCTCAGGCTCCAACGATCCCGTCCGGGACTATCTCCGCCGCAGCGGCGCGTCCTACGCCGTGGTGGCGCAGGGGCTGCGCGGCCTGGTCGAGAACTGGGAGCGGGTGGTGGCCCAGGTGCTGGAGGGCTACAACCTGACGCTGGACGACTACCTGAACGACATGGACAGCCGCCAGCTGCTGGCCAACGCGCTCGAGCTCGCCCCCGACGAGGTCCGCGACGCCTTCCTGCCCCGGGTCAGCGACGCCGACGTGAAGGTCCGCCTCAACCTGGTCCCCGCCGGGCGCTGTCTCTGGGGAGGCATCGTCGCCGCGGACGAGGGCTGGAACGCCGACGACAACTGGTGGTACTTCGAGCAGCCCCGCAATCCCGGCCCCGAGCTGCGCCGGGAACTGGGGGCCATGTGATGCCCGCGCTCGCCCTCTATCACGGACAGGTGGTGATCCCGCTCGACGGGCGGCCCGTGGCCATCGGCCGCCTGCCCGAGTGCGACGTCATGTTCGAGGGGTGGGAAGTCTCCCGCCGCCACGCGCGCATCGTGCCCACCCCCGCCGGCCCCCTGCTGGTGGACCGCAGCCGCTTCGGCACCTTCGTCAACTCGGCGCAGGTCGTCGCCCCGCTCCTGCTCGCCCCCGGCGACGTCATCCGGGTGGGCCGCTACGAGGTGCGGGTGGACCTGGCGCCGCCGGGGCTCTCCAGCCGGGCCTCACAGACCGCCGGCGGACGCTTCGCCTCCTGGCTCTCCCGCTTCGGTCCGTCGGAGGTGATGGGCGCCGTGGCCGCGCTCGCCGGGGCATGGGGGGCGCAGCGGCTCGGGGGCGGGCGCGTCACGATGGTGACCGCGGCGGTCCTCTCCGAGACGGTGCTGTACTACCTGGCCCTCCTGCTGCGCGACCTCCGCTTCGAGGCGCGCGAGCGGCAGCGCGCCGGCCTGCCGTTCGGCCGCCGGGGGGTCGAGGACGTGCTGCAGAACCTGATCCGGGAATTCGGGACGGCCGAAGTGCTCGACACCCTGCTGCTGCGGCCGGTCGCCTTCTGGGTGGGGCTCGGCCTCCTCGGGCTGCCCGCCGGCATCCTCGGCGGCAAGGTGGCCGCCGACCTCATGTTCTACGGCCCGGTCCTCGCGCGGCTCCACTGGCGCCTCGGCTCCCGCTCCAGCAGCCCCCGCGACGTGGCCCGCCTCCGCAGCACCGAGGCCGTTCCCATCACCACCCTGGGGGACCTGCGCCACCTCGAGGATCCCCAGGCCACCACCCTGCCCATCAGCCGCGACGGCGGGGATACGCCCCGCTCCCCAGCCTCCAACCGCTGATTCCCCGGCCCGGCGGACCTCCATGACCCGGACCTACGGCGCGCAGTCGATGGTCGCCCCGCTGCGACGCGTGATGGTGCGCCGCCCCGACGCCACCTTCGGCGCCGCCGATCCCACCCGGTGGCACTACACCAGCCGCCCCGATCTTGCCCGGGCCCGGGACGAGCACGCCGGGTTCGTGCGCCTGCTGGAGCAGGCGGGCGCCGAGGTGCTGTGGCACGATCAGCCGCTCGCCGATCACGCCGACGCGATCTTCGTCCACGATCCGGTGCTGGTGACCGATCGGGGCGCGATCCTGCTCCGGATGGGAAAGCCGCTGCGGGAAGGGGAGGAGGCCGCCATCGGGACCGCGCTCGAGGCGGCCGGGGTGCCCGTGCTGGCGCGCCTCTCGGGCGAGGCGCGCGCGGAAGGGGGCGACTGCCTCTGGCTGGATGAACGGACCCTCGCGGTGGGGCTCGGCTTCCGGACCAACGCCGCCGGGCTGGCGCAGCTGCAGGCCGCGCTGGGGCCGGCGGTGGAGGTGGTGCCGGTGCAGCTGCCGTACGACCAGGGGCCCGAGGCCTGCCTCCACCTGATGTCGCTCATCAGCCTGGTCGCGGACGACCTGGCGGTGGTGTATCCCCCCCTGATGCCGGTGACCTTCTGGGAGCTGCTGCGGGCGCGGGGTGTCCGGATGGTCGAGGCGCCGGCGGCGGAGTACGCCGCCATGGCGACCAATGTCCTGGCGCTGGCCCCGCGCCAGTGCCTGATGCTGGACGGCAACCCGGTGACTCGCGCCCGACTCGAGGCCGCCGGATGCACCGTGCTCACCTACCGGGGCGACGAGATCTCCCGCAAGGCCGAGGGAGGCCCGACCTGCCTCACCCGCCCGGTGTGGCGCGCCTGACCCTCGACCGCCCTACCGCCGTACCGCCTGCCGCACCAGGATGAGATCGGTGATGTTGTCCATCGTGAGCAGCCCCGCGATCCGGCCCGTGCTGTCGAGCACCGGCAGCGCGGGGAGCCCGCTGCCGCGCAGCCGATGGAGCGCTTCCTCGAAGGGCAGCCCGAGCGGGAGGCCCGAGACTCCGGTGGTCATGGTCTCGGCCACGGTCGAGTCGGGGCCGCGGCCGGCGAGGCCGCGGATGAGGTTGTCGCGGGTGAGCAGGCCGATGACCGTGCCGGCCGTGTCCACGACCGGGAATTCACGCTGCTCCCCGTCGAGCAGCAGGTCCACCGCGGTCCGCAGCGGGGCATAGGAGGGAATCGTCTCGAACCGGGTGATCATCATTTGGTCCACGATGATGCCCTGGCCCGCGGCCTTGGTCTCCACCGCCGCCGCCTCGGCCCCGGCGCCCAGGAAGACGAACAGCGCCAGGAGCATGATCATCATGTCCTGGCTGAGCAGTCCGAAGACCCCCGCCACCATCGCGATCGCCTGGCCCACCCGTGCCGCCAGCCGGGTGGCGCGCACCATGCCGAGGCGCGTGGCCAGCACCGCGCGGAGCACGCGGCCGCCGTCCATGGGATAGGCGGGAATCAGGTTGAAGGCGAGCAGGAAGAGGTTGATGGTGATCAGGAAGTGCGGGAAGCTCGAGTAGAGCAGCGCGATCCCCTCCGGCTCGCCGGTGAGCAGGGCGGGGATGGTGCGGCCGAGGAAGGCCGTGGGCTGCTCGCCCAGGGCCAGGATGATCCCGCCCACCACGAAGGCGATCGCAAGGTTGACCGCCGGGCCCGCCACGGCGATCAGGAACTCCTCCCGGGGCCGCTCGGGGAGCCGTTCCAGCCGCGCCAGCCCGCCGATCGGGAGCAGCACCACGTCGCGGGTGCGGATCCCGAACTGGCGGGCGGTCAGGATGTGCCCGTACTCGTGCAGCACCACGCAGCCGAAGACCGAGAGGGTCAGCCCGACGGTCTGGGCCGCGGCGGCGACGCCGCCGGTCCGGTAGCCGTCGAGGCCGATGAACAGCAGTACCAGGAGGAAGGTGAAGTGCACCTTCACGTCCACGCCGAGGAGGCGGACGAGCTTGAACGACCAGGTCATGGGCCAAACCTAAACGGAAAACCCGTCCGCGGGGTCGCGTCCGGGTCTTCATGGCCGGGTTCATGACCCAGGACGGCCGCCTGGGGCCCCGAGGGGCTATGTCGTGCGTTGGCCCTACTATCGGCCGCCGGGGCGGGAACTTGAGCGGGCCACTTTCACTGGCCCGCCTCCCTCGCTAGAATTTTCCCCCTCTCGTGCGCCCAGAGGCCGCCATCGCCACGCCCGTCTGGTCCCCCAAGGACTCCGAGAAGCTCTACAACATG
This sequence comes from Gemmatimonadales bacterium, assembly GCA_046327715.1. Lineage (GTDB taxonomy): Bacteria > Gemmatimonadota > Gemmatimonadetes > Gemmatimonadales > GWC2-71-9 > JADJOM01. The sequence continues at coordinate 137,731 of JAXLXY010000010.1, forward strand.
CCGGGCTGGGGCCTCGGCTTCTTCCGGGTCAATCCCGAGGGCCGGGTCACCGTCCACCCCGACGGCAACGCCAAGCGCGGGCTGGACCTGTTCCAGCTGGCGATGGACCTCAACGCCCAGGGCGTCGGCCTGCCGATGCTGCTCCGGTTCTCCGACATCCTCCGGGTGCGGATCCAGACCCTCGCCACCCAGTTCCAGCATGCCATCGCCGAGAACGAGTACGCCGGGAGCTACACCACCGTCTACCCGATCAAGGTGAATCAGCAGCGCCACGTGATCGAGGAGATCGTCGAGTTCGGCACGCCGCACGGGGTGGGCCTCGAGTGCGGCAGCAAGCCGGAGCTGCAGGCCGTCCTGGGCATCAGCGACAGCACCAACACGGTCATCGTCTGCAACGGCTACAAGGACGAGGAGTACATGCGGCTGGCCCTCATGGGCCAGAAGCTCGGGCACACCGTCTTCGTGGTGATCGAGCAGCTCTCCGAGGTGGACACCTACCTCAAGGTGGCCGATGAGCTGGGCGTCCAGCCGACCATGGGCGTGCGGATCAAGCTGGCCACCGAGGGTGCGGGCCGCTGGGCCAAGAGCGGGGGCGAGAAGTCCAAGTTCGGTCTCTCCGCCATGGAACTCATGAAGGTGCTCGACCGCCTGGAGAGCCTCGGCCGCAAGGACATCCTCCGGCTGGTGCATTTCCACCTGGGCAGCCAGATCACCGACATCCAGTACATCAAGGCGGGGCTGGAGGAGATCGGGCGGTTCTACGTGGAGCTGCGCAACATGGGCTTCGGCCTGACCCACGTCGACGTGGGCGGCGGGCTCGGCGTGGACTACGACGGCTCGCGCTCCACCCGGCCCGCCAGCATGAACTACTCCATGCGGGAGTACGCCAACGACGTGGTCTACACCCTCGGGGCGATGTGCAAGACCGAGGGCGTGCCGGCCCCGCACATCATCTCCGAGTCGGGGCGGGCCATCACGGCCCACCACTCGCTGCTGCTGGTGAGTGTCACCGACGTCGAGTCCCAGCTGGAGCCGCAGGTGCCCGACCTCGGGCCCGACCCGCACCCGCTCCTGGTCGAGATGAAGGAGAACCTCGAGTCCATCTCCGCCGACCGCCTGGCCGAGGCCCACCACGATGCCACCTTCGGCAAGGAGCGGGCACAGGAGATGTTCTCGAGCGGGGTGCTCACCCTGCGCGACCGGGCCAATGCCGAGCAGCTCTTCCTGGCCACCATGACCCGGCTGGCCCGGCTGGTCGAGAGCGAGCGGGCCGAGCATCCCGAGATCTGGGCCGACATCGAAGCCACGCTGGTGGACCGCTACTTCTGCAACTTCTCGGTGTTCCAGTCGCTGCCGGACAACTGGGCCATCGACCAGCTGTTCCCGATCATGCCGATCCACCGGCTCAACGAGCAGCCCACCCGGCGCGGGACCCTGCAGGACATCACCTGCGATTCCGATGGCGTCATCGACCGGTTCGTGGGTGGCCGCAAGGGCAAGCCCTCCCTCGAGCTCCACCCCATCAAGGACGACGAGCCGTACCTGCTCGGCATCTTCCTCACCGGGGCCTACCAGGAGATCCTCGGCGACCTGCACAACCTCTTCGGCGACACCAACGCCGTGCACGTGCGGCTCACCGACGACGGCTACGACATCACCGACCTGGTCCACGGCGACACGGTCACCGAGGTGCTCCGGTACGTCCAGTTCCAGCCCGCCGACCTCCTGACGACGTTCCGGCGCAAGGTGACCAACGCCAGGGACCTCTCCCGTCAGGACGCCAACCAGTTCATCGCCGACTATGTCGCGGGCCTCGAGGGCTACACCTACCTCGAGGGTGAGGAACTGCCCGGGCCGGACGGGGCGGCCTGAGGCCGCCGGTGGCCCCGCCCGATGCGACAGTGGGGAGCGGACCGTCGGTCCGCTCCCCACTGGCTCTTGGTGGCCCGGGATCGCCTAACGCTGGCTGAGGGCGCGGTCCGCCGACGCGGCGCCGCCTCCGCGGATCATCACGGCCAGCGCCAGGCCCATCGCCAGGAGGTGGTACTCATATCCCTCCCCCTGCTGCGCCCCGTACCAGTTCATGAAGAACCCGACGTTCCAGTGCACCAGCGCCGTGGCCACCAGCATGTTGCAGAAGATCCCGAACGCCGCCACGCGCGTGAGCAGTCCGCTGATGAGCCCGAGGGAGCCCGCAAACTCCGCGGCGATCGCGAGGAAGGCGAAGAGCGCCGGGATGTGGAGCTGGCCGGTGAAGAATCCCATCGTGCCGGTGAAGCCGTAGCCCCCGAAGAGTCCCAGCGCCTTCTGGGCGCCGTGCGGGAAGATGACGATGCCGAGCGTGAGGCGGAGCAGGGTCGCGACGGGATCGGCGTCGGTCTGGATGAGCTTGCGGAACACGGGTCACTCCTTGGGCGATTGGTCAATGCTTAATTAGTCATGTAATGGTGCGGGGAAAACGCCTTCGGTCAGCTCGCGGTTCCCTCCCGGATCCGATCCAGCAGGCGGATCAGCTGGCGCAGCTCGGCCTGGGTCAGCGGGCCCAGCAGCGTGTCATCGGCGTGGTCGACGGTCGGGTCGAGCCGTCCGAGCAGTGCCAGGCCGTCGCGGCTGATGCGGCAGGTGACCTGCCGGCGGTCCGTGGGGCAGCGCTCACGGCTCACCAGGCGCTTGGCCTCGAGGCGGTCGAGCAGCCGGGTGATCCCGGGCGTCTGCTCGATCATGCGGTCGGCGATCTCCAGCGTGGGCAGCCCCTCCGGGCCGGCACCGCGGAGAATGCGCAGGACGTTGTACTGCTGCAGGGTCACGTCCTCCGTTTCGAGCACCGCGCCCATCCGCCGGCGGAGCAGGTCGGTGGTGCGGAGCATGGCCACGGTGGCCTCCTGGCCCAGCGACCGGAAGGGACGATTCTGCTTCAGTTCCTGCTGCAGGCGGCTGGGCTGGTTCGACATGGCGATAAACTACAATGCATCCGTTGACTAGTCAAGTATCAACAACGCATCCATTGCGGTCGCCGGGCCGTCGCGGGGCTACCGGAGCGTCGCCGCCAGCCAGGTCGTCAGGGCGTCGAGGACCGCATCCGGGATGCGCGCGTCCCCGAGCGCGGCATACTCCGCGGGCGAGCCGTCGGTGGGGGAGGGGAGGAACAGGTGATTGAGCCCGGGGAAGACCTCGACGTCCACGCGTCGGTTGCCACTGCTGCGGATCGCGGCCGCCAGGGTGTCCGCCTGGCCGGCGGTGACCTGGCGGTCGAGCGCCCCCTGGAGGATCAGCACCGGCTGGCGCACCAGCCGCGCCGCGCGGAGGGGTTCGTAATGCCGGAACCAGCGGAGCCAGGGCAGGGCGGGCAGGGAATCGGCCCGGACCTGCCGCTCGGCCTCGGCGAGCCGCTCGGCGCGGACCTCGGGACTCAGGTCCGGGCTGGTCCGTATCGGCCAGAGCACCTGGTCCACGAGGATCTCGGTGCCGTTCTTCGAGGGCCCGGCCATCAGCACCAGCGCCGCAACCGCGCGGTCCTGCGCCCCGAGCAGCGGGGCGATCATGGCGCCCTCACTATGCCCCACCAGCGCGATGCGTCGGGCATCGAGATCCGGCCGGCCTCGCACCCAGCGGAGCTGCGCGCGGGTGTCCTCGGCGAGGTCTGCGGTGGTGGCAGAATCCGCGTGGCCCGTGCTCTCGCCGGCTCCCCGGTCATCGCAGCGCAGGCTGGCCACGCCCGCGGCGCCCAGCCGCTCCGCGACCTCGCCGAACAGGCGGTAGGCCGGGAGCAGGGGCCACAGGTCCTCGTCACGTTGCTGGGAGCCGGAGCCCGTGATTGTCACCGCAACCGGAAACGGCGCCCGGCCCGCGATGGGCCGCACAAGCGTGCAGGCCAGGGAGAAGGTATCGGTGCCCGCGCCCGCCGGGACGCGGACCTCCTCGGCCTGCCATGGGGCGCCGGCCGGCGCACGGTAGTCCGGGGTAGGTCGCCGCAGTCCCGCCAGGGGGAGGAGTGTATCGGTCGGGCTCGCGAGCACGACGCGCACGCGCTGGGCCGGGATCGTGAACTCGCCGAGCCCGCCACCGCGGCGCTGGCCGAGGAACTCCAGTCCTGCGAAGCCGATCCGGACCGAATCGCCGCGGTAGCTCAGGACCACCGACATCAGCGAGTCCTGGCCGGCCACCAGTACCTGGACGGTGGTATCCCGTTCCGGGAAGCGGCGCACCAGTTCGGCGAACATGAAGGTCGACTGCGGCGGCAGCACCAGCGCCGGGCGACCGGCGCGTGTGACCTCCCGGGTGCTCCGGCCAAGCCGGCCGGTGATCCGCAGGGAGTCATCGTCCTGCCGCACGTCGTAGCTGCCGCGCGTGGAGTCGCCGGTGGCGTTGGTGACTGACATGGCGAAGCTGCGGAAGCCCTCGCCACCGAGGACCGTGCGGCTGCTGACCCGCAGGTTGACCACGGGCACCAGCGTCTCGAGCACCAGCGTATCACCGAGGCGACGGAAGCTCTCCCGGCCCAGCTCCGCCGTGCCCTGGTAGATCCGGTACACCCCGCTGACCTGCGCCGCCACGGGGCGGGGTGCGGCGAGGGCCGCCAGGAGCAGGAGGGCGGGGCGGACGAGCTCAGCGCTTCGGCGCATAGGACTCCAGGAAGCCGCACTGGGTGCAACGGTGGGTCACGACCGGGATCGGGATCTTTCCCTTGAGCTTGAGCCCGGTCCAGAAGGACTTCTCCGGCGGGCCCTCGACCCAGGCCGACTGCGCTCGGCTGCCGTGATCGCCCTGGTCGAGGATAAACCCCTCCTGGAAACGGCCGCCACAGCGGGGACAACTCGGGTGGTTCATGGTACACTCCCGCCTGTCGGGAAGTTCAGCTGGTACGGGGGGGCTCCGCGGGGGGCGGGGCGAGGCGCCCCGCCTCCCGCAGCGCACGCCGGAGGAGGAACTCGATCTGGCCGTTCAGGGACCGGAGTTCGTCGCCGGCCCAGCGCTGCAGGGCCTCGTGGAGCTCCGGCTCCATCCGCAGGAGAAACGGCTTCCGCTCCGCCACGGCTCACCGGCTCACTGGTAGAGGCTGCCGGCGTTCAGGATCGGCTGGGTGGACTGCTCCGAGCAGAGCACCACCAGCAGGTTGCTCACCATGGTGGCCTTGCGCTCCTCGTCCAGGTGGATGATCTGCTTGCTCGAGAGCAGGGCCAGCGCCGACTCGACCATGCCCACCGCGCCCTCGACGATCTTCTGGCGCGCGGCGATGACCGCCGAGGCCTGCTGTCGGCGCAGCATGACGCCGGCGATCTCCGGCGCGTAGGCCAGGTGGCTGATCCGGGCCTCGAGCACCTTCACACCGGCCTTGGCGAGGCGCTCCTGGATCTCGCCCTTGAGCCGCTCCGCCACGTCCATCGTGTTGGTGGAGAGCGACATCTGTCCCTCTTCGTGGGCGTCGTAGGGATACTGGTTGGCCAGGCCCCGGAGCGCCGCCTCGCTCTGCACCTTCACGTAGTCCTCGTAGTTGTCCACCTCGAACAGCGCCTCGGCCGCGTCGGTGACCTGCCAGACCACCACGGCGCCGATCTCGATCGGGTTGGAGGCGTGGTCGTTCACCTTGAGCTTGGTGGTCTCGAAGTTCCGCACCCGGAGGCTCACCGCCTTCTTGCTGAAGAAGGGGTTGGCCCACCAGAGGCCGGCGGTGCGGACCGAGCCTACGTAGTCGCCGAAAAGCTGCAGCACCCGCGACTGGTTGGGCTGCACCGTGAACAGGCCGCACCACAGGACGATCAGGACCAGCATGGCGCCCAGGCTGGGCAGCAGCAGGCCCACGGATTCGGTTCGGATCGCCGTGATGAACCCGTACAGCGCGGCGATGGAGCCGAGCAGCAGGATGGCGAGCATGAGCCCGCCGGAAGCGACCTTGCGTTCTGATTCGCGAATCACGAGCCTATCCCCGGTTGAGGTTGGAATCAAGATGATATCACCATGATGGTCCGCTGTCAACTGGCGACAAAACCCATTGATTCGCAATGGTTTACACTGAACCGGTCTACTCGGGAGAGACCCGAATGAGCTCGATTCGACCCGCAACGCCGCAGGACCGAGACGCCGTGCTCCGGTTGACTGAACGCCTTGGGGACTTTCCGGTACCCCCGTGGCGGACCCCGGAGGAGATCGGGCGGGCCGATCACCACCTGCTGCTGCCGGCGTTGGAGTCGCTCCCGGCGGAGGCGCTGCTGCTGGTGGCGGAGGTTGCGGCGCGGGTGGTCGGCTTCGTGTTTGCCGCGGAACGCGAGGACTACTTCACCCACGAGGTGGTGGTGCACGTCGAGGACCTGGCGCTCGCCCCGGAGGCGGAGGGGCGCGGGCTGGCCCGCGCCCTCATGGAGGCGGTGGAGTCCTGGGCGCGCGGCCGGGGCCGGCGGCGGGTGTCGCTCAACGTCTGGGCCCAGAACCGCCGGGCCATCGGGCTCTACGAGCGGCTCGGCTACCAGCCCGAGACGGTGCACTATCTCAAGGAGGTCGGGCTCAAGCCGTGAGCCACCGGTCGCGGTGCTCGGCAATGAAGCGGTCGTCGAGGAGGTCGGGGTGGGCCGCCAATGTCCGCTCGATCTCCTCGGCTTGCCCTGACGAGAGCCCCTCGCCGGGGTCGAGGCACCAGGTGCCCGCGAGCAGGCCCTGCCGCCGGAGCACCTCGTGGATCCCGGAAATGCAGCCACGGAACCCATTGGCGGCGTCGAACAGCGCCGCGTTGAGCTCGGTGAGCGCGGTCGCCAGCCGGAACCAGGCGGGGTCCACCGCCGCCTCGTCCGGCAGGCGGCGGATGGTGTGCAGCATCTCGACGGCGCGCCGGGTGCCCACCGCCCATTGGCCGAGCAGGCCCCCCACGATGCGGCGCTCGGTGCCGTGGGGCCCGCGGAAGCGGGAGAGCAGGTCGACCACGATGCTGTCGTCGTTGCCGGTGTAGAGGGCTATGTCGTCGCGGCCCGCATCGGCCACCGCCCGGACCACGTCGAGGGTCTGGTAGCGGTTGAACGGGGCGATCTTGATGGCGACGACCTCGGGGATCTCCGCGAAGCGCCGCCAGAAACCGTAGGAGAGCACCCGCCCGCCCACGGCCGGCTGCAGGTAGAACCCCACCAGCGGCCGGACGCTCGCCACGGCGCGGCAGTGTGCCAGCATCGCCTCCTCGGTGGCGTCCCGCCACGCCGCCAGGGAGAGCAGGAGCGCATCATATCCCAGGTCGGCGGCGAGGGTCGCCTCGCGCATGGCCTGGGCGGTGTGACCCAGCACCCCGGCGATGGCCGCGAAGCCCCGGGGCCGGGCCTGCAGCTCGGCGCGGATGGTCTCGGCGGCGAGCCTGAGCACCGGCTCGAGCAGCCCGTGGTGCGGATCGCGGATGGCGAACTGGGTGGTGTGCACCCCGACGGCCAGCCCGCCGGCACCCGCCTCGAGGTAGTAGCGGGTGAGGGCGCGCTGGCGCCGCTCGTCGAGCGTCCGCGCCGCCGTGAGGGCGAGCGGGTGTGCCGGGATCACCTGGCCGGCGAGGAGGTGGGTCCGCAGCGCGGACCCACCGCTGTTCCGTCGCTCAGAATTGCCCATCGCGCACCTCGAATCGGGTCGGCTTCCCGAGCTGCCGCCCTCCCTGTGCCACCCACGCCGCGGTCCACGCGATCATCGTCTCGAGGCCCACGGCGGGCGGCCCGAACCTGGCCGCGGCCCTTCCCGCGTTGCTCAGCAGGGCGTCGGGCGCCTCGGCGCCCTCGAACACCGCCGGTCGCCCGAAGCGCTCGGCAAAGCGCTCCGCCAGCCAACGGATGCTCACCACCTCCGGCCCGGTCAGGTTGAGCACGGCCGCGGGGCTCGCGGCCAGCGCCAGCGACTGCAGCGCACGGGCGTTCGCATCGCCCTGCCAGATCACGTTCACGTGGCCCATGCGCAGGGGAACCGGCTCGCCGGCGTGGACCCGCCGGGCGGTGTCGAGCAGGACACCGTAGCGCAGGTCGATGGCGTAGTTGAGCCGGAGGATCGCCACGGGGGTGCCCCGGCTGGCCGCCGCGTGCTCGAACAGCCGCTCGCGCGCCAGGCAGCTCATGGCGTACTCGCCCACGGGGCCGACCGGGTCGGTCTCGACCGGCCCGCCGTCGGCGACGGGGGTGAGCGGATAGACGTTGCCGGTGGAGAAGACCACGGTGCGCGCCGTGGGGAAGCGCTGCGCCACCAGGGCCGGGATGAGGGCGTTCATGGCCCAGGTCACGTGGGGCGCGACCCGGGTGCCGAACTTCTGCCCGGCCATGAAGACGAGATTCGGGGCATCGGGAAGGGAGGCCACCGCCCGCTGGTCGAGGAGGTCGGCGGTGCGGGTGACGACGCCCGCGGCCTCCAGCGCCTCCCGCGAGCCCGGGGTCCCGAACCGGGACACGGCGATGACGCGGTCCGGCCGCCCCAATGCGTCCAGCGCACGGCGGGCCATGCGGGCCAGGCTCGGCCCCATCTTGCCGCCGGCCCCAAGAACGAGAAGGTCCCCCGGCACCTGCCGGAGGACCTCCACGACACCATCGGTGGGGCGGGAGAGCCGCTCCTCGAGTGCCGCCTCGTCTGCCGGGCCCGGCTCCACCATGGTTGCGACCTCCGGCCCGCCGCGAGAGCCCCCGCGCCACGATCCCGCCTCCTGCCCGCCCAACCGCCCAACCGCCCAACCGCCCAACCGCCTAACCGCCTAACCGCCTAACCGCCTAACCGCCCTACGACTAGCCTCGCATGGCCATCGGGACGAAGTCGCGCTCGTCGTAGCCGATGTAGATCTGCCGCGGCCGCGCGATCTTCTGCTCTTTGTCCCGCAGCATCTCCTCCCACTGGGCGATCCAGCCCGGCAGGCGGCCCAGGGCGAACAGCACCGTGAAGTAGTCGGTGGGGTAGCCCATCGCCTGGTAGATCAGCCCCGAGTAGAAGTCGACGTTGGGGTAGAGCTTCCGCTTGATGAAGTACTCGTCCTCCAGCGCGATCCGCTCCAGTTCCAGTGCGATCTCGAGCTTGGGGTTGAGCCCGGTCTGCTCGAAGACGTCGTAGGCCACCTTCTTGATCAGTTTGGCCCGCGGGTCGTACGACTTGTACACCCGGTGCCCGAAGCCCATCAGCCGGCCATGGCCCGCCTTCACCGATTCGATGAACGCCGGGATGTTCTTCTTCTCGCCGATCTCGTCCAGCATGAACAGCACCGCCTCGTTGGCGCCGCCGTGCAGCGGCCCGTAAAGCGCGGCGATGCCGGCGGAGACGGCCGAGAACGGGTCCACGTGCGACGAGCCGACGCTGCGCACCGCGCTGGTGGAGCAGTTCTGCTCGTGGTCGGCATGCAGGATCAGCAGGATCTCGAGGGCGCGCTGGAGCACGGGGTTGGGTTCGTGCCGGCCGCCGATCTCGAAGGTCATGTTGACGAAGTTGCCGATATAGCTGAGGTCGTTCCGGGGGAAGACGTAGGGCAGGCCCCGGCTGTGCCGGAAGGCGAACGCCGCGATGGTCGGGAGCTTGGCGATCAGGCGGATCCGCTGGAGGTAGCGGTTGGCCGGGTCGTCGATGTGCTTGGCGTCGGGGTAGAACGTGGAGAGTGCGCCCACGGCGCCGAGCAGGGTGCCCATCGGGTGGGCGTCGTAGCGGAAGCCCTCGATGAACTTGATGATGTTGGTGTGGACGTAGGTGTGGTACCGGACATCGTTCTCCCACTTGTCGAGCTGGGCCCGGGTGGGCAGCTCTCCCTCGAACAGCAGGTAGGCGGTCTCCAGGAAGCTCGCCTTCTCCGCCAGCTGCTCGATCGGGAACCCCCGGTAGCGCAGGATGCCCTTGTCGCCGTCGATGAACGTGATGGCGCTGCGGCAGGAGGCGGTGTTGAGGAAGGCCGGATCGTAGGCCATGAGCCCGAAGTCGTCGTCCGCGACCTTGATCTGCTTCAGGTCGGCGGCCTTGATCGTGCCCTCGGCGATCGGGATCTCGTACTGCTTGCCGGTGCGGTTGTCGGTAACCGTCAGGGAATCCTTGGCCACTCGTCGCTCCTCGAGGTGGTGCCGGGGGTGGGGTGGCAAAGATACCCAAGACCGGCCGGGGGGCGAAATGGGGCCCGGCCGACCGGTATTCACGCGGCGGTCACGATCCGCCGGTTAGATTGTCCGCCCATGACCTCGCCCGACCTGTCCGCGCGCGCCCGCGGCGCCCTCCTTGGACATGCCGCCGGCAACGTGCTCGGGCTCCCCGCGGAATTCCTGAACACGCCGGAAGGGATTCGGGCCCGGTTCCCCGAGGGCCTCCGGGAGGTCCAGCGCCAGGATACCGCGGATTCCCCCTACGACGACGACCTCGCCCTGACCCTGCTGCTCGCCGAGGAGCTGCTCCAGCCGGACGTGGACCTGCGGCGCCTGGCGCTGGCCTGGGTGGAGTGGGGGGAGCGGGATGGGCGGGGGATCGGGCAGTGGACCCGGCGGGCCCTGCAGCACATCCGGGTGCATGATGCGCCGCCGTCGTCCACCGGCGGGCAGGCAGGGAACGGCACGATTTCCCGCTGCCTCCCGGTGGCGCTCCGGACCTTCCGCCAGCCGGCCAACCTGGTGAGCGCCACGTACCACACGGCCGCCCTGACCCACCCGGACGACCGGTGCACCTGGGGCGCGGTGGCGGTGAACGTGGCCGCCGCCTGCTTCCTGCAGGGCCGCCGCGACTTCATCGGCGACGTGATCGAGGCGCTGCGCGAGAACGATGCCCCCGAGGAGCTCCTGGCCGTGGCGCGCCGGGTGCCGGTGGTGCGCCGGGAGGAACTCTCGGTGACCGGGCCGTCGGCGGGGTACGTGGTGCACGGGGTCGAGATTGCGCTCTGGTTCGCGCACCACGAGCCGAACCTGGAGCGCGGGCTGCTCTGGCTGGCGAATGCGGGTGGCGACACCGACACCAACGCGGCGGTGGCGGGGGGGCTGATGGGCGCCCGTGATGGCGTGGCGGCGGTGCCGGCACGGTGGATCGAGGCGGTGCCGGGGGCCGAGCGGATCGGCAACCTGGCGCTCGGGCTGGTCGGACTCTGAACGGGAGGGCCTGTGCTGCGGCTGTTCTACAAGGTGCACAAGTGGGTCGGGATCGGGATCGGGCTGTTCCTCCTGATGTGGATCGTCACCGGCATGCTGCTTGGCGGCGGGGAGGGGCGCCCGCGCGACGGCGCAGCCCCCGATTACAGCCGTGCCGTCGTCTCGCCGGCCGCCGCCCAGACCCTCGCGGCTGCCGGGGACAGCGGGCTGCGCGAGATTCGCAGCGTGGAACTGGACCGGCTTGGCGCCCACCTCTTCTACCGCGTGCGCGGCGCCGGGGGCACCGTGCTGGTGGACGCCGCCCAGCTGCAGCGGCTCGAGCTGACCGAGGCCCTGGCCCGCGAGGTGGCCGCGGGGATGTTCCCCCAGGGCAGCATCGAGGGGGTGGAGCTCCTCACCCGGCATGACCGCGGCTACCCCAACGGGGCCCTGCCGGCCTACCGGGTGCGCTTCGGCGACCGGGCCCGCACGCTGGTCCACCTGTCGGTGCGGGATGGCGTCCTTGCCGTCAGCAACAAGGACCTGCAGTTCAACGGGACCCTGCATGGCCTCCATACCTTCGCGTCGCTGCGGTCCCTCGGGCTGTCCCGGGTGCCGATCCGCCGGCTGCTGATCGTGGCCAGCCTGATCGCGCTGGTGGTGGTGGTGACGGGGTACTACATGTCCCTGCCGCGGCGCTGGACCCGAGCCTAGCGCCTTCGCCGCCCAGCCCCCAGATTCGCCGGGGCGCGTCCCGCATGGGGCGCGCCCCTTGGCGTCCCATCCCGCCGCTCACCGCCCCTGGCCCGTCCGTCCGGAGTCCAACGATGCGCCTGCCTGCCCTCGTCCTGCTCCTCCTGCTGCCCGCCACCGCCCGAGCCCAGGTTGCCGTGGACACCACCGGCACCGGCGCCATCCTCGCGCAGGCGCTGCAGCACTCCGAGGTGATGGCCAACCTGCGCTACCTGGCCGACCGGATCGGCCCCCGCCTCACCGGCTCGGCGCCGATGCGCCTGGCCAACGACTGGACCGCGGCACGGTTCCGCGCCTACGGCCTGCAGGCGGCGCTCGAGCCCTGGACGTTCGGCGTGACCTGGGAGCGCGGGCCGGCCAGCTTCCGGATCACCGCGCCATTCGCACGCAACCTCACCGGGCACAGCTGGGCGTGGACCGCGGGCACCGAGGGGAAGACGCTCCGCGGGCCGGTGGTGCGGATCGATGCCTCGACGCCGGAGAGCCTCACGGCCAACCTTGCCCGGGTGCGCGGGGCGTGGGTGATGCTGCGCGCCCCGGCGGCCATCTGGAATCCCGACGGGCCGCCGATGACCGCCGCCGATTCGGCGGCGCTTCGGGAGGCGCGCGCGCGCATGGCGGGCCCGGCGCCCGATACCTCGGAGGCCGCGCGGAAGGCGCGGCAGCAGTTCGCCACCGACCGGCCCTACCTCCTCAAGCGGGCGGGGGCGCTCGGCCTCCTGACCGACGGGGCCAAGGAGTTCGCGCTGCTGACCATGAGCGGCTCGCCCAACAGCGTCTCGCCGCTCGCCAACGTGGTGATCGCGCATGAGGACTACGCGCAGTTCGACCGGCTGATCGCGGACGGGGTCGTCCCGCAACTCGAGGGGCGCGTCGAGAACCGCCTGGGCAAGGCGGTGGTGACCCAGTGGAACACCGTGGCGGAGATCCGCGGCAGCGAGTGGCCCGGGCAGGTGGTGATCCTGGGGGCCCACCTCGACAGCTGGGACCTCGGCACGGGCGTCACCGACAACGGGACCGGCTCGATGGTGGTCCTCGAGGCGGCCCGCGCCATCGCCCAGTCGGGGCAGCAACCGCGGCGCACCATCCGCTTCATCCTCTTCAGCGGCGAGGAGCAGGGACTGCTTGGTTCCCGCGCCTACGCGGCCCAGCACGCGGCCGAGGCCGACAGCATCCAGGCGGTGCTGGTCCTGGACAACGGCACCGGGCGGATCACGGGGCAGGCGCTGCAGGGGCGTGACGAGTTCGAGGGGCTGTGGCGGGACCTTCTGGCGCCGGTCGCCGCGCTGGGCGCCAGCACGGTGCGCAAGGCCAACAAGGGCGGTACCGACCACCTGGCCTTCGTGCCCTACGGGGTGCCGGCGTTCAACTTCGACCAGGAGCCGCGCGGCTACAATCACACCCACCACTCGCAGGTAGACACCTACGATCACGCGGTCCCCGACGACCTCATCCAGGCTTCCGCGGTCATGGCGGTGACGGCCTTTGAACTGGCCAACCTGCCGGAGCTGCTGCCCCGGGGCGGCCGGACGCCGGTGACCCCGCCGAGCGTGGCCAGACCGAGCCCGGGGCTGGCGCGCTAGGATCGGAGTTCCTGCCCCCTGCAGCGGAGGGAACCATGCGCATCGTCACGATTCTCCTGGCCGGCCTGGCGTCCTCCGGCTGCGCCGCAATGGTCACATCGGTCATGAACCAGGCCGTGGCCGAGGCGCTCGACACGGGAGACGGGACGCTGCGGCTGAGCTGCCGGGCCGGTGATGTTGCCGAGCAGGAATCCGCCACGCCGTCCCCGGGGACCGGGGTCGTTGCGCTGACTCTCGGACCGATCGCCGACGAGCGGCAACAGGGCGACACCCTCGTCTGGGTCCAGGAGCGGGAGGTATTTGGCGAGGGAGACGGCGACGCGTGGGACGAGGTCGACGACCAGACGGCGCAGGTGCTCCAGCCCGGCCTGCGCCGCGCGGCGAGGCGGGACCTGCCGGTGCTGCTGGCGCAGCACAATGTTGTCGCGCTGGATGCCGCCGAGGCGCCGGAGGGTGCCCCCGTCCTCCAGGTGACGCTGGTCCGGAGTGATGTGACCTACCACGCCGGCCGGCGCGACAAGCGTCGCCGGGGTCTCCGGGGCGTGGTGGTGCTGGACCTTGAGGTGGGCTTGCCCGGGTCGGCTCCTGGCTGGAGCCGGACCTTCACCGGCGACACCCTGATCGGGAAGGGGCCGTCGTCCGGGGATTTCCACTACGAGCAGGCCTTCGGCGTGGCGTGGTGCGGCGCGCTGCGGCAGGCGGCCGTCGCGATGGATTCCGCGGACTTCCGGCGCGCCGTCGAGGGCTCCTGAGGCAACGCCTCAGGCCCGCGGCAGCCGCACCGTGCACGTCGTGAGGAACCCGCCACGGACGTTGTAGACGGTCTTCACCTCGAGCCAGGCCGGAGCCAGGCAGCGGTGCAGGTCCTCCGCGATCCTGGCGGTGGCGTGCTCCTGGAAGATCCCGACGTTGCGGTAGCTGGTGACGTAGTACTTGAGGCTCTTGAGCTCGATGCACCGGTCGCCGGGGACGTAGCGGATCGAGAGCCGGGCGAAGTCGGGCAGTCCGCTGTAGGGGCAGACGGCGCTGAATTCGTCGGTCTCGGTGAGGATCTCCTGCTCGGGGCCCTGGTACGGAAAGGTCTCGAGCACGCTGACATCCACCTGCTCCGGGCCCACGAAGGGCAGGCTGCGGCCTTCGGCGATGGCCATGGATCGCTCCTTCCGGTGTGCGGGGCCGCCAAGGACAGGCGGCGACGGGCGGAATCTAGCGCGGTGCGGTGCCCGCCGCCCCGGCGGTGCGACCCGGGCCGGGGGGACCCCGCCATGCGCGACGGGGTGGACCGCCCGGTCCACCCCGTCGTGTCCCGCGGCGCCCGTGGTCCCGTCGGGCCTCAGCCCTGCTCGCGCACCATGCCCTCTTCCAGCCAGAGGAAGTGGTCGTCGAGGAAGTGCCGCGCGGCCTGGTAGGTCACGTCGTCGTCGTTGGCCCAGACCTCGCGGAACTTCTGCTCCACCCGGCGCCGGGCCTGCCGGCTGAAGACGTCGGCCAGTTCGCGCGGGCCGGTCTGGGTCGGGGCCTTCCTGACCATGGCATGGGCCCGGGCGCAGGCGGCCGAGATGGCCAGCAGCTCGGCGCCGATCTCGACCAGCCGCCCGAGCACCGCCTGCTTCTTCTCGAGCTTCGGGCCGAAGCGGATCATGCAGTGGAACAGGGTGCGTGCCAGCTTGCGGCTGGACCGCTCCACGAACCGCATGTGGCCCGCCAGCCGCCCGAACTCGCCATAGCTGAACCAGCCCTTGAAGGGCAGCCACAGCTTGGGATACCACAGGCCGTAGAACGCGGCCGACTTGAGCAGCGCCTGGACCTTCTGGCTGCCGGTGGACTTGGGATCGATGAGCGCGCCCGCCACCTTGAGGTGGGTGTCCACCGCCTCGCGGGCGATGAACAGGCGCATGATCTCGCTCGAGCCCTCGAAGATGAGGTTGATCCGGAAGTCGCGCATCATGCGCTCCACCGGGTCGGGGCGCTCGCCCCGCAGGCGGAGGCTGTCGGCCGTCTCGTAACCGCGGCCGCCCTTGATCTGCAGCGTGTCGTCCACGATCCGCCAGCCGAGCTCGGTGTTCCACATCTTGGCGATGGCCGCCTCGAGCCGGATGTCGCGGTCACCGGCGTCGGCCATGAGGCTGGCCAGGTCGCTCACCGCCTCCATCGCGAAGGTCTCGGCGGCCATCCGGCCGAGCTTCTGCGCGATGGCGTCGTGCTTGCCCACCGGCTGGCCCCACTGCACCCGCTCGTTGGACCACTTCCGCACGATCTCGAGGCACCGCTTGGCGCCCGCCACGCAGCTGGCGGGCAGGGTGAGCCGGCCGGTGTTGAGCGTGACCAGCGCGAGCTTGAGGCCCTTGCCCTCACCCCAGATCACGTTTTCCACCGGCACCTTCACGTTGGTGAAGCGGATCACGCCGTTCTCGATGGCCTTGAGTCCCATGAAGCGGAGCCGGTGCACCACCTCGACGCCCGGCCAGTCCCGCTCCACGATGAACGCCGTGATCTTCTTGCCGGTGGTGCGGGCCATCACCACGAAGAGCTCCGCCACCGTGCCGTTGGTGCACCAGAGCTTCTCGCCGTTGAGGATGTAGTGGGTGCCGTCGGCGGAGAGCTCCGCGTGCGTGGCGAGGCCGGCGGGGTCGGAGCCGACATTCGCCTCGGTCAGGGCGAAGGCGGAGATGGCCCCCTTGGCCAGGCGGGGCAGGTACTTCTTCTTCTGCTCCGGGGTGCCGAAGAGCTTGAGCGGGGTGGGGACGCCGATGGACTGGGCCGCCGAGAGGAGGGCCGTCATGCTGCCGTCCTGGCTCGTCACCAGGCCGATGGCCTTGGTGTACATCAGCTGGGACAGGCCGAGCCCGCCGTACTCCGTCGGGATCTTGATGCCGAAGGCGCCTAGGTCCTTGAGCCCCTGGACCACCTCCGCCGGGATCTGGCCCTCCCGGTCGATCCGGTCGCTGTCGACCTTCTCGCGCATGAAGCGCTCCAGCCGCTCCATGAAGGGCCGGGCCCGCTCGACCTCGGCGGGATCGGGCTCGGGGAACGGATGGATGAGCTCCACCCGGAGGTTCCCCTCGAACAGCTCGCGCACGAAGCTCGGCTGTTCCCAGTGCTGCTCCCGCGCTGCTTCGGCGACCTCCCGCGCCTCCTTCTCGGTGGCGAGCGGGGTGGCCGGACGGGTGGTGCCGGGTTCCGGGGTCAGGACGTTCGTCATGGGGTCATTCCTCTGGAGGCCGGTCGCTAGTATCGGCGGTGGTACGGGGAAGGGTGAACCCTGCGGGCCCCCTCGCCACGGTCTACTCGCCCTGCCCGAGCGGGGCGGACACCCCGCCCACCCGTCCGCGCAGGCCCTGCACCACAAGGCTGACGACGTGGCGCCGTCGCTCCTCGAGGAAGGCAGGGTCCGCGGCATTGATGCCCAGCGCCCGGAGCACCGTGGGCGCGTGGACCACATGGAACCATGACAGCGACAGCATGCTGATCAGGAGCTGCCGGGCATCGGCATGCTCCGCCGGCTCGAAGGCGAGCTCCGACATGATCGCCCCCAGCGCCTCCTGCGCGGCTTCCAGGTGCGGCGGCAGGGTGGCGATCTGCCGCCCTCCGTCCAGCGCCTCGCGCTCCAGCAGCCGCACGAACGCCGGGTTGGCGAGGATGAAGTCGAAGTACTCCCCGACCACGCCGGCCAGCACGACCTCGGGCGGTTCGTGGCTGGCCAGCGCCCGCTCCCGCCCGCTGCGCACGGCCTGCCGGACCCGTTCCAGGCAGCGCTCGAGCACCGCCCGGTAGAGCTGCTCCTTGCCACCGAAGAAGTACCCCGGCGTCCCACGAGATACCCCCGCGGCCGCCCCCACGTCGGTGAGGCTCGTCGCTTCGTAGCCACGGTCGGCGAAGAGCTGCTCCGCGGCGTCGAGGATGGCCTCGCGGGAGCGTGCTGCGTTGCGCTCGCGATCGGGGGAGCGTTCCATTCCCAGCCTATCAGGAGGTAGACGGAGACTTGCTTGTTGTTCAGCAAGCTATGGCTCAGTACGGGATGACGCAAGCATCAGCGCCAGCACCTCTCGACGGTGTGGGGCGGCTTCCCGCGACTGCCGGGCCTGGCATGTCATGCCTATCTATTTGTCCTGCAAGTGATTGGGCCTGGAGTCATGGGCAAGCCGCAGTGCTCGGAGCCGGCCCGGGCCCGGGAGGCGCCTACCTGCCTCCGGCCGGCACAGGCACCGGCTCAGGCGCTGGCAGGACCGGTGAGCTGGCCACCTTGGGCGCGGTCGGGGTGGTGTTGGGTACCACCTTCCGGAACAGCGGCCGGAACTCCTCCCAGCGTTCGATGAGCAGCTTGGCCCGGGCGCTCCCGGTCTTCTCCTGGTGCTCGTGGATCAGCATCAGGAGCTCGGCGGCATCCTGGTCCGTGCAGCCGTCCACCCGGACCATGTCCATGTTCACCCGGCTCGGGAAGCCGCCCGTCTCGTCCAGCACGTAGGCCACGCCGTTCGACATGCCGGCCCCGAAATTCCGCCCAACGGGCCCGAGCACCACCACCAGGCCGCCGGTCATGTACTCGCAACAGTGGTTGCCCGCGCCCTCGATGACCGCCGTGGCGCCCGAGTTGCGCACCGCGAAGCGGCTCGCCGCCTGGCCGGCGGCGAACAGTCGCCCGCCGGTGGCGCCGTAGAGGCAGGTGTTGCCGACGATGGTGTTCTCGTGCGTGGCCTGCGCGTAGGCCGCCTGCCGGAAGGGCCGGATACTGATCTCCCCGCCCGACAGCCCCTTGCCCACGTAGTCGTTGGCCTCGCCCTCGAGGTCCAGGTGCATCCCCTTGATGGCGAAGGCGCCGAAGCTCTGCCCCGCGCTGCCTCGGAAGCGCAGGTGGGCCGAGCCCGAGGGCAGGCCGGCGTCGCCGTGGCGGGCGGCGATGCGGCCGGCGACCCGGGCTCCGACCGCGAGGTGGTGGTTCTTGATGTCGTAGAACCCGGAGAACGGCAGCCCCTGCTCCAGGTGGCTGCCGCACTCCTCGAGGATCTCGTCGTCCAGGTAGACCACGCCGGGGCGGTCGTTGCGCACGATCGTCCGGTGAGCCGCCGACCCCGCAGCGGGCACCGCCGGCGCCATGAGCATGGAGAGGTCGAGCATCTGGGCCCGGGGGGTGTCGGGGCGCTCCACGCGGGTGAGCAGGTCGGCGCGGCCGACGACCTCCTCGAGGGTCCGGGCCCCGAGGCTCGCCAGGATCTCGCGCACCTGTTCGGCCACGAAGCTGAAGAACGTGACCACCTGGTCGGGGGTGCCCTTGAACTTGGCCCGCAGGTCGGTGCGCTGCGTGGCGATGCCCGTCGGGCAGGTGTTGAGGTGGCACTGCCGCGCCATGGCGCAGCCGATGGCCACCAGCGGCGCGGTCCCGAACCCGAAGGTCTCGGCGCCGAGCAGCGCGGCGATCACCACGTCGCGCCCGCTCTTGAAGCCGCCGTCGGTGCGCACCTCGATGCGGTGCCGCAGCCCGCTGGCCACGAGCATGGCCTGTGCCTCCGCCAGGCCCAGCTCCCAGGGGCTGCCCGCGTGCTTGATGGACGAGAGCGGCGACGCCCCCGTGCCGCCGCTGTGGCCGGCGATGAGCACGTAGTCGGCGTATGCCTTGGCCACGCCCGCCGCCACCGTGCCCACGCCCGACTCTGCCACCAGCTTCACGCCGACGCGGGCTCGCGGGTTGACCGTCTTGAGGTCCAGGATCAGCTGGGCCAGGTCCTCGATGCTGTAGATGTCGTGGTGCGGGGGCGGGGAGATGAGGGGGATCCCCGGCACCGAGTGCCGCAGCCGCGCGATCAGCTCGGTGACCTTGTGCCCGGGCAGCTGGCCGCCCTCCCCGGGCTTGGCCCCCTGGACCACCTTGATCTCGAGCTCCTCGGCGCGGACCAGGTACTCGGTCGTCACCCCGAACCGGCCCGAGGCCACCTGCTTGATCCGGTTGTCCACCCGGTCCCCGTTGGGGAGCGGGGTGTAGTTGAACGGGTCCTCGCCCCCCTCGCCGGAGTTGGAGCGGGCGCCGATGCGGTTCATCCCGATCGAGAGCGTGGCGTGCGCCTCGGGTGAGAGCGCGCCGAGGGACATCGCCGAGGAGATGAACCGGCGCATGATGGTCTCGGCGGGCTCGACCTCTGCCAGGGGCACCGGGGTGCCGCGCCGGAAGTCGAGCAGGTCGCGCGGGTTGCAGGGCCGGCGCTCCTCGACCCGCGCCACGTACTCGCGGAATTTCGCGTACCCCGCGGCGTGGTCGGTGGCCTCGGCCTTCACCGCCTTCTGCAGCGCGGCCACCACCGGCGGCGCCCAGCCGTGCTCCTCGCCGTCCTTGCGGTAGCGGATGCGCCCGTAGTCGGGGACCGTGGAGGCGGCCCCTGCGCCAGCGCCGTACGCGCTGCGGTGGCGGGTGAGCACGTCCTCGGCCAGCTCCTCGAACCCGACCCCGCCGATGAGCGAGTCGGTACCCCGGAAGCAGCGCTCGATGACCTCGCGCCCGAGCCCGAGGCATTCGAAGATCTGTGCGCCGTTGTACGAGGGGAGCACCGAGATCCCCATCTTCGACATGATCTTGAGCAGTCCCTTCTCCGCCGCGGCGCGGAAGCGCCGCCGGGCCTCCTCCGGCTCCGGGCGCTCGGCCACGTCGTAGCGGCTGGTGCGCCGCGCCGCGCCGGCCGGCCGTGCGGCGGGGCCGTCGGCGTCCTCGGACGGGGTGGCACCGAAGAGGGCCGTGACGGACTGCAGCGCGAGCCACGGGTAGACCGCCTCGCAGCCGTAGCCGATCAGCGCGGCGAAATGGTGGATGTCCCAGGCGTCGCCGGTCTCGGCCACGATCCCGAGCCGCATCCGCAAGCCGCTGTCCATGAGGTGACGGCGCACCGCGCCGACCGCCAGCAGCATGGGGATGGGGGCGAACTCGCGATCCGCGGCGCGGTCGCTCAGCACCAGCAGCCGGGCGCCGTTGCGCGCGGCGTGCTCCGCCTCGGCGCAGAGGCGGTCGAGGCCGGCCCGGAGCCCCTCCGGCCCGCTGGCCGCCGGCCAGACGGTGCTCAACGTCACGCAGGAGAAGCCCGGGGTGTTCCGCAGGGACGCCATCTCGTCATCGAGCACCACCGGGTGGTCCACGCGCAGCACCCGGGCGAGCGAGGGATGCTCCACCAGGAAGCTCCCGTGCTTGCCCATGTGCACCCGGAGGGACATCACCACCGATTCCCGCAGGGGGTCGATCGGGGGATTCGTCACCTGCGCGAACCGCTGCCGGAAGTAGCTGTAGACCCCGATGGGCGTGTGCGCGAGCGGTGGGATCGGCGCGTCGTCGCCCATGCTCCAGACCGGGTCGAGGCCCGCGCCGCCCATCGACTCCAGCACGAACCGCAGGTCCTCGTTGCCGTACCCGAAGGCCGTCTCCTGCGCGGCCAGCACCGTCGCGTCGAGCGGCGTGAAGCGATGCTGCGCCTCGGCCTCGAGCACCTGCATGTTGTCCCGGCACCACTGCCCGTAGGGCTGGCGCGACGCCACCCGGCGCTTCACGTCCATGTTGCGGAGCACCGTGCCGTGGGTGAGGTCCACCGCGATGAACTCGCAGGGCCCGAGGCGGCCGCTCTCGACCACGTCGCGGGGGTCCAGGTCCACCAGGCCCACCTCGGAGCCGGCCACCACGAGCTGGTCGCGGGTCACCTTGTAGCGGCAGGGCCGGAGACCGTTGCGGTCCGTGGCCGCCCCGGCGATGACGCCGTCGGTGAAGGCCAGCGCGGCGGGCCCGTCCCACGGCTCCGTGAGGTGCGCGTGGAAGCGGTAGAAATCCCGGATCGCCGGCTCCACGTCGGGGTACCGCTCCCAGGCCTGCGGCACCAGCATCATGATCGTGTGGAGCGGGTCGCGTCCGGAACGCACCAGCAGTTCCATGGTGTTGTCGAAGCCCGCGGAGTCGCTGCCCGCGGGCGCGATCACCGGCTTGAGCCGCTCGATGTCATTGCCCCAGAGCGGGCTGGCGAGGTCCGCCTCGCGGGCGGCCATCGCGTTGCGGTTCCCCCACAGGGTATTGATCTCCCCGTTGTGGGCGATCATCCGGAACGGCTGGGCCAGCGGCCAGCTCGGCAGGGTGTTGGTGGAGTAGCGCTGGTGGAAGAGCGCCACCGCGCTCTCGTATTCGGGATAGCGGAGGTCGGGAAAGAACACCGGAAGCTGGGCCCCGGTGAGGAGCGCCTTGTAGACGATGGTCCGGCAGGAGAGCGAGCAGACGAAGAACGGGGCGAAGCCCGCCGCCTCGGCCTCACGTTCCATGTCCCGGCGCGCCAGGTAGAGGGCCCGCTCCCAGGCCTCGTCGTCCTGGGCGGTGAGGGGGCGGCCCACGAAGACCTGCCGGATGGCGGGGCAGCTGGCCCGCGCCAGGGGACCGAGGGCGGCCGGGTCGGTGGGCACCTCGCGCCACCCCAGGCAGGGGATGCCGTTGCGCTCCAGGACCTTCTCCACGAGGCGGAGGGAGCGGGTGAGCGTCTCGTGCTGCGGCGGCAGGAAGAACGCGCCGACGCCGAAGGGCTGCCCCGGCTTGAGGCGCAGGCCGAGCCGGTACGCTTCGCGGTGGAAGAGCCGCTGGGGGATCTGGGTGAGGATCCCGGCGCCGTCACCCGAGTTGTCGGTCGAGGCCGCGCCCCGGTGTGCCACCCGGGCCACGGCCTGGAGCGCCATGCGGACGATCTCGTGGGAGCGCTCGCCGGTGGCGCGAGCCACGAAACCGACGCCGCAGGCGTCGTGTTCGCGACGCGATTCACCGGTCTCGGTCCGGGCGTGGGCGGGGGCGGGATGGGTACGCATCGGGACTCCTCGGGCAGACACGAAAAAGCCCGCTCCTTCGGGGAGCGGGCCGGGCAGCGTCAGGCTCAAGTCAGCCCATCACCGTCCGGGACCGCTCCCATTCGGGAGGGCCAGGGTAATAAGGACGGTAGCGAGGCGGCGGGCGTGCATTTGCATAAAAATACAGCCCGGGGGCAATGGGTCAAGGCTGCCGGCGGTCCCGATTCGGCTGGAGCCCCTGTCTTGACAGGGTCGGGACCGTTCCCTAGAATGGGTGTTCCACGCTGGCGCATAAAGTTGCTCCAGCCCCGGACCCGTTCCGTACAGGATCGTGATGCTTTCGTCGCTGCCGCTTGCGCTCGTCCTTATTAGCCTCGTGCTCGTCCTTCTGGGACTCGAGTACGGGGACCGCGGCGCATACGGGCGAGAGCAGTAACGGCAAGCAGGACGTCGCCCCCATGCCGCGGACCCGCAACGGTCCGCGGTTTTTGTTTGCTGCCCACGGCAGGTGAACTGGAGAACCGGTATGGCCAGGGAAGTGATCGTTTTCGACACCACGCTGCGTGACGGTGAGCAGGCGCCCGGCAACACCATGACACCGGAGGAGAAGCTCCGGTTGGCCCGGCAGCTCGATGCCCTCGGGGTGGACGTCATGGAGGCCGGGTTCCCCGCGGCGAGCGAGGGGGACTTCCGCAGCGTCCGCGACATCGCGCAGGAGATCCGCCGGCCGGTGATCGCGGCGCTGGCGCGCTGCCACGAACGCGACATCGAGCTGGCCGCCGAGGCGATCCAGGGGGCGGCCCGGGGACGGCTGCACATCTTCATCTCCACCTCCGACCTGCACCTGGAGCACAAGCTCCGGATGAGCCGGGAGGACGCGCTGGAGCTGGCCCGCCGCTCGATCCGTCAGGCGCGGCGTCATACGGAGGACGTGGAGTTCTCCGCGGAGGACGCCAGCC
>JAXLXY010000011.1:0-127628 GCA_046327715.1 Gemmatimonadales bacterium
TGGTAGTGGAGGTCCACCGCGCCGTCCACGGCGTCGTTGTCGAGCGCGTTCTTGACAGAGCCGGGCCAGCGCTGGTCATTGATGGAGGGCGCCACCACGCGGTGCAGCCAGGCGGTGACCTGGCCGTCCCTGCTGACGCCGCCCGCCATCCGGTGCACGCTCATGGGCCGGTACCAGTCCCGCTGCATGTCGTCCTCGCGGGTGAACACCAGCTGCACCGGCACGCCGGCGGCGCGGGAGACCTGGGCCGCCTCGATCAGCTCCTCGGGCAGGAAGCGGCGGCCGAACCCGCCGCCGAGCAGCGTGGTGTGCACCGTCACCTGGTCGGGCTCGAGGCCCAGCACGCCGGCCACCTCCTGGCGCGCCCACTCGGGGGCCTGGTGCGGCGCCCAGATCTCGCAGCGGTCGGGGCGGGTGTCGGCCACGCAGTTCATCGGCTCCATGGTGGCGTGGGCCAGCAGCGGCGCCTCGTAGTCGGCCTCGAGGGTCTTCGCCGCGGCGGCGAGGGCGCCGGGGAGGTCGCCGTCGTTGCGGGCCAGGGCGCCGGCCATCCGGGCGCGGTCGTGCAGCTGGCGGGAGATCGTCGCGGAGTCGAGCTGCGCGGCGGGCCCCTCGTCCCAGCGGCACTCCAGGGCCCGGCGGCCCTGCATCGCCGCCCAGGTCCCGGTGGCGATCACCGCCGCGCCACTCGGCACCTCGACCACCTGCAGCACGCCGGGCACCGCCAGCGCCTTCGCCGGGTCGTGGCCCCGCATGGTCCCGCCGAAGACCGGGCAGCGCGCGATCACCGCGTAGCGCATCCCCGGGACCGTCACGTCGAGTCCGTACCGGGCCCGGCCCGTGACCTTGTCACGGGTGTCGAGGCCCACCGGGTCGGTGCCGATGAGGCGGAACTCGGAGGGGTCCTTGAGGATCACCTGCTCCGGCACCGGGAGGAGCGCGGCGCGGTTGACCAGGTCGCCGAAGGCGAACCGCCGGCCGGTGGCGGGGTGTTCCACCGCCCCGCTGCGGGCCCGGCACTCCGCCGCCGCCACGCCCCAGCGCCCCGCCGCCGCCGCGATGAGCATCTCGCGCGCCTGTGCCCCGGCCTTGCGCAGCGGCTCCCACAGCGAGCCCACGCTGCTCGAGCCGCCGGTGCCCATCTCGCCGTAGCGCGGGTGGGCGTCGGCCTGCACCACGCGCACCTTGCTCCAGTCGGCCTCGAGCTCGTCGGCCAGGATCATCGGGAGCGCGGTGCGCACCCCCTGCCCCATGTCCGACTTGGTGACCCAGACGGACACCACGCCGTCCGGCGTGATCTCGACGAACGCGCTTGGCGCGAGCGCCCGCGCCGCGGCGGGCGCGGGCATCCCCGCCAGACGGCGGGCCGGCAGGGCGGTGACCGCCAGGGCCAGGCCGCTGGCGCCCAGGAACTCGCGGCGGGAGAGGGCGGTGGTCATGTCAGGCCTCCTGGGCGGCGCGGTGGATGGCGGCGCGAATCCGCTGGTAGGTGCCGCAGCGGCAGATGTTGCCCGCCATGGCCGCGTCGATCTCCGCATCGGTGGGCGTGGGCGTCTGGCTGAGCAGCGCCGCCGCCTGCATGATCTGCCCCGACTGGCAGTAGCCGCACTGCGGCACCTGCTCCGCCACCCAGGCCTGCTGCAGCGGGTGGCTGCCGTCGGCCGAGAGCCCCTCGATGGTGGTGACCTTCTTCCCGGCCGCCGCGCCCACCGGCGTGGAGCAGCTGCGGATGGCCTGGCCGTCGAGGTGCACGGTGCAGGCGCCGCACTGGGCCATACCGCAGCCGTACTTGGTGCCGGTGAGCGCCAGCGTGTCGCGCAGCACCCAGAGGAGCGGGGTGTCGTCCGGCACGTCCACCGACTGGGACCGGCCGTTGAGCGTGAAGGTGATGGCCATGGCGAGATCCGGGAGCGTGGGAGGGGGGAGGGCGGCCGGGCTGGCGCGCGAACCTGCAATGTACGGCCCGGCCCGGCCGGCGGCGAGAGGGGGTGTATCCCATGGTGCCATCGACGCTTCACGCCCGCTTCAGGGCCATGGCGCTACCATGGGAGAGGCTTGGGGCCCCGGCGATCGCGGCCGAACGGCCTCGGACCAGCCCCCGCCCGCCCCGCGGCCTCGCGCCATGTCAGGTTTTGCTGCAGCTTGCCCCAATGCCCCGACAGTCCACGGAGCCTCCCCGCGGCCCCCGAGCCCGTCATGACCAGCCGCAAGCGCCCGTCCACCCCCCGTCACGCTAGACAGCACTCCGACCTCGCCCGGAGCAACCGCGCCCTGCGGATGCTGAGCGACTCCAACCAGGCGCTGATCCGCGCCGGGGATGAGCAGGAGCTGCTGGACGCGGTCTGCCGGATCGCGGTCGAGCGGGGCGGCTACCGCATGGCCTGGATCGGCTTCGCCGACCGGACGCCCGGGAGCCAGGTGCGCCCCGTCGCCCACGCCGGCGTGGACGCCGGCTACCTCGCCACGGCGGGGATCACCTGGGGTGAGGGCGTGGCCGAGGGCGGTCCGGCCTCCCGGGCCATCGTCACCGGCGAGGTGAGCATCGCGCGCGACATCGCCGCGGACCCGGCATTCGGCCCCCGGCGGGAGGCGGCCGGCGCCCGCGGCTATCGCTCCGCCATCGCGCTGCCGCTCCGCGCCGAGGCGGGGGTCCTGGGCGTGCTCAAGGTCTACTCGGCCGAGCCGGATGCGTTCGATGCGGACGAGGTGGCCATCCTGGAGGAACTGGCCGGCGATGTCGCGTACGGCGTCGCCGCGCTCCGCACCCGTGCGGCGGCGGCCCGGGCCACCGCGGCGCTGCGCGAGAGCAACCGGCAGCTCGAGACCTCGCAGCGGGTGGGCCACCTGGGCTCCTGGTATCGCGACCTCGACGCGGGCCTCATCGAGATGTCCGCCGAGAGTTACCGGATCTTCGGGCTGCCGCCGGTGGCCGGCCCAAGGCCGCTGGCGGACTGGCACGCGCAGTGGGTGGGGCTGGTCCACCCGGACGACCAGCAGCGCATGGTGGCGGTCTACGAGGAGGCCCTGCGGGGCGGCCGCCCGTACGACGTGGAGTACCGGGTGATCCGGCCCGATGGCGAGGTCCGGGATATCCACAGCCTGGCGGAAGTGGAGCGCGATGCGGGCGGGCGTCCCCACCGGGTGTACGGCACGATGCAGGACATCACCGAGCGGAAGCAGGCGGAGGCGTCCGCCCGGGCCGCCGAGCGCCGCCTCGGCACCCTGATGGAGAACTTCCCCGACCTGGTGAGCCGGTTCGACACCGAGGGGCGCTTCCGGTACCTGAGCCCGTCGATCGCCCGCACCACCGGATCCCGGCCCCAGGACATCCTTGGCCGTACCCCGCTCGAGCTCGGGCTGTGCGAGTGCCCCGAGGAGACCGAGGCGCTGCAGGCGAGCCTCGGGCGGGTGGCCGCGACCGGCCGGCCGGAGCGCCTCGAGGTGCACTTCCGCCACCCGGAGGGGCCGCTGCCGTTCGAGGTGCGGCACATCGCGGAACGGGACGAGACGGGGAGGGTGGTGAGCATCCTCGGCATCGCCACCAATCTCTCCTCCCGGAAGGCCGCGGAGCGGCAGCTCTACCTCCTCAACTTTGCCCTCGACCACATCCTGGAGGGGATCTACCTGATGGAGGGCCTCTCGCCCCGGTTCAGCTACGTCAACCAGGGCGCGGCGCTCGCGCTGGGGTACACCCGCGAGGAGCTGACGGGGGGGATGGGCGTCTGTGACATCGATCCCGCGATGACCCGGCCGCAGTGGGACGAGCTGGCGCCGCGCATCCGCCAGGCCCGGCAGGCCGCCATGGAGAGCACCCATCGCGCCCGCGATGGCCGGATCATCCCGATCGAGGTGACCGGCAACTACTTCGAGTTCGAGGGCCGCGAGTACAACATGGCCATCGTGCGCGACATCTCGGAGCGCAAGGCCGCCGAGGCCGAGGTGCGGTCGCGGGAGCGGAGCCTCCGCACGCTGGTCGAGAACACCCCGGACCTCCTGGTCCGCTGGGACCGGAACCTCAACCGGCTCTTCGCCAACCCGGCCTTTGCCGAGGCCCTGGGGCGGCCCGTGGACGACCTGCTCGCCGGTGGGTTCGGCTCGGGGCACCACCCGGAAGCCGCCCCGGCCCTCGCCAGTGTCGCCGAGGCGATCCGGGAGGTCTTCGCGACCGGCGAAGCGCGGACGGTGGAGCATCCCCTGCACACCATCCAGGGGCCCCGCCTGGTCCAGCTCCGGCTCGCGCCCGAGCGGGATGACCAGGGGCAGGTGGCCACCGTGCTCGGCATCGCGCGCGACATCACCGCGCTCAAGGAGACCGAGCGGCAGTTGCGGGCGCTGGCCGAGCACTCGCCCGACATCATCCTGCGGTTCGATCGCGAGGGCCGGTACCTGTTCGCCAACAGCGCGCTGGAGCGCATCACCGGGGTGCCGGTGACCCAGCACCTGGGGCAGCGGATCGGCGCGGTGACCGGCCAGGGGAGCGAAGAGCTGTATCGCTCCCTCCGGCAGGTCATCGCCGACGCCGTCGCCGCCGGCACACCGGTGGAGACGGAGGTGACCCTACCGCTGCCCGATGGCGCGCACGACTTCAACGTGCGGCTGATCCCCGAACCCGACGAGCGCGGCGCGATCGCCACGGTGCTGGCGGTGGCACGCGACATCACCGCGCAGAACCGGGCCGAGGCCGACTTCCGGGCCAGCGAACAACGCTTCCGCCAGGTGACCGAGACCATCGACGAGGTCTTCTGGCTGGCCGACGCCGCGACCCGGGAGTTCGTGTACGTCAGCCCCGCCTACAGCCGCGTGTTCGGCCGCTCCTGCGAGAGCCTGTACGCCGCCCCGCGCTCCTGGCTCGACCTGGTGCACTCCGATGACCTGCCCCGGGTGACGGCGGCGCTGCCCGAGCAGCCGTCCGGCGGCTATGACCTGGAGTACCGGATCCTGCGCGACGGGGCGGTGGCCTGGATCCACGATCGCGCGTTCCCGATCCGCGACGCGACCGGCCGGGTGTACCGGATCGCCGGGGTGGCCGAGGACATCACCGTCCGGCACCGCCTGGAGGAGCAGCTGCGGCAGTCGCAGAAGATGGAAGCGGTGGGGCAGCTGGCCGGGGGCATCGCGCACGACTTCAACAACATGCTCGCGGTCATCCAGATGCAGTCCACCCTGCTGGTGGAGGGCACCGCCGACCCGGCGGAGGTTCGCGAGGGGCTCCGGGAGGTCCTGGCGGTGACCGAGCGCGCGGCCCACCTCACCCGGCAGCTGCTGACCTTCAGCCGCCGCCAGGTGAGCCGCCCGGTCCCGCTCGACCTCGGCGAGGCCCTCGGCAACACCACCAAGCTGCTCCGCCGGGTGCTCGGCGAGGACGTGAGCCTGGAGACCCGCTTCGCGCCCGCGCTGCCGCTGATCGAGGCCGACCCCGGCATGATGGAGCAGGTCCTGATGAACCTGGCCATCAATGCGCGGGACGCGATGCCGACGGGCGGCCTGCTCACGGTGCACCTCGAGGCGGTCACCGTCGATGCCGACCTCGCCGGGCTGCACCCCGGCGGCAGCCCCGGCCCCCACGTCTGCCTCACCGTCACCGACACCGGGTGCGGCATCCCGCCGGAGGCCATTCCGAGGATCTTCGAGCCCTTCTTCACCACCAAGGAGGTGGGGAAGGGCACCGGGCTGGGCCTGGCCACGGTCTTCGGGATCGTGCAGCAGCACCACGGCTGGATCACGGTGGAAAGCGCGGTCGGGGCCGGCACGACCTTCCGGGCCTACTTCCCGGCGCTCCGGACGGCGGGGACGCCGGCGGAACGCCCCACCCCGCCGCCGGTGGTGCGGGGGGGCCACGAGACGATCCTGCTGGTGGAGGACGAGCCCGCGGTGCGCGCCATCAGCCGGACTGCCCTCGAGCACTACGGCTACCGGGTGCTGGAGGCCGAGTCGGCCGCGCAGGCGATCACCGTGTGGGAGGCGCAGGGTGGCGTCGTGGACCTGCTGCTCACCGACCTGATCATGCCGGGGGGGCGTTCGGGGCGGGAGCTGGCCGCGGACCTGGTGGCGCGGTCGGCCACGCTGCGGGTGCTCTACTCCAGCGGGTACAGCCCGGACATCGTGGATCGGCTGCTCCCGCTCGACCCGGGACGGCGGCTGCTGCAGAAGCCGTACTCCGCCGCCGAGCTCGCGCTGGCGGTGCGACGATGCCTCGATGCGCCGCGCGCCTAGGCCGCCCTACCGCTGCCCCTGCCGGCGCCACAGACGGCGGCGGAGCTGCAGGTCCTCCAGCAGCGGGCGCGCGGCGAGCAGGCCGAGCAGCAGCGCCAGCGGGAGCGTGGCGCCATACCCGAACCGCTTGAAGCCGAACGCGCCGCTCACCCCGCCCACGAAGAAGCAGGCGAGCAGCAGGACGTGCACCCGGAGCCTGGCCCGGTTGGCCAGCACCGGCGCCGCCACGGGGAGGCGGTTGAGGTAGAGGAGCTTCCCCAGTTCGATCCCCATGTCGGTCACCAGGCCCGTGACGTGCGTGGTGCGGATCTCGGCGCGCGAGACCTTGGTGATCACCGCGTTCTGCAGCCCCATCAGGAAGCAGAGCAGCACCACCGTGGCGGGCACGAGCACGGCGGTGCGCTGGGTCAGGGTGCCGCCGATCAGCCCGAAGACCAGCAGCAGGGACGCCTCGAGCAGCAGCGGGAGCGCGTAGAGGCTGCGCAGCCGCCGCCGGCGGGCCCAGTTGATGGCGATGGTGGTGGTGATGGCGCCCACCAGGAAGGCCAGGAGCGCGGCGAAGCCACCCGCCGCCAGCCCCACCTGGCCCAGCGCCAGGTCGTCGGCCATCGAGGAGACGATGCCGGTCATGTGGGAGGTGTAGCGCCCGACGGCCAGGAACCCGCCGGCGTTGGTGGCGCCGGCCACGAAGGCCAGCGCGGCACCGAGGCGGCGGTTGGTGGCGGCGGTGCGGTCGGGATCGGCGAGGTCGCGGACGAGAGGCAGCATGCCGAAGTGTAATGCGGTCGCCGCGCGGCTAGCCCGCCCGGGTCCAGCGCTTCTCCTCCTGCCACACCGCCCGCGAGAAGACGATCCCACGGGGGAAGTGCACCGCGAACTCCTCGCGCAGCCGCGCGGTGTGGTCACGGAGGTAGGTGTCGACCATGGCCTGCGAGGCGGCCTGGTAGCGGGCCCGGAAGGTGGTGGCGTCGGCCCGCTCGAACACCGCGCCCGTGAAGCACCCGGTGGCCAGCACGTCGGCGATGTGGCGCGCCCGCATGTACGTCGCGTAGGCCTCGACCAGCGACGGTTCCACCACCGCGGTCACCTCATACGTCACCATGGCGTCTCCTGGCGGGGGTGGCGGCCGGGGCTCAGGACGGGCCGGGGCCGGCCGCGGGCGGTCCGCCGCGCCTGAGCGAGGCGAGCAGCAGGGCGCCGAGGTTGAGCCCGGCCAGGCCCGCGCCGACCTGGATGAGGGTCTTCGCGGTGCGGCGCAGGATGCTGAGCCGGTCGATGCCCACGATCACCAGTCCCGCCTTGGTGGTGAGCAGCGTCGCGGCCACCGAGAAGATCACCAGCTGCAGCAGGAGCAGCGGCCGGGATCCCAGCCCCGCGTAGATCCAGTAGAGGGCCAGCCCCACCAGCAGCCAGGCGAGGAGGCCGGTGCGGGTGGTCTGCCCCAGCGGGAGGTCGCGCAGGATCGGGACCACCACCAGCGCGAGGGCCAGCAGCATCACGGCCAGGCGTACCGTCCCCGCGAGCGACGGCGCGGGGACGAGGACGGGCTCCGGGACGGATGGTTGGGTCATGCGGCCTCCCGGCTCACAGGCTGGCGCACGGGTCTTCGCGCGCGGCGGGCGGGGTGACGATCAGCACCTGGTACTGCCGGGCCGCCTCCGGCCCCGGCACCGCGGCCTCGGTGCCCCGCTCCACCACGCCCACGATCAGCAGCGACTTCCCCGGCGCCACCCGCCGCAGCATGCGGGGTACCGCCATGTCGGCGCGTACGTGGCCGTCGCCGGCGATGAGCCAGGCCGGCCCGCCACCCTTCGCGGCGTTGAGCAGGGCCTCGGCCATCGAGGCATCGCGCAGCTCCTGCGCGGCGCGCATCCCCGGCACCATCTCCGCGGGGAGCTTCCCGCAGTGGCCCTCGAACAGCTCCCGGTCGATCGCGGCCCGCGCCACGCTGTCGAGCGGGGCCTGCTCGATGATCGCCCGGAGCTCGGGCGGCGCCGCCGCCGAACCACCGCGCACCACCGCGCGCAGCGTCTCGCGCGAGAGCCCGCTCCCCCACACCCCCTGCCCGCTCGCGAGCGCCGCCTGGACCACCGGCTCGTGCAGCGGCCACTTCCAGTTCTTGCGGTCGAACCCGTACTGGTCGAGCCACGCGTCGTCCGCGGTCCCCCCCGCCGGCGGCGGGATCGGGCCCGTGGTGCGGGCAAACTGCTCGAACACCACCGCCGGGTGGCGGCCGGCCGCGCTGAGCAGCGCGCCCCGCACCTGGTGGTGGGCGATGTTGTCATGGATCTCGCCGAGCAGCACGAAGTCGGCGGCGCGGGCCCGGCGGACGAGTTCGGCCGGGGCGATCGGGGCGCCGGTCGCGGCGTCGAGCACCACGGTGGAGTCGGGCAGGGTGAGCGCGGCGGCGGGCGCCACCGGCGCCCCCGCAGGAGTGGGGCCGCCGCAGGCGGCAAGCAGGAGGGCCGGGGCCCACAGCAGGGCGTTTCGCATGGGCGAAGGTTACGGCCCCGCCCGCCCCGGCGCAAAACCGGACCGACACCCGCGACTCGTCCACTCCGGCCAACCGCGGTAGGTTCCCTCCCTTATGACCTGGCTCTCCTCGATCCTCGTGGCGCTCCTGACGGCGGCCCTCGGCCTGTTCCTGAGCGGCTTCGTGGCCTCACTGGCCGTGGACTGGTACCGGATCTCCTCCTTCGAGGGCGGGTCGGGCTACTTCGTGGTCGGCCTGGCACTGCTCGGCGGGATCATCAGCTTCGGCCTCGGGCTCCTGGCGTCCCGCTACGTGGCTGCGCACCCGGAGCCGGGCATCCTCAAGGCCCTCGGCTTCTCGGTCGGCGGCGTGGCCGGCATCCTGGGCGTCATCGCCGGGGTGGCGCGGCTCCTCGCCGACGTCCCCCCGGAGATCGCAGGCGAGGGCCTGTTCTTCCAGGTGGAAGTCCGCTGGCCCGCCGGCGACACCACCGATCCCCGCACCCTCGCGGGCGTCGGCAGCATCACGCTCGGCAGCATGACGATCTCCCACGTGCGGCGGAAGGCGGAGGATGGCCCGCTCTTCGTGGCCGACGCCCGGCAGGTGGAGGGGCGCTGGGTGGTGCCCGGGGCCGTCCGCATCTTCACCAACCGCGGACGGCGGCTCCTCAGCGCGCAGATCGGCGACAAGGACCTTGGCGGCGTGCTGATCCCGCAGCGCGGCCAGCCCTCCGCGCGCGACACCGCGTGGACCGAGTGGTATCCCCGCGCGCGGCCCGGTGCGCCGGCGCTTCCCGACACGCTGTTCACCTACCGCTACCGGGTCACCCGGCAGAGCGAGCCGGTGCGGGTGGACCAGGTCGGGCCGTTCGAGGTGGCCACGATCTCGAATTACTTCTTCACGACCGGCGACACCCCGGAGTTCTCGGCGTACTCCCGGTTCCGGGTGAGCCTGGGCGGGGCGCCGGTGCCCGTCGCGGGCGAGATCTCCGGGCTGGCCGTGGTGCCGGGCGACCCGCCGGCGCTGCTCGCAAGTGTGGAGGCCCCGGACGAGACCCAGGGGATCTGGCTCGTGACCGCGGGCGCCGACGGGCCCCGCGTGGAGCGGGTGAGCACCGGTCAGCTCCCCACCGACCCGATGCTCATCACCAGTGACCCGGCCCGCTTCCGCGCCTCGCGCGACCGGACCGGGCCCCGGGGCTGGATCGACCGGACCAGCTTTGCCGAGCCGGGGCTCTACAGGTTCTGGGACGCGATCTTCGACAGCCGCACCCGGCACGCCACGCCGCTCACGCTCCCCGAGGATCCGTTCCCCCTCCCCTCGCCCGGCCTCCTCACCGTCTCGCCCGATGAACGGAGCGTGGTGTGGCTGGCGCATGCCGACGGCGAGGCCCACCCGGTGCTCGGCGTGACGGACTACGTCGCGAAGGAGAGCTACACGCTGCCGATCGACCGGACGCGGATGCGCTACGGCACCGACGATTCCCTGGATCCGGCCTGGGTAGCGCATCACTTCGCGTGGGAGCGTGGAGCGGGCGGGGTGGACCGGCTGGTGGAGCGGAAGGCCTTCACCCCGCTCCCCTACCGCGTGGAACGGAGCGCGGGCAAGCCCGGCGAGTGGCAGGGCCTCACCCTCCGCCCGGGCGGGGAGGCGCTGCGATCGGCGATCGTGGCGGCGATGGTTGCGGAGCTCGGCGCCGAGCGGGCACCCGGCGGGCCGGACGACACCCGGACGAGCCTGCGCCTGGAGGGAATGGACCTGGGCGCGACGGTGATCGAGTCCGAGGGATACGTTTCGATCTCCACCTACCACGGCGACCCGGCGGCGATGGCCCGCATCGCCGACCGGCTCGACGCGCTGCTCGCGACGGGACGGTTCGACAGCCTCTTCGTGCGCTGAGCGGCGCGGGGGCCTAGTCCGCGACCGGCTCCAGCGACAGCACCCGGATCCCCGAGCCGATGTCAGCGACGGTCCGGCTGCTGCCGCTGACGGTCAGGGGATGCCCGAGGGTGGAGTCGAACTCCGCGAACACCGTCCAGCCCGTGTCGGCGAGCTGCCGTCGCACCTCGCCGAAGAGCTGTGGCACCGTCAGCCCCGCCGTGAGGGGCCGCGGGAGGTCGCCCACCACGCTTCCCTCCTCCAGCACCGACACGATCCCGCCGCGGACCGTCACCCGGATGACCGGCTTCGGCGGGCAGAAACAGGACACCTGGTAACGCAGCACGTAGCTCGAGGGGCCCCGGGCCTCCCAGCGCGCCTCCGCCCGGGCGAGGCGCTGTGCGAGCGCGGTGTCGGGCGGTGCATCCACCTCGGGGAGGAGGGCGGCGGGACCCGCATGGTGCGCCTGCGCGCGGGCCGCGGCGTAGGCCGCGAGCGCCAGCGCCACGACCACCGCCAGCCCGAGGGGCGTGGGCCGCGGCCCGGGATCAGCCTGCCGGAAGTGCATGTCGTTCCACCACGCCGGTGAGGGTGTCGTTGCCCATGGTCACGTAGAGGTGCCGCTCGGTCACCGAGAGCGTGAACTTCGTCCGTCGGTCGAGCCGGGCGGCCAGCGCGTCGAGGAGATCGCGGTCCACGCTGTACACCTCGAGCTCCGCCGCGCGGTGGATCCGCTCACCGGCCAGCTGTCGCAGCAGCAGCGCGGGGTCCTTGTGGGTGTAGACCGCCACCCGCGGTGCCGCCATGCTGGCCTTGTGCAGCCGGGCCGCGTCGGGCCACCCGACCTCCACCCAGAGGCGCAGCGCCCCCGTGAGGTCCTTGACCGTGAAGGCCGGCTCGCCGGGCTCGGAAAGGCCCTTCCCGAAGCTGATGCCCTCCGCGTACTCCAGGCAATAGGCCAGCACCCTGGTGAGCAGGTACTCCTCCGTCTCGGAGGGGTGGCACGCCACCTTGAGCGCGAGGGTCTCGTAGACGCCGCGGTCCACGTCGGCGAGCTCGATGTCGAAGGTGTACAGCGTGGCGCCGAGGGCCATCGGGTGGGTCCGGTGGGAGGGGAAGGTCAGCCGAGCAGGGGCAGGATGTCCCGCTCGACCTGCTCCGGGGTGTCGGTCGGCGCGTAGCGCGCCAGCACCACCCCGTCGGCGCCCACCAGGAACTTGGTGAAGTTCCACTTGATGGCCGTGGAGCCGAGCAGGCCCGGCCGCGCCTCCTTGAGGTGGTCGTAGAGCGGGTGCGCGCCCGGCCCGTTCACCTCGATCTTGCTGAACATCGGGAAGGTCACGTCGTAGGTGCGGGCGCAGAACCGGCGGATCTCCGCGGCGTCGCCCGGCTCCTGGTGGCCGAACTGGTCGCAAGGGAAGCCGAGGACCACGAGACCCCGCCGCCGGTGCCTGCGGTACAGCGCCTCGAGCCCCGCGTACTGCGGCGTGAAGCCGCACTGGCTCGCCACGTTGACGATGAGCAGCACCTTGCCCCGGTATGGGGCGAGCGTGGTCGGTGTGCCATCGAGGGTGTGGACGGGAATGTCGTACAGGGAGGACATGGATCCGGGCGGGTGGCGGGAAGTCGCGGCGATCGGACCCCAATCTACCGCGCCGCGGCCTCCCGCGGGGGCCGGGTGGTCAGCGCGCCGGCCCGCCCACCGGCCGCGCGGAGGCGAGGGCGGGGATGCTCATCGGGGCCACGCTGGTGCGGTCGCCCGTCACCACACGACGGTGGTAGTCCACCTGACCCAGGTGGAAGGCGAGGTGGCTGGCCAGGTGCAGCAGGAAATCCCCGGTGACCAGCTGCTGTCCCAGCAGCGCCTGGGGGTAGGTCTCTTCCAGCCGCTCCGGCGGGAGCCCGGCGAGCGTGGTCAGCACGTCGCGCTCGGTGGCATCCAGCTCCGTGAGCAGTGCGGCGCGGCTGGCCGGCGGGGCGTGGAACTCGGCCTCGCGGTCGCGGAGGTAGCCGGTGTCGCCGAGCTGGGCGCCGACGAAGTGGCGCAGGTTCCCGCAGACGTGGCGCACCAGGATGCCCCCGGAGTTCGGCAGGCCGTCGGCCGGCCGCCAGGGATGGTCGTCGGTGGGGTATGCCTCGACTTCGCGGCGGAGGGTGCGGAGCTCGCGGCGGAAGAGCGCGCTGAGGGAAGCGACCAGCATCGAGGGATCTCGCGACTGAGGGGAGTCGGCGCAGGGGAGCCACAAGGATACGCGCATCCGCGCCGCCCGGCACGGGCGGGGTCAGGCCGGCACGGCGGACCCGGCCACGACGCGGTTCCGTCCCTCGCGCTTGGCCACCAGCAGCCGTCCGTCGGCCGCGCGCACCAGGGTCTCGAGGTCGGAACCGTCGGCGGGCGAGGCCGCCACGCCCGCCGAGATGGTGAGCCGGAGCGACGGCCCGCCGGGCGGGGTCAGGCCGGCCTGGGCCACCAGCTCCTGCACCCGGCGCACCTGCGTGGCGGCGGCGGGCCCGGGGGTATCGAGGTAGGCGATCGCGAACTCCTCGCCCCCCCAGCGGGTGACGAGGTCGGTGCGGCGCAGCCCGTTGCGGAGGGCGCCGGCGAGCTCGCGCAGCACCGCGTCGCCGACCAGGTGGCCATGGGCGTCGTTGACCTGCTTGAAGTGATCGGCGTCGATCATCACCACGCTGAGCGAGGTGCCGCGGCGGGCGGCGCGCAGCAGCTCGTCGCGCAGCCGCTCCTCGAAGGTCCGCCGGTTCATGAGGCCGGTCAGCGGGTCAGTGGTGGCGTGGTCGCGCAACCGCACCGCCCACTGGGCGATCCCGGCGCACATGCCCGCAAAGAGGAGCAGCGTCACCACCCGCTCCACCTGGACCCCCCAGTCGAACTGCCCGTACTGCAGCACGTCCGCGGTCGGGACCTCGGGCCAGCGACTCGCGCCCCACGCGACGATGGCGGCATACTGCGCCCCCGCCACCGCGCCCGCGAAGAGGGGCACCCGGCGGTCCCAGCGGATGCAGGTACCGACCAGGGCCAGGAAGTAGCCCAGGAAGGTGACGCGGCCGTTCACCGCCGCCGCGGGGTGACCCTGCGCCACGTCCAGGTAGTGGAGGAACGAGACCAGCGACACGTCGCCGATGGCGGTGGCCATGGCCAGCCATGCGGGGCGCTCGCCCCGCCGGGTGGCGTGGAGCACCAGGAGCGCCAGCGCCAGGCAGGTGACGTTGATGGGGACGGCGCGGCGGTACTCCGCGTTGGCCGGGTCCTGCCACACCACCACGAGGCCGAGCCCCGTCAGCAGCCCGATGAGCAGGACACGCACCCGCGCCACGCGGTGCTCGCTCTGCATGGCGAGGTCGGAGGCATCGCGATCGCCGCGCCAGACGCGGCCGGCGGTCTCGAGGAGGGCGCGTGCGAGGTGGGTCATGCCGGAGGGTGAGGGTGAACGCCGCGGAGTGGCGCAGGGACGGCGAAGGTTACGCAGGCCGGTCCCGGGCGTCCATGTGGCGCCGGACGGGCGCTACCCCGGGAGCGTCGGCGCGACGCGGTCCGCCCGGTCGAGTGACCGGCGCACCGCCCGGGCCAGGGCCTCGAGGGTAAACGGCTTGGCGAGGACATCGCCGTAGGCGGCCAGCTGTTCCTCCATGCCCGCCTCCCCGCCGATGAATCCGGAGATGAACAGCACGGGAATCCGGCTCCCCCGGGCGCCCAGGCCGCGCGCCAGTTCCAGCCCGCCCATGCGGGGCATCATCACGTCGGCCAGCACCAGGTCCACCGGCGCCCCGCGGCGCTCCAGCAGCTGGAGCGCCATCACGCCGTCGTCCGCCGGCACGATCTGGTAGCCCAGGGACTCGAGCGAGCCGGTGGCCACCCGGCGCACCATCGGGTCGTCGTCGACGAGCAGGATCACCTCATCGCCGCGGGGCGGTCCGGCCGCGTGGGCGGCCCGCCCACCCGCGGGCTCCGTGCCGACCGGCAGCCACACCTCCATCCGGGTGCCGGCGCCTGGGGCGCTCTCCACCTCGATGGCCCCGCCCTGGTTGGTGACGATGCCGTGGCAGACCGCGAGCCCGAGCCCGCCCCCCCGCTCGACGCCCTTGGTGGTGAAGAACGGCTCGAAGATCCGCGCCCGCACCTCCGGTGTCATCCCGGTGCCGTTGTCGGTGACCTCGAGGCAGACGAATTCGCCCGGGGGGAGGGTGGTGGCGCCCACGGCCCGCGGCGAGGAGAGCGACACGTTCCGGGCCCGCAGGCTGAGCTGGCCGCCCTCCGGCATCGCGTCGCGCGCGTTCATCACCAGGTTGATCACCACCTGTTCCAGCTGGGTCTCGTCGGTGCGGACCGGCCGGAGGTCACCGGGCAGGGTCAGCTCCACCCGGATCCGGTCGCCGGCCAGCAGGGCCATCGAGTCGCCCAGGCGCTGCAGCACGTCGGGCAGCCGCACGGTGGCCTGGGTGGCCTGCTGGGCCCGCGCAAACGAGAGCAGCTGCCGCGTGATCCGCGCCACCCGCTCCCCCGCGAGCCGGATCTGCCGCAGGTCGTCGAGCGCCTCGGGATGGCCGGCGATCTGCTGCTCCGCCAGCTCCGCGTACCCCAGCACGCCCACCATGCTGTTGTTGATCTCGTGGGCCACGCCGCCGGCAAGCCGCCCCAGCCCCTCCAGCTTCTGGGCCTGCACCAGCTGGCCCTCCAGCCGCTTCCGCTCGGCCAGCTCGGCGGCCAGCTGCGCCGTCCGCTGCTCCACCCGCGCCTCGAGCGTTTCGCGGGCCAGCTCGAGGTCACGCGTCCGCTCCGCCACCGTCTGCTCGAGCGCGCGTCCCCGCTCCTCCAGCACCCGCCGGCGCGCCCGGCTGACGAGCACCAGCAGCAGCAGCGCCAGGGATACCACCGCCGGAAGGAAGAGCGGGCTCTCGTACAGCCGGAAGCGGATCCGGAAGGCGAGATCGACGGGGGCGCGGGTCCAGTGACCATCCTGGTTCGCGGCCCGCAGGCGGAACCGGTAGGACCCGCCGGCGAGCGGACCGTACGACACGGTCCGCCGCCGCCCGGCGTCGATCCAGGCCGTGTCCACGCCGTCCATCCGGTACTCCACGCGGACGCGTGACGGCACCAGGGCGTTGGTGGTGGCAAAGGTGATCTCCAGCCGGCTGGCGTGCGGGTGCAGCGTCATCCCGGGGCCGATCGCCTGCTCCACGCCATCGAGCACCACGTGCTCGAGGTGCACCTGCGGCGCGACCGTGTCGGCGGCGATCATCGCGGGATCCAGGCGCACCACGCCGGCGTAGCTCGGCAGCCAGAGCCGGCCCCGCGCGTCGCGGTAGAGCTGGCTCTGGATATCGCCGTTGAGCTCGGTGGTGGGAAGGCCGTCCTCGCGGTCGAAGCTCCGCAGCGCCGGGGACCTGCGCCCGCCGTCGGCCAGGGCCTCGAGGTCCCGGCGGGGCACCCGGAGCAGGCCGTAGCTCGACGCCAGCCAGAGATAGCCGTCCCGGTCCTCCGCAATGCCGAGCACCTCGTACTTGAGCCGCGGGTCGAGCCCGCCGAGGTGGACGATGCGGTTCCGCCGCAGCACGTACAGCCCGGAGTCGGAGGTGCCGATCCAGACGTTGGCGCCCTGCGGATGGAGGGCCCAGACGTCGGGGTCGGTGAGCCCGTCGGCTTCACGGAAGCGGCGCGGGCCGGCGCTGTCGATGACGGTCAGCCCCGGCCGCCCCACGAGCAGCCGGCCGGTGGAATCGCGGACCACGACGCGCGGCACGTCGTCCGGCTCGAGCCCCAGGTCGTGATTCACCGCCACCGCGGGCCCGCCGCCGTCGGAGCGGTAGAGCCCGCCGCCCGTGATGATCCACAGGCGCTGCCCCGGATCCTCGTAGAAACCGATCACATCCTCGGCGGGCAGCTTGAGCCGCGCCGTCAGGTCGTGCACCCCACCGGCGTCCAGCCGCACCACGCGGCGGTTGCCGGGGGAGGCCCAGATGCCCCCTGCCGCCGCGGGCCACGTGGCGATCGAGCCTGTCCCCGGGCCGGAGGGCGGGATCGCAGGGTGGAACCGGTGCCCGTCGAAGCGATAGACCCCGCCATCGAACGCCGTGACCCACAGGCCCCCGTCCCGGTCGCCGCGGATGCTCCAGATCGACTCGTGCGGCAGGCCGCGGTCCGCCTGGTAGGTCAGGAACGCGCCCCGCTGGTACTTCTCGAGTCCTGCGCCGGTTCCGGCCCAAACCCGCCCGAGCGCGTCCACGAAGGTGCTCAGCACCTGGCGCGCCGCGGTGCCCTCGGTGGGATTCACCGTGCGCAGCGCCTGCCCGTCCCACAGCAGCACGCCCCGGCCATCGGTGCCGAGCCACAGCCCGCCGTCCGGCGAGCGGGCCAGCGACCAGACCGGGGCCGGCGCCGGCCCGCCGGTGGCCACCGACCGGTCGGCCCGCGGGCGGCCGCCGGCGTCGAGCGTCACGTGGGTGATGCCCTCCCGCGTTGCGACCCACATCCCGCCGGCGCCGTCATCGACCAGGTCGAACGCGCTCGCTCCGCCCAGCGGCGAGGCGAGCGACGTGTCGACCGCGTCCCCGCGCGTCACCCGCAGCTGGCGGCGCCCCCCGATCCAGACCCGGCCCTCACGATCCTCGAGCAGCGCGTACTGCCGCCCTTCCGCGCCCGGCACCGCCTGGAAGTCGGTCCCGTCGCCCACGTACGCCCCGTCCTCCGTGGCCACCCAGATCCGACCCCGGCGGTCCTCCAGCACCTTCCAGGCCTCGGCGCCCGGGATGTCGGTCTCGGGTATGCGGCGGAGCGTGTCGGCCTCCCGCACCACGAGGCCGCGGGCCGTGGAGATCCACAGCCGCCCGCGGCGGTCGAGGTTGAGGCTGTTGATCCACTGCGAGGGAAGGCGGGCGGAGGCGATGGACGTGAAGGCGAGGCCGTCGTAACGCACCAGGCCGCGCCGGGTGCCGAGCCAGAGGTAGCCGTCCGGCGTCTGCGCCACCGCGTTGACCTGCGTCTCGGGCAGCCCCTGGTCCTGCCCGATAATGCGCCGGAACCAGGTCGGGCGCTCCGGTTCCTGGCCCCGGACGGGGTGCGCGAGCCCGAGGGCGAGCAGCACCATCGCGCGCCACGGCCGGCCCGGCCGCGCGACAGCGCTGCGGAGATGGCGCACGGCAGCGGCGAAGGCGGAGGGCATGCCGCGAGTATCGACCTGCGGAGGGGGCGCCTTGAGCGTCATGCGGGGCCGGCGCCGGCGCTAGCGGAGGACCCGGAGGAAGGCCTCCGGGAGGGTGGCGCGGAAGACGGTGGCGTGCCGCTCGCCGGCGCGCGGGTCGTAGTGCCAGGTGAATCCGGCAGGCGCCGCATCGCGCAGCGCCGCGACCAGGAGCTGCGTGCTCGCCACGTTGCCGTCGATTCCCGCGGTGGTGAGGTAGAGCGACCGCCCTGCAAGGTCGAGTCCGCCCAGCCGCGCGGCCGCGCCGCGGGCGAGCGCCTCGGCATCCCACCACAGGCTCGGGTCGACGGCCAGGTAGCGGCGGAAGAGCGCGGGATCCTCGAACAGGGTCTCCACCACGAACAGCCCCGCCAGCGATTCGCCGACCAGCGCGGTCTCGTCGGTCACCCGGTAGCGCCGGCGGATCTCCGGCATCAGCTCATCACGGAGAAAGGCGCGGAACGCGGCCGAGCCCCCGACCCGCGGCGCGATCGCGCTGTCGCGCGCCGCCCGGGTGGGGCCGGTGAGGTCGCGTCGCCGCTCGGTATTCTCGATCCCCACCACCAGCATCGGGCGCACCAGGCCGAGCCCGATGAGGGAATCGAGCGTATTCACCACGTGCGGGAAGTCCTCCGCCATGCCGCCATCGGGCATGTAGACGACCGGCAGGGCCGACCGGCCGTCGTCGTACGCCGGCGGGGTGTACACGTTGAAGCGCCGCCTTTCGCCAAGCACCCGCGACGTGATCGTGAAGGTGGCGTGGCGCGGCGTGGCATCTGCCGTGGCCGGCGACTGCTGCGCCATCACGCGACCGGCGGGGACTCCCGCGCCCAGCAGGGCCAGGAGGAACAGCCCGCGGTACGGCCGCCCCGCGGACGGCAGCTGAATCTGCATGCGACTCCAGGAGAGCACGAAGGGAAATGACCCCGTTAGGCCGTGCGCGGCCGCGCCGCGTCCAGCAATGCGTCCATCGCGCGGGCACGGGCCGACGGACCCAGCAGCCGCCGGCCCCGCTGCAGCACCTCGAGCACCACGCCGGTGCCCACCCGGCGCGCCTCGATCACCGCGGTGAGCCAGAGCGCCCGCGCCGCCTCGCGGTCCGGCAGCCGCACCGCCACCGCGGCGCGGGCCCGCGCCCGGTAGCGCGGCAGGGTGAGGGTCTCGGCCAGCTTGCGCGCGGCCTCGATGTCGGGGCCCGCCGCCAGCGCGAACACCCGCGTCATCACGGCCCGCTCGGGACTCGCGGCGGCGGGCGGAGCCACGTGCGGCTTGGCCAGCTCCGTCACCCGGGTGGGCCGCACCAGCGTCGTGGCGTCCGAGGGCTGGACCTCCTCGGCGCACACCGCCTCGGCCAGCGCCAGCGCGGGCCCCGTGCGGCCCGCCGCCTGCAGGATCCACGCCGCCCAGGTACGCAGCCGCCAGAAATCGGCGACCGTGAATTCCTGCCACCGCGGGTCCTGGTCGGCGCCCGCCGCGGAGGCCCGCCGGCGGGCCGCCTTGCCGCGACGGCGGACGGCGGCCGCCGGCCGTTCGGGTCCGTCGAGCCGCGCCCGGACCGCCTCCTCCACGGCC
This sequence comes from Gemmatimonadales bacterium, assembly GCA_046327715.1. GTDB lineage: Bacteria > Gemmatimonadota > Gemmatimonadetes > Gemmatimonadales > GWC2-71-9 > JADJOM01. The sequence continues at coordinate 19,330 of JAXLXY010000011.1, forward strand.
AGCAGCCGCTCGGCGAGGGTGGCCACGCGATCGAGCCCCGCGGTGTCCCGCCGATCGTGCAGCACCTCCGCGATCCGATAGAGCGCGCGGAACCGCTCCTCGGGGTGCGGCATCCCTTCCACGAACGCGAGCGCCTCGTCCAGCCGGCCGCAAAGGGTGAGCGCCCAGGCCAGGCGCTTGGCGCTGTCGTGGTAGTTGGACCGGACCCGCTGGTGCGCGCCCGGCGCCATCTCCGGCAGCCGTGCCGCCTCCTCGCAGCGGCCCGCCGTGGCGAGCGCCAGCGCGAGGTTGCCCTGGTGGGTGCCGGCGGAGGCACGCGATCCCTCGGGGTCGTTCCACGGCAGCAGCTGGTCCAGGAAGGCGGCATCGCCCGCGACGGCGGCGGCCTGCAGCCGCAGGTTGCCGATGGGAAGCCCGCCGCCGGCGAGCAGGGCGCGCACCTCGGCCAGTCCCGCCTCGTCCTGGGCCTGCCGCAGCGCCATCGCCGCCCAGAAGATGGCGTGGTCCAGCTCCATCAGGCGCCAGCGCATGCCACCCGGGGCCGCGGGCTCGCCCGCCAGCGCCGCCCGCACTTCGGGGCGCGCGAACAGCTCCTGGTCGGCCCGGTCCCAGTCGCGCATGTCGAGCGGCGTGCCCCGGGCCTCGCTCGCCATCACCTGGGTCCAGCGCAGCGCCTGCCGCGCCAACCGGCGGGCGGAGACCTCGTCGCCGAGGGCGCGCGCCACCCGCACCAGCCACGCCCCGGTCACCACGCGGTAGGAGTCGTGCATGGCCTGCGCGGCGGTGAGGGCCTCGAGGAACTGCGCCTTGGCCCGCCCGGGATCCGCGGTGTTGCGCTCGGCCAGCAGGCAGAACGCCTGGCAGCGATCGAGGGGGTACGCGATGTTGTCGGCGATCAGCGCGGCGCGCTCCCCCTGCCCCGCCGCCGCGAGCACGTCCACGATGAGCGGCGGCGCGGTGGTCATCCACCGCCCGTAGGCCAGCGCCAGGCGGGCGATCGCCACCGCATCGGGGGGGGTGGCCTCGCGGGCGGCGTGGATGGCCACGTCGAGATCGCGCAGCAGCGGCGCGGGGTCACCGCCCGCGGTCCGCGCCGCAATCCACCCGGGCGCCTCGACCAGCGCCATCAGGTCGTCGCGGCGGCCCGCGAGTCGGTAGTGCCGCGCCAGGTACCCGCGCACGTAGGAGGGCGCCGCCGCCCAGTCGGGGCCGCCGTCCGCGCCGCGCGGCACCGCACCATCGAGCACCGCGGCCAGCCGCGCCTCGAGGTTGGCGCCCGCGCCCTCCCGTTCGGCCAGCAGCGCCTGGGCCCGCGCCCGCAGGAAGCGGCCGAACTCCTCGTGGTAGAGCCGGAACACCGCGACCCCCTGCCCCACGTCGCGGGTCACGTAGTAGCCGGCGCGCTCCAGCCAGCGCTCGAGGTCATGCTCGTCGAACGCGACGCCGCCGATGGCCTCCGCGAACGCCGGCCACAGCGCCAGCGGCAGGCCACGCCCCTGCGCGAAGGCCAGCGCGCCCAGGACCGCCACCGCCTCCAGCTGCTCCGCGGGCGTGAAGCGCTGCAGGTCGAAGCCGAACGCCTCGCCCACCTCGGCGGGCAGGCGGCCGAGCTCGGCGGTGGGGATCACCGCCGCGCGCCCGGCCAGCACCCGGGCGGTGATCGAGGCCACGAGGAACGAGCCCCCGGCGCGGCGCCCGATCGCGCGCGACACCTTCCGGGCGTACTCCTCCTGCCCCGGCGCGCGGTACGGCGAGCCGTCCGGCGCGCGCAGGCTTCGCTCCACGTACGCCGTGATGTCGGCCGCCCTGAGGTACTCGGCGCTGCTCACGTCGAGCACCTCGAACCGCCGGCCCAGGCTGCGCGCCAGCCGGCTGGCGCCGCCGTCCGCCCGCAGCCCGACCACCAGCCGCAGGCGGGGCGCGCGCTCCACCAGCGAGCGGAGCAGCGCGGCGAGCTGCTCCGGCTGCTGCGCCTCGTCGAGCGCGTCGATCACCACGGTGGCGGGCTCCGCGCGCCCCACCGCCGCTGCCCGGGCCAGCACCTCGGGGTCGGTCTCACCCGAGGCGAGGTCGGCGCCCAGCGCCACCGCCAGCTCCAGCGCCACGTCCGCCGCCGTCTTGCGGCGCGCGTGCACCGCGACCGTCACCAGTCCGAGCCGGGGGAGCTCCTGGTCCGGCACTCCCTCGAGCGCGCCCGCCCGGCGCGCTTCCTCACGGACCACCGGGTCCGCAAGCGTCACCACCCGTGCCAGCAGCGCCGACTTCCCCGCGCCCGGTGGCCCGGTAACGATGAGCCCCGCGCCGCCGGCCGGTGCCTCGAGCCAGGCGAGCAGCCTGCGGACGGCCCGGGACCGGCCGGTGAAGAGCCAGCTGCCCTCGCTCGCGGCGGCCACGCCCCGTGCCCGCGGGCCCCAGTGGCTGGCGAGCGTGGCCCGCTGCAGCCGGGCGAGCACGGCCCGCGCCTCCTCCGGGGCCGTCCCGACCCGCAGGCGCGGGTCCCACCAGGCGTTGGGGAAGAACCGGAACAGCCCCTCGGCCCGGCCGGTGAGTTCGGCGTGCTGGCGCACCCCGTCGGCTGCGGCGCCGAGCAGCGCGTTCACCTGCTCCAGCACGGCGTCGGGGCGCAGGTACTCCTCCTCGCTCCCCCCGGCGCGGCCCGTCCGCACCACCTCGTCCAGCGCATCCATGAACGCCCGGGTCCGGGCCAGCTCGATGCTGCGCGCGGCCGCGACCAGGTGGAGCCCGTAGCCGCGCGCGGCCCCGCCGTCGGCTTCACGCAGGCGGCCCAGCAGCGCCATCGCCTCGGCCGTGCCCGCGCCCGCGTGGCAGGTGTCGAGGATCAGCAGGACGTGACGGTCGCCGGTCCACACCAGCGGGATGAGGTCGCTCGCGGCCATGGCGGTGGACGGGCGCGCGGCGGCCACCTCGCTCGTGACCAGCCGGAACACCGAGCGATCCACCACGCCGTGCCCGGTGTAGTACACCGCCACGAGGTCGTCGGGGCCGGCCGGGAGCCGCTCCAGCCAGGCCGCGATGCCGTTGCGGACCCCGGCCTGCGTGGTGTCGGCCACCCGCTCGAGCGTGGCCGGCTCGTAGCGGAACTCATCGAGGAAGAGCGCACGCGCCCGCGCGATCTCGGCCTCCACCTCAGCCGCGATGTCCCCCCACCCCTCGGGATAGTGCGCCACCCCGATGAGCAGCAGGTGCCGGCGCGGCCCCGCGGCCGGCGGGGCGGGCGTGGTCACACCAGCACCCCGCCCGCCTCGCGGGAGGTGAGGTACGGCTTCACGTCGTGCATCGTGGCCCCGTTCTCCACCGGGAGGTCCTCCACCCGCTCGCCGAACACCCGGGCCAGCCGCTTCTCCAGTGCCACCGGGTCGCGGGCGTCGGCGATGTTCACCCAGCGGGTCACGCCGCCGGGCCACGCCCCCGGCCGCTGCCGCACCGGGGGGTCGAGCCGCGGCAGCAGCGCCGGCACGCCCAGCGGAGAGCCGAGGGTGAGCAGGGTACGCACCGGCAGCCCGGGGTTGGCGCAGAGCGTCTCCCATGCCACGATGCTTCCCAGCGAGTGGCCCACGAGGATGCGAGTGTCGGGGCGGATCGTGTCGAGGACCGCCTGCCGCGCGGCCTGGCGGATTGCCGGCTCGCGCACGTACCGCGATACCTGCTTGAGGAACCAGATCACCACGTGCTGGGCCACGCCGCCGAAGAACGGCAGCGCCGCCACCACCTGCAGCATCCCCGCGATGCCCCGCGCGCCGACGCCCTTGGTGGCAGCCCCCGCCGCCGGCGCGTTTGCCGCGTACAGCTCGGCGAGCAGCGCCTGTTCCAGCTCGCCGTCGAGGTCGCCGGGCGCGTATTCGGGAATCGCGCCGGCGCCCTTGCCGCCCGACGGCCGGAACAGCGCGCCGTAGAACGCCATGCTCACCTCGGCGGGGTCGAGCCGCCCGCCGGCGTTCGAGACCCCGCCCGCCAGTGCGGGCGCCCAGGTGGCGAGCAGCGTCTCCGCCGCCTCGTAGGCCTGCCCGATGCCGTGGACGCAGACGATCCGTGTCATGCGATGCTCCTCCTCCGGCGGCCGCGGGCCGGCCCCGCCGCCCCTGAGAGGCAAGCTGCCCGCGCGAAGTGCCGCGCGCTAGGGACCCCCGGCGCGCCACTCGTCCTCGAGCAGGCCGTAGACGGCGTGGTCGAGGAACCGGGTGGTGATCCAGTGGCTGTGCCGCTTGACCCCCTCGACGCGGAAGCCCAGCCGCTCCGGGATGGCGCGGCTGGCGGTGTTCTCCACGGCGCACAGCATCTCGATCCGGTGCAGGCGCTCCACCCGGAAGAGGTGCCCCACCACCGCCGCGGCCATGCGGGTGGCGAGCCCCTGGCCGGTCCGTCCCGCGTCGAGCCAGTAGCCCACCTCGGCGTTGCGGTTCTGGCGGTGGATGTACCAGCAGATGCAGCCGCCGGCGAGCGCGCCGTCCACCCGGAGCCCGAGGTGAAAGCCGTCGCCGGCGCGCTGCTTCTCCTCGAAGATGGCGATGAAGGCGGCCGCGTCGGCCGGGGTCCGGATGCCGCTCGACCACCGCAGCCAGCGGTCGAGGTGGGCGCGGTTGGCGGTGATGAGGCCGTGGAGGTCAGGGGCGTCCGCGCCAACGAGCGGGCGGAGCGTGGCGGTGGCCGACAGCGCGATCTGATCCATGGCAGGCGGGACCCGAGGGTGTCCGGAAGGGGGCGGGCGGCGGCCGGCGGCTACCGGCGCTCCGGCACGAACCGGAGGGGCTGGCCCCCGTCGCGCGGGTACAGCAGCAGGGCCGAGGCATCGACGGTGAGGCGCGCCGACGCGGCGAGGGCTTCGAGGTACCGGGCTTCCTGTCGCATGGCGGGCTCGGCGCAGGCCCTCCGGGTGGCCGCCAGCGCGCCCACCCGAATGGTGTCCCCCGCCAGCTCCACGGGGCCGAAGAAGCGGTTGCACGAGCCATTGCCGATCACCCGGCCCGCCTGGGGGAACTCGAGCGTGGCACGGGCACCGCTGATTGCCACCGTGCCCGCCACGTCCGCCAGCCGCCAGCGGGTGCCGACCAGCCCGGCGGCGGGCGTCCCCGCGGCGTCCGGCACCCGGACCAGCGTCAGGTCCACGCGGGCCGGGTTACCCTGCGTCAGCACCCGGTAGGCGGCGGTGGTGGTGTACAGGAGCCGGTCCCCGCGGTGGACGCTGGCCCGGGCCGAGTAGCTGCGCGACTCGACGATCGACTCGGCCGGGAACCGGAGCGTGAAGGGAATCGGCCCTACGGCCGTTCCCGCGACGAAGGTCGTCTCCGCCATCGTGGCCGCGGCGGCATCCGGCCGCGTTACGTCGTCGAGCCGCACCTCGATCGTCCCATCGGCCGGCAGCGACAGGCCCGCGGGCGGGGTGATCGACCCCTGCAGCACACCGGCATCCGCCGGCCGCGGCGCCCGCCGTGCACACCCGGAAGGCAGCCATGCCACCACGCCTGCCCACAGGACCCAGCGCCAGCCGCGCGTCATCGCGTCCCTTCCATCTCAGTTGGGGGTGCTGGCGCGTCCCGGCGCCGGTACCAGCAGGAGGTCGACGGTGCCCCGGGGGTTGCGGCCGCGGATCCGGAAGGTGGTCGGCGTGAGGCCAAGCACTTCCACCACGTGCGAGACTCCCTGCTCCACCAGCAGCAGCGAATCCATGGTGCCCGACCACCGGCCCAGGGCGGGCTTCCCGTTCACCGAAGTCACGACGAGTGTCCCCTCGCCGAGGAATGCGTAGAGGTCGCCGCTCGCGGTGCCGCTGGAATCGGCCACCTGCCATACCCGGTTGATGAACGTCGGTCGACGGCCCGCGTCGGGCGTCGCGGGTGCCGGCGGCGACCCCTCGGAGGGGAGGCCCTGGGTGGCGGGCACGTCGGAGCGTGGCGCCTCCGCCGGGCGGGCCGGGGGCTCGGCGCAGCCCAGCAGGGCCAGCAGCACGGTGGTCGCGGCGAACGAGGTCGGGGACATGGCTCCCTCCAGGGCAGGGGTCATCGGGCGGTGCAAAGGCGGCCGAAAAACTACGCGTGCACCGTTGCCCGGAACATCCCCCAGCTCTCGAAGGCGCCGGCCACCCGCGCCCGGCCGGTCACCCAGTAGCCCACGTGCTCGTACAGCGCCACGTTGCCCGCCAGCTCGGTGGTGAGGCTGACCCCGCGGGCCCGCGGATCGGCGGCCGCGTGGCGGTGCACCCGGTCGAGCAGCCGGCGGCCGCGGCCCCGGCCCGCGAGGCCGCGCCGCACCCCGATCATGTCCAGGTGCCAGTGCGGCTCCGGCGCCTCGAAGCCGCGGGTCACGGCGCCGAAGGCCTCGTACCGCTCCCGCGCCGCGGCGCCCAGCCGGGCCCACAGCGCCTCGCGGGCCGCGTCGAGCGCCGGGGGCGTCACCGTGGTGCCGCTCCATGAGAGGATCGCGGCGCCCGAGAGCTGGCCGTCGGCTTCACGCAGCCCGTACAGCGGCTCGTCCCGCAGCACCCGCGCCTGCACGAAGAACCCCACCAGCTCCCGCAGGCGCGCCGCGTAGTCCGGCGGGTCGCCCAGGCACCACCGCATCACCGGGTAGTCCTCGAAGGCGCTGCACATCACGTCCACCACCGCCGGCAGGTCGGCGGGGGTCAGGAGGTTCGGTTCCATGGTCCTCCCGTGGGGATGGATGGCAGGGCCCGGGGCGCGGCCCCTCCAGTATCTACGTCGGAGGCGGCGCCCCGGCCACTCCCCGGACCGGGGGGCGTGCCCCGTGCCGCGGCTCCGAGCCGGGCGGATTTCGTCCCTCGAACGGGGCACTTCGTCCCGGAGGTCCGGCGCTCCGCCCCATTCCGGCTCCCCGCCCAGCCGCTCCGGCGCGACCGTTCGCGCACCAACTCAACCGGAGCGACCCATGTTCGCGCGTTCGACGATTGCCCTGTTCACCCTGGCCGCCGCGGCCGGTGCCTGCACCACCGACGAGACCGGCCCGGGCCACCCCACGCCCGCCAGCGCCATCGACAGCGTCCTCCTCGAGGCGCGGGCCGGCACCGGCCTCCCCGGGATGGCTGCCATCGTGGTGCGGGCCGACACCATCGAGGCCATCGGCGCCGTCGGCGTGCGCCGGCGTGGTCACCCTGAGGCCGTGACCACCGCCGACCGCTTCCACATCGGCTCCAACGTGAAGGCGATGACCGCCACCATGATCGCCACGCTGGTGGAGGAGGGCGCCCTCGCCTGGGACACCCGGCCGGCGGACGTCTTCCCCGAGCTCGCCGCGACCATGGATCCCGCGTACCAGGGCATCACCCTGGCCCAGCTGCTCTCGCACCGCGCGGGGATCGAGCCGTTGCTCGACTTCTCCCAGGTGCCCGCCATCCCCGGCACGCCGGGCGAGCAGCGCTACGCCGGCACGGCCCTGCTGCTCAGCCTGCCGCCGGCGGGGCCGGTGGGGGAATTCCTGTACTCGAACGGCGGCTATGGCGTGGCCGCCGCCATGGCGGAGCGGGTGACCGGCCAGTCGTGGGAGCAGCTGCTGACGACGCGGCTGCTTGCCCCCCTGGGGATCACGCCGGTGTTCGGGTGGCCCGCCGCCGGCCACGCGGCCCAGCCGTGGGGACACCTCCCCGGCAGCTTCACGCCGGTCAACCCCGACGCCGCCCCGGACATGCCGGACGCCATCGACCCGGCCGGCGAGATGGCGCTCTCGCTCACGGAGTACGCGCGGTTCGTGCAGCTGCACCTGCGCGGGCTGACCGGGCGCCCTGACCTGCTGAGCGGCGCGGGGTTCGCGGCACTGCACCACCCCACCGGCGACTACGCCCTGGGCTGGGGGGAGATCGTCCTCGGGGGCGAGCCCACCGCCACCCACGATGGCAGCACCGGGACCTTCTACGCCACGGTCCTCATGCAGCCGGGCCGGGACCTCGCCGTGATCGTGGTGGCGAACGCGGGCGGCGAGGTGGCCGCCAGCGCGGTGGTGCAGGCTGCGGTCACGCTGCTGGGCCGCTACGGCGGCGTGGTGCCGGCCGCCGGTGTGGCGGCGCTCCCGGCCGCGCGGTACCGTTGAGCCCATGGCCGCGCCACGCCTGCCGCTGCCCCCGGTCGCCCGGGCGATCACCCTGCCGGAGTGGGTGGTCGTCCTGGGCGCCTGGCTGGCGCTCGACCTCGCCTCGGCCGGTCCGCTCCACACCGAGCTCACCGGCCGGGGCCTCGCCGTCTCCGTGGCCCAGGTGCGGCTGGCCCAGTTCCTCGACTGGATGATCTGGGCCGCCCTGTTGCCGGTCATCTTCCGCGTGCTGGACCGCTTTCCGCTGCGCCGCGCCACCTGGTACCGCCATCTCCCCGCCTGGCTGGTGGCCGCGGCTGCCTTCGGCGCCCTCCACGCGGCGCTCTCCGTGCCCCTCATCCACGCGGTGGCCGCGATCTTCGAGGTGCCGGCCGAGTCGATCGTGGTGCCGGCGCTGCGTTTCGGCGAGATGGTGCGTGACGACATCGACAACTTCACCCTCGTCGTCCTGGCCTACCTGCCGCTGCAGGTGCTGCACCGCAACCGGGCCGAGCGGGACCGGGCCCGCGAGCTCGAGCGGTCGCTGCGCGTGGCCCGGCTCCATTCGCTGGCGCTCGAGCTGCAGCCCCACTTCCTCTTCAACACCCTGAATGGCATCGCGGCCCTGGTGCGGAGCGAGCCCCGCGCCGCCGAGCAGATGCTGGTCAAGCTGAGCGACCTGCTCCGGCTGACGCTCGATGCCGGCGACGGTGGCCTGCTCCCCCTGGCCGAGGAGCTGCGCCGCCTGGGTCTCTACCTTTCCCTGCAGCAGATGCGCCATGGCGACCGCCTGGCGGTGGAGCAGGCGGTGCCCGCGGACCTCGGCTCCGCGCTCGTTCCCGCCATGCTGCTGCAGCCGCTGGCGGAGAATGCCATCTCCCACGGCATCGGCGCGCGCCCCGGGCCCGGCACGCTGCGGCTCGCGGCGGCGCGTGCCGGCGGGCAGCTGCTGCTCACCATCGAGGATGACGGCGTGGGCGTCGCGCCCGGCGGCCCGGCGCGCCAGGGCATCGGGCTTGGCAACACCCGCAGCCGGCTCGCCGCGCTGTATCCCGATGCACACCAGTTCCACATCGGCCCACGGCCCGGGGGCGGCACCCGCGTGGAGATCCGCCTTCCCTGGGCGACGGCACCGGTCGAGGCCACCGCATGACGCCGCTCCGGGTGCTCATCGTGGACGATGAACCGCTGGCCCGCCGCCGGCTGCGCGAGATGCTCGCCGACCACGGCGACGTGACCGTCGTGGGCGAGGCCGCGGACGCCCCGGGCGCCCTGGCGCTGGCGCGGGCCGAACGCCCCGACCTCCTGCTGCTGGACATCCGGATGCCGGGGGAGCACGGCCTGGCACTGGTCCGGCGCCTGCACCTGACGCCGGCGCCGTACGTCATCTTCGTGACCGCGCACGCCGAGCACGCGGTGGAGGCCTTCGACGCGGCGGCGGTGGACTACCTGCTCAAGCCCTATGACGAGGAACGGCTGGCCCGCGCCCTGGCCCGGGCGCGGGACGCCCTGGCCCGGCGCCGCCCGGCGCCATACCTGCAGCGCTTCGCGGTGCTGCTGGGCCGGAAGACGAGCTACCTGCCGGTGGAACGGGTGGAGTGGATCGAGGGCGGCGGGAACTACGCGCGACTGCATGTCGGCCGGGAAGTCCACCTGGTGCGCACCACCCTGGCCGCGCTGGAGACCGAGCTGGACCCGGGCCGGTTCGCGCGGGTGCATCGCTCGGTGATCGTGGCGCTCGACCAGGTGCGCGAACTGGAGAGCCTGGGCGGCGGGGAATACCGGCTGCTGCTCAAGGACGGGACCCGCCTGCCGGTGAGCCAGCGGTACCGCGCGCGGCTGCCGTAGCCCGCCGACGCCGCGCTTCGGCCGTCCTCGGCTCCCCTCACTCCCCCGGGTGGTAGGTGCGCTCGGTATGCCCCACCAGCTGCTCGGGGTAGAAGTACACCTCGCGCAGGTTGCCGGCCGCGTACCGCTCCGCCTGGTCGTTGAAGTGCGGCGAGGCCGGATTCCCGCTCTCACCACCGGCGGTCACCGCGCGCGCCCGCACCTGGTCGCCGAATTCGACCACCGCCACGAAGCTGTTGCCGCTCACGCCGTAGCGCTTCTTCGTGCCCGGGGGCGTGACCGTGCCGAAGGACGCCAGCGAGCCCCAGCGGCTCGAGGTGAAGGGCACCGGGAGGCTCGGCCCGGCGTCGTCGAAGGGATGGACGATGTCATCGGTGAGCCGCTGGAACCGGTTCACCTCGCCCCACGGCGTGCGCCAGGTGCCGAAGTCGCGGGTCAGCTGGTCCACCGCCTCCGCCAGCGCCTCCAGCCGGAGCGCCCGGCTGGTGCCCCTGGCCATGTACGTGTACAGCGACTGGTCCTCGAGGTCCGCCTGCCGCGCCCGCACCCAGAGGGCGTCGCCCCAATAGACCGCGAGCGTGGTGGGCACCGAGGCCGCCGACCAGCGCCGGTCCCAGCCGCGCAGCGCCTCGACCGGCTCGGTGAGCGCTCGCCGCAGCGAATCGCCGGCCGGGGTGTGGTCGTACGCGTCGAGCAGCGCCGGCACCAGGTCGTCGAAGGCGGGGAGGTGGCTGTCGAACGCCGCGGTCACCAGCGCATCCAGGGTGAAGTCCTTGCGGCCCGCCAGCAGTGCCATGGCATGGACCCCGCGCGGGTTCTCGAGGCCCACGTCGGTATAGGCGGGGAAGTCGGCGCGCCGCGGGCTGTGCCCCGGCCCCGCGGCGGAGTAGGGCCAGTTGTTGGTGTTGTAGACCCAGCCGTTGGGCGGGTTGTGCACCAGCGGCGAGCTGTCGAGCGCGATCGGCGCGCCCCACTCGGTGGCGGGATCGCTGCCGTCCACCGGCCGGTTCCAGTCGAACCGCGGGTCGCGCCGCGGGATGAAGTTGGCGTGGAAGTAGGCGATGTTCCCCGTGCCATCGGCGAAGAGCGTGTTGTTGGACGAATTGGCGTGCAGCCCCAGCACCTCGCGGAACTGCGCGTAGTTGGCCGCCTTGGTGCGCGTGAACGACTGGATCAGCGCCTGCCGCGGCGACTCCATCAGCCGCATCGCCACCCACTGGCGGCCCTCGGCGCGGACGATCGGCCCGTGGTGGCTGCGCCAGGTGGTGAACTGGCGGGTGGCCGGCCCGGAGTCGGTCCGGAAGGCCAGCGTGATCACCTTCCGCGCCAGCGGCCGCTCCGCCCCGGCGTAGCGATAGGTGGCGCTGTCCCCGTGGACGGTCACGGTCTCCAGGTACTCGTCGATGTTGTCCACCCCGCTCGAGGTGTGCATCCACCCCGCGTGGGCGTTGAATCCCTGGTACACGAAGAACTGCCCCCAGGTGACCGCGCCGTAGGCGTTGAGCCCCTCGTCGCTCGTCACCTGCAGCTCGGAGCGGAAGAAGAACGAGGTGTGCGGGTTGATGAGCAGCAGGGCGTGGCCAGCCACGGTGTTGGCCGGCGCGATCGCGATGCCGTTCGACCCGGAAGACTCCAGGTACGCCGGGAGCGGCGGCGCGGGCGCGGCGGCGAGCCCGCGCGGCGCGGGTCCGGGGCGCGCCGCGACGGTGGCCGGCCCGCCGTAGAAGGCCTGCAGCGCCGCCAGGTCCACCCGCTCGATGTCACCCCCGATGCTGCCCTCGCTGAACGAGAGCGCCATCCAGGGCTCGAACCGGGTCAGCACCCGGGGATGCACCGCGGGATGGGTGTGGAGGTAGTAGTTCAGCCCGTCGGCCCAGGCATCCATCAGCGCCCGCAGCCAGTCAGGGCTGGCGGCATACTCGGCCTCCAGGTCGGTGGGGTCGATGAACAGCCGCTGCCGCAGGTCCCGGTACAGCTCCCCCTCCCCCTCGGCCTCCGCCAGCCGGCCGAGCGACACGAGGTAGTTCGTCTCCACCCGGTTGAAGTCGTCCTCGGCCTGGGCGTAGATCATCCCGAACACCGCGTCGGCGTCGGTCGGGCCATGGACGTGCGCGATGCCCCAGTCATCCCGCACGATCGTCACCGCGCGGGCGCGCGCCTGCCAGCGGGGCAGCTCCGGCGGGGGCGCCGCCTTCGGAGCGCAGGCGGCGAGCAGGAGCGCGGCGACAAGGAGGCAACGGGGCATGGCGAGGCACCGGTCGTGGGAGGAGGTTGGGAACCCTACTAATGGGCAGGGCAAGAAGGGAAAAGGGAAGAGGGAAGCGGGAAGTGGCCCCCGCCCTCGCCGCTTCCCGCTTCCCGCACTCCCTCGCCCCCGGGTCGCGGCTTCGCCGCTCCCGAAGGGGGCTCGGTCGCCGCTTCCCGCGCAATCTCGCCCACCCCGGCTACGCGTCCAGCACCTCCCGCACCCGCCGGGCGAGCGCGGCCACCGAGAAGGGCTTCTGCAGGAACGGGTGATCCGTGCCGGCCACGCCATCCCGCAGGACGGTGTCGTCGGTGTAGCCGCTCATGAAGAGCACCTTGAGCCCGGGGCGTCGGGTCCGCAGCGCCTCGGCCAGCTGCCGCCCGCCCATGTCGGGCATCACCACGTCGGTGAGCAGCAGGTCCACCTTGCCCTGGTGGCCCGTGGCCAGCGCCATCGCCTCGGCGGCCGAGCCGGCGGGCAGCACCCGGTAGCCGCGGCGCTGCAGCGCCACCAGCGCCAGCCGGCGCACCGCCTCCTCGTCCTCCACGAGCAGCACGGTCTCGGTCCCCGGCGGCACCGGCGCCGGCACCTCGGCGACCGTCCGGCCCTCGGCGGGCGCCACCGGCAGCAGGACCCGGAAGGTCGTGCCGCGGCCGGGCGCGCTGGTCACCTCCACGTGGCCCCCGGCCTGCCGGATGATCCCGTACACGGTGGCCAGGCCCAGGCCCGTGCCCTTCCCCACCCCCTTGGTGGTGAAGAACGGCTCGAACACCCGGGCGCGAACCTCCTCGCTCATGCCGTGGCCGGTATCCGACACCGTCAGCTGCACGGCGTGCCCGGCGCGGAACTCCCCGGTCTCCGTGGCAATCATGGCCGGCAGCAGCAGCTCCGTCGTCTCCACGACCAGCGTGCCCCCCTCGGGCATCGCGTCCCGGGCGTTGACGGCCAGGTTCATCACCACCTGCTCGATCTGCCCCGGGTCGATCCGGACCACCGGCAGGCCGGGCTTGAGCCTGGAGACGAGGGTGATCCGCTCCCCGATCAGCCGCCGCAGCATGCGCGCCGCCGACTCCACGACCTCGTTCAGGTCCACCAGCCGCGGCTGCACCATCGCCTTGCGGCTGAAGGCAAGCAGCTGGCCGGTCAGGGCGGCGGCGCGCTGGCCCGCCTCGAGGATCGCATGGACCGACTCCCCCGCCTCGCCGCCCTGGGGGAGCTGGCCCCGCAGGATGTCCGCGTACCCGTTGATGACGGTGAGCAGGTTGTTGAAGTCGTGCGCCACGCCGCCCGCCAGCTGCCCGATGGCCTCCATCTTGTGCGCCTGGCGGAGCCGCTCCTCGCTGGCGCGGAGTTCCGACACCACCCGGTCCCGCAGGATCGCCACCCCCGCGAGCTGCGCGGCGACCTGGAGCACCTCCGCCGAGCCCGGCTCGGGGGGCCCCGCCACCCGCCGGTACAGCGCGTAGGTGCCCAGCAGCTCCCCGGTCGAGGTCGCCGCCCCCGTGGACTCCCCAGCCAGGATCGGCATGGAGAAGCAGGACCGCAGCCCGTGCGGCAGCGCGACCGCGCGGTATTCCGCCCACAGCGGGTCGGTGGCGATGTCGGTCACCAGCACCGGCTCCCGCCGGAACGCGGCCGTGCCGCAGGAGCCTGCCGTCGGCCCGATCGGCACGCCGTCCACCGCCGCATTGTACGCCGCCGGAAGGTTGGGTCCCGCCCCGGAGCGGAGCACCTCGCGGCCCGGCTCGCGCACCATCACCGCGCAGAGCGATCCCGGGAGCTGCTCCTCGACCATCGCCACGACCCCCTCCAGCACCTCCTGGAGCCCGCCCCCGATGGCGATGCGCGCCAGCACCTTGTTCTGCGCCAGGAGCGTCGCCTCCGCCAGCTTGCGCCGGGTGATGTCCACGTGCGCCACCAGCGCGCCGCCGGTCACGGGGCCGAGCGGCGTGACCCGCATGGAGAACCAGCGCCGTTCCGCCGGGCTGTGGCAGGGATACTCGAGGTCGAACCGGCCCCGGGCGCCCGAGAGCACCGCCGCGATCCCCGCGGCGGCTTCCTCCGCCTGGCTGGCCCGGCAGACCTCGAGATAGTTGAGGCCGACGCCGGCCACCGCCGGGGGACGGCCGGGCGGCGCGTTGGCGATCCCGAACTCCCGCCAGGAGCGGTTCACCGCCCGGACGCTGCCGTCCCATGCCAGCACCGCCACCTGGCTCGACATCGAGTCCAGCACCGCGCGCTCGAATTCCTCCCGGGCGTGCGCCTCGCGTTCCGCCCGCTTGCGGTCGGTGAGGTCATGCAGCACCACCAGCACACCCGCGGCCCCGCCGTGGTCATCGTCGAGCCGACGCACGCGCGCCGCGACCCAGACCGGCGACCCATCCTTGCGCTGCTCCTCGAACTCGCCCTCCCACCCGCCCGCGGTCGCCCGGCCGGCAAGCTCCGCTGCCGCCGCCGTCGCGCGCCGCGGGTCGGGATACCGGTCCGCGTAGGGGCGCCCCACCATCTCCTCCGCGCTCCAGCCCAGGAGCCGCGCCGCGCCGTCATTCCATGAGGTGACGAGGCCGGTCGGGTCGGTCACGACCACGGCGTCGCGGATGTCGTGCAGGATCAGGCGGTCCCGCGCGGCCGAGTCGCCGATCGCGGGTTCGGATTGCTCGAGTTCTGGCATGGGGTCCCGCGCCATGGCCCCTCCCGGGGGAAGCTGAACTCCTCCAGTATCGCCCACAGCGCGCGAAACTGATGCGAAGCAAATCCGGGAGCGGGCGGGCGGGATTGTCTCTGGATGAATTCGGGACCCGTCGGGCGGAGGAAACCTTCATGAAGCCGACGGGAGGCGGGACGTCTACCGGGCGTGTTCCCCCGCGAGGCGCGCCACCCGTCCCCGGACCTCGCGGATGACGGGGGCGAGCGTGGGGTCGGCGTCGCGCCACTGGTCCAGGAGGCGGCCGTAGTAGTCGAGCGCCCGGGCGCGGTCGCCACGATCCTCGTAGAGCTCTCCCAGTCGCCGGTAGGCCCGGGCCTGGTTGATGGCGTCGTCGTAGAACTGCTCCCAGTCGGGCGTGGCGTTCACCACCCGTTCGAGCAGGGCCAGGACCGAGTCCTGCACCCCTGCGCGGTCGTAGGCCCAGGCGAGGTCGTACCGGGCGCAGTTCACGCAGAAGGCGGAGTCGGCGTTGATCCGGATCCGGGCGAGCCCCGAGGCGTACTGCCCCTCGGCGACCTCCACCCAGCCCAGCAGGTGCAGCGCCTGGCGGCCGCCGGTCGGCATGACGGAATCGGCCACCATCTGCTGGTAGAGCTGCCGCGCCCGGTCGGCCCGCCCGAGGATCGCGTACTGGCTGATCAGTCCCTGGTAGGGCCGGTCGGGTGGGGGCAGGGTGGGCAGCGGGTCCCGCGCCAGCGCCTGGTCAAGCAGGCGGACGCCGTCGCTCACCGACCCGCCCCACGCAATCCGGGCCTCCGACTGGTACACCGCGTCCCGGAGCCGGCTGCCGGGGTCGGCGGCCGTCTCCGCGGCGGCGGCGCGCAGCAGCCGGTCCTGCTCCGCGACCTGGCCCCGGATCCCCGCGAAGGCCGACAGCGCCGCGTAGGCCCACTCGCGGTCCCGGGCCTGGGTGAGGGAGGGCAGGGCCGCCCGCGCCACCGCCGCCGCGCTGTCCCACTGCCGTCGCATGGCCTGCACGTTCCACCGGAAGCCGGGAATGGTCACCCCGGCGGTCGGCACCAGGCGTGCCATCCGTTCGGTGGCCGCGGCGGCCTCGTCCACCTTGTGCTGGGCGGCGAGGGCTTCCACCATGTTCACCTGGAAGCTGCGGACCGTGCTGTCCACCCCGATGCCCCGCGCCAGCAGCGACTCGGCGGCGGCCCATTCCCGGCGGCGCGAGAACACCAGCGACAGGTTGTTGATGCTGGTGATGTCGTCGGGGCGCCGCGCCAGGACGGCCCGGTAGGCGCGCTCCGCCTGGACCATGTCCTCGGTGACGGCCCAGTGGTAGTACGCCTCGGTCTGCTGCCGCTCGAGGTCGGGCAGCCGCTCCCGGTTGCGGAACGCCTGGGTGGCCGCGTGCAGCTGCTTGCTGCGCGAATCGCCGGTGTTGAAGTAGAACACCCCGAGCGTCCGCCACGCGGTGGCGAACCCGCTGTCGAGCGCCACGGCCCGCAGCAGCTGCTGCTCGACGACCGGCGGCGTGCCGGTGCGCATGAAGGCGCGGGCCTCGGTGTAGAGCCGCAGCGCCTCCAGCGAGGAGGTGGTGACCTGCTCCATCGGCGGCGCCGCGCGGATGGTGCGCAGTGACTCGCCGAGCCGCTCGCGGAGGCGCTTGGAGAGCCGGTCCATCGCCGCGAGCACCTCGGTGTCGTCGGCCGCCGACTCGCGCAGCGCCACCAGCTCGGCGTCGCCGTCGGTGGCCAGCAGCCGCGCCGTGAGCAGGAAACCCCGGCCCGCGCCCGTCACTTCCCCCACCAGGTAGGCCTTGCCTCCCTCGCGGAGGGCGAGCTCGCGCGCGGTGGCCGGGTCGAGCCGGGTGCCGCCATCGGTGCGCGCCATCCGGCGCAGCGCGTTGCGCACCTCGGTGGCGTCGAGCACCCGCACCACCGGCGTCTGGCTCAGGTCGATCCGCAGCGCCTCCGACACCGAGGGGCCGAGGGTGCTGTCGGTGCCGGCGCTGGTGAAGTCGGCCACCACGATGCGGTCCTGCGCGTGCAGCGCCCCGCGCGCCACCAGTGTGCCGAGCGGCCCGATGCCGAGCAGCCGCATCGCGGTATAGGCCGCGGCCGCGAGGCCCAGGCCGGAGAAGGCGGCCAGGCCGGTCTGCCGGGTGCGCCGCCAGGTCATGAGGCGCTGCAGGCCCGTCTCGCGGCTCGCCTGCCAGGTGCCGGTGGCGCGCGCCGCCGCCCGGCGCCGCTCCATCACCGCCGTCCCCACCGCAACCGGGAACCCGGCCAGCAGCAGCACCTGGGTGCCGGTGAGGACCCAGTCGGGCAGGCCCACCCGCAGCACCAGCGCCGTCACCGCGGCCATCAGCAGCAGCCCACCGAACCCGAACAGCAGCGCCACCTGCACCGGGTGGGTCTCCTCCGGCGCGGGCAGGACCCGCCCGGGCGGCGTCCCCTGCGCCGGCGTGGCCACCGCGGGCGCCAGCCGTTCCAGCGCGTCCCGCAGCGCCTCGGCGCTCTCCCACCGCGCTGCCGGTTCCTTGGCCAGGCAGTGCATCACCACCTCGGCGAGCGCGGGCGGCAGGTCGGGGCGGAGGCCGGCGATCGGCTCGGGAGGCTGGGTGATGTGCGCCGCCAGGATCTGCTGCGGCGTGGTGGCCGCGTAGGGAAAGCGCCCGGTGAGCATCTCGAACGCCATGATTCCCAGGGCGTACAGGTCGGCGCGGTGATCCACCGCCGGGTCGCCGGCCGCCTGCTCCGGCGCCATGTAGGCCGGCGTCCCCAGCGCGAAGCCCACGCTGGTGAGCCGGGCGCTGGTGCTCGCCTCGCGCACCGCGCGCGCCACCCCGAAGTCCATCACCAGCGCGTGCCGCCCGGAGAGCATCACGTTTTCCGGCTTGATGTCGCGGTGCACCACCCCCTGCGCGTGCGCCGTGGCCAGCGCGTCCGCGATCTCCGTCAGCAGCCGCACCGCCTCGGGCACCGGGACCGGGCCCCGCTCCAGCCGCTCCCGCAGCGACTCGCCCGTGACGTACGGCATGACGTAATAGGGCCGGGCCTCCTGGTCCGGCCCGGCCTGCACGCCCCCGCTGTCGAGCAGCGGGAGGATGTGCGGGTGCTGCAGCTTGGCCGCGATCTCGATCTCGCGCACGAACCGCTCGGTGCCCAGCGCCGCCCCGAGTTCCGGCCGCAGCAGCTTGATCGCCACCTGCCGCCCATGCTTGCGGTCGGTAGCCAGGTAGACGGTCGCCATCCCCCCCTGTCCGAGGAGGCGTTCCAGCGTATAGCGGTCGGCGAGCGCGGCAACCAGCTCGGAGGGAAGATCGGCCAGTGGCGGGAACCAGTGAGGGGTCGGAGGAAAGTAGGGTCCCCCCGGGAGCGGGGCTAGCCTGCGCGGCGCCGGTGGCGCGGCCCGCTTCCCCCACCCGCCGGGCCGCGTACCTTAGGCCGATGGTCCCACCCCTCTCCCGCCGCGATGCCCTCAAGGCCCTGGGCATCGCGGGCGCCGCGGCGCTGCAGCCCCCCGGCCCCGTGGACACGGGCGCCCGCGCCGCAGCCCCGATCCTGCCCCTCACCAGTACCAGCGACGTGCACGTGCCCCCGCGCGGCCGGAGCTTCCTCAAGTTCAGCTTCGATCACCCCGAACCGTCCGTGCCCTTCGAGGGGTTCAGCTTCGGCCTGATGGTGTTCACCCGCGAGAACGCGTACGGGCTCGACCAGGCGCGAATGAGCGTGCATGAGACCGACGGCGGCCTCGAGGTGCGGGCCACCGGGCTGGTGTGGGCCGGCGGGCAGCAGCGGGCCGACGGGGAGGTCCGCCTGGCGCTGCGACGTATTCCGGACGGGGTGGAATGGGACGCCACCGTCGCCATGGACCGGCCGATCAAGGCCGTCACCACCGTGCTCCGCGGCGTGCCGCGGGGCCGGGTGGCCGCCGGCGGCGGCGCCTTCACCGACCCCGGCGACGACGAGCTGCTCTTCGGCTATCCCTTCGGTGGCGGCGACCTGTTCGTGGCCGGCGGGATGAACACCCCGCTGCTGCAGGTGGAGGAGGCCGGTGGCGGCTGCTGCTACGTCGCGAGCCGCGACACCGCGGTCCGCACCAAGCGCTTCTACCTGCAACCCGGCGGGCAGGGGTACCGCATCGAGGCGGTGCACGAGGTCGAGGGGTGGAAGGACGAGCACCGCGTGACCCTGCCCCCCTGGCGCGTGGGCCGCGCCGCGAGCCTGGAGGCGGCCACCGCGGCGCACTACGCCCACCTGGCGCGGGCGTACCGGCTCCCCGACTGGGACACCCGCCCCGACGTCCCGGACTGGCTCCGCCGCACCGCGCTGGTTACCACGCTGCACGGAATGCACTATACCGGCTACATCTTCAACGACTATCCGAAGATGCTCGCCACGCTGCGGTGGATGGCCGCCCGGATGCCCGGCGAGCGAATCCTCGCGTTCCTCGCCGCGTGGGACGGCCGCTACTACTGGAACTACCCCGCGTACGAGCTCGACCCCCGCATGGGCGGCGAGCGCGCCTTCCGCCGCCTCATCGACGAGGGGCACGACCTCGGCGTCCGCTTCATGCCCATGTTCGGCGCCAACGCCGCCAACCGGCGCCAGCCGTCCTTCCCCGCGCTCGCGGAGGCGGCCACGGCCAAGGTGGACGGCGACACGATGGACCTCAACTGGGTGGACTGGGACAACGACCGCCACATGGAAGGCTGGCTCGCCTACATGAACCTCGGCGTAGCCGCGTGGCGCGAATGGCTCGGTGGCCGCATCGGCGCCATGATCGAGCGCTTCGGTGTGGACGCGTACTTCCTCGATATCGCCGGCGGCTGGGTCAACAACCCGCGCGCCGACATGCACGCCGGGATCCGGCAGCTGGTGCAGGACCTCCGCGCCCGGCACCCCGGTGTCGTCGCCGTGGGCGAGATGCACTACGATGCGCTGCTCGAGGTCCTGCCGCTCTTCCACGCCGGCGGCGGCGGGCCCGCCGGCCCCCACGTGCAGCGGCACGCCCGGTTCTTCCAGCACCTGAGCCACCCCGCCCCGGGCCGCGGCAGCACCGGCGTGCACGAGGAAGGGTTCAGCCGCTTCGACCCCGATACCCTCTCGCTCGCGCCACACGCCATCCCCACCCTCAACGTGGTGGACGACACCCTGGCGCGGCACCAGGACCTCATGGACGCCGTGATCCGGCGGGCCCGGGAACGGGCGGGGATCTGATGACCAGTCACCTCTCGCGTCGCGACTTCATGGCCGCCACCGCCGCCGGCGGCGCCCTGCTCTGGCCCGCGACCCTGCGCGCGGCCACCGGCGCGACGCCGCCCATCACGCTCCGGGCCCGGCCCTTCCCCCTCGATCGCGTCCGGCTCCGCCCCGGTTACGTCGCCGACCAGCTCGAGATCAACCGCCGCCACCTGCTGGCCCAGGATCCCGACCGCCTGCTCCACATGTTCCGGGTGACCGCCGGCCTCCCCTCCAGCGCCGAGCCCCTCGGCGGCTGGGAGGCTCCCGACAACGAGCTGCGCGGCCACTACACCGGCCACTACCTCTCCGCCTGCGCCCTGCTGTTCGCCGCCACCGGCGACGCCGCCATCCGCTCCCGCGCGGAGACCGTCGTGGCCGGCCTCGCCGAGTGCCAGCGGGCGCTCGGCAGCGGCTACCTGAGCGCCTTTCCCGAGGAGCTGTTCGACCGGCTGCGCGCCGGCCAGCCCGCGTGGGCGCCGTTCTACACCATCCACAAGCTGATGGCGGGCCTCCTCGACCAGCACCAGCTCGCCGGCAGCGCGCCGGCCCGCGAGGTCCTCGAGCGCCAGGCCCGCTGGGTGGGCCGCTGGTGCCAGCCCCTCGGCGACGCCCACATGGCGCGGGTGCTCGAGCGCGAGTACGGCGGGATGAACGAGGTGCTCTACAACCTTCGCGCCCTGACCGGCGACGCCCAGCACCTGGCGCTGGCGCAGCGCTTCGACCACGAGCGCTTCTTCGCCCCGCTGGCCCAGGGCCGCGACGAGCTGGCGGGCCTCCACGCCAACACCAGCATCCCCAAGGTGATCGGCGCCGCCCGGCGGCACGAGCTCCTGGGGGAGCGCCGCGCCCGCGACATCGCGGAGTACTTCTGGCACGAGGTCACCGGCCGGCGCTGCTACGCCACCGGCGGCACCAGCGCGGATGAAGGATGGGGCGAGCTCGGCGCGCTCGCCGCCGGCCTCTCCGGCTACACCCAGGAGTGCTGCGTCACCTACAACATGCTCAAGCTCTCCCGCCACCTCTTCAGCTGGACCGCCGATCCGCGGGTGGCCGACTACTACGAGCGGGCCTACCTCAACGGCATCCTCGGCACCATGCACCCGTCGGACGGCGACAAGCTCTACTACGTGAGCCTCGCCGACGGGCTGTGGAAGCTCTTCGGCACCCCGGGGCACGACTACTGGTGCTGCACCGGCAGCATGGCGGAATCCTTCGCGAAGCTCGGCGACAGCATCTACTTCGGGGACGACGCCGGACTGTACGTGAACCTCTTCGTGGCGTCGGAGCTGGACTGGCGGGAACGGGACGTGCGGATCCTGCAGGAGACGCGGTTCCCGGAGGAGGAGACGACCCGGCTCACGGTGCGCGCGCCGCGGCCCGCCAGCTTCGCGCTCCGGGTGCGGGTGCCGGGGTGGGCCGCGGGGGGGCACGCCACGCTGAACGGGCGCCGGCTCGAGAGCTTCGCCGCGCCGGGGAGCTACCTGGTGGTGGAACGCCGCTGGCAGGACGGCGACCGGCTGGAGGTGACCCTGCCCATGACGCTCCGCGCCGAGCCGCTCCCCGACGCGCCGGCACGCCACGCCCTCTGCTTCGGGCCGCTGGTCCTGGTCGGGCGGCTCGGCACCGAGGGCCTCACGCCCCAGTCGCTGCGCGCCGAGCCGACCGCGCCGCGCACCGTGCCGGAGTACCGGCTGCCGTCGGTGCCGGCGCCAACCCTCGTCGGGAAGGCCGACGCCCTGGGGACGTGGATCCGGCCGGTGGCCGGCCGGCCGCTCACCTTCACCACGAGCGGCCAGCCGATCGACCTCGAGCTGGTGCCGTTCTACCGCTCGCTCGACGAGCGCTACGCGGTGTACTGGACCATCGCGGAGGCCTGATCCCCGCGGTGGAGCCGCCCCCCGGGGGGACGCTCTCGCCGCCGAGTGCCGAGCCGCCTATTTGGGCAGCAGCACGCCGTCCACGATGTAGAGCATGCCGTTGCCCGCGCGCACCGAGCCGATCACCTTCGCCCCGTCGATCGTGATCTCGTCGCCCGCCCGCCGCACCGTCACCGACCCGCCGGCCAGCATCGTGAGCACCAGCCCGTCGGTGAGCTGTGCGGGATCGTACGCGGTGACGATGACGTGGTGCAGCAGGATGGTGCGGAGCTGGCTCGCGCTCTCCGGCTTGAGCAGCGTCTCCACCGTGCCCGCGGGCAGCTTGTCGAACGCGGCGTTCACCGGCGCGAAGACCGTGAAGGGGCCGGGGTTGTTGAGCGGCAGCACGTAGTCCACCGCCTTGAGCGCGGTGACCAGCGTGGTGTGGTCCTTGGAGCCCGCGGCGATCCCCGCGATGCTGTTGGGGTCGAGCGTCACCGCCGGCGCCGCGACGGCGGCCTGGGCGGGGGCGGCGCCCTCCCCGGCCGGCTTGCAGCCGACGGGCAGGAGCAGGGCGAGTGAAGCGGCGGCGAACAGCACACGGCGGCGCATGGGACAATCCCTCGACGTGAAGTGAGACGGCACCCGATGACGGCCGCTGCCCGGGGGCAGCGGGGATCCGGACGGGCTCGAGGACCCCGCGCGAGCGGGGCCGGCCGGGCCCGGGTGGCAAGGAGGGATTGCCTGACGAAGGGAACTGCACCTGCGCCACCAGTGTAGGGGACGGACCCCGTCACGTCAATGTCCCACCTGAAGATGCGATTAAGAAACCGTGACAGTCTCCGGGCATCGGAGTCCG
The DNA here is from genome assembly GCA_046327715.1 of Gemmatimonadales bacterium. Taxonomy (GTDB): domain Bacteria; phylum Gemmatimonadota; class Gemmatimonadetes; order Gemmatimonadales; family GWC2-71-9; genus JADJOM01. The sequence continues at coordinate 42,077 of JAXLXY010000011.1, forward strand.
GGCCCCCGGGATCCGGGGCGGGCCGCCTTTCCTTCCCTGCGGCGCCGCCGTAAACTGGCCCCATGACCATCCCCGCCACCGCCGCCCTGCGCACGCTCCTGGCCCACGCCGGGCAGGACCGCTCCGAGCCGCTGCTCTTCGTGCAGGCCGGCGGCATCGGCGTCGGGGTCTTCGCCTTCCACTACGAGAAGGAGGACGTGGTCACGCTCTTCCTGGCGGGCCGGCACCTCTGGGCCGACGACCACGCCTACCTCACCGCCGCCGCCGGGCGCCTGGGCTGGAAGACGGCGACGAAGGAGAGCACCAGCGCGAAGGCGGCGGAGCAGGAGCTCCGCAAGGCGCTCGACCGCGGGGCGCCGGTCATCGCGTGGGTGGACGCCGCGCACCTGCCGCACCGGGTGATGCCGGCGCACTTCAGCGGCGGCGGCTATCACGTCATCACGGTGCACGCCATCGCCGGCGATGAGGCGCGGATCGCCGACGGCGGGGAACCGTTCGCCATCTCCCTCCGGGACCTCGCCACGGCCCGTGGGCGCATCGCCAAGTTCCGCCACCGGCTCCTCTGGCTCGAGGGGCGGCAGGGACGCGCGCCGGCCCCGGACGCCGTGCTGGCCGACGCCCGCCGGACCTGCGTGTCCACGCTCCTCAAGGCGAAGATGGCCAACTTCCGGCTCGACGCCTTCGCCGAGCTGGCCGACCGGATGACGGCCGACAAGGGGAAGGAGAGCTGGGTGGAGATGTTCCCGCCGGGCCCGCGCCTGTGGACCGCGCTCACCTCCCTCCACGAGTACATCGAGCGCTACGGCACCGGCGGCGGGCTCTGCCGCGCCAGCTTCGCCGCCGGCCTGCGCGAGGCGGGCCTGGCCGCGCCGGCGGCGGCGTATACGGCGCTGGCCGCCGACTGGAGCGCCCTGGCGGGCGCGGCGCTTCCCGCCGGGGTGCCGGCCTTCGACCAGGCGCGCGAGCTGTTCGCCCGGCGCACCGCGCTCATCGCCGCCCGGGGCCCCGTCCCCGAGATCCGTGCCTGCTGGGAGGGGTTGAGCCGTCTCCAGCGGGATGCCAGGAAGAGCTTCCCCCTCGATGCGGCCCGGGCGGCCGACCTCCGCGGGGCGCTGGCGGAGCGCCTCCGCGCGATCCACGCGGCAGAGGTGGCGGCCCTCGCCCTGCTCTGAGGCACAGCACCAGCCCGCCGCCGAGCCGCCGAGCCGCCGAGCCGTCCAACCCCCTTACTATTCTCCCATGCGCAACGCACACCTCGCCCTCGCCCTGCTTGCCCTGGCCGCGTGCGGCCCGTACACGCCGCCGCTGCCACCCTCGCCGCCGGCCGATACCCTGCCCCCCGCGCGCACGTCGATCTCGGGCGCCGCGCTGCTCGACCAGCGCTCCCGGACCGGCGCGCGGCTGCAGGCGGTGAGCGTCGTCAGCGAGAAGGTGGTGTGGGCCAGCGGGACCGGCGGGACCTTCGCGGTGACCACCAATGGCGGGGCCAGCTGGCGGAGCGGCGTGGTGGCGGGCGCCGACAGCCTCGAGTTCCGCGACGTGCAGGGCGTGGACGACAAGACCGCCTACCTGCTCTCCTCCGGCAACGGCACCAGGAGCCGCATCTACAAGACCACCGACGCCGGCCAGAACTGGCAGATCCAGTTCATCAACCGGACCCCGGAGGCCTTCTACGACTGCTTCGCGTTCTGGGACGCCACGAGCGGCCTCGCCTTCAGCGACAACGTGCAGGGGGTCTTCCCGGTGCTCGCCACCAAGGACGGCGGCCTCGACTGGCACTTCCTGAGCGAGCCCGGCTCGTCGGCGGCGGCGACCGTCCCCGCCGCCAGCGCCGGGGAAGGCGCGTTCGCGGCCAGCGGCACCTGCGTGGCCACCGTGGGCAAGGCGGCGGCTTACATCGCCACCGGCGCCGGCACCCGGAGCCGGGTGCTGTTCACCCCCGACCGCGGCCGCACCTGGGTCAGCTACGACACCCCGGTGAGCCAGGGCACCAACACCACCGGGCACACCTCGATCGCCTTCCAGGATGAGCGCACCGGCCTGGTGGCCGGCGGCGACATCGGCAGCGCCACCAGCGGGGGCATCCGAATCGCGCTCACCGCCGATGGCGGCCGGCGCTGGACCGAGGGCGGCCAGCCCACCTTCCCCGGCGCGGTATACGGCGCGGCGTGGGTGCCGGGGAGCCGCGGCACGGTCGTGGCCGTGGGGCCCGGCGGCGCCAGTCTCTCCCGCGACGACGGCCGGACCTGGGCGCCGCTCGACTCGCTGCCCTACTGGAGCGTGGCGTTCGCGGGGCCCCGGGCGGGATGGATGGTGGGACCCGGCGGCCGGATCACCCGCGTGAGCTTCTAGCTGGCCCCGGCGGGCGCGCCGCGGGCGCCGGCCAGCGCGGCGATGCCTTCGCCATCGAGCTGGTAGTCCACCCACGTCACGTCAGGGCGCGCGCCCAGCCGCTCATAGAATCGGATCGCGCCGTCGTTCCAGCGCGCCACCTGCCATTTGACCAGCCCGCAGCCGCGGTCCCGCGCCCGCCGGGCCAGCGCGGCCATCAGCGCCGCGCCCGCCCCGCGGTTCCGCCCCGCCTCCGCCACGTACAGTTCCTTCAGGTAGAGCGTGGGCCGGGCGCGGTAGGTGAACGGCACCATGTAGTGCACCGCCATGCCGAGCACCGCGTCCCCGTCCACGGCCAGCAGCGCCTCGAAGTCCCGCGCCCCGTCCCCGAATCCCTGGGCCAGCAGCACCGCCTCCGTCACCCGGAAGTCGGCCGCGTAGTGCTCGTACGCGGCGAGGCCGCGCATCAGGGCGAGCAGTGCCGGGACGTCGGCGGCGGTGGCGTCGCGCACCGCGAGCGGGGGCTCCGCACTCACAGGTACCTGGCCCGCAGCACCTCGAGGTGCCAGATGGTGTGCCCCGGCGGGACGTAGGCCAGCGCGCGCACCGAGAAGGGATTGCCCGAGGCGGTGCCCCGCCGCGTGGGCGTGTCGGCCGGGAGCCCCGCGAGCAGCGCCAGCGTGGCGCGGCGCACCGCCGTCCACTCCGCGAGCAGGCTCGCCATCGGGCGCTCGCCGAAGCGCGCCGGCCCGATCCAGGTCTCGTGCGCCCAGCTCGGCAGGGCCACCGGGTCGCCCCGGGCGATGCTCAGCGCGCGGTGGCTGAACACCCGCTCGGTATCCGTCAGGTGGCCCAGCACCTCCTTCACCGTCCACTTCCCCGGCGCGTAGGCGTGGCCGGCCTGCGCCGGGGTGAGCCCGCCGAGCAGGTCGCGCACCTCGGCCACCTGCGCCTCGAGCAGCGCGAGCAGGTCGCCCTCGGGGACCTTGGTGATGTAGCCGGCGTAGTAGGGCGCGTACTCGTCGGGGCCGGGACGGTCCCAGCGGGCGCGGGGCGGCGCCCCGGTGGCGGTCGCGTCGCTCATGACGCCACCTCCGCCGCGACGTCCGTCGCCAGCGTGAAGCCCTCGTCGAGCCAGCCCGTCACCCCGCCGAGCATCAGCTTCACCGGCCGGCCCAGCCGCGCCAGGCGGATCGCCGCGCGCTGGGCCCCGTTGCAGTGCGGGCCGGCGCAGTAGACCACGAAGGCCGCCTCGGCCGCGAAGGGGCGCAGGGTGAACTCGACGATCTTGGCGTGGGGCAGGTTGATGGCGCCGGGGAGGTGGCCCCGCGCGAAGAGCTCCGGCCCCCGCACGTCGAGCAGCACGAAGTCCCGGGGACCGTGGGTCAGGGCGTGGTGGACGTCCCAGCAGTCGGTCTCGAACCGCAGGCCGTCCTCGAAGTGGGCGAGCGCCTCGGCGCTCCGGGCGGGGGGCACGAGCATCACGGCGGATGGCATGGAACCTCGGACGGTGGACGGGAACGCGCCGGCGTTCCCCGAAGCTACCGCACGGTGGTCCCACGACCAGCGCCACTTTTCCCCGGGCTATGGGGCCACTGGCCGGCCCGCCCCCCGGAGCAGCGGCGCCACCTGCGGGGTGAGCAGCCCCACCCCGCGGGCGATGCGCTCCGGCGTGGTCGCGCCGTAGAACAGCAGCAGCCCCCGGTGCCGGGCCTCGCCGTAGTAGTAGCGGCTGAGCGGCGAGACCCCGAAGCCGGCGTCGGGGAGCCCGCGCGCCAGGCGGGTGTCGTTGCTGCCGCGGGGCAGGTACGCCACCAGGTGCAGCCCGGTGTCGCTTGGCCCGAGCGGCACCCCGTCCCAGGCCCGCGTCACCCGGCGCACCAGCGCGTCACGGCACGCCGCGTAGTGCGCCCGCGCCTGGCGCAGGTAGCCGGCGAAGTAGCCGCCCGCCAGGAAGTCGGCGAGCACCGCCTGCGGCAACGGGGGCGAGAAGCCGTCGCTGATCCGCCGCCCGGCGGCAAAGGCGTCGACCAGGCCCTCGGGCACCACCAGGTAGGCCAGCCGGAGCCCGGGGAACAGCACCTTGTTGCAGGTGCCGAGGTAGAGCACCCGGCCCTCCCGGTCGAGCCCCTGCAGCGCGGCCAGCGGCCGCCCGTCGTAGCGGAACTCGCTGTCGTAGTCGTCCTCGAGGATCCACGCCCCCGTGCGGGCCGCCCAGTGCAGCAGCGCCAGCCGCCGCGCCAGCGAGAGGGTGACCCCGAGCGGGAACTGGTGCGAGGGGGTGATGTAGAGCAGCCGCGCCCCCGGCCGCGCCGGCAGCCGCTCCGCCACGAGCCCCTCGCCATCCACCGGGACCCCGCGCACCGTGGCGCCCGCCGCGAGCAGCGCCGCGCGTGCCCCCGGATACCCCGGCTCCTCCACCAGCGCGGTGGCGCCGGGGTCGAGCAGCAGCCGCGCCGCGAGGTCGATCGCCTGCTGGGTGCTGCTCACGACCAGCACCTGCCGCGCCTGGCACTGCACGCCCCGCGTCAGGCGGATGTGCTCCGCGAGTGCCTCGCGCAGCGCCGGCAGCCCGCAGGGGTCGGCCGGACGGTACACCGAGGTCTCGCCCCGCCGGGCGTGCCGGAACAGCAGCCGGTTCCAGGTCTCCGCCGGGAACCCGGCCACATCCGTGGCGCAGAGCCCCGCCGGCTGGTCGGCGGCGATCTCCGCCTGCCCGAGGTCGCTCATCAGCCGCCCGCGCCGGGAGAGCGCCGGCGCCGCAGCCGGCGCCTGGGCCGGGGCAGCGGCCCGCCCGCCCCGTGCCGCCGGCGCGAACGGCGCCCCCTCGGCCATTGCGCGCGCCACCACCGAGCCGGAGCCGACGCGCCGCTCCACGAAGCCCTCCGACACGAGCTGCAGGAACGCCGCCTCGACCGTGTTGCGGGACACCTGGAGGTCGGCCGCGAGCGTCCGCGCCGAGGGCAGCCGGCTCCCGGGCTTGAGCGCCCCGGAGAGGATATGCGCCCGCACCTGGCGATAGACCTGGGTGTACAACGGCCCCGGCGGCGACTTCCCCACGGGCAGCGCCAGCGCGACGCCCTTCGGCGCCGCGGGCCGGCCCCGCCCCGCTCGATCCCCGCGTGCTGTCATGCGCTGCATTCATGACGCGCCGCCCCCGCCCGTCAAGCCCGCGCCGCCGCCCGGTTGCGGATTTTCCCGCTCGCATTTCCCTTCACTCTGTTCACCAGCCCCGCCCCCCGCTCCCGGCGCCCGCATGCACCATCCCGGTACCTACCTGCTGGCCCCGGAGCACGCTGACGCCATCCAGCGCCTGGCGGCCGATGCGCGCATCGCCGCCACGACCAGCATCCCCCATCCCTATCCCGCGCAGGGTGCACGCGACTACATCGCCCGGCAGCTGGAGGACCGCGCCGCCGGCCGGGGCTGGGCCTTCGCGATCATGGACCGGGACGAGCTGGTCGGGGTCTGCGGCGTGCACGGCATCGTGCCGGGCGGGACGCCCGAGGTGGGCTACTGGGTGGGGGTGCCGTACTGGGGCCAGGGCTACGCGAGCTTCGGGCTCCGCCTGCTGCTCGAGTTCGTGTTCACGAACCTCGGCCTCGAGCGGGTCGGGGCCCGCGTGCTCGAGGCCAATCCCGCCTCCGCGCGGGTGCTCGAGAAGAACGGCATGCGCTTCGTCTGCCTGCAGCCCAATACCGACGTCACCCTGCACCCGCTCGGGGTCAGCGTGGCGTGGTACGCCCTGACCCGGGAAGAGTGGCGCGCCCACCGCGACGGGCCCGCGCTGGCGCGGCTGCACCCGGCGCTGCGCGCGCTCCTCGAGGCGGAACTCGCCGCCGGCAACGCGGTGCTCGAGACCGGGAGCGGCTGGCCCGACGCCGACAGCGTCTTCGTGCGCCTGCGCGACCCCTTCCGCGCCCGGCCCGCCGCGCTCCCCGAGGGACTGCGGTACACCGAGCCCAACGACCCGCACTGGTGGCGCGCCGACATCAGCTCCACCGCGCCGCGCCACATCCTCGCCTGCTGAGGCTCCCATGGACCTGCCCGTCTTCCGCTATCACCCCGATCCCATCGCCAGCGGCAGCGTGGTGCCGTGGGACGAGGCCTGCCCCTGCTGCGGCGAGGTGCGCGGCTACGCCTACGACGGGCCGGTCTACAACGAGGGCGACACCCCCGAGGGGCTCTGCCCCTGGTGCATCGCCGACGGCACCGCCCACGAGGAATACGAAGCGACCTTCGTGGACAGCGAGGCCTTCGCCGAGGGCGTGCCGGCCGCGGTAGTGGAGCTGATCTGCACCCGGACCCCGGGCTTCGATGCGTGGCAGGGAGAGGGATGGCCGTCGTGCTGCGGGGATGCGGCGGCGTTCGTGATGCCGGCGGGGCTGGCGGAGCTGCGCGCGCGGGACCGCGCGCTGGAGGGCCTGGTGCTGGGGCACATCGTCCACGAGATGGGCATCTCGGGCGGCGCGGCCACGCGACTGCTCGAGCGACTCGACCGCGACCGGGGTCCCACGCTGTACCTGTTCCAGTGCCTGCACTGCGGCGGGCCGAAGTTCCACATCGACGGGCCCTGACCCCCGCTAGCGCCGCCGGCCGCCCTCCTCGATGCTCGCCACCAGCCGGTCGGCGAGGCCCTCGAGTTCCCCCGAGCGCCGGCGGAACTGCCGCCGGAAGAACCCCCGGGCGAGCGCGTACGCCGAGCTGATGGTCCCCAGCCCGAGCGCGATGGTGATCGGCACCGAGTGGAAGACGCCCATCCCGATGCCCATCCAGATGCCGGTGCTCCCGCCCCCCATCCCCCCCATGAACCCGCCGAAGTAGGCCCCCGCCACCTGCCGCAGGTTCTCCTCGAAGCGGATGACGGTCTGGCCGCCGCCGGGCCGGAAGGTGATGAACAGCTGCCGCCCCGGCGTGCCGCCGTACGCCACCGTCTGCCACGAGAGGTCGCGGCCCAGCCGACTCACCTGGCCCATGTTGCCGATGGTCTGCCGGATGAGGTCCACCAGCTGGGCGGCGTCGCCCTCGCTGAACTCGCGCCGCGCCACTCGCTCCACCACGATCCGCGTGGGCGAGCCAAGGAAGGGGTGCGCCACCGGGGCCGTGCCGCGCTGCGCCACCTCCCGGGCGGCCCGCTCCACGTGCGCCGGCGCGATGCCCACCTCGCCGGCGATCCGCTGCAGCCCGCCCAGGGACAGCGCCGCGTCGGTGGTGGGCGCGGCGGCGTCGAGTTCCGCCGCCCGCGCCAGGATCTGGTCGGCGTCGCCGGCCGAGAAGCGCGGCGTGGGCCCGAACCCCGCGGCCAGCTCCCGCGCGAAGGTCCCCGGGGTGGCGTGGCGCTGCTGGTCCCGCAGCAGCAGCCCGCGCACCAGCGCCGTCTCCACCGCCCCCGGCAGCTGGTCCAGCGCGGCACGCACCGACGGCGCCGCGTCCACGAACTGTCCCGCCCGCGCCGACTCCTCGCCCGGCCACATGCCGGGCAGCTGGCCCACCAGCATCTCGAAGGCCGTGGCGGCCAGGCTGTAGACGTCGCTCCGCTCGGAGAGGTCGGTGAGCCCCGCCGCCTGCTCCGGGCTCATGTAGCCGACGGTGCCCACGGGGAAGCCGGTGCGGGTGATGCGTCCCCCGGCGCCCTCGGAGCGCTGGCCCTCGACCATGGCCTTGGCGATGCCGAAATCGGCGACCAGGGCGTGCCCGGCGGACAGCAGGATGTTCTCCGGCTTGATGTCCCGGTGGATGACCCCCTGCCGGTGGGCGTAGTCGAGCGCGCCCGCCACCTCCGAGACCAGCGCCACCACCTGCTCGGGCGGCAGCGTCCGCTCCCGCAGCAGCCGCTGCCGCAGTGACTCGCCCTCCACGAACGGCATCACGTAGAAGAGCCGGCCGGCGGCCTCGCCGGCCTCGATGAGCATCAGGATGTGGGGGTGCTGCAGCCGCGCCGCGATCTGGATCTCGCGCTGGAAGCGCTCGGCGCCGAGGGTGGCGGACAGCTCGTCGTGCAGGACCTTCACCGCCACCGGGCGGTTGTGGCGCACGTCGCGGGCCCGGTACACCACCGCCATGCCCCCGCGACCGACAACGCGCTCGAGGGCGTATCGCCCCGCGAGCGCGTCGGTCAGTTCCTGCGGCAGGGCCTCAGCCATGGCCCGGAGCCCGGTCGTGGCTCACTTGAAGGAGAGGAGCTCGACCTCGAAGTACACCACCGCGTTGGGCGGGATCGTCGGGGGGGAACCCTGCGGTCCCCACCCGAGCTCGGCCGGGATCCAGAACTCGTACTTGGAGCCCACGTTCATCAGCTGCAGCCCCTCGGTCCAGCCCGGGATCATCTGGTTGAGCAGCAGCGACGCCGGGCCGCCATGGTCCTCGGAGGCGTCGAACTTGGTGCCGTCGATCAGGGTGCCCTTGTAGTTCACGGTCACCGTGCTGGTGGCCTTGGGCCGCGGGCCGGTGCCTTCCTTGAGCACCTTGTACTGCAGCCCGCTCGGCGTGGTCTTCACGCCGTCCTTGCCCTTGTTGTCGGCCAGGAACTTCTCGCCGTCGGTGCGGTTGCTGATCGCGGCCACCGAGTCCTTCTGGTGCTGGATCCCCATCATGCGCACCTGGAAGGCCATCATGGTGGCCTGCATCGCGGAATCCGGGATCGAGGCCAGCGTCCCCGCCATCCCCTCCTTGAGCCCCCGGAAGATGAGCTCCGGCTTCACCGGCACCGACTGCTGCTTCAGGTTCTCGCCCATCTTGTAGCCGAGGATGTAGCTGACGCTGTCGTCCTGGGTGGCAAGGCTGCCACCGCCGACCGCGCCGCCTCCCTGGCACGCGCCGAACGCAAGCGATCCGATGGCGGCAAGGGCCAGGATCTTCATGGAAACTCCGAAATCAGGGGGTCTGGGGACTGCCTTGGACGGGCGGGAATATAGGCGGGAACGCAGGAGGGCGGTACGGCGGGGCACCAGGCCACCATCCGTACCGCCCCTACCGCCTCTACCGCCTTTACCGCCTTTACCGCCTTTACCGCCCTTACCGCCTTTACCGTCTAGCGCCGCATCAGCCGCCACGCGATCTCGCGGCCCTGCCCCTGCGGGTAGGCCAGCGTGATCCACAGCATCGCGAAGGGCTCGAGCAGGCGCGCCCGCGCCAGTGGCCCGGCATCGAGCATCGCGAAGCCCAGCTCTCGGCCCAGCTCCGCCACGGTGCCCTTGGCCTCCGGGTCGTCCCCGGCGTAGAGCATCGTCACCGCGCCCTCCGGGTAGTCGGGGGCCAGGAAGTTGTTGGCGCCGGTCGTGTTGAAGCACTTGACCACCCGGGCCCCCGGCGCCGCGCGGGCGATCTCCTCCGCCCCCGACGTCCCGCCCGCCACCGCGAGCCCCGCCAGGTTGGGCAGCAGCGGGTTGGTGGTGTCGATGACCACCTTCCCGGCGAGCGGCAGCCCGCGCACCACCTCGAGCGTCGCGTCCCATGGCGTGGCCAGCACCACGACCGGCGCATCCGCCACTGCTTCCGCCGGCGGCAATGCCACCCCGGGGGCGGCGAACTTGCCGAGCAGCGCCTGCACCTTCGGGTCGGCGGGGTTCCGGACCCCGAGCCGCACCTGGTGGCCGCACCCCGACCAGCCGATCGCCAGGGTTCCGCCCACGCTGCCCGCACCGATGATCGCGATCTGCACCGTCATCCCCCCATGACCGATGGTCCCCTGTGCTCGCACGGAGCGTAGGGCACCCGTCCCCATTCCGGTAGGGTGGCACGACAAAGGGGGCGGCGCGGGAACCCGCGCCGCCCCCTCCCGCCCGGCCGGTCGCCTTGCCGCTTACACCGCGCCCGTCGTGCGGGTCACCAGGTACTGCCCGCACTGGGTGAAGAGGATGTTCACGTAGGTGGTCTCGCCCGCGCGGGTCACCACCAGGTCGAGTTCGCCGGCCGTGAACCGCGGCGCCACCGTGCAGGCCGGATCATAGGCCAGCGGCGTCACGGTGCTGGTGGCCACGCTCCAGCTGCGATTGGCGGTGGCCCAGCTGCCCGTGCCCCCCACCACGAAACTGCCGGCCGGGAGCGGGGTGATGAGCGAGATCGAGCCCGGCGTGGTCGCCGTGAACGTCGCCACCCAGTCCTTGGTGTGGGTCGTGGTCCGGCCACTCGGATGGGTCCACACCGAGGTGAAGGCGGTGATCGTGTGCCCCAGGGTGTCGGCGTTGCCGCCCCACTCGCGGGTGCCGTTGTGCACGGCCATGAAGCTGCGCAGCGGGAACGCGGTGTTGATGCGCGCACGGGTGAAGTTGGTGAAGACGTGCCGGACGCCGAGGCTCGTCGCGTTGGGCAGCGGGTCGATGAAGTCGATCGTGCCGCCCAGGGAGTCGGTCACCGCCCCGGCCCCGCGGGTAAACACGCAGGCATCGTACGCGAATCGCACCGAGTCGGGCACCGCATCGCCGTCGCTGTTGGTCGGCGGGTTCGGGGTCACCGTCACGCACGTGGCCGGCGGCGCGCCCAGGATCGCGGCCGGCGACGGCGCCGACAGGGGCACGCCGTTCGACGCGTCATAGGTCGAGAGCTCGGCCAGTTCGTCGATGTCCGACGCCACGTCGGCGCCGATGTCGTTGGCCTGGACCTGCGTGAGGACGTTGCCACTGCTGCTGGAGGGGGAACTGCTGTCGGCGCAGGCGCCGAGGATCATGGCGAGCGTCGCCGCCAAGGCGAGCCGCCGCGGGAAACGGGTTCCAGTCATGGGACACTCCTTCAGGGGTCATCGGGATCGCGGCCATCCATCTGCCCGGGAGACGCGACCTCGCCGAAGGTGTTAAGTCGTGACGTGCGTCACACATCCCGATTCCCGTTTCCCGTTTCCCGCGTCACCCCCATCAGCGTGCCGTGGGCCGGGGCTGGCACCCGAACAGCCCGAACCGCCCCAGGATCCGCTCCAGCGGGCAGAAGCCGGTCAGGCTCGACTGGATCAGGTTGAAACCCACGAAGGCCGTGAACAGCAGCCAGTAGGGATTCACCCAGTGCGCCAGCGCCAGCGACAGCAGGATGAACGCGCCGGCGATCCGCCGGATGACCATCTCGTTGCACATGCGACCCTCTCGGAATCAAGTTGGTGGGCCCCATACCCACCTCGCCATCCCTCATCTCTCTTCCCGCTTCCCGCTTCCCGCTTCCCGCAACCCTAGGCCCCCACCTGCCGCCGCCGCAGCTCCCAGTAGAGCAGCGGCACCACCACCATCGTCAGCAGGGTGGCGACGATCGCGCCGCTCATCAACGCCACCGCCAGCCCCTGGAAGATCGGGTCGAGCACCATCACCAGCCCGCCCACCACCACCGCGGCGGCCGTCAGCGCGATGGGCCGGAACCGCACCGCGCCCGCCTCGATGACCGCCTCGCCCACCGGCACCCCGCGCCGCTCGGCCAGCTGGATGAAGTCCACCAGCAGGATCGAGTTGCGGACGATGATCCCCGCCAGCGCGATCATGCCGATCATGCTGGTGGCCGTGAAGAACGCCCCGGTGACCGCATGGCCCGGCAGGATGCCCACCAGGGTGAGCGGGATCGGGGCCATGATCACCAGCGGGATGGTGAACGACTCGAACCACCACACCACCAGCACGTAGATGAGCAGCAGCACCGCCGCGAAGGCCAGGCCGAGGTCGCGGAAGACCTCGATCGTGATCTGCCATTCGCCGTCCCACTTCATCGCGACTTCGTCCAGGCGATCGGGCTGCACCGCGTTGTAGCGGCGGATCGCGGCGCCATCCACCCGGATGGTGTCGAGGGCCTGGTTCATGGCCAGGATCGCGTAGACGGGGCTCTCGATGCTGCCCGCCACGTCACCGGTCACGTAGATCACCGGCCGCAGGTCGCGGCGGTGCCGGCTCCCCTCGCGCGGGGTGCTGTCCACCGTCACGAACCGCCCCAGCGGCTGCGGGCCGGCCATCGTGGGCACCGGGAGCGCCAGCAGGGCCGCCACCGAGGACCGCCCCCCGAGCGGCAGCCGCGGCACGATGCTGATGCCCTCCCGCGCCGTGGCGCTCGCCACCCGCCCCGCCGGCGCGCCCGCCTGCGCCAGGTAGACCGTCTGCACGATCTGCTCGACGCTGGCCCCCGCCTGCGCGGCGCGCGCCCGGTCTACCCGGAAGGCCAGCCGCGTCTGGGGCGCCTCGACCGTCCAGTCCACATCCACGACGCCCGGGGTCCGCTCGAACACCTCCTTGACCCGCGTGGCCGCGGCGAGCCGCGCCGAATCGCTCCCGGCATAGATCTCCGCCACGAGCGTGGAAAGCACCGGCGGTCCCGGCGGAATCTCGGCGATCTTGGCGCTGGCCCCGTACCGCCGCGCGATCGAGTCCACCCCCGGCCGGACCGCCACCGCGATGGCGTGGCTCTGCCGCGACCGCTCCTCCTTGGGCACCAGGTTCACCTGCACGTCGGCGACGGTGCTGCCCTGGCGCATGAAGTAGTGCCGCACCAGGCCGTTGAAGTTGAACGGGGCCGCGGTGCCGGCGTACACCTGGGTATGCCGCACCTCCGGCACGGTACGCAGGTACCCCGCCACCTCGGCCGCCGCCGCCGCGCTCGTCTCGAGGGTGGTTCCCTCGGGCAGGTCCAGGATCACCTGGAACTCCGACTTGTTGTCGAAGGGCAGCATCTTCACCTGCACCACCTTGAGCGCCACCAGCCCCATCGAGGCGAACAGCAGCACTACGACGCCGGCATAGAAGCCGAGCCGCGTGCCCCGCCGCTCCATGAGCCGCCGCATCAGGCGGGGATAGCGGCCGTCCACCGGCCCGCTGGGCGGCTCGGCCGGAGCCGAGTCGTCGCCCCGCCTTGCCGCCGAGCCGCCGACATGCCCCCGCAGCAGCCGGAACCCCAGGTACGGCGTCACGATGAACGCCACCGCCAGGCTCGCGAGCATCGCCACGCTCGCGCCCACCGGGATCGGCCGCATGTAGGGCCCCATCAGCCCGCTCACGAACGCCATCGGCAGGATCGCCGCGATCACGGTGAAGGTGGCGAGGATGGTGGGATTGCCCACCTCGTCCACCCCCTCCACCGCCGCCTCGTCGGCCGGCTTGAGGCCGAGCTGCAGGTGGCGGTAGATGTTCTCCACCACCACGATGGCGTCGTCCACCAGGATGCCGATGGAGAAGATCAGCGCGAACAGCGTGATCCGGTTGAGGGTGTAGCCCAGCGCGTAGTAGCTGAAGAGGGTGAGCGCCAGGGTCACCGGCACGGCCACCAGCACCACCACCGCCTCCCGCCACCCGAGGAACAGCCAGATGAGCGCCGTCACGGAGAGCGTGGCGATCACCAGGTGCAGGATCAGCTCGCTGGCCTTCTCGCGCGCGGTCTCGCCGTAGTTGCGGGTCTCGGTGACGCTGACGTCCGCCGGCAGCAGCCGGGCCCGCGCCTGCTCCACCCGCTCCAGCACCTGGTGGGCCACCAGGGTGGCGTTGGCGCCCTTCCGCTTGGCGACACTGATGGTCACCGCACTCGCCGAGGCGCCCTGGCCGGCGGCGTGACTGACGTAGCTCTCCCGCTCGCCGAAGTCCTCCCGCACCGTGGCCACGTTGCGCAGGTAGACCGGCACCCCGCGCCGCCCGCTCACCACGATGCCCCCCACCTCGGCGCCGCTCGCGAGGGGCGCGCCCACCTGCACCCGGTAGCTCCGGCCCGCGCTCTGCAGCTCGCCCGCGTCGAGCCGGGCATTGGCGCCCTGGAGCGCCAGGGCCACCTCGCCGGGCGTCACCCCGGCGGCGGCCAGGCGCGCCGCGTCGAGGTCCACCCGGACCTGGCGCGGCGCCCCGCCCACCACCTGCGTGGCGGCCACGTCGGTGACCGTGCGGATCTCCTCCTCGAGCTGCACCGCCAGCTGCCGCAGGGCGTTCGAGCCCTCGCGCGCGGAGGAGAGCGTCAGCGTGAGGATCGGCACGTCGTCGATCGAGTGCGGCTTGACCAGCGGCGGCAGCGCCCCCGCGGGCATCCGGTCCATGTCGGCCACGAGGCGGGCGTGCACCCGGGTGATGCTGCGCTCCTGGTCCTCCCCGACCTTGAAGCGCACCGTCACCATCGTGTAGCCCTCGCCGGCCATGCTGTACACATGGTCCACGGCGGGAATCTCCCACATCCGCTGCTCGATCGGCCGGGTGAGGAGGTTCTCCACCTCCGCCGGGCCGGCACCCGGCAATGCCGCGATCACGTCGATCATCGGCACCGAGATCTGCGGCTCCTCCTCCCGCGGCGTCCCCACGATGGCGATCGCGCCGACGGCCAGCGACGCGATGATCAGCAACGGCGTCAGCTTGGAGTGGAGGAACCGCTGGGCGATGCGTCCGGCGAAGCCCATGTCAGTTACTCCCGGCCAGGATCACGTCACCCGCGGTGAGCCCCGAGAGCACCTCGACCAGGCCCGCCGCCGGGGTCTCGCCGCCGGGGCGCACCCAGCGCAACATGGGAGTGCCGCCCGACATCACCCGCACCCCGACGAGGTCGCCCTCGCGCACCAGCGCGCGCGCCGGCACGAGGATCGCCGTGCGGGTCCCGTCCGGCACCCGCAGCGTCGCGGCGCCTCCCGGGAGGAACGCGCCGTCGGGGTTCCGCACCAGCGCGTTCACGGTGTAGACCCCGCCCGCGGGCGCCGGCACCAGTCCCTCGAGCACCGCGGAGGCGGGCCGGCCCTCGATCATGGCCTCGAGCGCCTGCCCCGCCCGCAGGCCCCGCGCGACCCGCGCCGGCACGCTGACACTCACCCGCAGGCGGCTCGCGTCCTGCACCTCCACGAGCGGCGCCCCCGGCGCGGCGAACGCGCCCGGGTCCACGTGCCGCATGGTGACCACGCCGCCGAACGGCGCCACCACCGCGGCGTAGGAACCCACCGCGTCGAGTTCGCTGCGGGCCGCCCGCGCCGTCCGCAGCCCGGCCTCGGCCCGGGCGAGCCCCGTCTCCACCTGGTCCAGCTGGTAGCGGGTGGCCGCGCTGTCGGCGTACAGCGCGCGGAAGCGGCCGGCCTGGGTCTCCGCGTCGGCGTACATGGCTTCGGCCGCGGCGATGCCCGCCTCCACCTGAGCGCGCTTCGCCTCGACGTCGCGCGCGTCGATCCGGACCAGGACCTGGCCCCGGCGCACTTGGTCGCCCTCCTGCACCAGGACCGCGGTGACGCTGCCCATGAGTTTCGTGCTCAGGGTGGCGCGCTCCACCGGCTCCGCCACCCCGGTGGCGTCGAACCCGGCGGTGATCGTGGTGTCCCGGACGGTGAGCGTGGCGCCCGCCACGGTCCCCCCCGGGCTCACGGCCGGTTCGGCCTCGCCGGACCCGCCGCAGGCCTGCGCCATCACCACCATCATCGGAACCAGCCAGTTCTGCGTCCGCATGCGTATGCTCCCGGGCCAGCGGCCCGGCTCAAAGTGTCAGCGATCGAGCGCGACGAGCGCGCCGAGGTCGAGTCCCTGGGCCTGCCGCGCTTCAGCCGCCGCCACGATCAGGTCGTAGCGCGCCGCCGACAGCCCCAGGCGGGTGGCGGTCTCCATGGTGGCCGCGTCCAGGAGCTCGCTCACCGTGGCCAGCCCGCCGTCGTACTTCCGTCCCACGATCCGGTGCGCCTCCGCCGCCTGCGCCACCGACCGCTCCGCGATCGCCAGCCGCGCCAGCTTCACTGCCTG
Organism: Gemmatimonadales bacterium; assembly: GCA_046327715.1. Lineage (GTDB taxonomy): Bacteria > Gemmatimonadota > Gemmatimonadetes > Gemmatimonadales > GWC2-71-9 > JADJOM01. The sequence continues at coordinate 58,048 of JAXLXY010000011.1, forward strand.
CCGATCGCGGGCCGTCGCGATCTCGAGGTCCGCCTGCGCCGTCGCCGCCTCGGCCATCGCCCGCGCCCCTGCCCGGCGGCCCGCCGCGCTGCGCCGCTCCGCCAGCTCCTGCGCGCCCGCGAACGGCGACCAGGAGAGCATCACGCCCAGCGTCCAGGCGCTCTTGCCGTTGAAGGGGGCGTCCGCGGAGTTCCAGTCCAGCCGGCCGAACCCGTTGAGGCGCGGCAGGTAGAGAGCCGCCGCCCGGCGGGCGTCGGCCTCCGCGGCGGCGCGACCCCGCTCCGCGGCCCGTACGTCAGCCCGGGCGGCCGCGCCGCCCTGCCCCTCCGCCGCCACGGCAGCCACCGCCCGCACCACCTCCGCCGGCGGCAACGAGTCTGGCAGCGTCCACCCGGTGTCGCCCGGCTGGCCGAGGAGCGTGGCGAGGCCCTGGCGCGCCAGCCGCGCCCGGCTCTCGGCCTCGAGCAGCTGCGCGTCGACCTCGCCCGCCTTCACCGCGGCCAGCAGCGCGTCGGAGCGGGTGGCCATGCCCTGCCGCACCATCGCCTCCGCCTGCCGCACGTGCGCCGCGCCAGCGGCACTCGCCGCGCGCAGGGTCGTCACCTGCTCCGCGGCCAGGACCGCCCCGAAGTACGCCTGCACCACCTGCACCGCCGTGCCGCCCCGGGTCCACGCCTCGGCGGCGGCCGTCGCGTCGCGGGCCGCCCGCGCCGCCGTCCGTCCCAGCCACGCGTCGGCGTTGAACAGCGGCTGTTCCACCACGACCCCGGTCATCAGGTTGCCGATGGCGGCGGGATCATTGAGCGTGGCCGGGTTGAACGCGGCCGGGGTGACCGCCCGCTGCCGGAGCAGGAAGCCGAAGCTGTTGAGCGGGTCGGTGGTGCGGAGGTACGCAGCCTCCAGGCGGACCGACGGCAGGATGCCGCGATAGGGCGCCAGCGCGTCCCCGGCGCGGGCCTGGGTGGCCCCGGCGGCGATCCGGTTGGCGTAGCCGGCCGTGTCGGCGCGGGCGAGGGCCTCGCCCAGGGTGAGCGGCTGCTGGGCCGCCAGGGGCGCGGCGGCCAGCAGGGCGCCAAGGGCCAGGCGGAACGGTGCACGGCGGAACAGGAGCGGCATGGCGGCGACCCGGGGCGTCAGCCCCTTGCGAAAGACCATATAACCATATAGTCATATATACAACACGTCAACCCCCGGCCCACGGCCGCGGACGGGGGCCGGTTGCCGGGCGGCCCGCTTTCACTACATCATTATATGGTCATCAACCGCGGGGACTGCCCCGATCCCATGGCCGGCAAGGCACTGACCCAGGACCAGCTGCTCCACATCGCCGATCGCTTCAAGGCGCTGGCCGAGCCCTCGCGCCTGGAGATCCTCCAGGCGCTCAAGGCCGGCGAGCGGAACGTCTCGGAGATCCTCACCCTGACCGGCTTCGGCCAGGCCAATGTCTCCAAGCACCTGCAGCTGCTGCACGCCGCCGGCTTCGTGGAGCGGCGCAAGGACGGCGTCAGCACCTACTACCGCCTGGCCGACAACGACGTGCTCCGGCTCTGCGAGCTGATGTGCGGCCGCCTGGAGAAGGAGGCGCACAGCCGGAAGAAGCTCTTCAACGGCTGAGCGCCCCGCTCCCGGCCGGTCCTACCGCAGCGCCGCCATCGCCGCCCGGATCCGGGCGTGCTGGCCCGGCGGCGCCAGGTCGAGCGCCTTCTGGTAGTTGGCCAGCGCGTCCTTCTTCTCCCCCTTCACCGCCAGCGCCTCCGCCAGGCTGTCGTAGACGTTCCACGACCGCGGGTAGTCGCGCACGTTCTGCCGGAAGAGCGCGATCGCCTCGTCCACCTTCCGCTCGCCCAGGTACTGGTAGCCCAGCACGTTCACGTCCGCCTCGGTGGCCAGCGTGAGCGCCCGCGCGCGCAGCGAATCGGCCTGCGCCTTCCGTCCCTGCCGCTCCAGCACCGCCGCCTTGGTCCGCAGCGTCGCGAAGCTCGGCTGGATGGCGACGGCGCGGTCCGCCCACGCCGCGGCGCGGTCCAGCCCGGTGTTGTGCGCCAGCGCCCAGCGCGCCGCCTCGAGCCACCCGGTGGGCCAGAACTGCTGGATCCCCGCCAGCTGGTGGCTCAGGCTGTCGAGGACCACCTCGTTGGTGGGCACGCCAAGCGGGAAGGCCACTGCCAGTTTCTCCCAGCGCAGCGTCACCGTCACCGAGGAGTCGCCGGGGGCGTCGAGGGTGTACTGCAGGAATTCGACGTGGTCGGCGGGGTGCGGCGTCACCGTGAAGCGCAGCGCGTCGCGCGTCGCGTCATAGCTGAAGCTGCCCCAGTTCTCCGCCTCCCGGTTGAGGATGATCGTCCACTCCTGCGGGCCCGGGATGGTGTGCAGCCCGTACCGCCCCGCCGCCAGCCGCGTGCCCCCCACCGTGAACGGCGAGGTCACCGCCAGCACCGTGTTCATGTTGGCGCCCGCGCGCCAGACCGAGTCGAAGGGGACCAGGTCGCCCCAGACCTTGCGGCCCTTCACCGCCGGCCGGCTGTAGTCGATCGAGATGTCGGTGAGCCCGATGGTCTGCCGCACCCCCGCCCGCTGGCTCGCCCAGGGGAGGACCATCGTGGGGGCGCCCTGCTGGGCGGCGGCGGGGAGGGAGGTGCCGAGGAGCAAGACGCACAGCAGCAACGGCCGACGGCGAGTCAGCATGGAGCCTCCGGGAGGTGGCGTGGACGGGACCCGGGCACCTACGAGGCCCGTCGCCTCCCGGTTTGGATGTTCCGTCTCGAACCCTCCGAAACCAGCGGCCGCGTCGCGCCGGCCTCACGGCGTGATGCTGGAGGGCGTGGCCGGCGCGGGGCGGATGGTGGGCGCGGGAGGAAGGACGGGCGCCGGCGGGATCTCCGCCGATCGGCGCGGCGTCCGCGCCGCGAGCGTGGTACGCGCGGGGGCGGCAACCGGAACGGTCCGCAGCCTCTGCAGTGAATCCTCCAGGAGCTTCACTCGGCTCGCAACCGAGTCGAGCGCATTGCGGACCGCCGCGACCTCCCGCGACGGGTCCGCACCCTCAGGGGCCGCCTGCCGGCTCGAGAAGCCGAGCAGCAGGGTCAGCATGATGCAGGCGCCGCCCCCGACCAGGGGAAGTGTCCAAGGATGCTCACCCAGGCCGGCGATCGGGGATGGGCGCGCCTGGTACAGCGCACCAAAGGTCGGCGCCCTCGGTCGCCGCGGGTGTCCCGGCGGGGCCGCTGCCGGCGCCGGCCGCTGGGATTCCTTGTACTCCTCGAGCTCGGTCCGGAGCCTGGCATGTGACCTGGCTACCGCCAGCGTGGCCCATCCCACCGCGCTGACGGCTCCCGCGCCCGCTAGCAGCAACAACGGACTCGGGGTCGGGCCGGGCAATCCGGCCAGGGCAATGAGGAGCATCGCTTACTCCCGTGTCGGTTCCGCATGGCCGGCCAGGTCCGGGCGGAGCACCCGGGACTTCGGCACGGGGGTGAATCACGCCACGCGGCGTCACGGCGCCATCACGATCGCTGATCGAGCGGGTCAGAACCGGCGCCAGCCAGCCCCCGAAAGCGCCGGCCAACCGCTCGAGGGTGTTTATCCTATGTCTTTAATCGTCATGGGCTTACCCCTCATCACCCCGGGTGATCCGGGGGTGACCTGCGGGTGATGTGGTTGAGTACCTTTCGCCCGTCACCCATTCCTCGGAGCCGCACCATGTTCGGCCGTTCGCTCGCCCTGACCAGCCTGCTGGTCGCCCTGTCCCTCGTTGCCCAGCCCGCGGAGGCCCAGCTCGGCGGCCTCACCCGGAAGGCCAAGGAGAAGGCCACCCAGGCCGCGGGCATCCAGTCCACCGACCAGCCGGCCCGGATGGCCGGGCCGGAGGCCACTCCCGAATCCGTTGACCACCTGCTCGCCGGGCTCAAGGCCGAGGCCACCGTGCGCCAGCAGCAGGCGGAGCAGGAACGGCTGCGGCACGAACGGGAGGAGGCGGCGCGCAACGCCTCCTCGCAGCAATCGCAATGTTTCGAGGACAAGAAGGCCAGCGACCCCGCGTGGCCCGAGCTGCAGCGGCTCGAGGCCCAGGGGAAGGAAGCCGCCGACAAGGGCGACTACGCCAAGGCCTCCCAGATCGGGCAGCGGATGGCGGTGCTGGCCAACGAGATGCAGGCGCGCATCCAGGCCGCCTGCGCCGCGCCGGCCCAGCCCACCGCCGAGCAGCAGGCCATGCAGCGGCAGCCGGCGGGCAATCCGGAGGAGGCCGGCGCGCGGGCGGCGGGGATGTCGCTCACGGACTATGCCCAGTTCAAGGAGCTGATCTTCACCTACCTCAACGCGGGCAATCGTGCCGGCCTGGCCGACAAGGAGAAGCAGGCCGTCGACGCGAAGAAGCGTGAGCTGCGTGAGCGGCTCAAGGCCGTGGGGCTCGGGTGACCACCGGCCGGAGCCTGCTGCTCGCCGCGCTGGGGGGAGCGTTGCTGCTCTTTACCGGCGCGGGGAGCCGCGCGCCCGCCACGGCGGGCGTCACCCGGTGGCGGGCGGTGCGCCCCGGCGTCGAGCTGGGGGATCGGACGGTCGCGGCGGCGGGTGAGGGTCGCTGGACCGAGCTGCGCCTGCTCCGGCTCGACCCGGCGCGGGTGCGCCTCCGGCTGCAACCCCGGCTCAGCGCCGGGTTCGACCAGGGCGTGTGGACGGTCGACAGCGCGCCCGCCACCGCGCTCGCCGCGTTCAATGCCGGCCAGTTCAGCGGCATCGCGCCCTGGGGCTGGACCGTGATGGACGGCGTGGAGCTCCGCCCGCCGGGGAGCGGCCCCCTCTCGCAGGCGGTGGCCGTGGATAGCGCCGGCGGTGTGCGCTTCCTGCCGCCGGACAGCATCGCCGCCGTGCGCGCCGCCGGCGGGATCGAGCTCGCGTTCCAGTCCTACCCTGCCCTGCTTGTCGGCGAGGGCGAGGTGCCGGCGGCGCTCACTACGCCGGGGAGCGGCGTGGGCATCACCCATCGGGACGCGCGCCTCGCCATCTGCCACCTGGCCGACGGCCGCCTCCTGGTGCTGCTGACCCGCTTCGACGGCCTGGGCGAGGCCGGCGGCCCGATCCCCTTCGGCCTCACCCTCGCGGAGACCGCGCGCCTGCTGCGGGACGAGGGCTGCCGGCGCGCGGTCGCGCTCGACGGCGGCATCTCGGCCCAGCTCGCCGTGCGCGCGCCCGCCGGCGACTGGCAGGCCTGGCGCGGCTGGCGCAAGGTGCCCCTGGGCGTCCTGGTGGAGGGACGCTAGCGCGCTCATCGTGGGTTCATCCACCGGGACTAGCCTTGGGCCACGTCCCGGAGGCCTCCGCCGATGCACCGCTCGCTCGTGGTCCGACAGCTGCTGCCCAATGCCGCGCTCTTCCTGGGCCTGATCCTCGCCGGGATCGCATTCGACTACGCCCTGCACCTGGCCGGCCTGGCCGCCATCGGGTGGTACCTCGGGCCCGTCGGGACCCTGCTGGTCATCGTCTCGTTCCTCTACTCGCTGCGCAAGCGGAAGCTGCTCCGCGCCGGCTCGCCCAAGCGGCTGCTCGAGCTGCACGAGACCCTGGGCTGGCTCGGCACCCTCTGCATCATCCTGCACAGCGGCATCCACTTCAACGCGATCCTGCCGTGGCTCGCGCTCGCGGCCATGCTCATCGTCGTGGCGAGCGGCATCACCGGCGCGGTGCTGCTCCGCCGTGCCGTGGACACCCTCAAGGCGCAGGAGGCCCGGCCCGAGCCGGAGGACAACCGCCTCCTCGACGCCACCACCGTGGACCTCATGCGGCAGTGGCGGGTGATCCACATGCCGCTCAACGCCGTCTTCATGGCCCTCGCGCTGGTGCACATCCTGAGCGTCGTCGTGCTGCGGGACTGGTAGCCCATGCGCGCCCGGACCGTCTTCCTGCTGACCCTGGTGCTCGGCACCGCGCTCGCCCTGCTCACCCCCGCCTCCGCCCTGAACCCGGGCCCGCTGGTAGCCGGTCACGCGGCCATCGCCGCCGACTGCCTCGGCTGCCACGCACCATTCCAGGGCACGCCGGCCGCGCGCTGCACCGCCTGCCACGCCCCCGACAGCATCGGGCTCGCGCGCACCGTCCGCCCGGCCGGGTGGGAACCGCGGCCGGGCCTGGTGGGACTGCACCGCTCGCCCGGCGCCGCCGACTGCCTCGCGTGCCACACCGACCATGCCGGCGCCGACCCGGCCCGGGCCACGCGGCCCTTCGCGCACGACGGCCTCGCCGCCGCCGACCGCGAGCGCTGCGGCACCTGCCACGAGGCCAGCCGCCCCGCCGACGCCACCCACGAGCGGCTCCCCGGCGAGTGCGGCGACTGCCACACCACCGAGGCGTGGACCCCGGCGCAGTTCGACCACCAGCGCTACGCCGGGACGCGCCGCTGCGCCGCCTGCCACGACGCCGACCGCCCCGACGACGGCCTCCATGCGGACGCCGCCGCCAGCTGCGCCGACTGCCACACCACCCGCGCCTGGTCGCCCGCCGACTTCGCCCATGAGCGGTACTTCGTGCTCGACCGCGACCACAACGCCCGCTGCGCCACCTGCCACGACCAGCCCGGCAGCTACCGCAGCTACACCTGCTACGGCTGCCACGAGCACACCCCGCAGAACATCCTGGGCGAGCACCGCGAGGAAGGGATCCGCAACCTCGCCGACTGCGTCCGCTGTCACCGCTCGGCCAGCGAGCACGAGGGCGGCGGGGACGACTGAGCCGCCGGGCGCGGCTTACCGGACTCGAACACGCCTGGCGGCGGGCGGCGCCGTAGTTTGGCGCATGCCCTTCGCCCTCCTCTCGCTCTGCCTCACGCTCCTCGGCTGCCAGGCCCCCGCCGATGGCGCGCCCGCCGAGCCGGCCCGGATCCTGTTCCTCGGCAACTCGTTCACCTACGTCAACGACCTCCCCGCGATGGTCGCCGCGGTCGCGGAGCAGACGGGGGGGCCGCGTCCCGTCACCGACATGGTGGCGCTGCCCAACGCGTCGCTCGAGGACCTGATGGCGGAAGGGTCGGCGCGGGCGCGGCTGCAGGCGGCGCGGTGGGACTTCGTGGTGCTGCAGCAGGGGCCCTCGACCCAGCCCGACAGTCGCGTGCACCTGATCGAGTGGACGCGGCAGTGGGCCCCGCTCATCCGGCAGGCCGGGGCGGAGCCGGTGCTCTACATGGTCTGGCCGGGGGTGGAGCGGGTGGCGGCGACGGAGGATGCGCGGGTGAACTACCGGGACGCGGCGCGCGCGGTGGCGGGGCGGTTCGCGCCGGTGGGCGCCGGCTGGCGGCTGGCGCTCACCGCGGCGCCCAGCCCGGGCGTGGCCTCAGGGGATGGCTTCCACCCCTCGGTGGCGGGGACGTACCTGGCAGCGGTGGTGCTGGTGGCGGTGCTCACCGGCGCCGATCCCGTGATGCTCCCCGCCGCGGTGCCGGGCCACCCGGAGATCGGCGCCGGGGCGGTGCGCCGACTGCAGGAGGTGGCGCGGCAGGTGCTGGCGGAGAATCGCTAGACCGCGTCGAACCAGAGTTCCACGTCGTAGTGGATGGTGATCTCCTCGCCGGCCGCGATGGGCCGCAGCGCCTCGAGCACCACCAGTTCCCGCTCGTATTCAGGCCACACGCCCGCGTTGGCCTCCTCGGCGTGGTTCACCAGGCTCACCAGCCCGTAGGCGATCGCCCCGCGCCACTCCGCCTCGTTGGCCTCGTCCCCGTCCCAATGGAAGTAGTGGTGCGCCAGGGGGGTGCGCTCCAGCAGCTCGGCCTCAGCGGTCGTGATGATCGAGACCGGGGCGAGGTCGAGGATCTCCCCCTCGGTGATGGCCCGGGCGGCGTACACCCCGCGGCCCTTGAGCGGATCCCGGCGGACCAGGAGGGATGGGGTTTCGAGCAGGATGTCGTCGGTCGTCGTGGTCATGGCTGGTGACGGAACATGGGTCGAGGGCCGGAACGGCAAATGGGGCAGGAAGGTGGGGAGTCGTCCGCGCCCGCGCAAGAGACCGCTGTGACCCTCGCCGTCAGCGCGCGAGGACCTCACGGGATTCGGGCTCGACCTGGTTCCAGTCGCCCGTGAGCGGTGCGGGGGCGTCCCGCAGCTGGGCGATGACATCGATCATGGCTGCGACCAGGCGGTCGACGTGGGCGCTGGTGGTCTCGCGCCCGAAGCTGACCCGCACCGTGTTGCGGGCCACCTCCGTACTCACTCCCATGGCCGTCAGCACGTGGGAGGGCTTCGGGGAGCGGGCGGAACATGCCGACCCGGCGGAACAGGCCACGCCCAGCTGGTCGAGCAGCACCGTGGGCGACTGCCCCGAGGGGTTCGGCAGGGCCAGGCTGGAGATGTACGGGACCCGGTCGCCCGCGGCGCCGTGCACCTGGACCTCGGGGCAGCAGGCGCGGAGGGCCGCCTCGAAGCCGTCGCGCAATTCGCCCAGTCGGGCCTGTTCCCGGTCCCGGTCCGCCAGCGCCAGCTCCGCCGCCCGGGCCAGCCCGATGGCGAAGGCGACGTTCTCGGTACCGGGACGCAGCCCGGACTCCTGGCCGCCTCCGACCACCATCGGCTCGATCGGGGTACCGCGCCGCAGGTAGAGGGCGCCGACGCCCTTGGGGGCCCCGATCTTGTGGCCGGACAGCGAGAGCAGGTCGACCGGCGTCTGCCGGACGCTGATCGGGAGCTTGCCGAAGGCCTGCACGGCGTCGGTGTGGCAGAGCAGCCCGCGGGCACGGCAGCGCGCGACGAGCGCCGGCACCGGCTGCAGCGTCCCGACTTCGTTATTCACCCACATCAGGGAACAGAGTCCGGGGGCCGACGGGGCCAGGGCATCGAAGCCGGCGAGGTCGACGACGCCGGTGGGTCGCAGCGGGAGCAGCGCCGTGCGGGCGCCGGCGGCCGCCGCCCGCTCGACCGCGGCGAGCACGGCCTTGTGCTCGATGGGCGAGCAACAGACGAAGGGCCGGGCTCCCGCGCGTGCGAGCGCGCGGCTGACGCCCAGGATGGCGAGGTTGTCCGCCTCGGTCCCGCCGCCGGTGAAGACGATCTCGTCGGGCTCGGCCTCGAGCGCGGCCGCGAGGCGGGCGCGGGCGTCTTCCAGCGCGGCCCGCGCGCGGCGGCCGAAGTGGTGCGCGCTCGAGGGGTTGCCGAAACCGCCGTGGAAGTACGGCGCCATGGCCTCGAGCACTTCGGGATGGACCGGCGTGGTGGCCGCGTAGTCGCAATACACCGCGACGCCGTCCGCGTGTGGTTCGGGCACGGGACCTCCGGGGGTCAGGGCTCGGGCTTCAGGCGCTGGTGGCGAAGGAAATCCATGAAGCGGAGATACTCTTCGGGACGAATGTGGAACAGCGGCAGCAACCGCTTGAAGCTCCCGCGCGTCTGGTCGAGTCCCCGACTCACGATGGCGCGGGCGTCGTCGCGGCTGATCTGGCGGTCGAGGTACGGCCGGTGCACCACCTCCCAGAAGGTCTCGCCGCCTCCCACCATCCGCTCGAACCGGACGGCGACCTCCGTAGCGGCGAGGGCCCGCGAGAACTCCGCCACGCTGGTGACCCGCTCGAGCGCCTCCGCGAAGTCGGAGGGCTCGATGATGGTCTTGTCGCTCATGTGGAACCCGGTGTCCACCACGCTGCGGATCTCGCGTACGTTGCCCGGCCAGTGATAGGCCGCCAGCAGGTCCTGGGCCCGCAATGAGAAGCGCTTGTCGATCTCGCTCTGATCCCGCTGCTCCGCCAGGAAGTGCTGCGTGATGAGCCCCCAGTCCGTCCCCCGCGCCCGCACCGGCGGCACGCAGATCCGCAGGTGACGCAGGCGGTAGTACAGGTCGGGGCGGAAGGTCCCCTGCTCGATCATGACCGACAGGTCCCGGCTGGTCGCCGCGATGACCCGGACATTCACCCGCTTGGGCCGGGTGGCGCCCACCGGCATGATCTCGCCCTCGCTCAGCGCCCGCAGCAGCATGGCCTGGGCCTGGGCCGAGAGCTCCCCGATCTCGTCCAGGAACACCACGCCCCCGTCCGCCTCCTCGAAGATGCCGCGATGGTCGGCCACCGCGCCGGTGAAGCTCCCCTTGCGGTGCCCGAACAGTTCGCTGGCCATGAGGTGGGACTCATGGTACTGGGCGCAGTTGACGCTGATGTAGGGTCCGTGGGCGCGGTTGGAGAGCAGGTAAATCGCCTGGGCGAACAGCTCCTTGCCCGTGCCGGTCTCTCCGGTGAGCAGGATCGGGCTCGAGGCCTTGGAGTACTTCTCCGCCCGCTGCAGCGCGTCCTCGAGGGACGGATGGCGCCCGATGATCACGGTGGGTCGCTGCCCTCCCCACTCCCGCTCCGCCAGCGCGCCGATGGTGCGTGCCAGCGGCAGCTGCGCCTCCATCCGGTCGTACGTCGTGGGAACGGCAGATGCTAGCATGGCGGCTCCGATCTGTGGGGAATCCGTCCGTTCGCCAGCACGCGAGGGTGGTGACCTTCGGTGGACTGGGCCGGCAGGATGGGGGTGTCCGTCCGTGGACATGCACCGGCGTGACTTGTTAGCCAGTGGGAGCGGTTCGCAATATTCGATTCAGCCTGAGACTCGTCAAGCACGTACATATCCACAGCACGACGCGTCGTCGAGGCTCCCGCACGCTCGTTATCCACAGCAGCGGCGCATTCATGAAGTCGCCGCGTGTCAACAAACCCACATCCACGACAATCACTGTCAACACGCAGCGCGCGGTGAGGCGCCTATCTCGCCACCTCCGTGGCAGTTCTCATCCCAGCGCCGTTTTCCACACCCTCGTGACCATCGCCGGGTCGCCGAGGGCCTCGAGTGACATTTCGGTCAGTGTCGCGAGCGTGCGGCCCTTTTCCACCAGCCCCCAGGCCGGCGCGGATCGCTCCAGGTCCAGCCGTTCAAGGTTGAAGGCGGCGGCCCGGACCAGCGATGACAGCACGTCGAGGGCAGCGGCGGAGAGCGGCGGGGAGCCACGGTAGTTCTCCATCCGGCCGCCGGCGCGGCACTGGGGGTACTGCTCCAGCCCGAGGAAGTGGAGGAACCAGCCAGCAGAGTAACGTCCGCGGACCGCCACGATTCCCATGAAATCGGCGAGCAGCTCGTCGAGCAGCACGTTCCTCATCGACTGGAAGACCCGCCGCGTGAAGTAGTGGGCGCATTCATGCTCCAGCCGCAGGACCAGGGAGCGCTCGGCCCAGGCGGTGGCGCTCAGGCCGAGGGCGACGCCGGGCACGGCGCTGTAGGGGCCGGCGCTCAGCAGGATGAACCGGTCCTGGTACATCTCCTTTCGCGGCACGAGGGCCCGGAATTCCTCCGCCCACGCCGCCTCCGACGGCTCCGCCACCTCCGCCTGCCACGCCTCCCGCAGCCGGGCCACCCGTTCCCAGTTGTTGTAGCCGCCCACGATGCACGCGCCCATGGACGGGGGCACCGGCGCCGGCTCATTCTTCCGCGTGAGGGCGCGGACCAGGGTCTCGAAATCGGCGCGCTCCCGGGCGATGATCACCGGGATCCGGCCCGCGGGCGTGGGGTAGAGCAGCAGCTCGATCCGGTCGGGGGCGACGAAGGCCAGCCCGGGATGCACCGCCCCCTCCGTCGGGCCTGCGCCCCGCTGGGTCGCGGCGCGGTAGGCCTCGGTCTGGCTGATGCCCTCGACGATGGGAAAGCGCAGCTGCACCAGCGCCTCGCGGAGCACGGGCACCACGCCGCGCTCCGCGGCCGACGCGGCGTAGCGCTCCCAGGCGGCGACGAATCGCTCGTCGGGCAGGGGATAGTCGGCCGGCATCACGTCGGGCCGCGAGAACGCGCTCGCCGTGTACGCCAGCAGCTCCGCGAGGGTGCCGGCATCGGCCCCGTGGCGCCGCAGGATGGCTGCGCGGTAGTCCGGGTCGTGCTGCGCGCCGGCGGGGCAGGCCCTGGCGCCCGTCATCGCGCCGCCATCTGCGCGCCGGGCGTGGGCGCGCCCCGGAAGGCGAACTCGCCCTGGCGCACCTGGACGATGACCGGTGCCTTGCCGATCAGGTCGCCGTCGGGGCCGAAGGTGAAGGTGCCGGTCACCCCCGTGAAGTCGCGCGTGGCGTGCAGGGCCGTGGCCAGGGGGGCCGGGTCCACCGAGCCGGCGCGCGTCATGGCGTCCGCGAGCAGGCGGACCGCGTCGTAGCCGATCGCCGCGCCCGGGTCCGGGGCGATGCCGAAGCGTCGGCGGAAGGCGTCCGAGAAGCGGCGGACTTCGGGGCGCGGATCATCGGGATGGAAGATCGTGGCGACCACCACCCCCTCGGCGTCGGCGCCGGCCACCTGCAGCAGTTCGGGGGAACTCAGCGCGTCACCACCGAGGACGGGCACCTGCAGCCCCTGGCGGCGGGCCTCGACCAGGAAGTAGCCGGCCGAGGGGGTTTCACCGGCGAGGAACACGGCATCGAGCGGTTCGTGCCGCCAGTCGGCCACCATCTCGCTGAACGTGCGCTCGCTCACCTGGTCGCTGGGATCGTAGGATTGGCGCGCCACGATCTGCAGGCCATGGGCGATGGCGTCCTCCTCGAAGGCGTTGGCCAGGTTGCGGCCGTAGGTGTTGCGGATGTAGCAGATCGCGATCCGGCGATAGCCCTGCGCCCGGGCGTAGCTCGCCAGGGTCTCGCCGACGACCCGGTCGGTGAAGGTGGCCCGGAACACCCGCGGGTAGCCCAGGGCGGTGAGGCGCGGGTCGGTGGCCGCCGGCGCCAGGAGGACCTTGCCCGCCAGGTCGTAGATCGCCGCCGCGGGCACGGCCACGTACGACTGCAGGTGCCCGATCACCGCCGTCACCTCGGGATCGGCTGCGAGCGCCTGGGCTGCAAGGCGCCCGGCGTCCACGGACTCCTCGTCATCGACCCGCCGCAGGGACAGCGGCCGGCCCAGCACCCCGCCCGCCGCGTTGGTCTCCTCGATCGCCAGGGTCAGGCCGTCCTCGAAGCGCAGGCCCTGCCGGGCCTGCCAGGGCCACGCCACCCCCAGGACGATCGGGTCGTTCGGGCCGCGCGCCGGGCCCCCCTGGCAACCCAGGAGCGCGGCGAGCGCCGGCAGCAGCAGGCGGAGTGACGGGGACGAGAGCGGGCGCGGCATGGGCATTCTCCGGATAGGATCGGCGGATCAGGCGATCTGCCGTCGAGCGAGTTCGCGAAACAGTCCCTCGCGGGCCATCAGCTCCTCGTAGCGGCCGCTCTGGACGATGCGGCCACGGTCCAGGACGATGATCCGGTCCGCGTTCACGATGGTACTGAGCCGGTGGGCCACCACGATCCGGGTGGCCTGCAGCTGCTCCAGGCTTCGGCTGACGATCGCCTGCGTGCGGTTGTCCAGCGCGCTCGTCGCCTCGTCGAAGAACAGCAGCCGGGGCCGGTGCACGATGGCCCGGGCGATCAGGAGCCGCTGCCGCTGGCCGCCGGAGAGGGTGCCTCCCCCCTCGCTGATCACGGTGTGCATCCCCATCGGCATGGCCCGGACGTCGTCGTCGAGGCCCGCCATGCGGGCCGCGTCCCACGCCTCGTCCAGGGTGGCCAGCGAGGACCCGACGATGTTCGTGAAGATGTCCCCGGACATCAGCCGCCCGCTCTGCAGCACCACCCCGATCTGGCGCCGCACCGCCTGGACGTCGAGGCCACCGAGCTCCTGCCCGTCGAAGTAGATGGCGCCCGACTCCAGGGTCTCGAAGCCCAGCAGCAGCCGGAGGATCGTCGACTTGCCGGAACCGGAGGGTCCGACCAGGGCGAGGAACTGCCCCGGCTGGATCTGCAGCGTCACGTCGCGGAGCACCGGCGGGCCATCCGGGTTGTAGCGGAACACGGCGTGCTGGACCTCGATCTCGCCGGTGAGCACCCCGGGGTCCGCCTTGCCGGCGCCGACCTCGGGCAGGGCCTCGAGGATCGGCCGCGCCTGCTCGTACAGCGGCACGATGTTGAGGGTCGAGAGCAGCGCCATGCAGGTGGAGAGGAGGGCGGCCGAGGACGAAGCGTAGGCGGAGAGGAAGGCCATGAAGTCGCCGGTCCGCATCTCCTGACCCTCGGTGATCAGCGGGAGGGCGATCCAGAAGATGACCAGGTAGGCCAGGACCGGGAATGCGGCATTGAGGGCGCTGACCCAGTTCTGGATCCGGCGCACGCCGTACTGGAGCCGCCGCTGCTCGGCGAAGCGGTCGGCCCAGCGGGAGAACGCCTGGACCTCGGCGCCGGCCACCCGGAGCTTCGCGATCGCGCCCAGCAGCTGCAGGACCAGGCCCGAGACCTTGGACTGCAGGGTGTAGATCTGCCGGTTGTAGCGGAGCTGGAAGTAGCTGCCGATGCCGGTCAGCAGGATCACCAGTCCGATCAGCAGGGAGGCCCGCCACGCCATCGAGGCGCTGTACCAGAACATCAGGGCGACGTTGCCGACCGAGAAGAGGCCGCCCATCAGCGCGGTCACCGTGGTGCCCGAGATGACCTGGCGCATGGCGTCGATGGACATCGCCCGCACCGCGAGGTCGCCGGCGGTGTACGGCCGGAAGAACGCCAGCGGCAGCCCCAGCAGCCGGTCCCAGACCGCCGCCTGGACACTGGCACCCATCCGGCTTTCGATGCGGAGGAGGGCGATGCCGCGGGCCACGGTGAACAGGCTGGTGACGAGCGCGCAGACGATCAGGATGACGGTCATCTGCACCAGCGCCGGGCGCGCGGCCGCGGGGATGACGTCGTTGAACAGCACCCCGGTGGCGATCGACGGGACCATGCCGAGCGCCGCGGCCGCGAGGCCACAGGCGAGCAGCATCCACAGGTCGCGCTGGCAGCCGCGGAAGCCGAACTGGAGCACATCCCGCACGCCGAGCCGGGTGGCGGCGAACGGACGGTAGAAGGCATGGGCGAAGGGGTGGAGCGTGTCGGCCACCTCACGGGTGACCGTGACCTCGGTGCGGTCGACCGGATGGTGCAGCCGGTACTGTCCCTTCCGGTCGCGCAGCAGGGCCACGGGGTGGTCGCCGTCGGCCAGCCGGGCGACCATCGGCCCGTTGTCCTCCCGCCACCACTCGCCGCGCAGCGCCAGTCGGCGCATCCGCAGGCGGCTGGCCCGCGCGATCGCCTCCAGCGGGTCCCGCGGCACGGCCGACCCCTCACCGGCCGGGTGCGGCACGACGGTGACGCCGGCGGCCCGGCCCACCAGGCGGCAGGCGAGGAACAGGGCGTCTGGCGCGCGCGGGTCGGTTCGGCGCTCGGCCTCCGTGGGGCCGGCGAGCTCCTCGCCCTCGGCCAGCTCCGGGTCGAGACTCACCGCCAGCCGGGCGCAGGCCTGCTGCAGCGCCGACCGGTCGTGCGCCGCCTTCGCTTCCAGCCGCTCGCGCTCCCGGCCCTGCGACTCCAGGATCTGGAGCCCCATGTAGCGGAGCACGAGGGCATGCAGCCGGCTCAGCCCGAACCAGGCATCGTCGTCCGCCACCAGGGTCCCCGTCTCCACCAGTTCGAAGCGGCTCTCCGGCAGCAGCTCGAGCCAGGCCGACCGCGCCACGGGGGTGAACCCGTGCCCGTTCACCTCGAGTTCGGGCCGCCCCAGCAGGAGGGCGTGCCCCGCCGAGTGCCGGATCCAGCCGATCGGCGGCCGGGGCCGGGCGGCGCCGCGTTCCTCGACCACGTGGGGCTCCCCCGCGGCGAGCTCGGTGACGCGCTTCGGCCGCAGGTCGCCGGTGATCGCGGCGCACAGGGCGTGGATCCAGTGGTCGAGCAGGGCCGCCACTTCCCCGGCGTGCGCCGGATCGCGGCCCAGCGCGCGCAGCGCGGCCCGGCGGACCGGCAGCAGCCGCGTCCCCGAGGTCCCGACGGCGAGGAGTCCCCACTCGCCCCCGGTGGCCTCGGGCCCGAGCCCGAACAGGGGCCGCCCGGCGCCGACCCGCAGCAGGTGGTGGCGCGCGCCAGTGGCCTTCCCCCGGTCCAGCCGGACGCAGAAGACCTCCACGTGGCCCTGCTGTACCAGCCACATCCGGTCATCATCGAGCAGGAACGGCTGGTCGCTGCCCACGTCGAGCGACTGCCCGCCATCGGCGTCGAAGAGCCGGGCGTCGACCGCGGGCGCGTCGGGGGATGTCGAAAGCGTGTCAGCCATGCGCATGGGCTCCCGCAAGGGACCGGAGGGTTACTCGGCGGCGATCAGGTCACGGTAGTGGCCGGCCACCGCCATCAGCTCGTCATGGGTGCCGCGCTGCGCGATGCGGCCCTTGTCCAGCACCAGGATCTCGTCGCAGTCGCGGATGGTGCTCAGCCGGTGCGCCACGATGAGGCAGGTGCAGCCGCGACGACGCAGGCTCTCATCGATCTCCTTCTCCGTCGTGGCGTCGAGCGCGCTGGTCGCCTCGTCGAGCACCATGATCGCGGGATTGAGCACCAGCGCGCGCGCGATCTCCATGCGCTGGCGCTGCCCGCCGCTGAAGTTCCGGCCGCCCTCCTCGACCATCGAGGCATAGCCGCCCGGGCGGTCGGCCAGGTCGGCGTGGATCGCCGCGTCGCGGGCCGCCTGCACCAGGTCATGCTCCTGCACGGTGTGGTTCCAGAGCGTCAGGTTGTCCTTGATCGACTCCTCGAACATGCTCACTTCCTGGTCCACCACGGCGAACGAGTTGACCAGGACCGGCCGCGGCACCTCGGTCCGCGGCTTGCCGTCGAAGAGGATCTCGCCGCTCCACGGCTGGTACAGCCCCGCGACCAGCTTGGCCACGGTGGTCTTGCCGCAGCCGGAGCCGCCGACCAGCGCCACCCGCATGCCCGGTGTCAGCCGGAGGTTGAAGTCCTGGATGAGCGGCGGATCGAGCCGGTTATACCCGAAGGTGACCCCGCGCAGCTCCAGGTAGCCCTCGAGCTTGACGTGGCCCTCCGCGGGCACCGGGGCGAGCGCCTCCAGGCCGGGATCGGTGCGGTAGCGCAGCACGTCGTCGAGCCGGTTCATGTCGCCGCGGACCTCCTGCAGCGTGCTGCCCAGCTCCACCAGCTTGTTGACCGGCGCCAGGAACGCGAACATCAGCGACTGGAAGGCGATCAGCATGCCCATCGTCAGGTAGCCGTCCATCACCCGCGCCCCGCCCACGCCCAGCACCAGCGCCGTGGTCACGCCCAGCAGGAGCGGCGGGACGTTGGAGAGGAAGAGCGTGGTGAGCTGCAGGTCCTGGAAGGCATTGGAGACTTTCGCCTGGTACCCCGACCAGCGGGCGAAGAAATCCGACTCCGAGCCCGTCGCCTTCAGGGTCTCGATGGTCTGCAGCCCGCCCATCGCGGTCCCCATCAGCTTGCCGCGGTCCTGGAGGATCCGCTGGTTCAGGTCGGTGCGCCGCCGCGAGACGTAGCGCAGCGCCAGGATGTTGAGCACCGCCGTACCCACGCACAGCGCCGTCAGCAGCCCGTCGTACTGCACCAGCAGCGCGGCGTAGCCCGCGATCACCAGGACGTTCAGGGTGGTGGTGGCCAGGTCGCCGGACAGCAGCCGGGCGATCTTGTCGTTGATCCCCACCCGGTTCCCGATCTCGCCCGCGTACCGCTGGGTGAAGAACTCCACCGGGAGTCGCAGGACGTGCCACAGGAACTTGCCGGAGGTATCCAGCGACAGCTTGCTCTCAAAGCGCAGCAGGTAGCGCTGCTGCAGGAGCACCAGCCCGAAGGTGACCGTCGCCGTGAGGCCCATGACCCACAGCAGCGGACGCAGCCACTCGTGCAGCCCCTTCACCAGGAGGTCGTCGAGGTAGATGCGGTTGAAGGTCGGCGCCACCAGCCCGGGCAGCAGCAGCGACAAGCCGGCCAGCACCACGAACACCACCGCGCCGCCCGAGCCCGCGAGCCGCCGGCGCAGCGGCGCCAGCAGGCTGGGCGACTCCCCACCCCGCGCGAACGCCGGCCCCGGACTGAAGGTCAGGCACACCCCGGTGAAGGCCTGGTCGAACTCCTCGAGCGTGGTCGACGCCGGGCCGGAGTTGGGGTCGTTGAGGTACGCCCGCCCCTTCCGGAATCCCTCGAAGACGATGAAGTGGTTGAAGTTCCAGTGCAGGATCATCGGGACCGGCATCGTCGCCAGGTCGGCCGGCTCCCGCTTGAACCCCTTCGCCACCAGCCCGTATTCCCGGGCCGCCTTGAGCACGTTGTTGGCCTTGCTGCCGTCGCGGGACACCCCGCAGGCCAGCCGCAGTTCCTCCAGCGGCACGTGCCGGCCGAAATGCGCGAGGATCATGGCCAGCGAGGCCGCGCCGCACTCGACCGCTTCCATCTGGAGCACCGTCGGCGTCCGCACCCGTCGGTGCGGACGGGCCGGCGGCGGGGCCGGTTCGTCCCCGGCTGGCGACGCGGGGCGGCCGCCCGGCAGCCAGGCCTCCATGCGGGCCCGGCCCCGGGCCACGACCCGCTGCAGGCGGCCCGCCAGGGTGGGTTCGGCGATGGGTGCAGTCATGAGGGCACCGGGAGCGGGGCTACAGGCCCGTGGACTTGCGAACCAGCGGGATCACCATCTCCAGCGGACGCTTCGACGACACCACGATGTTGCCCATGGCGAGCGTGCCGCTCTCGATCTTGACCGGCGGGCCCTGGGACGACGACCACCGGTACTGGCTGACGGTGGTCGGGTCCACGATCAGGTCGGCGTGCACCTCGTAGGGCGCGCCGCCCCCGGAAAGGGCCGACACCAGCTTGTCGTTCTTGAGCACTCGCATCATGCCCTTGCTCGTCGCGGGGAAGTCGGAGACGTAGGTCACCCGCCCCAGCATCAGGCCGTACTCCTCCTGCTTCACCGTCGACGGGGCGATCTGGATGGTCATGCCGGGCCGGATCTGCTTGCCATGGATGGCGGGCACGTACAGCACCGCCTCCAGGTCCTTCACTTCCTTGCCCACGAGGTCGAGCGCCAGGATCGGCTCGCCCGGGGCCACCAGGCTGCCCCGCTCGGTCAGCAGCTCCAGGATCCGCCCCGTCGCCGGCGCGGTCACCCGCGAGCTTTCGTTCAGCTCCCGCTCCAGCTGCTCCACCTGCGCCGCCGCTTCGCGCAACCGGAATCCGGCCGCGATGGCGTCGCCTTCGGCCTGGTTCTGCAGCGCCAGCCCCTGCTGGGCCAGTTGGGTGAGCTGGTTCTCTGATTCCGCGATGCGCGAGCGGGTCGCCTCGTACTGCTGGCGGGTCCCCAGCAGCGTCGTGCGCGTCAGCAGTCCCTCCGCCACCAGGCGTTCCTGGCTCGTGATCTTCTCGCCGAGCCACCCGAGATCCTCCCGGGCCGCGGTGATCGCCCGTTCCAGGTTGGCCCGCTGCTGCGCCAGGATGGTGCCGCGAAGGTCGCTGTCCCGGCGGCCGTACATCGCCGCCACCCGCCCTGCCTCCTGCAGGTTGGCGAGCGTCGCCCGGGCGCTCCGCAGGCGGTCCGCCAGCCCCGGCTGTTCCACCCGCGCCACCACCTGACCCTCGGTGACATGGTCCCCCACCCCGACGGCCACGTCGACCACTCGTCCGCCGGCCGAGGGAATGACCTGCAGCACGCCGCCGCTGCGCACCAGCATGCCCTGGCCCACGACCCGCTCGGGCAGCCGCCCCAGCCAGCCCCAGACCACGCCGGTCAGCAGTACCAGCGCGATCCCGGCCAGCGCGATCCACCCGCGCGAGTCGGTGACGCGCATCAGTTGGTCCAGCTGCTCGGGTGAGGCCAGGCGGTCGAGCGAGACTTTGCGGAAGATCTGGCTCACGGAATCCTCACGGGGATGGGTCGTCCGGATCGGTCGGCGGCTACGGCGCCTGCAGCAGGTCCACCGGCGCGTCGTCCAGCACCAGGGTGGCCGTTTCGAGGCGGAGCTGCGCGATCGCGACGGCGAAGGCCTGCTGGCTGGTGATCTCGCTCAGTTCGGCCGCGGTGAGCGCGTCCTGGGCCTGGATGACGTCGAAGAGCGTGGCCAACCCGAGCGCAAACTTGCGCTCCTGGTGGTCCACGCCGCGGCGCGCCATCGCCACCGCCGTGCCGGCCGCGTCCACGCTGACCCGGGCGTTATCGAGACCCCGCGCCGCCACCTCCACCGACGAGAGGATGCGCCGGCGCAGGTCGGCCAGGGTGGCCTCCCGCTGGGCCGTGGTGGCCTCCGCCTGGACCAGCCGCGCGTGACCGAGGGTCCCGCTCGTCGGTTGCTGGAAGCGGACCTGCACGGTGGCCTGCAGCCCGGGCACGTTCCGAAACAGCGCGCCCAGGGTGTGGTCGGCCTCGTTGCCCTGGTCGATGCCCTGGTAGCCCACCCCGACCGACAGGTCGAGCCGGGGTCGCAGGTCGTTCGCGGCCGACCGCTCCAGCCAGTCAGTGGCACGGGCCCGCGTCGTGGCGGCCGACAGGTCGCGCCGCCCCGCCACCGCCTGCGCCTGCCAATCGGCCAGGCGCGGCACCGCGGCATTCCCGGCGGCCATGGGGAAGCTGTCCGCCGGTAGCGGCAGCGTGGCGATCGCCCCGGGGTCGAGCCCCATCGCGACCCCGAGCTGCTGGCGGGCCTGGACCAGCGCCTGTTCCGCCGCCAGCCGCAGCACCGTCTTCTGGGTCGCGTTGGCGATCACCTGGTCGAGGTCGGACGGGGTCCTTTCGTCCGCCTCGATGAGCCGGCGGGTCACCTCCACCGTGCGCTGGGCCCGCGCCTCGGCGGCCTGCTGCGCGGCGAGTCGCCGCACCCCTCCCACGTAGGTCCAGTAGGCCGCCGCCACCGACTGCAGCGCCACCGCCGTCGCGTGCCGCCGGTCATCCTCCGACGCGAGCACCTCGGCGTCGGCTACCTCGCCGGACGCGCGGAGGTTCAGGGCGGCCCGGTCGCGCAGCAACGGCACCAGCGCATTGAGCGCCACGGTGGAGCGCGCCACCGGGGCGCCCGGCGTCGTCGAGAGGTCGATCCGCTGCACCGTGACCGAAGGCGAGAGCTGCAGGCCGGAGCGGAAGGTCTTGCTCAGTCCCACGCTGTAGTCCAGCTGCTTCAGCGCGCTCACGTCCGGCAGCGAGGCGACGGCCCCCGGCACCTGCACCGGGCTGCGGCTGGTGACCGAGGTGAACGACGTCGTGAAGTTGAGGTCGTAGGGGGCGCTCGCCTGCAGCGAGCCCGCCCAGGCCACACGGGTCTGCTCCGTCGCCAGGCGGATGGCGGTGTTCCCGCCGCGGGCCAGTCGCAGCGCGTCCCGCAGGTGCAGGGCCCCGGGCGGCGCCTCCTCCTGTGCGGCCAGCGCGGTGGGCAACAGCAGCCAGAACAGCGGCCCGAGCGGGACGCCGCGCAGCCACCAGCCAGCGCCGGACCGTCGCACGACGCCGGACGTCGCGACCGTCATCACATCCTCACGACACGGCCGGATGCGCCGGCAGCGCGGACCGGAACAGGACGTCCTCGGACCGGGGCAGGTCCGCCCCCAGCCAGACCCGCGCCAGCCCGCCGACCGCATGCTCGAGGTCCGCGTCGCTCAGTTCATCCAGCCCGGCCAGGGTCGGCGACGGCTGGGACGGGCGCTCCGGTGAGTTCACGGACGGAGGGGTCACGGGGATGCTCCTGGGTTGGGAGGTGGGCAATCCGCTAGGAACGGCGCCCGAGCGTGCCACGACTCTGCACGTACGCGCCGTTGAGGATGAAGCCGGCCGCAGGAACCGAGATCGGGCCCAGCTCGCCCGCCCATGCCGACTGCTGGGCACCGCCAGTCACCGCCTCGAGGTCCTGGTCCGACAGCTCCGCGTTGGTGACCTGCAGGTCCGGCAGGACGATGAGGGCGTCGAGATCCGGGTCCCGCTCGATGAACCGGATCCGGAATGTCTCCGGGATCCGGACGCCGAAGTTCGCGTCGATGGTGCCCCGCGGGTCGGTGAGCAGCAGCTTGCGGAACACTGGGTCCTTCGACGCCCGATCCACGACGGCTTCGAGGACCTGGCGCTCCCGATCATTGGACGTGGGCATCGCTACTCCGGATGTCGTGGCAGTGACGCGGAGACCAGACGACTTGCTGATCGCAGGAAGGCAAGGCCCGTACCGTCGGGGGCGCGGTGAGCAACTGCTGTCAGGGCCACAACATCGAGCATGGACCACCCGGCGAATCCGGCCCGGGCCGAGCGCTCGATCTAACGGATAGAGAGCTGCCTCGACTCGGCCCGCCGCGGGCGGTGGGCGGAGAGTGGCGCGTGCGTGAAGCAGAGGTACCCCTTGCACGCCAGTCGACCGGCAGCGTCCAGGACCAGCTTGAGGTGGTTGACCCGGCGGACCAGAAGGCTCGGCCACACCTCATGGCTCATCACGCCGGTGGTCACCTCGGGCCAGCGGCAGAGTCCGGCGACCAGTTCGGGCCGGCACCATCCCCGGCAAACCCACTCAGTGAGCCAGGCCCCCTCGGCCAGCCGGCCTTCCAGCTGCGCGCCGTGATCCAGCCCGAACTCGAACCCGACACTCGGCAGGAGCTCCGGACCGAGATCAAGATGGATCACGCTCGGGGCCCTGCCGGCCGCGGCCAGCACGGTCACGACCCGGCTGACCTCACCCGGCCACGACAGGTCGGTGAGCAGCGCGGCGATGGTGTCCTCCGCGACGCCCGAAAGGCACACCCGGAGCGGGGCATCGGCGCGATCGGGGAAATACCCTACATAAGGAAGGAGCAGCCCCGGGGCCCGCCCCTGGAGCCGCGCCAGGAGCTGGAGGGCTGGGCGGAGCCGGTCAGGCGGGAGACCGAGACACGCCAGGCCCGGGTGCACGGCCGGGAACGGGCCCGCCGGGCCGAGCACCGCGGCAGCCGGCTCCAGGTCGAGGAAGACGCCCGGCGCAGGCGCCGCTCCGTCGGGCAGGACATCGTATTCCAGCCAGCATCGCTCGATGGACCGATACCGCTGGTCGGTTGACCAGGCCCGGGCAAGGCGGCGGATGCCGCGCGGCATCGGCTCGAAAGGCCTGCCCGGTTCCGCGAGGCGGCGAGCCTCGGTTCGCTCCACCCCGACGATCAGGTCCACCCGCTCGTCGGAAAGGTCCAGTCGCCGCTCGAGGTAGAGCCATCGGGCGAGCGGGGCGGGCAGTCGGTCTGCCACCGCCGAAATGCGCTCCCACGCGACGGGAGAGACCAGCGTCGCGACGGCCGGATGACCGACGGTGAGCAGGCTGTCGAGCAGGGTGTGCATGCGCGCGCTCGGGACCGGGAGGGATCAGCCCGGGGCGAGCCGGGCCATGATGCGGGGCAGCAGGCGGTCCGAGGTCTCCGGCGTGTAGTCAGGCGATCGCGCCACCAGCACGAAGTCGAACGGCGCCTCGACCGCGAACTCGCGGGCCGCGATGGTCCGGAACGTCACCGCGGGCTCGAGCCCGAGGGGGGTGGTCGCGGTCCGGCCATAGCCGTGCAGGACCGGGGGAAGGAACGCGAGCTCCCGCGAGGCCATGCGTCGAAGCTCCAGGATGCCGCTCTCCGGGTCGTCGTCGCGGAAGAGACAGGTCGGCCGGTCGTCCTGCCACAGCCGGCCGGCCCGCTCCCTCTGCGGGTGGGTCACGTAGGTGAGGGCCCCAACCCATCGGCACGCCACGGCGAAGAGCAGGTAGTTGCCGTCGCGGAGCTTCTCCGCGGCGGGGGCGCGCCGGTCCGCGGGCGGCCGGTGCAGCAGGTCCGTCATGAGGTACCGGTGGCCATCATTGCTCACGCCGAGGTCCGCATGGGCGTCCACATGGACGATCTCCAGGGGGGGCACGAGCGCGCCCCGCTCCACCAGCTCCCGCCAGACGTAGAACGCCTCGCGATGGTGGGTCACCACCCGCCCCCGCGGGCGCGGTGCACTCGGCGGGAGGCAGCGGTCGAGCCAGGACTCCAGTTCCGGCTCCGGCCAGGGGTGATACCGGTCCGGGTCCAGTCGGCCGCCATCCGGCCGTCGAAAACCGACGCGATCGAGGAAGAAGTCCAGGTCCAGGTCGAGGATTCGCACGACCCCTGCGCCCTCAACAGCCCAGCAGCCGGATCGAGGCGTGCCGTCCCGGCTCGGCCAGCCGCAGGCAGAGGTGCGCCACGGAGGCGGTGCCGCTGATCGCCGACACCAGGTGCCGGTCGGAGGCAAGGCGCTCCGGAAACCATCGTCCCGTCGCCGCGCGCCGGGCCACAAGGCCGGCGCCGAACCGACGGGCGGTCGCGAGATAGCGGGCGTCCATCGTCAGGCGGGCGAGCCCCAGCGCGAGTTCGCCCGCCTCAAGCAACTCCGCGCCGGTGGCAGGCGCGCCCATCCGGTCGAGCACAGCCGTCGCGTGATGGACCGCCGCATCGCGCGCGACGGGCGCATGGTCCGCGAGATCCAGCAGGAGCGCGGCCTGGCCGGCGGGCCCGACTCCGGGCTCGGGCGGAAGTGCCTGCTGCACGAGCGCATCGGCTGGAGCCAGGGTGGCATCACCCAGCTGCCGCGCGGCCCGGCAGAGGCTCCAGACCACGCCAGTCCTCCCGGCGGGGAGCGCGTCGAGCCCGGTGGCGCCCTCGGGCCGCAGGGGTGCCGGTCCCGGCGTATCCCCTCCGGTCAGTTGGGCTCCGACCCGGAGCGCCACGGCGCGCATCAGGCGCGCGAGCGCCGGGGTCATGGCCCACGCGGGGGTACTGCCGAGGACGGCGAGGAGGCCGGCGGGGCCATCGATGACATCGCCCGTCACCGCGTCGAGGTGGTCGACGTCGAGCCCCTCCACCAGGGACACCGCGCGGGACACGGCGGCACGGTCCCCCAGCGCCACGTGCGCCCGGACCAGGCCGTAGTACCAGCTGCCCCAGCCGTGGAACGCCCCCGGGCTCTCCCAGGGGTCCGCGTCGGGCTCGCCGCCAAGACGAAGCGTGAGCCGGCGCTCGAGGCGCGCCAGCAGGCGCTCGAGCGTCGGCGAGGGCGCCCCGCGCGCTCCCCTGGCCAGATCGGCGAGCAGCACCGCGATGCCGACGGTCCCGCTCAGCAGGTCGGCGTGCAGCACCGTGAACTCCCAGGCGTCGAATTCCGGCTGGTAGCGGAGCCCGAGCCAGCCCGCGGCCTGCCCGCCGACGGACTCACTCCGCACCAGCTCCCGTCCGATCTCGCGCGCGGCGGCGGCGAAGTCCGGCGCGGCGGGCGGGCGCGGCACCGGCGTGGTGGTGACGCGGGTCCACGGCGCCAGCGTGAACAGCGCCGAGCGCAGCTCCTCGACCTCCGCCCCGACCGTCCGGCCCCCGAGTCCCTCGAGGTGCGCGGCGATCCGCGCCCACGGCGCGGCCTCGAAGAAGTCGGGCACTTCGTGGCCCCGCTCGGTATAGAGGGCGTTGCGGTCCGGCACCGCGCGGAAGAGGGGGATGTCGAGGTCGCGGATGCTCTCGATCTCGGCGGCGTTGATGGCCGGGTCGGCGAACCGTCCCCGCCAGAGCCGCTCCAGGCAGAGTTCACGGAGCACGCCGTCGCGCAGGCGGTCGGGCCAGAGGCTCTCGCCGAGGATCCGGGCGTAGATGTGGGTGTCCCGGCACAGCGCCCGGATCGGCGCGGACCGGAGCGGCGCGAGTGGTCCGTCGGCCGCGGCCAGTTCCTGCCGGTGATCGCGCAGGAGCGCCGCCATCTCCGCGTATCCCGCGATCACCTGGTCCGCGAATTCCTCCACCGGCACGGGGGCCCCATCCATCACCGGCGCGGCTGAGCCCCCCGAGAAGGGGAGATATCCCCACTCGAACGCGGGGGCCTCGCCGGGCCGCCGGAGCGGCACCGGCAGCTTGAACGGCGCAAGGCGCTGGGACGACCCGGCCAGCGCGCCGAGGTCGGCCGGCCGGCGCCCCGCCTCACCGTACACCTTGCTGGTGACCAGGGCGCTGCGCAGCGGCAGGTCGCTGGTGAGGGCGCCCAGGCCGCCGTGGCCTTCCTCCCCCGCGATCGCGCTCCGGTACCGGGGCGCCACGAACATCTCGAGGTCGACCAGCACCGGGGTTTCCCCCTGTGCCAGGACGTTGTCGGTGGTGAAGTCCATCCCGTCCGTGAGCTGCAGCAGGCGCGCGTACTGCCCCATGCGGCGGTAGTAGCGCTCGACCTCCGCCCGGCTCCCGCAGGGGCGCTCCACGGCGAACGCCTCCCACGCGTAATCCCGCCGCAACAGGATGGTCCGCACCGGCAGCGGCAGCGACAGCCCGGCGTCATTGCACCACCGGAGCAGCGAGAGCGCCGCCGCCGCGATCCGCAGATCCTTGGGCTTGTACACCACCCGCTGGCCGCCGGCAAATCCGAGAATGGCGACCGCTCGCCCCTGTTCGTGACTGTCGCCAGTGTCGGAGCGGATGGAGGCTAGGGGGCCCAGCGGCTCGCCACCGCCGAAGGCCTCGGTCAGCGCCTGGCGGTCCTGCGCCAGCCGCCGCAGCAGTTCGGCGGACGCATCGCCCCAGTGCCGCAGTGCCACGGCGAGCAACCGGCCGAGCACCGGGTAGTGCAGCAGCAGGCGTCGCCATTGCAGCGCCACGGGGACATCATCGCCGAAGCAGGCACGATAGATCGTCATGCCCGCCGCGCCGGGAAAGCCGGCCAGCAGGTGCTCGGCCTCGACCCGGGCCAGGAAGACCCGTCCCACCAGCATCGCCAGCCGTTGGGTGAGGGCCAGGAGGAGCTGGCGTTCCACCGGCGGCGTCAGCGCCTCGCCACTGCGGCGCGCGGCGCGGCGCAGCCGCCGTCGCGCGTGCCGCAGGAACGGGGCGATGGCACCCTGGCATGCCCACGGCTGGTCGGGGTCCACGCCGGCGGTGCGCAGGGTCTGGGCGTCAAGCACCTCCGCGTTCCGGAAAGGCGCGATCGGATCCCGGTCCACCCCGGGTTCCAGCAGCCGCGCCAGGTCCCTCGCCCAGCGCGGGAGCCGCTCCGGCCGGGCGATCTCGACCTCGGCGAGCGCGCGCTCGAAGTCCGGCGCGTCGTGGCCCCGGTCGCGGAGCCGCGCCGCCAGCGCCGCCGGGTCGCCCACGCCAAGGGCGCGGGCCCACGCCGCGCGCCGCGCGCCCACCAGGGCCGGATCGGCGGGGACGCAGGGGGCGAAGGCGGGATGGGAAGCCCGCTCCCAGGGCGATGCCGCACGGACGATGATGCGCGCCACCTCGGGCGGTGGCGGGCGGCGGGAACGGCGGCGCGTGGCGGCCGGGCTAGTCATACCGGAAGACCACCTTCCCGAACCGGTCGGCGGTGGTGTAGGTCCGGG
Organism: Gemmatimonadales bacterium; assembly: GCA_046327715.1. Taxonomy (GTDB): domain Bacteria; phylum Gemmatimonadota; class Gemmatimonadetes; order Gemmatimonadales; family GWC2-71-9; genus JADJOM01. Next base: position 85,162 of record JAXLXY010000011.1, read on the forward strand.
CCAGGAACGGGCCCGCATCCTCCCCGCCGAACGCCGAGTCCACCACGACCGGAAGGCGTCCCGCCTCGTAGTCGCGCAGCGCCAGCGCCAGGTCGTCGCTCATCCCGAGGCAGTTGCCGATGAGCTGGAGGTTGCGGAACAGCGCGATCTGCATCGCGATCGCCACCTCGCCCGGGTCGCTCCCGCCTTCCCCATCCGCGTTGGGGCCCTGCCGTTCCAGCCCGCACGTGATGTAGCGCCCACCGGGCGCGACCAGCGGCAGCGACTGGCGGAGATAGAGGTCGAAGAATGGGTCGCAGACCGCGTAGAACCCGCCGACGGCGTTGGCCGCCTGACGCAGGGCGGCGTGCTCCTCCAGCGCATTCGGGGCCCGCCGCACGTCGAACACCGCCCGTGCCCCCAGTTCCCGGAGCCGGGGAATCCAGCGCGGACAGGTCGTGGTCACGTAGACCTCGGCCTGCCGGGTGCAGAGGGCCGACAGCAGGAACAGCGAGGTGTTGGAGCTGCCGGCCGTCACCAGGATCGGCGCGCCGGGCGGGGGGCTCAGCTTGCGCACCATGCTGTACGCCGTCTGCGCATTCAGGCTGAACGCCGCCGCGACCGGATCCGGCATGACGCTCGGGACCGGCACCACCGCCCGCTCGTGCAGCAGCAGCGAGCGGCGCGAGGCCTGCACCGAGGGAATGCCGATCGGGCGGGCCGGATCGCGCTGGGCCAGGCGGAACGGCATGTCGTAATGGTTGTCCCCGATCACGCGCTCGCCGGCCCGCACCCGGGTCACGTCGGCCCCGGTCTCCTCCACGAGCGCGACGAACTCCGACCCGAAGGTCGCGAAGCGCGCCGGGGGAATGTTCTGCGCCAGGGCGATGATCCGGGCCCGGTCCCGATAGTTGCACGAGAAAGCCAGCACCCGGAGGCGGACCAGCGACCGGTTGGCCGGCTCCTCAGGATCGAAGGGCGGGTCGGCGATCTCCCGGGCGGCCGTGGCGACTGGCGTGCCGGCGATGGTGACGGTGGCCAGATCCAGGTCCGGATCGGCAGGATGACAGATGGCCAGGCTGCGCATCGTGAGCTCTCGTCCCCGCAGGGTCGGTAAGGGCGGGTGCCGTTCAGGCCGCGGTGTGGAGCAACAGGGCCTGGTCCAGGGCTGCCGTCAGGCGGAGCACGACGGGGTGCTGGCCGAGCAGGGCGCGGGCCCGCTCCAGCGCCCGCGCCGCGAGCGGCAGGGCGGCGCCTCCCGCCTGCAGCCCATTGGCCGCGAGTTCCAGCCAGACGGGGCCGGACTCCTGGCTGTCGGGGTGGCGGTCGAGCCATTCCGCCAGGCTCGGCATCGCGATGGCCGGGGCCCCCGCCTGCCGCGCCAGCACCGCCAGCTGCCGGAGCGGCGCCACCTCCCGGTCCGTCAGGCGGCTGGGCGCCAGGGCGGCGAGCGCCTCGGACAGCGCCGCGCCCGGCCGGCCCGCCAGCGCGAGCAGGTCGCGCGCGATCAGGCTCGTGGCCGGACCGTCAGCTCCATCCGCGCGCACCGACGCGAGGCCCTCCGCCGCCCGTGAGGTTTCGCCCATGGCCACCAGCACCCGGAGCGCCGCGCAGCGGCCGCTCGGCACGCCCCGGCCGGTGGCCGCGGCATGCATGACGGCCACCGAATCCGCCGCATCGGCGAACCGCTGGCCAGGCGCGCCGCACGCCATGGCGGCCGCTCCCGCCGGCTGCCCGGCGAAGGTGCGCTCAAGGGCCGGCCGCACGGCTTCCTCCACGACGCGGCGATACAGCTCGATGGCGGGAGGCGTGCCGCTCCCCGGCGCCGCCCATTGCGCCCGCCACCAGCCCGACGCCGCGCGGGCCGCCCCGAACAGCGAGGCCCAGCTCACCTGGGGCAGCGGGGCGGCCGCCGAGAGCAGGCCCGTGGCGGGCGCCGCCGGTCGGTCCGCCGGCGGCTCATCCGGACCCGGGCCCGCCCCCTCGAGGGCGGCCGTGAGGGTGCGCTGGTAGGCCGCGATCATGCGCTCCGGGGTGAACTGCGCCGCGCGGGCCCGGCAGCGCTCCGGGGATACCGGATGGTCCAGCAGCGCCTCGATTGCCTCCGCCAGCGCGGGCACCGCGACGTCGGGCACCTCGGGGAGCGTGCCGGCGAACTGGATCGGCAGCAGGGTGCCGCAGTCGCCCACGGTATCGCGCACGCCGTTCCACCAGGTCCCGAGCACCGGCGTGCCGACGCCCAGCGCCTCCACCGGCGTCTTCGGGAACGACTCCTCGAGGGTCCCGGAGAGATTGAGCACCAGGTGGGCGGCGCCGAGCAGCTGCCCCTTCGCCGCCGGCCCGATCACCGCGCCGCTGAAGCGGACCCGCCCGCCCAGCCCGAGTCGCGCCGCCTGGGCCCGGAGGCCCTGCACGTAGGCCATCGGCTCGGTGCGCCCCCCCTCGGCCAGCGGCCCCGCGATCACCAGATCCGGCACCGCACGGCCGTGGTCGTGCAGCCAGGCGAGCGCATCGAGCTGCCGGTGCAGGAACTTTCCCGCGTGCAGGCGGCCCAGGCTGACCAGCAGCGGCTGCCGGGCGCGGGGACCGCCGGGCAGGGGCGCCATGGGATGGTGAATGACGTGCAGGAAGGGCGCGAGTCCGGGATGGAGCGCCACGATCGCCGCGCGCGCCGAGGCGCTGGGCGCGACCACCACGTCGCCGGGCGCCAGCAGCGGCGCGAGAAGCGCCCACTCGAGGGGCGTGGCCCCGCCGGAATGGGCGATCAGCAGCAGCCGGGCGCGGGCGCCCGCACGGTTGCGCAGCCAGGTGTACTCCGGCACCAGCGACAGGCATTCGTAGCCCGGACACCAGACGTCGACCCCGCGCACCGCCTCCCGGAACGCCCGCGCGGCTGCCGCGGGGCTGGCCGGCGCGCCGGGCGGACCGAGGATCGCGTCCGCCCAGGCGGCGGGGGTGACGTGGCGCAGCCGGAACGCCGCGCCGAATTCCCGCGCGAAGAGATCCTCGAACACCTGCGCCGTCACCAGCGTCGACGGCCGGGCGATGCGCAGCAGGGAGATCATGCCGGCGCCGCAGCGGCCGCGGGGTCGCCGGCCAGGACCTCGAGGGCCAGGGACTCCACCCGCTCCCGCACCCGCTGGGACCGGATCAGTTCGTTCCGCAGGTCGAGCAGCCGCGGGAAGCCGGCCTCTTCCGACCATCGCGAGTAGTGCGTGTCCATGGCGCACCGCGTCGCGCGAAGGTGCCGGATGACCAGCGCCTCCGTGGGAGCCGGGTCGGTGCCGGTCTGGTCGAAGTGCGGGAAGTACTCCTGGCAGGTGCGGGCCAGCCCGGCGGCCGCCGCGGCGGCCTGCTCGTAGCGACCACGCAGGCGCAGCTCGTCCAGCAGGAAACGGGTGGGGCGCATCCAGCCGGTCCGTGTCACCAGCCACTGTTCCATCACCCGGGTGGTGGCGCGCTGCGCCATCAGGCGCTCGAACTCCTCCGGGAACAGGTCGTTCCTCCTCTGCCACTCCTCCAGGGCGGCGTCGGTCCGCAGGCGGCGCCGCAGCCTGAACCGCCGGGTCTCCTCCGCCACCTCCTCCTCCGTGGGGCTCACCTCGAGCAGGTCGGCCAGGATCGCAACCAGCTCCCGGCCGAGCGCGGCGTCGTTGATCTCGTTGAAGTCCGGATCGTGGAGTGCAGCGTGGCTCGCGATCGCGGCCAGGGGCACCTCGACGCCGTCGTGGCGCACCCGGCGGTCACGCTCGTACAGGCTCAGGAACTGGCTGGTGCGCTCCACCCGGCAGGGGACCGGGGCGGGTCCGGGCTCGGGCCGGTCCCGCAGCATCTCCAGCAGCCGGATCGCGTCGAGTCGCTTCTGGTCCACGTAGCCGGTGCCGAGGAACCGCCGCAGCCCCTCGAGGGTGGCCTCGGCCACCCCGGCGGCGCCGGCGTCCCGCAGGATCGCCGGCAGGGTCCGCTCGGCGAAGAACCGGGCCTTGGCCACGCGGACCAGGGTGTCGTGTTCGGCCTGACGCACCACGCCCGCGGCCCGCGCCGCGGCGAAGGTGGCACGGAGGTTGACCATCGGCTCCGACAAGGGACGGTAGCCGTCGTCGTCGAGTGCGTGCGCCAGGGCGACCTCGTCGTCGTCGACGATCGTCCCGTCGGCGTACTGGCGGTAGACCTCGCCCACGCCAACCATGCCGAAGGCGTCGCACTCGGCCGCGCGCAGCGCGCCCATGCTGCTCGCGCCGTAGACCGCGATCCCGCGTTCCAGGGCGAACAGGATCTCCTTGTGCCATACCGACAGGGTGTGCCGGAACTCGCCGTCGACGATCGCGATGACGTCCGGGCGGTGGATGCCCACCGCGCTCACCAGGTCGGACTGCCGCACCGGCGGCAGGTAGGTCGCGTCGAGGATGCGGCGGGCCTCCGCGACCGGCAGGGTGGGCCCGAGGAAGACGACCGCGCGCATCAGGCCCCCTTCCGGGCCTTGGCGGCCGCGACGAAGGCGCGGGCCCGCGGCCCCGGCTCGTAGTGCTGCGACATGTACCCCTCGAGCCCCGGGACGATCACCCGCACGACCGGCAGGCCGATCTCCTCGTGGGTGAGGTCCACCGCGATCACCTGGCCGATCCCCGCCCCGGCCAGGCGCGCCAGCAGCACGCCGAGGTCGCCCTCGAACGAGGACGTCGTGACCGCGGCGCGGTCCCGGGCGTCGAGGGTGGCGGGGGTCCGTTCGTAGCGCTCCACCGCGCCGTCGTCGTCAGCGAGCTTCATCGACAGCTCCTCATGGCGGAAGATGTCGTCGCGGGCGCCGGCGATGATCACCAGCCGGGACTGCGCCGCCTCGGTCAGGGCCCGGATCATCGCGATCTCCGGGTCGAGGTGGCAGCCATAGCCGCCGAAGACCCCGGTGTGGCGGCGGTAGCGATCGTAGATGTGGGCCTCGTAGACCGGCACCTCGAGGTCGGTCGTCCGGTCGTAGATCACCGGCTCGATCTCGGCCCGCTGGCACTGGTCGATCAGTTGCCGGACGAGCGGGTGGCGGATCGTCTCCAGGCGCACCCGCCGCGGCTCCAGCAGGCCGCGGTGCTCGGCGCACTTGAAGCTGGAGATCGCGTCACGCTCGATCACTTCATAGAGCGCGGCGGCCATCGCCTCCAGCAGCACGTTGCCCGAGGCCAGGCCGTTGCTGTCGCATACGAACGGGCGGCCCCACAGCGGCTTCTGCGCCGGATGCCGGACCAGCGACACGCCGATGAAGGGCACCCACACCGGGTGCTGCCCCAGCAGGTCCCATCCCTCGACCCACAGCTCCGGCCGGTGGTCCCGGAACAGGCCGTGCCGGGCCAGCGGGAGTTGCGCGCGCGGGATGACCGCGCCGTCGGCCGCCAGCTCCTGGTAGCTCGCGCGGCGGACCGGCAGGCGCACGTTCTCGGCGTGGTGGAGTTCGATCCCCTCCATCACCGCCGAGACCGTCGCGGCGACGGTCGTGAAGCCCTTGCCCCCCGCGCTCGAGAGCGTCTTGCCGTTGGGACGGTACGCCAGCACCGTCGGCAACCCGATCACGTCGAGCCCCGTGATGTCACCGAGCCGGGTGATTCCCGCGCGCCGGAAGTGGGGTCGCGCGCGCTCCAGCGTCTCCTCGGGCGGGACGACCCGGTGGGTACCGCCGAAGAACTCCTTCCGTGCCCGGTAGTCCTGGCCCCGGAAACGGATCGGGGGCGCCGGGGCGGGTTCGCCCGGCGCCGGCGACCGCTCCGCGGACCTCGGCATGCAGGTACTGGTCATCGGCGGGTGCTCGCGACTGGGGAAGCGGATGTGGGACGCGGACCGGAATCGGTCCGCGGGCGGCACCGGGCGCCGGCCGGGGGTGCCGCCGCCCGGGGGGACGGCGGGAACCCGGCGACCGGCGCGGCCGGGGCCTGGACTACAGCGCCGCCGCCGCCAGCGACAGCCCGATCGACTCGATCACCACCGAGATCCAGCTGGTGGTGCGGCCACCGGCGACCGCCTCGAGCTCGGCGTCGGAGAGCTCCGTCGCGTGCGTCTTGGCGTAGGCTTCGAGATCGGCGCGCTGCACGTCCGAGAACCCGTACTCGTTCAGCACCTTGCGCCGCGCCTCGGGATCCGCCGCGTTCTGCAGCTTGGAGCGAAACGCCTGGTCGGTGCCGAGCTTCTGGATGAGCTCTTCCGCGCGAGTGATGGGCATGACGGTGACTCCGGTGAAGAAGGTGGGTGATAGGGTGCGGGGACCCGAGCCGGGTCCCGGCGGGTGCGGCGTACCGACCCGGAGGCAAGCGCCATGCCGTACCCTCCGCGCAGCACCTAACACGGGACCGTCACGGCACTTGTGCGCGCCGGCCCCGCCGCGCCCCCGGCACGTGCAGCTGGCGGGGATAGAGCATGGCCTCCACGCAGTAGAGGGTGCACTCGGCGCCTCACGCGCTGGGCCGCACTCGCGCCAGGAGCAATCCCGCCAGCACCCCGGCCAGCAGCGGCAGCAGCACCTGCGGGAGGCGCTGACCCGGCCACCGCTGCAGGGGAATCGCCACGCCCAGAATCAGGAACAGCACGCCCAGCGCCAGGAACTTGACCTGCATGGTGTCCTCCACGGTCCCGGGATGTCCCACGCCCCGCCGCCCGCCTCGAACCGGGTGGCACGGTGGATGCACCTCCGGCGGGCAAGCGGGGTGCCACGTGACGACCGGCGCGTTCCCAGAGGCGGGCGGGAGATCGCGGGCCTGCGTCCTCGTCGCCTGGTAGAGGCTGCGCTCGATCCGATAGACCCCCGACTCGCCGTGCCCGCCGTCCCCCGACCCTGGAGCCGCCAATGGCCGTGACCTTCGCGATCCCGTCCACCTTCCGTCCCTATACCGCCGGCGAGCAGCGCTTCACCACCGAGGCCGCGACCGTGGCCGAGGCGCTGACCGCGCTCGTGGATCGCTTTCCCTCGCTCCGTCGCCACCTCTTCGCCGACAACGGCGAACTGCGCGGCTTCATCAATGTCTTCCGCAACCGCGACAACGTCCGCGACCTGGACGGCGTCCGGACCGCCGTCCACGCCGAAGACGTCCTCACGATCGTCCCCACGATCGCCGGTGGCTGAACCCTCCCTCCCGCGAGTGCGCCCATGACCGCCACCCTGACCGAGCCCGCCGCGCCCCCGGCGGCCGTGCCCCTGGCCCCCGGGGAAATCCAGCGCTACAGCCGGCACCTGATCATCCCCGAGGTCGGCATGTCCGGGCAGCGCCGGCTCAAGGCCGCCAGCGTGCTGTGCGTCGGTACCGGCGGCCTGGGCTCGCCCCTCGCCCTGTACCTCGCCGCCGCCGGCGTGGGGACCATCGGCCTCGTCGACTTCGACGACGTCGACCTCACCAACCTGCAGCGGCAGATCCTCCACGGGACGGAAGACGTCGGCCGCCCCAAGCTCGAGTCCGCGCGCCGCCGGATCACCGCCCTGAATCCCGAGGTCCGGGTGGTGCTCCACGACACCCGCCTCGCGGCCGACAACGCCCTCGAGCTGCTGGCGCCCTACGACGTCATCGTGGACGGCACCGACAACTTCCCCACGCGCTTCCTCGTCAACGACGCCTGCGTCCTCCTCGGCAAGCCCAACGTCTACGGCTCCATTTTCCGCTTCGAGGGGCAGCTCGCCGTCTTCGATGCCCGGGTCGGCCCCTGCTATCGCTGCCTCTACCGCGAGCTGCCGCCGCCCGGCCTCGTCCCCAGCTGCGCGGAGGGGGGCGTGCTCGGCGTGCTCCCGGGCATCATCGGCACCATGCAGGCCCTGGAGACCCTCAAGCTCCTGCTCGGCATCGGCCGGCCCGCGATCGGCAGCCTGCTCCTCTTCGACGCCCTGGAGCAAGCCTGGCAGCCGCTCACCATCCGCAAGGACCCCGACTGCCCCATCTGCGGCGTCTCCCCGAGCATCACCAGCCTGCGCGACGAGGCCCACCATTGCAGCCTCACGCCACCGCCCGTGCCGGGTCTCGCGCCCCGCGAGGTCGCCGCCCGGCTCGCCGCGGGCGATGCCCTGCAGCTGGTGGATGTCCGCGAACCCCACGAATGGGACATCACCAACCTGGCCGACCTCGGCGCGCGACTCCTCCCGCTGGGCCAGCTCACCGCACGGCGCCGGGAACTCGATCCCGACCGCCCGGTCGTGCTGATCTGCCGCACCGGCGCCCGCAGCGCCGATGCCGCGCGGGAGCTGCACCGTGCGGGCTTCCGGGAGGTGTGGAACATGGTCGGCGGCATGCAGCGCTGGACTGAGGAGGTCGACCCTTCCCGCCCCCGCTACTGAGGAAAGCCCGTGCCCGTCCGCGTGGCCCTGCTCGAGCCGGTCGGCGACGCCGGCATTGCCGGCTACACCCACGAGCTCGCCCAGGCCCTGGTGACGGCCGGTGCAGAGGTCGACTGCTTCGGCCTGCCCTCCAGCTTCGCCCGGACGCTGCCCCGCGACTATCGCCTCTACGCCGCGCTGGGACTCCCCGCCGCCGACGCGGCCTGGCGGCTGCCGGCCCCCGCGGCACCGCCCGCTCCCGCGCCGCCCCGGCCGGAACCGGCGCTGGCGGCCTACCTCGAACGACTGGCCCGGTGGCGGCCCCGGGCGACGGTGACCCCGCCCCCGCCCCCGAGCCACGTCCCCGCCGCAGCGCCGCCGGCGGCGGCCGATGACGACTGGCTGCGCCGCCTGCGACCCTATGATCTCGTCTGGAGCCAGTGGCCCGAACTCCCCGGCGCCACCCCGCGCCTCTGGTCGCTGGCGGCGGCGGCGGGCCTTCCGCTCGCGCACACGGTGCACAACGTGCTGCCGCATGAGGCCACCCCGGACGCTCCGCGCCGGACCGCCGCGCTCTATGCCGGCGCCCGCGCCCTCGTGGTCCACAGCGACACGGCCAGGGCGGAACTCGAGCGCCGGTTTCCCGGGACCGGGGCCCGGGCGCTCCGCATGGCGCACGGCCTCTATACCATCTACCCCCGGCGCCCCGGGCGGCGCGCCGCCGTGCGCGCCCTGCTCGGCGTCGACGAGCGCACGGGTGTGCTCCTGGCCTTCGGCGGCGTGCGGCCCTACAAGAACCTCGACGCCCTCGTCGACGCGCTCGCGACCGCGAGACGCCGCGACCTCGTGCTCCTGGTGGCGGGATGGGAGTGGGGATACCCCGACCTCGTCCCCGGCGATCGGCTCGGACGATTGCGGCGACGGGTGAACGCGGCGGGACTCGGCGCCCGAATCCGGCTCCTGCCGGGACCCTTCGGGATCGAGCAGACGGCGGAGCTGTTCGAGGCCTGCGACGTGGTGGCCCTGCCCTACCGGGAGAGTTCAGGCAGCGGCCAGCTGCTGATGGCCCTGAGTTACGGCCGTCACGTGCTCTACACGGATGTCGGCGGGATGGGGGAGTATCTCGGGGGCTGGCCAGCCGCCACCCGGGTGGATGACCCGGGCGTGACCGGGATCGCCGGGGCCCTCGACCGCATGGACTGGGCCCGATCGGGCCGGCGCGAGACGGTCCCCCACCTGGAATGGGCCGCCATCGCCGCGGAGACGCTTCCCCGACTGGTGGACGCCGTCCGTCCCCGGCCGGCGCCGCCCGCCCCGCGGACGACCCGCGGCGGCCCCGCGCCATTCCTGCTCTTCTCCCTGCGACGTTCGGGAAGCACCACGCTGATGCGGGTGCTCAATCTCTGCCCCGGCGTCCGGTGCATGAAGGAGCCCTTCAACCCGCTCAACTTCGAGGGCGCCTGGCATGCCCGCGCGCTCGCGCACGACGGCCTGCCACGGGCGGTCGAGGCCATCCACCAGACCCACACCGGGATCAAGCACGTCTGCGAGCCGGATGGCTGGCCCTTTCCCGGCCGCCCCGACCTGAACGGCCAGCTGCTCTGCCTCGAAGGGCAGCGCGTCGTCTTCCTGCGCCGGCGGAACGTGCTGCAGCGGGTGGTGTCCAACGAGATCAGTGGCCAGACCCAGGTCTGGACGCCACTCGGCCCGGCGCACCGGGAGCGGGTGGCGACGTTCGCCTATGCACCGGTACGCGAGGCAGTGGTGGCCTGGCACCTGGACCATGAGCTGGCGCAGCTGCAGGCATGGGAGGCCCAGCTGGTGTCGCGGGGAGGCAGCCTGCTGGCGGTGGAGTATGAGGCGCTCTACGACCCGCACGATCCCGCGCGCCGCCGCGCGGTCCTGGCGGAGATCCTGCGGTTCCTGGAGGTCCGGCCTCCGGACGACCCCGACATCGAGGCCCGCATCACGGGTCACCTCGACCCGGCGGCGGTGCGACTGAATTCGGAGGCGACCTACCGGAGGATCCCCGGGATCCAGGCGATCGCGGACCGCTATGGCTCGGAGCGGACGGGATGGCTGTTCGAGCCAGCGCCGACGGCCGGGCCCGGGCCCTACCAGATGGCGTAGAGGTTCCAGAGGACGTGCATCGCCACGGGAGTCACCACCGAGCCGGTGCGGTGGCGCGCCGCCCCGAGCAGGAGCCCGGCGCCGAAGAGCAGCAGCAGCACCTGCCAGCCATACTCGATGTGCACCACCGACCACGCCGCCGCCAGCAGCCCGATGCTCCTCCCCACGCCGAGGCGGGTGCGGGTAAGCCGGGCGTAGCCGTATCCCCGGAAGACGAGTTCCTCCGCCGTCGGGCCGATCACCCCGACCGCCAGTACCCGCGCCGCCGCCACCGCCAGCGGGATGGCCCGCCAGGGGGCAAAGTCGAATGGTCCCCGCCAGTGGAACAGCGCGTCGGTGCCCAGCATGTACGCGGCGTACGCCCCGAGCCAGGCCAGCACCGGCAGCGCCCCGGGCCACCGCATGCCGAGGTCCTGCCGCGGGTCGAGGCGCTGCCGCCGCGCCAGCGCCACCACGAACACCGCGATGGCGGCCGGGACCAGGACCTTCAGGACCGTACTCGTGGGAGTCGCCACGGGGACCTCCGCGCGGTGGGGAGTCGGCTGCGGACTGCGACGCCCGCTAACCTACCCCGCGCCGCGGAGGCTGTCCACGAGCGGCGCGCCGTCGCGCCCTCCGGCGCCGATCCTGATAGCTTTGGTGCCGTACCCACGGCCATTACGTTGCCGCCGTCCGGTCCGCCGCGACGGCTGGCGGCGCGGCGCGGTCTCCCTCTTCCGTCGTGGAGTCTCCCATGGACGTCCTGGACACGGTGGCAGGCGTGCTCTCGAGCGCCTGGTGGCTGGTGCTGCTGGCCGTGCTGGTGGTCTTCTACAAGGTGGTGCTGCGGCTCTTCGGCGCGGTGATCATCCCCGGCACCGCCATCGGCGTGGTCCGCAAGCGCTGGGTCCTCCTCGGCAGCACCCGCACCCTCCCCGACGGCAAGATCATCGCGCTCCACGGCGAGGCCGGCTTCCAGGCCGACACCCTCGCGCCGGGGCTCCACTGGGGCTTCTGGCCCTGGCAGTACGAGATCAGCGTCGTCCCCTTCATCGACATCCCCGAGGGCAAGCTCGGCGTCGTCGACGCCAAGGACGGCGCGCCCCTCACCAAGCGCGTCTTCGGCCGCGAGGTGGACTGCGACGCCTTCCAGAACGCCCGCGGCTTCCTGCTCAAGGGCGGGCAGCGCGGGCCCCAGATCGCCGTCATCCCGCCCGGCACGTACCGCGTGAACACCGCGCTCTTCACGGTGAAGCTGGTGCCGGTGCTCGAGATCCCCGAGGGCAAGCTGGGCATGGTCACCACCCAGGACGGCGCGCCGCTCAAGACCGGCGAGATCGCCGGCCGCGAGGTGCCCGGCCACAACACCTTCCAGGACGGCGAGGCGTTCGTCACCAGCGGCGGCACCAAGGGGCTGCAGGCGCAGGTGATGATGCCGGGCTCCTACTACCTGAATCCCAACTTCGCCACGGTCGAGCTGGCCAACATGACCGAGGTGACCATCGGGCACGCCGGCGTGGTCATCGCCTTCGTGGGCGAGCCCGGCGCCGACGTCACCGGCGAGGGCTTCAAGCACGGCAACCTGGTGAAGCCGGGCCAGCGCGGCGTGTGGGTCGAGCCGCTCGACCCGGGCATGTACCCGATCAACCCCAAGACCAACCACGTGGTCTCGGTCCCCACCACCAACGTGGTGCTCAACTGGGCCACCGGGAAGACCGAGGCCCACAAGCTCGACGCCAAGCTCTCCACCATCACGGTGCGCTCCTCCGACGGCTTCACCTTCAACCTCGACGTCTCCCAGATCATCCACATCCCGCGCTCGTCCGCGCCCAAGGTGATCGCCCGCTTCGGGAGCATGGACAACCTGGTCACCCAGGTGCTGGAGCCGACCATCGGCAACTACTTCCGCAACGCGGCGCAGAAGTCGGACGCGATCTCCTTCCTCAAGGAGCGCACCCAGCGGCAGGGCGAGGCGCGCGAGCACATCCAGCACGCGCTGGAGCAGTACGACGTGCAGGCGGTGGACACGCTCATCGGCGACATCACGCCGCCGGAGAGCCTGATGAAGACCCTGACCGACCGGAAGCTGGCGGAGCAGGAGCGCATCACCTACGAGACCCAGCGCGAGGCCGAGGCCACCCGGCAGGCGCTGGAGCAGTCGCGCGCGCTGGCCAACACCCAGGCGCAGGTGGTGGACGCGGAGCGGAGCGTGCAGATCGCCGAGTTCCACGCGCAGTCGGCGGTGAAGAAGGCCAAGGGCGAGGCCGAGGCCAAGACCACCAACGCCGCCGCCGACGCCGAGGTGACCACCGTGACCGGCACCGCGGAGGCGGGACGGATCAAGGCCGTCGGCGCCGCGGAGGCGGAGGTGCTCAAGCGGAAGGTGGAGTCGGTGGATCCGCAGTACTACGCGGCGATGGACATCTTCCGGAACCTGGCCACGAGCCAGCTCAGGCTGGTGCCGGACATCGCGGTGGCCGGCGGCGGCGGCTCCGGCGGCCCGCTCGACGTGCTGCTGGCCATGGCGCTGCGGGACGCCACGAAGAAGGAAGCGGTGGGGAAGTAACGCCAAACGCCGCCCCACGGGGAGCGGCGTCGGTCACGACATGGCTGGAGAGGGAATCGAACCCCCGACACGCGGATTTTCAGTCCGCTGCTCTACCAACTGAGCTACCCAGCCGCGAGGGGCGGGAATATAAGGATCGGAGGGGGGTGGTGAAAGGGGCGGGGGCCACCCCGGAAACCCCGCCCCCGCAAACCCTTACGGGGCCATGCCTCCCGCACGGCCGCCGGGCGGGGTATCCTCCCGGCCATGCTCCGTCCCCTGCTCCTCGCGGCCCTCATCCTCGGCTGCGCCCCCGCGCCCAATCCCTACCTGTCCGTGGAGCGGCAGCCGGTGCCGGAGGGCACCCGGCTCCGGCTGGTGCCGGCGGCCGGGGCCCGGATCAACGCCCAGCAACGGCCCGTGCTCCGGCGCCCCGACAGCACCGAGGTGCACTTCGACGCCACGGCCCTCACCCCCGACTCCGCCTACTTCGCCGAGCCGCCCGTGGCCCTGGTCATCGGCCCCACCGCCGGCCGCGTCGTGGCCTCCGTCTGCCCCAGCGGCGAGTACGTCTGCCGCCCGGTCATTTTCGATATTCCATAGCTGCTCACCGTTCCAGCACGCGCGCCGCCCCTTCCCGCTTCCCCCTTCCCGCCTCCCGCCCCCCGCCCCATCTTGAGGCATGCCCCACCCCAGCCACCCCAACCTGACGGTCCTCGAGCATCCGCTCATTCAGCACAAGCTGACCCTGCTGCGCGACCGGGCCACCAGCACCCGTGACTTCAAGCAGCTGGTCAGCGAGATCGCGATGCTCATGGCCTACGAGGCCACCAAGGACCTGCCGACCGAAGCCCACGAGATCGACACCCCGCTCGAGCACATGACGGGGCGCATGGTCTCCGACAAGAAGCTCACCCTGGTCCCCATCCTCCGCGCCGGGCTCGGCATGGTGGACGGCGTCTCGGAGCTGCTGCCCACCGCGCGCGTCGGGCACATCGGCGTGGCGCGCGACGAGCAGAGCCTCGAGCCGCACCATTACTACGCCAAGATCCCGGGCGATGAGCGCGAGGGCTCCGCCGCGCTCGCCGGCATGGCGCACGAGCGCGAGTTCTTCATCCTCGACCCGATGCTCGCCACCGGCGGCTCCGCCACCGCGGCGGTGACCACCCTCAAGACCGCCGGCGCGCGCCGCATCCGGCTGCTGTGCATCGTGGCCGCCCCCGAGGGGGTGCGCCGGATGCTCGAGGGCCACCCCGACGTCCGCGTCTTCGCCGCGGCGCTCGACCGCGGCCTCAACGCCCAGGGCTACATCGTGCCCGGGCTCGGCGACGCCGGCGACCGCCTCTTCGGCACCCGGTGATGCTCGCCGCCACCCTCATGGCGGCCTCGCTCATGACCCAGGGTGACCCCGGCCGCCGCGTCGCGATCACCTTCGATGACCTCCCGCTGAGCCGCAGCGCCACCCCGGTGGCGGCCCAGGAGTCGCTCACCGTCGCGCTGCTCGCGGCGATCACCGCCGCGCGCGTCCCCGCGATCGGCTTCGTGAACGAGGGCAAACTCCGCGACGACGACCGCCGGGTGGACCCCCGCCGCGTGGCGCTGCTCACCCGCTGGCTCGACGCCGGGCTCGAGCTGGGCAACCACACCGCCACCCACCCCGACCTGCACCAGGTGCCGCTCGCCGACGTCGAGGCCGACCTGCTGGCCGGCGAGGCGGTGCTCCGGCCGCTGCTCGCCGCGCGCGGCGCCGTGCCCCGCTACTTCCGCCACCCCTACCTGCACACCGGGCGCTCCCTCGAGGTGCGCGACGCGCTGCTCGCCTTCCTCGAGACGCACGGCTACCAGGTGGCGCCGGTGACGATGGACAACGGCGACTACCTCTTTGCCCGCGCGTACGACCTGGCGCGGGACCGCGGCGACGCCTCCGCCGCGGACCGCGTCGCCACGGAGTACCTGGACTACATGGAACGGGTGGTGGCCTTCTGGGAGGGGCAGTCGGTGGCCATCACGGGGCGGGAGATTCCCCAGGTGCTGCTCCTGCACGCCAACGCCCTCAACGCCGCCACCTTCTCCCGGCTCGCGGCGATGCTCGGCGGCCGCGGCTACGCCGCCATCCCGCTGGCGCAGGCGCTCGCCGACCCGGTGTATCGTTCGCCGGACCGCTACACCGGCCCCGCCGGCATCAGCTGGCTGCACCGCTGGGCCATCACCCGCGGCATGCCCGGCAGCACCTTCCGCGGCGAGCCCGAGGTGCCAGATTGGGTCCAGGCGGCACGGTAGCCGCCCACCGTTCCCCTAACCCCAAGCGCCGAGCTGCCGAGCCGCCGAGCCGCCGAGCCGCCGAGCGAACCATCATGCCCCTCCGCCTCACCTTTCACGGCGCCGCCGGCCAGGTCACCGGCTCGATGCACCTCCTCGAGGCCGCCGGCGCGCGCTTCCTGCTCGACGCCGGGTTGTTCCAGGGGCGGCGCGCGGAATCGCACGCGCAGAACGCCAACCTCCCCATCGATCCCCGCACCCTCGATGGGGTGATCCTCTCCCACGCCCACATCGATCACGCGGGACGGCTGCCGCTGCTGGTGCGCCGCGGCTTCCACGGCCCCATCTACGCCACCGCCGCCACCCGCGACCTCTCCGCGGTGATGCTCCCCGACGCGGCCCACATCCAGGAGAAGGATGCGGAGTTCCTGGCGCGGCGCCGGAAGGTCGGGCCCGAGAGCGAGCCGCTCTACACCCTGGCCGACGCCGTGGCGGTGCAGGACCTGATGGTCGGGCTGCCCTACCGCCGGGTGCAGCACCTGCGCAAGCACATCGCCTTCGAGTTCACCGACGCCGGCCACATCCTCGGCTCCGCGTCGGTGGACCTGCGCCTCACCGAGGGCGCGACCCACCGGCTGGTCTTCTCCGGCGACATCGGCCGCCCCGGGCTGCCCATCATCCGCGACCCCGACCCGCCGGCCGGCCCGGTGGACACGCTGATCATCGAGTCCACCTACGCCAACCGCACCCACGAGACCGTCACCGACGCCGAGACGCGGCTGGGCGGCATCGTGCGCCAGGTGGCGGGCCGCGGCGGGAAGATCCTCATCCCCTCCTTCGCGGTGGGCCGCACCCAGGAGCTGGTGTACAGCCTGCACCAGCTCTTCCGCGCGGGGCAGATCCCCGGCATCCCGATCTTCGTGGACAGCCCGCTCGCGGTGGACGCCACCGCCGTCTTCCGGCTGCACCCCGACCTGTTCGACCGCGACGAGCGCCTGATCGAGCGCACCACCGCGCTGTTCGACTTCCCGCTGGTGCAGTACGTCCGCGACGTCAACGACTCCAAGAAGCTCAACGGCATGCCCGGCCCCGCGATCATCATCGCCGCGAGCGGCATGGCCGAGTCGGGCCGCATCCTGCACCACCTGGCCAACCACGTCGGCGACCACAAGACCGTGGTCCTCTTCGTCGGCTTCCAGGGGGAGAACACCCTCGGCCGCCGCATCCAGGACGGCGCGCGGGTGGTGAAGATCTTCGGCGAGGAGCTGCCGGTCCGCGCCACCGTCGAGACCATCGGCGGCTACTCCGCCCACGCCGACCGGAACGAGCTGCGCGCCTGGCTCCGTCGCCTCGGCGGCCCCATCAAGCGCGCCTTCGTGGTCCACGGCGAGCGCGAGGCCACCCTCGCCATGGCGCAGCTGCTCAAGGAGGAAGGGGTGCGCCAGGTGGACGTGCCGGCACAGGGCGAGAGCTTCGAGCTCGCCTAGACGGTAAGGACGGTAAAGGCGGTAAGGGCGGTACCGCCCTTACCGCCCTTACCGTCTTTACCGCCCTTACCGCCCTTACCGCCTTTACCGCCTTTACCGCCCCACCGCCCCCCCGCTTAACTTCCGCCCGTGACTCGCTCCCGCCGCCTGCTGCTCGCCGCCGTCCTCACGCCGGCCGTCCTCTACCTCGTCTCGCTCCTCGCCGTCTACCTCGTCAGCCGCGAGGACCAGCGCCGCCTGGTGGACGCCATCGTGGTCCTCGGCGCCGCGCAGTACAACGGCAAGCCCTCCCCGGTGCTGCGCGCGCGGCTGGAGCACGCGCTCACGCTCTACCGTGAGGGCCTGGCGCCGACCGTGGTGGTGACCGGCGGGATCGGTGAGGGGGACCGGGTGAGCGAGGCGACGGTGGGGCAGCAGTACCTGGTGGGTCACGGCGTGCCGGATACCGCCGTGGTGGTGCGCCCCGAGGGCCGCTCCACCCAGTCGTCGGTGCGCTCGGTGGCCGACTGGGCCCTGGAACGGGGCACCCCGCGGGTCCTGCTGGTGAGCGATCCCTTCCACATGCTGCGGCTGCGCATCGAGGCCAGCCGCGCCGGGCTCACCGCCTCCACCTCCCCCACACGCACCAGCCCCATCTCCCAGCGCCGGAGTTCCGAGCTCTTCTTCTTTGCCCAGGAGGCGTGGAAGATCCCCGTCGTCCTGCTCGGCGTCCGCGCGGAGCGCTAGGCGAACGGCAGGTAGAGCGTCACCGTGGTCCCCTGTCCCACCGTGCTGGCCACCGTGATCCCGCCGTGGTGCCCCACCGCCACCCCATACACCTCCGCGAGGCCGAGTCCCCCGGCGCTGTGCACCGGCTTGCGGGTGAAGAAGGGATCGAACAGCCGCGGCAGGTCCTCGGGCGCGATCCCGCCGCCGGCGTCCCGCACCGACAGGGACAGGTGCCGCCCCGCCGGCACCGGCAGGTAGGGGCTGTCGAGCGCGGTCGCGTAGGCCACCGCCGCCAGCCGCAGCACCGGTGACGTCGCGCCGCCGGCCTCGAGCGCGTTGCGCGTCAGCTGCTGCACCGCCGCGACCAGCAGCGGCAGGTCCGCCCGGATGGCGAGGAACTCCACCCCCGGCGCCGCCTCGCAGGTGACCGCGGGCTCGAGCGCCGCCCGCAGCTCCGCGAGCAGGCGGGCCACCGGCACCGCCTCCAGCTGGAACAGCTGCTGGCCACTGAACGAGAGCAGCTGCCGGGTCAGGCGCGCGGCCCGCTCCGACTGCTCCCGGATGACCGCCAGGTCGGCCTGCGCCGCGTGCCCCGCCGGCACCGCCTGCTCGGCGAACTCGGCGTGGCCCGCCACCACCGTCATCATGTTGTTGAACTCGTGCGCCAGGCCCCCGGCCAGCCGGCCCACCGTCGCCAGCTTCTCCCGCTGCAGCCGCCGCTCCCGCTCCCCCTCATCCCGCAGCCGCGCCGCGCTCTCCCCGGCGGAGAGCAGCACCCGGATCACCAGCAGCAGCGTGGTGATGATCAGCATCGCGATCAGCGGCTGTACCCGGCTGGCCGGACCGGCGGTCATCGCGTTGAGCAGGGCCACCACCACCAGCACCGGCGTCACCAGCGGGAGGGGGCTCAGGTCGCGGAGCCACGGCGGCCCCGCCGAACCCCGGTCCAGGGTCACCGGGTCGCGCCGGATGAACACCGCCGCCACCAGCGCCGGCAGCACCCCCACGACGTAGAGCACCCGCCCCGCCACCTGCGTGATCACCTCGGCCATGCCGAGTTGGGAGAGGAGGAGCGCCGGGAGGTAGGCCGCCTGCGCCGCCACGAACCACCAGAACGCCCGCCGCGAGGGCAGCGGACGCCCCCGCACCACCATGACCGACAGGCCCGCCAGCGAGGCCACCTGCGCCAGCCCGTAGATCAGGGACCACCGCGCCTCCGTCGCGCCGGGCGTGGCGTCTGCGAGCGGGAAGGTCACCTCGATCAGCACCAGCGCGCCCATCGCCCCGGCGGTGATGACCAGGTCGAGCAGCAGGGTGAGCGCGTCCCAGCGCCGGGTCTCGATGCGCGGCCACAGCAGCAGCGCCAGCGCCGAGAGCATGTAGGAGATGAACAGCCAGACGTCCAGCGCGTCCACCACCCACTCCGGCGCGGGCCCGGTGAGCCCGAGCAGCGGCAGGTTCGTGAGCAGCGAGACGATCGAGATGCCGCCCGTCAGGAGCAGCACGCGGCGCAGCGCGGGTGGCAGCTCCCGTCGCCCCGCCGCCCAGAGGTAGGCCGCCCCCTCGATGAGCAGCCGCACCTCGAAGACCACGAGCAGCTGGGGATCCGACGGGTGGGCCCAGCGCGGCAGCGCCAGGCCCACGCCGGCCAGCACCAGGAACGCGCCGCCGGCCCACAGCCACGCCGGCACGCCGGCGGAGGCCCTGGGGGGCGCGGGGTGGGGCGAGGCTCGGACGACGGCGTCGATCATCGGCGTCGGCGGGGAGGGTGGGATGTGCGGGATGCGGGGTGGCCGGGAACGCGGGGGAATCTACCGCGCGGGCGCCGCGGCAGAAGGAGGGCTGCCTGGCGGAGCGCCGGGCCATCCCCCGATGCCGGGGTCCCGATTCTCCGGCCCGGGGACCGGTCCGATCAGCCGGCGCCGTCCCCGGGCGGCGGCGCCTCGGGGAGGTAGAGCGTCAGCTCCAGGCCCTGCGACGGCTCGCTCGCGGCCACGATGCCGCCGCCGTGCGCTGTCACCACCCCCTGCACCGCCGCCAGGCCGAGCGACGGGATCCCGCCGTTCCCCGCGGCGGAGAAGGGCTCGAAGATCCGGTTCACCGCGGCCCGTGCAACCGGCGGGCCGGTGTCAGCCACCGCGAGCCGGAGGTAGTCCCCGGGCGGGAGCGCCCCGCCGGTGATCCCGATCGGCGCCTCGAGGCGCGCCCGCTGCAGCTCCATCGTCAGCGTGCCCCCGGACGGCATCCGGCGCTCGGCGTTCCGGGCCAGCACCAGGATCATCTCGGCCAGCTGGGCGGCGTCGCCGGTCACCCAGGCAGGGTCGGACGGCAGGTGCAGGATCACCGCGACCCGGCTCCCCGCGGCCTGCCGGAGCTCCGGCGCCTGCCGCCGCAGTCCCGCCGCCAGGTCCAGCCCCTGCCGGCCGGTGAACTGGCCCCCGCTGTACGCCAGCAGCTCCCGGGTCAGCACCGCGGCGCGCTCCGCGGCCGTCCGGATGCCCTCCAGGTCGCGGCCCACCCGGCTGCTCGGCTCCACCTCCGACAGGCCCAGCTCCGCGTGGCCGATCACCGCCGTGAGCATGTTGTTGAACTCGTGCGAGATCCCGCCCGAGATCCGGCGCAGCGCCTCCAGCTTCTCCGCCTGCAGCGCCGCCTCGTGCCGCACCAGGCGGGCGTTCTCCCACACCGTCGCCAGCAGGCGGATGGTCTGCAGCGCCACCAGCGCCACCAGCCCGAGCGCGAGCACGCCCTCCAGCGGCCCGTCCCCCCGGGCCGCTTCCGAAAGGAACAGCGCCGCCACCCCCGTGATGGCCAGCAGCGGCAGCGGGTTGAAGGTGAGCATCCACGGCGGCAGCGGCGACGGCGCCGGCTCCTCCACCGGGTCGAACAGCATCAGGAGGCCCGCGCTGACGTAGAGCAGCTGGACCACGATGTAGAGCGCGTCGTCGTACCGGCTCACGGCGTTCGGCGGCAGGGTCGTCGCGAAGTACTGGATGACCACCAGGCTCACGATCTCGAGGCCCAGCGCGGCCATGTACCACCGGAAGGCGCGCCGGGTGGGGAGCGGCAGTCCCCGCACCAGCACCACGTTGATCGCCACCAGGTCCAGCAGCTGCGCCGCGCTCAGCGCCAGCAGGAAGCCCCGCTCCGACGGGTCGCCGGCGGTGTCGCCGGGCTGGGTGGAGAGCACCCAGAAGAAGAGGCCCATCCCCCCGATGCCGATCGTGGCGTCGAGCCCGAAGTGCCACCAGCGGCCCCGCGGCAGCGGCGCCAGCGGCCAGCACAGCAGGCCCACCACCGCGATGCCGTAGGTGGCGAAGGTGAGCACGTCGTCCAGCAGCGTGGGGAAGGGCGGCAGCGCCCCGAGCTCGGCCGCGCCGCTGTACAGGTAGGAAAAGGTGCTCAGCGCAAACGCCGTGGCGGAGATCCCCAGCGCCAGCCGCAGCCGCGAGCCCAGGTCGGTGCGCCGCGCCGCCAGCCAGAACAGCGCCCCCTCCACCGCGGTGGAGAGGCCGAAGCCGGCGTAGCGCCAGGGGATGCTCCAGCCGGCAAACGGCCCGAGCAGCGCGAACAGCGCCCAGCCGCCCCACACCGCCACCGCCGCCGCCAGCCACCGGCGTACGTCACCGCCGGGCCGCCGGGCCGCGTCCGCATCCGCCACTGAAACCATGGACCATCCTTGCCGGAGCCGGAGGGGTGCCGGGCCCGCTATTATTCTCGGCCCATGGCGGGGTTCACGCCAGCACCCCGCCCCGTCCCGCTTGGAGAGTCCATCCCATGCTGCACCGCCACTCCGCCCGCGCCCTGCTGCTGGCGGCCCTGCTCGCCCCCCCGGCCGCGGCCCAGGCCCCGGCGCTGCGGGTGCCCGTCACCGTGGACACCCTGCCCAACGGGCTCACGGTGATCGTCCACGAGGACCACTCCGTCCCCACCGTCGCCGTGAACCTCTGGTACCACGTCGGCTCGGGCGATGAAAAGGCCGGCCGCACCGGCTTCGCGCACCTGTTCGAGCACCTGATGTTCATGGGGTCCCAGAACGCCGAGTACCCCGCCTTCGACCGCCTCCTCGAGGGCGCCGGCGCCAACAACAACGGCTCCACCACCGAGGACCGCACCAACTACTACGAGTGGGGCCCCGCCACCGCCCTCCCGCTGATGCTCTGGCTCGAGGCCGACCGCATGGGCTGGCTGCTCCCCACCATGACCGGCGAGAAGGTGGACCTGCAGCGCGACGTGGTGAAGAACGAGCGCCGCCAGAGCTACGAGAACCAGCCCTACGGCCTGGCCACCGAGACCATCCTCGCCCTGCTCTACCCGGCCAGCCACCCCTACTCCTGGCCCGTCATCGGCTCCATGGCCGATCTCTCCGCCGCCTCGCCCGAGGACGTGAAGGACTTCTTCCGCCGCTACTACGCACCCAACAACGCCTCGCTGGTCGTGGCCGGCGACGTGCGGCCGGCGGAGGTCTTCCGGCTGGCGCGGCAGTACTTCAGCGAGATCCCCCGCGGGCCGGCCATCGAGCGCAGCACCGCCGCCGCCGTGACCCTCCCCCGCGACACCGCCGCGGTGCTCGAGGACCGGGTGCAGCTGGCGCGGCTCTACTACGTCTGGCCCACCGTCGCCGGGCTCACCCCCGATGACGCCCCGCTGGAGCTGCTCGCCTACCTGCTCGCCGGCGAGAAGAACAGCCGCCTCACCGAGGCGCTGGTGCACAACGACCAGACCGCCTCCAGCGTCTGGGCGTTCCAGGACGGCAAGCGCATCGGCGGCGACTTCTGGGTGGTGGCCACCGCCAAGCCGGAGCAGGCGCTCGCCGGGCTGCAGCCGACGATCGACCGGGAGCTGCGCCGCCTCGCCGCCGAGGGCCCGACTGCCCGCGAGCTGGAGCAGGCCACCAACGCCCTCGAGGCCCAGTTCCTCCGCCGGATCGAGACCGTCAACGGCAAGGCCGACATGCTGAACGGCTACTTCGTCCGCACCGGCCACGCCGACGGCTTCGCCGCCGACCTCGCCCGCTACCGAGCGGTGACCGCCGCCGACATCCAGCGCGTCGCCACCCGCTACCTGAGCCTGCCCCGCGTCACCCTGAGCGTGGTGCCGCAGGGCAAGCCCGAACTCGCCGCGCGGCCGGTGGAGGGAACGCCATGAACCGCCCCACGAACGCAGTCCTCCCGGGCGCCACGGGAAAGGTCCTCTCCCGGCGCCACGGTGGCTCGGCGGCCCGGCCGCTTGCCCTCGCCTCCGCGCTGCTGCTCGCCACCGGCCTCCACGCCCAGGCCTTCGACCGCACCCAGGCCCCCGCGGTGACGCCGCCCGCCGGCCTCACGCTTCCCGCCATCCAGCAGGCGAAGCTCCCCAACGGCGCGGCCCTGCGGGTGGTCCCCATGCACGAGGTGCCGCTGGTGCAGGTTACCCTCCGCGTGAAGGGGGGCGGCCGCCTCGACGGTGACCTCCCCGGCCTCGCCACCTTCACCGCCGGCATGCTCGATGAAGCCGCCGGCGCCCGGGACGGCCTCGGCATCGCCGCCGAAGCCGCCTTCCTCGGCGCCGAGCTCTCCGTCAGCGCCGACTGGGAATACCTCTACCTCAGCCTCAACACCCCGCGCCGCACCCTCGGCCCGGCGCTCGACCTGCTGGCCGACGTGGCCCTCCGCCCCGCCTTCCGCGACAGCGACATCCGCCGCGAGCGCGACCTCCGCCTGGCCGCCATCCTCGCCGCGCGCGACCAGCCCAACGGCATGGCCGGCCTCGCCTTCGGCGCGATCGTCTACCCGGCGGCGCACCCCTACCACCGGCCCATCAATGGCGACTCCGCCGGCACCGTCCGGCTCGACTCGGCCACCGTGCGCGGGTTCTACCAGCGGGTGGTCCGCCCCGACCAGGCCGAGTTCATCATCACGGGCGACATCTCCCTGGCCGAGGCCCGCACCGAGATCGGCCGCCGCTTCGGCGCCTGGCGCGCCAGCCGCATGGCGCCGCGCCGCGCCCCGGTGCCCCCGGCCGCCACGCCGCCCAGCCGCCGGGTCATCTACCTCGTCGACAAGCCCGGCGCCGCGCAGTCGGTGATCATGATCGGCCGCCCCGGCCTCGACCGCTCCACCCCCGACTACGCCGCCATCGAGGTGATGAACACGATCCTCGGCGGCTCGTTCTCCTCCCGCCTCAACCAGAACCTGCGCGAGACGAAGGGCTACACCTACGGCGCCGGCTCCGGCTTCGCGTGGCGCCCGCTCCCCGGACCCTTCACGGCCCGCTCCGCCGTCCGCAGCGACGTGACCGACAGCTCCCTGGTCGAGTTCTTCAAGGAACTCAACGCCATCCGCGATACCCCGGTGAGCGACGCCGAGCTGGCCCGGGCGCGCAACTACATCGCCTTCGGCCTCCCGGGCGAGTTCGAGACCGCGGGCCAGATGGGCGACCAGGTCGCCGACCTGCTCACCTACGGCCTCCCCATCACCTGGTTCGACGGCTACGTGAAGCAGGTCCTGGCCGTCACCGCCGCCGACGTACAGCGCGTGGCCCGCGCCAGCTTCGACCCCGAACGCCTCCACGTGGTCGTGGTCGGCGACGCCGCCCGCATCCGCGCCGGCATCGAGGCGCTGAACCTGGGACCGGTGGTGGCGGTGGGGCTGGACGGGGTGGCGACGAACTGACGGGAAACGGGAAACGGGAAGCGGAGCTCCGGCGGCCGGTTGGAGCCCGTTTCCCGGCAGGTGTCGTCCCTGATCCCCGCATGCGGGAAGGCCGCTTCCCGCTTCCCGTTGGTTGTCCAACCTTCCCCTACCCAACATTGCCCCTCCCCTTCCCGGGGCGTACTCTTGTGACCCCGGGGCGGGGCGTCCATGTTCACCCCATGACGCTGATCGGCTCGGAGCGGAAGTACGCGGGGCGGGTGATCCACCTGGACCTCGAAACGGTGCGGTTCCCCGACGGCAGCACCGGCCAGCTGGAGATGATCCGTCATCCCGGAGCCGCGGCCGTCGTCCCCATGCTGGATGACCCGGCCGGCCCGGACCCCCGGGTGCTCCTGATCCGGCAGTTCCGCCACGCGGCGGGGGGCGTCATCTGGGAGATCCCGGCGGGGCGGATGGACCCGGGCGAGCAACCGGAACAGTGCGCCCGGCGGGAACTGCTGGAGGAGACCGGGATGCGGGCGGGCCGGCTGGAGCGGCTCACCACGATCTACACCACCCCGGGCTTCACCGATGAACGGATCCACCTGTTCGTGGCCGGCGGATTAGAGGAGGGGCAGCACCGGCGGGAGCACGACGAGTTCCTGGAGCTCCGGCCCACCCCCTGGTCCGAGGTGCTGGCCCTGATCGAGCGGGGCGAGATCCAGGACGGCAAGACCCTGGTGTCGCTGTTGTACCTGCAGGCCTTCCGCGCCCCCGGGCGCGGCCAGGCGAGGTGACGCGATGTCACTGCTGCGGTTCCTCAAGTCTGCCCTGAACGGTGGCCGCCGCCTCCCCGCGGCGGCGCCGGTCGCCGCGCCCGGCCCCCAGCCCGAGATCAACGCCCTGATCGAGGCGCATCTCGCGGGGGACCGGCGCGCCTTCGGGCAGATCGTGAGCCGCTACCAGGTCCGCCTGCTCAACTTCGTCTACCGCATGATCGGCGACCGGGAGCGGGCGGAGGACCTGGTGCAGGAGGCCTTCCTCCGGGTGTACCGCCACCTCGACCGCTTCGACCGGACCCGGAAGTTCAGCACCTGGGTCTACACCATCGCCAGCAACCTGGCCAAGAACGAGCTCCGCAACCGCAGCCGCTCCCCCCTCATCGCCTTCGACCAGGGCCGCGCCACCGAGGACGAGGAGCCGCGCGTCGTCGAGTACGAGGACGCCGCCAGCCGCCCCGACCAGCTCTATGAGCAGCGCCACCTCCGCGCCCTGGTGGACCAGACCGTGGCCCGGCTCTCCAGCCACCACCGCGAGGTGTTCGTGCTGCGGGAGCTCGAGGGAAAGAGCTATGAGGAGATCGCCGAGATCATGCACTGCAACCTCGGCACCGTGAAGAGCCGCCTCAACCGGGCCCGGCAGAGCTTCGCCGAGCTGATCTCGCCCCACCTCGACTGACGGCGGGGCGTCACCGCGGAGCGACCGATCTCCGGGCACCACCCGGTCCCGGAACCTTGGACGGCTTTGACGGTATAAGGGCAAGACGTGGCGCCGGTTCCCCCGCGGCGACGCATTGCTAACTGCGACATTCGAGCCTCATGGACTGCCGGGACTTCCGGCGGCACTACTCCGCCTATCGTGATGGCCACGATCCGGAGCTCGCCGCCGACATGGACGATCACCTCGAAGTCTGCGCGCGCTGCGCGGCCTTCGACCGTGCCGTTCGTGAAGGCGCCGAGATCCTGCGTGGCGCCGACATCGTCCCCTCCCCCGCCTTCCTCGCCGGCCTCGAGGCGCGCATCCACAGTGGCGAGGTCGTCCCCGAGCCGCTGCCGCCCCGGGTCTCCCCCTGGGCGGCCACCGCCGCGGTGCTGCTGCTCGCCATCCTGGTCGCCATGAACGCCCGCAACTTCACGGTGCTCCCCGAGCCCGTCGCCGCCGAAGTCCAGCCCATGGTCGTGGCCCAGCCCCGCGTCATCCCCGGCATGCCCTTCGTCATCTACGAGCGCACCCGCCCCTAGCACGGTGGTCGGGCCGCCGGGCGCGTTGTCCCCTCCCGCCCACCCCGCCGTCCCGGTACAATTCCCCCATGTCCGCCCGTGCCCACGATGACCTCCTCCGCGCACTGGGTAAGGGCGAGCTGGCCCCCGTCTATTACCTCTGCGGGTCCGAGGACATCCTCAAGGATGAGGCCGTCCGCGCCATCCTGGACCGGGCCCTCGAGCCGCACGAACGCGACTTCAACTTCGACCAGCGCGCCGCCCAGGGACTCGCCCCCGAGGAGCTCCACGCCCTCGTGAACACCCTGCCCATGCTCGCCAGCCGGCGGGTGGTGGTGATCCGCGACATCGAGGCGTGGAAGAAGAAGGCCGCGGTTCACGAGGTGCTGCAGAAGTACCTCGCCAACCCGGCGCTCGAGACGGTGCTCATCCTGGTCGAGGGCGCGCCCAACCCCGAGAAGGACCGCAACTGGGAGCCCGACCCGGCGATCGCCGCCCGGAGCTTCGCGGTGCAGATGGACCCGCTCCCCCCCGATCGCGTGGCCCGCTGGCTCGCCTGGCACGCCAAGGGGATGGGGCTCGCCTTCGGCGAGGGCGCCGCCGAGCACCTGGCGCTGGCCGTCGGCTACGACCTCGGCACCCTGCGGGCCGAGCTGGGGAAGTTCTCCAGCATCGCCGACCAGGGGCCGGTGAGCCGCGAGACCGTGGGCGAGCTGGTCGGCATCCGCCACGGCGAGACCCTCGAGGACTGGGTCGAGGCCGTGCTCAACGACGATACCCCCCGCGCCATCGCCCTGGGCCGCCAGGTGCTGGAGCAGGCCGGCATGACCGGGGTCAGGATGATCACCGCCCTTGGCACCGCGCTGGTCGGCGTGCGGCTGGCCCGCGCCCACTACGAGAAGGGCAGCCGCGCCGGCGCGCTCGAGCGGGTGCTCTTCGAGCGCTTTCGCGCCGTGCGCCCCTTCGGCATCGGCGACTGGAAGCTCGCCGCCCGCCACTGGAGCCGCTGGGCCGAGACGTGGTCCGGCGCACGGCTCCGCGCCGCCCTCCGCGCTACCTTGGAGGCCGACGCCGCCCTCAAGGGCACCCGCGTCTCCGACGAGACCGGGGTGGTGCTCGGGCTGGTCCTGCGACTGGGTGGCTCGGCGGCTCGGCGGCGGGTCGGTTAGGCGGTTCGGCGGTTCGGCGGTTGGTGCGGCGGTTCGATTCTGCGAGGAGTGGCACGATGATCCTGGATCTTTGGCAGTCCCTGACCGCCCAACCATCCAGCCGCCCAACCGCCGCGGCGGCCCTGCTGCTCACCCTCGCGCTGAGCGGCGCGCCCGCCGCCGCCCAGTCCGACGCCCGCCTCGTCGACGCGCTCCGGATCGCGCAGGAGGGGGGCAGCGACTCCGCCCGCGTGCTGGTCACCAACCTGCTCCGCCAGACGCCGCCCACCGACACCCTGTACCCCCAGGTGCTCTACACCATGGGGCTGGTGAGCCGCAGCATCGACGAGATGCGCCGCAACTACACCCGGGTGTCGGTGGAGTACGCCACCAGCGACTGGGCCGACGACGCCATCTACCGCCTGGCGCTGCTCGACTACGCCGCCGGCAACCTCCCCGGCGCCACCCGGCAGCTCGAGCGCATCCGCAACGACTACCCCGACTCCCCCGCCCTCGGCACCGCCGCGGAGTGGGCCGCGCGCGCCTTCTTCGACCAGAAGAAGCGCACCGAGGCCTGCGCCTGGCTGGCCATCGGGCTGGAGCGGGCCGGCGAGGACGTCGAGCTGCGCAACCGCCTCGAGTTCCTCAACGCCCGCTGCACCAGCCCCCAGCCGGCCGACACCGCGCGGCCCGCCCCGGACACCGCCGCCACCTCCGCGCCCCCCGCCACCCCGGCCCGCAGCGGCTTCGGGGTGCAGGTGGCCGCCGTGAACACCCAGGCCGCCGCCGACAAGGTCATGGGCGACCTCCGCAACGCCGGCTTCACGGCCTACACGGTGAAGGAAGGCGCCCTCTTCAAGGTGCGGGCCGGGCCCTACCCCGATCGCGCCGCCGCCACCGCCGCCGCGGAGCAGATCCGCCGCAAGCTGCGCCACTCGCCCTTCGTGGTGCCGGAGCCGTGAGCAAGGCGGCCGACGCCGGCGGCACCCCGCTCATGCAGCAGTACCGGGAGATCAAGTCCCGCCACCGGGACGCGATCCTCTTCTTCCGCATGGGCGACTTCTACGAGATGTTCTTCGACGACGCCGAGGTGGCGGCGCGGGTGCTCAACATCACCCTCACCGCCCGCGGCGACGGCGTGCCGCTCGCCGGCGTGCCGGTGAAGGCCGCCGCCGACTACCTCCGCACGTTCATCACGGCCGGCTTCCGGGTGGCCATCTGCGAGCAGGTGGAGGACCCCAAGCTCGCCAAGGGCATCGTCCGCCGCGAAGTCATCGAGACCATCACCCCCGGCGCCGTGCTCGACGAGCACTGCCTCCCGGGCGTGCGCAACAACTTCCTGGTGGCCGTCTCCGCCGCCGGCCCGGAGGCCGAGCCGTCGAGCCGCCGGGCCGTCGAGGCGACCACCGGCATCGCCGCCATCGACCTCTCCACCGGCGAGTTCATCATGGAGACCCTCGTCGAGGGCGGCCTCGAGGAGGCGGTGGCGCGGATGGCGCCGGCGGAGGTCGTGGTGAGCGGCGAGACGGCGCTCCGGCTCGAGGACGGCGTGCTCCGCACCACCCGCGAGAAGTGGGAATTCGACCCGGAACTCGCCCGCACCGAGCTGGCCCGCCGCTTCAGCCTGGCCAGCCTCGACGGGCTGGGCCTGGGCCCCGAGGATGCCGCCGCGGTGGGCGCCGCCGGCGCGCTGCTCCGCTACGTGCACGAGCTGCAGCCGGCCGGCCTCCCCCACCTGCACCGCCCCGAGGTGCGCCGTTCCCAGGTGCACCTGTGGGTGGACGACATGACCCGGCGCAACCTCGAGCTGGTGGAGCCGCTGCGCGCCGGCGCCCGCAACACCACGCTGCTCGAGGTGCTCGACACCACCATGACGCCGATGGGCGCCCGGTGGCTCCGCCGCCTGGTGCTCTCGCCGCTGCGCGACCCGGCCGCCATCGACGAGCGGCTCGACGCGGTGCAGGTGCTGGTGACCGACGGCCGCGGCCGGGGCCGCATCCGCGAGGCGCTGCAGGGCGTCCGCGACCTGGAGCGCCTGGCCGGCCGCGCCGCCGCCGGCCGCGCCACCCCGCGCGAGCTCGGCGCCCTGCGCGACAGCTTCCTCCGCCTCCCCGACGTGCTCGAGGCCCTCACCGGCCTCGCCGACCGCGACCGGAGCAGCGCCCTCGGCGCCGTGCTCGAGGAGTTCGACCTCCTCGCCGACCTGGGCCAGGAGCTCGCCGCCGCCCTCACCGAGCGCCCCCCCGCCGTCCTCGCCGACGGCGACGTGATCCGCCCCGGCTACGACACCGGGCTCGACGAGCTGCGCGACCTGCGCGACGGCGGCAAGCAGTACATCGCCACCCTGCAGCAGCGCGAGCGCGACCGCACCGGCATCCCCTCGCTCAAGGTGGGGTTCAACAAGGTCTTCGGGTACTACCTGGAGATCACCAACGCCCACGCCGGCAAGGTCCCCGCCGACTACGAGCGGCGGCAGACCCTGGCCGGCGCGGAGCGCTACGTCACCCCCGAGCTCAAGGACTACGAGGCCCGGGTCCTGGGCGCGGAGGAGAAGATCGCGCAGCGCGAGGCCGGGATCTTCGGCCGCCTGCGCGACCAGGTGGGCCAGGCCACCGCGCGGGTGCAGCGCACCGCCGCCGCGCTGGCGCGGCTCGACGTCTGGGCCTCCCTCGCCGACACCGCGGTGCAGCACCGCTACGTCCGCCCCGCGGTGCACGACGGCCTCTCGCTCACCCTGCGCCAGGCCCGCCACCCCGTCATCGAGCGGCTCATGCCGCGCGAGACCTTCATCCCCAACGACGTCCGCTTCGAGCCCGCCGAGCGGCTGCTGCTCGTCACCGGCCCGAACATGGCCGGCAAGAGCACCATCCTGCGCCAGATCGGGCTGTGCGTGATCCTGGCCCAGCTGGGGAGCTACGTCCCCGCGGAGGCGGCGGAGATCGGCGTGGTGGACCGGCTCTTCACCCGCGTCGGCGCCAGCGACAACCTGGCCCGCGGGCAGTCCACCTTCATGGTGGAGATGAGCGAGACCAGCGCCATCCTCCACAACGCCACGAAGCGGAGCCTGGTGCTGCTCGACGAGATCGGGCGCGGCACCTCCACCTACGACGGCGTGGCGATCGCCTGGGCGGTGAGCGAGCACCTGCACGACAGCATCGGCTGCCGCACCATGTTCGCCACCCACTACCACGAGCTGATGCAGCTCCCCGAGGAGCTGGCCCACGCCCGCAACCTCAACGTGGCCGTCCGCGAGGCGGGCGACCAGGTGATCTTCCTGCACCGGCTCGAGGCGGGCGGCACCGACCGCAGCTACGGCATCCACGTGGCGCAGCTCGCCGGCCTCCCCGCCCACGTCGTGCGGCGCGCCCGCGAGGTGCTGCGCACCCTCGAGGGCGACCACCGCGTGGTCCCCGGCGAGCCCCCGGCCAGCGATCCCGGGCAGCTCGCCCTCTTCGGCGACGCCCGGCCCCACCCGGTGGTGGAGCAGCTCAAGGAGATGGACGTCGAGCGCATGACCCCGCTCGAGGCCCTCAACCTGCTCGCGGACCTCAAGCGGCGCTCCGAGGGCTAGGCCGAGCCGCCGAGCCGCCGCCCATGGACCTCCTCGACCGCCTCCTCGCCGGCGTCAACGTCCCCACCATGATCGTCGCGGTGGTGCTCGTGCTGCTGGTGCTGCTGGTGATCAGGATCGGGAAGGTGCTGCTCTTCGCGGCGGTCTTCGGCGGCATGGCGGCGGGCGTCTCGCTGGGCCAGGGCAGCACGCCGGCCACCGCGGGCACCCACGCGGCCATCGCCTTCGGGGTGGCGGCGGTGACGATGTTCCTCGTGCGGATGGCGAAAGGGTTCCTGGTATGGCTGCTGATCACCGCGCTCGGCGTCGCGGCCCTGCTGCTCTTCGACGTGGGGCGCCTCGGCAAGTGAACCGGCCCCGCGTCCGGCTTCCCATCTCCCGTTTCGGGCTGGCGCTCGCCGCGCTGGGCCTCGCGGCGGGCTGCAGCCGTGGCGACGGCAACACCGTGGCCCTCCCGGACCAGTCCACCGCCCGCCGCGGCGACGACCCGCCGGTGGTGATCAACCCCGAATCGCCGGTGCAGTACCCCGCCACGCTCTATGGCCGCGGCATCGAGGGCAAGGTGGTGCTGCGGCTCTTCGTGGACGAGGCCGGCCGGCTCGCTCCCGACTCCACCCGCCTGGCCGAGTCGTCGGGGTATCCCGCGCTCGACTCCGCCGCCCTGGCCGCGGTGCCGTCGTTCCGCTTTGCGCCCGCGCTGCAGAACGGCACCCCCGTCGGCGCCACCTTCCTGCAGCCGGTCCACTTCCGCCACCCCGAGGCGGGAGGGATGACCCCCTAGCGCGACGCCGTTTCCCTCTTCCCTCTTCCCTTTTCCCCCTCCCCGTTTCCCGTTTCCCGTTTCCCGTTTCCCGTTTCCCGCTTCCCGCTTCCCGCTTCCCGTTTCTCCCCTCCCGTTTCCCGTTTCCCGTTTCCCGCTGTAGAATTCCTCCCTCCCCGACCTTGGACCGCCGGTGACCCCTCCCCACCTGAAGCCCTACGACTCCGTCCTCCCGACCATCGGCTGGACCCCGCTCATCCGGCTGGGCCGCGTGGGCGCGGGGATCCGGACGCCGGTGTACGGCAAGGCGGAGTACGCCAATCCCGGGGGGTCGGTGAAGGACCGCATCGGCCTGCGGATCATCGAGGACGCGGAACAGCGGGGGGAGCTGCGGCCCGGCGGGGTCATCGTCGAGGGCACCAGCGGCAACACCGGCGTGGGGCTCGCGCTCGCGGCGGCGCTCAAGGGCTACCGCTGCATCTTCACCATGCCCGACAAGATGTCGCAGGAGAAGGTGCGCCTGCTCAAGGCGTACGGCGCCGAGGTGGTCATCACCCCCACCGCGGTGCCGCCCGACCACCCGGACAACTACGTCAACAAGGCCAAGCAGATCGTCCACGACACGCCGGGCGCCGTGCTGGCCAACCAGTTCTACAACCAGGTGAACCCGCAGGCGCACTACGAGACCACCGGCCCCGAGATCTGGACCCAGACCGAGGGCCGGGTCACCCACTTCGTGGCGGGCGCCGGCACCGGCGGCACCGTGAGCGGCACCGGCAAGTACCTCAAGGAGAAGAACCCGAAGATCCGGGTCATCGCCGGCGACCCGCAGGGCTCCCTCTACACCGGCTTCAGCAAGTCGAAGAAGCTGGGCGAGGGCTACCCCTACAAGGTCGAGGGCATCGGCGGCGACAAGATCCCGAGCACCATCTGGTTCGACCAGATCGACGAGTTCCGCCAGGTGCCCGACCGCGACGCCTTCGTCATGGCCCGCCGCCTGGCCCGCGAGGAAGGGATGCTCCTCGGCGGCTCCGCCGGCCTCAACGTGGCCCTGGCCCTCGAGATCGCCCGCGAGCTCGACGACCCCGCCGCCTGCGTCGTCACCATCCTCTGCGACACCGGCGAGCGCTACCTCTCCAAGGTCTTCAACGACGAGTGGATGCAGGAGAACCAGCTGCTCGACGCCCCGCGCATCACCGTGGAGCAGCTGCTGCAGCGCCGCCCCGCCAACAGCCCCGCGCTGGTGAGCGTGGCCCCCGCCGCCGCGGTCCGCCAGGCCCTCAACCTCATGAGCACCTGGGGCGTGAGCCAGATCCCCGTG
Source organism: Gemmatimonadales bacterium (assembly GCA_046327715.1). Lineage (GTDB taxonomy): Bacteria > Gemmatimonadota > Gemmatimonadetes > Gemmatimonadales > GWC2-71-9 > JADJOM01. The sequence continues at coordinate 117,938 of JAXLXY010000011.1, forward strand.
CTCGAGGCCGGCCAGTGCGTCGGCGGGCTCATCGAGAACACCCTCATGACCCGCGCCCTCGCCCAGCCCGCCCTCCTCGACCGCCCCGTGCGCGAGGTCATGGACGGCCCCTTCCCCGTCGTCGACGCCCTCACCCAGACCGACCGCCTGGCCACCCTGCTCACCCGCGAAAGCCCCGCCGCCCTGATCCAGAAGGACGGCAAGCTGATCGGCATCGTGAGCCGGTACGACATCCTGCAGCAGATGATCGGGACCCGGTAGCGCGGCGCGCCGCGCCGCGCGGGAAACGGGAGCGGGAAGCGGGAAACGGCTGGAGCGCCGCTTCCCGCTTCCCGTTTCCCGCTTCCCGCTTACGATTCACCCACCCCCACGCCCGGAGCCCCCCATCCGCGTCACCGTCCTCACTGGCGGCGCCTCCGCCGAGCGCGACGTCGCGCTCGCCTCGGCCCGGCAGGTCGTCCCCGCGCTCCGGGCCTCCGGCCACGACGTGGTGGTGGTGGATACCGTCTCCGGATTCGTCCCCGAATCCCGGGAGACCGACCACCTCCTGGGCCGGGTGGGCACCACCTGGCCCTCGGTGACCGAGCTCGCCGACCGGGAGCGGACCTTCCTCCTCACCTCCCTCGGCGCCCTCCCCGAGGTCCGGGAGGCCGACGCCGTCTTCCTGGTGCTCCACGGCGGCCGGGGCGAGGACGGCACCATCCAGACCCTGCTCGAGACCCTGGGCGTCCCCTATACCGGGAGCGGCCCCCTCGGCTCGGCGGTGGCGATGGACAAGGACGCCTCCAAGCGCCTCTTCCGCGACGCCGGCGTCCCCACCGCCCGCTGGCGCATGACCCCGGTGAGCGTGGCGGAATCCGGCAAGGAACTCGGCTGGCCCGTCGTGGTTAAACCAAGTAAGCAGGGCAGCACCGTCGGCCTGACGGTGGTCAAACGGCCGGAGGAATTCGACGCGGCGGTGCTCTTCGCCAGCGAGTACGATGACGAGGTGATGGTCGAGGGGTTCATCCCGGGACGGGAGCTGACCGTCGGCATCCTCGAGGGGCGGGCCCTGGCGGTGGGGGAGATCATCCCCCAGCACGAGATCTTCGACTACGAGTGCAAGTACACCCCGGGCATGTCGGAGGAGATCTTCCCCGCCAGCCTGTCCGCGGCGGTCGCGGCCGAGTGCCAGCGCCTCGGTGTCCTGGCCCACCAGGCCCTGCGGCTGGGGAGCTATTCCCGGGTCGATTTTCGCTTGACTCCGGAGGGGGCCCTCTACTGTTTAGAGGTGAACACCCTGCCCGGAATGACGGCCACCAGCCTCCTCCCCCAGTCGGCCAGGGCGGCGGGCATCGAGTTTGCGGCACTGTGTGATCGGATTTGCCGGACCGCCCGACGTCCCGGGCGGCAGGCGTAACCGGAAAGCGACGCATGTCCTTCAGCAGCCCCACTTTCCCTCGCCCCACACCGTGGGTGGTCCGCGTCATCGCGGCCACGGCGGTGGTGCAGCTGCTGCTGGAAACGATTTTCACGTCCGGTCAAATCCACACGCTTCTGGCGATGGACCCGGCCCACTTCATGGCCCGGCCATGGGGGGCCTTCACCTACCTGTTCGTGCACTCGGGGTTCCTGCACCTCGCCACGAACATGCTCTGGTTCTACCTGCTCGGGACCTCGGTCGAAACCCGACTCGGCTCCCGGACATTCATCCTGTTCTACATCTATTGCGGGGTCGGGGCGGCGCTGGTCTCCCTGCTCCTCAACGTCTTCACCCCGGTGGGCCCGATGATCGGCGCCTCCGGGGCGGTCTTCGGCGTCTCGGTGGCGTTCGCCATGCTGTGGCCCGAGGCCGAGATGCTGGTCTTCCCCATCCCCTTCCCCATCAAGGCCCGGACCCTGGTCCTCGCCGCGGCGGTGATCGAGGTGGTGGCGGCCCAGATCCCCTCCATGTCCGGCGTGGCCCACGAGGCGCACCTGGGCGGCATGTTCGCCGGCTGGCTCTTCTTCAAGATCCAGGCGTTCTCGCGCCACCGCCCCGTCCCCGCCTTCCGGGAACAGCCGGAACGCGCGGTGATGGTGCAGCAGACCGCAGCCAGCCGCGAATCGGAGCGCCCCGCCGCGCCGAGCCGCCCGCTCACCCCCCGCACCGGCTCCGACCCCGTGGCCATCGAGGTGGACCGGGTGCTCGACAAGATCAGCGCCTCCGGCATCGAGAGCCTCACCGCCGAGGAACGCCGCTTCCTGGATGAGGTGAGCAAGCGGAAGCAGAAGGATCTGAACTAGGCGGTTGGGCGGTTGGGCGGTTGGGCGGTTGGGCGGTTGGGCGGTTCGCGGGACCCCCTGCACATCCTCCCTGTTCCCGCTTCCCTTTTCCCTCTTCCCTCTTCCCTCTTCCCTCTTCCCGCTTCCCGCTTCCCGCTTCCCGCTTCCCTCTTCCCTCTTCCCTCTTCCCGCTTCCCCCTTCCCGCTTCCCCGCTTCCCGCTTCCCGCTTCCCCGCAGTTCTCCCCGAAACCCGACAACCTTTACACCCGTAGTCGCCATCCAAGCTCCACCAAGCACTCCTTCCCCTCGAGGTCCCGGTGTCCCAGCGCGTCCCGTTGCTGGCCCTGCTGCTGCTGTCCCTGGGCGGCGGCCTGGCCGCCCAGGCGGCCGATTCCAGCAAGCAGTTCACCGCGCTCCGGCTCGACAGCGGCCGGCTGCACATCGACGGCCGGCTGGACGAGCCGGCCTGGGCCGACGCGGCGTGGCGCAGCGACTTCACCCAGAAGGAGCCGGTGGAGGGGGGCACGCCGAGTGGCCGCACCGAGGTGGCCTTCTTCTATGACGACGACGCCCTCTACGTGGGCGCGCGGATGGCCAGCGCCGACCCGGCCGGCATCCCGACCACCATCACCCGGCGCGACCAGTTCAGCAACGCCGAGCACTTCATCGTGGCGCTCGACACCTACCACGACCGGCGCACCGCCTACAGCTTCATCGTGTCGAGCGGCGGGGTGCGCAGCGACTACTATCACCCCGCCGACGGCGAGGACGAGCGCGACTACACCTGGGATCCCGTCTGGCAGGCCCGCACCACCCACGACGCCACCGGCTGGAACGTCGAGATCCGCATCCCCTTCTCGCAGCTGCGCTTCACCGCGGCCGGCAGCCAGACCTGGGGGCTGCAGATCAACCGCTGGATGCCGCACGTCAACGAGGACGTGTACTGGATCGTCATCCCCAAGAACGAGACCGGCTGGTCCAGCCGCTTCGGGCTGCTCACCGGCATCGAGGGGGTGAAGCCGCCGCGGCGGGTGGAGCTGCTCCCCTACGTGGCGGGGAACGGCCGCTACGAGGACGCGCCCTCGGGCGATCCCTTCAACGACGGCAGCGAGTACACCGGGCGCGCGGGGCTCGACTTCAAGATGGGCCTGGGCCCGAACCTCACCCTCGACGCCACCGTGAACCCCGACTTCGGCCAGGTGGAGGCCGACCCGGCCGAGGTGAACCTCTCCGCGTTCGAGACCTTCTTCAGCGAGCGGCGTCCCTTCTTCACCGAGGGCGCCAACCTGCTCGCCGGGAACGGGCCGGGGTACTTCTACTCCCGCCGCATCGGCACCAGCCCCCGCGGCGACGCCGCCGGCGACTTCGTGGACCGCCCCGACAACGCCACCATCCTGGGCGCGGCCAAGGTCACCGGGCGGCTCCGGAGCGGCACCTCCATCGGCTTCCTCACCGCCTTCACCGACCGCGAGGAGGCGCGCAGCTACGACGTGGCCACCGGCCGCTTCGGGCGCACCGCCATCGAGCCCTTCACCGCCTACGGCGTGGGCCGGGTGCAGCAGGAGCTGGGCAAGAACCAGTCGGTGATCGGGGCATCGCTCACCACCGTCTACCGCAGCCTGGGCGACAGCGCCCTCGCGGCGGTGCTGGCGGAGCGCGCCATCACCGGCGGCGCCGACTGGAACCTCCGCTTCCGGGACGGGGCCTACGAGGTGGGTGGCTTCGTGGGCGTGAGCCACGTGGCCGGCGACGCGGCCGCCATCGCGCGGGTGCAGCGGGCCCCGGCGCACTTTCTCCAGCGCCCCGACGCCAGCGAATTCCACTTCGATACCACCCGCACCAGCCTCACCGGGTACGCCGCGGGGCTCAACGCCTCCAAGAACAGCGGCAAGCACTGGCTGGGGAGCGTGGGCGTGAGCACCGAGAGCCCCACCTGGGAGCTCAACGACGCCGGCCGGCTGCAGAGCGCCAACGACGCCGACGCCTTCGTGCAGCTGCGCTACCGCGAGAACACCCGCGGCCGCCTCTTCCACCGCTGGAGCAGCAACGCCTTCCTGGGCCGGGGCTGGAACTACGGCGGCGTGGTCACCTACACCGAGGCCTCGCTGGGCAACAACTTCACCTTCCACAACTTCATGCGCCTCTTCCTGGGCGTGTACGGCGACCTCCCCGAGCAGAGCGACGACCTCACCCGCGGCGGGCCCCTCATGGGCCGGCCGGGCGGCATCGGTGGCGACGTGGAGCTGGCGGGGAACGAGGGGAAGCCCGTCACCTGGAGCGCCAGCCTCAGCTGGTTCGACGACGAGGCGGACGGCTGGCGACGGAGCTGGCAGGGGTCCATCGGCATCCGCCCGGTGCCCGCCCTGTCGGTGCGGCTGGCACCGTCATGGACCCGGAACGTGAGCAGCCGCCAGTTCGTCACCAGCCTGGGCGGCGGCACCGCGGCCACCTTCGGCGGGCGCTACGTCTTTGCCTACGTCGACCGCAACACCCTGAGCGCCAGCGTGCGGGTCAACTACGCCTTCTCGCCCGACCTGAGCCTCGAGTTCTACGGGGAGCCGTTCGCCGCGAGCGGCCACTACCGGGGCTTCGGCGAGCTGCCCGACGCGCGCAGCTTCCGGCTCCGGAAGTACGGCACCGATGGCACCACCATCACGAAGCTGCCCGACGGCAGCCGCGACGTCACCGACGGGGCGCAGGCCTTCAACCTCCCGAACCCCGACTTCAACGTCCTCTCGTTCCGCAGCAACCTCGTGCTGCGGTGGGAGTGGCGGCCGGGCAGCACCCTCTTCGTGGTGTGGCAGCAGGACAAGTTCGGCGACGCCACCCGCGACGTGGGGGTGCGCTCGCTGTTCGACAGCTTCAAGGCCGACGGCGGGCAGTTCCTGGCCGTGAAGGTGACCTACTGGCTGGCGGCGAGGTAGGGGGCTGGGCGATTAGGCGATTAGGCGATTGGGCGATTAGGCGATTAGGCGGTTGACTGGCCGCGAGGGGCGGTGCGCCCCGACGGCGAGTCGGAGGGGGTAGCCTTGGGACGGAGCCACCCCTGCGGGAGTCCAGCCGGAGGGGCGCATCGCCCCGAGCCGGCCCTCCTCTTCCCTCTTCCCTCTTCCCTCTTCCCGCTTCCCTCTTCCCGCTTCCCTCTTCCCGCTTCCCGCTTCCCTCACTCTCCCCGAGGCAACTCCACCCCCACCTCCACATACGACCCCGCCCATACCCGGTGTTCCTGCGCCTGGAAGTCGGCGGCGGTGGCCTGGAAGATGTTGGGCACGAAGCGCTGCGGGTTCCGGTCATACAGCGGGAACCAGCTCGACTGCACCTGCACCATCACCCGGTGTCCCTTCCGGAAGCGGTACAGCTGCTGGTGCAGGTCCACCGTGAACGGCGTCGGGGTGCCGGCCGGGATCGGCGTCGCCGCCTCGAAGCCACGCCAGTAGCGGCCGCGGAGGATGTCGCCGCTCACCATCAGCTGGTAATCCGCCAGCGCCGGGGTGTCGGGCAGCGTGTCGGGGTAGACGTCGAGCAGCTTCACCACCCAGTCGGCGTCGGTGCCGGTGGTCGAGGCCACCAGGTGTGCCGTCACCTGGCCGGCGATCACCACATCCTCCGTGAGCGGGGCCGAGATCCAGCGCGCCACGTCGCGGCGGCCGTCGAGGAAGCGCTGGTCCTGCACCATCCAGGTGGCCCATCCCTGGCCGGCGTCGGGGCGCTTGATGAACGGCACCGGGTCGGCGGGGTCGGCGGTCCAGGCGGCCAGCGCCGTCGTGGCGGTGGCGGGCTGCGGCGTCCAGTCGAGCCCGCCCGCCGGCTGCAGGTAGAGCCGGCGTGGCGCGGCCTCGCGCGGCGGCCACCGGTCGAAGCGCCGCCACCGCTGGCCGCCGGTCTCGAACACCTGCGCCTCGGGGAAGTCGCCATCGCCCTCGCCGTGCAGCCAGTGCGCCAGCCAGGGTCGCAGCATCTCCCGGCGGAAGCGGTCGGCGGTGGCGTCGCCGAGGGGCACCGGGCCGATGGTGTCGCCGCCGGGGCGGAGCCACTGGCCGTGGGTCCAGGGTCCGAGCACCAGCGTGGTGAGGTCGGCGGAGTCGCGGGGCTCGAGCGTCTGGTACAGCTGTTGGGGGCCGAACAGGTCTTCGGCGTCCCACAGGCCGCCGACCACCAGCGTCGGCACCGTGGGTCGGGTGAGCGCCTCGTGCAGGGCGCGGGCGTGCCAGTAGCCGTCGCGGGCGGGGTGCTCCCGGAAACCCTGCCAGGTCGGGAGGTCGGTCACGCCGGTGGCGGTGGCCAGGGTGGAGAGCGTGGGGTACTTGAGGTAGTATGCGTACTCGTCGTCGCCGGGCATCTCGAAGCCCGGCCCCTCGAACCAGGCGGTGTACGCCGCTCCCTGGGTCTGGCGGAACGCCCCTTGATGGAAGAAGTCGTCGCCCAACCAGATGTCCGTCATCGGCGCCTCGGGCACGATCGCCTTGAGCGCCGGGTGCGGGTGGATGCCGGCCATGGCGGCGAGCCAGCCGCGGTAGGAGTAGCCCATCACCGCCACCGAGCCGTTGTTGTCGGGGAGGTGCTGCACCAGCCAGTCGATCGTGTCCCAGGCGTCGGTGGACTCGTCGGTGCCGCCCGAGTCGGCGAGCGGCCGCATCGTCACGAACGTCCCTTCCGACTGGCCCCGCCCGCGGATGTCCTCCGTCACGAAGAGATACCCGTCCTGCCCCAGCTCCGTGAGCCGCGCCGGCAGCTGGGCGTCGCGGAACTCGTTGGCGGCCCCGAAGGGGGTGCGGATGAGGATGATCGGCAGCGGCGCGTGGCGGCCCGCCGGCACCAGGGCCACGGCGTGCAGCGACACCCCGTCGCGCATGGGGATGGTGAGTTCCTGCCGCTCGTAGGTGGCGGGTGGTGCGGCGGGGGCGGGCGGGGCGCAGGCCACGAGGGCCGCGGCGAGGAAGAGCATGCGCATGATGGGGGAGAATACGACGGCCAGGCGGGAGGGCGATAGGGCGGCGGGACCCCGCTCAGCCGCGCTGCGGCGGGGTCAGGCCATCGCCTCCAGCTCGTCCCTCCCGCGCCCCTCCCTCACATACGCCCTATCCTCCGAAGCTCCGCCGCCATCGCGGCACGCGTGGTGAAGCGGCACGTGGTCTCGCCGGCCGCGTTGCAGGCCCCCCCGTCGGTGGTGAGCTCGATGTCCAGGTCGGACAGGCGTCCCGGCTGCCACTTCGGGACCGCCGTCTTGTTCTCGAGCAGCAGGTAGTCCGCTTCCCGGCTGAGCACCAGCCCGCTGAACTCCGCATCGCCGAGGTTTACCACCGCCGTGCGTGCGCCATCGGGGCCGGCAAGCGTTGCGGTTCCCTTGATGCTCTTGAGCGGCACCCGGCGCCCAGCGGCGTTCACCATGAACCGCCCTGGCGGCGCCACCAGCAGCGCCGGGGTCGGTGGTCCGGGGACCGGGAAGACGCCGAGCAGGCGCGGCTTGATGTTCGCCGTCGCGGCAAGCCGCCAGAGCAGCGTGGTGTAGTCCGGGACCTCCAGTCCGTCCGCGCGCCAACGGGCGATCGCCACGAATACCAGCGCGGCCAGCCGCGGAGTGGAAAAGCTGGTCCCACGCTTTGGCGTGAGACACAATTCGTCGGCGCCTGCTTCAGCCAAGTCCAGAACCGGCACTGTCCCTTTCTCCGACCAGTATCCGAAGCGGGCGCCATCTCTTGTCATCCCGCCTACCAGCAGCGTCGGGAAGCGCCCCTTGTCCAGGTTCAGGTAGGCCTGCTGCGGCTGCCGGTAATTCGAGAATGGTAGGTGCTCCCAGCGGTCCTCGGTGCCGCCCTCCCCCTTCTTTCGCTCGCCGACTGCGGAAAGGAAGATCGCCTGGTTGCGCCGGATGGACTGGGCCGGGATCGCCTGGAAGCGCACGTTCCTGATCGTGAATGACGACGAGACGACCGTGGCGTCCCTGCGGCGCAGCAGGCTGTCCCAAAGGGCCTGCACGTACAGGAGGGAGACTGGGTTTGGCATACCAGCAGTGCGCGCTTTCTCCATGGCCTTGGCGGCGTACTCCTTGAGCTTGCGTTCGTTCTCCGGGTCCACCTCCCGGTCGCGGCGGGCGAAGGCGTCGATGTAGCCCTGGAACCCCGCCTGGTTTGCCATCGCATCGACCTCCACCGTATCGAGCGCGGCCACGAACTGGGGGATGCCGAGCTCCTGGAACACCTGCACCGCCGATCGCCACACCAGGCGCCCATGACCGCAGCCGTCGGGGTCGCGGAAGAAGTCCACCAGCACGAGCCGCCCCACCGGCTGCAGGTTGCCGAGCCCCAGGTCAAGTGGGGGCTCCACCCCCTCGGCGCTCACCTCCCCCGGCTCCTTCGCCGCGCCGGGCTCGAGATCGCCCTCCTCGACCGGATCCGCTGCGTCCTCGCCCAGGTCCGCATTGGCCACCTGGTCTCGTGGCTCCTCGTCGACGATCGCCGCGAGTTCATCCGGGGAGTTGGCGAGCGAGGTCACGATCTCGGTGACATCCTCCAGCTGCCCGGGGTATCCCCGGATCGCCCACTCGGTGGCAGGTGTCCGCCTGCGCCGGGCCCGGAACTCCCGCGGCCTCCCCACGGTGCCCGAGTCGGCGTTCCATGCCTGTTCCAGCAGGAGGCCCGGCTGCACCGCCATCAGCCGCGGCACCGGCGGGAGGAGCAGCGTATCGCCGACCTGAAGGGCGGTGGGTTCCACGATGTCGCTGGCCTGCAGGATCAGCTCCCGCATCACCCCCATTGTCCGGGTAAAGCTGGCGTCGAGTCCGTAGGCCTCGTGGATCAGCCCGTCGATGGTGGTTCCGGCCCTCACCACGTAGGGCCGCCACCTGGCCGGATCCACCGCCCGGGCCAGGTACTCCGCCACCGACGCGGTGGTCCGATCCCGGGCCACGGTGGGCCGGAACCACACTGTGGCCAGCGAGTCCGGCGCTTCCTGGGCCGCCAGGACGCCGCTGCCGGCCAGCAGCAGGAGCGCGACCAGCCGGCACGCCCGGGGCAGGTGGGCGCGGTCAGTCATCGGCTTTTGCCAGCACGATGCCGAGCCTGCCGTAGGAGGGCAGGTCGTTGTTGACACCCACCACGACCTGACCGAGCAGGGCGGCGTTGGCGCCGAATCCGGTGTGAATCTTGAACAGCGAGAGAGGCACCAGCACCGTGGGCTCGAGCGTCACCAGGGTCCGCGAGTCGCGCTGCAGGAGCGCCTGCGCTTCCTCGGTGAGCAGGTGTCCCGCCCACAGCTCGGCGCTCAGCGTCACGGGACGGGCGGGATTGCCGTTGGGAAAGAGCCGCAGCTCCGCGCCGAGGGAGCCACGGAGCTGGCCGAGGTACACGGTCGAGGAATCGGCCCGCTTCGCGGCGTTCACCCGGGCCCCGACCGAGAGCCAGAACGCGCCCTGGCGGCGCCGGCTATCCGGGGTGGTGTGCTCCAGGT
>JAXLXY010000012.1:0-99252 GCA_046327715.1 Gemmatimonadales bacterium
CTGCCGGTCACTCGGCAGAACTGGCGCCGCCACCATCTCCGGCCGGCTCGCGACCGCCTCACGAAGTGCCCGGCCCGTCGGCTCAAAGCCGGTCAGGTCGACACGGCCCGCCCGCGCCGGCGCGCGCTCCACTACCAGCCGGTCCACGGTCGTGGGGGCCCGATCGTCATCCCCGGCCGCGCCCACCGCGGGGCTGGTGCCCTCGTGCGGCTCCCGGGGCGCCAGCCGCTCCACCGGGAGGCCCCGCGACGTCGCCCGGGGCGCGGCCGTTCCTTCCGGGCGCCCCTGCATCGCCGGGACCGGCGGCCCGTCGGTGGCCACGTCGGCTGGCGCTTCCTCCGGGGAGCTGTCGGGCATGGCCACCGCAGGCCTGCCCTGCCCCATCGTGACCCGCACCGCGGTGACCTCCGCCCCCTCGAGCGTGCGGGCCAGCGCTTCCATGAGCGCCTCGACGGCGGGGACCGTGGGCACCGCCCGGCGCACGTCGCCGGTCGTGGTCGCCTGTGGCTCATTGGCGGGCTCCCGCGCGGCGCGCGCCCGGCCCCACCGAGTCGAGGGCAGCGCCGCGGCCGGCGCCTCCAGGTTGCGCCGCGCCCGTGCAATCAGCGCCTCCGCCTCATCCTCGGCGACGGCGGGGACGGTCTCGGCTCGGCGGGGGGCCGGCGCCGGTGGCGCCATCGGTACCCGGATGGGCGGGAGCACGCCCTCCGGCGGCGGCGCAGTGCGCGCGCGGGCCTCATCCGGAACCGGGATCGTATCGCGGTCGGTCTCACCTTCCGCGGACGCCGGCCGTGGATCGCTGGCATCTGCGCTCCGCGTGTGGGTCACCCCTCTCTCCGACGCCGGCTGGGCCGCCCGGCGCGCCGCGTTCCACGTGGCGGCCAGCGGTACCGGAGCCTCCCGCTCCGCGGGCGCGGTGGCCGGCAGGGCCGGCGCCACGCCGACCGGCACGGCGGGCGGCATGGAGCCGTCGGGCGCCGTTGGCCGGACCCGTTCCCCCCGCACCCGGGCCACCCCTGGCGCGATGCCCGCATCCCGCGGCGCGCCCTCCGGTGCAGGCTGCCCACCTGCCCGCCCTTCCCCGTCGGCCACCGCGGCGCCATCGCGCGTCGCGACGGCCGCGCCCTTCGGCGCCTCACTCGATACTGCGAGAACCACCACGCCGGCCGCAGCACTCAGGTCTCCCGCTGTCCCCGGTTCCATCGCCGCGGGTCCGCCGGGCGGCGTCGCAGGCACCGGTGCCTCGGTGGGCCGCCTCGTCCGCGGTCCGCGGACAACTTCTCCGGCCGTGCTGGCCGTCGGGCGCTCCGCCTCGAGCAGGGCCAGCGCGCGTGCGGCCGCCCGCGCGGTCAGGACGGCTGCCGTCAGCGGCGGGCGTGCCGGAGATTCGTCGCCTGGGGTTCGGGGCGGGTTCGTGACCTGCAGAGATGCTTCACCCGGCGGGGCCGGTGCTGGCGCCTCTCGCGTGACACGGACCGGCCGCGGGGTAGCCGTCACCGGGCGCCCGGTGGCCGGGATGCGGTCCGCCGCTTCCGCCGGCATCGACACCGGCTCCTGGCCGGACTCACCGACCACCCGGGTGGCGGGGTCGGCGCCGGCCGCGGGGGCCTCGCCGTGCGCCTCGGACGTTCCGTCCTCCGCGGCGCTGTCTGCCGCCGCCTCCTCCTCCAACGGTGGCGCCTCGCTGGTGGCGGTCGCTGGTGCCGACGGCGGGACCGGCGGCAGCATGCCCGCCTGGAGGGCCGCGGTCAGCACGGCGTTGAACAGCCCGGGGTCTTCCGGAGCCGGCGTCGGCGCGGCGGGTTCCGCGGCGCCCAGCGCGGTGAGGAGGGTGATGGGACTGGTCACCGCGAGGCGTCCTTCGGCTTGGGCTGGAGCAGGCGGCGGCTCAGGATCGCCGCCCGCTCCTTCGGGAGATTGGTCAGGAAGTCGGCCGCCTGGCGCGGACCGACGGCGCGGAGGATGCCCTCCACTTCGTCGTCGGACAGGTAGGCCAGCACCTTCGCGGCTTCCGGCGGCTTCATGGCGGAGAGCACCCGCGCCACCTGCTTGTTGGCCTGGGCCTTCGCGGCCGGATCCACCGGCGGCGGACCCGTGCGGGCCACCACGGGCGTGACCGGTGCGGGCGCGGGCCGGGGCGCGGAATCCGCCGCGGGGCGGCCGGCGCTGTCGCCCGCGGCCACGGCGGCGGTATCGCGGGCCGTGGAATCGTGCGCGGCGAGCGCACCGGCCGCACTCGAGTCGGCCGCGGTGCTGTCGCCGGCGGCGGCGGTGGAGTCGACGGGGGCGACCGGAGGCGGGGCCGTCTTCACGAGGTAGGCGGTGGTCGCCCCGGTGGAGATGAGGAACGCGACCAGGGCGAAGAGGATCGCCTTCTTCACGTGGCCTCCTGCCCGTTCCGCTGGCTGCGCTGCAGCCCGACCTCGTCACTGACGCCCTGCTCGTGGCGGGACAGCTCCTCGCCCCACGCCTCGCGCCGCTGCTCGCGCAGCCGCTCGATCACCCGGCGCGCCATCCGCGCCTGCTCGAACTGGCTCCGCTCCGCCTCGAGCCGCTCGAGGCTCTGCTCGTGGTGCTCAGCCAGCAGCCGCAGCTCGGCCGAGAGCACCTCGATGGCCAGGTCGAGATTCTGCAGGGTCCCGGCCTGGGACAGCTCGCGCGGGGTCTCGAGGAACTGGTGCCGGGCCTGGGCCAGGCGCGCCTCACCCGCGAGCGCGGCGGCCCGCCGTTCCTCCTCCTCGCGGAGGGCATGCGCGAGGGCCCGGGCCTGCTCCCGCTCGGCCAGCTCCCGCAGCTGCAGCACCCGCTCCAGCCGGAAACTGAAGCGCTTCATGCGGGCCTCCCGGTGAGCATGGCGTTGGTGCGCTGGGCGATCGCGGCCAGGCGGAGCCGGGTCTCCTCGAAGCTGGTGCCGTCCTCCGCCCGCTGGCGCAGGAAGTTGAGCGTCTCCTCGCGCAGCTGGATCGCGGCGTCGGCGAGCTTGTCACCGCCGGCCTTGTACGCCCCGACCGCGATGAGGTCCTCGTTGGCGCGCCAGGCCGCCTCGAGCCGGAGGAGCACGTTGGCGGCGGTGAGATGGTCCGGGGCGATCACCTGGTCCCGCACGCGGCTCACGCTGTCCAGCACGTCGATGGCCGGGAAGTGCTTCTGGGCCGCGAGCTTGCGGGTGAGGATGATGTGGCCGTCGAGGATCGAACGGGCGGCATCGGCCACCGGCTCGTTGAAGTCGTCGCCCTCGACCAGCACCGTGTAGAGGCCGGTGATCGTGCCGCGGCGCCCTGCCCCCGCGCGTTCCAGCAGGCGCGGCAGCTGGGCGAAGACCGAGGGCGGATACCCCTTGGTGGTCGGCGGCTCACCCACGGAGAGGCCCATCTCGCGCCAGGCCATGCAGACGCGGGTCACCGAGTCCATCATGAGCAGCACATCCTTGCCGGCGTCGCGGAAGTACTCCGCGATGGCCGTCGCCACGAACGACCCGGTGGCCCGGATCACGGCCGGCTGGTCGCTGGTGGCCACCACCACGACCGAGCGCCGCAGCCCCTCGGGGCCAAGGTCGCGCTCGATGAACTCGCGCACCTCGCGCCCGCGCTCGCCGAGCAGGGCGATCACGTTGACGTCGGCGGTGGTGCGCCGCGCGATCATGCCGAGCAGGACGCTCTTGCCCACGCCGCTGCCGGCCATGATGCCGATGCGCTGCCCGCGGCCCAGGGTGATCAGCCCGTCGATGGCGCGCACCCCGGTCCCGAGCGGCCGCTCGATGCGGCTCCGCTCCAGCGGGTGCGGCGGCTCGGCGGAGAGCGCATAGCGCGTCGCGTGCCCGATGGGCCCCAGCCCGTCGATGGGCCGGCCCAGGCCGTCGACCACCCGCCCGATGAGGCCGTCGCAGACCTTCACGTCGAGCGAGCGCCGCAGCGGCCGGACCGTGGCGCCCGGGTGGATCCCCTCGAGGTCGCCGAGCGGCATGAGCAGGATGCCGCGCTCGTGGAAGCCCACCACCTGCACCGTGACCCGGGGCCGGCCGTGGCTCTCGATCCGGCACAGCTCCCCCAGCGCCACGTCGAGCGACGAGGCCTCGACCACCTGGCCGATGACCCGCGTGACGCGCCCGTGCACCAGGAAGCGCGGGGCCTCGGCGGCCCGCCGCGCCGCCTGTTCGGCCCGGTCCTGGAGCGACAGCGCGCCGCCGTGGAGGTGCTCAGTCATCGCGCATCTTGTGATAGATTTCCTTGAGGGCCAGGTCCACCCGGCCGTCCACCACCCGGTGCGGCGTCTCGAGCGTGCAGCCTCCCCGCTCGATCGCGGCATCGGCCACCCACTGCAGGTCCGCCGCCCGCCCGTCACTGCCCGGCAGCCCGAACTGGCTGCGCAGCGCCGCGAGGTCCTCCGGGTTGAGGTGGATCTCCACCCGTGACCCGACCGGAAACGCCTCCAGCCCCTTCTGCACCAGGTCGCGGACGACCGTCGGGTCCGCGGTGATCTCCCGCTGCACCAGCTGCCGGGCAATCGCGAGGGCGAGCACGTAGACGCTGTCCTCGAGCTCCCGCACCACCCCCAGCCGGGCCGCGTCCAGCGCCTCGGCGGTCGAGACCAGCAGCCCCGCCGCGCGCTTGATCGTCCGCTGGGCCTCCTCCAGCGCCTCGGCGCGGCCGCGCTCGTGCCCCCGGGCAAAGGCCTCCTGCACCGGGTCCGGGCCTTCGGGCTCCGCCGCCGCGGCATCGGGGCTCGCCCGTCCCGCGAGCTCCGGGAGCGGCCAGAGCGAGAACTTCGCGACGGCCGGGGGGCGCGCCCCCTGCGCCGCGAGGTCAGACGATGAGCTCGTCATCGCCGCCCCGCCCGCCCAGCACGATCTCGCCGGCTTCCTCGAGGGTGCGCACCGCGGCGATGATCCGCTGCTGCGCGGCCTCGACGTCCTTGACCCGCACCGGGCCAAGGAACTCCATCTCTTCCTGGAGCGCCTGCGCGGCGCGCTCCGACATGTTCTTCATGATGTGCTGGCGCAGCTCCTCGCTGGCCGCCTTGAGCGCCAGGGCGAGTTCCTTGCTGTCGACGTCGCGCAGGATCCGCTGCATCGACTTGCCGTCGAGGGTGATGAGGTCCTCGAAGGCGAACATCAGGTTGGTGATCTGCTGGGCCAGGTCGTGGTTGCGCTGGGTGATGGACTCGATGATCGCCTTCTCCACCGAGCCGCTCGCCAGGGTCAGCACCTTGGCCACCGCCGCGGGCCCGCCGGAGAGGGTCATCTCCTGCGACAGCGTCAGGTCGGTCTTGCTCGAGAGGCCCTGCTCCACCACCGCCACCATGTCGGGCGCCACCTTCTCCATCCGGGCCACCCGGTAGAGCACGTCACTGGCAAGGTCGGTGTCCATCACCTCGATCACCGTGGCGGCCTGCTTGGTCTCGAGGTGCGCCAGGATGAGCGCCAGCGTCTGGGGATGCTCGCCACGAAGCACCGAGAGCAGCACCTCGGGCGCCGCCTTCTTGAGCTTCTTGAGGCCGCTGTCGGTGAGCTGCTCCTTGATCCGCTCGAGGATGGTCCGGGCCTTGGCCGGCCCGAAGGACTGCTCCAGGATCTCCTGCGCCCGGCTCAGGCCGCCCTCCGACAGCGACTGCACCGCCCGCGCCACCTGGCGGTACTCCATCAGCACGCCCTCGACGGTGCGGGTGTCGGCGAGCGGCATGGCCGCGATCTCGCGCGAGACCACCTCCACCTGCTCGGGGGCGAGGAGCTGCATGACCTTGGACGCCACCTCGGTCCCGAGCGACATGCACAGGACCGCGGCCTTCTGGGCGCCGCTCAGCGGCTCGCGTTCGGCGGTGGCGGCCATCAGGCGTCCTGGGTCAGCCAGGCCTTGACCACCGACGCCGCCATGTCAGGGCGCTGGGTGGACTCGGCCTGGACCTCGTTCTTGAGCTTGCTGGTCGCGGCCGAGAGCGCGGGCACCTTCACCGCGGGGAGTTCCCGTTCCCCCTCGCCGTCGTCGTCCCCGCCGCCCTGGCCGCCGAGGGTCCGCCCGCCGGCGCCGGTGGCGCCGGCCCCGCCGCCCGCCGGGGCGCTGCGCCCCGGCTTGAGCGCCTTGAGGGCCAGGATGAACGCCGCGAGGATCCCGATCAGCCCCACCGCCGGCCGGCTGAAGCGCTCCACGACCACCAGCACCTGCTCCGTGCCACCGCCCTCCGCCCCGCCGGAGTCGGCCACGAGGGCCAGCGGCTCGAAGGGCAGCGCATTCACCGTGATCCGGTCGCCCCGGGTGGAATCGATGCCGATGGCGTCCCGGACGATCTGCTCGTAGCGCGGCAGCTCCTGCGCCAGCTGCACGCCGGCGCCGGCCACCTTCTCGATGGCCCGCTGGTCGATCAGCACGGCCACCGTCAGCCGCTCGATCTGGCCGGGCGCGCCGGTGACCTTCTCGACCACCCGGGAGTTGAGGTAGGTGTTGTTGACCACCGTGGAGGTGCCGCCGTCGAGGCTGTCGGCCCCGGAGGCCTCACTGCGCTGCTCGTTCTGCAGCACGGCCCCGTCCGGGTTGTAGCTCTCGCTGGTGGTCTCCTTCTGCTCGTAGTCGAGCCGGGCGCTCACCGTCACCTGCGCCCCGCCGGTACCCAGCACCGTGGCGAGCATTCTCTCCGCGCTGGTGGCGAGGTACTGCTCCACCCGGCTCTGCTGGTCGAGCTGCCGTGAGGTGAGGCCCCCGGCCGCCGCATCGTTGGGGGCGGAGAGCAGCCGGCCGTCGGCGTCGAGCACCGCCACCTGGTCGGGCGAGAGGGCCGGGACGGCGTTCGCCACCAGGTAGGTGATGCTGGCCACCTCCTCGGAACTGAGCGCCCGTCCGCCCCTCGCGGTGATCACCACCGAAGCCTTGGCCGGGCGGTCCAGCTTGCGCAGGGCGCTGGTCTCGGGCACGCCGAGGTGCACCGCCGCCCGCTCGATCCCGTGCAGCTGCTCCAGGGTCTTGGCCAGCTCGCCCTCGAGCGCCCGCCGCTCGAGGCTCTTCATCTCGGTCTCGGTGCGTCCCCAGTTCGGGCCATCGAGGAGCTCGTTGCCCGGCTTCTCGCCATCGGCGCGGATCCCCTGCTTGGCGATCGCCACCCGCGCCTGCGCCACGGCCGCGGCCGGCACCAGGATCTCGGTCCCGCCGCTGGTGAGCTCGAAGCGGATGTTCCCCTTGGTGAGCGCGTCCGCCATCGCGGCGGCCTCCCGCAGCTCGAGGCCCCGGTACAGGGTGACCAGCGTCGGCTGGTCGGCATAGCGGTACATCGTCCACATGACGATCAGCGCCACGGCGACCGCGCCGAAGGCGAGGAAGCGGCGGGTGCCGTTCAGGCCGCGGACACCATCGATCATGCCGGGCGGAAGTGCGCTGGTCATCGCGTCAGGGTCTCTCGCTCAGGAATCGGCCACCCGGCCCGCCGCGCGGCCGGGGCGCCGCGGTCGTCAGATCTGCATGTTCATCACCGACCGGTACGCGTCGGTGACCTTGTTGCGCATCTCCACCAGGAACTCCAGCGCGATCCCGGCCTCCTCGCTGGCCGCCATCACCTGGTGCAGCTCCACCGGCTCCCCCCGCACGAAGCGCGCGATGAGCGCCGAGGCGTCCTCCTGCATCTGGTGCGTGTCGTTCACCACCCGCGCCAGCGTGTCGGCGAAGGAGGGCCCGCTCGCCGGGGCCTGGAACCGGTCCAGCGCCCGGTCGAGCGGGGTGAGGCGCGGGCCGTCCGGCCGGATGGGCGCGGTCATGGCTCAGCCCGTCACGTCGAGCCGCAGGCCGCGCGGCACGTCCGGCGTCAGCCCCGCGCGCCCGCCGGGGGCGTAGGTGATCTGCCCCAGCGACGCGATCTGGTCGAAGTAGGCCCGCTCCTCCTCGGTGAGGACCGAGCGGAGCTGCTCCGCCTGCGACGGCGCCATGCCGGCCGGCGTCGCGGGCGCGGCGGCCGGCGGCCGCGGGGTGATGCCATAGGCCCGCGCCGCGCGGAGGGCGGAGGGCAACGGGGAGGAACCGCCGGGGATCTGCATGGGGCCGTCTCGCTCAGATGTCGATCGCGCGCTTGAGCATGGCCTTGGCCGCCTGGAAGACGGTGGCATTGGCCTCGTGCACCCGGCGCGCGATCATCAGGTCCACGATCTCGGTGTTGACGTCCACGTTGGTGCGCTTCACGAACCCGTTCGCGTCGGCGTCGGGATGCCCGGGATCGTAGTCCTCGCTCCCCGGCCGGGTGTCCTGCACCACACCGGCGGCCTGCACCCCGCCGGCGGCGTCGCGCTGGAACACCACGACCTGCCGCTGGTAGGGCCCGCCCTCCGGCGTGCGGGTGGTCTCCGCGTTGGCGATGTTCTGGGAGATGATGTCGAGCGCGCGGCTCATCGCGCCCATCCCCGCCCCGCTCACGCCCAGGGGCTTGAGCAGCGAACGCACCGGGCGGGGCGGCCAGGCGCTGGCGCCGGGGATCCTAGCCATTGTTCTTGATTGCGGTGCGGAGCCCCTGGTAGGCCTGCGACAGGAGCTTGGCGCTCGCGTCGTAACGCAGCTGGGTGCTCGCCAGGTCCACCATCTCCTTCTCGAGGTCCACCTTCGGGGCGCCGGCCTGCTGCCCCGCCAGCGCCTGGTCGAAGTCGGCGTTCCCGCTCGCCGGCAGGGCGCCGGCCACCCGCGCCGCGATGCCGCGCTGGGTGCGGCTGGAATCATCCAGGCTCCAGCGCAACCCGCCGATGCGGGTCTGGTTTCCGAAGAACGATGAGAACATCGATGCCTCGCATGGGCGGAAGGGTCCGCCCCGGGGTAAGGCAATCGCGGTGCCGTCCTCTGGCGGGGATCACTGCGAGGCCCGGAGGGCACGGGCAAGTCATTGGCGCGGGATGGGTTGGGTCGGTCGGAAGGGGCGGGGCGCGGCGGTCGGGCGGGGTGGGTGGCCAGCTCCCGGACGGCAGAGCCGACAGGGGCGACGGCACAATCTTCCGGCTAGGCGGTCCCTCCGGAGCCCGTCAGGGCACCACTTGGCACGGGGTCCAGTGCGGCGCGCACGGCACGCGCCAGCATCTCCCGCGTGGCTGGCTTGGCCAGAATGTCCCGGACCCCCGCCGCCTGGATCTCCTCCGGGGTCACCGCGCCACCGTACCCCGTGCTCAGGAGGATGGGCAGGTCGGGGCGGAGCGTCTGGACCGCCCGCGCCAGGTCGGTGCCCCGCATGCTCGGCATGGTGAGGTCGGTGATCAGCAGGTCCACCCCGGCCGGATCGGCGGCGATGGCCGCCAGCGCATCGGTGGGACTGGTGAACCCGCGCACCCGGTAACCCATGCGCTCGAGCTGCCGCTGCCCGAGCGCCACCAGCGCCGGTTCGTCGTCCACCAGGAGGATTCGCTCGGCCCCCCCGCCGGAGCTCTCCCCCGCTAGCGCCGGAGCCGGCGCCACCTGGGCCACGGCCGGGAGGATGACGTCGAACTGGGTGCCACGCCCCGGTTCACTGCGCGCGGTGATCGTGCCGCCGTGCGCCCGGATGATGCCGTGCACCACCGCGAGCCCCAGGCCCGTGCCCTCATCGGGCGGCTTGGTGGTGAAGAAGGGATCGAAGGCCCGCTCCAGCACCTCGGGCGTCATCCCCCGCCCGGTGTCGCGGACCCAGAGGTGGGCATACCGCCCCGGCGGGAGCTCCGGCGGCGTGACGGTGGCGGGCTCGAGGCCGAGCTCCAGCGTCCCACCCGCCGGCTGCATGGCATGCAGCGCGTTGGTGGCGAGGTTCATCACCACCTGCACCATCTGCGAGGCGTCGGCGAACACCTGCGGGCAGCCCGCCGTGACCGGGGTCCGGATGGTGATGGTCGACGGCAGGGTGGCCTTGAGGAGCGTCAGCGACTCCGCGATCACGCGGGTGAGGTCCAGGGACTCGCGGGTCGGCTCGCGCTGGCGCGAGAAGGTCAGGATCGAGTGCACCAGGTCCCGGGCCCGGAGCCCGGCCTGGTGGATGTGCCGTACGCTCTCCCGCGCGGGGTGGGCGGCCGGAAGGTCCTCCGCCGCGAGCTCGGCATTGCCGAGGATGGCCCCGAGGATGTTGTTGAAGTCGTGCGCGATCCCGCCCGCCAGCGTGCCGATGGCCTCCATCTTCTGGGCCTGGCGCAGCTGGCGCTCCAGTTCCTCCCGCTGCTGCTCCTGCGCCCGGCGCTCGCTCAGGTCACGCAGGGCGACGCCGAAGACCACCTCACCCGCCACTTCCATCCGGGCGATCGACGCCTCGAGCGGGAACTCCGCGCCGTCGGCCCGGACCCCGGTGACCTCCAGCCCGGCGCCCATGGGGCGGGCCGAGGCGCTGGTGGCCCCGAAGCGCCGGACCAGGTCGGCGTGTGCACCACGCAAGCGGGAGGGCAGGAACCGGTCGATCGGCTGGCCGATCACCTCGGCCGCCCGGCAGCCGAACATCCGCTCGGCCGCCCGGTTGAACAGCAGCACGCGCTGGCTGGTGTCGAGCGTGATGATGGCGTCGATGGCCGAATCGACCACGCTCTGCAGCCGGGCCTGGGTCAGGCGGGTCTCCGCGGCGGCCGCGCGCTCCTGGGTGACGTCCTGCACCACCCCGACGATGAGCGGCTCGGAGCCCGGCGGCAGCAGCCGCTGGCCGCGGCTCCGGATCCACCGCACGCCCCCGTCGGGCAGCACCAGGCGGAACTCCCGCTGCAGGTCGGTGCCGTGGGCGTGGGTCTCGACCAGCGCAGCCTCGAGCCCGGGCAGGTCCTCCGGGTGGATCCGCCGGGCGCACGCCGCCCAGCTGCCGTCGAACTCCCCGGGGGCGTAGCCCCACAGCTCCGCATGCGGCGCGTCGAGTACCAGGCGCCGCTCCACGGAGTGCCACTCGAAGGTGCCGAGGTGTCCGGCCTCGATCGCGAGCCGGACGCGCCGCTCGCCGGCGAGTGCCCGCACCTCGCTGGCCCGACGCTCCACGAGCATCGCGGAGAGGACCAGGTGGAGCATGGCGCCGCTCGCCAGGAAGATGGCCAGCAGCAGCAGTTCGTCGCCCGTGACCTGGGCGGCGAAGGGGCCGCGGTTCTCCAGGGTCCCCGAGGTCGCGAGGGCCGCCAGCAGCAGCACCTGCGCGGCCGCGCCCACGCCGGGGAATCGGAGCGCGGCCCAGACGATGGGCATGAGGGCCAGGAACACCGCGGGGTGCTGTTCCGCGGACGAGAAGATCAGGTTGCCCAGGGCCAGGGTGGTCCCGGTGAGCAGGAGGTACTCGAGCGCCTCCGCCGCGGGCGGGATCCGCCATCGACGCGGCTGCAGCACCAGGGGGGCCACCGCGAGCGTTCCCACCAGGATCCCGATCCAGCTGGACGCGGTGCGCGCCGGCCCCCAGCCCGGCAGGAGCTCGCCGAGCAGGAGATGGGCGCCCAGGAGGAGCGTCGCCGTGACCCCCGCCCCCCCGATCGCCCAGAGGACGAACCTGCCCACGTCACGCCGCCGGCCGAGGTCCACGCGGAAGTCACCGCCCTGCTGCATCCCCCACCCGGCCACCAGCGCCCCGGCCGTGCCGGCGACGGCGAGCATGACGATGGCCGCCGGCGCCAGCGCCCCCCCGGCCTCCGCCAGGCAGATGCCGAGGAAGACCCCGGGCCACAGCCGGGCGCCGAACCGGACGAGGGCACCGACGGCGAGCCCCGCGGGTGGCCAGAAGAGCAGGTGCAGCCGGTCCTGGGGAATCGCGGCGTGCAGCAGCTGGCCCGCGCCCCCGTAGGCGAGGGCCAGCAGGGCCACGCCGCCCCAGCCGCGGGCGGGGTGGCGGTCCACGACGGGTCGGGCGGGCATGCGGCCGGGTGGGGGCCTAGTCCTCGACGGTGGCCGGCTCTTCCCGGCGCCCGTTGAGCTTGTTGCGGAGGGTGCGTTCGCTGATGCCGAGCAGCTTGGCGGCGCGGGTCCGGTTGCCCGCGGTGGCGACCAGCGCTCGCTGGATGGCCTGGCGCTCCAGCTCGTCGAGATTGAAGGCGTCGGACGCGCCGGCCGGCGCCGGAATGACCGCGGCGACCGTACCGCCCAGCTGGTTGGTGACGCTCGGCGGCGGCAGGGCGGCCGGCTTGAGCGCCACGTCGAGCGTCCCCTGGAAGACCTCCGGGCGCAGGACGCCCCCGCGGGAGAGGATGACGGCGCGCTCCACCGCGTTGGCCAGCTCGCGCACGTTGCCGGGCCAGGAGTGGCGCATGAGCAGGTCGATCGCCTCCGGCGACACCGCGTTGACCGCCACGCCGATCTCCTCCGCCGCCCGCCGCGCGAAGTGCTGCACCAGCACCGGGATGTCCTCGCGCCGCTCGCGCAGCGGCGGCGTCTTGATCGGCACCACATTGAGGCGGTAGAACAGGTCGGTCCGGAACCGCCCCGCCTCCGCCTCGGAGCGCAGGTCGCGATTGGTGGTCGCCACCAGGCGGACGTCCACCCGGATGGCCTGGTGTCCGCCCACCCGCTCGAACTCGTGCTCCTGGATCACCCGCAGCAGCTTGGCCTGCAGGTCGAGCCGCATCTCGGAGATCTCATCCAGCAGGAGCGTGCCGCCGTGGGCCCGCTCGAAGGCGCCCGCCGACCGGGTCGTGGCCCCGGTGAAGGCGCCCTTCTCGTGGCCGAAGAGGGCGCTCTCGATGAGGCCGTCGGGCATGGCCGCGCAGTTGATGGCGATGAACGGTCCCTCGTGGCGCGGGCTCTGGTCGTGCACGGCACGGGCGAAGAGCTCCTTGCCGGTGCCGGATTCCCCCTCGAGCAGCACGGTGGCCTTGGTCGGGGCGACGGTCGAGATGGTCTCCATGACCCGCCGGAAGTGCGGGCTCTCACCGACCAGCGCGCGGGTGGAGCGGAACCGGTTGATCTCGCGGCGGAACTGCTCGTTCTCGCGCCGCAGCCGCACCACCTCGAGCGCCTGGGTGACGGCGATCTCGAGCGTCTCGGGCCGGATGGGCTTGGTGAGGTAGTCGATGGCGCCGGACTTAATGGAAATGACCGCGTGTTCGATACTGGAATAGCCCGTCATGATGATCACCGGGATCTGGTAGCCCTCCTTCTCGAGGACGCTCAGCAGATCGAGCCCGGTGGCCTTGGGCATCCGGTAATCGGCAACGATCAGATCGACGGGGGTCCGGGCGATGGTCTTGAGGGCGTCCTCGACGCTGGATGCGAGGAGTGGCCGGTGCCCGATACGGGTGAGGTGGTGCTCCAGGACGACGCCGGTGGCCGGTTCGTCGTCAACACACAGAATGGTTGCCATACCCCCGGCGGGACTCCCTGGAGAGCGGTCTGAGGTGCACATCGACCCGGACGGGAGCCGGTGGAGGGGCTGGGGGTGTCCCTATCACCAGGATCCGGCGGCCGTGGCCTAAAGCTTTCATATAATGTAGCCGATACGGAAAATATTGCCACCCTCCGCCTCAGGCTCTGGTATGCGCATTTCGAACAGTCTCACGCAGCAACGTGTGCTCCGGGACCTCCAGGGCAACCTCGCGCGGCTGGCGGCTGCGCAATCACAAGTCTCTACTGGCAAACGATTTGAGGCGATGAGCGAGGACCCGCTCGCCGGCATTCAGGTGCTCGGCGCCGATCAGGGCCTGCGCGCCATCGCCCAGTACCGCCGGAATTCGACGGCCGCCCAGACCCGGATCGACGCCGAGGAGTCCATCCTCGGCCAGGTCACGGACCTCCTGACCCGGGCCAAGGAGCTGGCCATCCAGGAGGGCACCGCCAGCAGCACCCCGCAGACCCGCGCCATGGTGAAGTCCGAGATCGACCAGATCCTCGGGCAGGTCATCGCCCTCGGGAACACCCAGGTCGGCAACGAGTACATCTTCGCCGGGCACCAGACCGGCACGGTCCCCTTCGACACCACGGGCACCTACTTCGGGGATGCCGGGCAGCGGATGATCGAGGTCGGCCAGGGCTACACCATGCCGGCCAACCACAGCGGGCGCGAGCTGCTGGTCGACAGCGGCGTGATCACGGCCCTGCAGCAGCTCAGCACCGAACTCGGCACCGGCTCGCCCGGCACCATCGGCCCCGTGGCCGGCAGCATCGACACCGCCTTTGACAACGTGCAGGCGCTGCTGGCCGTCAACGGCTCCCGCGCCCGCCAGATCGAGTCCGCCATGCAGAACTCCGACGCCCTCGAGGCCACCCACACCCAGCGCAAGAGCGACGCGCAGGACATCGACATGGCGGCGGCCACCAGCCGCTTCGTGAGCGCCCAGAACACGCTGCAGGCCGCGCTGCTGTCCACCTCGCGCCTGATCAGCACCAGCCTGACGGACTACCTGCGGTGACGGCACCCCTGACGCCGGCCACGACCGGCGAAACGGTCTTCGTCGCCTCCCGCCTCTTCGGCCCGCTCACCGTCCCGCGCGAGGACATCCTGTGCATGCCCGAGGGGATGCTGGGATTCGCCGGGGAGCGCCGCTTCGTGCTGCTGCCCGCGGCCCCCGATGGGGTGTTCTGGCTGCAGAGCGTCGACGACGGCAGCCTCATCTTCCTGCTAGTCGACCCGTTCCCGTTCTTCGCCGGCTACGAAGCCGACATCCCGGACCTCCCGGAGACGGTGGCGCCGGGCGACGTGGCGGTGATGGTGATCGTCACCCTGCCGCGCCAGCCGGGCGAGGACTGCACCTGCAACCTGCAGGCGCCGCTGGTGGTGCAGCTGCCCACCCGCACCGCGCAGCAGGTGATCCTGCAGGATCCCCGCTACCATACCCGGCACCCGATCAACCTGCGGGACAAGCTGCGGTGATCGGCGCCGCGGCGCGTCCCGCCGGGGCGCCCGGACCGGTGGCGCCGCCGGCGCCGCTGCCGCAGGCCCTCGTGCTCGACTGGCAGGTCGGCACCGCCACCGGCTGGCAGGTGTTCGGGCTCAACCTGGCCCTCGAGCTGCTGCGCGACGGCCGGGTGACCCCGCTGCTCCTCGAGCCCACCGACCTCGCCCAGTTCGACCCGCTCCAGCGCCACGCCCTCGCCCTCCCGCTGGCCCAGCAGCCCGGCCTCCGCGCGATGCTGGCGGCGGCCGGCGAGGTCGGCCTCAGCTGCGAGTATCCGGTGCTCCGCGCCCTGGGCAACGGGTTCCAGGGCAACGATGGCAGCCGTCGGCTCCTGAGCGACCGCAACGTGGGCGTGATCTTCTTCGAGGACACCGCGCTCGATGCGCCGGCCATGGAACGGGCCTGGAGCTTCGACCGGATCGTCGCGGGGTCGACCTGGAACGGACGGCTGCTGGAGGCCCGCGGGCTCGACACGGTCCGCGTCGTGCCGCAGGGCATCGACCCCGCCGTGTTCCACCCTGCCCCGCGCGCCGGCCGCCTGGCGGGCCGCTTCGTGGTCTTCTCCGGTGGGAAGCTCGAGTACCGCAAGGGCCAGGACCTCGTCGTGGCGGCGTTCCGCGCCTTCCAGCGCCGGCACCCCGAGGCGCTGCTGCTCACCGCCTGGCACAACGCCTGGCCGCGCACCATGGTGGGACTCGAGACGGCCGGCCACGTCCAGGGCCTCCCGGCGGTGGACGCCTACGGGCGCCTGGCCCTGGAGCCGTGGCTGCTGGCCAACGGGCTCCCGGCGGGCTCGTTCCTGGACCTCGGCGTGCTGCCCAATCACCGCATGGCCGCGGCGCTCCGGGAGGCCGACGTGGCCCTCTTCCCGAACCGCTGCGAGGGGGGCACCAACCTGGTGGCCATGGAGGCGATGGCCTGTGGCGTCCCGGTGATCCTGTCTGCCAACACCGGCCACCTCGACCTGCTCACCGACCCCGAAGCCTCCTGGCGGCTCGACCACCAGGGCCGGCCGCGCGGCGGCTGCCCGCTCTACCGGGGGATGGACGACTGGGGCGAGAGCGAGGTCGAGGAGATGGTGGAGCGGCTGGAAGCGTCCTACCGCGATCGCGCCGACGCGGCGCACCGGGGCATCGCCGCGGCGCGGCTGATGCAGGAGCGGTGGAGCTGGCGCCGGCGCGCCGCCGAACTGCTCGAAGCGCTGCCCGCCTGACGCCGCCGGGCGCGGCGCCTAACTCTCGAGGATGGTGAGCAGGTCGGCCCGCAACTGGTCCACCGTGGCCCCCCACTCCGACATGCGCGCCCGCGGGAACACCCGCGTCGCGGGATACCACGCGCTGCGGCTCCCCTCCCCACAGAAGGCCCACTCCGGCACCGGGTCGGTCACCACCCAGGCCGGGACGCCCAGGCCGCCGGCCAGGTGTGCCAGGGTCGGGTCCGCGGTGATGACCAGGTCGAGCTGGCCCAGCAGCGGGGCGGCGTCGGCGGCATCGCGGATGAGCGGGGCCAGCGGGTGCATTGACGGGATGTCGGGCCCCGACCCCTGGGGCAGCGGCCACGGCGCTGCATCGAGCGGATACCAGGTGACGCCCGGCGTCGCGAGCAGCGTGCCGAGGGCCGCCGGCGGGAGGCGGTCGCCCCCGGCGTCCGCTCCGAGAGCAAGGCCCACCCGCAGCCCATGGCCGGGCGGCAGCAGCGGCACCCGCGCCGACCAGATCCGGGTGGGCAGGTAGGGAACCTGGTGCGCCAGCGGGTCCAGCCCCTCTCCCAGGGCGGCGGGAAGGCTGCCGAAGGGAAGCTCGAAATCAGCAGCCGGCGCCGGGTCGCCCACCGCGACGGCCTGGGCGACGCAGGGCAGGCTCTCGAGCAGGCGACGCAGGGCCGGGGCACAGGCGATCACGACCCGGCCACCGCGCGCCGCCAAGAGCGGCAGGTAGCGCGCGAACTGCAGCGTCTCGCCCGGTCCGGCCTCGGCGTAGACCAGGATGCTCCGTCCGGTGAGCGGCTCACCGGCCCATCGGGGCGCCTGGCACTCCCGCGCCTCGAGCCCAGCTTCCGCGGCCCGCCAGCGCCATTCGTAACCTTCCCAGCCCTCGCGATAGTGTCCCAGCGCGAGGTGGGCCAGGCCGCGGCGCCAGCGGGCCGCGGCCGCCTCCGGGTCGCGGGCGATGGCCTCGTCGTAGGCGGCGATGGCTTCGGGGAACCGGCCCAGCTCGCGCAGCACGTCGCCCAGGTCGATCCACGCCGCTGCGTGGTCGGGGGCGAGCTCCAGTGCGCGCCGGCAGGCGGTGACCGCCTCGGCCCGGCGATCGAGCTGCCGCAGCACCCCGCCCATGCGCCGGTAGGCCGCGGCGCAGTCGGGTCGGAAGGTGAGCGAGGCCCGGCAGCTGGCCAGGGCCTCGACCGGGCGGCCCAGCTCATCGAGGAGCGCGCCCAGGTTGAGGTGTGCCTCCGCGTAGTCGGGCCGGATGGCCAGGGCCTGCCGGTAGGCGGAGAGGGCCTGGTCGAGGTAGCCGAGGGCCTGCCGTACCCGCCCCATTGCGTTGTGCGCCTCCGGCGCCTCCGGGTCGAGCGCCAGGGCGGCCTGCAGCGCGTCGGCGGCGGGTTCGTACTGGCCGCTCTCGACGAGGGCGGCGCCGAGGTGGCAGCACGCCGCGGCGTGCCGGGAATCGAGCGCGACCGCGCGACGGAAGGCCTCGATCGCCTCGTCGAGGCGGCCGGTCCGCTGCAGGGCGCTCCCCAGGTGATCGGAGGCCGGTGCCGATTCGGGACTGATGCGCACCGCCGCCTCAAAGGCCTCCAGGGCCTCCGCGTGGTCGCCGAGGTCCGTCAGCACCATGCCGAGGTGGAGCCGGGCCTCGCCCGACTCGGGGTCGCGGGCCGCCGCCTCACGATAGGCGCGAAGCGCCTCGTCGGGTCGCCGCAGTTCCCGGAGCGCATGGCCCAGGTGGCACCAGGCGACGGGGCTCCCCGACCACAGCGCCAGCGACTGCCGGTAGGCGGCGAGCGCCTCGTCGGCGCGCCCGAGGCCGAGGAGGATGTCCCCACGGTCGGTATGGGCGGCGGCCAGGCGCGGATAGCGCGCGAGGGCGCGGTCGAGGTACTCGAGCGCCTCCACCGGCCGGCCGGCCCGCTGCGCCATGACGCCGGCCAGGTGCAGCACCTCGGGCAGCTCGGGCGCGAGCTGGAGCGCCTGCTCCAGCAGGTGCTCGGCGTCCCGCACCCGGCCGGCGAGGTGGTATTCGTTGGCCCCCTGCAGCAGCGCGGTGATTTCGTCGAGCGTGGGCCGCGCGCCACTGGCCGCGGGCGGGGGCGGCACGGCACCGAGCGTCAGCATGGGCGCACCCTCCGGGTGGGTCACGGGAGCACCGGCTGGGTGGTGAAGAGCACGTTGTAGACGTAGGGCGTGGCGTGCTCCTCCTCGGGCGGGAACGGGATGAGGCAGGGCTCCTCCGCGCTGAGCCGGTAGCACTGGTAGCCGCAGGCCGCCATGAAGGCACGCATGCCCCGCCCCGACGCCCCCATCTGGTGCAGCGCGAACTCGTTGATCTCGCAGATGATGAACGGGACCTCGCGGGCCATGAAGAGCAGCATGCCGCCCTTGAGGATGGCGTGCTCGGAGCCTTCCGCGTCCACCTTCACGACCGTGATCCGCTCCCCCTGGGTGCGCTCCAGCAGCCCGGCGAGGGTGCCGAGCGGCACCCGCCGTACCTCGGGCCGGGCCCGGGTCTGGTGATTGGTGGGGAACTCCCGCACGTCCCACAGCGCGTGACCGCCGGCGTTGTCGGCATTGACGTGGAGCAGCACCTCGCCCTCGGCCTCGCCAAGCGCCTGCTCCAGCAGCGTCACGTTGGCGGCGCCGTTCAGGGCGAGGTGCCCCTGCAGCCGCCGGGCATTCCCCGCCTCCGGCTCGAAGGCGTACACCCGACCCGCCGGCCCCACGGCGCGCGAGGCCAGCAGGGTGAAGTAGCCGACGTGCCCGCCGACGTCGATGAACGTGTCGCCGGGTGCCAGCACATTGGTCAGGAAGTACGACACCTCCGGCTCGTAGAACCGTCCCGCCGCCAGCTCGGCGGCCATGGTGGCCTGGCTGTCCTCGCGGGTGTCGAGCCGCAGGGTCAGCGCCTGGTCCGTCCCGGCCGCCGGAAAATGGAACTCGATCTCGCGCATCGGGTCGCCGGCCGGGGCCGGCTCGTGGCGCCGGGGCGCGGGGGCGCGCTTGCGGAGGATGAAGCCCCAGTAGGTATCGGGGCCGGCCGGCACCGCGAAGTTGATCTGGATGCCGTCGAGCAGCTCGAAGCCCGCCCGCTGCATGAGGCTCAGCCAGGCCGCCTGGCCCAGCACGCTGTAGTGATTGGGGTTCTGCTCGTGGTGGCAGGCCGTCTCGGGCGCGGGCACCTCGACGTAGAGGGTGCCGCCCGGGACCAGCACCCGGTGGAACCCGGCCAGCGTGAAGTACGGGGCCACGCTGTGCTCCAGCGCGTGGCGGCACCAGACCAGGTCGAAGCTCTCCGGCGGAAAGTCCAGGAAGGACTGGTCCATCTCCAGCGCCTCGAAGCCCTGGGCCACGCAGGCGGCCAGGTCCTCACGGCCGATGGTGATGCCCACGGCCTGGAGCCCGGCGGCCCGGAACAGCTCCAGCGCCAGGCCCTGGCCGCACCCGACGTCGAGCACCCGGGCGCCGGCCGGCAGCTTCACCTGGGCCTGCAGGCGGGCCCACATCTGCCGGGTGATCTCGGTGTGCTGGCCGGAGGGCGGTTCGGGGTAGACATCCTCGCGCAGGCGATCGAGGAAGGCGTCGAACCGCGCGGCGCGGTGGTCGGCGGACGGCAGGACGGAGCTGCTCATGGACGGGATTCCTCGAGGGCGGTGCGGACGGCGGCCACGACCGGGGCCCAGGCGCCGCGCGCCGGCTGCCGGAAGAGGCGGGCGGTCGGGTACCAGGGGCTGTCGGTGCGGTCGAGCAGGTAGCGCCAGCAGCAGGTGTGCGACAGCAGGATCCAGGTGGGCCGCCCCAGCGCCCCGGCGAGGTGCGCCACCGAGGTGTCGATGGTGAGGACCAGGTCGAGTTCCTGCATCACCGCCGCCGTGTCGGCGAAGTCCCCGAGCCGCGGGCCAAGGTCGGTGACCCCGGCCGCGGCGAGCGTGGCCGCCTCCGCCGCGGTGGCGCCCACCTGGAGCGAGTACCAGTCGATGCCGGGCAGCGCGCACAGGGGCGCGAGGTCCGCGAGCGGAATGGAGCGGAAGCGGTTGTTGGTCTGCGCCGGCGACCCGCCCCACGCGAGGCCCACCCGACGCCGGCCGCTGTGCCCGAGGGTCAGGCCCGCCGGCAGCGCGGGGGCCACCAGGTAGGGCATCGTGGCCGGGATCGTCTCGAGGGTCGTCCCGAAGCGATGCGGGAGGCTCATCAGCGCCACCTTGAAGTCGGCGCGCACCGCGCTCGCGTCCTCCCCGACGAACTCCGCGACGCCGGCCAGGCCGGCGAGCAGGCGCCGCAGCGGCGCCTGCACCTGCAGCAGCACGCGCGCCCCCGCGGCGGCCAGGAGCGGCACGTAGCGGCAGAAGTGGATGGTGTCGCCGAAGCCCTGCTCCCAGTAGACCAGCAGGGTCCGCCCGGCGAGCGGTTCACCCTGCCACGCAGGGAGCGCGGAGGGCTCCGGCCGGAGCCGGCGCCGCGCGGCGGTGAAGCGCCACTCGAACTCCCGCCATCCCTCCTCGTACTGTCCGGTGCGCAGGAGCGGCAGGGCCAGGTTCCAGTGCGCCTCGCTCCAGTCGGGACGGACCGCGATGGCCCGGCGGCAGGCGGCGATCGCCTCCGCGTGGTGGCCCAGCTCCCCGAGCGCGCGGCCCAGCGTGGCCAGCGCGCCGGGGGCGTCCGGCGCGAGCCGGAGCGCGGCGCGCGCGGCGGGAACCGCGGCCTCGTACTCACCCTGGTCCGAGAGCGCCACGGCGCGGTTGGTCCTCGGCTCGACGGCCCGGGGATCCGCGGCGGCGGCGGCATCGAAGCAGCGCAGCGCCGCGTCGGCGTGTCCGAGGTCCAGGTGGACCGCCCCCAGGTTGCACAGCGCCAGCACGTGTCCGGGCTCGAGGGCCACCGCGCGCTCCAGCAGCGGGAGCGCGTCGGCGTGGCGGTCCAGCGATCGCAGGGCGGCCCCGAGGTTGGCGAGGCCCAGCACGGAGTCGGGACGCAGCCGGTGGGCGAGCTCGAACCGCCGCAGCGCCTCGGTGGCCTCCCCCCGCCGCAGGGCCACCACGCCGAGGCCGGTCTGGGCGTCGAAGTCGGCGGCGGCGAGCCGGGCGGCCTCGCCGTAGGCGCGGGCCGCGCCCTCGAGGTCGCCGAGGTCGGTGCGGATGGTGCCGAGCAGCGACCACGCGGTGGCGTGGGAGGGGTCGGCGGTGACCAGCACGAGCAGCTCGGCCGCGGCGTCCGGCAGGCGGCCGCCCACGCAGAGCGCGCGCGCGAGGGCCAGCCGGGACACCAGCTGGGCGGGGTTCCGGTCGAGCGCGGCCCGGTAGGTGGCGATGGCCTCGTCGAGGTCGCCGTTGGCCGCCAGCGCGGCGGCCAGGTTGTGCAGCACCTCGGGATCCCCGGGCATGCCGGCGAGCGCCTGCCGATGCGCGGCGACGGCCGCGGCCGGTTCGCCGAGGGCGGCGAGCACGTTGCCGAGGGAGGAATGGGCGGCCGGAAAGTCGGGTCGGCGCGCGAGCGCCTGGCGAATCTGGCGGGCGGCCGCGGGCAGGTCCCCGCGGTGGAAGGCCGCGAGGCCGAGCAGGTGCAGGGCGTCCGGGTGGCCGGGATCGGCCGCGAGCACGCCCCGGTAGCAGAGCTCCGCGTCGCCGAGCCGGCCCGCCTGATGATGGCGGACCCCTTCCTCAAGCCGTGCGGCGGCGGACCCGGGACGGCTGGTCGGCAGCGTCTTGGAAGCCATGCGGGGGGCAAGGGCAAGCGGCGTACCGGAGCGGCCCGGCCGGGGCCATGGTCACAACCGATTGCCAGGCAATGGCTTGGGAACCTCCGAGTGGCGGGAGCATCCCCTGCTCGGCCGGTACGAATTGCCGCCATGCCGCCCCCAACCCGGCGGAAACGGCCCCCTCGGGCTCAAGTTCGACCCCGCCCCGCCGATACGTGGAGGCAGACGGTCACATGGGACCGTCAGACCGCAGTGCCGGAGCAGGGACGCCCCGGAGCGCAGGGCACTCAGGAGAAGTCGCTATATGAAGATCCAGACCAACATCTCGGCCAACAACGCGTACCGGAACCTCGCCGGGACGTCGATGAACCTGCAGAAGAGCATCGAGAAGCTCTCCAGCGGGTTCCGGATCAACCGGTCGGCCGACGATGCCGCGGGCCTGGCGATCGCCAACAAGCTGCGCAGCGACATCCGTTCGCTGCAGTCGGCGCAGCGGAACGCCTCGCAGGCGTCGGCGATGCTGCAGATCGCGGACGGCGCGGTGAACACGATCAGCGGGATGCTGGACCGGCTCAAGGAGCTGGCCACCCAGGCCAACTCGGCGAGCATCGGCGCGGAAGCGCCGAAGCTGTCGGCGGAGTACCAGAAGATCACGCAGGAAATCGACCGCATCGTGGCCACCACCAAGTACCAGGGCGCCAGCCTCGTGAACGGCACCTTCGGCGCGACGGTGAACACCTCCTCGACCGCCCTGGCGGCCGCGGGCGTGTCCAAGGTGACCCTGAACGGCGCGGCGGCCGGCTCCTACACCCTGGCGGCGGCGGCCTCGGCGGCGACGCTGACCGCGGCGACCGGCAGCCAGATCATCACCGGCATCAGCACCACGGCCAACGGGTCGGCCACGTTCGACAAGTTCGGCATCACGGTCAACGGCGGCTCGAGCTGGGTCGGCGCGCTGTCGCTCAACGGCACCAACGTCACCGTCGGCGCCACCACCCAGGCCGACTTCATGGTCTCCTCCAGCGGCTCGTACGGCGTCGGCGGCCAGGACCTGGTGTCGGTGTCCGCGTCCAGCCTCAACCTCTCGGTGAGCGCGCTGGGCCTGACCACCGGCGGCACGGTGCTCGACAGCATGACCAACGCCGCGGCCGAGCTGACCAAGATCGACAGCGCGATCACGCTCGTGAACACCGCCATCGGTGACCTGGGCGCCGCGCTGAACCGGTTCGACTACTCGAGCAGCAACATCACCTCGGTGATCCAGAACTTCACCGCGGCCGAGTCGACGATCCGTGACGCCGACATGGCGCAGGAGATGACCGTCTTCACCAAGAACCAGATCCTGCAGCAGGCCGGTACGGCGATGCTGGCGCAGGCCAACCAGGCGCCGCAGACCATCCTCAAGCTGCTCCAGTAGTCCGGAGCCCGCTTCAGGTGAACTGACGCACGACCCCCGGCAACCGGTGCATCGGTTTCCGGGGGCTCGTCGTCGCAGCAGACCCACGGACCGAGGACCCGCATCATGGCGACATCGAGCAGCTCCGTCTCCGGGCTCGTCAGCGGCATCGACTACCGCTCGCTGGTGGACCAGATCATCACCAACGAGGGCGTCGGCGCCACCCGCCTGCGGGACCAGGAGAAGAAGCTCCAGGCGCAGCTCACCGCCCTGGGGAAGTACAAGGAACTGGTCACCGCCCTGCAGACCGCCACCAAGGCCCTGCAGGACGGCTCCGCGTTCGACGCGGTCTCGGCCACCACCGCGGCCCTCTCCGGCACCCGCGCGGTGGTCTCGGCCACCGGGAGCCGCACCGCCGCCCCCGGCGTCTACCGCGTGGGCGTCACCACGCTGGCCAAGGCCCAGAAGCTGGGCAGCGGCTGGACCGCGAGCCCGAGCACCGCCCTGGGCCTGACGGCCGGCAGCTTCACCGTCAACGGCGCCACGATCACGGTGGACGCCAATGACACCCTGACCAGCATCCGCGACAAGTTCAACGCCGCCAACAGCGGCGCCACCGCGAGCAAGGTCACCGCCTCGATCCTGCAGGTGAGCGCCACCAACTACCGCCTGGTCCTCACCAGCGACGACACCGGCGCGGCCGGCATGACGCTGACGGATGTCTCGGGCGGGGTGCCGCAGGCGCTCGGCTTCACCGACGGCAGCAACCAGATCCTCGGCAGCGCGCTCCTCGTGGCCGGCGCCGACGCCCAGTTCACGGTGGACGGGATCGCCATGACCCGGGCCAGCAACACCGTCACCGACGCCATCCAGGGCGTCACCCTGTCGCTCACCGCGGAGGAGGTCGGGGCGGTGACCAGCGTGACCATCGAACGGTCGTTCGACGGTGCGCAGAAGGCGGTGCAGGCCTTCGCCGACGCGTGGAACAAGCTGGTGGACTTCACCAAGGAGCAGCGGACCCCGCCCAAGGAGGGCGCCGCCGCCCCGACGCTCTACAACGAATCCCTGCTGCGCACCATCTCGGCCTCGCTGGCCCGCACCCTGCTGACCGGGGTGCCCGGGGCCCAGGCCGACCTCGCCACGGCCGGCATGGCCGGCCTGAGCATCGGGCAGGACGGGAAGCTCACGCTCAACGCGACCAAGTTCGAGACCGCCTTCAAGGGCAGGCTCAACGACCTGCGCACCCTGTTCAGCCAGGTGGGCACCGCGACCGACGCCCGGGTGAGCTACGTGAGCTCCGGCAACGACACCCAGCCGGGCACCTACGCGGTGAACATCACCCAGGCGGCCACCCAGGCGCTGCTCCTCGGCACCGGGTTCAGCGGCACCTACGCCGACGACGGCACCGCCGACACCCTGACCGTCACCGAGAAGGGGAGCGGCGCGGCGGTGAGCATCCAGCTCACCAACGGCATGACCACCGCCCAGATCGCCAGCGCGCTCACCAGCGCCTTCGGGACCTCGGTCAAGCACAAGATCGCCACCGGCACCGTGCTCTACGGTGACGCCGCGGGCACCGTGCCGATGACCGGGACCACCAAGTTCTCCGAGCTGCGCAGCGCCGGCGGCGGGACCTTCGGCATCGTCGACGGCCAGACCATCGCCTTCAGCGGCAAGCGCGGCGACGGCACCACCTTCGCCGGCACCTTCAGCATCACCAGCGCCAGCAGCCTGACCGTGGGCGACCTCGTCACCCAGGTGCAGGCGGCCTACGGCAGCGGGGCGGCCGTCAGCGTGAGCGGCGGCCAGATCGTGGTGGAAGATGGCCAGGGCCGCACCTCGCAGCTGGCGCTCACCCTGACGCCCGGCAACGAGGGCGGCGGCACCCTCGACTTCGGCGCCACCACCACCCTCGCCACCGGGCGCCCGGTCCTCTCGCTCGCCGCGTCGGACGTCGGCGGGCAGCTGCAGGTGAACGCCACCGCCTACGGCAGCAGCCCGGGCTTCACCCTGGCGTACACCGCGGGCGGTGCCGACGGCACCGCGCAGCTCGGGCTGGCGGCCGGCACGTACAGCGGGCTCGACGTGACCGGGACCATCGGCGGCTACGCCGCCACCGGCGCGGGGCGCACCCTGGTGGGCGGCGACGGCACCGCGGTCGAGGGCCTGACCCTGAGCTACACCGGCACCGCCACCGGCGCGGCCGGGTCGGTCAGCGTCACCCTCGGCACCGCGGCGCAGCTGCAGCGGGCGCTCGACAGCTGGCTCGAGGCCAACTCCGGCACCATGGCCAAGAAGGAGAGCTCGCTCAACAGCCGGGTGAAGACCCTGGAGGACAAGGCGCTGCTCATCGACGCGCGGCTCGACCGCCGGCGGGAGAGCCTGCTCAAGCAGTTCGCGCAGATGGAAACGGCGATCGCCCGGCTGCAGCAGAGCTCGAGCAGCGTCACCGCGATGCTCCAGTCCTTCAGCAAGTCGAGCAGCTGACCGTGCCCGCCGACCGCATCCAGCCGATCCTCGCGGCCATCGTGGACCTGGCCCGGGTGGACGCGCCCCAGGCCCTGGACCTGGCCCTCGCGGAGGCCCGCGGCCTGGTCTCCGACGCCGGCCAGCAGCGGGATCCGGCCCAGCTGCGGGCGCTGCAGGATGGCCTGCAGGGCACGCTCGCCGTACTGGAACGCGAGCAGCAGCAGGTGGCCCGGGAACTCGGCGCCCTGCAGCGCGAAGCGCTGCACCGGCAGGGCTACCGCTCGGCCGTGGCCCGGACCCCGGCCATCGACTGGCGCGGATAGGCGCGGGGTGCCCGGGACGGCTTCAAACTTCCTCCCGGATGCCGATACTGGAGTGGTCCGCAGGCGCTTCACCGTCCCGCATCGTCCGTGGAGGTCCCTCGTGAGCTACGCCGGCGTCGCCCGATATCAGCAGAACGACGTCTTCTCGATGTCGCCCGCCCGCCGCCTCGTCTTTCTCTACGGACAGATCGTGGCGAACCTGCGGCAGGCCGCGCGGTTCCTCGAGCGGGGCGAGATCGAGGCCCGCGCACGCGCCCTCACCCGCGCCCGCGACATCATGGGGGAACTGCTCTGCACCCTCAACTTCCAGGAGGGGGGCGAGATCGCCGCCAACCTGGCCAGCCTCTACCTGTGGATGATGGACGAGACGCTGGAGGTGGACCGGCGGCAGGACCCCAAGCGCCTGGAACGGCTCACCGGCATGGTGGCCGAACTCCATTCGGCCTGGGAGCAGGCGGCGGCCCAGGTCCCGGAACTGCACCCGGCGACCGCGGTCGGGGAGTAGCGCGGTTGGCCCCGCGGGCCCGGCTCCGGCCGGGCCCGCTCCCGTTGGAGGCCGCAACATCCGGCCGGACAGGCACTTGGAGCATGCCCCGGCAGCAGTACCCGCCCCGCCCCGCCGTCCCTGCCGCCCGGTCGTTTCTGCCCCTCAAGGTTTGCCGGTTCCGGGCGATACTGTCCGGGAGAGGGTCCTTGCAGCTGGGAGGCAGCATGTCAGTCCAGGCCATACAGTCGTCGAGCGTTGAGCGGGTCCCGGCGGTCCAGCCGGGCCACGGCGCTCCTCGCGGGCGTGCCGAAGCGCACTCCCCCGAGGCACCGCAGGATCAGGTCCAGGTGTCGGAAGAGGGTCGGCGGTTGTCCGCCGCAGCCTCCTCCACCGCCTCCACCGTCTCGGGCACCACCAAGGCCACCGAGAGCGGGCAGGGGCTGCAGCTGGATCCGCGCAAGCTCCGGGAGCTGGCGGGCATTCGCGCCCCGTCCGATCCCGTCCGCGCCGACGACCGCGAGTAGCACGCACGACCAGTGCCGCGACTGGCCGGGCCCCCGGTGGCCCGGCCGCGAGGGATTGCCGTCCTCCCCTCAAGTCCCGGGCTGGAATGCCGACAGTGGAGTCACAACGAGGAGTCCCATGGCAATCGATCCTACCAAGGCGAGCGGCGCCCAGTCCCCCCTGACGGGTCCGCGTCTCGACCAGGCGGCAGGCAACCAGGCGGCCCGGCAGTCGGGGCAGGCCCGGGCCGCGGGTCCCGAGCGCGAGGCGGCGGCGGCCGATGACCAGGTCCAGCTGTCCGCGGAAGCCCGCGCCGCCCGTCCGGCGCCGGGGACCAGCCCCTCGGGGCTGTCGGCGGACCGGATGCAGGAGATCCTCAAACGGGTCACCTCGGGGTATTACGACACCCCGCAGGTGGCGGAGAAGGTCGCCCGGAAGGTCGCGGACGCCCTGGGCGGGCCCACCCCCGCCTAGCCGGTCGGAACCACCAGCTCACGGAGCGAGCGGATGAAGTGCCTGGTCGTGGATGACAGCGCCACCATGCGGCGGATCGTGGTCAATGCCCTCAAGAGCATCGGGTACGACGACGTGGCGGAAGCGGGCGACGGCAGCGACGCCCTCCAGAAGTGCGATGCCTCGGTGGAGCTGGTGATCACCGACTGGAACATGCCCGTGATGGGCGGGCTCGAGTTCGTGAAGGCGCTGCGCGCCAACCCGCAGCACGGCAAGACCCCGATCCTCATGGTCACTACCCGCAGCGTCAAGGAGGACATCCTCCAGGCGGTCGAGGCGGGAGTGTCGGGCTACATCCTGAAGCCGTTCACGCCGCAGGTCCTCAAAGAGAAGATCGACCAGATCCTCTCGCTCGCCTCAGGCTCGGCCTGAGCCGTCCGCCACGGAGGGTGACATGGATGCCGCCCAGGTCAAGGCGCTCGCGACCGAGCTGGAAACCACGCTCGGCCTGCTCGGCGAGCTGATCGAGGAGCTGACCAGCCACCGGGGAGAGTGGCCGACCTCGAGCCGCGCCACCACCATCGTGAGCCAGCTGGCCACCCGGCCCAACCTGGCCGAGCTGCCGGCGGTGCTGCTGCGCGCCCATGCCGACATCACCGAGATCCTCGGCGGCATCCGGCTCACCCGCGAGGCCATCGAGGCCCACGCCGTGGAGCGGATCCGCGACACCAAGGACAAGCTCTCCGACGTCACGACCACGACCGAAAGCGCCACCCTCGAGCTCATGAACGGCCTCGACCGGTCGCTCGAGCTCATCAACCGCCTGGAGGGCCAGTCGGCCGGCCACGCCGCGGACGATGGGTTCCAGCACCTGCGGGACCAGGTCAGCGCCCTCTACAACCACCTCCAGTTCCAGGACATCACCGCCCAGCAGCTGCAGGGCGTCGGGCACGCGCTGCTCGACCTCGAGGTGCGGGTGGCCGCGGTGGCCGCGCTGTTCGACAGCGCGCTCCGCGACGGCACCAAGGCGGAGATCCTCCGCAAGGCGATGGACACCTCCTCGGCCCACCTCGCCTTCAATCCCGACGCGACCATGAAGCGCTCGCACGCCGACCAGGCCATGATCGACGAGGCGTTCAAGGGGGCTCGGAATGGTGCGACCGGTTCCGGCAGCCGCGCCGACGGCGCCCGCGCCTGACGCGCCCGCGGGCCCCGACAGCCCCGCCCTGCTGGATGGCATCCAGCGGGACAAGCTGTCGCTCATCGGGCACATGGCCTCCAGCATCGCGCACGAGCTGTCCAACCCGCTCGCGACGATCGTGGCCAGCACCCAGGCCATCCTCTCGTTCTGGCCCCGCGGCGGCGGCCCCGCCGGCCCGCGGGAGGTAGCGGGCGCGCCGGCCGACTGGACACCCTCGGGCGTGCCGCTGCGCCAGCTCCGCGAGGACCTCGAGCTCATCCTGGCCGAGGCGCGCCGCGCCGGCGACATCGTGCATGGCCTCCTCGCCTCGGCCCGGCAGGATCCGCCCGAGTGGCGCATCGTGTCGCTGGCGGACGTGGTCCGCCGCACCGTCGGCCTCTGCCGCCACCACCTCAAGCTGCACAACGTCACCCTGCAGGCGCCCTACTTCGATCCCCACGAGGGCTACCCCCTCTGGAGCCGGATCCGGGGCGACGCCAACCAGCTGCAGCAGGTGCTGCTCAACCTGGTCATCAACGCCGAGCAGGCCATCAGCGCGCACCGCGGCTTCGGGACCGTCCGCATCACCCTGGCCCCCGACGGCCCGGACCGGATCCTCCTCACGGTGGAGGATGACGGTCCCGGCGTCCCCAGCGGGCAGCACGAGGCGATCTTCCGCCCCTTCTACACCACCAAGCCGCGCGGCCAGGGCACCGGCCTCGGCCTCTCGATCTCGGCCGAGATCGTGCGGGCGCACGGCGGCAGCATCGCGGTGACCGCCCACACCGGCGGCGGCGCGGCCTTCCGCCTGAGCCTGCCGTCGCTCGCGGCTTCCGACCGGGCCGCGGGCCCGGACGCCGGCGCGCCCGACCGCCCGCCGACCCCGACCCTGTCGCTCCCCGAGCCCGCGCTGCCGATGGTCACGGGCGAGGCGCAGCGGATCCTCCTGGTCGACGACGAGTCCGGCATCCGCCGCAGCGTGGGCCGCTACCTGCGGCGCGCCGGGTACCAGGTCACCGACGTCCCGAGCGTCCAGGCGGCCCTCAACGCGCTCAGCACCGCGCGCTACGACGTGATCGTCTCCGACCTGCGGATGCCGGGACTCTCGGGCGAGGAGTTCTTCCGCCGGCTGGAGCGGGAGCATCCCGAGATGCGCCGCCGGATCATCTTCACCAGCGGCGACATGCTCCGCGAGGAAACCCAGGACTTCCTGAACACCGCCGGCTGCCCGGCCCTGCAGAAGCCCTACGAGCTGGGGGAACTGGTCCAGCTCATCGCCTCCCTGCTGCCGGCGCCCGCGACGCGGGCCACGGCCTGAGCCGGACCGCCCCGTGCCCGGCATTCCCGCCCCGTTCACGAGCATCCCGATGGCCTCGTTCATCCCCGCCGACCTGACGCCGACCGGCGACCGCGTCGTCTTCGCCGCGCTGCCTGACGGCCTCCTCGTCGTGGATCCGCTGGGCCTGGTCCGCGACGCCAATCCCGCGGCGGAGCGGCTCTTCGGCCGCACGGCAGACGGCCTCCGGGCCACGCCCCTCGACCGCCTGCTCGGCCGCGGCGACCCGTCGACGGGCCTCGCGGCCGAGTTGCGCGCCGCGCGCACCGAGGCGCCGATCCGCTGGTCCGGCTGTCGCGGGCGCAGCGGCGAGCAGAGCGAGTTCGCCTGCGACGTGACGGCGGTGCCGCTCAGCGGACGCGGCGCCCCGGGGCGCTGGGTGATCGTGGTGCAGGAGACGGGGGCCCGGGAGTTCGCCTCGGTGCAGCGCCGGGAGTCGGCCAAGATGGCCGCCGTGGCCACCCTGGCGTCGGGCATCGCCAATGACTTCAACAACGCGCTCGCCGCCATCAGTGGCAGCATCGAGGCCGCCCGGCTGCGCATCGTGTCGCAGGACCGGGTGCCCCCGCGCGAGCTGCTCGACGCCAAGGAAGCCACCCGGGCCGCCGCTCGCCTGGTGCGCCGGCTGCTCAACTTTGCCCGCCCCGCCCCGGGCGTGCGCCGCCCGCTCGACCCCGGTCACCTGATCGAGGAGGCCGCCCAGGTCCTGCGGCGGGACCTCGATCCCCGGATCACGCTGGTCACGCACCTCGACCACGGGGACTGGCACATCAAGGCCGACCTCGAGCAGCTGACCGACCTGCTGGTGAGCCTGGGCCACAATGCGCTCGAGGCGATGCCCGCCGGCGGCGTGCTGACCCTGGCCACCCACCGGGTGGCGGGCGGGTTCGGGCCCGGGGCGCCGCAGGGCACCGCGGGCCGCGAGTACCTCCGGGTCGACGTGCGGGACACCGGGTCCGGCATCCCGGCCGAGATCCTGCCCCGGATCTTCGAGCCGTTCTTCACCACCAAGGAAGCGGGCCGCGGCTCCGGCCTCGGCCTGGCCACCGCCTACACGGTGCTGCAGCAGCACGAGGGCGGGATCTCCGTCGAGAGCGCGCCCGGGCTGGGCAGCACCTTCCAGATCTTCCTGCCCCGCACCCGGGATCCCCTCGCCGAGCCGATGCAGACCCTGGTCCTGGCGCCCGGCAGCGGTTCGGGCACCATCCTGCTGGTCGACGACGAGGCCGCGGTCCGCCGTCCGCTGCGCCAGGCCCTGGCGCTGTGCGGCTACTCGGTGATCGAGGCCCGCGACGGCGGCGAGGCGCTGCAGATCCACGACAAGGCCGACACCCCGCTCGACCTGGTGATCCTCGACGTCAAGATGCCGGGGCTCTCCGGCTGGGAGGTGCTGGCCGCGCTCAAGTCCCGCGCCCCCGCGCTGCCCGTGATCCTCACCAGCGGCTATACCCGCGAGGACAGCACGCCGCCCGCCAACCCGGCCCGGCCCGACGCCTACCTCCCCAAGCCCTATGACCTGGCCGAGCTCACCGGCGAGGTGCGGCGGCTGCTGCAGCAGGACCGGGCGGCCGGATGAAGGCCCTGATCATCGAGGACGAGCCGATGACCCGGCTGATGCTCAAGCGCCTCCTCACCCGGTTCTTCCCGCACAACGTCCTCGAGGCCACCGACGGCGAGGCCGCGCTGGCGCTGCTGGAGCGGGAGCGGCCGGTGATCATCTTCTCCGACGTGCAGATGCCGAACATGGACGGGATCGAGTTCCTCACGCGCCTCCGCGCCATGCCCGAGTATGCCACGCTGCCGGTGATCATGATCTCCTCCGTGAAGGACCGGGAGCTGGTGCTCAAGCTGGTGGACCTCCGGATCACCGACTACCTCGTCAAGCCGATCGACCTGGAGCAGACCTTCCGGCGGCTGGAGCGACTGCTGCCCGCCCTGCTCCCCGACCCGGCCGCCGCCGACGGCGCCTAGCGGCCCCGCTTGCCGGGCCGCCGGCCGCCGCAGTACGCTTCGGGCATGGACCCGATCCCCCGGACCAACATCTCGAGCGGTGCCCCCTGGGAGCCCATCGTCGGCTACTCCCGGGCCGTGCGCGT
Organism: Gemmatimonadales bacterium; assembly: GCA_046327715.1. Taxonomy (GTDB): domain Bacteria; phylum Gemmatimonadota; class Gemmatimonadetes; order Gemmatimonadales; family GWC2-71-9; genus JADJOM01. The sequence continues at coordinate 31,911 of JAXLXY010000012.1, forward strand.
CGGCCGACACATCCATGTGGCCGGCACCACCGCCACCGGCGCCGACGGCGCGGTGGTGGGCCCGGGCGACATGTACGCGCAGGCCGCGCAGGCCCTCCGCAACATCGAGCAGGCGCTGCACCAGGCCGGGGCGCGGCTGGAGCACGTCGTCCGCACCCGGATGTTCGTCACCGACATCGGCCGCTGGGAGGAGGTGGGCCGGGCGCACGGGGAGTGCTTCCGCGATGTCCGCCCCGCCGCCACGATGGTGGAGGTCGCCCGCCTCATCGACCCGGCCATGCTGGTGGAAATCGAAGCCGACGCGATCCTGCCATGAGCCAGCCGATCTTCGTGGTGGATGCCTTCACCGACCGTCCCTTCGCGGGGAACCCGGCGGCGGTCTGCCTCCTGCCCGCCCCGGCCACCGAGGCCTGGATGCGCGACGTGGCCCGGGAGATGAACCTGGCGGAGACCGCCTTCCTCCACCGGGTCGGCACCGACTATGCACTCCGCTGGTTCACCCCCACGGTCGAGGTGGACCTCTGCGGCCACGCCACCCTGGCGAGCGCGCACGTGCTGTGGACGGAGGGACACCTCGCCCCGGGCGAGACGGCCCGGTTCCACACCCGGAGCGGCGTGCTCACGGCGGTGCCCCGCGCGCCGGGCATCGAACTCGACTTTCCCCGCGCGGCCGCCGAGGCCGTCGATCCGCCCGCCGAGCTGCTCCCCGGACTGGGCCTCGGCGCGGCGCGGTGGGTCGGCCGGAACCGGTTCGATTACCTGGTGGAGATCGGCAGCGAATCGGAGTTGCGGGCCCTGGCGCCGAATTTCCACGCGCTCCGGTCCCTCGGCGTGCGGGGCGTCATCGTCACCAGCCTGGCCGACCCGGGCCGGTCCTACGACTTCGCGTCCCGGTTCTTCGCGCCGGGGGCAGGCATCGACGAGGATCCGGTCACCGGCTCGGCCCACTGCGCGCTGGCCCCCCACTGGGGCGAGAAACTCGGCCGCACGGCGATGACCGGCTACCAGGCCTCCGCGCGCGGCGGGACGGTGCACGTCACCTGCCGCGGCGACCGGGTGCTGCTCGGCGGGCAGGCGGTCACGGTGCTGCGCGCCACGTTGCTCTAGCCGGGCCCCCTCTGCACCTGCAGCGACCACCCGGCGGCCACGGGCATCAGACGATGCAACCGAGTCCCGGAGCCGTCGTGCGTCCCCTCCTCGCCAGCCTGCTGTTCGCCGCCCCCCTGGCCGCCCAGCAACCGGTGCCCGCGCTGGTGGCCGAATACGATCGCATGGCGGCCCGGCCCCTCTGGCCCGGCTTCACCCCGGCCTCGACCCCGCTGGCGATCTACGACGGTGCCCGGACGTGGCTGGTCCGGCACCCCCATCCCCCGGAGGGCTTCCAGGCCACGCCACTGCTCCCCGGGGCCCGGATCATCGTGGGACGGCTGGCCGAGGTCCGGGCCAACACCCACGCCGACATCGGTGGCACGCCCACCGCCACGCTGCTGTGGCCCGCCGCGGGCGGTACGCCGACCGACCTTGCTGCGGTGCTCATCCACGAGGCGTTCCACGTGTACCAGGCCCGGGCCCATCCCACCTGGTTCGGCAACGAGGCCGTGCGCTTCACCTATCCCGCCACCGACTCGGCGGCCCAGGCGCTGCAGCGGCTCGAGACCGAGGCCTTCCGCCGGGCGCTGGCGGATCGGGGACGCTCCGCCTGCTGGGCGGGCCGGGCCCTGGCGCTGCGACGGGAGCGCGCCGACCGGCTCGGCCCCGAGGCCATGGGGTACGAGCGCGGCAACGACCTCAATGAGGGACTCGCCACCTGGGTGCAGTGGGTCGCCCGCCGTGGGCGCTGGGATTCCCTCATCCCGGCCGCCGGGTTCGGGCCCGACGCGGTACGCGACCGCACCTACGCCGTCGGCCCGGCCCAGGCCGAGTTGCTGGAGCGCCTCGCGCCGCGGTGGCAGGACGCGCTCAGCACCGATTCGACCCGCACCCTCGACGGCCTGCTGGAAGGGGCCCTGGCCACGGTGAGCTGTCGCGCGGACTTCACGCCGGCGGAATCCGATTCGGTGGCGGCGCGGGCCGGCCGTGAGGTGGCCGCGGTGCTGACCAGCCGCGACTCGCTCCGGGCGGAGTTCCTCGGCCGCCCCGGATGGTGGCTGGTCCTCGAGTGGCCCGCGGCCGCACCGCTGTGGCCCCAGGGGTTCGATCCGCTCAACGTGACGCCGCTGCCGGGCGGCGAGGTCCTGCACCGCCGGCAGGTGACCCTGGGGAACGAGCACGGTGCCCTCGACGTCGTGGGTGCCTGGGCCCTCACCGCCCCCGCCGGCGCCCATCCGCTCTTCAATGGCATCCGGACAGTCACCCTCACCGGGCTCGCGCGCCCGCCTGAGGTCACCCGGCGGGGAGACTCGCTGCTGGTCCGCGCCCCGGGGATCGAGGGGCGCTTCACCGGGGTGGCGGCCGACACCACCGACCACCGGGTGACCCTGCGCCCGCAGTGACCGCGGCGGGTTGGCCAGCCCCTCCGTCGCGGGGTACCTTCTCCGGTGCGCCCAACCCGCTGCCCCAGGGTCCACCACCGCTCCCGGAGACCGGATGCTCGTCCTTGCCACGCTGTACCTCGCGGGCTCCCTCGTCCGCCCCGCCGCGGACACCACCCGGAAGAAGCTCGACAGCCTGCCGCTGGTCCCCACCCGCACCGTGGAATTCGAGACCAGCGAGGGCACCTGGCTCTCCCTCGACGTCTCGCCGGACGGGCAGACCCTCGCCTTCGAGCTGCTGGGCGACATCTACACCCTGCCGATCGGCGGGGGTCGTGCCACCCCCATCACGCGGGGGCCGGCCTTCGACTCCCAGCCCCGGTGGTCGCCCGACGGGACGCGGCTGGTCTTCCTCTCCGACCGCGACGGCGGCGAGAACGTGTGGACCATGCGTCCCGACGGCACCGGGACGAAGGCCGTGAGCAAGGGGGAGAACAACCTGTACGCCTCGCCCGAGTGGACCCCGGACGGGGACTACATCGTGGCCTCGCGCACCAACGCCCCGCTGGGCAGCAGCTACCAGCTGTGGCTCTTCCACAAGGATGGCGGACCGGGCCAGAGCCTCACCAAGGACGACAAGGGTGTCGGCGCCCTCGGCTCCGGCCGGGGGACCAACATCAACAGCCTCGGCGCCGCGTTCGGGAAGGACGGGCGCTACCTGTGGTACGCCCGCAAGCGCGGCGGGTTCGGGTACAACATCGACATCTCGCAGTGGCAGCTGGCCATCTTCGACCGCCAGACGGGGCGCATCATTCCCCAGACCGACGTGTACGGCAGCGCCATGCGCCCCGCCCTCTCGCCCGACGGCCGCTGGCTGGTGTACGCCGTCCGCCACGATGCCGAGACCGGGCTGCGGCTCCGCGACCTGGAGTCCGGCGACGAGCGGTGGCTCAAGTACCCGGTGCAGCGGGACGACCAGGAGTCGCGTTTCACGCGGGACCTCATGCCCGGCGCCTCCTTCACGCCGGACAGCCGGGCGTTCATCACCACCTGGGGCGGGCGGATCTGGCGGGTGGACCTTGCCACCCAGGCGGCGGACGAGATCCCGTTCGTGGCGCCGGTGCGGCTGGAGCTGGGCCCGCTGGTGCAGGTGGCCACCCCGGTGGACACCGGGGACATCCTGCTGCGACAGGTGCGCGATCCTTCGTTCTCGCCCGATGGCAGCCGGCTCGTCTTCTCCGCGCTCGACCGGCTCTACGTGATGCCGCTGCCCAACGGCACGCCCCGCCGCCTCACCAGCGACACGGTCCTCGAGCAGCAGCCGCGCTGGTCACCGGACGGGCGGAGCGTGGTGTACGTGACCTGGGGGAACGGGGGCGGCTACATCCAGAGCGTGGCCGCGGACGGCCGGGGCAAGCCGGTCCGGCTCACCACGGCGCCGGCGTTCTACCAGGCGCCGGCCTGGTCGCCGGACGGGGCCCGCATCGTGGCCATCCGGGGCCCCCGCGCCGCGCGGGTCACCGAGTCGTTCGGACCGGGCTACGACCTGGTCTGGCTTCCGGCCTCCGGCGGCACGCCCACGCGGGTGGCGCCGGTGACCCCCGGCGGCCGGCCCCACTTCGCGCGCGACCCGAACCGGATCTATCTCTATGATCCCGGCGACGGCCTGGTCTCGATGCGCTTCGACGGCACCGACCGCCGGGCGCACCTCAAGGTGACCGGCTTCACGGTGAACGCCCCGGGGGCGGAGCCCAACGGCGCCGACGAGGTGCTGATCGCGCCCGACAGCACCCGGGCCCTGGCCCTGGTCAACAACTATGTCTACCTGGTGCAGCTGCCGCAGACCGGCCAGCAGCCGCTGGTGCTCAACGTCGCCGACCCGTCGGCGACGGCCTTCCCCGCCGTCCGCCTGACGAAGGTCGGCGGCGACTTCATCGCCTGGCAGCCCGACGGCCGCGGCGTGACCTGGGCGCTCGGCCGGAGCGTCTTCCGCTACGACCTCCCCCGCGCCGACTCCCTCGCGCGGGGCAAGGCGTCCGCCGACTCCGCGCGCGCCGACTCCCTCAAGCAGGCGGGCGACAAGCCCGACTCCGCCTTCAAGGCCCGGGTCGACTCCCTGGCCAAGGCGCCGGCCTACGAGCCGGCCCGGCTCGACGTGGCGGTGCGGGTGCCGCGCGACGTGCCCCGCGGCACGGTGGCGCTCACCGGCGCCCGCGTCATCAGCATGCGGGGGGACGAGGTGATCGAGGGCGGGACCGTGGTGATCACCGACAACCGGATCGCCTGCGTGGCGCGCGAGTGTCCCGTGCCCGCGGGGGCGAAGCTGATCCCCCTCGACGGCAAGACGATCATCCCCGGCCTGGTCGACGTGCACGCCCATCCCTGGCCGGCCTGGGGCGTGCACCAGCCCCAGGTCTGGAAGTACCTGGCCAACCTCGCCTGGGGCGTCACCACCACCCGTGACCCGCAGACCTCGACAACCGACGTCCTCACCTACGCCGACCGGGTCGAGACCGGGACGCTGCTCGGGCCCCGCATCTACCACACCGGCCCCGGCGTCTTCGGCCCCTACATCGAGGAGCCGTTCACGTCGCTCGACGAGGTCCGCAACGCCCTGCGCCGCTACAGCGAGTTCTACCGCACCAACACCATCAAGCAGTACATGGCAGGCAATCGGAAGCAGCGGCAGTGGGTCATCATGGCGGCGAAGGAGCAGGGCCTGATGCCCACCACGGAGGGCGGGCTCGACTTCAAGATGAACCTGACGATCGCCATGGACGGCTACCCCGGGCACGAGCACAGCCTGCCCATCATGCCGCTCTACCAGGACGTGGTGACGATGTGGGCCCGGGCCGGCATCACCTACACCCCGACCCTCCTGGTCTCCTACGGCGGCCCGTGGAGCGAGAACTGGTTCTACGAGCACTACGACATCCACGACGATCCCAAGGTGCGCCGCTTCATCCCCCATGCGGCCATCGACGCCCGGGCCGAGCGCCGGCCCTGGTTCCGCGACAACCAGTACGTCTTCCAGCGCCTCGCCGAGGGGGCCCGCCGCATCGTCGAGGCGGGCGGCAAGGTGGGGCTCGGCGGGCATGGGCAGCTCGATGGCCTCGGCGACCACTGGGAGCTGTGGGCCATCGCCTCCGGCGGGATGCGGCCGCTCGACGTGCTCCGGGTCGGCACGATCTTCGGCGCCCAGTCGATCGGCCTCGACGGTGACCTGGGCAGCCTCGAGCCCGGCAAGCTCGCCGACCTCGTGGTCCTCGACGGCAATCCCCTCGAGGACATCCACCAGACCAACACCATCCGCTACGTCATGAAGAACGGCCGCCTCTACGCCGGGGACACCCTGGATGAGGTCTACCCCCGCCGGCGGGCGCTCGAGGCGCAGTGGTGGTGGGACGCGCAGGCCAGCGTCGGGGCCGCCGGCGTCCCCCACGGCGACGACGTGCCCGCCGAGCGGTGATGCGCCGACCCGGCTCGGGGATCCTCGCCGGAGTCCTCCTGCTCCTGGCCGGCACCGGCGCCCGGGCGCAGCAGGTGCCTGCCCGGCCCCTCGCGGCGGCGGAGCGGGCGTATGAGGCAGCCCGCTACTGGGGCGATCGCGTCAGGCTCATCAGTTCCCTGGCGAGTGATTCCACACCTGACGGGGTCCCCGCCGACCACGCCCGTGACAGCCTGGCGCTGGCTGAACGGCGCCTGCGGGCGCTGCTCGCGGAGCTGGACGGCGTCTCACTCGACTCCGCGGACCGGACGGTGCGCACCGTCATGGCCAGGGCCCTGCGGCAGCAGGAGGGCGCCGAGAATCCGTCCGGCGGCGAGCCGCCCGCCGTCACCTGCAGTGATGCCGCGCCGGCCACCGACGCCCTGCCGGACCTGACCGCGCTCACGATGGCCTGCTACGGTCGCGCGGCCAACGCGGTCATCATGGATGGCGACACCCTCAATCGGCTCGCGGTGCTGGGCCGCCTGGCCCGGACCGGTGACCCCGGCGCCCGGCGCCGCCTCTTCCTGGCCCTGGCGCCGGTATGGGAAAGCGTCAACGGCGATGACCGCCCGGACAGCCGGTACCGCACGCTGCTCCGGCTGCGCCGAGCGGCGTGGGATGCCGGGCCGTCCCCGATCGAGCGGAAGGGGCCCGCCGTCGGCCTCCCCGTGGGGCAGCTCGAGGCGTGGCTGGTCAGTGCGCTTTCGGCCTGGCGGCGGACCGGGCCGGACAGCCTGGTGGAGCCGTGGGACTGGTACTACGCCAACGGCGAGGCGAGCCGCCGGCTCGGCCCCCGGATCGCCACCGTGGCGGCGATCGAGCGGGTGACCCGCGCGTACTATGCGACGATCGGCGCCGACCTCGACCAGCTCGGCGTGCGCTTCGACCTGGCGCCGCGGCCCGGGAAATATCCCGTGGCATACACCGACTTCGGCGCCCATCGCCGGGTGGATGATGCCGGCCGGCTCCGCGCCGCCGAGCCCTGGGTGTTCGCCAGCTACCTGGAAGGCGGTCTCGACAACCTGGCCGAGCTGCTGCACGAATCGGGGCATGCGATCCACATCGCGGCCATCCGGGGACGGCCCACCCTGGCCGACTGGCCGGACAACGACACCTTCACCGAGGCGCTCGCAGACCTCGCCGCCCAGGAAGCCTACGAGCCCGCGTGGCAGCTCCGGTTCCTCGCCGACAGCGCGCCGCTGGCCGCGTCGCTCCGCGCGCGGTACGCGGGGATCATGCTGGACATGGCCTGGGCGCTCTTCGAACTCCGGGTGCACCGCACACCGGAGGCTGATCCCAATCGCGCCTGGGCCGACATCACCTCGACCTACCTCGGCATCCGCCCGCATCCCGAGTGGTCCTGGTGGGCGATGCGTGGCCAGCTCGTGGAGGACCCCGGCTACCTCATCAACTACGCGCTGGGCGCCTTCATGGTGGCCGACATCCGCGCCCGGCTGATCGCGCTGCTCGGGCCCGGGGCCTGGACCGACCCGCGTGCCTACGACCTGCTCTCCCGACGACTCTACCGGGACGGGCTGGCTCGCCCCTCGCGCGTGGTGCTCGAGGACTTCCTGGGCCGCCCGCTCTCCGCCGAGCCGCTGCTCGCCGACCTGCGCCGCCTCCGGCCATGATCCGCACCCCGCTCTCCGCGGTGGACGCCGCCGACCGCGCCCAGTTCCTCTCGCTGTTCATCCGGGTGCTCATCTTCGGGCTGCCGCTGCTCATGGCCGGCGAGGCGGTGGGCGTGGCCCGGGGCTGGTACGGCGGGGGCACCCTCCTCGTCCTGTACGTCCTGAATATCCCGTTCGTCTTCCTCGCCACGGGACTGCTCTTCGGCCTGATGGAAAAGGCCGCGTCCGGCTTCACCCGCACGGTGCTCGGCGGTGGCAATATCCCCCCCGACCCGGCCCACTCGGGTTGCGAGTCGCTGGTGGCCCGTGGCTTCTACCGCGAGGCCGCCGACGCCTACGCCGCCCACATCGCCGCCCATCCGAGGGACAACCTGGCCCGCGTGAAGCTGGCGGAGGTCCACCGGGCGCACCTGGGCGCCGCGGAGGCCGCCGAACGGCTCTACCTCGAGGTGCGACGCAACACGCCGAGCCCGCGGGAGGAGATCCTGGTGGCGAACCTGCTGATCGAGCTGTACCGGGCCACCGGGCAGCGGGGGCGCCTCATGAGCGAACTGGCGCGGTTCGCTGAGCGCTACCGCGGCACCCGCGGCGGCGCGGAAGCCGCCCGGGCCCTGCAGGAGATGAAGCGGGAAGGTCTAGGGGACCGGGAAGGGTAGGACCGGCGTGGGCTGCAGGGCGTCGGCGCGGGTGGAATCGCCGAACTGCCCGACGTTGTTGCGCCCCCAGCAGTAGAGCACGCCGTCGGTCGTGCTCGCGCAGGTGTGGTTGCCCGCGGCCGAAAGGGTGGAGAACCTGAGCCCTCCCGCCACCGCCACGGGGACCGGCGTGGGCAGGAAGTCGGCGTTCCCCAGCTTGCCGTAGATGCTCGATCCCCAGCACCACGCCTCCCCTGCCGCCGTCCGGGCGCAGGCATGCTCCCGCCCAAGGGTGAGTGCGGTGAAGTGCCGCCCCCCCGACACCGCCTCCGGCAGCACGACCGGCGTCGCCGAGAGCTCGCCGGTGCCCAGTTCGGCGGTGAGGTTGTCCCCCCAGCACCAGGCCGTCCCCGTCTCGAGCAGCCCGCAGCTGTAGTAATTGCCGGTCTCGACGGTGCGGAAGCGGTGTCCCCCTCCGACCGGCCGGGGGAGTGCACTTTCCACGGTGTCGCCCGCGCCCAGCTGGCCCCGGAAGTTGGCTCCCCAGCACCAGGCCAGGGCATCCTCGGCGATGGCGCAGGTATGGGCCCCGCCGGCCGAGAGCTGCGTGAAGCGGAGGGTCGTCTGGACCGGCACCGGCTCGAATCGATCGAGCGTGTCACCGACACCCAGGCGGCCATCCTCACCCTGGCCCCAGCACCACGCCACCCCGGCGCGGTCGAGCCCGCAGGTGTGCGCGTTGCCGGCACTGATCGAGCGGAACCGGATCCCACCCGCCACCGGAAGCGGCACCGGTTCCCGCCCCGAGAGCCGCCCGATGCCAAGAACCCCGATGAAGTTGGTGCCCCAGCACCACGCGGCATTGTCTCCCGTGAGGCCGCAGGCGTGAAACTCCCCGCTGGTGATGGCGCGAAGCTCGAGGGGAAGGGCCAGCGGCTGCGGGGTACGGTAGATCGTGGTGTCGCCGTTGCCGAGCTGCCCGGTCAGGCCGGCGCCCCAGCACCAGCCCTGTCGCGAAAGGTCCACGGCGCAGGTGTAGTCCCCGGCCGCCGCCACGAGGGTCACCGGCATCGCGCCGCCGCGGCCCGGGCCGGTGCTGTCGCCGCAGCCCGTGCCAGTCAGCACGAGCCCCAGGGCCAGCAGCCGGCGGGCAGGCGGTCGCATCGTCAGGCGTGGTGCAAGGTGAAGACCCCGATCTCGGGGGGACATCGGAAGCGGGCGCGGATGCCGCTGGTCCCGATCCCGCGGGAAACGTACAACGGCCCGAAGGTGTCACGGTACCAGCCCGCCACGAACCGCCCGCTGGCGGGCGGGGTGATCGGCGGGAGCAGCGGTGGCCGAATCTGGCCCCCGTGCGTGTGACCGGCAAGCGCAAGCGCCGGTCGCGGGAGGCCGCGGGTCCGGAGGAGGTCGGCGTAGCCTGGGGCGTGGAAGGCCCAGAGCTGCGGCGCGCCCGGTGCGGCATCGCGCAGGGCGCCCTCGGGATCGGGGGCTCCGGCACGGGCATCATCCAGTCCGATGATCGCGAGGCGCGCCCCGCCCCGTTCCACCGCGAGGCTCCGGTTGTACAGCAGGGTGGCCCCCGCCGCCGCGGCCGTCCGCTCCATGGCCTCGGCCGTCACCCCGACCTGGTGCTCCCAGTTGCCCAGCGTCACCACGGTGGCCAGCCGGCCGCGGCACGCCGCCAGCCAGGGGGTGAGCTCCCGGAGCTGGGCGGTGTGCTCGACCAGGTCCCCGGTCACGATCGTGAGATCGGGGGCGAGCTCCGCCGCCAGTGACATGACCCGCCGCGCGGCCGGGTGCAGCCCGGCATAGAGGTGCAGGTCGGTGAGGTGGAGAATGGTGAGGCCATCGAGCGCCGGCGGGAGGCCGGGAACCGGGACCGGCAGGCGGCTCACCTGGACCCGCCGTGGCGCCCAGGTGAAGGCATCGACCCCGGCACCCGCCGCCCCCGCGGCGAGGCCGCCCGCCGCCAGCAGGAACGCACGGCGGGACAGGGGCGCGATGCGTCGGGTCAGGCGCGGCCTGCCGCGGGCAGGTCCGGGTACAGGCGGGCCAGCGGGAGGTCGCTGTCCGCGAGTGCGGCCACGCTCCAGGCGGCGACCCGCTGGCGCACCGCCTCCGGGACGTCCTCGTGGCGGTTCGCGGTGCCGCTCACGAAGAGCTCGGCGTTGGTCTGCAGGATGTGCGGCGGATGCATCTCGAAGCTGCCCTGGTGCCGCTGCATGTACCCGAAGCTCGTCTTCTCGACCACCTGCGCGAGCTCGGCATCGCTGAGCGGCGCCATCCCGAGGAACTGCACCACCTGCCGGATGATCGCCGCCGGGTCTTTCTTGAGGTCCTCGAACAGCACGAACAGCACATTGCCGTCCCGGCGGCTGCGTTCCCACCAGCCCTTCACGTGATCGGGCCAGGTTCCCCACCACATCAACTCCGGTGAACAGTACCACTCCTCGAACGCCGCGAGCGGCGGGGCCATTCCGCCCACGTTGGTCACCACGAAGTCGATGCAGCTCGCGAAACAGGAGACCGGGTGCCGCGCCACGTAGATGTACCGGGCCCCCGCCCCGCGCGGGCAGAGCTGTGCCGGCAGGTGGGTCTTGATGATCCGTGACGGGCGCTCGGCGCCCAGCAGCGGCGCCTCGTCGAGGGACACGCTCTTCCGGCCCTCCAGCCAGGGCGCAACCGCATACAGCGCCGTGCCGCTCTCCACCAGCCGCCCGCCCCCGCGATGCAGCACCTCGTAGACGATGTGCTCCATCCAGGTGGTGCCGCACTTCATCTGGGTGGCCACGAAAACATCCTCCGGCCGCGCGGCATACGCCTCGGCGCGGGCAAACGACTCGGGACTGCAGCTGCCGTGCGGCGCCGAAACGCCCTTGTACTGGAACGCGACCCGCCGGAAGTCCATCTTGGCCAGCTTCGCATTCAGCCACAGGAGCGGCGCCAGCAGCCGCGCATGCCGCGCCAGGGTCCGCTTGAAGGCCTCCCGGCCCGCCGGCGGCAGGCCGTAGTAGCGCAGGCCCACCGACTGCTCGTCCTCCCACTTGAGGACCATCGAGAGGTAGACCCCCAGCACGATGTACAGGCCGAACAGCACGCCAAGGGGGGCGAGGATCCACCAGACAAGCGACATGGAATCCGGTCTCCAGGATGACGGATGCGCCGGCCTGGGCGCCCCGCAGGGTGGGGCGTTGCCAGGGACGGGCGATGGCGGGAGCGTGGCCGGCGGCCGGCCATCGGCGGGAATCTACCGGGGAGCCCCCGGGACCGACTACTGGGCCGGATCGGGCTCGATGCGGATCACGTCCACGATCTGCCCGACCATGCAGGTACTCATCACGTCGGTCCGCTTCCGGAGGACCAGCGTGAACCGCTTGCCGTCGGAGAGCACCTCGGCGGGGGCCTGGTCAGGCCGCAGCTCGTACCCGGTGCCGTCGGCGGCCTCGAAGCGCCAGCAGTTGGCCCCGACGGGGGTCTTGGTGACGGTTCCGGTGGCCCGGAACTCGTCGGTGGCCAGGGCCGGCATGTTGGCTCCCTTCGGCGGACAGGCGGCGAGGACCACGAGCCCGAGCAGGGTCCCGCCGGCCCCCAGTCGGCGATGCAGGCGCGCCATCTCGACCTCCATGGGTGGAGGCCGGAGTCTAGCCGCCCCCCGCCAGCAGGGCCAGCGCGGCCGGCAGCAGCCAGACCCACTCCCACGCCGCCGGCCAGTCCGGCGCCGGCTCCCGCCCGTCTCCAGCCGGGTCCGCAGCCCCCGGCGCCAGGGGGGCGCTCAGGAGCATGGCGGCGGCAAGCAGCGGGAGTGCGGCGGCGGTCGTCACGGCCCCGCAACCGTCAGGGCGGGGAGCGGCAACAGCACCCGGGCGTGCCCCGGGCTGCGCTCATGCCCGATCAGGAACGGGCTGACCGCCAGGTCGTCCGTCAGCCAGAGTCGGCTTCCGGTGTCCCCCGCCGGCACGTCGAACAGCACCACCGTCTCATAGGCCTCGCCGGGGCGGAGTTCACGCGTCAGCGGCGTGGATGGCACGCCGAGCGCTGCGACGGTGGCGGGGTCGATCACGGGTGCCACCTCCCGACCGTCCGCCAGGACCAGCGCCACCCGTCGCGGCGCGGGCCAGGTGGGCGCCTCGCGCGGCCGACGGGGACCGATAGTGGCCTCGTCAAACCGGGTGCGCAGCACCACCGCGATCCGGCCGTCGGGGCCCGGCAGCGGGTGCACCGCGGTGACCATGTACGCGAGGTGACAGTCGAGTTCGCAGAAGTACTTCTCCACGCCGGCGGCGAGGGTCACCTCGCGGCTGCGCACGGAAGCCAGGCCGAGCCCCGCGCCATAGGCCACCGGCAGGGCGAGGGCACCGAGGCGGCAGCGCCGGGCGAGCACCGGGTTCCGCGACCTGAACCAGGCGGAGGCCAGCAGCGCCAGCGCCACCACGGCGACGGTCCCGAGGAACGCGAGCGCCGAGAGGGTGGCGAGGGATCCGGATGTGGTCGGCATCGTGGCTCAGAAGGCGGTGAGGGTGGAGACGGCGGCGCGGGCCCGGGCGGTCCCGAGGTCCCAGGCCCGCAGGTCGGGCGGCGCGTCCGGGACGAACCGCCAGACGAGCTCGCGTCGGATCGCCTCCGCTTCCGGCGCGGGGAGCTGCGGCAGGGCCGCCACCACCGCCGGGACCGCGTCGGCCCCCAGGCTGGTGAGGTACGAGACGTCGAGGGTCCCCGTCTCCGCGCGACGCCGGAGGTTCGTCTCGGCGATGATCCGTTCCGGATTGACCGCGTTGAGGGTGCAGAGCCACGCGCCCCAGGCCAGCAGCGTGCCCCGTGCGAAGGCCACCGGGCGGCCGCGCAGCACGGTGGCCGCGAACCAGAGCGCGGAGGCGGCAAGCCCCGCCATCAGCGCCGATGCAAAGAACCGGTCCTCGGTCAGGCCGAACTCGGCCTGGTACAGGGCCATGCGGTGGGCCGCCGAGGCCATGATCACGAGCACCAGCGCCACCTGCCCGCCCGCGAGCCACCGGAACATCCGCCAGGCCAGGCCGTGGCCCGGCTCGAGCCGGCCCGCGACGAGCAGCAGCAGCGGGAGGACCAGCGCCGAGAGCGCCACCAGCTCGAAGAAGCCCCGTCGCGCGTAGTCGGCGAGGGTGACCCCGGCGGCCTGCTGCACCCACGCGGCGCCGCCGAAGAAGTAGGGCAGCTGGAAGGCGATGAACGCGGCGAACAGCAGGTCCACCAGGCCGACAGTCATCCCGACCTCGACCGGTCCCAGCGTGGGGAGGCGCAGGGAGGCCGGGGCGTCCACCCACCGGGTGGCGCCCGGGAGCGCCCCGCGGAGAAGCCCGGCGCCGATCCAGGCGGCCAGCACCGTGCCCGCCAGGTGGGACATCGCCACGTCCACCCGGACCCGGACCAGGCGGCCGAGGAAGTCGCCGAAGACCGGGTCCGCGGAACCCAGCAGGGCCCCGAAGACCAGGAGGGCCGGGGCGGCGAGGACCGCGCCTCGCCCCAGGGGCGCAAGCCATCGCGCCGGGCCGGTCCCCTCCGCCGCGGCGCTGCGCTGGGCATCGAAGACCACCGGGAGCGCGCCGGTGGCGCCACGCCAGCCCAGCGCCGCCCCCGCGCGGAGCAGGCGCCCCGAGGTGAGGTCGGCCAGGTGGCCCGCCTGCGCCGCCAGCGGCAGCAGCGCGGCGACCACGAGGAGTCCGGCGGTGTCGAGCAGCCGCAGCAGCTCGCTGGCCCGCCAACTCCACGCGCCGCCGACCAGCACCACCGCCAGGAGCAGTTGCGCCTCGAGGGTCCCGACCGTGGCCCCCGCCCGCCGGCGGTGCTGGTACCACAGGCCCGCGGCCAGCCAGAGCCACAGCGTGACGTTGAGCCCGAGCCCCCCCGCGCGGAACAGCAGGTTCCCGAGGATCCCGAGCAGCAGGACCGGCCCGAGCAGGACACTCGCGCGTGCGGTCGGCGGGTTCATGCGCCCTCCGTGGCCCGCACGCGGCCGTAGCGGCGGTCCCGCCCGCGAAAGGCCTCCATGGCGGCGGCCAGGTCCCGGGCGGTGAACTCCGGCCAGCAGCGCTCGGTGAACCAGAGCTCGGCGTACGCCGCCTCCCAGAGGAGGAAGTCGCTCAGCCGATGCTCGCCCCCGGTGCGGATCACAAGGTCCACATCGGGCGCCGGGCGCGCGCCGTGGCCGGCCTGCCCCAGCAGCGCGGCAAAGCGCTGCCGCGTGAGGGGCGTGCGCGCGGGCGCCCGTCGCGCCGCCTCGAGGATCTGGTCGCGGGCGGAGTAGTCGATGGCGATCCGGAGCCACAGGCCGCGGCCGTCGCGGGTACCGCGCTCGGCCATCGCGATGGCCGAACGGAGGGCGAGCGGCAGCCGGTCGCGGCGGCCGATCACGTTGAGCCGCACCCCCGCGCGGACCGCCTCCTTGCTGGCCTGACCCAGGTACTCCGCCAGCAGCCCGAGCAGGGTGCGCACCTCGGTGGCCGGCCGCTGCCAGTTGTCGGAGGAGAAGGCGTAGAGGGTCAGGGTACCGATGCCCAGGTCCGGCGCCGCCCGGACGATCTCGCGCACCCGGTCGGCGCCGGCGCGGTGGCCCTCGGCGCGGGGCCGGCCGCGGCGCTCCGCCCAGCGGCCGTTGCCGTCCATGATGATCGCCGCGTGCAGTGAAGTGCTTTGCATTGTAAAGTAAAACCTCCGAAGAAAGGCGACCGCATGGTCGCCGGAGACCGGGCCGGGCGTACCGGGGGTCAGCCCCGGGTCATCCGGATCAGGGATTCCATGTGGTCGAGGTAGCGCTCCAGCGCCCGGCGCCCGGCGGCCGCAAGGCGGTATTCGGTCCGCGGCAGGCGCCCCTCGAAGGACTTGGTACACAGGACATAGCCGGCATCCTCGAGCTTGCGCGCGTGCACGCTGAGGTTGCCGTCGCTGGTCTTGAGCAGCGCCTTGAGTTCATTGAAGGTCAGGGACTCGTTCACCGCGAGCGCACTCACCATGGCCAGGCGGAGCCGCTCGTGGATGACCTTGTCGAGGTCCGGCGCGAGCGTGGCGCGGCCCCCACTGACCCCGGCGAGTGGCCGGCGGCCCCCGCCATCCGCGCCGTCGCCGCGGCGCACTGCGTTCGACTTAGCCACCGTACCTCCGGGCAATCCACCAGCCGAATCCCACGTGCAGGCCGCCGAAGCCGAGCGCCAGCAGGAGGTCGCCCGCCCCGGGCGGGAGAAACACCGCCGCCGTGCCCAGCAGCATGAAGCAGGCGCCCATCACCGGCACCACCGGCACGGAGAGGGCACCACCCGTCACCACCCCGGCCCCGTAGCAGAGCAGCCAGGTGGCCGGCAGCAGCGCCGTCAGGCCGGCGCGATACAGGGCCAGCGTGAGCAGCCCGCCGACCAGGACCGGCGGCGTGTAGGCCAGGACGAACCGGCGCCCGGGGCGGCTGGTGAGCGGGGTGTCCCCGGCGGCGGCCTTCCGCACCATGGCCAGGCCGCCGATCGCGAAGGCCAGCCAGCCCTCGCCCAGCCAGACCAGCAGCCAGCGGTCGACCGACGGCTGCCGGTGCGCGATCCAGGCGGCCAGGCACGCCGTCAGCCCCATCGCCACCCCGCCCCAGCCCGGGACGCCGGTGAAGGCGCCGGCGCGCTCCATCGTGTGGCGGATGAAGGCCAGGTTCTCGAGCGCCCGGTCGTGAAGCGGGATCTCCTCCGCCGGGGGGCGGGGCGCGCGCTGGGGCCGGGACGGTGCCATGGCTGCAGTCTACGGCGCGCCGCCGGATTCGTCAAGTGCTTTGTGTCATAAAGCTAGAACCCGGCGAAGCGGGGCGGCCCCCGCCGGGGCCGCCCCGCCGCCCTACTGGACCGTCACCACTCGGTTGCCGGCGGTCGTCATCGTCAGGAACCCGGGAATGCTTACGGACACGGTCGTGTTCCCCGCCGCCAGCGGCCGGAAGGCCACCCCGCCCTGCGCCGGGCCACCGGTCGGCGTGTAGTACACGGTCCCCCCGGCGCTGATCTGCGCGGTGCGTGGCGTGCCCACGCCCGTACTGTCCACCAGCGTGCCGGCCGCCGGCAGCGAACTGGTGAAGCTCGCCGTCAGGGCCGCCGGTGCCCCCGCGCGGACCACCTGGGCCCGGGCCAGGTTGCTGTTCTGGGTGTTGGCCACGCCCACCTGGGCGTAGAAGTTCACGTCCGCCCCGCCGCCGGTGTAGCTGCCGCCCAGGCCCTGGACCTCGACCGCCGGCTGGTCCACGGTGATACCCGTGGTGCCGTTGGTGAAGCCGGAGGCGACCGCCGTGACGGTGACCGTGGTGGCCGAGCTGATCCCCTCCATGCCCTGCACGTAGTAGCTGAAGCTGGTCTGCCCGTTGGCGAGCGGCACTTGGATCGACGCGCTCCCCGGGGTGGTGGCATTGGGCGCCAGCTTGAGGATCGTGCTGTCCGAGGAGGTCAGTGTCACGGTCACGCCGCCGTGCTGGCTCGCACCGAGGAACACGCCGCCCGACTCCTGCAGGCCGCTCCCCACCGTCGGGTAGTTGGTGGTGACGGTGATGCCCGGCTGCAGCACGTTCACGGTCCGGGTGCCGGCGATCGTCGCCGTGGTGAAGCCGGGCATGCTGACCGAGATGCTCGTGGCGCCCACCAGCAGCGGCCGGAACGCCATGCCACCGGTCGCGGGCCCGTTCGTCGGCGTGAAGTAGACGTTCGGCGCGATCCGGGCCGCGCCAGTGGCGCCGCCCCCGCCGGCGGCGGTCAGGCTGTCGAGGACGGTGCCGATCGCCGGCGTGCTGCTGGTGAAGGTGGCGGTGAGCACCCCGGCCGCCCCGCCCCGCCGGTTCTGCGCCCGCGCCAGAGAGGAGTTCCCGGCGTTGAGCACCCCGACCTGGGCGTAGAAGTTCGCGTCCACGTCGAACGGCGTGAGCTGGGACGGCAGCCCCTGCACCTCGATGCCCGGTGTCGCGGTGCGTACCAGCACGCTGTCGGGCGCGAACCGCGGCTCCGAGACCACCACCCACGCGCTGTCCACCACGCCCTCGAGCGCCTGGTAGTAGATGGTGAGACTCGACTGGCCGTTGGTCAGCGACTTGACCAAAGATGCCCGGCCCGGCCCATTGGCCAGCGTGTCCACCAGGACCACCGCCGGATTGCGCGAGGTGATGGTCACCGCCGCGCCCCCGTGCTGGCCGGCCGAGAGGAACGCGCTGCCGGGCTCCTGCAGCCCGCTGCCGATCGTCGGGTAGTTGACCCCGATGCTCGTGGTCGGCTGCGTCACCGCAATGCCACGGGCGCTGGTGTTCACCGTGGCATACCCCACGGCGAACACGCTGACGGTGTCATTGCCCGCGGCCTGCGGACGGAACTCGACGCCGCGGTTGTTGGGGCCGCCGGTGGGGGTGTAGTACAGGCTGCCGGTGGTATCGACCAGGGCCGTGACGGTGTCGGCGCCGCCGGTGCCCTGCGTCAGCGTGTCGGCGAGAATGCCCGCGCCGCCCGGCAGGCTCGCGAAGACCACCGCGAGCGGGGCGGGCGCACCACCCCGGAGGTTCTGCACCCGGCTGAGCGCGGTGAACTGCCCGTTGGGCACCCCGAGCTGGGCGTAGAGGTTGTTGACCCCGGTCAGCGTGGTGGTGCTGGTGGGCAGGCCCTGCAGCTCCACCGCCGGCTGGACCGCCGTCACCAGGGCGGAGTCGGGGGCGAAGCGCGGCTCGCTGACCCGCAGGTACCCCGACAGGAACTGGGAGAACTCCTTCACCTGCACGTAGTAGGTGAAGCTGGTCTGGCCGTTGGCCAGCGGCTTGATGATGGAATCATGCCCGGGCCCGTTGGGCAGCGTGTCCACCACGAAGACCGTGGGGTCGAGCGACGCGAGCGTCACGGACGCCCCGCCGTGCTGGCTCGCGCTCAGGAACACCGACCCCGCCTCCTGCAGCCCCACGCCGACCTGCGGATAATTGACGTTGACCGAGATCGTCGGCTGGGTGACGGTGATCCCCCGCGTGGCATTCGCCATGCTGATGAAGCCCGACGCCGACACCGACACCGAGTCCGTCCCCTGGCCGGCCGGCTTGAAGCTGATGCCGCCGGCGGCCGCCCCGCCCGTGGGTGTGTAGTAGACACTGGGTCCGATCGCGGCCTGCCCGGTCTGCGCTCCACCGGGGGTGAGGCTGTCCACGATCAGGCCGACCGACGTCCCCCCCTGCAGCCCGAAGGTCACCGGGATCGGCGCCGCCCCCGGCCGGTGGTTCTGCACCCGGCTGAGCGCGGTGAACTGGCCGTTCGGTACGCCCACCTGGGCGTAGAGGTTGTTGACCGTCGAGAGGGTGGTCGTGGTCGTGGGCAAGCCCTGCAGCTCGATGCCAGGCACCACCACGGTGAGCGTGTCCGGCACCGGGGCAAACCCGGGGGCCGTGGCCGTGATCACCGCCGTGCCGGTCACGCCCTCGAGGGCGTGGGCGTAGTAGGTGAAACTGGTACCCAGCGGCAGCACCGGCACCGTGATGCTCCCGGTGCCCGGCGTGCCGACCGAGGTGGAGAGAAGGACGCGGCTGCTGTCCGAGCTCACCACCGTGACCGTCACCCCGCCGTGGTTGGAGGCGCCGAGGAAGATGCTGCCCACGTCCAGGAGGCCCTGCCCGAGCTGGGCAAAGTTCGTTGAGACCGTGATGGGTGGCGCCGGGTTGACGGTGACCACCAGGCTGTCCGGCTGGAGGTTCGTCGCCGTGGCGATCAGCGTGTCCGTGCATGGCAGGTTCGCCACCCCGCCATAGCTCACCGACGACGTGGTGCTCACCTGGCCGGTGACAATCGTGACGGGCGAGCCGGCGGCCACGCAGCCCGGGTGCAGCGGCGTGAGGGTCACCGGGATGCCCGGGGACGGCGCGGCCGTGGCCGAGCCGTTGCTCTCGAAGTTGATGGTGATCGGGCTCGGGAAGCTGGCGTTGATCGTCAGGCTGGTCTGCACGATCCGGAGCGACGCCGCCGTGGTGGCCGCGGTGACGCCGTCGAGGTAGCTCGGGTTGCTGACCGTGATCGTGGCCGTGCCCGGCAGCACGCCGGACAGCGTGGCGTTGGCCGACTGCCCTCCCGCGGCGATCGTCACGGTGGGCGTGAGCACCCCCACCAGCGACGGGGTACCGCTGGTCACGGTGAAGGTGACGCCGCCCGGCGGGGCCGGTGCCGGCAGCACGATCGGCAGCGACTGGGTCTGGCCGTAGGGCACCGCGAGGGTCGGCGGCACGGAGATGTTCCGGTTCTGCACATCCACCGTGAGCGCCCCGGCGGTGTAGCCGGCGGAAGTCGCATCGAGCGTGGCGGACCCCGCGCCGACGCCGGTGAGCACGACGGTATCCTGGGTGGCACCCTGCGGGATGAGCACGCTCGCCGGGTTCACGGTGAAGAGGCTCGCGTTGCTGCTCGCGAGGGCCACCGTGGTCCCGCCCACCGGCGCCGGGGTATTGAGGCTCACCAGGACCTTGGTGGTGAGACCCACGCCGACCCCCGGGATCCCGACGAAGCTGAGCAGGATGGTCGGTTGCCCGAAGAACGTGGTGGCGGTGAAGCTGGTCTGGGCGCCGGCGGCCACCACCGTGGCAATCGGCGACGCTTGCGCCACGCCGAGGGTCCAGCTGCCCTGCACCCGGCCCTGGGCATCGCTGGTGTCCGCGGGCGGCGCGATCGAGCCGTCGGTGGCGCTCCACGCCGCCGGCACGCCCGGCACCGGGTTCGCGAAGCTGTCCTGCACCTCGGCCACCAGGGGCTGGGCCAGCGTGCGGCCGGACGAATCGGCCTGCGAATCCCCCGAGACACGGACGAGCGCCGCCACGGCCGTCGGCGCGGCCGTCGCGTTGAAGGTCACGACCGGGAGGCCGGTGACCGTCGCGGTGACGCTGTTGGCCCCCACGACCTGCCCGAGCCGCCAGCTGCCGAGCACCGCGAGCCCGGAGCCGTTGGTGACGGCACTGCCGCCGGTCACGCTGCCGCTGCCGCCTGCCACCGCGAAGGTGACGCTCACCCCAGCCAGCGGCGCGTTGGCGGAGTCCCGCACCAGCACGGCCGGTGCCTGGGTGACAAGCTGGTTCACCACGCCGGCCTGGGAGGTGGCCGAGGCGGCCGTGACCGTGGCCGGCCCGCTGCTCCCCTGGAGGATGTCCAGCCGGAAGCCGGCGGGGGAGCCCTTGAGGCCCGCCGCGGCCACGCCGACGTTGAGCGCACCGGTCCCGGTCCCGGCCGTCACCACCGCCTGCGCGTAGCCGTTGGTGTCGGTGGTGGTCGAGGTCGGCGCGATGCTGACGCCCGCCGGCGGATTGAGGAGGCCGAAGGTCACGGCGTACCCGCCGCGATACGGCTGGCCGGCGGCATCGAGGACCTGGACCACGAGCGGCTGGGAGGAGCCGCCGGTCAGCACCTGCTGGCTGTCGCCGCTCACGATGGCCAGCGAGTCGGCGGCGGCGCTGAAGGCAAGCGTCAGGGTATCCGCGAGACCGGTGGGCGTCTCGGCCACGATCGCCACGCTGCCGCTCGCGGCGGCGCGCGCGATGATCCAGGCGCTGTCGAGCCCCACCGGACGGCTCCGCGCCAGGAGGGAATCCACGGGGACGATCCCCACCGGGACCCCGGTGACGGCCGCGCCCCCCTGGTACACCACGGCATACGCGAGCACGCTGTCGCCGGCCGCCACGGTCGGCGCGGTGAGCACCAGGTGCACGCTGTCGGCTGCGGCGCCGGGGCCGACGTAGGTCGGGGTGATCGGCGCGGTGGGGGTGCTGCCGCCGGCGGAGGCGGTGACCACCGAGCGGACCGTGTAATACAGCACCCCGCCACCCCGCGCCTCGGCGTACAGGTAGAACTGCTCGGGCGAGGTGGTCAGGTCCACCCGCACCGGGACGATCAGGGAATCATTGCGTTGCGCGAAATCGGCCGCCGTGAGGTACTTGGAAAACGCCGGGGTGGAATCGCTGGTGCGCCGCAGTTCGATGAAGACCGTATCCACCGGGATCGGGATCTGGCCCCCGGCGCGCAGCAGGCCCGTGACATCCATGCTGGCGAGGACCGTCTGGCGCGGCCCGATGGGCGCATCGGTCGAACAGGTGGTGAGCAGCAGCGCACCAACGAACGCGCGGAGCGCGCGGGCGAGACGAGGGAGTCGGACCGGCATGGGCGGCACTGAGGGACTTTGGTTAAGGAGACAAATCCAAGCTAGACACGGGGTTGGGAGGAGTCAAACAACTCCCCGCCCGTCAATGGCAGCAGCAGGCGGGCCCGGGCCCCGGTCCTATCCTGCCGATTGGCCAGCGCAATCGAGCCGCCATGCGCCTCCGCGATCTGCCGGGAGAGTGCAAGTCCGATGCCCGATCCCCCCGGTTTCGTGGTGAAGAAGGGCACGAAGAGATTCGCGGTCTCCCCCACGCCCGGACCCTCGTCGAGCACATCCAGGACGAGGCTCGCCCCCTCCCGCGTCCAGCGGATCGTCACGGCGCCTCCGGTCTCGCGTGTGGCATCCACGGCGTTCTGGACCAGGTTGATCAGCACCTGGTCGAGCTGATCACCGTCGGCCTGCACCACCAGGGCGGGGCCGGGCTCCACCCGCACCGCCAGCCGCCGCTCCAGCGCCGCGACCCGTCCCACCCACTCGGCGACCGGGACCGGCCGCCGCACCGGGCGGGGCAGCCGCGCCAGCCGCGCGTACGCCGCCATGAACCGGCCCAGCGCCTCGGAGCGCTGGCCGATGATCTCGAGCCCCTGGCGGAGATCGGCCTGGGCCTCGACGCCCGTCGCTCCCCGATCGAGAATCGATCGCAGGCTGCCGGCCAGTGACCGGATCGGCGCCAGGGAGTTGTTGATCTCGTGAGACAGCACCCGGACCAGTCGCTGCCACGCCTGCCGTTCCTCGGCCTGCAACGTCCGCCCCACGTCCGTCAGGAGCACCAGCTGGTGCGGTCGCCCCTCCTGCCGGAAACCGCTGCGGCGCAGCTCCCATCGGCCGCCCTTCCCGGCCGGGTGCTCGACCACCCTGGGTGACTCCCCGTCAAGGCACTCGGTCAGGCCCAGCGCCGCCGCATCCCGCCCGAGCAGACGCTCGGCGGGCTGGCCGAGCAGGCGCTCCCCACCCCGGTTCACCAGTCGCAGCACCCCACGATCATCAAACGCATAGACGGCGGCATCAATCTCAGCGAGCACCGCCCGCACCAGGCCGGTGGCCTCCAGCACCCCGAGGCGCTGCCCCCGGAGGGTGTCGGCCAGCTGGTTGGCCTCGAGGTACACCAGGCCGAGGGAATCATCCCCGGCATCGGCGCCACGGGCCCGGAGCGAGTAGTCGCCTTCGCGGAGGGCGGCCAGGACGTTGGAGAGGGTCTGCAGCGGCCGCACCACCCGCTCGTGCAGGGAGAGCAGGCCGAGCAGCAGTGCCACCACGATGCCCAGCGTGAGGGTCCACTGCAGCCGGAGGGTGAAGTCGCCGCGCCACAGCAGCACCAGCGCGGTGAGGATGGCGGGAAGCGCCGCGGCCAGCGCGACCAGCAGGACCCGGCGGGGGTGGCTGGGCATCGCGGGCGGCGCTAGAGGCCGTAGCGTTCGAGCCGGCGGTACATGGCCGAGCGGCTGAGGCCGAGGGCGCGGGCGGCCTCGGTCACGTTGCCGCCGGCGCGGGCCAGCGCCTTCTGGACGAGCACCTTCTCCACCTCTTCCAGGGTGAGCTGGTCGAGGCGGGTGGCGGCGTCCTGCGGCGGGGCGAGCGCCAGGTCGGCCAGGCGGAGCTCGGCGCCGTCGGCCAGCAGCACCGCACGTTCCAGGGTGTGGTCCAGCTCGCGGACGTTCCCGGGCCAGCCGTAGCGCAGCAGCGCCTCCATGGCCTCGGGCCGGAAGCCGGTGACCGGCTTGCGATAGCGCGCGGAGTGGTGCTGCAGGAAATGCGCGGCGAGTCGCGGGATGTCCTCCCGGCGGTCGCGCAGCGGCGGGATGAGGATCTCGATGGTGTTCAGCCGGTACAGCAGGTCCTCGCGGAAGCGGCCCGCCTGCACCTCGGCCCGCGGGTCCACGTTGGTGGCGGCGAGCACCCGCACGTCCACCTTCCGGCTCTTCGAGGAGCCCACCCGCTCGAACTCTCCGGTGTTGAGCACCCGGAGCAGCCGGGCCTGCTGCGACGGCGTGATGTTGGCGATCTCGTCGAGGAAGAGCGTCCCGTGGTCGGCCAGCTCGAAGCGGCCGATGCGGTCGGCCTTGGCGTCGGTGAAGGCCCCCTTGAGGTGGCCGAAGAGCTCGCTCTCGAACACCCCCTCGCCCAGGCCCCCGACGTTGACCGTGATCATCGGCCGGCCCGCGCGGGCACTCGAGGCATGTAGCCAGCGGGCCGCCACCTCCTTGCCGACCCCGTGCTCGCCCAGGATGAGGGCGTTGGCCTCGGAGGGACCGACCCGTTCCATCAGGCGCGCCACCTGGCGCATGGCCGGCGACTCGGCCACCAGGTCGGGCAGCCCCTCGCGCCGCAGCGACTGGTTTTCGCTCTCCAGCCGCTGCCCCTGGCGGAGCGCCCGCCCCAGCTCCACCTGCACCCGGAGCAGCGCCACCAGCCGGGTGTTGTCCCAGGGCTTCTCGAGGTAATCCCGCGCGCCGCGGCGCATCGCCTCGACCGCCCCCTCCACGCTGCCGTACGCCGTCATCACGACGACCGGCAGGGACGCGTCGAGCAGCCGGATGCGGGACAGCAGGTCGAAGCCTTCCATCCCCGAGGTGGTGTCGCGGGTGTAGTTGAGGTCCATCAGGAGGACGTCGTAGTCGCTCCGCTCCAGGCAGGCCAGCACCCCGCCCGGGCTGCTGGTGGTCTCGACCGCGAAGCCTTCGCCCTTCAGCAGCAGCCGGAGGGCCTGCAGGACGTCGGGCTGGTCGTCCGCGATCAGGATCGAGGGCACACCGGTGGGGATGGGCATGGATCAGGGCGCGGTGGTGAGCCAGCGAACCAGGTTGCGCAGCAGGACCACGTTGCCGGCCGCCGCGGGGGCATTCATGCCCATGGGCCGGCGCGCGGGACCGGCGAGCTGGGCGGAGAACATCGCCGCCTCGCCGAAGACCGCGACCCGGCCCCGGCCCACCGCCAGCACGGCGGCCTGCGCCAGGCCCCCCGCCGGCTCCACGCGGGTGGCCGGGGAGAACGCCCACGCCGTGTCGGGGAAGAGCTGCCGGCTGCCCGGGGGCAGCCGCAGCAGGGCGGTGGCGCCCGGCGGCAGCGGGAAGGCCTGGCCCGTGAAGGTCACGACCTGTTCCACCCGTTCCTCCGGCGCCTCCCCCCGCGTCACCGGGTGATCCCCGAGCGTGCCCGCCGCGCGGGTGAAGGGAGGAAGGTCGCCGCCCGCGGTGTCGAGGGCGAAGCCATTGGCCAGGCGGAAGCCGAACGCCTCGCCGAGCGGGGCCGCCGCGCCCCCGAAGGGCATGTGGTCGGCGATGAGCAGCAGCGCGCCGCCGCCCTCCACCCAGCGGCGCACGGCCGCCACCTCCGCCGGCGTGAAGGCTGGCAGTACCGGGTTCACCCAGCTGGTCTCGTTGGCGGCGGCCAGGGCATTGGCCACCACCAGGAGCCGGACCGGGGCGAGCGAGGCGTCCGTGAACGGGGTGGCGATCGCCTCGACCTGGTAGCCGTCGCGCTGCAGCAGCGCGGCGAAGGGGGCGTAGCGGCCGTCGATGGTGTGAAAGTTGTGATGCGCGGCGTCCACGGCCACCACCGGGCCGCGCCCGGGCGCGTGGTGCGGGCGGGCCACGGGGGGGCGGAAGGCGGTGTCGGGCACCTGCTGACCGCCCAGCGGCGCCGCGGCGAGCAGCAGGGAAAGGAGCAGCCCCTCAGGCCGCGGGAGCCTGCTCCGCGAGCCAGCCGTCCCGCAGGCGGATGACGCGATGGCCGTAGCGGGCATTCTCCTCCGAATGGGTGACCTGCACGATGGTGGTGCCCTGCTGGTTGAGCCGCCGGAAGAGTTCCATGATCTCCCGGCCCTGCTCGGAGTGCAAGTTGCCGGTCGGTTCGTCGGCCAGGAGCACGGGAGGGCTGGCGATCACCGCGCGGGCCACCGCCACCAGCTGCTGCTGCCCGCCCGAGAGCTGCCGCGGGTACAGGTCCTTCTTGCCCACGACCTGGAACCGGTCCAGCGTGTCGGCCACCAGCGCCGCCCGCTCCCCCGCCTTCATGTCGCGGTACCCCAGTGGCACGTCGAGGTTCTCGGCCACGGTGAGGTCGTCGAGCAGGTGGTACTGCTGGAACACGAATCCGATGCACCGTCGCCCCAGCGCGAAGCGCTCCTTGGGCTTGAGGCTGTGCACCGGCTGGCCGTCGAGCCAGTACTCGCCCCGGAAGTCGGCGTCGAGCAGGCCCAGAATGGAGAGCAGGGTCGACTTTCCCGCCCCGGAGGGCCCCATGATCGTGACGAACTCCCCCGCCGGGATCTCGAGGCCGATGCGGCGCAGCAGCCAGGTGGGGCTGGGGCGGGTGTCGATGGACTTCTCGACGTTCACGAGGCGGATCATCACCGGATATCTCCTGGAGCGTTCACTCGGACCTGATGGCCGTCATCGGATTCACCCGACCGGCACGGACGGCCGGGAAGGCACTGGCGGAAAGCGCCACCACGACGAGCACCGCCGCGGTCCCCGCCAGCGCCAGCGGGTCGAGGGGTGAGACCTGATACAGGAAGCCGCGGACGAGCCCCCCGAGCGCCAGCGCGGCCACCAGGCCCAGCCCGATCCCGAGACCCGCGAGGCGGAGCCCCTCGAGCAGGACCAGCCGCAGCACCCCGGCGGCCGTGGCGCCCAGTGCCATCCGGATGCCGAGTTCCCGGGTCCGTTGCGCCACCGCGTAGGCTACCAGGCCGTAGAGGCCAACCACCGCCAGCACGAGCGCCAGCAGGCCAAGGCTCCCGGTCAGTGCCGACGCCACGCGAGGAAACAGGAGCGCGCGACCGGCCACCAGCGCGTCCATCGTCTTCAGATCGGCGATCGGCAGGTCCGGGTCGATCGTGGCCAGCGCGGCGCGGGCGGCTGGGGCGAGCGCCCTGGGATCTCCCGAGGTCCGGATCACGAAGGTCACGCTCCGCGCATCTTCCTGCGACAGCGGCAGGTAGAGATAGGCGCGGGGCGCCTCCGCGATCTGCCGGTACTTCGCGTCGGCCGCCACCCCGATCACGGTCACGGCGGGGCCGGTCAGGGAACCGAAGCGGAGCACCCGGCCCAGGGCCGGCTGCCCCGGCCACAGCCGCTCGGCCAGGGTCCGGCTCACGACTGCCACGGAGGTGCTCCCCGCCGAGTCGCCCGGGCCGAAGTCGCGGCCCTCGAGCAGCCGCGTGCCCATGGTGGCGAAGTAGCGATCGCCCACCAGCGTCCAGCCGGCTACCTCCCCCGGCCGCTCCGGGGTCGGGGCGTCTCCCCCCTCCGCCACGATCGTGCCCCCGTTCGAGGTGAATTCCATCGGGAGGCCCTCCGCGACCGTGGCGGACACCACGCCGGGCAGTGCGTTGAGCCGCGTGGCCGCGTCCACATACAGCCGCCGGGCCCCGGCCGCATCGTAGCCGGCCAGCCCCGGGGCCACGGTCACCAGCAGGCCATTCCGCGTCTCGAAACCGAGAGCCGCGCCGCGCATCGCCACCAGGCTGCGCGTCACCAGCCCGGCGCCGGCGAGCAGCAGGCAGCTGAGCGCGAGCTGGCCAATCACCAGCCCGTTCCGGAGCCGCGAGCGATGCACGCCCCGCCAGCCCGCCGCATCGTGGCGCAACGTGCCCGCAATCCCCGGGGTGCTCGCCTGCACCGCCGGGACCAGGCCGAAGAGCAGCGTCGTGGTGAGCGTGACGGCGGCGGTGAAGGCCAGCACCCGGCCATCGAGCACGAAGGCGAAGTCGAACGGGAGGTCGGTGGGCAGCGTCAGCAGGCCGGAAAGCGCCGAGGCAAACCAGACGCCGAGCCCGAGGCCGAGCGCGCCACCGGCCGCGGCCAGGACAGCGCTTTCCCCGAGCAGCTGCCCGATGAGACGGGCTCGCCCCGCCCCGAGCGCGACCCGCACCGCGATCTCGCGCTGCCGCGCGATCGCGCGGGAAAGCAGCAGCCCCGCCACGTTGGCGCAGGCGATCAGCAGCACCAGCAGCGACACGGCGAGGAACAGCCGGAGCGCCAGGGAGAAATCCGCCGCCATCCCGGGCTCCGGCCGTGCCGACCGCTCGGCCAGCAGCACGCCGGTCCGGCCGGCATAGTCCGCGGGGCGCAGCGCGGCAAGGCGCGCCGCCACCCCCGCCACCGCTGCCTCGGCCCGCTCGCGGGACACCCCCTCCCCCAACCGCGCCACCAGGCGGGCGCTGAATCCGCCGGGTGTGCGCAGGTCGGGCCGGTCGGGCTGCAGCAGCCGGTCGGTCCCCGCCGGCACCCATACCGCCGGCCGGAATCCCACGTAGTAGGGTGAGGCGAAGTCCGCGGCCGCCACGCCGATCACGGTGAGGTCCTGCCGATTGAGCCGGATGGTCCGGCCCAGGATATTCGGGTCGCCGTTGAATCGACCCTGCCACAGGGCGTAGCTCAGGACGGTCGTCGGGGGCGCGGACCCGCTGTCCTCCTGGGCCACGAAGCCGCGGCCGAGCGCCATCGGCGAGCCGAGCAGCGAAAAGTAGTTGGCGCTCACCATCTCGCCCCACAATCGCTCCGCCCGGCCGCCATGCGAGAGACCGAGCGGCAGCGGAGACAGCGCGGCGATGCCCTGCAGCAGTCCGGTGGTGCCCGCACGGAACTCGTCCAGCTCGCTCCAGGCGTAGTCCTCGAAGTCGCCGTTCGCGCTCCGGCCGTAGAGTACGGTGACCTGTTCCACATCCGGCACGGGGAGCGGCCGCCACAACAGGCCGTTCCCGACGCTGTACACGGCGCTGGTCACCCCGATGCCCAGGCCAAGGGTGATCGTCGCGGCCAGCGCCACGCCCGGCGTGCGCCGCCAGGCGCGCAGCGCGAGCAGGAGGTCATGCAGCAGGTGTCGCATCGCGGATTCTCCGAGGGTGCTGGCGGATCAGTCGGCGCGCAGCGCCGTCACCGGGTCCACCCCGGCCGCGCGGCGCGCCGGGAGCAGGCTCGCGCCGAGCGCGGCGGCCAGGACCGTCAGCGTGGCCAGGGCAATCGTGAGGGGGTCCCAGGCCGGCACGCCGTAGAGCTGGCTGGCCAGCGCCCGCCCGGCGGCAAGGGCGCCGCCGATCCCGAGGGCCGCGCCGAGCAGCGTGAGCCGGATCCCGTCTCCCACGACCATCTGCACCAGGCTCCGGGGCGCGGCACCCAGCGCCAGCCGGATGCCCAGTTCGTGGGTGCGGCCGCGCACCGCGTAGGCCAGCACGCTGTAGAGCCCGAGCCCGGCGAGCAGCAGCGCCACCCCGGCGTACAGCCCGAACAGCGTGGCACCGAGCCGGGCGGCCTCGTAGCGCGGTTCGAGCACCTCCTCGAGGGATCGCGCCCGGACGTACGGCAGGTCGGGGACCGCGGTCTGCAGCAGCGGGCGCAGGTCCGCGACCAGGTCGCGCGCCGGCCCCCGCGTCCGCAGGAAGAGCGTCAGGTGGCTGGTGGCCGCGCTGGTGGGCGGCAGCGGCACATAGTAGATGGCCTGCGGCTCCTCCTGCGGGCTGTAGCGCACGCCGTCCTCCGCCACACCGGTGATGACGGTACACTCGGTGGCGTCCTTCCCGAGCAGCAGGCACTGGCCGATCGGGTCCTGGTCCGGGAAGTAGCGCCGGGCCATCGTGGCGCCGATGACCGCCACGGCGGGGTGCGGCCGCCGGTCGGCATCGGTGAAGCCGCGACCGCGCAGCAGCCGCAGTCCCATGGTGGTGAAGTAGTCCCCGGTGGTGCGCTGGATGTAGGGCCCGCCGCTCGACATCCGGGGCAGCGAGTCGCGGCCGGCGATCCGGAGCCGCTCCGCCAGGCTCCAGCCGAACGGCTCGCCGTAGTTGAGGGCCGCGGCCGCCACGCCGGGATGGGCGCGTGCGGCGGCGGCCATGGCATCGAAGGCCGCGCCGGTCTGCTGGCCGCTGAAGCCGGCGCCGGCGGGGTCGGCGTCCACCAGGATGATGTGCTCGCGGTCGTAGCCGATGTCGATGGCCAGCAGGTTGCGCAGGCTGCGGAGGAAGAGCCCCGCGCCCACCACCAGCAGCACGCTCAACGCCACCTGCGCCACCACCAGTCCCGAGCGCAACCGGGACCGGCGGAACCCGCTGCCGCGCCCCCCTTCCTTGAGTACGGGGGTGAGGTCGCTCCGGGTCACCTGCACCGCGGGGATCAGGCTCGAGGCCAGTGCCGCGAGCAGCGTGGCGCCCAGCGCGATCGCGAACACCCGGCCATCCGCGCTGAACCGCTCGGCCATGGCCTCGGGCAGGATGTACCCGCGCAGGAGGCCGCCGCCCCACGATGCCAGCAGCACGCCGAGGCCGCCGGCCAGCAGCGACACCAGCACGCCCTCGAGGAAGAGCTGTCGCACCAGCTGGCCCTGCCCGGCGCCGAGCGCCTTGCGGATCGCGAGTTCGCGCGCGCGGGTGAGGCCGCGCGCCAGCATCAGGTTGGCCACGTTGGCGCAGGCGATCAGCAGCACCAGCAGCGACATGGCCGCGAGCCAGCGGGCCAGGCCCGCGGTAGCGCTGAAGTCGGGGCCCGCCGCCTCGAGCACCGGCGCGAAGCGGACGTCCTGGAAGCCGTTGGCGGAGGTGGAATCGCTCCGCCCCGCGCGGATGAGGGCCGTCGCCTCGGCCGTCGCCTGCTCGGGCGTGGCGCCGGGCGCCAGCCGGGCCATCAGGGAGATGAAGTACCAGCCCCGGTCGGTCCGGTATTCGTCGCCCCCCTGCATGCGCCGCGCGATCGGCGTGAACGGGACCCACAGGTCGGGCGCATCGTAGTCCCCGGCGTCGAACGCCGGGGGCGCGACGCCCACCACGGTGTAGGTCTGGTCGTCGAGCGGGAACGTGCGGCCCACGATCGCCGGATCGCCGCCGAAGCGGGTACGCCACAGCCGTTCGCTCAGCACCGCCACCGGGATGCCGGCGTCGGGCCGGTCGTCGTCACGGCCCAGCAGCCGGCCCAGCAGCGGCCGGGTGCCCAGCAGCGGGAAGAAGTCCCCGGTGACCGCCGCCACCGAGACCGGCTTGGCCTCGGCGCCGCGGCCCATGGAGGCGCCCGAGGTGTACTGCGCCGACAGCGCCGTGAAGGTCTTCGCCGCGCCGAGGTCGGTGAAGTCGGGATAGCTCACCGAGGAGTTGGTCCACTCGCCGAACTGGGGGTTCCGGTGGTGGAACAGCAGCCGCGTCACGCGACCGGGCGCCTCCACGCCGGCCGGGGGCCGCAGCAGCAGCATGTCGAGGACGCTGGTCAGCGTGGTCACGGCGCCGATCCCCACTGCCAGGGTGGCCGCCGCGGTGAACGTGAAGCCGCGCGCGCGCACCACGGCGCGGAAGGCCTGACGGAGGTCGTGCAGCATGCCTACTCCTCCCGGAGGACGGTGGCCGGATCCACGCGGGTGGCGCGCCGGGCGGGGAGCCAGGTGGCCAGGGCGGTGACCGACGCCAGCAGCAGGGGAATCAGGAGGAACGTCACCGGGTCGGTGGCGCTCACGCCGAAGAGCATGGAGCGGAGGAGCCGGGTGAGCAGCAGCGCGGCCACCAGCCCGATGCCCAGGCCGATCGCCACCAGGCGCATCCCCTGCCCCACCACCAGGCGAAGCACATCGCCCGCGGCCGCACCGAGGGCGAGCCGCACCCCCAGCTCGCGCGCGCGCTGGGTCACGGTATAGGCCATCACCCCGTAGAGGCCGATCGCGGCCAGCGCGGCCGCCAGCCCGGAGAAGAGCGACAGGAGCACCATCGTGAACCGCCGCGGCCCGGTGCTCGCCTCCACCAGCGACTCGAGCGTGGCCGGCGTGGAGAGCGGCAGGCTGCGGTCGATGCCCGCTACCGCCGCCTTCACGGCCGGGAGCGCTGCCAGCGGCTCGCCGGCGGTGCGCACCGCGAAGGAGAGGAAGGGCAGCCCCGTCTGCTTGAGCGGGAAGTAGACCTGCACCCGCTGCCCGCCGTCCAGGCCCTCGTGCAGCGTGTGGCCCACCACCCCCACCACCTCGAGCCAGACCATCACCGAGTCGCTCGCGTTGCTGAAGGTGATCCGCTTGCCGATCGGGTCCGTGTCCGGCCAGTACCGCCGGACCATCTCCTCGTCCACCACGACCACGCGTCGGGCGTCGCCGGCATCATCGTCGGTGAAGCCGCGGCCGCGGACCAGCGGGATCTCCAGCGCGGCGAAGAAGCCGGGCGTCACGAGCCGGACGTCGCCCCAGGGCCCGGGCGTGCCCTCCGGCGCCTGATACCCCTCCACCCCGAAGCCCGAGGTGGACCAGGTACCCCCGAAGGGCATCACCGACGTGCCGCCCACGGCCGTGACGCCCGGCACCGCCGCAATCGCGGACAGCGCCCGGTCGTAGAAGGCGTTCCGCAGCGTGTCGTTGGGGTAGCTGGCGGCGGGCAGGGTCACGTTGAAGGTGAGGACGTGCTCCGGCGTGAAGCCCGGGTCCACCCCGACCAGCCGCGCGAAGCTCCGCACCAGCAGCCCCGCCCCCACCAGCAGCGTGAGCGCCAGCGCCACCGTGGCCACGACCAGGCCGCGGCGGAGCGCCATGCCGCCCCGGTCACCGGCGGTGCCACGCCCGCCCTCCCGGAGCGTCTCGGCGAGCGAGGTCCGCGCCACCCGGACCGCCGGCACCAGCCCGAACGCCAGCCCCGTCACCAGCGACAGCAGCAGCGCGAAGCCCAGCACCGTCCGGTCGAGCACCAGGTCGCTGCTCGGCGCGAGGCTGCCGCTGTTGATCGCCAGCAGCGCCGGGACCCCCCAGACCGCGAGGACCACCCCGAGTCCGCCGCCGGCCAGCGCCAGCAGCACGCTCTCCGCCAGCAGCTGGCGGACCAGGTCGGCCGGCGAAGCGCCGAGCGCCACCCGCACCGCGATCTCGCGCCCGCGCCCGGCCGCCCGGGCCAGCTGCAGGTTGGCCACGTTGGCGCAGGCGATCAGGAGCACCAGGCTCACCGCCCCGAGCAGGACCAGCAGCGCGCCCCGCGAGCCGCCGTTCTCCTCCTCGGGCAGGGTGGTGACGTGCAGGTCCCAGTCTGGCGGGTAGGCGTCCGGGTAATCGGCCTTGAGCCGCGTGGCGAGCCCGTGGAGCTCGGCCTGTGCCTGTGCCACGGTGACCCCGTCCTTGAGCCGCCCGGTGAAGGTGAGGAACTCGTTGGTCCGGAGGTTGTCGCTGAACTGGTCGGGCCGGAAGCGGAGCGGCGTCCAGAACTGTGCCGCGCGGAACCGGAACCCGCGGAAGGTCGCGGGCATCACGCCGATGATCTCGTAGCGTTCGCCGTCGAGCAGCACCGAGCGGCCGATCGCGCCCGGGTCGCCGCCGAAGAGCCGCTGCCAGGCGCCGTGGCTCAGGACCAGCACATGGTCGTCGGCCGCGCCCGCGCTGTCCGGTGCGGGCGTCCGGCCCAGCGCCGCGGGCACGCCGTAGGTGCGGAAGTAGTCGCCGGTGACCCGGAGCCCGGCGATCCGTTCCGGCTCCCCCTGTCCGGTCAGGTTGGGGGCCCAGCCCGTCTCCACGGCCGCGGACTGGAAGACCTGCCCCTGCGCCTGGTAGTCGCGGAACCCCGGGACCGAGACCGGCGCCTCCATGTTGTTGAGGGAAGGGTAGAAGTGCTCCACCACCACCAGCCGGCCGGGGGCCTGGTACGGCAGCGGCCGCAGCAGCACCGCGTTGATCACCGAGAAGATTGCGGTGGTGGCACCGATCCCCAGGGCCAGGGTGAGGATGGCCACCCCCGCGTACCCCGGGCTGCGTCGCAGCGCGCGTACGGCATACCGCAGGTCCTGCGACAGTCCGCTCAGCATGGCCTGGTGTCTCCTGGTCGGGAGGGAGGGGCGGGCTAGTCGGCCCGCAGTACGGCCAGTGGGTCGATGGCGACAGCCCGCCGCGCGGGAAGCCATGCCGCGAGCAGCGCGACGACGATGAAGAGGGCCGGGCCGCCCAACAGGGCCAGCGGCTCGAGCGGGGCCAGGCCGTACAGCACCCGGTGCGCCACGAGGCCCGCCACGACCGTGAGGGCCACGCCGCCGGCGATGCCGATGAGCACCAGCCGGAGGCCGTCGCCCACGACGATCCGGACCACCTGGCGCGCCCCGGCGCCCAGGGCCAGCCGGATGCCGATCTCCCGGCGCCGCTGGCTCACCCCGTAGGCGACGACGCCGTAGACCCCGAGGCTCGCCAGCAGCAGCCCGAGCAGCCCGAACGCCCCGGCGGCCATCCCGCCGATCCGGGCGGGGAGCAGGGAGAGGGCCAGCGAGGAGGTGAGGGTCCCGAGGCCCTCGATCGGCATCGCGGGCTCCAGGCCGTGGATCACCTCGCGCACGGCGCCGGCCAGCGCGAGGGGATCCCCGGTGGTGCGCACCACCAGGGTGGTGCGCTGCGCGCTCACCTGCGAGAGCGGCAGGTAGAAGCAGGGCGCCACCGGAGTCCCCGGCGTGCCGTACGTCACGTCGCCGGCCACGCCCACCACCGTCACCCAGGGACCTTCCGGGCCCTGGTAGCTGAGCCGGCGCCCGAGGGCCGAGCCCCCCGGCCAGTAGCGCGCCGCGAAGGCGGCGTTGACGATGGCCACGCGCGCGGCATCGCCGTCATCGGCCGTGGTGAAGCGCCGGCCCTCGAGCAGGGGCAGCTCGAGGGCCTCGAAGTACCCCGGCCCGACCGCCACGCGGCCAGCTTCCATGTCCTCGGCGGGCGCCGGGGCGTAGCCCTCCGCGAGGAACCCGGAGCGGTTGCCGTCCAGCGACAGCGGCAGGGTCTCGGTGAGCCCCGCCGCGGTGACGCCGGGCAGCGCCTGCACCCGCGCGGCCAGCTCCTCCTGGTAGCGGTGGCCACGCGTCGTGGGCCAGCCGAGGAGCCCCCAGTCGGTGGCGAGGACCAGGCCCTCCCGCGCGCGGAACCCGGGATCCAGGGCGGCGGCCCGGGCCAGGCTGCGGCCGAAGAGGAACGCCAGCGCGATGAGGGGCAGCACGAGGGCGACCTGCATGACCAGCAGGAGGCTCCGCAGCCGGCTGCGGCCCCCGACGAGGAGCCCTCCCTGGTCCTTGAGCGCCGGCACGAGGCTGGGGCGCGTGGCCTGGAACGCGGGCGCCAGTCCGAGGGCCAGCCCGGCAAGGAGGCTCACGGCGAGGGTGAAGCCCACGACGCGGCCGTCGAGGGTGAGGTCCAGCGCGACAGGAAAGGGCAGCGGCAGCTGCAGCGACGCGACGAGGCCGTGCAGCCATGCCGCGGCCCCGAGGCCGAGGGCCCCGCCGGCGAGCGCCACGACGAGGCTCTCGGTCAGCAGCTGCGCCACCAGCCGGCGCCGCGCGGCCCCGAGGGCGATCCGGATCGCGATCTCCCGGCGCCGGGCCAGGGCCCGGCCCAGCGAGAGGTTCGCCACGTTGGCGCAGGCGATCAGCAGCACCGCGCCCACCACGAGGAAGAGCAGCAGCGTCGCCAGCACCACCGGCATCCTCGCGTCCGGGAACACCCGGGCCGCGGCCTCGGGCAGCACGGTGAGGACCCGCCCCGTGCCCTCGAGGGTATTCCACGCCGCCGGCTCGGCCTCGCGCAGCGCCCGCGCCGCGACCGCGGCCTGCCCCTCGGCCTGGGTCAGCGTGGCCCCGGGAGCCAGGTGCCCGAAGAGCAGCAGCGAACGGTTGCCCCGCTCGGTGAAGAAGTCGTTGCCGGGATTGACGGCCCCCGACGCGCCGAAAGGCACCCAGGCCTCCTGCCCGAGGCCGCGCAGCAGGCCGGTGAACCCCGGTGGGGCCACGCCCACCACGGTGAAGGGCTGCCCCGCGATGATCACCGGCCGGCCGATGACCGCCGGGTCCGCGGCGAACCGGGCACGCCACAGGGCATGGCCCAGCACCACCACGTTGGCGTCGGCGCCGGGCTGCTCCTGCTCCGGCCGGAACCCGGGCCCCAGGGCCAGCGGGATCCCCATGCCGGTGAAGAAGTCGGCGGACACCAGGCCTGCCACGAGGCGCGAGGTGTTCCCTCCGTCCTGGAGGCTGGTCCGCACCAGCTGTACCCCGACGATATGGTCGAACGCCGGCAGCTGGTTCCGGAAACTCGCCAGGTCGGGGTAGCTCGACGCGCCGAACCGCGTGCCGCTGAAGTCGCTGGTGTAGAGCGCCGCCACCCGCCCGGGCTCGCCGACCGGCAGCGGCTTGAACAGCAGGCCGTTGGCGAGGGTGAACAGCACCGCGTTGCCCGCGATGCCCAGCGCGAGCGAGGCGATGGCGACGCAGGCGTACGCGGGACTCCGCGCCAGGCTGCGCAGCGCGTAGCGAAGGTCCTGCCGGAGGTGGTCCATCGCTGATCCTCGGGGAGCGGGTCGCGGCGGCGGGCGCCGCCGCGCGTGGCAACGGTCCGGCGGCGGTCAGCCCCGCGCCGACTCCACCAGGTGGTCCTCGACCACCCGCCCGTCAAAGAGATGGATGGGCCGGTCGGCGTGGGCGGCGTAGCGCGGGTCGTGGGTCACCATGCAGATCGTCGCGCCACCCCGGTGCAGCTCCTGCAGCAGCCCCATCACCGCCTCGCCGTTGGTCGAGTCGAGGTTGCCGGTGGGCTCGTCGGCGAGCAGGATGAGCGGCTCGCCCGCCACCGCCCGCGCCACCGCGACGCGCTGCTGCTGGCCCCCCGAGAGCTGGGAGGGGTAATGCTTCATCCGGTGCGACATCCCCACCTTCTCCAGGGCCGCGAGCACCCGCTGCTTCCGGTCGGCCGCGCCCAGGCCGCGGTAGGTGAGCGGCAGCTCGACGTTTTCGTACACGGTGAGGTCGCCGATCAGGTTGAACGCCTGGAAGATGAAGCCGATCTCCCGGTTGCGGATGCGGGCGCGCTCCGCGGGCGAGAGCTGCGCCACCGGCTTGCCGTCCAGCCAGTACTCCCCGCCGGTGGGCGTGTCGAGCAGGCCAAGCAGCGAGAGCAGCGTCGTCTTGCCGCACCCGGAGGGCCCCGCGATGGCCACGTACTCGCCCTTGCGGATCTCGAGGTGCACCTCGGCAAGGGCATGGGTCTCCACCTCGTCGGTGTAGAAGACCTTCTTGATGCCATCCAGGCGGATGAGGGGCTGGCCGTTGGTGGTCATGCGCGCTCCATGGCGGCGGTCAGGCTGAGGGGTGGACAGGGGACATGCCGGTTCACTTGAGACGGACCCGCTCGACCGCGTCCCACCGCGACATGTCGGAGAGGATCACGACATCGCCCTCGGCGAGCCCGCGGATGATCTCGATGGCGTTGACCGAGGTGCGCCCGAGCTCGACCCGCACCCGCTCGGCCTCGCCGGACCCGGGGATCACCCGGAAGAGGCCCACGGTGCTGTTGGCCTGGCCGTAGGCCGGGCGCCCCACGTGCAGGACCCGGTCGAGCCGCTCCAGCTCGATGGTCC
Organism: Gemmatimonadales bacterium; assembly: GCA_046327715.1. Taxonomy (GTDB): domain Bacteria; phylum Gemmatimonadota; class Gemmatimonadetes; order Gemmatimonadales; family GWC2-71-9; genus JADJOM01. Next base: position 68,591 of record JAXLXY010000012.1, read on the forward strand.
CATCCACGCTCAGGTCCGGGCGCGCCCCCTTGGGGAGCGGCCCGTCGAGCGTCACGTCGACCGTCACGGTGGCGTTCTGCGAGGCCGGGTCGATGCGCACCACGTGGCCCTTGACGATGCCGTTGCGCGTGTCGATCGCCGCCACCTGCCCGATCACCACGTCCTTGGCCTGGGTCTCCGGGATGCGCAGCACCGCCTTGAGCCGCTCGGGCTGCACCACCTTGGCCAGCGTGGCGCCGGAGATCGCCCACTGGCCCACCTCGAGCGGCAGCTCCTGCAGCACCCCGTCGGCGCCGGCCCGCACGGTCATCGCGTCCACCATCGAGCGCTGGAAGTCGGCCACGGCCTTGAGCCGCTGCACCTGCTCCTCCTGCACCCGCAGCTGGCCGGCGATGTTCTCCGCGAAGATCTGCAGCCGCTGCTGCTCCACCGAGAGCCGCTCCGTGAGCTCCTCGGCCTTGTCCCGGGACCGGGCGTACTCCGACGTGGAGATCAGGTTCTGCGCGGCCAGGGCGGAGTCGGCCAGCGCCTTCCGGATCGCCTCCCGGTACTCGGACCGGACCGAGGCCACCGTCCCCGCCTGGTTGAGCCGCTGGGTCTCGAGCTGGGTGCGCAGCGACACCAGCTGCGCCTGCGACTCGGTCAGCGAGCGCTCGGCCTGCAGGCGCTGGATCTCCATGTCGGGATTGCTCAGCTCGAGCAGGACCGTGCTCGCGGTGACCCGCGCGCCCGGCTGCACCGGCTTCTTCTCCACCCGCCCGGGCGTCACCGCCGACACCCAGCGGATCTGCTCGGGCACCAGCGACCCGGGCCCGCGCACCTCGCGCACCATCGGCCCCAGGCGGACGGTATCCGTCCACAGCGTGCCACCCTCCACCGAGGGCGCGGCGGGCTTGAGCCGCGACAGCCCCACCGTGATGATCACCAGCGCCAGCAGCCCCGATCCGATCAGGATGAAGCGGCGGCGGTCCGGACGGCGCTCTCGGGGAATGTCCACGCACGGGTCCTGGCGGCAATGTGATGAGCAGTGCCCCATCGGGGCGACCGACTCCATAGGGAAGATGCGTGCCGGTGCGTGATCCGGCACCGCCACCACAAAGCGCCACGGGACATCAGGTTACGAATCAGACCGCTGCCGCCGCCGAATGGTTGCGTCCGCCACTGGGATTCTCCGTCCCAGAACCGGACACCCCGGCCACGGCGCGGCGGAACGTGTCGGCCGGCGGGCTTACATCGTCCCCTAGCCGAGAGTACCTTGGGGCGACCGTGCGCGCCCGACGGCCTCACGCCTCCTCCGGACCACCATCACTCCCTGACCGCGACCCACCCCGCCCACCGGGACGGCGCGCCCCAGCTATCGGACCTCATGTCCCGACCGCTCCCGCGGGTCCTGCTTGTCGTGAGCCTGTGTGCGTGCAGCCACCCCGACGCCTTTCCGTCCGGTGACCCGGCCGACGGCGGTCCCTTCCCGGGGGCACCACCGCAGCGACTCACCCTCAATACCGCGGTGGACCAGGCCCCTGCCTGGTACCCCGACGGCTCTGCCCTCCTCTATACCTTCGACCAGGCCGACCGGCCCGACCTGGACCGGTGCATCGGACTCCTGCCACCCGGCGGGGGCACCCGCGGGGCGGAGCGCTGTCCCACCGGCGATGTCCGGGGCGATTCCGCGGATGTCTACGAGTGGGCCGCGGCCAGTCCCGGTGGCCGGCTGGCCTGGGTGGAGCAGCACGGGCCCGCGGGCTTTCGCAGCCCGTCGCGCGGTGCAATCGCCGTGGGGTCACTGAACCCGGTGTCCGCGGTTCGCGTCCTCCGGACATTGCCCTACCTGGCCCCGAGCGGCGCCATCCACGCCACCGCCACCCACCTCGGCTGGATCGGGGAGGACACCGTGGTGTACGTCGGGGCGGACGTGGTGACGTCGCGGGCCTGCCAGGGCTGCAAACTGGACACGATGGTGATTGGCCACGACGTCGTGACGCTCGACCTCGCCACCGACCCCGCCACCCTCGCGATCGTGCCGGGCACGGCGGGCGCCACCAGCGTGTGGCCGGCGGGTGGCAGCCTCCTCTATACCCTGGGCGGCGACAGTCATGTCTTCCGGCGCCAGCTCACCAGCGGCGTCGTGGACACGGTGTACGACTTCGGCGGCCTCGGGATCGCGCGGGATGCCGGATTGGTGGGGAGCCAGCTCACCGCCGTGGTGGGCGGTCGGGTCAGCTTCGGCATCGACCCCTCCTTCGGGCCGGTGCAGCGCGACAGCGGCGGTACGCTCTACCTGGTCGACCTGACCACCCCGTCCCCCACCGCCCTGAGCCCCGCCAGCCAGTTGTTGCGCCACGCGGCGCCGGCCGCCGGCCGGGGCGTCGTGGCGGCGGAAGCCACCGATACCGCCGGACCGTTCATCCCGGACCTCTTCCTCTATCAACTGCCGTGAAACCGATTCACCTGCTGTGGCCGATTCTGCTGGCCGGCTGCGGCCACGCCGAGCCGTTCGTCACGGAGACCCCGGGCGAGGGAGGCCCGTGGGACCCCGGGCCACCCGTCCGCCTCACCTACAACATCGGCCAGGATGCCTGGGCCACCTGGTCGGCGGATGGCGCCACGCTCTACTACTCGGCCCAGGATACCTTCACCGTCGACAAGGATCGTTGCATCGTCCGGCTGCCCGGCGGCGGCGGCACCCGGTCTCCGCTCGCCTGCCCTGCCGATCCGGGCGGCAACGACACCACGGAGATCCTCGACCAGCCCGCCGTCCGAGGCGGCGAGCTGGTCTATGCCTCGTCCACCCTCGGGGTGGACGAGCATTCGCCCTTCCGCATTGCGTTGTGGCGCATGCGGGACACGACCTTTGCCCCCGCCACGCGGCTCTTCGACTTTCCCTACACCGCGCCCTCCGGCCGCTCGCACGACGCGCCCCTCTTCCTGCAGTGGCTGCGCGACGGGGTCCTGCTCTACATCGGCGCCGAGAACGGCTGCTGCCGCAAGGACACGATGCGCTTCGGCGAGCAGGTCGTGCTGCTCGATGTCAGCGGACCGGCACCGGCCCGGACCTTCGTGCCCGGCACCACCCGCGCCAGCGCGGTGCAGGCCTCCGCGGACGGCACCACCATCTGCTACACGATCGCCGGTGACAGCCGCGTGTACCGCCAGCTGCTCGCCACGGGCCAGGTCGACACGCTGCACGACTTCGGCCCCGGCCGCGTGGCGCGCGACCCGCAGCTGCGCGGCACCACGCTCTTCGCGATCGTGGATGGCCACGACGGCTTCACCGACCTGCCCCCGTTCTACGCCGTGCAGGTGGACTACGGCGGCAAGCTGGTGGCCGTGGATCTGGGCACCGGCACCGAGCGCCGCCAGGGGGACACCCTGCACCTGTACAAGCGGCCGCGGCTGGCGCCCGGGGGCGGCGCGCTCGCGGTGGAGGGCTACCCGATGACCATCAACGTCCTGCGCGACAGCACGGGCACGATCATCCTGGCGGACACAAGCGTGAGCCGGTGGGCGGATCTCTGGCTTCTGGAGGAATAGGCGTGCGGCGAATCCTTCTGGGTGCAATGCTGCTGGCGGGTGGGACCATGCCCCTCGGGGCCCAGGCGGTCGGCGCGGTGGCCGGCACGGTGCGCGAGGCCGGCGCCGGCGGCCAGCCGCTCGCCGGCGCGCGGGTGACCCTCGACGGCGGGCGCTACACCGCCACCTCCGATGCGCGCGGCGTCTATCGCCTGCGCGAGCTGCCCGCCGGCTGGCACGTGGTGCGGGCCACCGCGATCGGCTACCGGCCGGTGAGCCGCGACAGCGTCCTGGTGCGGGCAGGCCAGACGACCCCGCTTGATTTCGCCCTGCAGCCCGACCCCGTCGGTCTCGAGCCGCTCGAGGTCATCGCCGACCGGGTCGATTCCGTGCTCGACCCGCTGGCCATTCAGGACCAGCAGCGCTTCACCGCCGAGGAGCTCCGCCGCCTCCCGGTCTCGAGCGTGGAGGAGGCCATCGCCCTCTCCTCCGGGGCGGTGGGTGAGAGCTACCGTGGGGGACGCCTGGGACAGCAGGCCTTCATCCTCGACGGCCTCGGGCTCAAGAACCAGCTGGACGCCTCCACCGGATCCCTCGGCGTCCGCCTGCCTCCCGACATGCTCGCCGAGGCCTCGCTCATCACCAACGGGTTCTCGGCCCGGTACGGGCAGGCGGTCTCCGCGCTGGTCAACCTGGCCACCCGTGATGGCGGCGATCGCTGGGGCGGGCGCGCGGCCTACGAGACCGACCGGCCGATGGGCGCCAACAACGACTTCGGACTCGACCGGATCCTGCTTGGCGTCGATGGTCCGCTGCCCGCCGGCATCCGGCTGCTGGCCGTCGCCGACCTCTCGGCGCGGCTCGACGCCGATCCCGTCAACGCCCCCCGGCCCGGCAACTCGCGCGATCCCCGCAGCAGCGGTCCGGCCCTCCTGCCGCACAACAGCGGCGAGCAGGCCGACCTCGCGGCCAAGCTCACCATCCCCCTCGGCACCCGGCAGACCCTGCGGATCCTCGGGCTGCACTCCGCCGACCAGCGCCTGCTCTACGACCAGGCCTACAAGTACGACCAGGACCTGGCCCCGGTCCGCCGCACCAGCGGCAACCTCCTCAACGGCCACCTCCAGCGCACCTTCGCCGGGTCCGGTATCATCGCCGACCTGCGGGTGGGCTACTTCGACCGCGAGTTCCTGCGGGGAACGGCCACCGAGACCCCCGACTACGCCTTCGGCGCCTTCACCGGGTCGTCTCTCGGCATCCTGGGTGAGGAGGTTGCGCGTCGGCAGGACACGGTGAGCGCCAACGCGGGCCTCCCGGGGATGATCGCCCCGACCTGGAGCGACCGGACCCCGTGGGGCGTCCCGGCCTTCTTCCTCGGACGCGCCTCGCGTGGCAGCCTGGCCTGGAACCAGTACCGCGAGACCCGCACCCGCCTCGACGTGAGCTTTCCCGCAGGGAGCTGGAGCGACTTCTACGTCGGCGGAGAGTACTCCGCCCAGCACGTGAAGACCTTCCAGCGCGTCCAGGGCTACCTCCCCGCCGGCGATTCCGTGCCCGCCACGTCCGCCTCCGACTTCACCCCGTGGGCCGGCTCGTTGTACGCCGAGGTGCAGGGCCGCTCCCGCGACCTGGCCCTCACCGTCGGGGTGCGCTACGACCAGTTCAGCGGTCGCGACGACCTGCCGGGCAAGGCGGCCGAGTCGCAGCGCGCGCTCTCGCCCCGCGTGGCGGTCAGCACCGTGCTCAAGGGCGCGACCTTCGTGGCCAGCTTCGGCAAGTTCCGCCAGGCACCGGACTACCAGTACCTGGTCGACGCCGCCTTCGACGATACCACCCGCACCGGCCGGTTCCGGCAGGGCAATCCGGACCTCGGGTTCGAGGAGTCCACCCAGTACGAGTTCAGCCTCCGGGTGCGGCCCACGCCGGTCACCTCGCTGCGGGCGAACGTGTATGTGCGTCGGCTCGATGGCCTCGTGGCCTCGGTGCCGCTCGGGGTGAATCCCGATTCCAGCATCTTCGGCAACGTCGACGCGGGCTCGGTGAAGGGCTTCGAGCTCCTGGCGGAGCGGGAGATGGCGCGGGGGTGGGCGGCCCGGGTGAGCTACACGCTGCAGGAGGCCACGGCCAACTCCTCCGACGCCTTCTTCGTGCGGCGCGGGGCGGAGATCGATCCGGTCTCGGGCGACACCATCCTGCCGGCCAAGGTCGAGTTCCCCCTCGACTTCGACCGGCGCCACACCCTGACCGCGATCCTCACCGGCAACACGCCGGCCGCGTTCGGGCCGCGCCTCTTCGGGGTGCGCCCGCTGGCCGCCTTCGAGGCCACCACGATCGTGCGCTACGCCTCGGGGTTGCCCTTCTCCCGAACCAACACCGCGGGCGACTCCATCCTCGGCCTTCCCAACGACGGGCGCCTGCCGAGTACGACCACCGTCGACCTGCTGCTGCGGCGTCCGCTCCGGCTGGGGCGGGTCGGCGGCAGCATCTACCTCGATGTCCGCAATCTGCTCAACCGCCGCAACGTGGTCGCTGTCCGGCGGGATACCGGGAAGACGGCGCTGACGGTGGAGAAGCTGCAGGCGCTCGCCGACTCCGCCTACCAGGCCAACAGCTCGCCGATCCCGTTCGAGTCGCCGCGATACCGCCGCTGGGCCGACCTCGACAACAACGGCTATGTGGACGGCCCGGCCGAGCTCCAGCCGCTGTTCCTCGCCGCGGCGAAGGACTTCTTCCAGCCGATCTTCTACTACGGCGCCCCGCGCCTGGTCCGGTTGGGCATCGAGTTCACCTTCTGAACGCGCGACGGGGCGGCCGCTTCGGCCGCCCCGTCAATCGCCACCGCCGCCATCTCCGCCGCCGCCATCTCCGCCGCCGCCGTCTCCGCCGGCGTCACATCCCCCGTCACCTCCGGCATCACAGTCGTCCCCCGGCCCGGCGTCAAGGGTCCCCGCTTCCCCGGCGGCCGTCCCGGCATCGCGGGTCCGCTCCCTGCCGGCCGGGCCGCCCGACCTGCGGCGCAGGAGCATGGCGCCGAGTGCCACGGCGCCGAGCGCGAGCATCCAGCCGATCAGAACCACTCGCAGGCCCAGCGCGTGGCGGGCTCGTAGCTGCAGTGGACGGGCAGCGGGTTCGTGTAATTGAAGGTCAGCTTGAAGCTCGCGCCCAGCCGCTGGTACTCGAAGCTGCTGCCATTCGAGAGGTGGGGGAGCCCGGAGAGGTATTCAGGCACCATGTCCTCGAGGCTGAGCGGGTACATCCCACGGCTGCTCCGGTACCCCTCGAGCACCTGCACGATCGTCCCACCGGCACGCATCCCCGCGGCGGCGTTGGGACCCTTCCCCGGGGGCAGCGGCTTGTAGTAGAGATACCCGCCGGCCACCAGCGCAGCCAGCACGATGAGGAACTTCATCCGACCCTCCCGGCATACGGTGACCCACGGGGACCCACGCCAGGGGTGCAAGTCGGGTGCCGGGACCGGCCCCCTCCTGTGCCGCCCCGGTGTGCGGCCCCGACCAATCCGCTATCCTCCGGTGTCACCAGCGGTTAGTCCACGGAACCCGGTCGCCTGGAAACGGTACAACCTCACGATGCGCAGCCCCTCATCCCTCGCCCTTCTGGCGCTCCTTGCGGCCTGTACCGGAACCCCGCCTGCCGGTGGACCCCCGGACCTGGATCGCTTTGAGACGCTGCTGGCCGCGGGCAGCGGCTCCAACGTGGCCGTGACCGCCGACTCCGCAGAGGATCCGCGGCTGCGGCCGCATGGCCTCTCGGGCCCCCCGGAGGTGGTGCGGACCCGCCTGATCGAGGCGATCGCCGGGATGCCCCGGTGGGCCATCGCCGACAGCAGCGGCCCGGTGCTCTGGGCCAGCCGCACCACCCGGGTCTTCCGATTCGTGGATGACATCTACCTGCTGCCCGTGGCGCGCGGCGACTCGACCGTGATACTCGCCCGCAGCGCCTCCCGCCTGGGAAAGAGTGACCTGGGCCAGAATCGCCGCAACCTCGCGGAGCTGTGGGCCGCGCTCGACCGTTCCCCGGCGCCGTGACGCAACCGCTCCGGCCCCCGACCCTTCAGCCATCAGGCACCGCCATGCGCCGCCTCCTGCCGTTCCTCGCCCTTGCGGGTCTCCCTGCCGCCCTCGCCGCCCAGAACGCGCCCGATGGCCCACCGCCGGTGCGCGCCACCTTCGCCGTCATCGATTCGACTGGCGGCCGCATCGGGCAGGTGACCGCCGTCCAGGATCCCGGCGGGGTGGTGCTCCAGGTCCTGGTGAGCAGCCTCTCTCATGGTCCCCATGGGATGCACCTCCACGCCGCCCCAGCGTGCGAGCCACCGGGTTTCCTGTCGGCCGCCGGTCACTACAACCCCACGGGGCGCAAGCATGGGCGCGACAATCCTGAGGGTCCGCACGCCGGCGACCTCCCCAACCTCGAGGTGCAGCCGGACGGCTCCGGTCGCGCGCAGGTCCGGCTCGAGGGCGTCACCCTGACCGCCGGACCGCATTCCATCGGGATCCCGGGGACCGCGCTGGTCATCCACGCCACCAAGGACGACGGGGTGACCGACCCCACCGGCAATGCAGGGCCACGGCTGGCCTGCGCCGTCCTCGGGGTGGGGGCCGCCCCGTGAGCGCCGACCCCACGGCCAGCGTCGTTCAACCTTTCCGCATGGGCCCGGCGCGCTTGCCGCTCCCGGCCATCGTGAACAGCTTCACGAGACCTCGCGCTTCCGGAACCGCATGAGCGACCTGTTCGCCGCCCGCACCCAGATGGCTCTCTCCCTCGGCTTCCACATCCTGTTCGCCGTGGTGGGCATCGGCATGCCCCTGCTGATGGTCGCGGCCGAGCGACGGTGGCTCGCCACCCGCGACCCCGTGTACCTGGAACTCGCCCGGCGCTGGGCCAAGGGCACGGCCATCCTGTTTGCCGTCGGGGCGGTGTCGGGGACGGTGCTCAGCTTCGAGCTCGGGCTGCTGTGGCCGGGGTTCATGGAGATGGCCGGCCCGATCATCGGCATGCCCTTCTCGCTCGAGGGCTTCGCCTTCTTCACCGAGGCCATCTTCCTCGGCATCTACCTGTACGGCTGGGACCGCATCCCGCCGCGGGCGCACCTGTTCGCCGGCGTCCTGGTGGCGGTGAGCGGGGTGCTGTCCGGCATCTTCGTGGTGATCGCCAACGCCTGGATGAACACCCCGACCGGGTTCGACCTGGTCAATGGCGTCCCCACGAACATCGATCCCATCAAGGCCATCTTCAATCCCGCGGCGCTGCAGCAGACGCTGCACATGACGCTTGCGGCCTACGCCGCCACCGGCTTTGCCGTGGCCGGGATCCACGCCTTCCTGCTGCTGCGCGACCCGCTGAACGCGTTCCACCTCCGGGCGCTGACCCTGGGCCTGCTGATCGGAGGCCCGGCGGCGCTGCTGCAGCCGCTCTCCGGCGACCTGAGCGCGCGCCAGGTGGCGGCCTACCAGCCCGCCAAGCTGGCGGCCATGGAGGCGCTGTTCGAGACGCAGGCCGGCGCCCCGCTGCTTCTCGGCGGCTGGCCCGACATGGAGACCCGCACGGTCCGCTTCGGCCTGGAACTGCCCTACGGCCTGTCCCTGCTGGCCCACCATGACCCTGGCGCGGTGGTCACCGGCCTCGACTCCATCCCGCGCGCCGACTGGCCGCACGTACCCACGGTGCACCTCGCCTTCCAGGTGATGGTCGGCATCGGCACCGCCATGGCCGCCGTGGCCGCGTGGGGGCTGCTCACCCTGCTCCGGCGCCAGGACCTCGGCACCCGGCGCCCGCTCCTCATGGCCATCGCGGCCTGCGCCCCCCTCGGTTTTGTGGCCATCGAGGCGGGTTGGGTGGTGACCGAAGTGGGACGGCAGCCCTGGATCATCCACGGGGTGCTGCGCACCAGCGAGGCGGTGACCCCGATGCCGGGCCTGGCGTATACGCTGCTCGGGTTCACGCTCCTCTACCTCTTCCTGGGGGTCGTCGTCGCCTGGCTGCTGTACGCGCAGATCATCCGGAGCCCGCGGCAGCAGGACTGGCACCGGATCTACCACCCCGCACGCGGCGGGGCCTGAGCGATGCCCACCCTTGGCGCGGCGGACCTGCTCGCGGGAGCGGTCGTGGTGGCCCTCAACGCGTACGTGCTCTTCGGCGGGGCGGACTTCGGGGGGGGCGTGTGGGACCTCCTGGCCTCCGGCCCGCGCCGGATGCGCCAGCGCGACCTCATCGCCCACGCCATCGGCCCGGTCTGGGAGGCCAACCACGTCTGGCTCATCCTCGTGGTGGTGCTCCTGTTCACCTGCTTCCCGCCGGTATTTGCCCGGCTGGCCATCGCCCTGCACCTCCCGCTCACGCTGATTCTGGTCGGGGTGGTGCTGCGGGGCTCCGCCTTCACCTTCCGCAGCTACGGCGGCGAGGACGAGCCGGCCCAGCGCCGCTGGGGCCGGGTCTTCGCGGTGGCGTCGCTGGTCACCCCGCTGCTGCTCGGCGTGGCCGTGGGCGCCATCGCGGCGGGCCGGGTGGTCCCACCCTCGGGGGTGGGGTTCCGCGCCGACTACGTGGATCCGTGGCTGTCGCCGTTCACGGTCAGCGTCGGCGTGTTCACGCTGGTGCTGTTCGCGTTTCTCGCGGCGGTCTACCTCACGCTCGAGAGCCCGGACGAGGCGCTGGCCGAGGACTTCCGCCGCCGGGCGCTCGCCTCGGGCATCGCCGTGTTCGCGGCCGCCATGACCACGCTCGGCCTGGCCTGGCGGGAAGCGCCGCTGGTCTGGCATGGACTGACTACCAGCACGCGGGCGCTGCCGGTGCACGCGTTGACCGGCCTGGCGGCCACGCTGGCGCTGTGGGCGCTGTGGCGGCGGCGGTTCCAGCTCGCCCGCGTGGCCGCCGCGGCGCAGGTGACGTTCATCCTGTGGGGGTGGGCCCTGGCGCAGTATCCCTACCTCCTCCCGCCCGGGCTCGACGTGGGCGGCGCCGCCGCTCCGCCCATCACGCTCCGGCTCACGCTGGGCGCCCTGGCCCTGGGCGCCCTCGTACTCTTCCCCTCCCTGGTCTACCTCTTCCGCGTCTTCAAGGCCCGCCCCCCGGAATGACGGCGAGGCTCCCCCCGCAGGCGGGAGGAGCCTCGTCCGGGCGCGCGACCGCAGGGCCGCCCGCTATTTCACGCCGTGCATCAGGCGGTTGACCAGCGGCGCCGCCAGGAACAGCACCGCCCCCGCGCCGAACAGCGTCCAGAAGCCGAAGGTGTAGCCGCTCAGCGCCGAGGCGGTGGTCATGCCGGCCTCGCCGCTCACCGCGCTGGCGAAGATCCCCGACAGGTTGTTGCCGATGCCGATCGAGACGAACCATCCGCCCATCGCCAGCCCGGCGAGGCGGCTGGGCGCCAGCTTGGTGACCATCGAGAGCCCGATCGGCGAGAGGCAGAGCTCGCCCACCGACTGGATGAAGTACACGGCCACCAGCGTCCAGAAGGGGATCTTCCCCTCGGCGCTGACCATCGACGAGAGCGCCACCATCAGCAGGAGGAAGGCCAGTCCGTTGAAGATGAGCCCGAGGCCGAACTTCCGCGGGATGGACGGGTTGCGCGAGGCCATCTTCACCCAGATCCACGCCATCACCGGCGCCAGGCTGATGATCGCAATCGAGTTGACGGACTGGAACCAGGCCGTGGGGAAGACGAAGCTGCCGAAGTCGCGGTTGACGATTTCCTCGGCCAGGAAGGTGAAGGAGCTGCCCGCCTGCTCGAAGAACATCCAGAAGAGCACGTTGAAGACGAAGATGATCATCATGGCGATCACCTTGTCCCGGGCCACCTTGCCCTCGCGGGTGCCCTCCACCATGAGCATCACCACCAGGACCACGAAGAGCGCCGTGAGCACCCACTGGAGCACCGTGCTCCCCACGGCCAGCAGGGCGTACACCACCGGGATGAGCACGAGCGTGCCGCCCGCCACCATCAGCAGCCGCCCCAGCCCGGGGGCATCCGCCGGCGGGGCGCCGATCCCCTGCAGCTGCTTCCGCCCGAAGTAGAACCACACCAGGCTGACCAGCATGCCCACGCCGGCCGAGATGAACACCCACTTGTAGGCCGGGCCGGCCTCGGTGCCGAACACCTGGTTGGCGAACCAGCCGGTCAGCAGCGGTGCCAGGAAGGCGCCGGCGTTGATGCCCATGTAGAAGATCGTGAACCCGGAGTCCCGGCGTTCATCCCCCACCGGGTACAGCTTGCCCACCAGCGTGGAGATGATCGGCTTGAACATCCCGTTGCCGCAGATGATGGTCGCCAGCCCCACCTTGAACATCAGCGGGCTCGGGATCGAGATGAGGAACAGCCCCGCGGACATGAACACGGCGCCGAGCAGGATGGAACGCTGGTAGCCGATCAGCTTGTCCGCGATCCACCCGCCGATGATCCCCCATGCGTACACCAGCGCGAGGTAGGAACCGTAGGTCAGGTTGGCGTTCGCCTGGCCCGAGGCCTGGCCACCATGGAACTGCGCCACGATGTAGAGCACCAGCGCCCAGCGGATGCCGTAGAAGGCGAACCGCTCCCAGAACTCGGACATGAACAGCATCCAGAGCGGGCCCGGGTGCCCCAGGACCTGCCGGAACGTGGGAATCGCGGCTTCGCCCTGGGGCGAACCCTGTCCATTGCTCATGCGTGTGCTCCCGTGGGGGTGATTACCGGTGCTTCCGCAGGATGTCGGCGAGGACCTGACGGTCGATCTGGCCGTCCATGCGGACCCGGACGTCGTAATTTTCCCAGTACATGAAGTCCCGGAGTGCGGTGAGGAATTCCGGGGTGACGCGGCCCTGCGCCCGGGACAGCCACTTCTGGGCCTGCCCGGCCGGTTCGTGCAGCAGGATCGGCTCCAGCTGGCGCTGGATCTCGGGGGTGATGGCAACCAGGTCGGCCGGCTCGCTGGGGAAGAAGTGCAGCCGGTGCAGCGCGAGCAGCCGCTCGAGCTCGGCGATCGGCTCCACGGCGTCGTAGACCCGGATGTCGATGAAGCGGTCGTTGGCGCCCAGGTAGCCGCCGTTCCGGCGGACCACCAGCAGCGCGGCCGACTGCATGCCGCGCTTGTCGCCGCCGCCGGCCTGGCCGGCCCGGAGGGCGGCCATCAGCCGGTCGGCCAGGCTGCCGGTGGCGGTCTCGAAGGTCCGGGCCATGTTGAGCACGGTGCGGTCGGACACCATGATGTTGGCCTGGGCGGCGAAGCCGCGCCCCACGATCACCTGCCCCTTGCCGCCGACCACCTCGCAGAGGCTCCCCGGGCCCGCGGTCTCGATGGTCATCGCCTCGCGCGCGGCCGGCGCGCCACCACAGCCCACCCGCCCCCCGGCCCAGTCGAAGGTCCGGTCGCCCGTGAAGCTGGCGGCGTTCCCGCGCGCGTCGACCATGCCCACCTGGCGGTCGCCGAGCATGGTGTCGGTCCGCATCACCACCCGGAGGGCCTCCTCCGCGGTGGCCCCCATGGCGATGAGCTCGAGTCCCCGCTCGCCGTACGCGGTATTGCCCAGGCTCTGCGTGGCCACCGCCCCGACCCCGGCCCGCGCCCAGGGCACGATGCCGCCGACGTTCGGGAACTTCGACTGCACCGCCACGCCGAGGTCACCGGTTACGGAGTCCCACGCGACGATGCTGTAGGTATGGGCCAGCTTCTGGAAGTGGGCGGGGGGGGCGAGCGGCTGCTGGGCGGCGAGGGGGGCGAGGGGGGCGAGGCAGAGGCCCGCCAGCGCGAGGCGCCGGCGGACCGTGCATCGGGGCATGTGGTGCGCGCGTGTCTGGTCCCTCACGTCCCGTCCTTCCCGAGTTTGCGCTTCAGGTGCTCCAGCTGCGCGTCCACGGCCTTGTCCATCTGCTGCCGCTGGAGCTGGCTCTTGAGCAGCTCGCCCTCGACATCGGTTTCCGGCCGGGCGCCCCCCGCCGACTCGAGGTCGCGCCACGCCGCCTCCTGCGCGGGGGTGCGGGCCGACTCGGTGCCCTGCCGGGCGGCGCGGTACTCCGTGCCCAGCTGCTCGAGGTCGCGCTCGGCCAGCGCCACCTCCTCCTGCTGCGCCAGCCGCTTCTTCTCCAGCATCGCGGTGCGCTCGCGATGCCGGGCCGCGAACTGCTCGGCCACCTGCACCGTCTCGGGATCGGGGATCTGCGCCGCCAGGCGGCCCCGCCGCTCGGCGTCGACGAGGAGCTGCTGCTCCACCGCCAGCGCCTGCTCGGTCTGGCGCAGCGCGTCGCGCAGCGTGCCCACGGCAACCTTCGTTTCCAGCAGCGCAGCGTGCAGCTCCGCCGCCCGGGCGCGGGGGTCGCCGGGCGGGGTGTGTTCAGCAAGGAGCTTCTCGAGCCGGGCCTTGAGCCCTTCGAACACGGCGGGATCATCCGGAGCGCGGGAGTGCCCCAATGGTACGGGCCGCCCCGGGGGGCGTCAAGGAAGCCGCCGCGTTACTTTTCGGCATGCGCCTCCTCGCCCTCCCCTGCCTTGCGCTGGTCCTCGCCGGTTGCGGCGCGCCCCGGTCCGGCGGGGCCTGCGGTATCTCCGCCATCGCTGGCGCCACGATGCTGCTGCAGGAGTTCGGGACCCCCAACCAGACCCTCGGCGACCCCCCGGCCCAGCTGCCGCCGCGCCTGGTGGCGCGGGTCGCCGCAGGCCCGGCCTTCGAGGCGGTGGTCGGCCGGACCTCGGACAGCGGCTGGGTGATCGGCATCGAGGGCAGCATCCAGGCCCCGATCCACCCCGCGTTCGGCGTGCTGGTCCTCGACCCCGCCGGCACCGCCCGCGGCGTCATGATCTATGAGTCGGCGCCGATCCGCGGCGCGCCCGAGATCGGGCGGGTCAGCGTGGATACCCTGATGCTCCCCCTGCTGGGCATCCAGCTCGACCCGTCGCGCTTCGAGGCTCCGGGGTGCCCCTTCTTCCCGGACAGCATCCTGCCGTGACCACCCCCCGCATCGGCATCACCGGGATCACCCGGACGGTGTCGGGGGCCGACCGCACGGGGGTGAATGCCGCCTATGTCCGCGCGGTGCTGCGCGCCGGGGGCGTCCCGCTGGTCCTCTCCCCGCTGATCGGCGTCGCCCACAACGGCACCCTCCTCGATGCGCTCGACGGCCTGGTCCTCAGCGGCGGGGAGGACGTGGACCCCGCGCACTACGGCCAGGCGCCGCACCCCGACCTCGGTGCGGTGGACCCGCTGCGCGACGCCTTCGAGCTGGCCATCTATCGTGATGCCGCCGCGCGCCGCCTCCCCGTGCTCGCCATCTGCCGCGGCATCCAGCTGGTGAACGTGGCCCTCGGGGGGACGCTGTGGCAGGACATCCCGAGCGAGCGCCCGGAGGCGATGGCGCACGCCCAGGGCACCGGGCGCGACGACCGGACCCACCCCGTCGACGTCACCCCCGGCTCGCGCCTGGCCCGCGCCCTCGGCAACACCCGCTGCGAGGTCAACAGCTTCCACCACCAGTCCATCCGGGACCTGGCGCCGGGGCTGCTCGTGACGGCCCGCGCGCCCGATGGCGAGATCGAAGGGGTGGAGACCGCGGACGGGGACGGCTGGCTGCTGGCGGTGCAGTGGCACCCCGAGGAGTTCCACCAGCACGGCGAGGCCCCAGACCACGGCCTGTTCGACGCCCTGATCCGCGAGGCCCGCCGCGGGGCCGCGCCTACTGCACGCAGCCCGAAGGAAAGAGGACCCGCGCACTCAGCCCGTTGAGCGCTGCGCGCAGGTCGGGGTAGCGTTCCGCGGCCGCGTCGAGGATCGCCTCCAGCTGGTACCGGTCGGCGGCCTCGTGGTCGGAGGCCATGGCGAACCCCTGGCGGCCCAGCCGGTCGTAGTAGCCCAGGTCCGGGCCGCCACGGCGCAGCCGGCGGGCCTCCACGTACTGCGGGAACAGCCCCGCCAGCCACAGCGCGTAGTTGCCGAGATGGACCATCACCCGGAACCGGCGCTCCCCCTGCGTGGCCTCCAGGTCCGCGAGGATATCCACCAGGTAGTGGTGGCTGTGGTCGTCGTTCCAGTCCACCCGCGCGGCGCGGTCGCGCCGGCCGAAGTCGAGCAGCAGCGCGGCGAGGTAGTCGGCGAGTTCCCGTTGCGGCACCCCGGCGGTGCGCAGGGCGTGGCGGACCATCACGTAGAGGAAGAGCACCTGACTCGGAGCCAGCAGGGTCCGAACCGCCAGCAGCCGCTCGGCCAGCTGCGCGTCGTCGAGCAGCGCGTCCGGGCCCTCGGTGCCGAGCCGGCGCTCGAGCGCCGCCCGCCGCGTGGCCGACCCCTGGCTCAGGAGCAGGATCACGAGGTCGAGGTCACGCGCGGTCAGCCTGCCGCGCACATTCGCGAGAATCATGTGCCCCCTCTCCGACCATGAGCCGCTGATCGTGCCGGACCCCGCCGGCCCGGTGCCCCCGCCACGCCTCCCCGCCTTCGCCCGGAGCGTGGCGGGATCGCTCCGTTCCTTCTCAGTACTCGACCGCCTCGAACAGGAAGTCAAGGCAGGATTCGGGCCCGACGCGGTTCGCGCGTTGCTGCTCGACGAGCAGGGTCGCGTCGAGAGTGCTAACGGGCAGCCGGTCCCCCTCCCCCTGCGGGAGGCGCTCGCCGCCGTCCTCCAGACTGGGACGCCCGACGCGCGCGTCACCGACACGCACCACGCCGTGGCATTGCCCCTCGAGGGACGGCGCGCGCTGCTGGGCGCCGTCGGGATGGCCCTGCCCCGCCCCGTCACGGTGGGGGAGCGCGCCCGGTTCGCCGACCTCGCGGCCGTGGCGGCCGTGGCGCTCGAGGGGGCGCTGCTGCTCGAGGCCGCGGAGCGGCAGCGGCAGGCCTGGGAGGAGGCGGTCGACGCGATCAGCCTCGCGCTCTGCGTGGTGGACCGGGGCGGGCGGATCGAACGGGCCAACCGGGCCTTCGCCGACCTGCTGCAGCTGCCGCGGGCCGGACTCGCCGGGCGATCGTGGACCGAGGTCCTCCCGGCGGGCTGGCGGGGCGAGGTGGCCGCGGCGCTGGCGGATGCCCGGCCGGCCGAGCGAGAGTTCCATCTCGGGACCCGTACCATCGCCGTGTCGGTCTTCCACGCGCCCGCGGGCGGGCGCGTGGTCTTCCTGCTCGAGGACCGGACCGACCGGCGCGGCCTGCAGGACCGCCTGCTCCAGGCCGAGAAGCTGTCCGCGATCGGCCAGCTCATCGCCGGCGTGGCGCACGACCTCAACAACCCGCTCACCTCCGTGGTCGGCTTCGCGGACTTCCTCGCCGAGTCGGCCGACGTCCCGCCCCGGATCCGCGAACCCCTCCGCGTGATCCAGCAGGAGGCCGAGCGGGCCTCGAAGATCGTCAAGAACCTGCTCAGCTTCGCGCGGCGGCAGGAGACCCGGCAGCTCGCCTCCCTGCGGCCGATGCTCGAGGCCACCATCGGTCTCTTCCGCAACTACCTGGATGCCGACCGGGTGGTGCTCGAGTGCGAGATCGCCGCCGATCTTCCCGACCTCGACATGAACCCGAACCAGCTGCAGCAGGTGTTCGTCAACCTGATCCAGAACGCGGCCCAGGCGATCACCGGCACCGGGCGGGCCGGCACCATCCGGATCACGGCGCAGCGCTGGATGGAGGGTGCGGCGGTGGAGGTGCGCGACGACGGGTGCGGCATGGAGGCGGCCACCGCGGCCCGCGTGTTCGAGCCCTTCTTCACCACCAAGCCCGAGGGCCAGGGCACCGGCCTCGGGCTGTCGATCAGCCAGGGCATCGTGAAGGAGCACGGCGGCCGGATCACGCTGGCCTCCCGCCCCGGGGAAGGCTCGTGCTTCACCGTGGAGCTGCCGGGCCCGGTCGCCGCCCGACCCGTCCCTAGCGCCGATCCGGGGCCGGACGCCGGGCTGCCCCTCCGGGTGCTCGTGGTGGACGACGAGCAGCACATCCTCCATTACATGCGCGCGACCCTCGAGGCCTGGGGCCACACCGTGAGCACCGTCAGCGACGGCGAGGCGGCCCTGGAGCGCGCGGTCACCGAGCCCTTCGACCTGATCCTCTCCGACCTCCGGATGCCACGGTTCGGCGGCCGGGAGTTCTACGAGGCGCTGCAGCGCCGGGCACCCGAGGTCGCCCGGCGTGTGGCGTTCAGCACCGGCGACACCGTCCGGGGGGATACCCTGCGGTTCCTGGAGGTACAGGGCCGGCCCTGCCTGCAGAAGCCGTTCAGCCTGGCCGAGCTCCGCGCCCTGCTCCGGGACGCGGCGCGGGGATGAGCCGCATCCGCGTCCTGCACCTCTCGCGCGGACGCGAATGGCGCGGGGGCGAGCGCCAGGTGTGCCTGCTCGCGCGCACCCAGCGCGCCGGCCACGAGGTCGACCCCACCGTCCTCACCGCCGGCGGCTCAGCGCTCGCCACCGCGCTGATCCCCGCCGCGGTCCCCACCCTGCCCGTGCCATGGCGCTGGGCGCTCGACCCCCGCGCCGCCTGGGCCGCGCTCGGCGCCGTCCGTGCCTGGCAGCGCGCGGCCCCCGGCCCCGCGCTGCTGCACGCCCACGATTCGCACGCGCTGCAGCTCGGGCTCCTGCTCGCCCGCCTCGGCCGGTTGCCGCTGGTCGCCACCCGCCGGAGCGACACCCCGGCCGGGGCCCTGTGGCGCCGCGCGGGCCGCGTGATCGCCCTCTCCCCGGCCGTGCAGCGCCGGCTGCTGGTGGCCGGGGTGGCCGGGGACCGCGTCGCGGTCGTGCCCACGGCGGTCGACCTCGAGGCGCTGATGCAGCGCCCGACGCCGCCCGGCCCGCCGGGACCGGACCTCGTGGCCGTGGGCGCGCTGACGCCCGAGAAGGGCCAGGCCACGCTGCTGGACGCGTTCGCGCTCGTGGCCCGGCGCATCCCGGCCGCCCGCCTCACGATCCTCGGCGACGGCCCCGAGCGCGCCGCCCTCGCGGAGCGCGCCGCCCGCCTCGGCCTGACGGCCGCCGTGACCTGGCTCGGCGAGGTGCCAGACGCGACCGGCTGGATCCGCGGCGCGGCCCTCCTGGTCCACCCGTCGCGGCGCGAGGCGCTGGGGACTGCGGTCCTCGAGGCCATGGCACTGGGTGTGCCGGTGGTGGCGAGTGCCACGGGGGGACTGGTTGACCTGTTAGGCGATGACCATGGCCGGCTGGTCCCGCCCGGGGACCCCGTCGCCCTGTCCGCGGCGATCCTCGACCTGCTGGCCGCCCCGGAGACCGCGGCCCGGCTCGCCCGGCGGGCCCGCGAGCGGGTGCGGGAGCACGACGCCGCCAGAGTGGCCGCCCGCACGGCAGCCGTGTATCGTTCCGCCCTGATCCAACCCTGAGGACCATGCTCTACCTCTGCATCCCGAGCCACAATGAGGCCGAGACGGTCGGCCTCCTCCTGTGGAAGATCCGCAAGTCGCTGCAGCCCTCGACGCGCGAGTACGAGATCCTCGTGGTCGACGACGGCTCGACCGATGCGACCGCGGAGGTGCTCGAGCCGTACACCAAGGCGCTGCCGCTCACCGTGGTGCGCCATGGCGAGCGCCACGGGTATGCCCGCTCGGTCGAGGAGCTGCTCCGCATGGCGGTGGAGCGCACCGACCGGCCCAAGCGCGATGCCGCCGTCCTCCTGCACGCCGACTTCGCCCACGGTCCCGAATACCTGCCCGAGATTGCGCGGCGCCTGGAGAGTGGCGCCGACCTCGTGGTGACGCAGGCCACACTCCAGGGGGAGCCCCGCCGCGCGGCACGGCTCCTGCGCAGACACGCCAAATGGCTGCTCAGAGGGGTGAAAGTGTCCGGCGTGAGCGACATTTGCTCAGGATACCTCGCCGCGCGGCTGATGAGCCTCAAGAACGCGCTGCGGGCCCAGGAAGGTCCGCTCCTCACGAGTGATGGCTGGGCGGCCAATGCGGAACTGATCGGCCGGGTGGCGCAACAGGCCCGCCGGGTGGAGACGGTAGACGTGGTCGAGCGACTCGACCTCCGGCACCGCGCCAGCCGGGTGGACCCCTGGCCCCTGGCCAAGGAACTGTGGCGGGTCGGCGGACGGCTCCGGATCTCGGGCCGGCCGCCTGCGGACGGCCGGCGTGGACCGGCCGCCCGGGCCCCCGACGAACCGGAGCTGGAGGAAGCATCCAAGTGAAGATCCTGACCCTTGCCCTGCTCGCCGGGGCCACGCTCAGCGCTCCCCCGGCGTCCCGGCCCGCTCCCAGGGCACTGGACGTCCCGTTTCAGGTGGGCGAGCGCTTCCAGTATTCCGCCAAGCTCGGATTCCTCCGCCTGGGCACGGCGTGGATGTCCGTCACCGGGCTCGACAGCGTCCGGGGCCATGAGTCCTATGTCTTCGAGTTCGGCCTCGAGGCCTCGGCCCCGTTCTACAAGGCTCGCAACGTCCTCAAGTCGTGGACCGGCACCCAGGACCTGATCTCGCGCCGCTTCGAGCAGGACCTGGTCGAGAACGGCAAGCCCCGGCCGCGACACTACGAGATCTTCCCGGACTCGCAGTCCTTCAACCAGCGCGAGCGGCCCGGCGCCAAGCCCTCCGTGAGCGACCCGCTCGACGACGCGGCGTTCTTCTATTTCCTGCGCACGCTCAGCCTGGAAGTGGGCAAGACCTACCAGTACCAGCGCTACTTCCGGAAGGAGCTCAACCCGGTGACCATCAAGGTGGTCAAGCGGGAGAAGCTGGAGCTTCCCGACGGGCGGGAGGTCAACTGCCTGGTGCTCAACCCGGTGGTGGGAGACGACGGGGTCTTCGCGCCGCGCGCGCAGGCCCAGCTGTGGATCACCGAAGACGAGCGGCGGATCCCGGTCCAGATCCGCTCCAAGCTCCCGTTCGGGACGGTGACCCTCCGGCTCGAGAGCATCGTGGCGGGCCCCGACCGGCCATGACCGGCTATCGCGAGGCCGACCTGAGCCGCGTGCGGACGGTGCCGATCGGGGACCGGCCGAACAAGGTGGATGGGTCGCTCCTCGCGACGCCCCCGGGCGCGCAACGCTCCTTCGGTGCCTTCCTCGACAGTCTCCCGCACGTCCTCGCGGCCGACCACCTGCGCCAGGTGGCGGCCGCGATCGCATCGGCGGCCCGCGCACGCCGCGGGGTGGTCGCCCTGGTCGGCGGGCACGTGATCAAGGTGGGCCTCGGGCCGCTGCTCGCGGCCTGGGTCCGGGACGGCATCCTGACCCACGTGGCGCTCAACGGTGCCGCAGCCATCCATGACTTCGAACTGGCCGCCTTCGGGGGGACCAGCGAGGAGGTCGAGCGCGGGCTCGGCGACGGCACCTTCGGTATGGCCGAGGAAACCGGCGCCGAGTTGAATCGCGCGGTGACGGCAGCGCATCGGGCGGGATGGGGGTTTGGCGAAGGCCTGGCCCGGGACCTGGCCGGGCGCGCCCGACTGCCCGGCGCTTCCGCCTCGGTCCTGCTGGCCTGCCAGGCCCACGGGGTGCCGGTGACGGTGCACGCGGCGATCGGCGCCGAGATCACCCACCAGCACCCCGCCGCCGACGGCGCCGCGCTCGGCGAGACCAGTCACCGGGACTTTCGCCGGCTGGCCGGCTCGCTCCCGGACCTCCACGACGGTGGCGTGGTGCTCAACCTCGGCAGCGCGGTGGTGTTGCCCGAGGTCTTCCTCAAGGCCCTGACCATCGCCCGCAATCTTGGCGACGGCAAGCCGAGCGGTTTCCTGGCCGCGGACTTCGACATGATCCGGCACTACCGTCCGAGGATGAACGTGGTGGAACGTCCGACGCGGGCGGGGGGCGTCGGTGTGCAACTCACCGGGCATCACGAGGTCATGATTCCACTGCTGGCCTGGGCGGTGCGGGAGGCGCTCGACCCGCCGGCCTGACGGGTCCGGCGGTCGAGGAGCGCGAACGGGCGGAGGATCCGGTGGATCCCCCGCCCGCTGCGTGTCCTGCCTGGTGCGGGTGTGGCCCTAGAAGGACGAGGAGGGCTTGCCCGAGATGGTGTCCTTGACCTTGTCAGCGGTGGCCGGGGCGAAGACCCGCAGCACCAGGTAGACCAGGAAGCCCAGGAACGCCAGCCACAGGAGTTTTCCGAGCAGGCCGATCACGATGCCGAAGAGCCCGAAGACCATCTGCAACGCGATCCAGGCCACGACGGCCAGCACGGCAAACCCGATCAGGTTCCGGAACATGCTATTTTCCTCCAGCAGAAGTCGGACGTGGGGGCCAGTACGGCCGATGTTCCAGAAAGTTTCGTGACGGGACCCGTGACTCAACTCTACGATGTCATCGTCGTCGGTGGCGGCCCGGTCGGCGCCGCCACCGCCCGCGAACTGGCCAATACCGGCCGAAAGGTACTGCTCCTCGAGCGTGGTGGCGACGAGGGGGCAGGCTGGCGGGCCGCGGCCGGGATGCTCGCCGCCCAGGCCGGCTCCCACGGGGAAGACCCGCTGTTCGAGCTCGGGATGGCCGGGCGCGAACTGCTGGCGGAGCTGGCCCCCGCGCTGCTGGCCAGCACCGGGATCGACATCGGGCTGTGGCAGGAAGGGATCGCCCGGCTGGCAGTGGACGACGCCGACGCCGCCTACCTGCGAGCCCAGGTGGCCTGGCAGCGGCAGCAGGGACACGCCTGCGACTGGTTCGATGCCGCCGAGGTGAAGGCACGGTGGCCCTGGATGGGCCCGAGCAGCGGGGCCCTGTGGGCCGCCCGGGACGCGGCGCTGCACCCTGTCCGGCTGGTCGAGGCCCTCACCCAGGACGCCGTGCGCCTCGGCGTGACGGTCGTCGAAGACCGGGTCACGGCGGTCGAGCGGCGCGGCGATCGGGTTACGGGTGTCCTCGGCAAGGAAAGCTACGGTGCGGCCGACGTGATCATCGCCGCGGGGCCCTGGTCCCGACTGGTCGGGGGCCTGCCCCGTCCGCTGGCGGTCGAACCGATCCGGGGCCAGATGGCCGCGCTGGCCTGGCCCGAGGGGGTGCCACGATCCATCGTGATCGGCAGGGGTTGCTACGTGGCGGCCCGGGACGGCGAAGCCATCGTGGGCAGCACCATGGAACATGCCGGCTTCGCGCCGGACGTCACCGCGGCAGGCCTGGCGGACCTCTTCACCGGCGTGAGTGCGCTGTGCCCCGCCCTGTCCCGCGGCGAGGTGCTGCGGACCTGGGCCGGACTCCGCCCAGTCACCCCTGACGGCCTGCCGGTCATCGGCAGCGAGCCGAGGCTGTCTGGCCTCTGGTACGCCACCGGCCATGGCCGCAACGGCGTGCTGCTTGCGGCCATCACCGGCGTGATCCTGGCTCGGCTGCTCAACGGCGAGAACGACATCGAGCACCTGGCGGCCCTGCGCCCCGAGCGATTCTACAACTGGTAACCTGAGGCGCTCCCACCCCACCCTCCCGCGAGCCCGCGCCCCGGCGCGGGCTCGCGCGCGTCGGGACCCCGGTCAGTGCGTGTGGTCGTGGGGCTCGTCGGCGTGCCCGGGTCCCTCGAGTTCGGGATGGGCATGATCGTGCTCCGGCCGGTCATGGGCGTGGGAACGCGAGGGCGTCTCGGCCGTGGGGTCAGTGCCATGCGCGCCATGCCCGTGCGCATGGCTGTGCCGGTGCGCATGGGGATGCCGGTGCTCGTGGTCGTGCGGGTGGCTGTGCTCCACGTCGCCGTGACGGTGCAGGTGCTCGTGCGCGTGGGCATGTGGATGGGCGTGGTGGTGCTCGTGCTCGTGCTCATGCTCATGCGGGTGATCGTGCGGCGCCCCGGGCTCGGGGTGGGGGTGCTCGTGGGAGAGCCCCTTGCGATAGGACATGGCCTGGACCTCCAAGACCGGTGACGATTGGACAGGGGCCCGGGAAGCTGCGCTCCCCGGGCCCCATGAACCTATCCGACCGGGCGCCCTGCCGTCAGAGACCCCAGGAGAGCGAGACCCGGACCTGCCGCGGCTCGGCGGGGTGGAAGTGCACGTCCTCCACCCCGGCGGCGGGCTCGCCGGGCAGCCGCGAGGCGTAGTAGTACTGGATGTCCCGGTCGCGGGCATCGAGCAGGTTGAGGATCGTGGCTTCGAGCCGGGCTCCGGCGAAGCTGTACCCCAGCTCCGCGTTGACCAGGGTCGAGGCACGGGCCCGGACGCTATTGTCCTCCACCAGGGCGTAGGCCCCGAACCGGCGCAGGCGCACCGAAGCGAAGGGCCCGCGCTCGAGCGGCATCCACGTCACCCCCGCCGCCACCACATTCTCGAGCGCACCGGGAATCCGGTCCACGGCACCGGGCACGCCGGCAAAGCGGGCACGGGCCAGCGAGACATCGAGGTCCAGAGCGAGGTGGGGGATCGGCCGGTAGTAGTTCGCCCAGCTCACCCCGGTGCGGTGGCTCTCGAACGATGGCTCGGTGGCACCGCCGTCGCCCACGAAGAGCAGTTCATTGTCGAGGCCGAGCACCCAGACCGACAGGGTGGAGCGCCAGCCTTCGACCGGGCTCACCCGGACCCCGACTTCCGCACCCCGCGACCGCACCAGCGGGTCCACGCGCTGGGCCGGACCGCCCCCGACCGGGTCAACGGTGATCGTCGTGCCTCGGGCATCGTTGCTGTGGAAGCCGAGCCCGGCGCTCAGGTAGAACTCGGCCTGGGCCGAGGGCGCGATGACCAGCGAGGCCTTGGGGCTCAGGATCCCCGCACTCCGGCTCCCGCTGTTGGCGGGAATATCGCCGTCGACACGGAAGGCGTAGGCGTCGGCCCGCCCCCCCACCACCGAGCGCAGCCACGGACGCCAGCGGGACTCGAGTTCCGCGTAGACGCCGGTGCCCCATTCGCGGACGTCATCCTCGCGCACCGTCCCGATCCGCCGCCGTCCCACGGTATGGTGGAGGCCCAGTCCGGAGATCACGTCGGCCCGGGTCTGCAATCCCAGCTTGGCCACGTGCTCCTGGCCGAGGAACCGGAGCGGCTGGAGGTGCTTGAGGTTGGCGCCGACCACCACGCGACGTTCCCGCTGGTTGAACTGGTCCCCGTTCGTGGTGTCGTCGAGGAAGAAGGCGAAGTTCGAGAACAGGCTCAGGTCGGAGTAGATCGCGTAGACCTGGAGATCCTGCACCGAGTTCCCGCCGAGATGGCGCCAGGTGCCCGAGAGACTGTATCGCTGCGTGCGCCCGCCGTCGGTGTCGTCGAGGTTGCCAAAGCGGGTGATGCTTCCGGACCGCACCGCGCGCAGCGGGATCTGGTCGGTGGAGTTCCAGCGGTTGTGGTAGGCCATGCCCAGCAGCGAGAACTCGGAGCTGCCCCGCCGCCAGGAGTAGCGCGCCAGCCCGCTGTACTTGCGCAGGGCCTGGTCGAGGACCCAGGGGCCATCGTAGCGCTTGAGCTCACCGGCAACGAGGAGGTCGCCGGGGCCGGCGCGCCGCGACCCGCCGGCGGCGAGCCGGGCCATGCCATTGGCGCCTCCAGTGGCCACCGCGAAGGGCTTCAGTCGCCGGGCGAGAAAGAACTCGGCCCCACCGGCACTGCCGAAGTCACCCATGTCGGCGTGGTAGACGCCCAGCCGGTAGTCCAGGTACTCCACCACCTCGGGAATCAGGAAGTTGAGGTCGGTGTAGCCCTGGCCATGGGCGTGGCTCACCATGTTGACGGGCATCCCCTCGATCCGGGTCTGGAAATCCGTACCATGATCGAGGTTGAAGCCGCGGATGAAGTACTGGTTGGCCTTGCCATCACCGGAGTGCTGGGTGGCGATGAACCCGGGGACGGTCTCGAGCAGCTCACCCTCGCGCGCGAGGGGGCGAGAGCGCAGGTCGGCGGCGCCCACGTGGCCCTGGGAGGCGGTGGCGGCCACGCCGATGAGCTCATCGGCGCGCCCGACGACGGTCAGGGGTGTGAGGACCCGGGGGGTGGTATCCCGCGCCACCGGCGACGGGCTGGCGTCCTGCGCCGCAAGAGGCAGGCTGGACAATGACAGCAGGGCGACAAGGCACAGCGTTCGGGCAGGGGGCCTCATGGACCGAACTCCTCGAAAAGGAAGTCAGACGGAGCGATGGTGGACGGCGGACGTTCGGGCGACACACCTCCTACGGCGGGGAACCTGAATCGGATGGGCCGGGCTGGCGCCCGCGGGTGCTCAGGAAGATAGCGCGCACCACCGGGGCGCGTCACGCAGACCGGACATCCAGTGTGCAGGGAGCGGCGTAGAGGGAGTGCAACCGACGGCGCGGGTCGCGCCGACCGACCCGGCAGCCCGCCGGGTCCTGACACCTCAAGCTCCAGGAGTCCCCCCATGATGCGTTGGCGCGCGCTCTCGCGCTTCCAGCGGCTGGCCATCGTCCTCGCGGTCACCGGCGCCCTCGCCGGCGGCGCGGGGGTGGTGGCGGCCTCCGACCACCAGGATACCCCCCTGGTGGAGCTCAATCCCCGCATGGACCTGACCGACGTCTACGCCTTCCCCGGCTCCGCGCCCGGGCGGATCGTGCTGGTCATGAACACCAGCGGGTTCCTCTCCCCGGCCCAGACCGCGGCCGCCGCCTTCGACCCCAACATCCTCTACCAGTTCAAGGTGGACAACGACGGGGATGCGATCGAGGATCGGGTGATCCAGGTCAGCTTCGAGGGGAAAGGCACCGGCCAGAAGGTGGTGGTGCGCGGCCCCGACGCGCCGGTGGTCACCGGAGCGATGATGAACGTGGTGGACCAGAATGCCTCGACGCTTCGCGGCAGCTTCAACACCAGCCTCGGCTCGGCCAGCGGCATCCAGGCCTTTGCCGGCCCGCGTGACGATTCGTTCTTCCTCGACCTCGAGGCGGCCTTCTGCATCCTGCCCGACCGGCGTCCGGCCAGCGGCGCGCTGGCGGGACCCTGTGCCCTGCCCAGCGTGGGCTTCCGCGCCCCCGGGCAGGCCGTCAACTACATCGCCGGCTACAACGTGCTCTCGATCGTCGTGGAACTTCCCTCGTCGCTGCTGGAGAATGGCGCGCCCGGGAAGCTCGGCATCTGGGGCACCCTGAGCCGCTGACCCACGACCACGGAGACACCCGATGCTGCGTTCCCGACTCCTGCTGCTCGGCCTGGCCCTGACCGTGGCCGCCTGCAGCGACGATACCTCTGCCGGGACTGGTCCCGGCAAGACGACCACCTACAACCAGGTCCAGCGCCTGGGCAATCCGCTGCTGAGCGAGGTGCTGCTCGACAAGCGCAGCCACCCGACCCACGGTTCCATCGGCCCCGACCAGGATGCCGCGCTGATCGGCCCGGAGCT
Source organism: Gemmatimonadales bacterium (assembly GCA_046327715.1). GTDB lineage: Bacteria > Gemmatimonadota > Gemmatimonadetes > Gemmatimonadales > GWC2-71-9 > JADJOM01. Next base: position 95,263 of record JAXLXY010000012.1, read on the forward strand.
CTATGGCCACCTGGTGCTCGGCTCGCCGACGACCATCGCGGGCCGTGACTCGGCCTACGTGGGAATCCTGGCGAGCGTCCTGCTGCCCGACATGCTGATCGTGCAGACCGACAAGGACCCCGCGACCGCCAGCTGGCTCAACTGGGTCGGGGTACCACCCCTCGCCAACGGCTGGGGCGGGCGGAAGCTCGACGATGACGTGGTGGACCTGGCGCTGCTCGCGGTCTTCGGCGATCCCTTCGGCGCCGACCCGACCCACACGACCCCGAGCCTCACCACCGACAACGTGGCCAGTGATTCCCCGTTCCTTGCCACGTTCCCCTATCTCGCGCCGCCGAACTAGGCGGGTCGGCGACTCGGCGGTTCGGCGGCTGGAACGCCGGGCCGTCGAGCGTCGCTCGGGAGGAGCCAGCCCATGAAGTGGTCGATCGTCCTCGGAGTCATCGTGGCCGCCGGGGGGATGCTGCTCGGCAGCGGCCGGCCGGCGCCGGCGGCCGCCCCGGAGCACGAGCCGACGAGCCGACGGGCCGCCGGGATCCGCGACCAGGATATCCGCTTCTATGAGGCCCGGGCCGCGCGCGACCCCTACGGTGCGCGGGACCGGGCCATGCTCGCGGCGCTCTACCTCGACCGCAGCCGCGCCACCGGCTCGGAGGGTGACGTCCGCCAGGCGGAAGCGCTCGCCCGGGCCAGTCTCGGCAGGCGCCACGCCCGCAACGACGGGGCGGCGGCTGTGCTCGCGAGCGCCCTGATGGCACAGCACCGATTTCCTGAGGCGTACGACCTCACCACGGCCCGCCTGGATGCCGACCCGGACGACCCCGTCATCCGGGCCACCCTCGGGGAGATCGCCCTCGAGCTCGGCCGCTATGCCGAGGCCGATCGGCTCTTCGCCACCCTCTCCCTGCTCCGCGGCACGCCTGGCGTCGGACCGCGCTATGCCCGCTGGCTCGAGTTGAGCGGCAGGAGCGGGGAGGCGCGGGAACTCCTGGTAGCCTTGCGGGACACGGCGGCAGCGGGATTCCGTACCACCGCCGAGCAGCTCGCATGGTTCGATCTCCGCCTGGGCGAGCTGGCGGCGCATCATGGCCGGCCGGACCTGGCCCGCCCCGCCTTCGAGCGCGCCCTCGCGAGCCTCCCGGAGGATCCGCGCGTGCTGGTGGCGCTGGGCCAGTTGGAACTCCGCACCGGACATCCCGCGCGGGCACACGACCTGGGCACCCGGGCACTGGCCGGGCGCCTCGACCCGGCAGCATTGATCCTCCTGGCCGAGGCCGCGGAGGCCGCCGGCGACCGCGCGGCGGCCGGGCAGTATGCCCGCGCCCTTGACGTGGCCGTGTCGCAGGCCGGCAGCGGATTCCACCGGGCGTGGGGGCTCTTCCTGCTCGATCACGGCCAGCGGATCCCCGAACTGCGGACCCGCGCCACGGCGGAGCTGGGCAACCGGCGGGACGTGCAGGGGCTCGACCTGGCGGCGTGGGCGGCCTTCTGTGCCGGGGACGCCGTGGCAGCGGCGCCGCTGGCCGATGAGGCGCTGGCGCGCGGGGTGGAGGATGCCACGCTCCTGTACCACGGGGGCCGGATCGCCCTCGCGGTCGGAGACACGGCGACGGCCCGCCGACGCCTGACGGAAGCGCTGGCGATCGATCCGGCGTTCCACGTCCGGCAGGCCGCCGAGGCCCGTGCGCTCCTGGCCCGGCTTGGGCATCGCTGATGCGCGCGGCCCTGCTGGCGCTCGCCCTGACGGCGCATCCGCTGCACAGCACGCATACCGAGTTCCGCGAGGAACCCGGCGGGCGCGTGACCGTCACGGTGCGGGCCTTCACCGAGGACCTGCGGACGGCCGTGGTCCGCCAACAGGGCAGCATGGGTGATTCCAGCCTGGCGCGGTACGCCCGGTCCCGGCTCGACCTGCGTGAGCCTGGGGGGCGGGAGCTCCCCTGGACGTGGGCCGGCGCACGGATCGACGGCGAGATGACCTACCTGACCCTCACCGGGACGCTGCGCCGGGGGTTGTCCGGCGCGACGGTGCGCCAGGAGATGCTGATGGAGCTCTTCACCGACCAGGTGAATGTGGTGCAGGTCCGTCGCCCGGCCGGCGACGCAAGCCTGCTGTTCCTGCCGGGGGACCGGCCGAAAATGCTCCCATGAACCGCGACCCGGCGGCCGGCGTACGATGGGAGGGGCGGCCGCAACCGCGCGGCCGCCCGACCCCCGGGAGCGACCCTCGACACCATGACCGCCGTCCTGCCCTGGTTACCAGGCGTCACCGGGTTGCCTTGTGCCCCGCTCCGGATGCGGGATAGACTGATGCACCATGGCGCAGCCCTCGCCGCCGCCGCCCACACCGCCACCGATCGGCCGATGACCGACCGTTCCTCCACCCCGCACGACATCGACCTGGTCCAGCTGATGGCGCGCGGCGACGACCGTGCCCTGGGCCTCCTGTACGACCGGTTCGGCGCCGTCCTGTACGCGGTGGCCTTCCGGGTGGTCGGGCAGGCCGCCGACGCCGAGGAGGTGGTCATGGAGGCATTTGCGCAGGCGTGGCGCGAGGCGCCGCGCTTCGACGCGGCGCGCGGGTCGGTGGCGGCGTGGCTCACGGTGATGGCGCGGAGCCGGGCGCTCGACCTGGTGCGCGCCCAGGCGCGGCGCGAGCGGGCGACCGACCGCGCCGCGCACGACGCCGCGGAGCGTGCGCCGGCGATGAGTGCCGGGTTCCCGCCGCCGGGCAGCGGACTCGAAGGGGAGGAACGGCGCCGCGCGGTGGGCGCGGCGCTGGCCGCGCTCTCGCCGCCGCAGCGGACGGCCATCGAGCTGGCCTACTACGACGGGTTGTCGCAGTCGGAGATCGCCGAGCGGCTGCAGGAGCCGCTTGGCACGGTGAAGACCCGGATGCGCCTCGGGATGCAGAAGCTACGCGAGGCGCTGCGACCGTACTATTTCGAGGGGGCAGTGTGACCGGCGGCCCGCAGGACCTGCGCGAACTCGCCGCGGCGTATGCCCTGGGCGCTCTCGACCCGGCAGAGGCCCGCGCGTTCGAGGCCTTCATGGCCACCTCGCCGGAGACGGCGCGGGAGGTGGCCGAGTACCGCGAGGTGAACGCCCTGCTCGCGCTCGGCGCCGGCGGGGGCGCCACGCCCGCGCCCGACCTGCGCGCCCGGGTGGTGGCGCGGGCCACCGCCTCGCGCGAGGCCGCGCTGGCTCCCCGCGCCCCGCGGCTGGCCTGGCTGGCGCTCGCGGCCTCGCTGGTGGCGCTCGCCGGGGTCAGCGCTGCGTGGTTCACCTCCCGCCGCGCCCTGGCCGGCGCCACTGCCGCCGTCACGGCGCTGCAGGACAGCCTGCGCGCCCGGGACACCCAGCTCGCCCTGCGCGAGTCGGAGCTCAACGCGATCCTCGATCCCAACGTGCTGCTCACCCGCATGGGCGAGCCGGGCACGCCGCGGCCCGTGATCCAGCTGTTCTGGAACCGGAAGTCCAACCGGCTGCTGCTGCACGCGTTCCAGCTGGCGCCGGCGGGGCACCGCCGGGCGTACCAGCTCTGGTTCATCCCGCGGACGGGCGCGCCCATCGCCTCGATCACGTTCAACACGGAGCCCAGCGGCCACGGGCTGGTCCAGGCGGTCCCGGTGCCGGAGGGCGTGGAGCTGACGGCCGCCGCGATCACCGAGGAGCCCGAGAGCGGCTCGGCCCAGCCCACCACCCCGGTCCTGCTGGTCGGCGCCCTCGCCGCCACGCCGTCCTGAGCCGCCGTGCACCGCCTGGCCCTGCTGCTGCTGGTTGCCCTCCCGCTCGGGGCCCAGACACCGGCCGCGGACGTCGCACGCGAGCGCGCCGAGTTCACCGCCTGGCTGGCCGGCGACGCGCTCTCACCCTATGCCGCGCTGGGGCTCCAGCCCATCGGCCCCGGCATCAGCGTGGGAGCGGAGCCCAGTGACCTGCCGCTGCAGGGCGTGCCGCGCGGCCTCCTCAAGGAGGAGGGACCGGCGG
>JAXLXY010000013.1:0-96305 GCA_046327715.1 Gemmatimonadales bacterium
CAAGGTGTCCATCTTCACCACCGACTTCGGCGGCGGCCGCAAGCAGGGGCAGCTCGAGGTGCGCGGCCCCGACGTGGCCACGATCACCGCGGTGGCGGAGCAGCTGCAGGCGGTGGTCGCCACGGTGCCGAACGTGGTGGACCTGGACCTCTCCTCCAAGGGGCAGAAGCCGGAGATCACCATCGACCTCGACCGTGGCCTGGCCGGCAGCCTCGGCATCACCGTGGGCGACGTGGCCCAGTCGGTGCGGCCCGCCTTCGCCGGGATCGACGCCGGCGACTGGGTGGACCCGAGCGGCGAGACCCGCGACGTCGAGATCCGGCTCACCCCCGAGAGCCGCACCCGCCCCGAGGACCTGCGCCGGCTGCCGCTGCTCATCGCCGGCCGCAACGGCCTCCCGGCCACGGTGCCTCTCGGCCAGGTGGCCGACATCAGCCAGAGCGTGGGGCCGGCCATCATCAACCACCTCAACCGCGACCCGGTGGTGAACGTCGAGTGGAACTACTCCGGCCGCGCCTCCGGCGCGGTGATGGATGACGTCCGCGCCGCCATCGCGAAGATCCCGCTGCCGCCGGGGGTCCGGGTCACGGAGGGCGGCGACGCCGAGCAGCAGAGCGAGGTGTTCGGCAACATCTTCATTGCCCTCGGCGTGGCGGCGATGCTCATGTACCTCATCCTGGTGATGCAGTTCGGCTCGTTCATCGACCCGCTCGCCATCATGATGTCGCTGCCGCTCTCCATGATCGGCGTGATGCTGGGCCTCGCCGTCACCGGCCTCACCATCAACATCATGAGCCTGATCGGCGTGATCCTGCTCATGGGCATCGTGGCCAAGAACGCGATCCTGCTGATCGACTTCGCCAAGTGGGCCCGCGAACGCCAGGGGCTCGCGCTGCGCGAGGCGCTGATCGAGGCGGGCGCCATCCGGCTCCGTCCCATCCTCATGACCACCTTCGCGCTCATCGCCGGCATGATCCCGGTGGCGCTCGGCCGCGGCGACGGGGCCCAGTTCCGCCAGCCCCTCGGCGTGGCGGTGATCGGCGGCGTGATCACCTCCACCCTGCTCACCCTGATCGCCATCCCGACCTTCTACGAGATCCTCGACAGCCTGCGGGAGTGGTTCGCCCGGATGGCCCGGCGGGTCTTCGGGAACGCCGCGGTCGACCAGGTCGTTCATGCCGTGACCGGGGAGCACCAGGTCGGGCCCTGACGCGCAGCCCGACGGTACGCCAGTTGCCTTACCCCTCCCCGGTGGCCGCCGCACCGGGACCCAAGGTCCGGATGCGGTGCCTGCATCCGGACCTTCCGTTTGCGGGTAACCACTTGGCACTATGGCAGATGGGCGGCGGGGCCGCCCCGGGAGCCGAACCGACTGATGTCCAGCGATTGTACGAAGCGTCCGATTTCTGGAGGGGTGTCCGGGGTGTTCAAGGTGGTCGCGGTGTTGGGAGTGGCGGCCACGATGTTGGGTGCACACCACAGCCGGCTCGCACCGGCGTGCGCGCCGCTGGGGTGTGTCCCGGCGGTCTCCCGTCCGGCGCTCCTGGCCGGCGCCGGTGAGGCCGCCACACTGGAACGGTGGAACGCCGCGCGGAGCTTTCGCCGCGTGTCGCTCGAGGCGTGGGGCCGGATGGCCGCCCTCGATTCCGCCGACCAGCTCACCATCCTCAAGCTCAACCGGGTCGATGCCGCGCACGCCCGGCGGCGCGCGCTGGTGGTGCCCGATTCGATCGCGCCCGAACTCAGCTACGCCCCCTTCCCGGCGACGGTCTTCGCGCTCAGGGCGCTGCCCAAGTTCGTGGTGGTGTCCCGCCGGGTGCAGGCGTTTGCCGCCTACGAGCACGGCGAACTGGTGCGCTGGGGCCCCACCAGCACCGGCAAGGCGAGCACCCCGACCGACCCCGGCCTCTTCTTCACCAACTGGAAGGACCGGCAGGCGATCAGCACCGATGACCCGAGCTGGATCCTCGACTGGTACGTCAACTTCATCGCGCTCAAGGGCGTGGCCTTCCACCAGTACGACCTTCCTGGCGTGCCGGCCAGCCATGGCTGCGTGCGGCTGCTCGAGGCCGACGCCCGCTGGATGTTCGACTGGGCCCAGGCCTGGGAGCCCGGCCGCGGCTCCGAGGTCAAGCGCTACGGCACCCCGGTGCTGGTGTTCGGGGACTGGGAGGCCGGCGCAGTGGCGCCCTGGCTGACCGTCACCGAAGGCAGCGCCAGGGCCGAGGTCTCGGCCTGGGAGCTTGGCGCCGCGCTGGCCCCGCACCTGGCGCTCGCGCTCGAGCGCGCGGAGCTCCCCGCCGAGGTGCTGGCGGGCCGCTAGGCGGGTGCGCCCGGGGTCGTCGCGCCCTTGTGGCAAGCCGATTCCGGTGTAGTTCCTGTAGCCATGCGCCCCACGCTGCCCCTGTTCCTCCTCACCGCCCTGGCGGCCATCCCGGCCGCCGGGGCGGTCGGGCGTGACAACCCGGCGCCGACCCGTCCCGACCGCCGCCGCGATTCCCCCTGGCCTTGAGCCCGGAGCCGATCATGCGCTCGATCACCCTCGCCCTCCTCGCCAGCCTCGGCATCGCCCTCGGGGCCGCGCCCCTGGCGGGTCAGGCCACCACGCCCCGCCAGGTCTACATCAACCGCACCCGGCTTTCGAGCGCCACGCTAGCGCAGCTGGAGCCGGCGGGGGCGCCCCGCATCCCCGATGGGCGCTACTGGTACGACGCCCATTCGGGGGCCTGGGGCCTCGAGGGGAGCCACACCCGCGGCTTCGTGCAGGCGGGGCTCCGTCTCGGCGGGCCGCTGCCGGCGGACATCTCGGGTGGGGGCACCGGCGTGTTCATCAACGGCCGCGAGCTCCCGCCCATCGACCTGGCCGCCCTGCAGCGGCTCACCGGCCCGGTGGCACCCGCGCGCTACTGGCTCGACGCCGAGGGCAACGCCGGGCTCGAGGGCGGGCCCGCCCTCGTGAACCTGCGCCTGCTCGCGGCACAGCTGTACCAGCAGAATGGCGGGGTGGGCGAGAACTACGGCGGTGGTGCCGGCGCCTACCACAACTCCCGGACCGGGATCGGCATCATCACCGACGGGCAGGGAGGCGCGGGGGTGTTCACCCCCTGAACCGCCCCCGCGTCAGGCGTCGGGGGCGGGGTGGTCGCCGGTGGCGCGGGAGGCGGTGCGGACCAGCTCGAACTCGTGCTGGCAGAAGGGGCAGGCCATGACGTGGTCGAGGAGGGCCAGGCGGCTCTCCTCGTCTTCCTCGCGCCGCACCAGGCCGGCGATGCGCTCCACCGGCGGGCAGGCCGAGCGGTCGGCACCGGTGTCGGCCCGGATGGCCAGCAGCATGTCGTAGCTCCTGCGCAGCCGATCGTCGCTCATTGCAGCGCCTCCGGGCCGATGCCCATGCCGGTGAGGATCTCGCGCAGGTCGGCGAGGCCCCGGTACAGCAGGTTGCGGGTCTTGGGCTCGGTCCAGCCGAGCAGGTCGGCGATCTCCTCCCGGCCGTAGCCCGAGAGGTACATCTTGACCACCGAGCGCCGGGCAGGGATCAGTTGCTCCACCGCCCGCCCCACCTGTTCCTGCAGCTCGATCTCCTCCATCAGCCGGTCGGCCGCGGGGGACTCGCCCAGCATGGCGATGCCGCTGGGCCGCGAGAGCCGGGCGGGGGTTTCCCGGCGGGCCCGGCGGCGGCGCAGCACGTCGAGGGCCGCGGAGACCGCCGTCCGGTGCACGTAGGACGCCGGGGCGGCGAGGATCTTCTCATCGCTCTCGAGTGCCTTCCACAGCCGCAACCGGACCTCCTGCAGGAGGTCCTCGACGTCGCTGCCCGTCAGGCCGTGCCGGATCCCGATGTACCGCACCCGCTCCGCGAAGCGGGCCAGGACCCGGTCGAGCGCGCTCGAGACCTGATCCGACTGTCCGTCCATCCGTCCCCCTCGGGCCCATGGGCTCCCTGAGAAGATACGCACCCGGCGCGCGTTCCTCCCACAGACGGGCCGCATCGGGCGGCCCCCGCGCCAGCAGGGAGGGTACAATGATCCGTCGCTTCCGGCCGTTCCGCTATACCTGGTCACTCCTGCTCGTGCTGGGCGGCCTGGTGGCGGCCACCCTGGCCTGTGCCCCCGATGGCCAGGCCGAGAACGACACCGCGACCTACTGCCAGCAGCATCCCGAGAACTGCTAGTCGCGTCCCCGCCTTTCACCGCCGCTTCAGGCCCGCTTCACGGGACCGGGCATACATCTGGACGGGCCGCCCCACCACGGGCGGCCCGTTCACCTGTCCGGGGGCTCCATGGCGTATCTCTGGTGGAAAGCGGTCCACATCATCGGCGTGGTGTCGTGGTTCGCCGGCCTGTTCTACCTGGTGCGGCTGTTCATCTACCACGCCGAGGCCAACGCCGAGGCGGAGCCGGCCCGCTCGATCCTCATGCGCCAGTACGCCATCATGGAACGCCGGCTGTACTTCATGATCACCTACCCGGCGATGATCCTCTCGTCCGTGACCGCCCTCGCGATGCTGGTGCTGCAGCCGGCCTGGCTGCAGGATCGCTGGATGTGGGTCAAGCTCGGCGTGGTGGCGCTGCTCGTGGCCTATCACTTCTGGTGCGAGCTCACCATGAAGCGGATGGCCCGCGGCGACATCCGCCACACCGGCGAGCGACTGCGCTGGGCCAACGAGGGACCCACCCTCCTGCTGATCCTGGGCGTGGTGCTCGCCGTGCTCAAGGAGGCGACGCCCCTCGGCGTGCTCGGGCTGGTGATCGTCGGCGTGAGCGGGCTCTTCGCCGGCAGCATCCGGCTCTACTCCCGCTATCGCCGCTCCAACCCGGTGCCGCGGGCGCTGTCGCAGCGCTCGGAGGCCTGACCCCGCCGATCGCCACGGCCGCCGGGCATGCTACCGGGCGGCCAGTGCCCGTGCCGCCCTGAGGTATCCCTCCAGCACCTGCTGCAGCCGCTCCGCGACCTTCGGGTCGCCGAGCTGGCCATCGGCCCCGAAGGCGCTCCCGCCCATCGGCAGCGAGAACATGTCGGGGTGCACGAACATCCCCAGGCCTTCCAGCGGGACGCGGAGCTGCCACAATCCGCGAATGCCGCCGATCGGGCCGCTCGAGGTGGCGAGCAGGAACGCCGACCGGCCCCGCAGGGGCACCGGCCGCATGCGGGAGACCCAGTCCACCAGGTTCTTGAGGTGCCCCGGCATGGAGTAGTTGTACTCGGGCGAGGCCAGCAGCAGTCCGTCGGCCGCCTCCAGCCGTTCCCGGAAGCGGGCCGCGCCCGCGGGGAAGCCGCTGGCCTCCTGCACGTCCGCGTTGAAGGCCGGCACGTCGAACTCCGCGAACTCCGCCTCCGCCACCTCCGCGCCGGCCTGGCGCGCGGCAAGCACCGCATTGGCGAGCAGCATCCGGTTGAGCGACGCGCGCCGCAGCGAGGCGGCGACGGCGAGGAGCCGCACGCTCACGGACGATACCGGCGGACCAGCACGGAATCCCACGGTGCGAGGGCCGGCTTCGGCGTCAGCGCCGAATCCACCAGCCCGTTGTGCGCGAACAGCGCCAGCGTCGGCGGTGGCGACGGGATGCCGGCCAGGTCGAGGTCGGTGAACGTAATCTGGAACCACCCCGCCGCCTGCGCCGCATCCAGGATGCGGGCGTGCCGCGTGATGTACCGCGCCTGCATCGCCGGCGTGCTCGCGACCGGCCCCGCCGTCACCGAACTCCAGCCCCCCTCCAGCACCACCACGGGGAGCGGCGCGCCCTGGGTGAGTCGGCTGTAGTAGTTGAGCGGGATGCTGTCCGGGTCGGTGAACCCGCCGAGGTAGGGGTACGAGGAGAGCCCCAGCGCATCGAGGAAGGGGAAGTCGACCCGGTCCTGGTCGATGCCCTCGTAGATGCCGGATCCCTGCAGCCCGCCCCACGCCGTCTCCACCTGCACGCTGACCATGAACGGCGTGGTGCTCCCGGCGGCGACCCGCTCGGCGTGCGCCGCATTCACCATGGTGACCACCGCCTGGTAGACCGAGTCGGGGGCCGCGAGCCGGATGAGGTTGGTCTCCGCGGCCAGGCTGAGGTAGTCCGGGGTCAGGATGCTGTCCACGGCGGCCACGTACTCGCGGTACAACCGCTGCACGGCGGTGTCGGTGATGCTGCGGCCGAGGGCCACCAGCGCCGGCGCCTCCGCTGCCCGGTTGAGCCCGTCGGTCACGTCGAGCGCCACCACAATCCGGTGCCCCTGGCCGCGGTAGTAGTTCACCAGCGGCAGCCGCACCACCCGCACCTCGGTGGCGGCGGCGGTGTCATCCAGCAGCACGGTCCAGGGGATCTCCAGCTGGATCAGCCCCGCGTCGGAGTGCGCGCTGCTCAGGGTGAGGGTCTCGAACAGGAGGGTGGTGTCCACCCTCGGGGGGATGGCCGAGAAGCCCATCAGGTAGGACCGGGCCGGTTCCCCGGGACCGCTGCTGTCCCCGCCGCACGCGAGCAACAGGGCCGCCATCACCGGCAGGGTCCTGCGGATGTGGTGCGCCTTCATGGCCCGCTCCAGTCGTGGCGTCGTCCTGACTCCGTGGCCTACTGCCCCGCCGACCGCAGCACCGGCTCCAGTCCGCGCCAGATGTTGTCCGCCACGAGGCGCGCGCCCCGGTTGCTGGGGTGGATGCCGTCCTGCTGGTTGAGCGAGTCGATCCCCGCCACGCCGTCGAGGATGAACGGCAGCAGTGTCACGCCGTTCCGTTCGGCGAGGGCCGGAAAGATGCCCCGGAACTTCCGCACGTAGTCCTGGCCGAGGTTGGGCATGGCCTCCATCGAGGCGAGCAGGATGCGGGTCGCGGGGCTGGCGGCCCGGGTGCGGTCGATGATCGCCTGGATGTTGGCGCGGGTGGAGTCCGGTTCCTGGCCGCGCAGCCCGTCGTTGGCGCCGGTCTCGATCACCAGCACGGCGGGGCGCTGCCGCAGGATCCAGTCGATGCGGGTGAGCGCCCCGGCACTCGATTCCCCGCTCTGCCCCGCGTTCACCACCGTATAGCCGAGCCCCGCCGCATCCACCTTGCGCTGGATCCAGGCGGGATAGGCGCTGTCCGGATCGAGGCCCAGGCCGGCCGTGAGGCTGGTGCCGAGGAACACGATGCGGCGCGCCTCGACGGCGGGCGGGCCCGGCACCCCGGGCGCCGCGGCCGGCACCGACTCCGCGGCCGGACGGGCGGGGGAATCGCCCCCGGCGCCGCCGCAGCCCGGGAGGACCGCCGTCGCCAGCGCGACTATGATTCTACCCGACCTCATCCCAGGGCTGTCCAAGGTTCATGATCCGCGTCGAATCGCTATCCAAGGAATACCTCTCCGGCGGGCGTCCGCTCACCGTGCTGAAGGATATCACGCTGGAGATCCCCACGGGGGAGCTCGCCGCCATCGTGGGGCCCAGCGGCAGCGGGAAGACCACCCTGCTCGGCCTGCTCGCGGGCCTGGACCGCCCCACCCGCGGACGGGTGGTGGTGGACGGCACCGACCTCACCACGCTCTCCGAGGACGGCCTGGCCACCTTCCGGGCCGAGCGGGTGGGGTTCGTCTTCCAGTCGTTCCACCTGATCCCGACCCTCACCGCGCGGGAGAACGTCGAGGTGCCGCTCGAGCTCCGCGGCGAGGAAGCAGGCGGGCGCGCCGATGCGCTGCTGGCCCGGGTGGGCCTCAAGGGACGGGAGCACCACTACCCGGCCCAGCTGTCCGGCGGTGAGCAGCAGCGGGTGGCGCTGGCGCGGGCCTTCAGCAACCGGCCGCGCATCCTGTTCGCCGACGAGCCGACCGGCAACCTCGACCAGGGTACCGGGCAGCGGGTGGTGGACATCCTGCTCGAGCTCAACCGGGAGCTCGGCACCACCACGGTGCTGGTGACCCATGATCTGGAGCTGGCCCGCCAGGCACGGCGGGTGATCCGGCTGGCCGACGGCGCCGTGGTGAGCGACGGGGCCGCCGGGTGAGCCGCCTCGGCTTCGTCACCCGGCTGGCGTGGCGGGAGAGCCGCGCCGCCGGCCGCCGCATGCTGCTGCTCACGGCGGCCATCTCGATCGGCGTCGGCGCGCTGGTGGCGATCGAGTCGTTCACCGACAACCTGCAGGTGGCCGTCGAGGGCCAGTCGCGCGCGCTGCTCGGCGGCGACCTCGCCGTCAGCTCCCGCAGCGCGCCCTCCGAGGGCTTCCGGCGCACCCTCGACTCCCTGACCCTCGCGGCCGGGGCGGACAGCGTCCGCGACCGCGCCAGCGTCACCAGCTTCTCCGGCATGGCGTACGTGCCGCGCACCGCCGGCACCCGGCTGGTGCAGGTCAATGCCATCACCGGCGGCTACCCGTTCTACGGCGTGGCGCGCACCGAGCCCGCCGGCGCCTGGGCCCGGCTGGCCGCCGAGCGGGTCACGCTGGTGGATCCGGCGTTCCTCACCTCGCTCGGCGCCCAGGTGGGCGACACCATGGCGCTGGGCGAGGCGCGGTTCGTCATCGCCGGCACGGTGACCAGCTTCCCCGGCGATGTGGGCGTCCGCGCCGCCTTCGGGCCCCGGGTGTACATCCCCGGCGGGCTCCTGGCGGAAACCGGCCTTCTCGGGTTCGGCGCGCGGGTGGAATACGAGTGGTTCCTGCGCACCCCGGCCAGCCTGGACGCGCGGGCCTTCAGCGCCACCTGGCAACCGCGGATCGGCGCCCAGCAGGGGCGGCTCCGGACGGCGGTGGAGGAGGAGCAGGACCTCAAGCAGTTCCTCGACCAGCTGGGCCGCTACCTCGGGCTGGTGGCGCTCATCGCGCTGCTCCTGGGGGGCGTGGGGGTGGGCAGCGCCGTGCAGGTGTTCATCAAGCGCAAGCGCGACACCATCGCGGTGCTGCGCTGCCTGGGCGCCACCAGCGGCCAGGTCTTCGGCGCCTACCTCCTGCAGGCGGCGGTGATGGGGCTGCTCGGGAGCGTGGCCGGGGTGATCCTCGGCGTGCTGCTCCAGCTCGCGCTCCCCCGGGTCTTCGGCGCCTTCCTGCCGCTCGACGTGGCCGTGGTCCCCTCGCCCGGCGCCATCCTCACCGGCCTCGGCGTGGGCATCTGGGTGGCGGTGGCCTTCGCCCTGCTGCCACTGCTCGCGGTGCGCCGGGTTCCACCGCTCGCGGTCCTGCGACGCGATGTCGAGGAAGGTCCCGGCGTCCGCGCGGACGGCTGGCGCTGGGCCGCACGGCTCGCGCTCGGCGGAAGCGTCGTGGCAATGGCCGCGCTGCAGGTGGGCAAGCTGCTGCAGGGGGCGGCCTTCGCCGCCGGGATCGGCGCCGCGCTGCTGGTGCTGTGGCTCGCGGCCTTCGGGCTCACCCGCGCGCTGCGCCGCTGGTTTCCGCACCGGCTCCCCTACGTGGCGCGGCAGGGCCTGGCCAACCTCTACCGCCCCGCCAACCAGACCGTGGCGGTGGTGCTGGCGCTCGGGTTCGGCGCCTTCCTGCTGGGTGCCCTGGCGGTCATGCAGCACAACCTGCTGCGCCAACTGCAGCTCGACGGCGGGATCGGACGGCCCAACCTGGTCTTCTTCGACATCCAGCCGGACCAGCGGGAGGACGTGCTGGCCCGCATCCGCGCCGCGGGCCTCGAGGCCCAGGCACCGGTCCCCATCGTCCCGATGCGGCTGGTGGCCATCAAGGGCAAGCGGGTCAAGGACCTGCTGGCGGACACCCTGCATCGGGCGGCGGGCCCCGACAGCGCCGGGCGCGGGGCGCGCGACCGCGGCCCGCGCGACGACATCACCTGGGCCCTGCGGCGCGAGTACCGCTCCACCTACCGCGACGCCTCGGTCGGCTCCGAGAAGCTGGTGGTGGGCGACTGGTGGGCACCCGGCGCCGGCGCGGCGCCCGGCGCGGTGCCCCTGTCGCTCGAGGTCGGGATCGCGGGTGACCTCGACGTGACCATCCGCGACACCCTGACCTGGAGCATCCAGGGGGTCGAGATCCCGAGCGTGGTGACCAACCTGCGGGAGGTGAACTGGGCCCGCTTCGAGCCCAACTTCTTCGCCGTCTTCCCGGCGGGGCCGCTCGACGCCGCGCCGCAGAGCTTCGTGGTGCTCACCCGGGTGGATGACGCGACCGTCATGGGCCAGGTGCAGCGCAGCATCGTGGAGCGGCACCCCAACGTCACCTCCATCGACCTCACCTCGATCCAGAAGAGCATCGAGCAGATCGTGGCCAGCGTCTCGCTGGCCATCCGCTTCATGGCGCTCTTCAGCCTCGCCACCGGCGTGGTGGTGCTGGTGGGGGCGCTCGCCACCAGCCGCTACCAGCGGGCCCGCGAGGCGGCGCTGCTCAAGACCATCGGCGCCACCCGGCGCCAGGTGGTCCGCATCATGGTCACCGAGTATGCCGCGCTCGGCCTGCTCGCGGCGGTCGTGGCCACCGGCCTTGCCACCGCCGGCGGCTGGGCGCTGATGAAGTGGGTCTTCGAGGTGCCCTTCACGGTGCCGTGGGCGGGCTTCGCGATGCTGGCCGCCGTGCTCGTCGCGCTCCCCGTGGCCACGGGGCTGTGGACCAGCCTCGACCTCTTCCGCCGATCCCCGCTGGCGGTGCTGCGCGAGGAGTAAGCCCCGCGTCGGCCGCCGGCCCGTGGTACCCCCTGACGGCCCTCCCGCCCCCTCCCCGGGCACCATTACTCTTCAGCGCATCCCTCCCTCAACCCGGATCACGCATGCTGGGCGTCCTCACCCTGCTCTTCATCCTGTCCGGAGCCGCCGGCCTCTTCTACGAGTCGGTCTGGTCCCGCTACCTCGGCCTCTTCGTGGGCCACAACGCCTACGCCCAGGTGATCGTGCTGGTGATCTTCCTGGGCGGCATGGCGCTTGGGGCGATGATCGTCGGCCGGATCACGGAGCGGCTCAAGGAGCCGCTCTTCGGCTATGCGATGATCGAGGCCGTCGTCGGGCTGATCGGGCTGGTGTTCCAGGACGTGTACGTCGGCGTGACCAACTGGGCCTACACCTCGGTCTTCCCCTCGACCGCCGGCTCGGTGTCCCTGACCATCGCCAAGTGGGGCCTCGCCGCCCTGCTGATCCTCCCCCAGTCCATCCTGCTCGGCGCCACCTTCCCGCTCATGTCGGCGGGCGCGCTGCGCCGGCTGCGGAAGCACCCGGGGCGGACGCTCTCCATCCTCTACTTTGCCAACAGCTTCGGCGCCGCGGTGGGCGTGCTCATCGCCGGGTTCTACCTGGTGGAGCACGTGGGCCTGCCGGGCACCATCCTCGCCGCCGCGATCCTCAACTTCGTGGTGGCCATCGGCGCGATGGTCACCATGAAGTACGTCCCGGACGGCACCGAGGCCGCGCCCGAGCCCGCCCCGCCCGAGCCGGCGGGCGGCCGCGCCGCCGGCCTCAGCACCACCACCCTCCAGCGCCTGCTCCTGTGGACCGCCCTCGGCACCGCGGTGGCCTCGTTCATCTACGAAATCGCCTGGATCCGCATGCTCTCGATGGTGCTCTCCAGCGCCACTCACTCCTTCGAGCTCATGCTCTCGGCGTTCATCCTGGGGCTCGCCCTCGGCGCCTTCTGGGTCCGCAGCCGCGCCGACCGCTTCGGCAATCCGCTCCGCGCCCTGGGCCTCACCCAGCTCGCCATGGGCGCCCTGGCCCTCGCCACGCTGCCGATCTACTTCAAGGCGTTCAGCTGGATGGGCGTCTTCATCCAGACCTTCGCCCGGTCGGAACCCGGGTACGTGGGCTACAACATCGCGCGGTATGCCATCTGCCTGCTGGTGATGCTGCCGGCCACCTTCTGCGCCGGGATCACCCTGCCGCTCATCACCCGCACCCTGGTCCAGGGTGGCGTGGGTGAGAAGGCCATCGGGCAGGTGTACAGCTGGAACACCTTCGGCTCGATCGTGGGGGTGAGCGTGGCGGCGCTGGTCCTCATGCCGCTGCTCGGCCTCAAGTTCCTCCTCACCAGCGGCGCCTTGCTCGACATGGGCGTGGGCGTGGCCATCCTCTTCGTCATCGCGCCCGCCGGCGGGGCGGCCGCGCGGCGGCTGGCCCTCGGCGCCGCCGGGTTCCTGGCCCTGGTCGGCATCGTCACCGCGGTGAGCCCGGCCTTCGACCGCCACCTGCTCCTCTCCGGGGTGTACCGCTTCGGCACCGTGCCCGAGGCCGGCAGCCGCGAGATCCTGTACTACAAGGACGGCCGCACCGCGACGGTCTCGGCGGAGAAGATCCTCAAGACCGGCGAGATCTTCATCGCCACCAACGGCAAGTCGGACGGGTCGCTCTCGCCCTACTGGTTCGAGGCCTGCAGCGACACCGCCCCCCGGCACCCGCTCCGCGGCGACGCCGCCACCCTGGCCCTCGCGGCGCTGATCACCCTGGCCCACACCCCGAACGCCGAGGCCGGCGCGGTCATCGGGCAGGGCACCGGCATGTCGAGCCACCTGCTGCTGGGGAGCCCGCGGCTCAAGGAGCTGTACACCATCGAGATCGAGCCGGAGATGATCGCGGCCTCGAAGCGGGGGTTCTACCCGGCCAATGCCCGGGTGTTCGACGACCCGCGCGCCCATTTCGTGGTGGACGACGCCAAGAGCTACTTCGCCGCGGCGGGCCGCAAGTACGATTTCATCTTCTCCGAGCCGTCGCACCCCTGGGTGAGCGGCGTGGCGGGGCTGTTCACGGCCGAGTTCTACGACCGGGTGAACCAGTACCTCAAGCCCCAGGGCGTCTTTGCCCAGTGGATCCACATCTACGACATCAATGACCGCCTGGTGATGACGGTCCTTTCCGCGTTGCACCAGAAGTTCCGGCACTACGAGGTGTACATGCCGGCGGCCTCGGACATGCTGGTGATCGCCACCAACGACGAGCGGGGGGTCCCCGCCCCCGACTGGGGCATCTTCCAGTTCCCGGGCATCGCGAAGGACTTCTGCCACCAGATCCCGTTCACCGCCGAGGCCATGGAGGCCACCCGGCTGGGCAACCGCACCTCGCTCGGGCCGCTGGTGGAGAACTTCCCCACCCCCAACTCCGACTTCTTCCCGCACCTCGACAACGGCGCCGAGCGCACCCGCTACATGGCCCAGCAGGCCACGGGGATCTTCGGCCTCTCGTTCGAGCGGTTCGACATCACCGCGCCATTCATCCGGCGGCGGGTGGCCCCGGCCACGTTCACCCTGGCGCCCGCCCCCGACATCCCGCGGATGTACGACCTCTCCCTCGGCGCCACCGTGCGGGGGCCAGCCCCATCGGCCAGCCAGGACACCGCGCCCGCCGACGAGCGGAAGGCGGTGGCCCTTTACCGCGCCCGCGCCTGGCGCGCCGAGCTGGCCGCCGCCGAGGGCCCGGCCGACTGGCGGGTGTGGATCCAGCGCATGGCCGACATCGAGCACGACCGTTACGGTGGCACCAGTGGCTACGCCGACGAGGCCTTCTACGCCGAGATCGGCCGCTTCCTCGACCGGCACCAGGCACCACCCCAGGTCCGCGCCGCCATGGAGTTCCGCCACGGGATCTCGGGCTGGGACTTCCCGCGGGCGGTCCGCGCCGCGGAGCCGCTGGTGGAGGCCGCGCTGGCCAAGTCTCCCTGGCTGCCCAATGACGAGCTGCGTGAGGGGCTGTCGGTGGCGCTCCTGGCCACCGGGGATGCCGCCGGCGCCCGGCGGGCCTTCGAGGCGCTTGCCCCCTTCTCGCGCCGCCCCGCCGGCGACTTCCGGACCGCCCTCCTGGCCTCCTACATCCAGACGGTGGAGGAGCAGAAGGGCAGGTAGGGCGGGAAGCGGGAAGCGGGAAACGGGAAACGGGAAGCGGGAAGCGGGAAATGAGAGGCGGGGCCCCGGGAAGGACCGGGGCGCCCCCGCCCCTCCCGTCCAATCCCCCAATCCCCCAATCGCCCAATCGCCCAATCGCCCAATCGCCCAATCGCCAATCCCCCAATCCCCCGTTCACCCTACCGCCCGACCGCCTGCCCGCTAGCTTTCCCGGGGTTTCTTCCCTCGACCCCTTACACGCGATCCCCATGCTCCCGATCGATCTCCGAGGCAAGCGCGCGTTCATCGCCGGCGTGGCCGATGACGGCGGTTTCGGCTTCGCCATCGCCAAGGCCATGGCCCAGGCCGGCGCCTCCATCTGCGTGGGCACCTGGCCGCCGGCGATGAACATCTTCCAGAACCTGCTCGAGCGGGGGAAGATGGATGCCTCCCTGGCGCTCTCCGACGGGACGAAGATGGCCTTCGAGCGGATCTACCCGCTGGATGCCGCCTTCGACACCATGGCGGACGTGCCGGAGGACATCCGCGAGAGCAAGCGCTACAAGGAGCGCGGCGACTTCAGCATCGAGGGCGTGGTGAAGAGCTTCACCACCGACTTCGGCGAGCGCCCGCTGGATATCGTGGTCCACAGCCTGGCCAACGGCCCCGAGGTCAAGAAGCCGTTGCTCGAGACCAGCCGGGCGGGCTACCTCGCCGCGGTGAGCGTCAGCGCCTACAGCCTCACTTCGATGGTGCGGAGCCTCTCCCCGCTGCTCCGTCCGGGCGGCTCGTTCCTGTCGCTCACGTTCATGGCGGGTGAGCGCGTGGTGCCAGGGTACGGCGGGGGCATGTCGAGCGCCAAGGCCGCCCTCGAGGCCGATACCCGCACCCTCGCGTACGAGGCGGGCCGCAAGTACGGGGTGCGGGTGAACACCATCTCGGCCGGTCCCTGGGCCTCCCGGGCCGCCACGGCCATCGGCTTCATCGACACGATGGTGCGCTACTCCCGCGCCAACTCCCCCATTCCCCGCGACCTCGATGCCATGGACGTGGGCGCCACCGCCGCCTTCCTGGCCAGCCCGCTGGCGCAGGCGATCACCGGCGCCACCGTGTACGTGGACAATGGCTACCACGCCATGGGCGTGGCCGTCGACTCGAAGTCGCTGGACGGATGATCACCCGCGGCGGGACCCGCCGGGCGTGCCTGCTGCTGCTGCTCGCGGCGGCGCCGGTGGTCCGCGCCCCGGCGCTGGCCGCCCAGGCCGCGCCGCCGATCCGCCAGGCCTTCCCGATGCCCGAGGAGTACCGCGGCATCCAGCTCCGCGCCCAGGAGACCCAGCGCACCCTGCTCCTCGCCATGGTCGATTCCATGCCCGAGGCGCTGTTCCGCCGCGCCGCCGCCGACGGCCAGCGGGACTTCGCCGAGCAGGTGCACCACGCGGCCAACGCCAACCAGTACATCGTGGCCCACTACCAGCTCGGCTGGGACTCCCTGCCGGTACGGGCCGACACCGCGGTGGTGTTCAACAGCCGGGCGGGCCTGCGGGCCTTCGTGGAGGCGTCGTACGCCTTCAGCCTCCGCGTGCTCCGGGAGCAGGCGGCCGACGACCGGCAGGCGCTGATCTGGTACTTCGGGCAGAAGATGCCCAAATGGATGGTCTGGGACGAGCTCAACCAGCACACCATCTGGACCGCGGGCCAGATCGTCGCGAACTTCCGCGCGGCGGGGATGCCCCCGCCCTCCTTCCTGTACTTCTGAGCCCGCCATGCCCTTCGCCCGACTCGCCGCGCTCTCCGGGTTCCTCGCCGTCGCCGCCGGCGCGTTCGGGGCCCACGCCCTCAAGGCCCGGCTCACCGCCGACCAGCTGCAGGTGTGGGAAACGGCCGCCCGGTACCAGATGTACCACGTGGCGCCGCTCTTCGTGGTGGCCTGGCTGCTGAGCCAGGGTCCCTGCCCATGGGCCATGCGGGCCGGCTGGGCCTTCGTGGTGGGCACGATGCTCTTCTCCGGCAGCCTCTACGCCCTCGCGCTCTCCGGCATCACCCGGCTCGGCGCCATCACGCCCCTGGGCGGCGTGGCCTTCCTCGCCGGCTGGGCCATGCTCGCCCTGGCGGTGGGCAGCCGGCGGGCCGGGTAACCATGCATCCCGCCGCCGAGAGCTACCGGGACCTGCTCACCCAGCTCGACCTCTGGTTCGAGGCGGCGCGGGCCCGGCATGGCGAGGTGATCCCCTGCCGCAGCGGCTGCACCGCCTGCTGCCATGGCCTGTTTGACATCTCCGTGGCCGACCAGCTGCTGCTCCGCGAGACCATCGCCGCCCTGCCGGCGGGCGCCCGCGCGGGGATCCTGGCGCGCTCCGAACGGCTGCTCGACCGCCTGCAGGCGGTGGCTCCCGAGTGGGGCCCGCCCTGGGACATCGCGGCCATCGGCGAGGAGCGGTTCGACGAGATCTGCCTGGCCCTCCACGATGCCCCCTGCCCGCTGCTCGGCCCCGAGGGCGGGTGCGAGGCGTACGCCGGCCGCCCGCTGGTCTGCCGCCTGATCGGGCTGCCGATGCTCACGGCCGAGGGCATGCTGCTGGAGAACGCCTGCCCCATCCAGGAGCGCTTTCCGGCCTACGCACTGCTCGACCCGGTACCGTTCGACCTCGAGGCGCTCGAAGCCGCCGAGGTGGCGTGCCTTGAGGCGGCGGCGGTCGAGCTGCACGGGTCCCCCGCCGCCGCGGCCGCCGAGACCATCATCGCGCCGGTCGCGGCGGACGCCGTCCGCTAGCGCACCGCCGTTCCAGCGAGCCCCCCATGCCCAACCGAGTACTCCGGGACCTGCTCCGCGGCCGCGGCTCCCATGCGGACCCCGTGGCCTGCGTGCTCGAACTGCCGGCGGAACTCGCCGGCCGCCGCCTGCCCGGGGCGGCCCACACCATCTGGCAGCTGGTCTGGCACATGAGCTACTGGATGGACTACGAACTCCGCTCGCTGGCGGGCCCCGAGGTGCCCTACCCCGAGCGAGCCGACGTCAGCTGGCCGGAGACCGATGGACCGCCCACGGCGGCGGCGTGGGACGCGCTGGTGGCCACGTTCCGCCAGCAGGTAGACCGGCTGGGGGAGTGGTCGGCCCAGGTGGCGATGGACGGGCTGGGCGCCCGGATCGTGCACGCCGCCCGCAGCGAGACGGTCCAGGAGGTGCTGTGGCAGATGGTGGCGCACAACAGCTACCACACGGGGCAGGTGGCCCAGCTGCGGCGGGCCTTCGGCGCCTGGCCCCCGCCCGGGGGTGGGGATACCTGGTAGCTCGGCGGCTCGGCGGCTCGAACGCACACGGCCCTCCGGATGACGCTCCGGAGGGCCGCTGTCGTGCCGAGGCCTCTGCGGCCGAGCCGCCCTACGTGAGCGGATTCACCGTCGGGCTGTGGGAGTACAGGTAGTAGAAGATGATCATGAGGGCGGCGATGATCACGGCGGCGAGCACCAGGGAGAGCACGAAGATGGTCGAGAGCAGCTTGCCGTCGCTCTTGAGGTGCATGTAGAACATCGCCACCAGCGCGAACTTGATGGCGGAGAGCACCAGCAGGACCTCGGTGTTGATCGGCTCCAGCCAGGCCGCCACGCTCGCGGGGCTGTGGCGGTGCACGATCTCGTAGCACCAGACCTCGAGCGCGGTCAGCGCGAAGAGGACCAGGGCGATCTTGGTGTAGGTCTGCCAGGTCGGGTGCGCGTGGCCGTCGCCGTGCGCGTGGGCGGAAGCAGTCATGGGCGGCCGGCTCAGCGGATGAGGTAGACGACGGGAAAGATGACGATCCAGACCACGTCCACGAAGTGCCAGTACAGCGCGGCCATCTCGAGGTTGAGCGACTTCTCGGGCGGCAGCTTGCCGCGCAGGGCCACCACCAGCACCGAGATCAGCCACACCAGCCCGAGCGTCACGTGGGTGCCGTGGAACCCGGTCAGGGTGTAGAAGGTCGAGGAGAACAGGTTGGTGGTGTAGCCCATGCCACGGTGGGCAAAGTGGCTGAACTCGTAGACCTGCATCCCGACGAAGAACACGCCGCAGACGATCGTGGCCACCAGCCAGGTGATCAGCTGCTTGCGGTTGCCCTTCTGGGCGCCGTTGAGCGCCAGCACCACGAAGAACGAGCTGAAGAGGAGCAGCGCGGTGCCGAAGGTCACCAGGGGGATCTCGAGCATCTGCTCCTGGGGCGCGCCGTTGAGCAGCCATTCCTCGTGCGGCTTGGGCCCGCTCACGTC
Source organism: Gemmatimonadales bacterium (assembly GCA_046327715.1). Classification (GTDB taxonomy): domain Bacteria; phylum Gemmatimonadota; class Gemmatimonadetes; order Gemmatimonadales; family GWC2-71-9; genus JADJOM01. Next base: position 17,940 of record JAXLXY010000013.1, read on the forward strand.
GCGGCCCTTGTACACGAGGTAGGTGCCGATGAGCGAGGCGAAGAACATGCATTCGGACCCGATGAAGGTCCAGATCGCCAGCTTCCGGTTGTCGATGCCGGTGGCGGTGTAGTGGTGATCGTCAACGTGCGCGGGCGCAGTCGCCACGAGGGGTCTCCGGATCGATGGGTCGGGGCGGCGCGGGGCGCCGCCGGGTAGCGTGTCAGGTCGGGGCCGGGGCCGGCCCGGCGGTCAGTGCCCGGGGCCGAACGGCGGCTCGAACGCCCAGCTGTAGATGCCGTACAGGAGCAGCGCCAGCCCGACCAGGTGCACCGGCAGGTGCGACCCGCCGATGAAGCCGCCCAGGGTCACCGCCACGCCGAGGGCCGCCACCAGCGGGCGCCACGACGGGTTGGGCATGGCCACGGCGTCGTGGGCCACCGGCACCGGCTCCGGCAGCCGGCCGCCCGCGGCCCGCTTCATCTCCCACAGGGCGTCCCGGCCGTGCACCTGCGGCAGGGTCGGGAAGTTGAAGTGCTGGGGCGGCGAGGGGATCGACCACTCGAGCGTCGCGCCGTCCCACGGGTCGGCGGGCGCCGGCGGCTGCACGCTCTTCCAGGTCTTGAGGATGTTCACGATGAACACCAGCATCGCGACCATCAGCAGGAACGCGCCGACGGTCTCCAGCTTGTTCAGCAGCTCGAAGTTCGACTCCGCGCTGTATGTGTACACCCGGCGCGGCATCCCGTTGAGCCCCACGATGTGCATCGGGAAGAACGTCAGGTTGAACCCGGCCAGCATCAGCCAGAAGTGCACCTTGCCGAGCCCCTCGTCGAGCATCTTGCCGAACATCTTGGGCCAGTAGAAGTAGGCCCCGGCCGTCAGCGCGAAGATCGCCCCGCCGAAGAGCACGTAGTGGAAGTGCGCCACGATGAAGTAGGTGTCGGTCTGCTGCAGGTCGGCCGGCGGCGAGGAATGCATCACGCCGGAGAGGCCGCCCATGATGAACATGGCGATGAACCCGATGGCGAAGAGCATCGGGGTCTGGAACGAGACCCGGCCGCCCCACATCGTCCCGATCCAGTTGAAGATCTTCACGCCGGTGGGGATGGCGATGATCATCGTGGCCAGGGAGAAGAACGCGTCGGCGAAGGGGCCCATGCCGGTGGCGAACATGTGGTGCGCCCACACCCCGAAGCCCACGAAGGCGATGAAGGCGCCGCTGAAGACCATCGCCGCATAGCCGAACAGCGGCTTGCGCGAGAAGACCGGCAGGATCTCCGACACCAGCCCGAAGGACGGCAGGATCAGGATGTACACCTCGGGGTGGCCGAACAGCCAGAAGAGGTGCTGCCACAGCACCGGGTCCCCGCCCCCACTCGGGACGAAGAAGTGGGTCCCGAAGGTCCGGTCGATCATCAGGAGGATCAGCGCCACCGTGATGATCGGGAAAGAGAGCAGCAGCAGGATCTGGGTGATGAAGCTCATCCACACGAACATCGGCATGTGCATCATCTTCATGCCGGGCGCGCGGAGGTTGATCGTGGTGACGAAGAAGTTCACCGCCGCCGCCAGCGAGGCCACGCCGAGCACCTGCAGGCCCACCGTCCAGAAGTCGATGTTCATCCCGGGCGAGAACTGCTTGGTGGTCAGGTTGGCGTAGCCGAACCAGCCGCCGTCCGGGGCCGCGCCGAAGAGCCAGCTGGCGTTGATCAGCAGGCCGCCGAACAGGAAGACCCAGTAGCTGAACGCGTTGAGCCGGGGGAACGCCACGTCACGGGCGCCCAGCTGCAGCGGGATCAGGTAGTTGAAGTACATCGCCGAGAGCGGCATCACCCCGAGGAAGATCATGGTGGTGCCGTGCATGGTGAACAGCTGGTTGTACACCTCGGCGCTCACCAGCCGCCCGTCCGGCCCCCACAGCTGCATGCGGATGACCAGCGCCTCCAGGCCGCCGATCAGGAAGAACAGGAACGCGGTCAGGCCATACATGATCCCGATCCGCTTGTGATCCACCGTGGTGATCCAGCTCCACAGCCCGGTGGCCTCCTCGTGATGCGCGGGGGCGTGCTCCAGGGCGGTTGTTGCCATGTCGGGTCCTCGATCGGTGTGGCGCGAGTGGCGGCGCGGCTACTGGTTGGCGCGGAGGTAGGCCACCAGGGCCTGCGCCTCCGGGTCGGTCAGGCCCAGGTCAGGCATCAACACCCCCGGCTTCCACGCCTGGGGATGCTGGATCCACTTGGCCAGGTTCTCGTCGGTGTTCGGCAGGGTGCCCGCCGCGATGTGGCTCCGGCTGCCCACGTGGTGCAGGTTCGGGCCGATCAGCGGCAGCGCAGGGTACATCGAATGGCAACCCACGCACCCCTTGGTCAGGAACAGGCCCTGGCCATCCTTCACCAGCTGGGCAGCCGTGGAGTCGGCGCTGAAGTCCTTCGGGGGGGTGTTGAAGTTCGCCGCCCAGGCGTCGAACTCCTCCGGCTTGAGCGAGACGATCCGGTACGCCATCCGCCCGTGCTGCACCCCGCAGAACTCCACGCACTGCGCCGGGAAGTTCCCCTCGACCTCGGCCTTGAACCAGAGATTGTTGTAGCGGCCGGGGAAGACGTCGCGCTTGCCCGCGAACTGCGGCAGCCAGAAGCTGTGCAGCACGTCCGCCGTGGTCATCTCGAGGCTCACCGTGCGGCCCGACGGCACCCGCAGCTCACCCGCGGTGGTGATCCCCAGCTGCGGGTAGCGGAACTCCCACCACCACTGGTGCCCGATCACCTCCACCTGCAGGGCGTCCGGCCCGGGCTTCTGGGCCGTCTTGAAGATGGTGCGGACCGTCGGCACCGCGATCATCGCCAGGATGAACGCCGGGATGATGGTCCACACGATCTCGAGCGTGGTGTTGCCGTGGGTCTGGACCGGCTCCGCCGCCCCGGGGCGGTCACGGAACTTCCAGATGGCGACCAGCAGCGCGCCCTCCACCAGCACGAAGACGATCGTGGCCCACAGGAGCGTCTTGCGCAGGATGTCGTCCGCCTCGCGGGCGTAATCCGCCCGCGGCAGCAGCGTGGTCTGGGGATACTGGTCGGGAGCGCAGCCCGTGAGTACCAGGGCCACGACAAGCAGGAGGACCGGAGCCCAGGACGGGAGCCTCCGGACGGCGGTGTGGGACATCAGTGCGCGCATCCTGTCATTCAGTGCGAGAGTTGCGGGGGGGCATGGATATGCCAGCGAGAGAATAGCCTTTCACTCTCGCCGAGTCAAGAAATCATGAAGAAAGGACAAAAATATCCTTTGAAAATGGTGTAAACTGTGCGTTGACTGTCCGTTGTCATGTTCAGGCTTGCCGACGATCCCCGCCCCGGATTCCCCATGACCCCCGACGAGCGCACCCACTGGATCGCCCGATACCGCGAGGGACCGGCCCTGCTCGAGGCGGCCCTCGCCGCCGTCCCCGCGCCGGCCCTCCAGTGGCGCCCCGCCCCGGGACGCTGGTCGGTGCACGAGGTCGTGGTCCACTGCGCCGACAGCGAAACCAACGCCCACATGCGCGTCCGCTACCTCCTGGCGGAAGCCGATCCCCTCATCATCGGGTACGACCAGGACCGCTGGGCCACCGCGCTCGACTATCACGCCCACCCCCTGCCCCTCGCCCTGGCCACGATCCGGGCGGTGCGCGCCAATACCCTGCCCCTGCTCACGCGGCTCACCGAGGCCGACTGGCGCAAGGCCGGCCGGCACACCGAGCACGGGGCGTACGGCATGGCCCAGTGGCTCAAGGCCTACGGGGAGCACCTCGAGGTCCACGCCCGCCAGATCGGGCGCAACCTGGAGGCGTGGGGAGGGCGGTAGGGCGGTAGGGCGGTAGGGCGGTTGGGCGGTTGGGCGGTTGGGCGGTTGGGCGGTTGGGCGGTAAGGCGGTAAGGCGGTAAGGCGGTAGGGCGGTAGGGCGGTAAGCAGGGGGCCTACCGGATCTCGACGTCGAAGGCCGGGGTCGGGCCCGGGACCACGAAGCTGTAGTGCCACCACTCCTTCTCGTACTGCCGGAAACCCTCCGCCTCCATCATCGTTCGCAGCAGCTGCCGGTAGCGCAGCGTGCGGCCGGTGGCGCTGGCCCAGTGCGCCTGCTCGGAGAAGGTGTCCCACGGCGTGCCCATGTTCACCTCCCGGCCACCCACCGACCAGTCCACCAGGGTCAGGTCGACCGCGAGCCCCAGGTTGTGCCGGCTCTGGCTCGCGATGTACCCGTCGGCCAGCAGGTGCGCCTGCCCGGTCCGGCGCGCCCACGCCACCATGGCGTGCGTCGCGCGCAGCGGCCGATAGCCGTCGAAGACCTTGAGGCCCATCCCGCCCGAGAGCAGCCGCCGCTGGACCCGGGCCAGCGCGGCAGCGGCCTCCCGCCGCAGCAGGATCCGGTTGGGCCCGTAGCCCGGCAGCGGCGCACCGGTGAAGTTCTGCGCCGTGGCATAGCGCGCCTCGATCACGATCGTGGTATCGACCCGGTGGAGGTCGACCAGGATCGAATCCGCCCCGGCCCCGGACTCCTGCCCGGCCAGGGGAGCCACCGCAACAGCCACCCCCGCCAGCCCCAGCCACCACGCCGCTCGCGTCACGCCCACCTCCTGTCCGGAAACCAGTCGCGGTGCCGGCGCGTAAGTTCCATCCGATCAAGGCATTAGCCAAGGGCCTATGGCCTGTGGCGGTGGCTGGAGATATAATGAAACGATCGATCGACCTTGGACGCCCCGGGCGAGTCTCCGTTCTGGCCCGGGCCGTTTCCTTTTTTTCCCCGAGTGGCACCATGCTTCGTGAGATGCGCGAAAAGCTGGGCGCGGAAATCGAGCAGCTCAGCCATGAACTCAATATCCTGATCCCGCAGGCCATTGCCCAGGCCGTGGAATTGGGCGACCTGCGCGAGAATTCCGAGTACAAGGCCGCCCTCGAGCGGCAGCAGTTCGTCCAGGCCCGGCTGGGCCAGCTGCACCAGCGGCTGGCCCAGGTGAGCCAGCTCTCGACCACCGAGACCCCCGCCGACCAGGTGGGCCTCGGCTCCAGCGTCCGGGTGCTCGACCTCGACACCAGCGAGGAGGAGACGTTCATGCTGGTCCTGGCGGAAATGATGGACATCGAGGCGGGGCACATCTCGCTCGCCTCGCCGCTCGGCCGCGCGCTCAAGGGCCGGAAGGTCGGCGAGGAAATCGAGCTGCGCCTGCCCCGCGGGCGGCGGGCGCTCCGTGTCCTCGAAATCCGCCAGCCCTGAGCCCGCCACCATGGACTTTCCCCGCAAGCAGCTCATCCTGGTCGGTGACCGGGTCCTGATCGCCCCCGAGGAGGGGGAGGAACGGACCCGGGTGGGGCTCTACCTGCCCGCGACGGCGCTCGACGCCCAGCAGGTCCAGAGCGGGCTGGTGATCGCGGTGGGCCCCGGCGACCCCGCGCCCGACCTGGCGAGCGCGGCCGACGACGAGCCGTGGAAGGTGAGTGACCGCCAGATGCGCTGGCGCCCGATGCAGGCGCGGGTCGGCGACCACGCGATCTTCTTCCGCAAGGCGGCGGTCGAGATCACGTTCGAGGAGAAGAAGTACCTGGTGGTCCCGCAGGCGGCGATCCTGGCCCTGGTCCGCGAGGACCTGCCGATCTAGCCCGGGCGCCGCCGGCGGCGCGAGTTGAACTCGCGCCGCGCCCCGCGATACTATTCACCATGCCGCTCACCCGCTTCCCCGATCACGAAGACAAGCGGGTCTTCCTGTCCACCGTCCCGGCCCTGAACCTCCCACCCGCGCCGGGCGCCTACACCGATCGCGTCTCCGTGGCGGTGCTGTGGCTCGAGGCCGGCAGCCAGGCGCTGCAGGAACTCACCCAGGAGTTCGCCCTCGCGCTGATCGAGAAGGGGAGCCTCGCCATCGTGCTCGGCGGCAGCGGGGCCGAGGGCGCCGCCGCCATCTTCGACGAGGCCGCCGCCGAGACCACCCACGCCGACCGGGAGGACGAGGCCGTCGGCATCTGGACCGACCCTGAGGCCAGCATCGAGGACCTGCTGTTCCTGGCCGGGGAAGAGGCCATGCCCCCCGATGCCTTCGCCGACCAGCCGTGGGACCTGGTGGTCTGGGCCCGCAGCGCCGACCCCGTCGTCCCCAAGCTGCGCGCGGCGCTCAACCGCCTGAGCGCCATCGTGGACGATCGCTACGAACTCGGCGGCGAGGACGAGGGCTGATCGTGAGGCCCCTCGGCCGGCGGGCCGCGGTGGCCGTCAGCGACCGGACCCGCACCCTGCGCCTGGTGACCTGGGGATGCCTGCTGCTGGCGGGGCTGGCGCTGGGACTGCTCGTGGCCGGCATCCGCGGGTGGGTCCCGAGGGAGACCACCGGCTCCGCCACCACGATGTTCATCGGGCTGCTGTTGGCCGCGAGCTGGTCCGGCCTGCGTGCCCAGCGACAGGCGGTGGCCGACCGGGAACGGGAAAGCGAGCGCGCCATGGTGATCGTGCTCGCCGCCCAGCTGGGCCGACAGGACGATGCGGCCCTGGCCCGCCTGGTGGCGAAGGGCGGCCCCGCGGGCGAGGCGGCCGCGATGATCCTCTCCGGCCGCCGCGCCCGCCCGTCCCGGCCCGCCTAGAAGGTCCGCTGCCACTCCATCATCTTCGCGGTCAGCGCCACCGAGGCCTCGGTCCAGGCCCCTTTCGGGCCCAGCAGTTTCTCCGCGTCCGCCGCCTTCCCCTGCGAGACCAGCGTCAGCACCTCGGCCGAGCGCTGATGGAACTCCGCGTGCAGGCGCCGAACGGCGTCGTGGAACGGGGCGCGCTTGAGCGACGCGTCGCAGCCGTACAGCCACTTGCCGAAGGCACACTGGTCGTCGAGCCGGACCACGCCGGCATCCTGGTCGGACCCGCCGTGCGACACCGCCTGGCGCAGGCGGCTCTTCCACATCGCGTGCGCCGCGATGGCCTGCTGCAGCTCCGCCTTGGCCCCGGCCATCGTCTCGAGACTGATGCTCATGCGACCGCCCTCTGTCAGGTTGGATATGGATGCCCCGCGCCGTCTTCTCCGGAATCTCGGACGCCGGCTGACCGAGCTTGAGCCGCAAAGCCGAGGTGCCCGCTCCCGATCGCCCCGCGGCGAGGTAGATTGGCCGGGGATGCTCCTCCGACGCCTCACCCCTTTTGGCCGCGCCCTGCGGCTGCAATGCCCCGCCTGCGGCGGGGGACCGGTCTTCGTGGCCTGGCTGCGGATGTGCCCCAGCTGCCCGAGTTGCGGGCTGCGCTTCGACCGGGAGCCGGAGGGGGGCTATTGGGTGGGTTCGAACACCATCAACCTCTTCGTCACCGAGGTGGTGTTCGCGCTGGGATTGGTGGGGGTCCTGCTCCGGACCTGGCCGGAGCCGCCGTGGGACCTGCTGCTGTGGGGGGGCATGGGCCTGATGGTCGCCTTCCCGGTGGCGTTCTTCCCCTGGTCCAAGACGCTCTTCGTCGCGGTGGACCTGAGCATCCGTCCGCCGGAGCCGGGGGACTACGACACCCCGCGCGAACCGGCGGCCCGGCGCCGGTCCTGGCGCCGGGGCCCGGCCTAGGACTCGGCGGCCAGGCGCTCGCGCAGCCGGCGGGCCCGCTCGGGATCGAGCGGCGGCGGCACGGCCAGTTCCTTCCGCAGTTCCGCCACCTGCAGGGCAAACTGGCCGCCGAAGCGCTCGCACCAGTCGCAGCCGCGCACGTGCTGCTGCACCCGGGACACCTCCGCGGGCGCAAGGTCGCCCTCGAGATAGTCCGACAGGCGCTCCAGCACCTCGCGACAGCGCAACCCCCCGACCATCCGCTCGCTATCCGCCATGCGCCCTCCGCAGTGCGGCGGCCAGCCGAAGCCGCGCGCGGTGCAGCCGGGTCTTGAGGGCCGGCAGCGCCAGCCCCATCAGGGCCGCGGCCTCCTCCCCGGAGAATCCCTCCAGTTCGCGCAGCACGATGACCTCCCGGTCGAGCGGGCTCAGCTGCCCGAGCGCCGCCTCCAGCAGGGCCCGCCGGTCGGCCACGGCCACCCGTTCTTCGCCCTCGTCGCTGCCCCAGCCGGCCTCGGACCCGAGGGCATCGAGCGGCACGTGATCCGCCGGTTCGTCGACCCGACGGCGGTGCAATCGGTGCAGGGCGTGCCGCCCGATGGTGAGCAGCCACCCCCGGGCGGAATCCGTGCCCCGGAAGCTGCCCGCGGCGCGCCACGCGGCCACGAAGGCTTCCTGCAGGGCGTCCTCGGCATCGGCATCCGTGCCCGCGACCATCCGCAGGTAGCGGAAGAGCGCGTCCTGGTGCCGGGTGACGAAGCGGTCGTACGCCGCGCGGTCGCCGCCGGCCGATTGCCGGAGCAGCGCCGCGTCGGGCTCACTCAACGCCGGGTCGCGGGGCAGGTGCTGAAGCCGAACACGGTGTACAGCGGGCAGCTGCCGAGCAGGCCGGTGGCGAGCGGCACCACGCCGAGGAATCCCCAGGGGGTCTTGGGCCCGACGAAGGCGATGGCGATCAGGCCGAGTCCGAGCGCCACCCGGGCGCCACGTTCGATCGGGTGTTCGTTGGTGGGAAGGAGCTTGGACGCCATGGGACACCTCGGGGGTCAGGGGAGTGTGAGACAGCAGGTCCGTCCTGCCAGAAAGAGCCGGATCGGACCGGAAAGGATTCACCCGGTGGCGCGGGGCGCCACCTGAAGTATTGTTAATCGACGCTTCACCCAGCGATCACTGCCACCGGTCGACCTTGCGCCCATGACCCTGCCCGCCCGCCTGCTGGCCCTGCTCCTCCTCGCCCTGGTGCTCGCCACGAGCACGGGGGTGGAGCCGAGTTGCGGCGGACCGGTCTCCGCCCCGGCGGACCATGCGGCACCTCATGGCGGGCATCACCCGCAGGCGCCCACCGGACACCATGGCGGGCAGCCCTGCCCCGTCCTCCCCGGTGCCGCGTGCCTGTCGATGACCGGCTGCCTCCCGACCGGCGCCCCACCGGCGGCGCAAACCATGGTCCTGGTGCCCGCGGCATCGATCCAGATGGTCGCGACCGCCTCGCCGGCACTGCTGACCCGCGACATCACCCCCGACAGCCCCCCTCCACGCACCTGATCCAGCGCCGTCACTCCGCCCCCACCGGGACCTGATCCCGGGGCGGACGGAAGGCCCCGGGGACCCACCCCGTGGTCGTCACACTGGATCGGGATGTACCCATGCGAATCGTCGTTGTCGTCGTGGGCCTCGCGCTGCCGGCGCAGGCGGCCCACGCCCAGGCCGCGTCCCCCCTGACGCTGGCCGAGGTGTATCACCGGATCGAATCGGCGAGCCCGCGGCTGGCCGCGGCGCGCGCGCGCAGCGAGGCGGCGCGCGCCCGGATCGGGCCCGCCGGCCGCTGGCCCGACCCGGCCGTCCAGCTGGCCCTGATGAACCGGAGCCTGCCGCGTCTCGGTCTCTCCGATCCCCTCGGCATGAACCAGATCCAGATCATGCAGATGGTCCCGGTGGCCGGCAAGACCGGGCTCGCGGTGCGCGCCGCGCGCGCCGGCGCAGAGGCGGAGGCGGAACGCAGCCGCGAGACCGCACAGGCGATCCGCGCCGACGCGGCGATGCGCTTCTTCGACCTCTACCAGGCCGACGCCACCCTGGTGCTGATGCGCGAGGGGCGCGGCCTCCTCGGCGAGGCGCTGCGCGCCGGCGAGGCGATGTACGCCAGCGGCGGCACGCCACAGGCCGCGGTGCTGCGGGCCCAGGTGGAGCTGGCGCGGATGGACGAGGCGGTGCTCCGCATGGAGGCGATGCGCGCCAGCATGGCCGCCGGTCTCAACGCGCTCGCGGGGCTGCCGCTCGACGCGCCGGTCGGCACCCCGGCCCTGCCGGCGTTTCCCCCGGCGCCCCCCTCGACCGACAGCCTCGAGGCGCTGGCCCTCGCGCGCCGGCCGATGCTGGCCGCGGGCGCGCTCGACGCCACGCAGCGCGAGCTGCTGGCCCGCCGCACGGCGCGGGAGATCTGGCCCGACCTGACCCTGGGCGTGAGCTATGGGCAGCGGCCGATGCCCGAGGGTGGCACGGACCGGATGGCGAGCTTCATGCTCGGGTTCACGCTCCCGCTCACACCCGGCAGCCGCCAGCGCCAGATGACCAGCGAGGCGCGGGCGATGCATGCCGAGGCGGTGGCCGACCTCGCCGCGATGCGCGTGGAGACCCGCGAGCGCATCGGGGCGCTGGCCGCGGAACTCACCCGCACCGCCGCCACCCGCCGACACTACGAGACCATCCTGCTCCAGGAGCTCGAGGCCGCGTCGAGCTCCGCCTTGTCGGGGTATCGCGCGGGACAGGTGGACTTCATGACCCTCCTCGAGAGCCGGATGGGCCTGATCTCCGCCCGCCAGGAACTGGTCCGCCTCGACGTCGAGACCGGCAAGGCCTGGGTGGAACTCGAGATGCTCACCACCATCACCTTCCTCACCGCCGATCCGGCGGATGGAGCCGGCCGATGACCGCCCCCGTCCCTGAGGTCCCGACCGGCCGCTCCCGCGCGATCGCGGGCGCGCTGTCGCTGTTCGTGCTCGCCAGCGCGGTAGTCGCCGCCTGGCGCCTCTCCCCGCGTGGGGCGGCCAGCCCCGCGACGCCCACCGGGCACCAGCACGGCGCGGCCGCGGCGGGGGGCACGGCCGGGCCGGTGCAGCTGAGCGAGAATGACCAGCGCCGCATCGGCATCACCTTCGCCGCGGTCGCGTCCGCGCCGCTCAGCCGCAGCGTACGGGTGGTGGGCCAGGTGACGTTCGACGAGACCCGGGTGCGGACGGCTTCCCCGCGGATCGATGGCTGGGTGGAACGGCTGCAGGCGGACTTCACCGGCCAGGTGGTGCAGGCCGGCCAGCCGCTGCTCACCCTCCATGCCCCCATGCTCACCAGCGCGGCCGAGGAACTGCTGCTCGCCCGGCGGCTGCAGGCCGGGGTCTCGGAGGGCACGCCGGAGGCACGGGCGCAGGCGGAGCGGCTGGTGGCCGCCGCGCGGCAGCGGCTGGCCAGCTGGGATATCCCGGCCGACGTGGTCGCGGGCATCGAGGAGACCGGCCTGGCTCCCCAGACGTTCACGCTGCACGCCCCGGTCACGGGCGTCGTGCTGGAAAAGGCGGTACTCACCGGGCAGCGCGTGATGGCGGGTGACCCGCTGTACCGCATCGCGGACCTCGGCGTGGTGTGGCTCGAGGGCGAGGTCTTCGAGCAGGACCTCGGCGTGACCCGCGTGGGGCAGACCGTCACGGCCGAGTTCCAGGCGCTGCCGGGCGAGCCGCGCGAAGGGCGGATCACCTACGTGTACCCGACGCTCGACCCGGAGACCCGGACCGGCCGGATCCGGGTGGCGTTCGCCAATCCAGGGCTGCGGCTCAAGCCGGGGATGTTCGCCACGATCCGGTTCAGCCCCCGCTCCACCGGGCCGGTGCTGAGCGTGCCCCGCGGCGCGGTGCTCAGCACCGGGGCGCGCCACCTGGTGTTCGTGCGGCGCGCCGACGGCAAGTTCACCCCGACCGACGTGGAACTCGGCGCCCAGACCGAGGACCGGCTGGAAATCCTGCGCGGGCTCTCGCCGGACGACACGGTCGTGGCCTCCGCCACCTTCCTGCTCGACGCGGAGTCGAACCTCGGCACCCTGCTCGGCGGCATGGGCGACATGCCGGGCATGGACCTGACGGCCCCGGGCGCCCCGGCGGCGGCGCCGCCCGCGGGCGCCGGACATGAGGGCATGCCGGGCATGGACATGCCGGCGGCCCCCGCCCGCCCCTCCGGCCAGGGGGACTGACGCCATGCTCGAACGCCTCATCGACTGGTCGACGCGCCACCGGGCGCTGGTGCTGATGGGCACGCTGTTCGCGATGGCCGGGGGCGCCTGGGCGGTGCGGCACACCCCGCTCGAGGCGCTGCCGGACCTGAGCGACGTTCAAGTCATCGTGCAGGCGGAGTACGGGGAGCAGGCACCCCGCATCGTGGAGGATCAGGTCACCTACCCGATCGCGGCGGAAATGCTCAAGGTGCCCGGGGCGCGGACGGTGCGCGGCTACTCGTTCTTCGGCGTGTCGTTCGTCTACGTGATCTTCGCCGACGGCACCGACCTCTACTGGGCCCGGAGCCGGGTGCTCGAGTACCTCAACGGCATCAAGGGACGGTTGCCGGCGCCGGTCACCCCCACGCTCGGGCCCGACGCGACCGGCCTCGGCTGGGTGTACCAGTACGCCATCGAGGACACCACCGGGCGGCGGGACCTCGCGGAGCTCCGGGGGCTGCAGGACTGGTACCTCCGCTACGCCCTCACGGCGGTGCCGGGGGTGGCGGAGGTGGCCTCCCTGGGCGGGTTCGAGAAGCAGTACCAGGTGGACCTCGATCCGGCGCGGCTGCAGGCCTATGGCATCCCGATCACCCGGGTGATGGCGGCGCTGCAGAACGCCAACTCCGACGTCGGCGCCATGGTGGTGGAGTTGTCGGAGCGGGAGCACATGGTGCGCGGGCTAGGGTACCTCAAGTCCATCGCCGACATCGAGGAGGTGGTGGTCGGCGCCACGGCGAGCGGGGTCCCGGTCCGCGTGGCGGAGCTGGGCCGGGTCACGGTGGGTCCGGCCGCGCGCCGGGGCATCGCCGACCTCGACGGCCGGGGCGACGCGGTGGGTGGCATTGTCGTGATGCGGTTCGGGGAGAATGCCCTCGCCACCATCGACGCGGTCAAGCGGCGGCTGGCGGAGGTGAGCGCCGGCCTTCCCGCCGGTGTGGTGATCCGGCCGGTCTACGACCGCAGCGGCCTCATCCGCGACGCCATCGCCACGCTGCGGGGCACGCTGCTCGAGGAGAGCGTGATCGTGGCACTGGTGTGCCTGGTGTTCCTGCTCCATGCCCGGTCAGCGCTGGTGGCGGTCCTCACCCTGCCCGTGGGGATCCTGCTCGCGTTCGTGCTGATGCGGTGGGCCGGGGTGAGCGCGGACATCATGTCGCTGGGCGGCATCGCCATCGCCATCGGCGCGATGATCGACGCGGCCATTGTGATGCTCGAGAACCTGCACAAGCACCTCGAGCGCCACGCCGCCGAGTCGCCGGGAGTGCCCCTCGAGGGCGAGGCACGCCGCGCGCTGGTGAGCCGCGCCGCGCGCGAGGTGGGTCCGGCGCTGTTCTTTTCCCTGCTCATCATCACCGTGTCCTTCCTGCCGGTGTTCGCCCTCGAGGGGCAGGAGGGCCGGCTCTTCAAGCCGCTGGCGTTCACCAAGACCTTCGCGATGGCCGCGGCCAGCCTCCTCTCCGTGACCCTGGTACCGGTGGCGATGGGGCTGTTCGTGCGCGGGCGGATCGTGCCGGAACGGGCCAATCCGGTCAACCGCCTCCTGGCGTGGCTGTACCGGCCGGTGATCGGCCTCGTGCTCCGGCACCGCTGGCCCACGCTCGCGCTGGCGCTTGCGGCGCTGATCCTGACGTGGGTGCCCTGGACCCGGATCGGCGGCGAGTTCATGCCGCCGCTCGACGAGGGGTCCATCCTCTTCATGCCGACCACGCTGCCCGGCGCAAGCGTGGCCCGGGCCCGCGAGATCCTCCGGATCCAGGACGGCGCGCTGCGGGGCATTCCCGAGGTGGCCTCGGTGTGGGGCAAGGCCGGTCGCGCGGAGACCGCCACCGACCCGGCCGGCCTCGACATGTTCGAGACGACCATCACCCTCAAGCCCCGCGCCGAGTGGCGGCCCGGCATGACCACCGACCGGCTGATCGCCCTCATGGACAGCGCGGTGCGCCTGCCGGGCGTCACCAACGCGTGGACGATGCCCATCAAGGGTCGCATCGACATGCTCGCCACCGGGATCCGCACGCCCGTCGGGGTCAAGATCTTCGGGCCCGACCTCGCGGTGCTCGAGCGCCTGGGCCGCGAGGTGGAGGGGGCCCTCAAGATGGTCCCGGGCACCCGCAGCGCCTTCGCCGAGCGGGCCGAGTCGGGATACTACCTCGACATCGCGATCGACCGCGCGGCCGCGGCGCGGCACGGGCTCAACGTCGGCGACGTGCAGACGGTCATCGCCACCGCGATCGGGGGGATGACGATCACCCAGACGGTCGAGGGGCGGGAGCGCTACGGGGTCCGCATCCGCTACCCGCACGAACTGCGGGACAATCCCGACCGCCTGCTCGACGTGCTCATCCCGGCCGCCCACGGCGTCCCGCGCACGGGCGAGGCGACCGGCGGCATGGGCATGCCGGGCGCGGCGCCCCGCCCCGCGGGCACCAGCTATGTGCCCCTGGGCCAGGTGGCCACCATCCGGCAGGTGGCCGGCCCGATGGTGGTGCGCACCGAGGGCGCCATCCCCACCGCGTGGGTCTACGTGGACGTGGCCGGCCGCGACATCGGCGGGTACGTGGCCGAGGCCCAGCGCATGGTGGGCGGGATGGTCACCCTGCCGCCCGGGTACTCCATCACCTGGAGCGGGCAGTACGAGTACATGCAGCGGGCGGCTGCGCGGCTTCAGGTGGTGGTGCCGACCACCCTCGCGATCATCTTCCTGCTGCTCTACCTCAACTTCGGCCGCCTCGGGCCAGCGGCGCTGGTGATGCTCTCGCTCCCCTTCGCGCTGGTGGGCGGGGTCTGGCTGCTCGACCTGCTGCACTTCAACTGGTCGGTGGCGGTGGCGGTCGGGTGCATCGCGCTGGCGGGGGTGGCGGCGGAAACGGGCGTGGTGATGCTGCTGTACCTGGACCAGGCCTGGGCGGCGCGCCGCGGGCCGGAGGCCACCGTCGCCGACCTGCACGCGGCGATTGTCGAGGGCGCGGTGGAGCGGGTGCGCCCCAAGATGATGACGGTGACTGCGATCATGGCGGGGCTGCTGCCCATCCTGTGGGGCCGCGGCGCCGGCGGCAGCGTCATGCAGCGGATCGCCGCGCCGATGGTGGGCGGGATGCTGAGCTCCACGCTGCTCACCCTCGTGGTGATCCCGGCCGCGTATTCGGTGTGGCAGGAGGCCGCGCTGCGGCGGGCCCGCCGGCGGATGATGCTCGTGCCGGCTGGACGGCCCGGGACGCCGCGCTAGCTTGGGGTGATGCCGACCCCCTCCGCGCGCTCCCGAACCCCGATCGTGGCCCTGCTCGCCGCCCTGACCCTCGCGGCCTGGGCCTGGACCATCCACCTGGGCCGTGCCATGCCCGGCATGGAGATGCCCGCGATGGACATGACGGGGATGGACATGCCAGGGATGGACATGCCCGGCATGGACATGTCAGGGGCGGCGACGGCGACGGCCACCGACTGGTCCGCCGCCGGCTACGGTGGGCTCTTCGTGATGTGGGCCGTCATGATGGTGGCCATGATGACGCCGGCGGCCGGCCCCGCCGTGCTCGCCACCGCCCGGGCGAGCGAGGCCCGGCCCCTCCGCGCGGCGGCGCTCTTCGTGGTGGGGTACCTCGCCCTCTGGTCCGGCTTCAGCGCCGCCGCGGCCGGCCTCCAACTCGCCCTCAATCACGCGGGGTGGCTCACCCCCATGGGCGCGAGCGCCCGGCCCGGGCTGTCCCTGGGCCTGCTCCTGCTGGCCGGTGGCTATCAGTTCACCGCGGCCAAGGGGCGGTGCCTCGGCGCGTGCCGAGTGCGGGGCGAGGGCCGCGCCACCGGGCAGGGCCTGCCGGACGGACTGGCCTACGGCCTGCGCTGCCTCGGTTGCTGCGCCGCGCTCATGCCCCTGCTCTTCGTCATGGGCGTGATGACCCTCTGGTGGGTGGCGCTGCTGGCGGCGGTGGTGTTCCTGGAGCGCGTCAGTCCGTGGGGCCGAACGGTGGAGCGGACCATCGGGGTGGCGTGCCTGGCCGGGGCTGCGGTGGTGGCCGCCCGGATGGCCTAGGCGCGCCGCGGGAGGGAACTACCAGCGCGCCGGGGTGCCCCGCACGTCCACGTGCACGAACGGACCATGCGCCGCGGTGGCGCGATACACCCCGATGCCGCCGGTCACCGTGGGGTGCGCCTGTTCCACCCGGTCGGCCAGGCCGGCCAGCCACCGGGCATCGCCCACCGTGACCCGGCCATCGCCGTCGAGGTCATCCATCTGCCCGTTGCCGTCGGCGTCCACGTAGATGTCGGCGGCATCGCCGTACATGTGGCGGCTGTCGCGCGCCCGGCCGCCCAGGGCACCCACGCCACGCGCGTTGTACTGGGGAGTGCGGAAGCCCGACATGACCCGCAGCGTGGCGGGCTTGCCCAGCGCCTCGAGCTCGGCGGCGATCAGCTCGAGCTTGTCGAGCAGCGGCAGGCGGATCACCAGGACCTTGGGCCAGACCTGCGCCTGGTCATGAGTGAGGAAGTCACGTACCCGGAAGCTCACCGACAGCGGCTGGTCCTGGTTCTCCGGCGTGACCTCAAGGAATCCCTCCGGCAGGGGGTACCGGCTCGACGCCCGACCCGCACGCTCCCCGGGCCAGTAGCCCACCCGGTACCCGTTCCACAGCGCGCCCCGCTTGGCGCGGAGCGGCACCAGGGCCAGGGCGCTGATCGCGCCGCCATCGGGCGCGGAGAGGCCGGTGGGGTGGAGCCCCGGCTGGCCAGCCGCGAGCGCGGGCACCAGGGCGGCGAGGGGCGACATCCGGGCGCTGTCGGCCGTCAGGCTCACGGCGCGCAGCCGGCCGCTCAGCCCGAGGTAGGGATGCAGCGTGGCGCTGAGCGTGTCGCCGGTGGCGGCCGGCTCCGCGGCGACGACCGGCGCGGGGCCCCCGGGGGCGGCCATGGCGAGCACCCCCGCGAGCATCCCGGCGCCCAGCGCCGCGACACCCGCCAGGCCCGCAACCTTCCGCACCAGTCCGCCCACGTGGGTCATGCTCCAGAGTCTCGGCGTCGAGGGGCGGGGAAGTTAGCCCAGGGGGCGCCGGCGGCCAAACCCGGCGGCCGGGGTCAGGTTCCCGGGTCGGTCACGGGCCGGGCCGGCGCGGCCCGCGCGGTGCGGTACGGGAAGCCCTTCCGGAGCAGCTGGTCGAGGGTCTTGTCGTGCCCGTAGATGTCCGGATAGAAGAAGACGTCGCCGTTGCCGCGGGCCACCGCGGTGGCGTACGTGATGTGCACCGGGATCCGCTGCCGGAACCGGACCACCGTCGGGGCCTCCGCCCGCATGGCCGTCCGGATCGCCTCCTCGGTCCACTCAGGCTGGTCCCGGAGCAGGAACTGGGCGAGGGCAAAGGGATCGCCGAGGCGGATGCACCCGTGGCTCGCGTCGCGCCGGGTGCGCTCGAAGAGGGCCTTGGAGGGCGTGTCGTGCAGGTACACCTGGTAGTCGTTGGGCATGATGAACTTGACGGTCCCCAGGGCGTTGTGCGGCCCGGGCGTCTGCCGCACCCGCACCCCCTGCCCGATGCGGGCGATATTCTCCGGCCACGGCGCGATCGGCTCCCCCTGCTCCACCAGCTCGTAGCGGTTGCGGGTGAGGAACCCCGGATCCTTGAGCGCCGCGGGCTTGATCTCGTTGTTGGCGATCGTCGGGGTCACGTCCCAGTAGGGCGAGAAGATCAGGTACTCGAGGTCGGCGGAGAACACCGGGGTCTCGGTCTTGAACGCGGTGCCGACCACCACGTTCATCGCGAGCATCGTCGATTCGTCGAGGTCCAGGGTCCGGAAGGCGTAGAGCCGGAAGGCCGGGATGTTGACGATGATCGGCGGGGCCGTGAAGTGCCGCGGCATCCAGCGCCAGCGCTCGAGCGAGAGCTCCATCTGCCGGATGCGCTGCGCGAACGGCTGCTGCATCCGCCCGCGGGTGGAATCGCCGATCACGCCGTCGGGAAAGAACCCCTGCCGCATCTGGAAGCGCTTGACCGCCTCGACCACCGGGCCGGTGTAGAGGGTGTCGAGGATCGGCACCGCGCTGCTGTCGCGGTAGTCCCCGAGCAGCCGGAGCAGCCGCCGGAGGGTCGGGGTGCCGGCGTAGGGATCGCCCGGCCTGAGCCGCCGCGGCATCGGCGGCAGCACCACGAGCGCGCTGTCGCGGGCCAGCTCACGGTAGCGCACCAGCGAGGCCATCAGCAGCCAGTAATGGATGAACGGCGGCTCCAGCGCCCGCAGCACGTTGTCCGGCGCCGGGGTGGTAGCGAGGGCGAGCAGGGTGGTGGTGACGTCGAAGGAGTCCGGCGGCACGGTGTAGGTGGCGTGCACCGCCTCGGGCCGCACCCGGCCGCGGCGCAGCGCCAGCGCCAGGCGGGCCGCCGCCACCGAGAGCGCCACCTCCACCCGCGCCGCCTGCACGCTGTCCCCCCGGACACCCCGCGCCGCCTGGGTCTCGAGCCAGGGCGCGTCGAAGTCGAGCGGGTCGAGGCCGCGGTTGCCGGCCTCATCGAGCAGCCGGAGCAGGGCCCGCGCCGGCACGGTGAGGGAGTCGCCCTCGAGCCATAATGGAGCCCAGGCACGCGCCGCGTAGAGCCGCCCGAGGTCGGGCGCCACGTCGGCGAGGTCGGGCCAGCGCAGGTCGGGGTGCCGCCCCTCGCTGACCAGCCGCTGCACCACCTCCTGGGCCGGGGGCACGGCGGCGAGGACGCCACCCGGCCACAGGACGAGGAGCAGCAGCAGGCGGAGGGGAGCGCGGGGGGCACGCATGGCGGGCCATAATCTACGCGCCCGCCGCAAAGCGGAAGGGGCGTATTGGCTTTTCCCGCACCGGAGGCGATACTCCCTTCCATGACTCATGCCCTGGCCCTGCCGCCCATCATCCAGGGCGGAATGGGAGTCGGTGTCTCGAACTGGCGCCTGGCCCGCGCGGTCGCGCTGTGCGGCCAGCTCGGCGTCGTCTCCGGCACCGCCCTCGATTCCGTCCTCGTGCGCCGCCTGCAGGACGGCGACCTCGGTGGCCACATCCGCCGCGCCATGGAGCGCTTCCCGCTCCGCCAGGCCGCCGAGGACGCGCTCAAGCGCTACTTCCGGCCCGAGGGCCGCGCCGCCGACGAGCCCTACGCCGCCCTGCCGATGTACCGCCAGGGCGCCAGCGCCGAGCGGGAACGGCTGACCATGCTGGCCTCGTTCGTCGAGGTCTTCCTGGCCAAGGAAGGGCACGATCGCCCCGTCGGGATCAACCTGCTCACCAAGATCCAGCTCCCCACCCTCGCGTCGCTCTATGGCGCCATGCTGGCCGGGGTCGACGTGGTGCTGATGGGCGCCGGCATTCCCAAGGAAGTGCCCGCCGCCCTCGACGCCCTGGCGCTGCACCAGCCGGCGGCCATGCGCCTCGAGGTGGAGGGCCTCTCCCCCGAGACCCCGGAACGGATGCGGCTCACCCCGGCCGACCACTTCCCGGTCACGCCGGCGCCACTCACCCGGCCGGTCTTCCTGCCGATCATCGCCAGCAACTCGCTGGCGACCATGCTGAGCCGGAAGGCCAGCGGCCGGGTCGACGGCTTCATCATCGAGGGCCCCACCGCCGGCGGCCACAACGCCCCGCCCCGCGGCGAGCCCCGCTTCAACGAACTCGGCGAGCCGGTCTACGGCGAGCGCGACGTGGTGGACCTGGCCAAGATGCGGGAGCTCGGCCTCCCCTTCTGGCTCGCGGGGGGCGCGGGCCGCCCCGGGCGCCTCAAGGAGGCCCTCGACGCCGGCGCGGCCGGCATCCAGGTGGGGACGCTGTTCGCCTTCTGCGACGAGTCGGGCCTCACCCCAGAGCTCAAGGCCTCCGTGCTCACCCACGTGGCGCGCGGGGAGGTGGCGGTGTTCACCGATCCCGTGGCCTCGCCCACCGGCTTCCCGTTCAAGGTGGTGCAGTGGGACGAGGATCCGGCCCGCCGCGTGGAGCGCGCCCGGGTCTGCGACCTCGGCTACCTCCGCACCGCCTACCAGCGGGCCGACGGCCGGCTCGACTACCGCTGCGCCAGCGAGCCGGTGGCCACCTACCTCAAGAAGGGCGGCGACGAAGCCGAGACCGAGGGTCGCAAGTGCCTGTGCAACGGCCTCATGGCGAGCATCGGGCTGGGGCAGGTCCGGAAGGACGAGACCGTCGAGCCGCCGCTGGTGACCAGCGGCGACGACCTCGTGCTCCTGGGCGAGCTGCTGCAGGGCCGCTCCAGCTATACCGCGGCCGAGGCGATCGCCTGGCTCAAGAGCGAGGTCGGCGCGCCGGCCACCTAGCGCCCGGGCGTCCCCGACGGCGGGCAGCAGAACGGGCGGGCCCCCCTCGGGGAGCCCGCCCGTCCGCGTGAGGACCCCCCGGCCCGGCTAGACCGCGGCCGGCACCGTGGGCGTCACCGCCGCCTCGTCGCGCTCGCCGGTGCGGATGCGGTGCACCTGCTCCACGTCGAGGACGAAGACCTTGCCGTCGCCGACCTCGCCGGTGTGCGCCGCCTTGACGATGGCCTGCACCGTGACGTCGACGAACCCGTCGGAGACCCCGATCTCCAGCCGTACCTTCTCCTGCAGCCCCATCTTCACGGTCGCGCCGCGGTAGTTCTCCACCCGCTCGGTTTCCCCGCCGTGCCCCATGACGCGGGAGGCGGTCAGTCCCCGGACCTCGGCGCGGTACAGCGCCTCCAGGACCTCATTGAGCTTGTCGGGCCGGATAGTGGCGATGATAAGCTTCATCGTTCAGGCTCCTCGGGTCAGCGGGCAACGGGCTGGGGCAGCCCGGGGGTGACGGACTGGGGCGCCGGCAGGTCGGCCGGCAGCACGAGGATCGAGCCCTCGCCGCTGCTGTAGGCCTCCTCGCCATGCTGGGAAACGTCCATCCCCAGCCCCTCGGTGCGGGCATCGGGACGCAGCACCATCACCAGCCCCAGCGCCTTGAGGATCACCAGCGTCATGACGGCGGCGTAGACCACCGAGACCCCGGCCCCGAGGGCCTGCAGGCCGAGCTGGCCCGCGTTGCCCGCGAGCAGGCCGTCGTTGCCCGCGCTGTTCCATGCCTTGGAGGCGAAGACGCCGGTGAGCAGGGCGCCGGTCAGGCCGCCCATGCCATGGCCGGCGAAGACGTCGAGCGAGTCATCCAGCCGGGTCCGGGCCCGGTAGACGATGGCGAAGTAGCTGGGCAGCGCGGCGATGGCGCCGAGCGCCAGCGCACCGACCGGGCTCACGAAGCCCGCCGCCGGGGTGATGGCGACCAGGCCCACCACGATGCCGGTGGCCCCGCCGACCGCGGTCACGTGGCCGGTACGGGAGTAGTCGAGCAGGGCCCAGACGCAGAGCGTGGCCATCGGGGCAAGGAAGGTGTTGGTGAACGCCAGCGCCGCGAGCTCGCCCGAGGCGAGCGCGCTGCCGCCGTTGAACCCGAACCATCCGAACCACAGCAGGCCGGCGCCCAGCAGCACGAACGGCACGTTGTGGGGCAGGATGGCCTGCCGCCCATAGTCCTTCCGGCCGCCCAGGACGAGCGCGGCCACCAGGGCGGACACGCCGGCATTGATGTGCACCACCGTGCCGCCCGCGAAGTCGAGGACGCCCTTGGTCATCAGCCACCCGCCTCCCCAGACCCAGTGCGCCACCGGGGCGTACACCAGCAGGGTCCAGAGCAGGATGAACGCCACATAGGGGCCGAAACGCATCCGCTCGACCACCGCGCCCGAGATGAGCGCCGCCGTGATGATGGCGAAGGTGCCCTGGTAGGCCATGAAGAGCAGGTGCGGGATGGTGCCCTTGGCCTCCACACCCACCCCCGCCAGCAGCGCGTTGCCGAGCCCGCCCAGCAGCGGCCCCCCCTCAGCAAAGGCAAGGCTGTAGGCCACGAGGGCCCAGAGCACGCCCACCGCGCCGAGCGCCACGAAGCTCATCATCATCGTATTGAGTGAGTTCTTGGAGCGGACCAGGCCACCATAGAAGAAGGCCAACGCCGGGGTCATGAGCAGCACGAGGGCGGTGGCCACGAGCATCCAGGCGGTATCGGCCGGGGAAATGGTGGGGACGGCGTCCTGGAGGAACGGGAGCAGGGCGGGCAGGGTCACCGGTGGCATCCTCACGGGAATGGCGGTGGGGAACAAGAATGTCGGCTGGCCGGATCTTAGGGTACGAGCGGGGGGAGCGCAAGAGGAGGTGCACATGAAAATCGGCAGAAATAGCACGAAATGTTCGCCAACATGTCATGTATCTCCATATTCCATGAGAGAGTGCCACAGAAAAACAGCGATTTGGACATCCTGCATCGCGCAGATATCAATGATGCATGAAAGTCGGCCACAATCGCACCCTCGCCGGGCCACCGTGGACCGGTCATGGCCGAATCGGGTAAATAGGGGTAGGTTCAAGCAGCCTCCCGAACTCAGCCCCCGGCCCTTCCCCGCCGAGACGTCATGACCCGCGCCCTCCTGGTTCACCCCCAGTTCCGTTCGGCCTCCTTCTGGAACTATCGCGATACCTGCGAGCTGATGGATGCGAAGTACCCGGCGGCACCCCTCGGCCTCTGTACCGTGGCGGCCATGCTCCCCGGGGACTGGGAACTGCGGCTGGTGGACCGGAACGTCGCGACCCTCAGCGAGCGGGATCTCGACTGGGCCGACATCGTCCTGACCGGCGGGATGCTGCCCCAGCAGCTCGACTGCCTCGAGGTGATCCGGAACGCCCGGGCCCGGGGCAAGAAGGTGATCGTGGGCGGGCCGGACCCGACCTCGAGCCCGCGGGTCTACGCCGAGGCGGATCACCTGATCCTGGGCGAGGCGGAGGTCACCCTGCCCCCCTTCCTGGCCGACCTGCAGGCGGGGACCCCCCGGCACACCTACGAGTCACCCGAGAAGGCGGACGTCTCGAAGTCGCCCACGCCGCGATTCGACCTGCTGCGCTTCGACAGCTACAACCACATCGGGGTGCAGTGGTGCCGCGGCTGCCCCTTCAACTGCGAATTCTGCGACATCATCGAGCTCTTCGGCCGGGTGCCCCGGGCCAAGGGCACCGAACAGATGCTCAAGGAGATGCAGGCGCTCTACGACCTGGGCTACCGCGGCCACGTGGACCTGGTCGACGACAACTTCATCGGCAACAAGAAGCTGGTGAAGCAGTTCCTGCCCCACCTCAAGACCTGGCTGGAGGAGCGGGACTGGCCGTTCGAGTTCACCACCGAAGCCTCGATCAACCTGGCCGACGACGAAGAACTCATGCGGCTGATGCGCGAGGTCGGGTTCTTCGCGGTCTTCGTCGGCATCGAGAGCCCGGACGAGGACACCCTCAAGGCGATGCAGAAGAAGCAGAACACCCGCCGGTCCATCGCCGAGAGCGTCGAGAAGATGTACCAGGCCGGGTTCTTCGTGAATGCCGGGTTCATCCTCGGGTTCGACACCGAGGGCACCGGCGTGGCCCGCGGCATCATCGGCTGCGTGGAAGACACCGCGATCCCTGCGGCCATGGTGGGGCTCCTGTATGCGCTCCCCAACACCCAGCTGACCCGGCGGCTCGCCAAGGAAGGCCGGCTGCACGCCGACGCCGACCTGCAGCCGGATGGCGTGGGCGACCAGTGCACCGCGGGCATCAACTTCGACCCGCTGCGCCCCAAGCTCGACATCCTGCGCGACTACCTCACCGTGATCGAGACGGTGTACCGCGCCGACCGCTACTTCGGCCGGGTAGCCCGGGTGGGCAAGCACCTGGACAGCCGCGGGCGCCGCTACAAGCCCGGGCTCAAGCGCTGGGCCAAGGAACTCCGGGGCTTCGTCCGCATGGCCGCCCGGATGACCGCCGATCCCCGCGCCCGGGGCCCCTTCTGGAGCACGTTTATGGGCGGGCTGATCCGGAATCCGCGCTCCATCCGCTACATCGGGATGATGTGCGGGCTCTATGTCCACTTCGGCCCGTTCTCGGAATTCGTGGCGAGCCGGATCCGGATGGCCATCCAGCAGGCCGAGCGGGAACCGGCCTCCGCGCCGGTTTCGCTGCCCCCCTCCGCCTTCCGCCCGACGGTGACGGCCGACCCGGCCTGACGCCGCAGGCCCCCGGCGGTCCGAACGGGGAGGCGCCCTGGCGCCTTCCCGTTTCGCTTGCCATCCCCTGACAGATCTCCCCGGCTGATGTGCGTGGTTCCCGGACAGCATGGAAACAGCCTTCAGCGATGAAGGAATCCATAAACTCCTGCAGAATATTGACTTCCGGAACATCACATCAGAATATGGACTGCCTTGATGTCCGGCATCTTGTACAATGTTTCGGAACGTCAAGCCGAGAGGAGGCGCCACCCCCTGCGCGCTTCCCGTTGGGGCTGCTGTGCCGGACCGCAGGTCTCTCCGATGGCCGCAGTGGGCGCCCCTCCCCGCACCCGTGGGGAGGGATCCGCGTTCGCCTGAGTCGCGATCGCACGGCCCCGCCACGGGGCCCGGCCGATGACACCCCAGCGCACCGCGGGCACGGCCCCGCCAAGCCAGCTCCCCCGCGATGGAACCGCCGCGGCTCACCGCACTGACCCGCCACAGCTTCACCTGCTGGCCGCGACGGTCGTCTCGTCCGGTGAGGCGATCTTCACCGTCAGCTTCGAGGGCTGCGTCACCTCATGGAATCAGGCGGCCGCCACGCTGTACGGCCGCGGCGAGGCCGAGACGCTTGGCGCCAGCCTGGAGCAGGTCCTCTCCGCCGAGGAGGCGCGACGGCTCGCGTCCCTGCTGTCCAGGCTCCGCCGGGGGGGGCCGATGGTGCGCCTGGAGACCGTCCATCACGCCCGGGATGGCCAGCCCCGCGACATCAGCCTCTCACTCTGGCCGATCATGGATGAGGGCGCCGGGCCGGTGGCGGTGGGGGTCCTGGCCCGCGACATCACCTCCCGCAAGATCGAGGAGGAGCAGTTCCGCCTGGCCATCGAGGCCAACCCGCTGGGCCTGGTCATCGTGGATACGGCGGGGACCATCCAGGCCCTCAACCACACCGGCGAGCAGCTGCTCGGCTACGCGCGCGAGGAGCTGGTCGGCCAGCCGGTGGAGCTGCTGGTGCCGCCCGAGCGGCGCGCGCTGCATGCCGCGCACCGGCAGGACTTCATGACGGCACCCCGGCGGCGCGGGATGAGTGAGCGGGTGGCGAACCTGGACGTCCAGCGGAAGGACGGCTCGGTCTTCCCGGCGAACATCGCGCTCACCCCGCTCGTGACCCGGCGCGGCCCCATGGTGATGGCCTGCATCACCGACATCACCGGGGCCCGTGAGGCCGCCGCCGCGGAGGCCCGGCAGCGTCGGGAGCTGCAGCGCTCCAACCAGGAGCTGGCGCAGTTCGCCTACGTGGCGTCCCATGACCTGCAAGAGCCGCTGCGGATGGTGGCGAGCTACACCCAGCTGCTGGCGGAGCGGTACCAGGGGCGCCTCGACGAGCGGGCCGACAAGTACATCCGGTACGCCGTGGAGGGCGCCAGCCGGATGCAGCGGCTGGTGAGCGACCTGCTCGCCATCTCGCGGGTGGACTCGCAGGCGCGGGCGCCGCGGCCGGTGGACGCCGGGGTGGTGCTGGCCCGGGTGCTCGCCGACATGGCGGCCACCATCGAGGCGCGAGGCGCCGACGTGAAGGCCGACAAGCTCCCCGTGGTCCTCGCGGATGAGGTGCAGCTGGGCCAGGTGCTGCAGAACCTCGTGGGGAACGCGCTCAAGTTCGTGGCCGACCGGCCCCCCCGGGTGCGGATCTCGGCGGAGCCGGATGGCGCCCAGTGGCGCTTCGCGGTGGAGGACAACGGCACCGGCATCGAGCCGGAGTACGCCGAGCGGGTGTTCGAGATGTTCCAGCGGCTGCACCCGCGCGGGCAGTACGAGGGGAACGGCATCGGCCTGTCACTGGCCAAGAAGATCATCGAGCGGCACCATGGCCGGATCTGGTTCACCTCCGAGCCGGGCCAGGGCACCACCTTCTACTTCACCCTTCCGGCGGACGGGCCGGCATGAGCCAGCCGCCGCTGCGCCGGATCCTCTTCGTGGACGACGACCGCGCGGTGGCGCGGGCCTTCGGCCTGACGGTGCGGACCTTCGGCTACGAGGCCGACGTGGCCGCAGCGGGCGCCGAGGCCATCCGGCTGGCCCGGACCCGGTTCTATCCCATCATCGTGACCGACCTGCGGATGCCCGGGATGGATGGGCTCACGCTGATCGAGCGGCTCCGCCCGCTGTGCCCCGCCACCGCGTTCGTCATCCTGACCGGTTACCCGGAACTCGACCTGCGCTCCAGCATGATGGGCGACGGCGCGATCTCCTCGGTGGTCCGCAAGCCGTGGCTCGAGGAGGAGCTGGAGGCCACGCTGGCGCGGGCGTGGGAGCTGCACCAGCGGCGGGCGCGGCGGATGCGGGACGAGCCGGGCCAGGAGGGCGCCCCGCGCACGGTGCTCCTGGTGGAGGACAACCCCGGCGACGCCGACCTGGCGGTGGAGTACCTGCGGGAGGAATACGATGCCACGCAGGTGGTGCACCTCACCCGGCTGGAGGCGGCCATCGAGTGGCTGCACAACGCCTCGGTGGAGGCGGTCATCTCGGACCTGTCCCTGCCGGACGCCCGCGGCTTCGATGCCGTCACCCGGCTCTGCGCCGCGGCGCCTGGGGTGCCCGTGCTGGTGCTGAGCGGCCTGGCCGACGAGGACCTGGGCCAGCTGGTGATCCAGCTCGGTGCCCAGGACTTCCTGGTCAAGGGGACGATCAACGCGGACATCCTCCTCCGCGCCCTGCGCCACGCCCGGGAGCGCAAGCGCGGGGAGCAGCGCCTGCTGGAGCTGGCGCAGCACGACCCGCTCACCGGGCTGGTGAACCGCGCCGCCTTCCGCGACCGGGTCACGGTGGCCTGCACCCGCGCGCGCCGCGGCGGGCACCGCTTCGGCGTCATGTTCATCGACCTCGACCGCTTCAAGGAAGTGAACGACTCCCTGGGGCACGAGGCCGGGGATGCGCTGCTGCAGGAGATCGGGCGCCGGGTCGAGGCGGCCGTCCGCGACTACGACACGGTGGCGCGGCTGGGGGGCGACGAGTTCGCCGTGCTGGTCGAGGACATCGAGAGCGAGGTGCGGGTGACCGAGCTCGCCCGGCGGATCCTCGACGCCTTTGCCCTGCCGGTCCGGCACGAGGGGCGGGACATCGCCGTCACCGGCAGCGTGGGCATCGCCGTGCACCCCGACGCGGGCCGCACCACCACCGACCTGCTGCGCGCCGCCGACGAGGCGATGTACCTGGCCAAGCAGTCGGGCCGCAATCGCATGCAGGTCTATGCCAGCTGCGGCAGCCACGCGAACGGCGGGGACCCCGCCCATGAGGTACAGCTCGCGGTGGCCCGGGGCGACTTCGTCCTGCACTTCCAGCCGCAGGTGGCGCTCCCGGGCGGCGGGCTGGTCGGGGTGGAAGCCCTGCTTCGCTGGCGGCGCAACGGCAGCCTGCTGAGCCCGGGGCACTTCCTGGCGGAGCTGGAGGAGTCGGGCTCCATCCGCGAGGTGGGAGCCTGGGTGATGGGCCATGCCTGCGCCCAGCTCGCGGCCTGGCGGGCGGCGGGGGCGCCGTCGCTGCGGCTGGCCGTCAACCTCTCCGCCCGCCAGCTGCTGGCGCCGGAGTTCCTCCACACGCTGCAGGACACGCTGGCCGCGAGCGCCGTTCCGCCGGCGGCGCTGGATATCGAGATCCCGGAGCGGACCCTGATGATGCTGCCCACGGAGGCCAACCACCGGCTGGATGCGCTGCGGGCCATGGGCGTGCGGCTGACGGTCGATGGCTTCGGCACCGGGTTCTCCTCCCCGGCTCACCTGGTGCGCCACGGGATCGCATCGCTCAAGATCGCGCGGTCCTTCGTGTCCACGGCGCCGAGCGACGTCGAGTCGGCCCGCCTGGTGCGGGCCATCATCGGGCTGGGCAAGTCGCTCGACTTCGACGTGGTCGCCGACGGGATCGAGACGGAGGCGCAGTACGCCTTCGCCCGCTCCGCCGGCTGCACCCACGGACAGGGCTTCCTGTTCGGGACGCCGCAGGCCGAGTGGTCTCCCCTCATGTGAAGGAGGTGGCGCGATGCCGAACTCCCGCAGCCCCTACCAGGCCCAGCCCATCCGGGTCCTGCTGGTCGAGGACAATCCCGGCGACTCCGACATGATCCGGGACCGGCTCGACGCCAGCCGCCTCTGGCTGGAGTTCCACGTGGTGGAGGACGGGGTGCGGGCCGGCGACTTCCTGGCGCGGCGCCCCCCCTACGTGGGGGCTCCCCGTCCCGACCTCATCCTGCTCGACCTCAACCTGCCGCGGCGCAACGGCTGGGAGGTGCTGGCCCAGATCAAGCAGGACGACCAGTTGCGCCGGATTCCGGTGGTGGTGCTGACCTCGTCGGACGTCGAGCGCGACATCGCGCTGAGCTACGAGCACGGCGCCAACGCCTACATCACCAAGCCGGTCGACTTCGAGGGTTTCGTGCGGGTGGTGAACGCGGTGGAGCACTTCTGGTTCACGATCGTGCGGCTCCCGCCACACCTCGACGCTCCGCCGGTCATCCCCGTCGGGACGTGACCCGCGGCGGCGCCGCCCCGCCCCGGCTGGTGGCCGTGACCTGCAGCGAGGCCGCCGTGCCCACCAGCCGCAGCACCAGCCGCTGCTCCCCCGTGGCGGCGCCGAGGGTCCACCGGAAGGCGGCGCGCCCGTCGGCGCCGGTGGTGAGGACCGAGTCCTCCACCGTGCCGGCCCCGGGAGCCACCGCCAGGCTCGCCCCGCTCACCGGATTGCCCAGCGCATCCCGCACCAGCACCACGATGGCCTTGGGAAGCCGGGTGCCCGCGATGGCGCGCTGGCCCTGTCCCGCCTGCAGCGCCAGGCCGCTCGGCGCCCCCGGCTCCGCGGTGGCGACCACCGGCGTCGGGGGGATGAGCCGCGGGTTTCCTACCTGCACCAGCAGCCGCTGGCGGCCGGCCCGCCGTCCGAGGGTCCAGTAGGCCTGCGCCCCTCCGGCGGAGTCGGTGCGGGCCGACCCCGCGATGGTCCCGCCCTCGAGGGTGCTCCACCCGATCCGCACCAGGCCGAGCGCGAGCCCCAGCGTGTCGGTGAGACGGACCAGCACGGGCTGCGACAGCTCCGCTCCCGCCACCCCGCGCAGCTCGGGGCTCAGCACCTCGATCCGCACGTTGCCCGGAGAGGGATCGGCCTCGGCGGACACGACGAGCGCGCTGTCCACGCCCGGCACCCGCGCGAGGAGATGCTGGACCCCCGCGCGCGGGCTGAGCGTCCACCCGGCCCGTACCCGCCCGTCCGCATCCGCGACGGCGGTATCGGGCTCCACCCGGCCGGCCTCGTCCTCGGCCGCCAGCACCACCCGGGCGCCCGGCACCGGCTGGCCGGCGCGCGCCCGCACCTGCAGCACCACCGCGTCGGGCAGGCGACGGCCCGCGAGGGCCCGCTGCCCCTCGCCGCTCTGCAGGACCAGCGCCGCCGGGGCGAGCGCCACGTCCACGCGGAGGCGTGCCTGCTGGCCCCCGGCCGCCACCCGGACATACGCCCGGCCCGGCGCCAGCGCGCGGACCAGCCCGAGGGAGTCGACCGTCAGCACCGCGGAATCGGCCGTCTCCCAGCGGGGGAGAATCCCGAGCACCCGGTGCCCGCGGGCATCCTGCACCTGGGCCAGCAGGCGGAGGGTGTCGCCATCGGCGAGCCGGAGGGCGCTGTCGCCGAGGAGCGTGATGCCCGCGGGCTGCTGCACCACGTGCACCGTGGCGCGGGCGGTCACCTCCCGCACGCTCACCTCGATGCTGGTGCGGCCGGGGGCGCGCGCCACGACTGCGCCGCCGGAATCCACCACCGCGATGCTGGTGTCCACGCTGCGCCAGCGGAGGGTGGCGCCGGCGAGCGCGGCACCGTGGGCGTCGGTCACGGTGGCGGTGAGGACGGCGGTGTCACCGAGGGCGCGGAGGGTGTCGCTGCGGGGAGTGAGGACGATCCGGCTGGCGGCGTGATCGGCGAAATTGAGGTCGAGCAGGCCCAGCCACGGCGTGAGGCCGAGGTTGCGGGCATTCACCGCGAGCGCGAACAGCGCCGCGGTGGTGGTGACGATGCCGGTGAACCACTTGTGCGCGCCGCTGAACAGGCCGGGCGCGGCGGACGAGGTGCGCTTCATGGTGCGTCGGACTCGGCGACGGGGGATAGGACCTTTCTACCCCTCCGGGGCGTCCGGCGCTGTGCGCCGGGGCACAGGCCCGGAAGTCACCGCCAAGTCGCGCCGGGCAAACAGGTTGCGGCGGGGTGTCGCGCCGGCGCCCGGGCCGTTCAGCGATCCACGTAGCGCATCATGGCCGGATTGTACCGCGGACCGGCGGCGACCCCGGGTGGGAGGGCGGCATCCAGCCGGGCGAGCTCCGCCGCGGTGAGCCCGAGGGTGGCCGCGGCGAGGTTCTCCTCGAGGTAGCGGCGCCGCTTCGTGCCGGGAATCGGCACGATGCCTTCCCCGCGCTCGAGCAGCCAGACCAGGGCCACCTGGCCCGGCGTGGCGCCGCGCGCGGCGGCCAGGTCGCGCACCACCTGCGCCGCGCGCATGTTGGTGTCGAAGTGCTCGCCCTGGAAGCGCGGGTCGTTGCGCCGGTAGTCGCCCTCGGGATACTCCTCCGCGCGGCGCGCCGTGCCGGTGAGGAAGCCGCGGCCGAGGGGGCTGAACGGCACCAGCCCGATCCCCAGTTCCTTGAGCACCGGGATCACGTCGGCCTCGAGGTTCCGCTCCCACAGGGAGTACTCGCTCTGGAGCGCGGAGACGGGGCAGACGGCGTGGGCCCGGCGGATGGTCTGCACCCCGGCCTCCGAGAGCCCGAAGTAGCGGGCCTTCCCCTCCTTGATCAGGGCCGCGACGGTCCCCGCGACCTCCTCGATCGGCACGGCGGGATCCACCCGGTGCTGGTAGAGCAGGTCCACGTGGTCGGTGCCCAGCCGCCGGAGCGACCCTTCCACCGCGCGGCGGATGTCCTCCGGCCGGCTGGTCACGCCGGTCATGACCCCGCCCTCGATGCGCATGCCGAACTTGGTGGCGATGACCGCCTCGTGCCGGCGCCCCTTGAGGGCCCGGCCCAGCAGTTCCTCGTTGGTGTAGGGGCCGTACACCTCGGCGGTGTCGAAGAAGTCGAGGCCGAGTTCGAGGGCGCGGTGAATGGTCGCGACCGACTCGGCATCGTCGGGGGTGCCGTAGGACTGGCTCATCCCCATGCAGCCGAGGCCGAGTGCGGAGACCTGCAGGCCCTGCCGGCCGAGGGATCGGATGGTCAGCATGTCAGCGTTCCAGGGTGGCGAGGTCGAGGACGAAGCGGTACTTCACGTCGCTCCGGAGCATACGGTCGTAGGCGGTGTTGATGTCCTGCATGCGGATCCGTTCGATGTCCGACACGATGCCCCGCGCCCCGCAGAAGTCGAGCATCTCCTGGGTCTCGGCGATGCCGCCGATCATCGAGCCGGCCAGCCGGCGCCGGCGGCCCACCAGGCTGAAGGGATTGGGCGAGGGATGCGGCGTCTCCGGCAGTCCCACAAGGCAGTGGGTCCCGTCCCGCTTGAGCAGCCGGAGGTAGGCATCGAGGTCGTGCGGGGCGGCCACGGTGTCGAGGGTGAAGTCGAACCGGCCGGCATGCGCCCGGAGCGCGGCAGCATCACCCGAGAGCACCACGGCATCGGCCCCGAAGCGCCGGGCGTCGGCGGCCTTCCCGGCGGAGGTGGTGAACAGCGTGACCTCCGCCCCGAGGGCGTGCGCCAGCTTGACCGCCATGTGCCCCAGCCCGCCCAGCCCGACCACGCCCACCCGCTGGCCCGGTCCCACCCGCCAGTGCCGCAGCGGCGACCAGGTGGTGATCCCGGCGCAGAGCAGCGGCGCGGCGGCGGCCGGGTCGAGTCCCTCGGGTACCCGGAGGACGAAGTCCTGATCCACCACGATCCGGTCGCTGTAGCCGCCGTAGGTCATCCCGCCAAGCACGGGGTCGGGGCTGTTGTAGGTGAAGGTGATGGTCCCCTGGCAGAGCTGCTCGAGCCCCATCCGGCATTCGGGGCAGGTGCGGCAGGCATCCACCATGCAGCCGACGGCCGCGAGGTCCCCGGCGCGGAAGTGGCTCACCTCCGCACCGACCTCCGCCACCCGTCCCACGATCTCATGGCCGGGGACCACCGGGTAGGTGGTGCCGGCCCACTCGTTCCGCGCCTGGTGCAGGTCGGAGTGGCAGACGCCGCAGAACAGGATCTCCAGCTGCACGTCCCGCGGGCCGGTGGCCCGCCGGGCGAAGTCGAAGGGCGCGAGGGGCGCCTGCCGGCTGGTGGCGGCATAGCCGCGGGCGGCGACGGTGGGATGCATCGGACGGACCTTGGGCTCGGGCGAGAGCGGAAGATACCCCGGTCCGAGGGCCCGTGAAGGGACGCCCTAGCCGGGCACGGGGCATTGCAGGCAGATCACGTACCCGTCCGGGTCCTTGAGCCAGAGCTGCTTCATGCCGTACGGCGCCACGGTGGTCGGCGGTGCCTCGATGCCGTGGCCCTGCAGGTACCGGCGTGCGGCATCCGGATCGGGGCAGAAGAAGAACAGGCCGGTGTCGGCGTGGTGCTCCACCCGCTGCGGCTCGGGGGCGTCGGGCCGGGCGGGCTTCTCGTAGGCGGTGTTGAGCATGAGCTCCATGCCATCGAGCCGCAGCAGCCCCCAGTCGAAGTCGTCGCCGCGCGCCTCGGGGGCGCAGCCGACCACCTCGAAGCCCAGCAGCCGGTAGAACCCGACCGACCGGGGCATGTCATACACCTGGATCAGCGGGCAGGGTCCCTCGATGGGCGGCATCATGGGCGGCTCCTGGCGGCGGGCGGGGGTCAGGGGTGAGGGTGAGCGCCCGGCCCACGGGGTGCGGGCCCCGGCACGATCAGCGCCGGCGGCGGCGGAATGCCGCTTCCTGGCCGGAGGCCAGTAGCAGCCCGCCCGCCACCACGGCGACTACGCCGACCCAGCCCGGCACGGGGTGGTACACCTGCACCGGTCCGGTGGCTTCCACGGCGGCACCGGGATCGGGAGTGGCCCCCCGGTAGACCGGCCGGAGCAGGAGCACGATGGCCCCGGCCGCGGCGAGGAAGATCCCGAGGGCGGTGCGGCCGCGCATCGGCCCTACCCGTCCCGGCGCAGCAGTTCGCTGATGGTGGCCAGGTGGTGGTCGTCGTGCTCCGCCACGAAGAAGGCGAGGTCGAGCAGCCGCATGGGGGCCTTCAGCCGCGGATGCAACGCTGAGCGGAGCCAGTCGGCCTCGTCAGCCTGTTCGAGCTGCACCACGAGGTCGGCGCGCCGCGCGGCGAAGGTCTCCAGCACCTCCGGCAGCGGGCGCGCGTTGTGCCGGGCGTCCTCGGTCAGGCGGTTGTCGAGATCGGCGGGCGCCAGGGTCCGGCGGCCGGCGGCCAGGTCCTCGATCCGTGCCATCCACAACGGCTCAAGGTCGCCGAGGTGGCCGGCGTTCTCCTGGATGGACCAGTGCACGCCGGGGCGATGGGTGAGCTGGTGTGCGGGACGGCCGGCGAGCCGGTGGGCCAGCCGGGGGGGCGTGCCGCGGAGTCGCTCGATCAGCCCCGCGGCGGCGCTCACCGGGAGGTCAAAGGTGAACTGGCGCTGGAACCAGGGTTCGCGGGGGACCATGCGGGAAGACTCGGAGTGGACGAGGCGGACTAGTCGCGCGGCCCGGGGGCGCGGCCGGCCAGGATGGTGATGTTGTCGCTGCCGCCGCGCTCCAGGGCCAGGTCGAGCAGCGAACGGCACAGCTGCTCCGACGAGGTCATGGCCCCGACCTGGGCGGCGATCTCGGCGTCGGTGACGTGCTTGGTGAGGCCATCGCTGCAGAGCAGGAGCACGGAGTTGCGATCCCGGATCTCGAGCCGGGTGACTTCGGGCAGCGCGTGCTCGCCGCCGATGGCGCTCACCAGCACGTGGCTCAGCGGCGAGGTCTTGAGGCTCTCGGCGGGCAGCGCGCCCTCGTCCACCAGCGCCTGGGCCATGGTCTGGTCGCGGGTGACCTGCCGGAGCTCGCCGTTGAGGTAGCGGTAGCAGCGGCTGTCGCCCACCTGCACCACGTACACCCAGGGCCAGGTGACGATGGCCAGGGTGAGGGTGGTGGCCATGCGCGCCGGCTCCGCGCGGCTGGCGGCCTCGGCCCGGACCGCGGTGTGCGCCTCGATGACGGCGGTGCGCAGCGCCTCCTCGAACTCCCCCGCCTGGTTGGTCCCCGCGGCGTGGTAGCAGTGCAGGCTCGAGGAGACGTAGCTGGTGATGCTCTCGACGGTGAGCTGGCTCGCCTCACCGCCGCCCGCGCCGCTGCCCACGCCATCGGCCACCAGCAGGATCGTGGCGAGTCGCTGGCCGCGGAGCGGCAGGTGCTCCGTCGCGGGGAGACTGGTGCCATGCACCTGCACCTGCGGGTGCACGGTGCAGAGCAGGAAGTGGTCCTGGTTCTGCTTGCGCACCTTGCCCACGTGGGTCAGCCCGAAGAGGTCGAGCTCCTCGTCGCGGGGCTTGGGGCCCGCGCCGCCGGCGATCGATGCGGTACGCAGCTCGGTGGAGCTCATGGGGCACGGGAGCCGCGCCGGCAGGGAGGCCGGCAGGTCGGCGAGAGGGGGACGGACGAGGGGCTCACCCCGCTCAAGATGCAGCCGGACGGCCGAATCCGCGAGCGGCGGTCGCCCGGGGCCGGGGCGACCGGAAACCGGTCCCTCCCCTAGCCCCCGGCGAGCGCCCCGACCACCAGGAAGGGTTCGGCGCCACGCACCACCGCGTCGGGCAGCGGCGCATCGGCGGGCTCGTGCGAGAGGTCCACCCCGCACGCGAAGAACCGGATGAACGCCCGGCGCTTGCGGGTGCCGTAGTCCCGGATGGCGCCCCGGAGCATGGGATACCGGGCCTCGAGCGCATCGAGCAGCGCCTCCCGCGTGGCGGGGGGCGAGACCTCGAGCAGCGCCTCCTCTTCCACCTGCGCCAGCCGGCGCAGGTGCTCGGGCAGCACCACCCGGATCATGCCAGCGTCTGGGCTTCGACCGAGAGGACGGCCGGCAGGTCGCGGACGATGGCCGTCCAGCTGTCGCCGCCGTCGAAGGACCCGTACACCTGCCCGCCGGTGGTGCCGAAGTAGATCCCGCCCGCGTCCAGGGTGTCCACGCTCATGGCACCGCGGAGGATGTTCACGTAGCAGTCCTGCTGCGGCAGCCCGCGGGTCAGCGGCTCCCACTCATCGCCGCCCACCCGGCTCCGGTACACCCGGAGCTTGCCCTCGGGCGGGTAGTGTTCGGAGTCGCTCTTGATCGGCACCACGTACACGGTGTCGGGCTGGTGCGGGTGCACCACGATCGGAAAGCCGAAGTCGCTCGGCAGGTTGCCGCTGATCTCGCGCCACGACTCGCCCGCATCGTCGCTGCGGAGCACGTCCCAGTGCTTCTGCATGAACAGCACGTCGGGCCGCGCCGGGTTGAGCGCGATCCGGTGCACGCAGTGCCCCACCTCGGCGGTCGCGTCGGGGAGGGGGTACTTCGAGTCGAGCCCCTTCGTGATGGGCCGCCAGCTCACGCCGCCGTCGTCGGTCCGGAAGGCGCCCGCGGCGGAGATGGCGATGAACAGCCGCCGGTGGTTGGTCGGATGCTGCACGATGGTATGGAGCCCCATCCCGCCGGCCCCCGGCTGCCACAGGTGGCCCTTGGCATCGCGCAGGCCGGGCAGCTCCTGCCAGCTGCGGCCGCCGTCGGTGCTGCGGAAGAAGGCGGCGTCCTCCACCCCGGCGTAGACCGTGTCGGGGTCGGTGAGCGACGGCTCGAGGTGCCACACCCGCTTGAACTCCCAGGGGTGCTGGGTCCCGTCGTACCACTGGTGGGTGCCGGGCGTGCCCTGGTAGGTGAACTCGTTGCCGACCGGCTCCCAGGTCGTGCCGCCGTCGTCGGACCGCTGGATCTGCTGGCCGAACCAGCCGCTCGACTGGGAGGCGTAGATCCGGCCGGGATGCGCCGGGGAGGCCTTGAGGTGATACAGCTCCCAGCCGCCGAAGTGGGGACCCGCGACGGACCAGTGCTTCCGCGTCCCGTCCGCGGTCAGGATGAAGGCACCCTTCCGGGTGCCGACCAGCAGGCGCACGCCGCTCATCGGGGGATCCTCAGGAGGCGGGGGAAGGGGAAGGCGGGGCGGCCGTGGCGGCTTCCGCCACGGCCTTGAGCTGCGCGAGGCCCTTCTCGAAGTCGGCGCCGATCATCTGGTCCATGTTCATGACCAGGCCGGCGGCCTTGGCCATGAAGTTGTTCTCGCCCGACATGGTCCAGGTCACCGTCGTGCCGCCGGGGGCCGGCTCGAAGCGGAACTCGGTGTCGTTGGTGGCGGCGAAGGGCTTGAGGAACTCGAGCTTGATGAGGATCCGGGACGAGGGGGTGCTCTCCGTGATCGTCATCCGCCCCTCCCCCACGTCCTTGTTGCCCACCCAGGCATAGGTGGCCCCGGTGCCCGCCGCGGCCCCGCCGAAGGTCTTCTGCATGGCGGGATCGAGCTTCTCCCAGGGGGACCAGGCCTCCCACCGGTGGAAGTCGTTCACCTGGGCAAACAGGATGGAATCCGGGGCGGCGATGGTGGCCGACCGGGTGATGCTGAAGTGCGCGGGACGCGTGGCCACGACGGCCACGATCACGGCGAGCGCCACGGCGACGGCGATGAGGAGCTTCCTGAGCACGCGAGGGGTCTCCGGAGAGGACGGAGGGGAGGGATGGCCGGGACGAGCGCCATGACTATGCACCCGCCGGCTGGGCGCGTCCAGTCACCCGGGCGGGGAGCGTCGAACGCCGGCGCCGGTCACTCCCGCCACAGCGCGTCGCGCGGGGGCACTGCGATCGCCCGGCGGGTCGGCAGCAGGGTCGCGGCGAGGACGATGGCGCCGATCGTCGTCGACACCGCGAGGGCCGCGCCCACGGCGAGGGGCAGCGTGACCAGGAAGAAGCGCGAGAAGCCCCACCCCACCACCAGCATCAGGGGCAGGGCCA
The DNA here is from genome assembly GCA_046327715.1 of Gemmatimonadales bacterium. GTDB lineage: Bacteria > Gemmatimonadota > Gemmatimonadetes > Gemmatimonadales > GWC2-71-9 > JADJOM01. The sequence goes on from JAXLXY010000013.1 coordinate 54,717, forward strand.
CGAGCGCACCCACGCCCAGCTGCCGGCCTCCTTCGCCCAGCAGCATGACGAGGATGGTCCGGTCCGTGGCGCCCAGCGCGCGGCGCACCCCGATCTCGCGGGTGCGCCGGCCGATGGAGCGGGCCATGAGCCCGTAGATGCCGGTCACGGCCAGCAGCAGCGCAAAGCCGAAGGCGCCCCCGAAGAGCCAGGCCACCGAGCGGGCCATCACCGTGGCCTTGGCCAGGATGTCCCGGTAGCTCGAGACATGGGGCGGTGGCACCCGCGGGTCGACGGCGAGCAGCACCTCATGGAAGGCCGAAAGTGCCGCGGGTTCCCCGCCCCGGTGGCGGAACAGCACCGAGACATCGCGCGCGTCCGACTGCTCCAGTGGCACGTACACCGCCATGGCGCTTCGGTTGCGGCTGAGGGGATTGCCCAGCAGCACGTCGCTCACCACCCCCACGACGGTCCGGGTCGTCGCGGAGTCTCCGAGCCCCGTGAGCCGGAGCTGCGCCCCCAGCGGTGAGCGACCCGGCCAGCTGCGCGCCGCCAGCGACTGGCTGACCAGCACCACCGGCTCGGCGCCCCGGCCGTCCCGCGTGTCGAAGTAGCGCCCCTCCCGCAGCCCGATCCCGAGCGGAATGAGGGCGCCGCGGACCGCCAGCACGAAACTCCGGGGACGCAGCGTGCCGCCGGTCCATCCGGTGGGCTCGTATTCCCCGCCGCTGCCGTCGGCGTCGGCCAGCGTGCTTCGCAGCACCACCCCGTCAAGTTCCGGGCGGAGCTGGAGCTGGTCCTGCAGGGCCTGGTAGAGCCGGTCGCGGGCAGCGGCGTCCGGGTAGCGCTCGGCCGGCGGGGATACCCCGGCATACAGGAGCCGCCCGGTGTCGTAGCCGAAGTTCACGTGCACCACGCGCCACGCGACCACGGCGGAGAGCGTGCCGAAGTAGAGCAGCAGCGAGACCGCCGTCACCTGCACCACCACCAGCCACCGGGCGATGCGCCCTTCGCGGCGCCCGCCGGCGCGCGCCGCGCCCTCCTGCAGCACGGCATTGATCCGCGTATTGACCGCCCGGCGGGAGGCGATGACGCCGAGCACCGCGATGGCCAGTGTCACGAAGCCGCCCGCCGCGAGCAGTGCGGAGCGATCGAGGCCCCAGACCCACCAGAAGGCGAGGTTGCCCTCGAGCCGGGTCTGGGCCCAGCCGTTCACCGCCGACAGGAGCCACCCCGCGAAGCCGACGGCGATGGCCCCGCCGAGCAGGCAGAGCAGCACGACCTCCCACAGGCCCTGCATGATCAGCCGCCCGCGCGGCGCACCCAGTGCCAGGCGGACCGCCGTTTCGCGGGATCGCTCGTTGGCACGGGCCAGCAGCAGGTTGGTCACGTTGATGCAGGCGAGCAGCAGGATCAGGGTGGCGATCAGGTTGAGCACCGCGAGCACCAGCGGCGCCTCCTCACCGATCTGCGCCAGTGGGTACGACACCGCCGCCATGCCCTCCTGCCGTGGCATCGTGGGATCCGCGGTCGGGCGCGCCGCGACGGCGCGCCGAAGCAGGCCACTCAACTCCGCATCGGCACGTGCGGCTGTCGCTCCCGGGGCGAGCCGGGCGTAGGCCATGATCCGTTCCCGAGGGGCATCGACGGCGCTGAGCAGCGCGGGATCGATCGGGACCCACGCCTCGGCGGCCACCGGAAAGCCGTAGCCAGGCGGCATCACGCCGATCACCCGGGTCGGCACCCCGCTCAGTCGGACGGTCCGGCCGATCACCTCAGCGTCCCCCCCGAAGACCGAGCGCCACGCCCGGTGGGCCAGCACCAGGACCGGCTCCGCCCCGGGGAGCTGGTCGGCCGCGGTGAAGCCCCGGCCGATGAGCGCCCTGGTGCGGGTGAGCTCGAAGATGTTCCACTCGGAGGCTACGGCCCCAAGGGAACGGGTGCCCTCCCCGGTTCCCACGACGAACTCACGGGTGGTATAGACGCCCACCTCGGAGAGGGTGGTGATGGCGGGCCGCAGGGCCGCGAAGTCCCCTGCGTCGATCGAAGCCAACCCGATGCCCTCCACCCTCGCCATCAGCCGGACCACCCGCTCCCCCTCCGGTACCGGGAGTGGCTTGAGCATGGCGGTATGCAGGAAGGAGAAGGTGAAGATGCTGAGCCCGAGGCCGCCGGCGAGCACGGCCACCGTGAGGAGCGTGAAGCCGGGCTGCCGCCAGAGGAGACGCGCGGCGTAACGGAGGTCCTGCCAGCAGAACATCCGGCGACCTCCGGGTTCGGTCCGACGGGGGGCGATGGCCATTCGGGAACGGGGCCCCGGGCGAGGGTCCCAGCGTCTCCGCCGGACGCAGGGGGAAGATCCGGGGTTTCAGATCGGCACAGGGGGGCATCGCGATGCCGGGCACGGTCCTGCGGATCGCGAGCGGAGCGGGGCACCCCTTGCGAGATCCTGACATGGCGATGTGCGTGCCCCCGGCGCTCGTCAGTCCCCTAGGTGGGAGGAGGCCTCCCACTTCGCGGCAGCTATCCGACAACGTGGCGGACGAGGTAACGGTGGGAACGCACCGGGGTTTGAGCAACGCCCTGTCGCGCCTGCAGGGGCGCTGGCGCATGACATCGGGTTCACGCGACGGGCGCCCGCTGCCCGCGGCGCTGGTGGAACGGTCGGAGCGGGTCACCGAGGGGGAGGAGACGATCGTCCGGATCGACGGGCAGCTGCTCTCGTGCGCCACCTTCACGGTGGACACCTCGGCCGATCCGCACACCATCGACTGCCACCTCACGGCCGGCCCCGGCAAGGGCCAGGTGCAGTACGGGATCTACCGGCTCACCGACGACCTGGTGCGGTTCTGCTTTGCCGCCCCCGGGGCGCCGCGGCCCGGACGGTTCGAGACGGCGCGCGGCGATGGTACCCTGAGCACCGAATGGCGGAAGGTCCCGGACTAGCCGGCGCGGTCAGTTGGCCGCATCCACCGCGACGCGCAGCTGCCCGGTCCAGCGGGGCATCACGCGGAGGTAGCCGACGCTCACCTCCTCGGGGCCCTGCAGGTAGAGGATGCGCCCGTCGCTGGTGGGGCGGTTGGACCAGCCGCTGGTATCCGAGAAGCGCGGGTCGCGGGCCCAGAAGGTGCCCGGCCCGGTCGGCTCGCCAGTGGCCGGGTCGATGCGCACTGCGTACCACGCCGCGCCCACCCGGTATAGCAGCTCGGTGGCGGAGAGCCAGATCGGCTCGACCCCGGCGGTGGCCACCTGCCAGCGCTTCCCCGGCTCCGGGAAGGAGGTCACCATCACGTGACTGCCCTCCACCGTCTGGTAGGCGAGGAACCGGCCCCCGGGCGAGACCGAGGCGAAACGGGCATCCCGCGCCACCAGCGGCGCCTCCCGGGTCCACGCCGTGGGGCCCGCCACCCAGGTGACGCTCGAGACCTCCCAGTCCTGCAGCACGATCGCGCCGGGATTCCGGAAGTCCACCGGGTCGCGGTAGCGCGCCGGGTCCACCGTGGTGTACAGCGTGTCGGGGCTCCGGCCGCTGTTGGGGACGCCGTAGAGGACGGTGTACCGGGTGGAATCGCGCACCGAGATGAGGAGCGCGTCCCCGCGGGGTGACCAGATCGGGTGGCGCACGTACTCGGCGCTCCACCAGGTGAGCGCCTGGCCGTCGCGCAGGTCGTACAGCCGCACTTCCTGTCGCCCGGGCGTGGAAGCGGTCGCGGCGAGCCAGCGGCCGTCGGAACTGAGGTCGAAGCGCTGGTAGGAGCCCCGCGGGACCGGCAGCGGCTCCGGCGTCCCGCCACGCGCCAGCCGTACGAGGCGGCCGATGGTGCCGTCGCCGCCGGCACCGAAGACCAGGTCCCCTTCGGGCGTGAGGTCGAACTGTCCCACGCCCACGGCCTCCCGGCGCACGCCGCTCAGCAGCGTGGCCGGCCGGCCCATCCGGGCGGCCTTGAGGTCGAAGGGCGCGCCGGCGAGGTCGCCGTCTGCATTGAGGTAGATGAGATACCGGTCCTGGACGAGGCGCGGATCCGTCCCCCGCGCCGCCACGCCCTGGTCCGTGCCCATCCGGATCTCGCGCCGCGCGCCCGTCGCGGGATCGACCAGGAAGAACGAGAGATTCCAGCTGCAGAGGAATTCCCGGGTGGCCGGCACCCAGTCGCCCAGCGGGCAGCGGGTGATGGCCGTGTCCCTGATGGCGCCAGCCTGCAGGTCCACCCGGGCGAAGGCGGTGCCGTCGTCGTGCAGCACCAGGAGCGTGTCCCGGCCGAGCCATTCGAGCGCGGAGGCCCCCTGCACCTCCAGCAGGCGACGGACCTCCCCGCCGGCGAGCGGCGCCACCATGACGGCCGCGCCGTCGAAGTAGGCCACCCGCGTCCCGTCGGGCGAGAGTCGCGGCGCAGTGGCCCCGATGGTGCCCGTGATCGGCCGGGTCGTGGCGTCGCGGAGGCTCCGCACCCAGAGCTCGGTCGAGTCGCCATGCAGCGCGGAGTAGACCAGGAAGTCACCGGAGGCGGACACGGACAGGTTCCGCAGCGGGGTGCCGTAGGCACTCGAGACGTTCACCAGGCTGAACGACATGCGCGCGGTGTCGGGGAGAGCCAGGTCATAGACGCTCGGTCCGGCTGCACCCGCACCCCGCCGGCCGGCCAGGTAGCCGGCGGCCAGGGTCGCGATCGCGAGGAGCCCGCCCAGCAGGATCCCACGCCGCCTCGGCGACACGGCGCCCTGGCGGACCGGCCGCGCACTCGTGCCGCCAAGCCGCCGCGCCGCCGAGCCGTTTCCGGCCAGCGCCTCGGCGAACTCCCGCGCGGACGGCCACCGATCCGCCGGCAGCTTCTCCAGCGCCGTGAACACCGCACCCTCCACCGCCTCCGGCACGCTCTTCCGCTGCGCCACCAGGCTCGCTGGCTCCCCCGTCATCACCTTCGCGATGATCGCCTGCGCCGTGGGCCCCGTGAACGGCGGCTCCCCCGCCAGCATCTCGTACGTCATCGCGCCCAGCGCGTACACGTCGCTGCGGGCGGTGATCTCCCGCTCCCCCATCGCCTGCTCGGGGGACATGTAGTGCGGCGTGCCGAGGCTCATCCCCGTCTCGGTCATCCGGGTGCCGCCCGTCTTGCTCACCGCCAGCGCGATGCCGAAATCCGCCACCAGCGCCGAGCCGTCGTGCAGCAGCACGTTCTCGGGCTTGATGTCCCGGTGGATGATGCCGTGCCGGTGGGCGTAGTCGAGCGCCCCCGCCACCTCGGTGGCCAGCCGCACCGCCTCGGCGATCGGCAGCTGCTTCTCCCGCGTGAGGCGATCGCGGAGGCTCTCCCCCTCGACGTAGGGCATCACGTAGTACGCGGTGCCCTGCACCTCACCGGAATCGATGAGGCCCAGGATGTGGGGATGCTGCAGGGTGGCGATGGTCTTGATCTCGCGCAGGAACCGCTCGGCCCCGATCACCGCCGCGAGCTCCGGGCGGAGCACCTTGATGGCCACCTGGCGCTCGTGCTTGAGGTCCTGCGCCAGGTACACGGTGGCCATGCCGCCCTGCCCCAGCTCCCGCTCCAGGCGGTAGCGGTCGGAAAGAGCGGCCGCGAGGCGGTCGGGGGTGGCTGTCATGGCGCGGTGGCCTGGGGCAGGGCCCGGTCCGGCCGCCAGTTGAACAGGACACTCAGCCTGCTGCCCTCGAACCCGCCGGCCCGGAGCATGAGGAAGCGGTGGCCGTCAGGGTGGACGTCGTAGCTCCGGAAAAAGTCCTGGAGTGTCATCGTGGGCTTGGCGAACAGGAGTGTGGGGGCGCTGGTGGTGAACTCGCGCCCCGGGCCGACCGTCACGGAGTACATGTCGCCGGTCCGGCTTCGGAAGAAGAGTTCACCGCCGTCCCGGCGCCAGAGCGGCTCCAGCCCACCACCCACGGAGATGGCGAATTTGGCGGAGCTGACCGCCGGGTAAGGGCGGACGTACACCTCGTCACTGCCCGATTCGTCGGAGACGTATGCCAACCACCGCCCGTCGGGCGAGAGCGCCATCGCGAAGGCATCATAGCTTGACTGGAGCAGAGGGCGCGGCGCGGTGTCCACACCCAGCTCCATCACCATCAGGTGCCGGGTGCCCTGGGCCGAGCCCTCGGAACGGAATAGCGCGGTCCGGCCGCCATTCACCAGCGCGACTTCGTCGAAATCTTGCTCCCTGGCCCTGGGGGCCACGGTCCGGGCGCTGTCGCTGCCATCGGCCCGGCGGATCCAGGCCGTGCGATGGGTGCCCCGGGTGGCGAGGAACGCCACGTGTTTTCCGTCGGGTGACCACACTGGACGGTCGGCATCGGCGAGTTCCTGCGACAGCAGGCCAAACGCGCCGGTGCGAAGATCCTTGACCCAGACCTGGCCGCCCCCGGCGACCGACAGGGCGACCGCGATGCGGGTCGCGTCGGGCGAGAGCGACGCGCTCGAGAAATCACCCGTGAGGGTGCTGTCAACCAGGGTCTCCCCGCCGCCGCGGTCCACCCACACCATGCCATTCTTGCCGGTCGCCTTCCGCTGAAAGACGATCGTGCCGTTATCCGCGACCGCGAACTGGACGGTGCCGTTGGAAATCTCTTCCTGGACATCATTCAGCATCAGCATCGGGGCCGACGACAGGCGCTGAGCGCGCGGATCGTACTTGGCGACCAGGAAGCGGCCATCCGGCGCGCCGATGGCGATGTGGCCCGAGGGCAGATACCGCGGGTATGACCCGGGCGCGAGGTCGGTCAGCGCCCCCGTCTTCAGGTCAATGACGCCCACCCGGTTGGAGCCGAGCGACCCCCGCCAGAGCATCAGGAAGGCCTGCCGGCTGCCGGGCAGAACGTCGGGGTAGTCGTACTCCTTGATGCCGGCGGCGCTGTCAGGCTTGGCGATGAGCGTGACTGGCCCGCCGCTCGCGGCCACCCGGGAGAGCCCCCGGGCGCTGTTGGTGAAGTAGATCTGGCCGTCATCTCCCCAATCCGCACCGCCGAAGGAGGCCACCGAATCCTGCAGCACCGTCCGCACGACGCCGCCGGCCGTGGGCACGACCCGCAGGGCGACTCGCCCGGCGAGCCGGCTGAAGAACCCGACGGACTCACCATCGGGCGAGAAGAACGGCGCAAACGCGCCCCGAGTCTCCGGCAGGAGCCGGGAATCCGGCCGGTCGAGTTCCCGGATCCAGAGGCCGGACTCGGCTCCCTTCTTCCCGACGAACACCACCCGCCGGCCGTCGGGAGAGATCGCCAGGCGGACATTGCCGATCGGCAGCACCGCGGTGCTGTCGCCGAGTTCAAGCGTCGCCCGGATCACGCCAGGATCGCCGCCTTCGGCCCGCGCCAGCCGGCGCCCGAGCTGGAAGGCGGACCCGGCCGTGACGGCCACGGCGAGCAGGAGCAGGGCGAGCCGGCGGGGCGATGCATACAGGGGCCGGGAAGCACCGAACGTTCGCCCGATGCGCCGGGCCGAGGATTCCTGCAGCGCCGCCGCGAACTCCGCCGCCGTGGCGAACCGGTCGGCCGGCAGCTTCTCGAGCGCCGTGAGCACCGCGTCCTCGATGTGGGACGGCACCCGGTCCCGGCGCGCGACGATCCCGGACGGCTTCTCCGTCATTACCTTGGCCAAGATGGCCTGCGCGGTGGGGCCCGTGAACGGCGGCTCCCCCGCCAGCATCTCGTAGGTCATTGCGCCCAGCGCGTACACGTCGCTGCGGGCGGTGATCTCCCGCTCCCCCATCGCCTGCTCGGGGCTCATGTAGTGCGGCGTGCCGAGGCTCATCCCCGTCTCGGTCATCCGGGTGCCGCCCGTCTTGCTCACCGCCAGCGCAATGCCGAAATCCGCCACCAGCGCCGAGCCGTCGTGCAGCAGCACGTTCTCCGGCTTGATGTCCCGGTGGATGATGCCATGCCGGTGGGCGTAGTCGAGCGCCCCCGCCACCTCGGTGGCCAGCCGCACCGCCTCCGCCACCGGCAGCTGCTTCTCGCGGGTGAGCCGGTCGCGGAGGCTCTCCCCCTCGACGTAGGGCATCACGTAGTACGCGGTGCCCTGCACCTCGCCGCTGTCGATGAGGCCGAGGATATGGGGGTGCTGCAGCGTGGCGATGGTCTTGATCTCGCGCAGGAACCGCTCGGCCCCGATCACCGCCGCGAGCTCGGGGCGGAGCACCTTGATGGCCACCTGGCGCTCGTGCTTGAGGTCCTGCGCCAGGTACACGGTGGCCATGCCGCCCTGCCCCAGCTCCCGCTCCAGGCGGTAGCGGTCGGCAAGGGCGTCGCGGAGGCGGTCGAGGATGCTCACTGGCGCACCTTGGCCTGGAGTTCGGTGAACCAGTGCTCCACGTAGAAGACGTTCTCGTTCGCGGGGCCGGCGAGGTCCTTGATCATGAGGAAGCGCTGGTCGCCGGGCGCCACGTCGTACTGCTGGCGATTGCGAGCCGCGATGTAGCCGTCGAGCCGGAACAGCGGGCGCGGGGCACCGGCGGTGAAGCTGGCGCCGGCGGTGACGGGGACCGCCATCAGGTGGGTGGCACTCTTGTAGAAGAGCTCCCGCCCGCTCCGCGACCAGCGCACCTCGGTGCCGCCGCCACTCGAGATGGGACGCCGCCACGCCACGGAGGGGAACGGCGAGACGTACACCTCGATCGTGCCATCGGCATCGGACGAGTAGGCGATGTACCGGCCGTCGGGCGAGAGGTCGAAGACCGAGGTCCGGTCGGCGCCGGTGAGGAGGCCGGTCAGCGTCGTGTCACCGCTGGTGCGCCGGTAACGGATGTTGCCGTCGGACCCCTCCTCATCGGAACGGACCGCGACGTACTGCCCGTCGCGCGTCAGCTCCACCTCCCAGAGCCCGAACGAGTGGTCCACGATCATGGCCGGCCGTGCCCCGCCGTTCACCGGCACCAGGAAGGCATCGTACGCATCACGGCCCTGGGGCCCGCCCGCATTGGAGAGGTAGGCGATGGCCTGGCCGTCGGCGCGCCAGTAGGGACGCCAGTTGACGGTGCCATCCTGCGTGAGGCGCTGGCGGGTGCGGTCGTCCCGCCAGAGCCAGAGCTGGGTCCCGCCCTCCATGATGCTCACGGCGATGGCCTTCCCGTCGGGGGACACCGCGGGATAGACGAAGCGGGCATGCCACGTGGTGTCCACCGGCGTGGCCGATCCGTCGCGCCCCACCCAGGTGAGCTCGCGTGAGGCACGCCCAAGGAGGCCGCCGGTGGTGTAGAGGAGGGAGCCCGTGGAGGAGAGTGCCACGGTGCCCGGCTCCACCCCCTCGAGGACCGGCACCGCCCCGCCCGTCAGCGTCATGTCCCGGACGTCGAAGGGCGCCGCGAAGAGCCCGCCCTCGCGGCTGGTGTACAGCAGGTGGCCCGTGGGAGCGTACCAGGCCCCGGCCGCGTCCTGCGCCAGGAGCCGCGCGGAGTCGGCCGAGAAATCCCAGCCGTAGACGTCCGACTGGACCCCGCAGTTGCCCGGGCAGGTGGTGAAGAGGAAGCCCCTGCTCCCGGGGAGCGGGGTCATGGTGGCGATGGTCCGCCGCGCGAACAGGGAATCGCCGCTGATCCGCGACGGTGGCCCGCCCCCGGCCGGGATCCGCGAGAGAAGGTTCTGCTGGTTGACGTACAGGATGGTGCCGTCGTCGAACCACGCCGCGGCCGCGTACACCAGGTTCACGTCCTCGGCCAGCGTCACGGCGCCACCGCCACCGACGGGCACCTTCCGGAGCCGGCCACGGCTGATGAAGCCGACCCACTGGCCATCCGGCGCGAAGAACGGGGAGATGGCTCCCTCGGTCCCCGCGAGCGCCACCGGCTCGCCCTCGGCGCGGAGCTTCCGGAACAGCCGGAGGCCGCCCTCGGTGGAATCCGCGAAGACGATGCTCAAGCCGTCGGGCGCGATGGCCACCTGGTTGGTGATCGTCTGCACCCCGGGGGCGAGGATCGAGCCGAAGGAGTGCCGCCAGAGCAGCACCCGCTGCCGGGTGGGCGACTCCGCCGGGTGCGGGCGGAGCGCGAACGCCGCAAGCCCGAGGACCACCAGGGCGTTGAGCGCCACGAGCGGCAGCAGCCAGCGCGGCCGCGCCCCGTGGCCGGCCACCCCCGCGTGGGCCCGCGTCCCGGCGGCCCCCGCCCCGAACCGCGGGTCGCCGAGAGCATCGGCGAAGGCGCGGGCGCTCTCGAAGCGGTCGGCCGGCAGCTTCTCGATGGCCCGCGCCACCGCCGCGGCCACGTGGGGCGGGACGTTCTTCCGCACCTTGGTGACGGGCGCCGCCTCCTCCGTCACGATCCGCATGATGATCTGCTGCGCCGACGCGCCCACGTGCGGCGGGTTGCCGGTGAGCATCTCGTAGCAGACGCTGCCGAGCGAGTACACGTCGCTCCGTGCCGTCAGCTCCTTCTCGGCCGTGGCCTGCTCGGGGCTCATGTAGTGCGGCGTGCCGAGCGACAGCCCGGTCTCGGTCATGCGGCCGCCGGCGGCGGCGGAAAGCGCCAGCGCGATCCCGAAGTCGGCCACCATGGGCCGGCCGTCGTGCAGCAGGATGTTCTCGGGCTTGATGTCGCGGTGGATCACGCCGTGGCGGTGGGCGTAGTCGAGCGCGTCGGCCACGGCCACGGTGATCCGCACCGCCTCGTCGATGCCGAGCTGGGTCTCGCGGTCCAGCTTGCTCCGGAGCGTCTCGCCGTCGATGAACGGCATCACGTAATAGAGGAAGCCGTTGGCCTCCCCGGAGTCGAACAGTGGCAGGATGTGGGGGTGCTGCAGCGCCGCGGTGGTCTTGATCTCCACCACGAAGCGCTCGCCGCCGAGCATGGCGGCGAGCTCGGGCTTCAGGACCTTCACCGCCACCTTGCGGTCGTGCTTGAGGTCCTGCGCCAGGTAGACGGTGGCCATGCCGCCCTGCCCCAGCTCCCGCTCCAGCCGGTAGCGGTCGGCGAGGGCCGCGGCGAGGCGGTCGGGGATGGCGGTCATTTCGGCAACCGGGTGCGCAGGTCGTCCAGCCAGTGTTCCACCACCACCACGTGATTGGCCCCCTGCGCGCTGGCGGCGCGCTGGTGCATGAAGAGGAAGCCGGAACCGTCCGGCAGGGGCGCGTACGGCTGGTGCCACTGGTCGAGGAGCACCATCGAGGCCACGCTGAAGAGCGGGGTTGGCGTCCCGCTCTGGAAGCTGCCGCGCGTCTCCACCGGCACGGCCACGAGGCGGTTCGACGGGTCCACATAGTAGAGCTCGCGCCCGTTGGCGGACCAGGTGGGCAGGCTGCCACCGCGCGTGGTCACCTGCCAGCGGCTGCCACGGGTCTCGGGGAAGGGGCTCACGAAGACCTGGGGCTGTCCCGCCGTCAACACCACGTACGCCAGCCAGCGGCCATCGCGGGAGATGGTGGGCTGCACCTCGGTGGCGGGCGTGTCGATGAGCGGGACCGCGGTGCCGTCCGCCACACGGACGCGCACCAGGTCGCCGTTGCCGCGGGCGCCGTTGTCGGTGCGGACCACGATCCACTGCCCGTCGGGCGACCAGGTGACCTCCTGGATCGGGCGGTCGAGCTTGGCGAGCAGGCGGTCCTCGCCACTCCCGTCCGCGAGGCGCCCGTAGACGTCGCCACCGTTGAGCGAGTCGCGCACGAACGCGACCATCCGCCCGTCCGGCGAAAAGGCAGGCCGGCGATCCGTGCCGCCAAAGCTCAGGCGCGTTGGCGCGCCGGGCCCCACGGGCCGCACCCAGATGTTGGCGGCGCCAGCGCCGAGCCCGAGGCTCACGGCCAGTCGCCGCCCGTCCGCCGAGACCCCGAACGAGACCGCGGTGCTCGGCCAGGTGGAGTCGAGCTTCGTGACGACCCCGCTGCGCGAGACGCGGACCACCTCGACGCCGCCCTCCTGGCCCGTGGCGCGCAGGTAGGCCAGCGTGCCGTTCGCCGAGAGGGCGAAGTTGTTTGCCCCGAATGGGGACATGCCGTCGAGCACGGGGACGCCGGGTCCCGTGAGGGTGAGCTGGTCGAGGTCGAACGGCGCCACCAGGCCCACGCCATCGCGCCGCTGGTAGAACACGTGGCCGGTGGGCAGGTACACGCCGCCGAGCACGCCGGTCAGCAGCTCCTTCTGGGTCCGCGTGGCGAGATCGAAGACGCGGAGCGTGGCGGTGACGCACGCCGACTGGCACGCCGTGAACAGCACCCCGCGGGCCCGCGGAAGCGGCACCATGTTCACGATGCCATACCCATACAGCGTGGAGTCCCGCAGCACGTCCTCGATGGTCCCGCCCTCGGCCGGGACCCGGCGCAGCCCGAAGAGCAGCTCGTTGACGTAGAGGAGGGTCCCGTCGCTCAGCCAGGCGGGGACGAACTGCTCGCCCGCGGCCGAGTCGGCGAGCGCCACGGCGGGGCCGCCGTCCACGGGGATGCGCTGCAGACGACCCTGGGCCACGAAGGCGAGCTGCGTGCCGTCGGGGGAAAACGTGGCCGCCGACGCCCCGGCCGTCCCGGGGATCGGTACGGCGTCGAGGTCCCGCCAGCGCTTGATCCAGAGCTGCGCCTCTCCGCTCCCGCCGCCGACGAAGACGAGGCTCCGGCCGTCCGGGCTCAGCGCGAGCCCCGGCGCGTTGAGGTTGATCGCGGCCGAGTCCCCGAGGGACATGATGAAGCGCGACGGCCCCCCGGCCGCCGGGCGACCCAGCCAGCTCCACGCCGCCCCCGCCACCGCCAAGGCCGTCACCGCCCACGGGAGCCACCGCGCCGCCCGCGTGCGCGCCGGCGGGGCTGCGGTCGCGGTGAGGGCCGCACGCGTAGCCGGCCGCCGGGACGCCCCGCCCCGGTCGAGCGCCGTGGCGAACTCCGCCGCCGTGGCAAAGCGGTCGGCGGGCAGCTTCTCGAGCGCCGTGAGCACCGCCTCCTCGACATGCGTCGGCACCCTATCCCGCCGCGCCACGATGGCCGACGGCTTCTCGGTCATCACCTTGGCCACGATGGCCTGCGCCGTGGGCCCGCTGAAGGGCGGCTCGCCGAGCAGCATCTCGTAGAGCACGCAGCCGAGGGCATAGATGTCGGTGCGCGCGTCGAGGGTGCGCTCGCCCATCGCCTGCTCGGGACTCATGTAGTGCGGCGTGCCGAGGCTCATGCCGGTCTCGGTCATCCGCGTCCCGCCGGTCTTCGAGGCGGCCAGCGCGATGCCGAAGTCGGCCACGAGGGCGCTGCCGTCGTGGAGCAGGATGTTGTCGGGCTTGATGTCGCGGTGGATTACGCCGCGGCGGTGGGCGTAGTCGAGCGCCTGCGCCACCTCGCGCGCGATCCGCACCGCCTCCTCCACCGGGAGTTGCGTCTCCCGCGTGAGTCGGTCGCGGAGCGACTCCCCCTCCACGTACGGCATGACGTAGAAGACCGTGCCCTCCACCTGGCCGCTGTCGAACAGCGGCAGGATGTGCGGGTGCTGCAGGTTGGCCGTGGTGCGGATCTCCGCCAGGAACCGCTCGGCCCCGATCACCGCGGCCAGCTCCTCCCGCAGCACCTTCACGGCCACCTGCCGGTCGTGGCGGAGGTCCTGCGCCAGGTAGACCGTGGCCATCCCGCCCTGCCCGAGCTGGCGCTCGAGGCGGTAGCGGTCGGCGAGGGCCGCGGCGAGGCGGTCGTTCATGGTGTCGCGCCCTCCGCCGCGCTGAACTCGCGGAACCAGTTGAGCACCACCGTCAGGCGACGCGCGTCGGGACCGAGGTCGGTGGAGCGGCGCAGCATCACGAAGCTCCGGTCGCCCGGCCGCACCCCGAAGGCCTGGTGCCAGGGCTGGAACACGAAGGGCCGGGTGGAGAAGAGCATCTGATACCCGAGCACCCGGAACTCGGGCGTGCCGGTGACCTCCGCGGCCATGAGCGAGTCGCCCGGCGCCAGGAAGAAGAGCTCCCGGCTCGAGTGCGCCCACACCGGGCTGGTGCCCCCGGCCGTGGACACCTGCCAGCGCGCCCGGGCCACGTCGGGGAAGGGCCGGACATAGACCTCTTCCCGCCCCGACTCGAACGACACGTAGGCCACCCACTTCCCGTCGGGCGAGAGCGCCGGCATGTACTCGTCGGCGGGGCGCGCCGCGATGGTGATCCGCGCGGTGTCCCCGGACAGGCGGCGGGCGTAGACGTCGCGCACCCCGGCGATGGTGCCGGTCCGGTACGCCACCCACTGCCCATCCCGCGACCAGTCCACCTCGTCGATCTGGGCGGTGTCGCCCGGAAAGAGGCGTTCCGGCTTGTCGCTGCCATCGGCGCGCACCCGGTAGAGGTGCGTCGCCGGCCCCTGCATGTCCGAGCTGAAGCTGAGGCTCCGGCCATCGGCCATCCAGGCGCCGCGATAGTTGATGTTGCCGGCGAAGGTGAGCCGGGTGAGCGGGCCGGCGTCGAGCTCCTTCACCCACAGCATGCTCCCCATCCCCTCGCTGATCCCCACCGCCAGGCGGCGGCCGTCGGGCGAAAGCGTGATGCTGTTGAACCGCCCGAGCCATGCGGGGTCGAGCACCCGGCTCTTCCCGGTCCGGTCCACCTCGGCCGGCGTGGCCCGCCCCGCCGCCGCGTTGGCGGGGAGGTACACCATGGTGCCGTCATCGGCGACGGCGAACTCGGGGATGATCGTGAGTTCGGTCTGGACGCCGCTCAGGAGGGTGGCCGGCGGCCGCCGGAAGCGCAGCGCCTGCACGTCGAACGGCGCGCCCACCACGTTGCCGTCCTGCATCACCGCCACGAGGTACCCGTTGGGCAGGTAGAACCCGCGCGAGGCGCCCGGCAGGATGGTGTCGAGCTGCTGGGTCTCGAGGTGGACGGCCATCAGGATCTGCTGCGCGCAGTTGTTGCCGCAGCGGGTCACGAGCAGGACATCCTTCCGGGGCAGCGGCGTGGGGAAGATCATGCCCCCGACCTCCGGCGCCGGCACCAGGGTGGTGGCCGCGCCGCCGGAGGAGGTGACCGCTTGCAGCGCGAATCCCGGGGTGCTGAAGACGATCCGCCCGTCGTCGAGCCATGCCCCCCCGGCGAGGATGGGGATGGCGCCCTCCGCGAGCTGGGCCGGCGGCCCGCCGCCGTTCGCCGGTACCTTGAACAGCTTGCCATCCGCGAAGTAGCCGATCCACTGCCCGTCCGGGGAGAAGAACGGGCCATCCCCGCCGTCGGTGCCCTCGAGCGCCCGGGGCTCGAGCACGTCGCGGTCGCGCACCATGATGCGCGTGATGCCGCCCAGGCCGTCGCCGT
This sequence comes from Gemmatimonadales bacterium, assembly GCA_046327715.1. Classification (GTDB taxonomy): domain Bacteria; phylum Gemmatimonadota; class Gemmatimonadetes; order Gemmatimonadales; family GWC2-71-9; genus JADJOM01. The sequence continues at coordinate 69,889 of JAXLXY010000013.1, forward strand.
TGCCGCCGGTCCGGCTGACGAACGCGAGCCGCGACCCGTCGCGCGAAAGCGCGAACGCGACGCCGTAGTACCCGGTGTGGTTGACCCGGAGGTTGGGGAGGTCGAGCGTGAGCCGCGTGACGGGACCCTCCGCCGGCCGCGCCAGCTGTCGCCCGACGACGATGCCCGCACCCAGCAGCGCGATCCCCGCCGCAATAGCAAGCCACCGAGGGAACGCGCCGCCGGGCCGACGGATTGCCGAGCCGACTGGCCGCCGGGCCGCCGAGCGCTCCCCGGCCAGCGCCGCCGCGAACTCCGCCGCGCTTGCAAAGCGGTCCGCCGGCAGCTTCTCGAGCGCGGTGAACACCGCCCCCTCCACCGCCTCCGGCACGCTCTTCCGCTGGGCCACCAGGCTCGCCGGCTCCCCCGTCATCACCTTCGCGATGATCGCCTGCGCCGTGGGCCCCGTGAACGGCGGCTCCCCCGCCAGCATCTCGTAGGTCATCGCGCCCAGCGCGTACACATCGCTGCGGGCGGTGATCTCCCGCTCCCCCATCGCCTGCTCGGGGCTCATGTAGTGCGGCGTGCCGAGGCTCATCCCCGTCTCGGTCATCCGGGTGCCGCCCGTCTTGCTCACGGCGAGGGCGATGCCGAAATCCGCCACCAGCGCCGAGCCGTCGTGCAGCAGCACGTTCTCCGGCTTGATATCCCGGTGGATGATGCCGTGCCGGTGGGCGTAGTCGAGCGCCCCCGCCACCTCGGTGGCCAGCCGCACCGCCTCGGCGATCGGCAGCTGCTTCTCGCGGGTGAGCCGGTCGCGGAGGCTCTCCCCCTCGACGTAGGGCATAACGTAGTACGCGGTGCCCTGCACCTCACCACTGTCGATGAGGCCGAGGATGTGGGGGTGCTGCAGGGTGGCGATGGTCTTGATCTCGCGCAGGAACCGCTCGGCCCCGATCACCGCCGCGAGCTCCGGGCGGAGCACCTTGATGGCGACCTGGCGCTCGTGCTTGAGGTCCCGGGCCAGGTACACCGTGGCCATGCCGCCCTGCCCCAGCTCCCGCTCCAGGCGGTAGCGGTCGGCGAGCGCGGCCGCGAGGCGCTCCTGGCTCATGAAGGGAGATCAGTCCTTGAAGGGAGACTTGGGCGGGCGGGCCCGGACGCCACCACCCGACGTCCCGAGCAGCCGCTGCAGCTCTTCTTCGCTCAACTCGAAGGGATCGGGCTCGTAGCCCGGGGGGTCGATCCGCAGGATCCGGCCCGGGTTGCCGGGCACCGGATGGAACTCCCACGCCGAGCGGGAGAGGTCACGGACCTCCCACTCGTGGCCCTCACCATCCGTGAAGCGCCGGTAACCCACGCACCCTCGCTGGATCGGGACGGACCCGCCCGGCGCCGGGGTGCGAGGGCACTCCGGGGGGCGGCTCGGCAGGGCAGCTATTAATTGAAAGCGGACAGGTACGATTATACGGCAGGCGGGCAGCCTCGGCCAGAGGCGCTAGCAGGGCAGTGTGCGCCCGCGTGGCTCGTCGCCCAGGTGCGTCGCGAGCCGCGCGATGGCCCGACCGACCCAGGTGGCCGTCCACGGGCTCAGCTCCTCGCCGAAGCCCATCTCATACGCCGGGATCTCCACCTGCAGCGCCGCCCCGGGTCGGCGGCCGTAGACCAGCTCGGTCAGGTGGAGCAGCGCCCCCGCCGTGGTGATGTGACTCCCCGGTGCCACCGGCGTCGGCTCCACCGGCACCAGCTGCAGGGTCGTGGCCCGCACCGAGGCATCCACGAATACCACGAGGCTCGCCTCGGCGAGGTCCTCCGCCAGGTCGGGGGTGAGCTGGTGCACCGCGCGGTAGGTGCCATCGGGCACCAGGCGCGACAGCCCGAACACCACCGCGTGCCCCGCCCCGTCATCGGAGCGGGTGGGATTCCCGATGCCGATGACGAGCGGAAGGCTCACCGGCCCCGCTCCGCGAGCAGCCCGCCGTCGGCCCCGAACACCTGGACGGTGAGCGGCATCTGGCCGATGGCGTGGGTGGAGCAGGAGAGGCACGGGTCGTAGGCGCGGATCCCCGCCTCCAGCCGGTTGAGCAGTCCCTCGGTGATGGTGGCGCCATCGAGGTAGCGCTTGGCGAGGGCGAGCACCGTGGCGTTCATCGCCAGGTTGTTCTGCGCGGTGGCGATCAGCATGTTCACCCGCTGCAGCACCCCATTGCCGTCCACCATGTAGTGGTGGAACAGCACCCCACGGGGCGCCTCGCAGCAGCCCACGCCCTCGGTGGCGTTGACCATCGCCTGTGCCCGCACGTGGGTGCCGAGGATGGCCGGGTCGTGCAGCAGCCGCTCGATCTGCTCGATGGCAAAGAGGATCTCGATCAGCCGCGCATAGTGGTAGTGGAACGGGTTGTGGACCGGCTGCCCGCCGGCGAGGGCCCGGAAGCGCACCCGCTCCGCGTCGGCACGCGGAGTCGGGATGTAGTCGCAGACGTTGAGCCGCGCGAGCGGCCCCACCCGGTACACCCCGCCGGCCAGCCCCGCCGGCCGGTAGTAGGGGAACTTGAGGTACGACCAGGTCTCGGTGACCTCGCCGAAGTGTTCGCGGTACTCGCGGGGTGGCAGCTGGTCGGCCACCGTCGCCCCCGCCGCATCGCGGATCCGCAGTGCCCCGCCGTAGTACTCCAGCGCGCCGTCGGGGGCCACGAGGCCGAGATACAGCGTCGGCTGCTCGCCGAAGTTCGGGATCTCGGCCTGGAACTGCTCCCGCACCCCGCCGAGCACGGCGAGGGCGAGCTGCACCGTTTCCAGCACCTCCGGGATCCAGGCGAGCAGGTGATCGCGGCGGCCGGCATCCAGCGGCTCGCGCACCCCGCCCGCCACCGCCCAGGGGGTGTGGATCTTCCGCCCGCCGAGCAGCTCGATCACCTCCTGCCCGAACTTGCGCAGCCGGATGCCCCGCCGGGCAAACTCCCGGTCGGCGGCCATCACCCCGAAGATGTTGCGGGTGGCGGGATCGGCGTCGAAGCCGAGGAGCAGGTCGGGGGACGAGAGGTGGAAGAAGCTCAGCGCATGCGACTGCACCCACTGCCCGAGCGTGATCAGCCGGCGCAGCTTCTCCGCCGTCTCCGGGATGGTCACCTGCAGGATCTCGTCGCCGGCCTTGGCGGAGGCCACCAGGTGACTCGCGGGGCAGATGCCGCAGATGCGGCTGGTGATCCCCGGCATCTCCCACATCAGGCGGCCCTCGCAGAACTTCTCGAAGCCGCGGAACTCGTTCACGTGGAACCGCGCGCCCTCCACCTTCCCGGCCGCGTCGAGCTGCACGGTGATCTTGGAGTGCCCCTCGATCCGGGTGACCGGGTCGATCGTGATGGTGCGGGTCATCTCAGCCGTACCTCCGGAAGATGCTCGGCAGCTCCGGCTGCCGGCCCTCGAGCAGCGCGGAGACCGCGAGCCAGATCTCCTCGGCGGTCGGCGGGCAGCCGTGCAGGAACGCATCCACCTTGATGAACTCGTGCAGCGGCCGGGCCTGGGCCCGCAGCTTGGCGATGGTGGTGAACTCCGACGGCACCGTCGGGTCGCCCTCGGCCAGCTCCACGTAGGCGCGGTGCAGGAGCTCGTCGGGGCTGTAGCGGTTCCGCAGCGCGGTCACGTTGCCCGTGGTGGCGCAGTCGCCGAAGGAGACCACCACCTTCGAGTTTCGCCGGACCAGGTGGGCCATCTCCTCGTTCTCGCTGTTGGTCACCGCCCCCTCCACCAGCGTCACATCCACCCCGGCCGGGAAGGCCTTGATGTCGGCGATGGGGGAGTAGACCAGCTCCATCCGGTCGGCCAGCTCCAGCAGCCGCTCGTCGAGGTCCAGGAACGACATGTGGCAGCCGGAGCAGCCGCCCAGCCACACCGTGGCCACGCGGGGCTTCATGGCTCACTCCTTGGCGAGGTACCCATGGTTCCATTCGCGCCGCCGGCGCGCCGTGACGATGTAGTTGAGGAAGTCGGTGCGCTTGGTGGCCTCGGAGACCGCCATCCCCTTGGGGAACAGCGCGCCGGTGGGACAGACCGCCACGCACTTGCCGCACGCGGTGCAGCTCTCGGCGTCGCCCCAGGGTTGGTTGAGCCCCGCGATGATGGTGCAGGCGATGCCCCGGTTCGCGATGTCCCAGGTGTGGGCGCCCTCGACCTCGTCGCACACCCGCACGCACCGGGTGCACAGCACGCACCGGTTGTGGTCCATCACGAAGTCCGGGTGCGAGGCGTCGAGCGTCTTGGTCGGGTAGAGGTACGGCACCCGCACGTACTCGAGCCCCACCCGCACGGCCAGCTCCTGCAGCTCGCAGTGGCCGTTGGAGACACACACCGCGCAGTGGTGGTTCCCTTCCGAGGCGAGGAACTCGATGATGGTCCGCCGGTAGCGCTCCAGCCGCTCGCTGGTGGTGCGCACCACCATCCCCTCCTGCGGGCGGGTGGTGCAGGCGGCGGAGAGCCGCGGCGTGCCCTCGATCTCGAGCAGGCAGAGCCGGCAGGCGCCGACGTCGCCCAGGCCGTCGAGGTGGCACAGGGTCGGGATCTCGATCCCGTGCTCCCGCGCCACCTCGAGCAGCGTCTGGTCGTCGTGGGCGCTGATGGCGTGGCCGTCGATCGTCAGGGTGATGACGCCCATGGGTCAGCCCTCCCCGGCCGGCTGCAGCACCGCCTGGTACTCGTCCCGGAAGAACCGCAGCGTGGACAGCACCGGGTTGGGCGCCGCCTGCCCCAGGCCGCAGAGGCTCGTCTCCTTGACCATCACGCACAGCTCCTCGAGCAGCGCCAGGTCGGCGGCCGTGGCCTCGCGGCGGGTGAGCTTGTCCAGCAGGCCGTGCAGCTGCACCGTCCCCACCCGGCAGGGGATGCACTTGCCGCACGACTCGTCCATGCTGAACTCCATGAAGTAGCGCGCCACGTCCACCATGCTGCTGGTGGAGTCCATCACGATCAACCCGCCGCTGCCCATGATGCTCCCCACCGCCTGCAGCGACTCGTAGTCCACCGGCAGGTCGAGGTGCGCCGCCGGGATGCAGCCCCCCGAGGGGCCGCCGGTCTGCGCCGCCTTGAAGGTGGTCCCCTCGGGCGTGCCGCCGCCGATGTCGAACACGATGGTCCGGAGCGCGATCCCCATCGGGACCTCGATGAGGCCGGTGTTGCGGATCCTTCCCGCCAGGGCGAACACCTTGGTGCCCGCGCTCTTCGGCGTGCCGATCGCGGCGAACCACGCCCCGCCCCGGGTGATGATCGGGGCCACGTTGGCGAAGGTCTCCACGTTGTTGATCACCGTCGGCTTGCCGAACAGGCCGGCCTCCGACGGGTACGGGGGCCGCGGGTGCGGCCGGCCCCGCCGCCCCTCGATGGAGCGCAGCAGCGCCGTCTCCTCGCCGCACACGAACGCCCCCGCCCCCACCCGCAGGTCGATCCGGAAGCTGAACCCCGACTCGAGCAGCCGGTTGCCCAGCACCCCGTGCCGCTCGGCCTGGCGGATGGCCGCCTTGAGCCGCTCGATCGCCAGCGGGTACTCCGCCCGGACGTAGATGTAGCCCTGGCTGGCCCCCACGGCGTACCCGGCGATGGCCATCCCCTCGAGCACCCGGTGTGGGTCGCTCTCCAGGACGCTGCGGTCCATGAAGGCCCCGGGATCGCCCTCATCGGCGTTGCAGACCACGTACTTCTGGTCCGCCTCGATCTTGCGGGTGATGGCCCACTTGAGGCCGGTGGGATAGCCGCCGCCGCCCCGGCCCCTGAGCCCGCTGGCGCGGATCTCGTCGATGACGGCGCCCGGCTGCATCTCCCCCACCGCCTTGGCCAGCGCCTCGTAGCCCCCGGCGGCCAGGTAGCCCTCGATCCGGGTGGCGTCGATCCGGCCGCTGTGCTCGTTGACGATCTTCACCTGCGAGGTGAAGAACGGCACCGTGGTGTCGACCGTGGCGTCGGCCACCGGGGTGCCCCCCGCCAGGTGACCGGTGACGATCCGCTCCGCCACCGCCGGCGTCACCTGCTGGTAGAGCACCTCGCCGGGCTCGACCGTGACCAGCGGCCCCTGGCCGCAGAGCCCCATGCAGCCGGTGGGCACGACCTCGACCCGGTCGGCCAGGCCGTGCTGCGCCAGCAGCGCCTTGAACGCCTCGCAGCTCTCCGCGGCGCCGGAGGCCACGCACCCGCTCGCCGTGCAGCAGCGCACCCGGCCGGCGAATCCCGCCTGGCGGGTCCGCTCCGCCTCCGCCGCGTCCCGCAGTTCGTCGAGGTTCATGGCCCCGGCTCCGGTTCGGTCAGCCAGCGCTCCAGCCGGGCCAGCGCGTCGGCCTCGGAGAGCTTCGGCGCCATCTGCTCATCCACCACCGCCACCGGCGCCAGCCCGCACGACCCGACACAGCGCGCGGTGAGCAGCGAGACCTTGCCGTCCTTCGTGGTCTCGCCGAACCTCACCCCACAGCGGTGCTCCACGGCCCGCTGCAGCTGGGGCGCCCCCTTCACGTAGCAGGCGGTGCCCTGGCACAGCACGAAGGTGTGCCGCCCCGGCGGCTTGAGCCGGAAGTAGTGGTAGAACGTCGCCACGCCGTAGACCTGGCTGAGCGGCCGCTTGAGCGCGTGGGCGATGTAGAGGAGGATGTCGTCCTCGAGGAATCCGAAGACGTTCTGCGCGGTGTGCAGGACTTCGATGAGGGCGTGGCCGTCGCCCTGGTGCAGGTTGATGGCCCGGTCGAGCAGCTTGAAGCGCTTGTCGCCACTGGGGTGCGCCGCCGCCCGGGGCGGCTGGGTCGCGGTCATGCGTCACGATCCTCGCTGCGCCGGCGACGGCCCCCCCGTCGCGAGGAGGACGCGCGGCGTCCGCGAGCATCCTAGACCCGGGACGCTGAAGGGATCATGAAAGGGTGGGGACCGCTTCATTACCGGCGGGGCGACACGATTGTCCCTCCCCACCGGGCGGGGGCCGCTCAGGTCGACGTCGGGCCCGGGTCGCCGCGGGTGCCGAATCGCCGGGCGCTCCGCGCCCGCGCCCTGGCCGCCTCGGCTTCCCGGTTCCGCGGGGGAGTGGACGACACCAGCGTCGCGAGCAGCTGGTGCACCGATGCCGAGACCTCGGACACCGCCCGGTCGAACGCGGCGGCGTTGGCCCGGGACGGCCGCGCGAACCCGCTCACCTTGCGCACGAACTGCAGCGCCGCGTCGTGGATCTCCGCGTCGGTGACCGGCGGGTCATAGTGATGCAGCGTACGGATGTTGCGGCACATGGAGAGCTCGGGGGGGGGGAAGGCGCGGCGAGGCGGACGCGGGGGACTCCCTAGCGGGGCGTGCTGTCGAGGAACCTCGCGTCGACGTAACCCACGACCTCGCCGGCCCGGCGGACCCGCAGCCACCCCTGGTCGGGCTGGTCCACCGCCACCGACTCCCCGGGATTGAGCACCCGGGTCACCGGCGCGGTCGGGCTGCGGCCGGAACGGACGTTGACCCAGGTGCTGGCGTAGCGCGCCTCGCCGTCGGTGGTCGCAGGCTCGGGCTTCGGGACGGCGGGTGCGGTCTCGGGTGGCGTGGCGGCCACCGGGGCGGGCGCGGGCTTGCTGTCCACGGCCCGCGGCACCGTGGCGGCCGGGGCCGGAAGGTGCACGGGCACCGAGTCACGCGCCGCCCCGACCTCGGCTGGCCGGCGTACCGTGTCACGCGACGGCGCGGGAGCCGGACGCCGCGCGGCCACCACCGGCGGCGGCGTCATGCCCTCACTGGCCGTGGCGGGTCCGAGCCGGGCCTTCCACGGCACCAGGTTGAGCACCGCCAGCACGCCGATCGCCCCGGCCGCGAGCAGCACGATGCGCGGCACGTGCCGCGGCGCCGGCGGCGGCGGCGCGAAGAAGCCGGCCTCGAACGCCTCGCCGCAGCGCGGGCATCGCGTCGCGACGCTCAGCGCCTTCTGGTTGCACTTGGGGCAGTTGACGTACGCCATGGGGGCAGGCCGGGCACTTCCTCAGGGGGTCCAACTCCAGAGCCTGCCAGAGGATGCGCCCGATTCCCGGTTTCGGCAAGGGTGGCCCGTCCGCCCCCCCTCCGGCCCGCCCTAGAGTCGCTCGAACTTGGCCTGGAAGAACCGCAGGTACTTCGGCTCGTAAGTCATCCGGAGCCCGCGGGTCTCCCCCCGCCGGTCGAAGATCATCTTGACCGACTCCGCCACCACGTCCATGTGGGCCTGGGTGTAGACCCGCCGCGGGATGGTGAGCCGGGTGAGTTCGAGCTTCGGGTAGTAGTGGTCGCCGGTGGCGGGATTGCGGCCGGCGCTCACCACCCCGCGCTCCATGGCGCGGATCCCCGAGTCCAGGTAGAGCTCTGCGGCCAGGGTCTGGGCCGGGAACTCGTGCTGCGGGATGTGGGGATAGAAGGCCCGGGCGTCGAGGAAGATGGCGTGGCCCCCCACCGGCTGCACGATCGGGATCTGCCAGTCCGTCAGCAGCTCGCCCAGGTACTGTACCTGGCCCACGCGGGAGTGCATGTAGCTGTCCTGTAGGCACTCCTCGATGCCGATGGCCATCGCCTCCATGTCCCGCCCCGCCATCCCGCCGTAGGTGTGCAGCCCCTCGTAGATGACGATCTGGTTGCGGAGCTCCTCGTAGAGCGTCCAGTCGTTCACGGCGAGCCAGCCGCCGATGTTCACCAGGTTGTCCTTCTTCCCGCTCATCCACGCGCCGTCGGTCTGGTCGCAGAACTCGCGCACGATCTGGGCGATCGGCACCGATCCGTACCCCGGCTCCCGCTGCTGGATGAAGTAGGCATTCTCGGCCATGCGCGTGGCGTCGAGGAAGATCCGGATCCCGTGCCGGTCGCACAGCGCCCGCAGCGCCTTCACGTTGGCCATCGACACCGGCTGCCCGCCGGCCATGTTCACCGTCCCCGCCAGGCTCACGTAGGCGATGTTCGCCGCCCCCACCCGGGCCACCAGCGCCTCGAGCTTGTCGAGGTCGATGTTGCCCTTGAACGGGTCGCGGTTGGTGGTGTCGTGCGCCGCGTCCACGATCACGTCCACGAACGTCCCCCCCGCCAGCTCCTGGTGCAGGCGGGTGGTGGTGAAGTACATGTTGCCGGCGATGGTCTGCCCCGGGGTGATGGCGCAGCGGCTGAGCAGGTGCTCCGCGCCGCGCCCCTGGTGGGTGGGCAGGATGTGGCGATACCCGTAGGACCGCTGGATGGCCGCCTCGAGCCGGTAGAAGTTCCGGCTCCCAGCGTACGCCTCGTCGCCGAGCATCATCCCCGCCCACTGGCGGTCGCTCATGGCGCTGGTGCCGCTGTCGGTCAGCAGGTCGATGTACACCTCCTCCGACTTGAGCAGGAAGGTGTTGTAGTCGGCGGCCCGGAGCGCCCGGACCCGGTCTTCCGCCGACACCTGCAGCAGCGGCTCGACCATCTTGATCTTCCACGGCTCGGCCCAGCTGCGGCGGCCGAACTGCTGGCCCATCGTCTTCGGAACGTCGTGCATGGAGCGCTCGGAGGAGGTGTCGGGAGCGGGGAGGCTAGCCCGCCCCGCCTGAAGATTCCCGCAAGGTCCCCGGAACCGGGATTCATGCGGGCGGGTCGGGCCGTCGCTCCCTCCCCTTCCCCGCCGGCCTGAGGAACCCTGTGAGGCGGTGTTGCTTCGACATCGTACGATCACGCCCCACCCCGGACAGGGGCCGCGGCACTCGAATTGCTCCAGCATCGCGGGCACCCCTTGACCATGCGGCTGGCCCCCCCCGATGCGCCCCCGCATCGGCCGCCAGCCACCCCGGGTGCCGCGCGCCCCCCACACCCCGCTGACGCAGCGGTGCACCAGGAGCCCGATGCCCTCCCTCGCCCCCTCCACTGCCCCCCGGCCACGAGTATGGATCTTCGTCGCGTGGCTGGGCGCCTTCTACCTGACCTGGTTGTTCCTCGTGGTGGTGCGTGGGTACTGGCCGCTGGCGCAGGCTCACTGGCCCATCGCGGTGGCCATGGCTGCGGGCTCCTACTTCGCCGGCTCCACCCCGATGGGTGGTGGCACCGTGGGCTTTCCCGTCCTGGTGCTCCTGTTCGATGGGCCGGCGGCGCTGGGGCGGGACTTCGGCTTCGCGGTGCAGTCGATCGGGATGACCAGCGCCAGCATCTTCATCATCTCGCGGCGCCAGCAGGTCGCCTGGCCCATGCTGCGCTGGGCCATGCTCGGCTCGCTGATCGGGACGCCGCTCGGGCTGATCTTCATCGCCCCGCTGGTGTCGGGGCTGGTGGTGAAGGTGCTGTTCGCGGTGATCTGGGCCAGCTTCGCGATGATGACCCTGGTGAAGCTGCGGGAGACCGCCCAGCTGGAAGGGATGACCAACCTCCCGATCCGGTTCCACCGCGTGTCGGGGCTGCTCGTGGGCCTGTTCGGCGGGGCCTTCTGTGCCGCGCTCACCGGCGTCGGCATCGACATGATCATCTACGCCGTGCTGGTGACCCTGGTACGCACCGACCTCAAGATCGGCGTGCCCACCTCGGTCATCCTGATGGCCTTCACCTCCCTCATCGGGATCGCCACCCGCAACCTGCAGGGCACGGTGAACCCCGAGACCTTCGGCAACTGGATCGCGGCGGCACCCGTGGTGGCGCTGGGCGCGCCGTTCGGCGCCTTCGTGGTGGACAAGATCGGCCGCACCCCGACCCTGATCGTCGTGGCCATCCTCTGCATCGGCCAGTTTGTCTGGACGGTGGTCGAGGAGTGGGCCCACCTGGGCCTCATCGGCCTCGCGATCGCCGTTGGCGGGGTGCTCCTCATCAACCTTGGCTTTCATTTCCTGCACGAGGCGGGGCTCCGGCTGCAGGCCGGGGCCGCGCCGGCGGTCGAGCTTCCGGGTCCCGAGGTGCGCACCCGGGTGGCCTGAGCGACGCGGCGGCGCCACGTCCCCTTGAGGCGTTCCCGGAGCCGCCCCTCCTCAACCCGCGGCGCCGGGGCCCGCCCCCGCCTACGGCAGCACCTGCGTCTGGAAGAAGGCCCACAGCGGCCGGGCCAGCACGATCGGGTGCCCCACCCCGTTGGGGTAGGAGTGATCGTTGTCCTCGAGCAGCGAGAAGACGAAGGTGTTCGATGCCCCCACCAGGCTGGTCGTGTAGGTCCATCGCGCCACCTTCTTCCCCGACAGGAAGAACTCGTCATACACCGGCGCGTCGGCCAGCTCGAGCTGGGCCAGCATCGGGGTCACGTACTTGGCCTTCACGCCCGGGTAGTCCGTGAACAGCGTCGGCCCCACCGGCAGGGTGGCGATGGCAAGGGGCACCGTCCAGTGCGGGTCCATGGCGCCGAGCGAGGCGCTGAACGAGATCGCGCGGCCCGGGGCCGCGGGCACGTTGAGCCCGCCCGGGTGCCCCGACAGCGCCGCGAACACCTGGTTCCGGTCGGCCACCAGCCGGGCCGCGAAGGCCGAGCCGTTGGAGAACCCCGACCCGTAGATCCGGGTGCTGTCCACCAGGTAGTCCCGCCGCAGCACCGCGAGCATCGAATCCACGAACGGCACATCCTCCTGGAAGGCGTGATTCACCGCCGCCTGTTCCCCGGGCGTCAGCGCGGCGACCTCCGTCGGGGTGCACAGCGGCATCGCGGGGGTGTTGAGCTCGCCATGGGTCCACTTGGACCCGACGGTGGTTTCCCCGGCGTCGAGGAAGTCCCCGTCGTTGTTGCCATCCTCGTGATAGCAGTAGGTGAGCGCGCTCGGGAAGACGGCGATGAAGCCGTTGGTGTCGGCCTGCTCACGCCAGCCCGAGATGTTGTAGAACTGGGGCCCGTTCTGGCTGGAGCCGTGGAACATGAAGACCACCGGCACGGCCTCGTGGCGGCCGACCGAGTCGCCCACGTGCACCACGAACTGCCGCGCCTGGCCGCCGATGGTCACGGTGTGGCTGACGGTGCCCGGAGTGTTGGTGTTGCCCGGGGCCGGGCCGGTGCTGTCGCCGCCGCCGCAGGCGGCCAGGACGCAGGGGAACAGCAGGGAAAGACGTGCGGGAGTCATGGGCGCCTCGCAGGGGGTGGTGGATCCTCACCCCCTTAGCGCGACGCCCCGGGCCCGATCTGGACATCCAGCCGCCGGGCGGCGGCTTCCCCCCAGGCCACCACGGTGCGGTCGGCCATCCCCCACCCCGTGAGGGCGGGGCACCCGGCGGCCACGAGCGCGCGGGCGCGCGCCACTTCGCCACCCGCCGCCCCGAGGGCCGCGCCGGCCGCGCACTCGAACATCGCCCGGCGCGGGTGGCCCTCCGGGTAACGCGCCGCCAGCTGCGCCGCGGCCCGTTCCAGCTGTCGGGCTGCCTCCGCCGGCCGCCCAGCGGCCATCGCGGCGAGGCCGCCCCAGTACTCGAGGTCGGCGGCCCGGGTGGAGCCGCGTGGCAGCCGGTCGCGGTACCCGGCCGCCGCCGCCGCGCTCCGTTCCGCCTCCACCACCCGCCCGAGCCGGACCAGCAGCGGCACCCGCTGCCCCGTCATGTACGCGGTGTTCTCCGCCTCCCCCGCGGCACGGGCGCGCGCGATGGCGCTGTCGAGCAGCGCGAGCCCCGCCGCCTCCCGCCCCAGCTGGCCCAGGATGAGCGCGTGGTTGCGCATGGCGCTGGTGAGGAGGCCGTGTTCCGGGCTCACCGTGGCCCGGAACACCCGCAGCGCCTCGCGCTCCAGGCTGTCGGCCACCGGCGCGCCGCCCGGCAGGTTCACGACGATCAGGGCCACCCGCTCGTACGCCAGCGCCAGCCCCTCCCCGGGCGAGGTCTGCCGCCGCGCCGCGGCCAGCACCTCCTCCGCCAGCGGCCGCGCCCGGTCCCACCGGCCCAGCTGCCCCAGCCAGCTCGCCTGGTTGCCGAGCACCGTCAGGCAGAAGGGATGGTCGCGCGGGAACCGCGCCCGCAGGATCCGGAACGCCGCCTCGTCCAGCGCCACCGCCTCGGCAAAGTGCCCCCGCAGCCCCCGCTCCCGCGCCAGGTCGTCGAGGCTCGAGGCGATCTCGGTGGAATCCCCCCCGCCCAGCCGCGCCCGGATGGCGATCGCGGTGTCGAGCAGCGCCCGCACCGAATCCGGCGCGCTCACCACGCCGGCGAGTTCCGCCGCGGCCGTGGCGACGTCCGGATGGGTGGCGCCGTACCGCTGCCGCATCCCGGCGAGCACCGCCGCGAACCGCGGGGCGGCCACCGCGTCGCCGCGCCGCTCGCGCACGGCCAGCGCCAGCAGCCGGTCGGTCCGCAGCACCTCGGCGTCGTCCGGGCCCAGCGCGGTCACCGCCAGCGCGCGCGCCACGGTGAGCAGCGACTCCGCGGCGGCGTAGTCGCCGCGGCTCAGCCGCACCTGCCCCAGCGTCCGCAACACCTGCATCTGCCGGGCGGGCTGGTCGGCGAGCCCCGCGGCCTCCGCCTCGGCGCGGGCGAGGAACTCCGTGACCCGCAGCGTGTCGCCCCCGGGCACCACCCGCGGGTCCGACTGCTCGAACAGCCGCGTCAGGAAGGCGAGCACCTCCTCGGCCGCGACCTGTGCCCGCACCGCGTGGTCCCGCTCCGCGGCCACCCGCCGCGCCTGGGCCACCTCCCGCCAGCCCAGCACGCCGAGCAGCAGGACCACCACCCCGGCGGCCCACACGCCGGCCTGGTGCCGCCGCATGTAGCGCCGCGTCCGGTACCACCAGGTGTCGGGCTGCGCCGCCACCGGCCGCCCCTCGAGGAACCGCTCCAGGTCGTCGGCCAGTGCCCCCGCCGACGGGTAGCGCCGCTCCGGTTCCTTGCGGAGCGCCACCTGCACGATCCGGTCGAGGTCGCCCCGGATCCGCCCCCGGTCGGCCACCGCCAGCGCGCTGGGCAGCGGCGCCGGCGTCTCGAGGATGGCGCGCTCCAGCGCCCCACCGGTGCTCGCCACCTCCGCGAACAGCCGCCGGCCGGTCACCAGCTCGAAGAGCAGCGTGCCGAGACCATACACGTCGGTGGCGGTGGTGATGGCCCCGCCCGAGAGCTGTTCGGGAGCCGCGTGCGCGGGGGTGAGCAGGCGGTCGCCGGTGCGGGTCTCGTGTTCCGCGCCCGCCTGCGGGTCGAGCAGCTTGGCGATGCCGAAGTCGAGCAGCACCGGCTCGCCCGATGCCGTCACCAGGATGTTCGAGGGCTTGAGGTCGCGGTGCACCACCAGCCGCACATGGGCGAACTGCACCGCCCGCGCCACCTTGATGCACAGCTGCAGCCGCTCCGCCAGCGGCCGGCCCCGCGCCTGGTCGGTGATGGGCAGGCCGTCCACGTAGCGCAGCACCAGGTAGGGCCGCCCGTCGGCGGCGGTGCCGCCATCGAGGATGGTGGCGATGTGGGGATGGGTGAGCCGCGCGAGCAGCGCCCGCTCGGCGCGGAAGCGCCGCACCAGGTCCGTGCCCCCCGCGTCGGCCCGGAGCAGCTTGAGCGCCACCACCTGCTCGAACTCCCCGTCGGCGCGGGTGGCGCGGTACACCTCGCCCATCCCACCCCGGCCCACCAGCGCCTCGAGGCGATAGGGCCCCACACGGGTGCCGGGCGCCATGCTGCCCGCCTCCGGCGCGGGATCGTGGGAGGCGAGCCGGCGCTCCACCCGCAGCTCGCCGGCATCGGCGTGCGCCGCCAGCATTGCCAGGACCTCGCGGCGGAGCTCCGGCTCGGGGCAGGAGGCCTCGAGGTAGCGGCCCCGCTCCGCCGCCGGCCGCTCGAGCGCCTCCGCGAAGAGGGCGGCGATCCGGTCCCAGCGCTCCTGCCTCATGGCGTCCCCCGTGTCGCGGGGCGCGGCGCGCGCCCCTGCCACCCGGAGTCGCGCGGAAGCGATGCGGGACTGGACATCACCCGCGGCCGGGCTCGTCCGGGAAGAGGCCGAGCGCGCCGGCCACCTCCTTCCGCAGCCAGGCGCGGGCCACCTCCCAGTCCCGCTGCACCGTCTTGGACGAGACGCCGAGCACCCCCGCGGTCTCCTCCAGCGTGAGGCCGGCGAAGAAGCGGCAGTCCACCACCTGGGCCCCGCGCGGGTGCACGGCCCGGAGCTCCTCGAGCGCCGCGTCGAGCGCCACCAGTTCCTCCGCCTCCTCCACCGACAGGAACTCCGCCACCGCGTCGAGCGACAGCACCTCGGCCCCGCCCCCGCGCTTGTCACGGGTGCGGCCCCGGGCATAGTCCACGAGGATCCGCCGCATCATCGTGGATGCGGTGCCGATGAACGCCCCGCGATCCAGCCCCTCGAGCGAATGCTGCCGGGCCAGCCGGAGGTAGGCCTCGTTCACCAGCGCGGTGGTGGAGAGGGTGTGCCCGGCGCGTTCGCGGCGGAGGTGGGCGTGCGCCAGCGCGCGCAGCTCATCGTAGAGCTGCGGCATCCACTGGTCGGCCGGGTGGGGGGTGTCGGGCACGGGGGGAGAAGTTGCCGCACGAATGAGGGAGGCGGTAGGGCGGTCCCCAGGCGTCACGACCGTCCCGCTTCGGTACAGCCCTGATCGTTTCGAGTGAGCCGCGGCGTTCATGACAATCCATGACGCGTCATGTAATCCCAACGGCCAGTGCGACTTGGCAATTCGCGCCCCGCTGGCGCGCGCCCTGCCATGGTGGGTCCCCGAGAGACCGACCCCTCCCACCTTCCCGAATGGAGTGCCCTCGATGCACCGTCGCCTACCGGCCGTCCTCGGCCTCGCCCTGGTCGCGACCCTCGCGACCGCCTGCAGCAGCGAGATGACCTCGCCCACCGGCACCCCGACGGCCGCAGCCAGCGGGTCCGGCGGCGGCGGCGGCGGTGGTGGTGGTGGTGGTGGTGGCGGCGGCGGGACCCCCAAGCCGGGGCGCATCTCGCGGGTTTCCGCGGGCGCGGTGTGCGATGCCGGCACCTCGGTGGGCGTGACGCTCGACCGCGGCTTCCAGGACCGGATCAACGTGACGATGAACTGGGTCGCCTCGCCCACCCCGGTGGGTCCGCCGATCCCGCCCAGCACCTTCCCCCAGACCAGCCTCGGCGGCTGGTGGGACGTCAACATCAAGGATGACGCGACGGCCGCCCTCATCATGGGCTACGGCACCGGCGTCGGCCTCGTCACGCCGAGCATGCAGGTCACCAACCTCGGCCGCAGCGTCCTGCCGGGGACCTACAACCTGACCTTCCTCGCCACCAAGCGCCCGCTCGATCCCACCACGGGGCTCGCGGTCCCGGGCGCGGCGATCACCGAGACCTGCACGGCGCACTTCACCGTCGTGGCGCGGTAGGCGGTTGGGCGGTTGGGCGGTTGGGCGATCGGTACCGCCCGTGCCGCCCAACCGTCACACCGGCCGGTCGATCGCCTCGCTCTGCGGGGTGAAGAACCGCGGGCCGTCCTCGGTGATGTAGAGGCAGTCCTCGAGCCGCACGCCGAACTCCCCGTAGATGGCGATCATCGGCTCATCGCTGAAGCACATCCCCGGCTGGATGCGGGTGGTGTTGCCGCGCACGAAGTTGGTCCACTCGTGCCCATCCATCCCGATGCCGTGCCCGGTCCGGTGCGGCAGCCCGGGTACCCGGTAGTCGGGACCGAAGCCGGCGTCGGTCAGGACCTTCCGCGCCGCGTCGTCCACCGAGCCGCAGGTGGCACCCACCCGCGCCGCGGCGAAGGCGGCGTCCTGCGCCCGCCGCTCCAGGTTCCACACCTCGGCCTGCCGCGCGGTCGGCGCGCCGAAGACGGTGGTGCGGGTGATGTCGGCCTGGTACCCCTCCACCGCACAGCCGGTGTCCATCAGGACGATGTCGCCGGCGCGGAGCCGCTGCGGCTGGACCGATCCGTGCGGAAACGCCGACGCCGCCCCGAACCCCACCAGCACCCACGGATCGCTCCCGCCCAGCCGGCGGAGCGCCTGCTCCTGCAGCTCCTGCAGGTCGTACTGCGTCATCCCCTCGCGCAGTAGTGAGAGGCTGACCCGGATCGCCGCCAGGGTGATGTCGTTGGCCCGCTGCATCAGCGCGAGCTCCGCGGCCGACTTGAACATCCGGCAGCCCGCCGTCACCGACTCCGCCCCGACCAGCCGCAGCGCCGGGGCCGCCTGCCGCACCCCATCCACGATGAAGAACCGGAGCCGCTCCTCCACCCCGACCTGCCCGGTGGCCACGCCCCGGTCGCGCAGGATGCCGGCGAGCAGGCGGTAGGGGCTCTCGTCCTCCTGCCAGACCCGCACGTCGTCGGTGAACTGGAGCCGTTCCCGCGCCCGCGCCTCCTCGAAGCCGGGGCAGATGAACGCCAGGTCGCCGCGCGCCGGCAGCACCGCCACGAAGGGGCGCTCGGACTGCCCCCAGGTCATGCCGGTGAAGTACTCCATGCTGGTGCCGGGCTCGAGCAGCAGGGCGCCGAGCCCCGCCTCGCGCATGAGGCGGCGGGCCTTCTCCATCCGGGACCGGCGTTCATCGGGGGTGATCGGGACCACGCCGGCAGTCATCGGCGCGAGCGCGGAGATGGCGGAAGGCAGGCTGCAGGGATCAGCGGGCGCGGGCGGGACCGCCGCGCGCACGGCACCGGGCGGCAGGGCGGAGCCGCCCACGACCCCGGCCATCAGGGTGGCGAAGCGGCGGCGATCGATCGGCATGACTCGGCTCGGCGAGAGGGAGTGAGGGTGTGGCGGCTCGGCGGTTAGAAGCTACCGCCGTCCGCCCAATCACCCAACCGTCCAATCGCCCATTCCCTCGCGCCCGAGTCGCCGCTGCGCGGGGCCTGAAGGGCGCTCGGTCACGCCCAATCGCCCAATCACCTAATCGCCCATTCCCTCGCGCCCGAGTCGCCGCTGCGCGGCGCCTGAAGGGCGCTCGGTCACGCCCAATCGCCCAATCGCCTAATCGCCTAATCGCCCAATCACCCAACCCCCTACGGCTCCACCCGCCACACCGTGACGTCCTGGGTCCCCGCGCCGCTCACGCTGCGGCCGGCCACGACCAGCCGTCCGCTGCCGTCGAGCACCACGCCGCGGGCGCCGTCGTTGCCGCTCCCGCCCGCCGCCTGGCCGTGCACCAGGACGCCGCTGCCGTTGAACAGCCCATCGAGGATACCGCCGGAGGTGAAGCGCCAGATGACCATGTCCTGGTTGCCGGCGCCGTTGGCGCTCTCCCCCACCAGGTACACCCGGCCGGCGCCGTCCACGATGACGTCGCGTCCGGTGTCGGTGCCGTTGCCGCCGGCGCTGCCGCCCACCGTGGCGTAGCCGGTGCCGTTGAATGTCTGGTCCAGGCTGCCGGTGCTCGTGATCCGCCACACCGCCGCGTCGTCGCCGCCCGCCGCACTCGGGCTCCAGCCGGACACGAGGATCGCACCGTTGTGGAAGGCCACGGTGCGGCCCACGTCGTTGCCGCCACCGCCGGCGGCGTTGTCGTGGGTCATCCGGCCGGTGCCGTTGAAGCCGTTGTCGGGGCTGCCGTCGGTGTTGAAGCGCCAGACGGTCATGTCCTGGTTGCCGGCGGCATTGCTGCTGTACCCGGCCATGACGATCCGGTCGCTGCCGTCCACCGCGATGCCCACGCCGATGTCCTCGCCGGTGGCGACGCCGGAGCCGGCGGAGTAGTTGGCGGTGACCAGGCCGTCGCCGTCGAAGCTCGAGTCGGGGATGCCGGCCGTGGTGAAGCGCCACACCGCCGCGTCCCAGTCGAAGCCGTTCCAGGCAAAGCCGCTCACCACGATCCGCCCGCTGCCGTCGAGCGCCACGCCCACCCCGCCCGCCTGCGGGCTGGTCAGGCGGGCCAGCCCGTTGGTGCCGAAGCTGTTGTCCGGCGTCCCATCGGCCAGGAAGCGCCATACCGCCACGCCCCAGATCCCGTGGGCGTCGATGTCGTAGCCCGCGGCCACGATCCGCCCGCTGCCGTCGATGACCACGCTGGTGCCCACCACCTCGGGGAGCAGCGTGTCGGCCACCACCTCACCGGGGTGGAAGGCCTGGCCCCCGGTGCCGAAGCCGCCATCGAGCGCGCCCGCCGCGGTGAGCCGCCACAGCGCCAGCTCCAGCGCGCCGGTGGCGGCGTTGCGGCTGTGCCCCACGACGACGATCCGGCCGGTGCCGTCGAGCGCCACCTCGTTGCCCGAATCGTCGAGGTTGTCGCCCCGGTCGAAGAAGGCCAGGCCGTCGTGCCCCGCGCCGAAGGTGGTGTCGAGCGCCGTGGTCACCGCGGCGCAGTCCACCGCCACGTCGGTCACGTCGGCGCCGGCCAGGGTGCCGCTCCCGTTGGTCACGCCGCAGAACATCCCGGCCGGCTGGGTGGCCACGCGCACGTCGTACCCGGTGCCGTCCTTGAGCGTGGCGGCGAAGGTGAAGGGGCCGTTGCCGGAGAGGGTGGTGCCGTCAGCGCCGTTGTTCTCGAGCGCCACCGACTTCCCGGCGAGCAGCCCCGCGAGGGTGCCGCCGACGGCGTAGCGGGGCTTGCCGGGGCCGCTGCTGTCGGAGCCGCAGGCGGCCAGCGCCAGCGCGGCGAAGAAGGGAGCCAGCGGCCAGCGGACGCCGGCCAGGAACGGACGAGCCATGGGGCACTCTGATGTGGGGAGAGGCCCAAGGCTCGCACATCCCGCGCGGTGGCGCGGTGAGGGGAATCACAGGCGGGACCGCCCTACTGCACCCGCTCGATCGCCTGCCGCACGAACACCCGTGACTCCCGCGCCAGGGCCGCGCGGAGTTCCGCCTTCGCGGCCGCGCCGCCGGCACGCGCCGCGGCCCGGACCGCCGCCACCGCGAAGAGCGGATCGGGGTCGGCCACGAGGCGGAGCGCCACCCGCGTGGCGCGGGCGCTGTCACCGCTGGCCACGAGGGCGTTGAGCCCCGCGGTGCGGAGGTTCCGGTCCTCGCTGGGCGCGGTGAGGGCCTCGAGGGCATCGCGGGCGCGCCCGTCGTCGAGCCGTCGCAGGAAGCCGAGCGCCGTGAACCGGGTGCCGAACGGCTGGCCCGGCGCGATCGCGCCCAGCAGCAGGTCGAGGGCCGCGGCCCCCTGGTCCTGCGCCAGCACCGCGAGGGCCGCCTGCCGGGCCGCATCGCTCGGGTCGGTGGGGTACATCGTCCCGGCCGCCACGCGCGCGCCCGCCGGGTCGCGGCCGGCCAGCGCCTGGATCGCCTCCCCCCGGACGCTGCCGTCGGGGTCGCGCAGCGCGGCGCGCAGCACCGCGGTGGTGGCGTCGCTGGAGTCGGCCCCCATCGCCCCGACGGCCCGCTGCCGCAGCGCCGCCACCGGTTCCATGAGCGCCACCAGCCGGCGTGCCGCCTGGGCGGCCGCATCGTGCGCCGGCGCCAGGGCGTCGAGCGCCCAGGCCCGGCCCCGAACGTCGAGGTCGTGGGCCGCCATCGCGCCCAGCTCCGCCGTCGAGAGGTCGCCGGTCACGGTGCCGAGCAGCCAGCCGCCCTCGTCGAACCGGAAGCCGAGGGGCGCCCCCGGCAGCGGCAGGGTGAACGACTCCTCCGCCCGCGAGACCAGCAGCTCCCGGCGCACCACGGAGTCGCGGGTGATCACCCGCACCGTCACCGGGAAGCGGAACAGCGGGTGCGCCGAGTCCACCGGCTGGTCCTGCGACACCGTCACGGTGAGCGTGCCCGCCGCGGCATCCCACCGGCGCGCGAAGCGCACCCGCGGATAGCCGATGCCGTAGGCCCACTGGTCGAAGAACCAGTCCAGGTCGCACTGGCAGGTGCGTTCCATGGCGATGGCGTAGTCCGGCGTGGTCACGGGCTGGTAGGCGTTGTCCACCAGGAAGCGATGCATGCCCGCCCAGAACACCGAGTCGCCGAGCAGCCGCCGCAGCTGGTGCGCCAGCTGGGCGCCCTTGGGATACACGTGACCGCTGAAGAAGAGCACGATCGGGTCGGTCCCCTCGTACGCCCCGAAGACCAGCGGTCGGGCCTGGTTCTCGTCCGCCCGCATGGCGGCGCGCTGCTGGCCCTCCCACGCGAGCGCCGCGGCGTCCCACCCGCGGCTCCCCTCGAGCTGCACCGACTCCATGTAGGTGGTCAGGCCCTCGTTGAGCCAGATGTGCGACCAGGTGGCGGCGGTGGTCAGGTCGCCGAACCACTGGTGGGCCAGCTCGTGGGCGTTGAGCCCGCGCCCGGACTGCTCCGGCTCGCCGCCCGGGCCGTGCAGCGCGAGATCGGTCTGGGTGGTGGCGCTGACGTTCTCCATCCCGCCGTAGGTGAAGTCGGGGATGATCGACTGGCTGTACTTGTCCCACGGGAACGGGACGCCGAGCCGCTGGGAGTACAGCTCCAGCATGGCGGGCGTCTCGCCGAAGGTGCGCCAGGCGGCGTCGGTGGTGTCGGCGTAGGTGTAGTAGTCCACCGGGATCCCACGCCACTCGTCCCGCAGCACCGTGAACGGGCCCGCCACCACCGAGTAGAGGTAGGTGGACGCCGGCCGGTCCTGGCGCCAGTGCCACACCCGCCCGCCGTCGGCCGCCGGGGTCACGTCCACCAGCCGCCCGTTGGCCAGCACCACCAGCCCCGGGTCCACGGTGACGAAGAACTCCCAGGTGGTCTTGTCGTTCGGGGCGTCGTAGGTGGGGATCCAGGCCCGGGTCTCGGTGGCCTCGCCCTGGCTCCACACCACGTTGCGCCGCGGCACGAAGTAGAGCCCGCGCTCCGGGAAGCCGTGATAGGCGAGGGTCACCTCCACCGTGTCGCCCGGCTGCCCGCGGCGCGGCAGGCGCACGGTCACGTGGCTCGTGTCCTGGGTGAAGCGCAGCCGGCGGCCCCCCGCCCCGGTGGCGCGGTCGATCGTCAGGTTCTCCGCCTCGAGCCGCACCGTGTCCGTCGCGGTGGTCAGCGCCACCCGGGTGGTCACCTCGCCCACCAGCTTCCGCGCGGGGGCATCGAAGCGCAGGCGGATGGCCTGGTGCAGCAGGTCGAAGCGGCGCGGCTGCTCCGGCCACAGGCGCGGGGCGGTGTAGGCGCCGATGGTGCCGGTGGGGCGCTGCGCGGCGGCGCCGCCGGCCAGGAGGAGCAGGGCCAGCGGGAGGAACGGGAGCGGCTTCATCGGAGGACCCTGACCGGGTAGAGGGTGTGGCGTGGCGCGCAGCGGTCAAAGCTCGCCCCGCGGCCCGGGACGCGGCAAGCGGGAGGGCGGTTGGGCGGCTCGGCGGCTCGGCGGTTCGGCGGTTGGGCGGTTGGGCGGTTGGGCGGTTCGGCGGTTCGTGCCTATCACCCTCCTGCCCAATCGCCTAATCCCCTAATCGCCTAACGCCCAATCACCCAATCGCCTGCTCACCCAATCCCCCTGCGATTCTCCTCACCCGCCCTTCCCCGTCATCTCACGGTCGTCATGCCAGATTGGGCAGTACCGGCAGCGGCAGGATCGGCCGGCAGACACCGCGGCATTCCCGAAGGGGCCCAGCTGGCGACCACCGCTGCCGGGCCCATTGCATTCCTGAATCGGGAGGCCCGAATGTCATCCCATCCGTCACGCCGCTCCTCATCGTTGCACCGGCCGGCGCTCCTGCTGCTCGCCGCGCTGGCATTGACCGGCCTCGCGGCAGCGTGCGCCGACCCACCCGTCGCGCCCGGCAACCCCGATGACCTCGCCTTCCAGGTGCTCGGCGGCGACCAGCAATCCGGACCCCCGGGCGCGGAATTGCCGCTCCCGCTCATCATCCGGGCCACCACCGCCACCGGCGTGCCGCTCCCGGGCATCGTGGTCAACTTCCACGTGACCAGCGGCGGCGGCACCGTCTACGCCGGCGCCGCGCTCACCGATCACCAGGGGCGCGCCAGCGACTACTGGACCCTCGGTCCCGACCCCGGGCCCCAGGCGCTCGAGGTACGGGTGGTGCGATCCCGCGGCGTCAAGGAAGTCCTCGCCCGCTTCAGTGCCACGGCCGTCAGCACCAGCGGCTGGCAGGGCCTCACCGCGGGCTCGTTCCACACCTGCGCCCTCGCCGGCAATGGCCAGGCCTCGTGCTGGGGCGACAACGTCGCCGGGGATCTCGGCGACGGCACCACGACCAGCCGCCTGACACCGACGCCGGTGCTCGGCGGGGTCACCTTCGCCGCCCTGAGCGGCGGCTACTGGCACAGCTGCGGCCTGGCCGCCGACGGCCGCGGCTACTGCTGGGGCTTCAACGCCTTCGGCGACCTCGGTGACGGCACCACCACCGAGCGCCACACCCCCACCCCGGTCGCGGGGGGGCACCTCTTCACGGAACTCGAGTCGGCGACGTGGGGCGGCTGCGGGCTGGTGAGCGGCGGGACGGCGTACTGCTGGGGCAACAACGACTACGGCCGCCTGGGCAACGGCGGCATCATCGGCAGCACCGTGCCGGTGGCGGTGGCCGGCGGCCTCCAGTTCACCACCCTCGTGGCCGGCGACAATCACACCTGCGCCCTCGCCAGCGGCGGCCAGGCCTGGTGCTGGGGCCTCAACAACGCCGGCCAGCTCGGCGACGGCACCCTCACCGACCGGCACCTCCCCACCCTCGTCGCGGGCGGCCGGCACTTCACCCGGCTGGCCCTCGGCTACGCCTTCACCTGCGGCCTGGCCGACGGCTCCACGTACTGCTGGGGCGACAACCGCTACGGCAACCTGGGCGACGGCACCCTCAGCGACCGCCTGGTGCCCACGCCGCTCGCCGGCAGCCCCGGCTTCGTGGCGCTCGCCACCGGCGGCGATCACGCCTGCGGGCTGCTCCCCTCCGGCGCGGCCATGTGCTGGGGACGGAACAGCGACAAGCCGGGGTACGGCGGCGGCGGCCAGCTGGGCGACGGCAGCACCACCGACCGGTACGTCCCCACTCCCGTGAGTGGCGGGCTCGGCTTCACCACCCTGAGCCTCGGCGAGAGCCACAGCTGCGGCATCACCGGCGCCGGCGCCGCCTGGTGCTGGGGCAACAACGCCCAGGGCCAGCTCGGCGACGGCACCACCACCAACCGATTGGTGCCGACGCCGGTGCAGTGACGGCGAGTGACAAGGGCGGCAGAGGCGATCGTGATCGCCCCTGCCGCCCTGACCCCCGTACCCCCGTACCCCCGTACCCCCGTACCGCCGTACCGCCGTACCGCCGTACCGCCTACGGCACCCCCGCCACCGGCCGCGGCCGCCCCACCTGGTACTCCTTGGGCGGGATGTTCCCCTGCAGGTTCGCCACGAAGTAGTCCCAGCGCCGGCGCATCACGTACGGCGTGTCCTTGCCGTAGCCGTGCCGCGCGCCCGGCAGCATGAGCTGGTCGAAGTCCTTGTTGGCGTTCATCAGCGCCTGCGCCACCAGCTGGGTGTTGTAGGGCGGCACGTTGTCGTCCATCATGCCGTGG
The DNA here is from genome assembly GCA_046327715.1 of Gemmatimonadales bacterium. Taxonomy (GTDB): domain Bacteria; phylum Gemmatimonadota; class Gemmatimonadetes; order Gemmatimonadales; family GWC2-71-9; genus JADJOM01. The sequence goes on from JAXLXY010000013.1 coordinate 94,084, forward strand.
ATCAGGAACAGCTTGCCCTTGAGGTTGGCGGCGTGGGTCTGGTTCGCCGCCGTCGTGTAGCCGGCGCTGTCGGCCGCCGTCACCATCAGGCCCTGGTAGCGTTCGCCCCAGTCGTCCTCGTACACCCGGTTGTCGTGGTTGCCGCTCTCGGCGATGCCCACCTTGAAGAAGTCGGGATAGCTGAACATCGCCGCCGCCGTGGCGAACCCGCCCCCCGAGTGGCCCCAGATCCCCGCCTGGTCGATGTCGATGAACCGGTAGCGCCGAGCCAGCTCCCGCATCCCCGCCACCTGGTCGGGGATGGTGTTGTCGTTCATGCGCCCGTAGTAGAAGTCGTGGAAGGCCTTCGACCGCCCCGGCGTGCCCATGCCGTCGAGCTGCACCACGATGAAGCCGAGCTCCGCCAGCGCCTGGTGGTCGCCGCGGGCGGGGCTGAAGGAGCGCGGCCCGACGCTCCCCGACTGCGGCCCCGGGTAGATGTTGTTGACGATCGGATACTTGCGGGTCGAGTCGAGGGTGCTCGGCAGGTACATCAGGCCGTAGATGTCGGTGGTCCCGTCGCGCCCCTTCACGGTCACCGGCACCGGCGGCCGCCACCCGGTGGCCAGCAGCCGCGAGATGTCGGCCTTCTCGAGCGGCAGCACCACCTTGCCGGCCGCGTCGCGCAGCACGGTCACCGGCGGGGTGTCCGGCGTGGACCAGGTGTCGGTGAAGTACGCCCCGTCGGGCGAGAGCGACACGCTGTGGTTGCCCACGTCGGGGGTGAGCAGGGTGAGGCCCTTGCCGTCGAAGCCCACCCGGTAGAAGTGCTGGAAGTACGGGTCGCGGCCCGGCTCGTGCCCGTTCATCGTGAACCAGACCTGCCGCGCCTTCTCGTCCACCCGGACCAGCCGGGTGACGTTGCCCTCGCCGCTGGTGATCCGGGACTTGAGCGCGCCGCGCGCCAGGTCGTAGAGGTAGAGCTGGGTCCAGTTGTCGCGCTCCGACCACCAGATCACCTCGTTGGTGGCGGGGAGCACCTTCCAGAGGTCCTCGGGCATGGAGGCGTCGCCCACCTGGGTGGCGCTGTGCTCGTGCAGCACCTCGCGCACCTCGCCGGTGGCGGCGTCGGCCACGCGGAGCCAGGCGTCCTTGTGGTCGCGCGAGCTCGAGATGAACGCCAGCCGGGTGCCGTCGGGCGACCACTGCGCGTCGCACAGCTCGCCGCCGCAGGCGATGTGGTCGCTCACGGTGGAGCGGTGGAAGTCGCGCGGCATGCGGAGCCGCACCACCCGCGGCGCGTCGCCCGAGAGGTCGATGATCACCCGCTCGATCATGAACACCACGCTGTCGCCGGGCAGCGGGTACTTCCACTGCTCCAGCGTCGGGGCGCCGGGATTGGTGCCCGCCAGCACCATGTCGCGCACCCCGCGGCCGTCGTGCTGGAAGGTGGCGATCCGCCGGCTGTCCGGCGACCAGGTCAGCACTGGGTCATCGCCATGCACCCAGCCGGCGTTGTTGGTGGCGTAGCCGTAGTCCTTGACCCCGTCGGTGGTGAGCTGGGTCTCGACCCCGCTCGCCAGGTTCACCGCCCACAGGTTGTAGTCGCGGATGAACACCGCGGTGCTGCTGTCGGGCGAGAGGCTCGCGTCGGGGGGCGGCGTGGGCCGCTGGCCCGCCGCGCTGCACGCCGTGCCCGCCCGGTCGCAGCGCCACCGGTCCTTGCCCCACGTCACGGTGATGGCGGCGCCATCGGCCGAGAACGCGAGGCTCGAAAACGGCAGCCGCTCCGCCTTGACCGGCCGGCCGGTGGCCTTGGCCAGCGCCGCCGCGATGGCGGCGTGGTCGAACGCCGGCCCTCGGGTCTTCTTCTTCGGGTCGACCAGCAGGAACGAGAAGCCCTCCGCCGTGCTGGCCCGGTACCAGAAGCGGCCGTCGGGGAGCCAGGTGACCTGGCTGGCCGTGCCGTGCACCAGCCCGAAGGTGGCCTGCCCCAGCATGCGTTCGGCCTGGGCATAGTCATCCGCGGTGAGCTGGCGGGGGGTGTGCGGGGCGGCCTGCGCCGCGAGGGCGAGCGGAGCGAGCAGCAGGGTGGCAACGAGGGCCGAACGATGGAGGCGCATGGGATGGTGGCTGGGGTGAATGCAGGCTGGAACGTGACGGGCGCCTTCTATTGTAGCACTGAGGCGCCCGCCCCACCAACGCTACCGCGGCGCCAGGGCCCCGGCCCACCCCCTGTCACT
>JAXLXY010000014.1:0-90069 GCA_046327715.1 Gemmatimonadales bacterium
TCGCACCGCCCGTGGACGGCGCGCGCGACGGCCGGTAGCTTGGGACCGGTCGCCCGGCACCACGGCGGGCGGCCCGCCAGCCACATGATCCCAGGGGATTCCTCATGTCCTCCCATCCCGCGCCGGAGACCTCGCGAGGCGCACGCCGGCAGTGGGACCTCGCCGCGCGGGTGCTGCTCGGGGCCCTGGTCCTGGCGGGCTGCGGCGAAAGCCAGGGGCCGACGCTCGCGGGAGACCCGTTCCTGCGGATCGTGGTGGATGGCGACACCCTCGGGTCCCTGGTCTCGCAGGTGGGGTGCGGCGACTTCGGAATGACGCTCCTCGTGGCCCAGCTCGATCCGCCGATCCCGGACGCCGACGTGCTCGAGATCCACGTGGCGGACCTGCGGCGCGCCGACCGGTTCACGCTGGGCGACCCGGCCTCCGGCAGCTTTGCGCGCACCCACTTCCTGGGGCCAGCGGGGCTGGCGTACCGCACCGACTCGCTCAGCCCGGGTCACCTGACGATCAGCGACGTGGACTTCGGCGACAGCCTGGTAGCGGGCCGCTTCGCGTTCCCACTGGTGTCCTATCTCTCGCCCACGATCACCTACCAGGTGTCCGGCGCCTTCCGGCTCGCCCTCGGTCAGCTCTACACTGTGGAGCACCCCGAGGGCACGCCCTGCCAGGCGCCGTCGCATCATGCGCCGGTCCCGCTGGAGTCCCGCCACCAGTGGGAGACCGCACAATGACCGCCACGCCTCCCGCGCCGAGCCCGGCCCCGCGTCCGCCCCAGTGGCCCTTCGCCCTGGGCGCCGCGGTCCTGCTCGGCCTCCTGGTGTTCCTGACACCCCCGGGTGCCGGGGATGCCGCTCAGGGGACCTCGTTCCTGGTGGGCCACGTGATCGGGGTGGCGATCGGCGCGCTCATCTTCTGCGGAGTGGTGTACGGCGTACTGCGGCTGGCGTCGCGGGGACGGACCCCGCCTGCCTTTCTCACCGTGGCGTTCTGGACCCTCCTTGTTGTCACCCTGCTCAGCCTGTCCCGGCTGGTCGGTTCGGGGGGCCGCGCGCCGTAGGCAGACCCCCGACTGGCGGCGGGACGCCCGCGACCCGTAGCTTGGCAGGAAATCCCGACCAACCCCGAACCCCTGTCACCTCCGGAGACGCCCCGTGGCGTACGAAGCCAAGACCAGGGCCACCAAGCTCAGCGTGGCCGCCTACCTCGATGGCATCAAGGACCCGGTGCGACGGAAGGACTGCAAGACCCTGGCGACGATCATGAAGCGGGTCACCGGCTGCAAGGCGGTTCTGTGGGGCACCAGCATCGTGGGCTTCGACAAGTACCACTACAAGTACGCCAGCGGCCACGAGGGCGACAGCTGCGTCGTCGGCTTCTCCAATCGCAAGGGCGACATCAGCGTCTACCTGCTTGGCGGCTATGAGTCGGCCACGGCGAAGCGCCTGCTCAAGCGACTCGGCAAGCACAAGACCGGGAAGGCGTGCCTCTACCTGCCCGGGCTCGCGGGGGTGGACCTCGCCGCGCTGGAGGAACTGATCAGCCACTCGGTGGCCGACACCCGCAAGCGGTACGCGCCAACCTCACAGTGAGCATGGCGCGGTGAGAGCGCCCGTGGCCGGCGCCAGCGCCCGGTTCGTAGCGCTTGCCCTGGGCACGATCGTGGTGGGCCTCGTGGTGCACCGCGGCGGCCTCCCACTGCCCGGCACGGCCCGCGACGTCGTCGGTGACGCGCTCTGGGCCATGATGATCGCCTGGTGGGTCGGGGCGATTGTCCCGGCCGCACCGGCGGGGCGCCGGTCCGGTGCGGCACTCGGGATCTGCGCACTCGTCGAGGCAAGCCAGCTCTATCATGCGCCGCTGCTGGATGGCTGGCGACAGTCTGTCCTCGGCCACCTGGTACTGGGCAGCGACTTCGACCCACGGGACCTGGCCGCCTACGCCGCCGGGGTGCTGGCCGCCTGGTTGCTCGAGCGGGCGGCGAGGCCGACCGGGACCGGGAGCTGACCGCGGGGCGGCCACGGAAACCGGCGCCGGCGAGCCGCGTACGACCTGAACGGAGTGTCGCCAGCCTGACGACGACGGGGCTCGCCGCGCCCCCATGGATAACCTGCCGATGACCTTCAAGCCAAAGACCTGGTATCCGATCGCCCTGGTGCTGGGCGTCGCGAACGTCGCGTCGGTGTGGTTCGCGGCGCGCGCCGCCGAAGCCCCGCACGCCACCCTGCACGCCGCCCTCGGCGCGGCCTTCCTGTGGTGGGCCCGGAAGCTCGAGGCTGAGCGTCGGGCGGGCGAGCCACCGGCCGCCCCGGCCGCCGAGCCCGTGGCACTCGATCTCGAGGTGGAGCAGCTCCGGCGGCAGCTCGGGGAGGCCGAGGAACGGCTGGACTTCGCGGAGCGGATGCTGGTGCAGCTGCGCGACCCGGAGCGCAGCCCACGGCAGCCGGGGAACCAGCCGTAGCGTGGTACGAGGCCGGTAAGGTCGGTTCCGCCGGCCGCCGTCCGTGGTAGGTTGCAGGCGCCCGCGCTCACGATTCCCCTCGATCGGTGGACCCTTCCGATGACCCCGCGCCCGACCCTGCCGCACGTCGTGCGGCCCCTCCATTCCCTGGCGCTGGCGGGGGTGTGCCTTGCCCTCGCCGCCGGGACCGCGTCCGCCCAGCAGGCCGCCCCGGGCCGTGACTGGCCCACCGCCACGCCGGCCCGGGTGGGGCTCAACGCCGCGGTGCTCGACTCCATCCACGCCGAGATCAGCGCCGGCCGTTACGGCCTGGTGGACCGGATGCTGGTGATCCGGCACGGGAAGGTGGCCTATGACCGGTCGTATGTGCAGGACTACGACGCCGCCTACGGCGATTCGGCCCGCACCACCAACGCGCTCAACGCGCTCGACCCGGCAAGCCCCTACAACTACTTCAACCCGTGGTGGCACCCCTATTACCGCCGCGGCACCCTGCACACCCTGCAGTCCGTGACCAAGACCATCACCTCGGTGATCTTCGGGGTGGCGGTGACGCGCGGGGACTTCCCCTCCATCGACACGCCGGTGCTGGCCTTCTTCGACACCGCGAAGGTGGCCAACATCGACGACCGCAAGCGCCGGATGACGGTGCGCCACCTGCTCACGATGACCGGCGGCATCTCCTGGAACGAGAACCTGCCCTACATCGACCCCAACAACACCGCCAGCCTGCTCGAGGCGAGCCCCGACTGGGTGCAGTTCACCATCGACCGGCCCATGATGCGGGAGCCGGGCACCGAGTTCAACTACAGCAGCGGGGAGAGCGCGCTGCTGGGCCACGTCTTCCGGCAGGCCACGGGGATGGACCTGGAGGAGTACGCCGCGCGGTACCTCTTCGGCCCGCTCGGCATCACGCAATGGTTCTGGAAGCGGACCCCCAGCGGCACCGCCGACACCGAGGGCGGACTCTACCTCGAGGCCGGTGACCTGGCGCGCATCTGGTACCTCTTCCTCCGGGAGGGCGAGTGGAACGGGCGCCGGGTGGTCTCGCCGGAGTGGGTCAAGGCGTCGGTGACGCCGGCGGTGAGCGTGAGCCCGGCGGCCGGCGCCCCGAAGTACGGCTACCTCTGGTGGCTCTACCCCGACCCGCTGGATGGCACGAAGTACGTCTGGGGCGGTTCCGGCTTCGGGGGCCAGTGGCCCATGGCATTCCCCGACCTCGACCTGGTGGTGGTGTTCAACAGCTGGAACATCCTTCCTGGGCGGGGCGGCCTGCCGATCCGGCAGCTCCGGGAGCGGCTGGCCCGGGCGGTGGTGGGCCGGTAGGCCACGAAAAGCCCCGGATCACCCATTCGGGTGACGCGCGCCGGGCCGCGCCGTGTTATGCTCTGCGCTCCCCAAACCCAGGAGCAGGGCATGCAGCTCGGTGCATTTTCCATCAGCCTCGCCGTCAAGGACATCCACGCGTCCATCGCCTTCTACGAGAAGCTCGGGTTCAAGGTCTTCGGGGGAAATCCTGAACGTCGCTGGGCCATCCTCAAGAACGGCGAGGCCCTGATCGGTGTGTTCCAGGGGATGTTCGACAAGAACATCCTGACCTTCAACCCGGGCTGGGACACCAGCGCGCAGCCGCTGCCCAGCTTCACCGACGTGCGCGAGCTGCAGCGCCAGCTCAAGGCGCAGGGCGTCACGCTCATGACGGAGGCCGATGAAGGCACCACGGGCCCGGCGAGCTTCGTGGCCGTGGACCCCGACGGCAACCCCGTGCTGGTGGACCAGCACCGCTAGGCCGCCCTCCCGCATCCCACCCGAGAGGCCCCCCATGCCCTTCGCCGAAGCCAGCACCACGATCCGCCGAACCCCGGCGGAGCTGTTCGAGCTCCTCGCCGATCCCGCGCGCGCCCCCGACTGGATGGAGTCGTGCGTGGCCCTGGGCCCGGTGACCCCCGGGCCACTCGCCTCCGGCACCCGGCTGCACTACACCTACCGCCAGGGCAGCCGGCCGGGCACCATGGAGGGCGAGGTCACGGCGTTCGCCCCGGCCGCCGCGCTTGCCATGCGCTTCCGGGACCCCAAATTCACCGTGGACGTGCAGCTGCAGCTGCACCCCGTGCCGGAGGGGACGCAGGTGCAGCACGGGATCGACATCATCCCCGGGTCGTTCATGGGCCGGCTGATGAGCCCGCTGATCCAGATGGGCAACCGGCGCCAGGTCGCTGGCAACCTGGCTCGCCTCAAGCGCCTGGCCGAAGGCGGCCCGGCCACCTGACCGGACGGCGCGGCCGCCGGCACGGCCGCGCCGCCACCACCTCTCACGCCGGACCCGCGTCATGCCCGTGACCTTTCCCGCCTGGCTCCGCGCCACCTGGCTCGGCTGGGTGCTCGGCATCCCGTTCGTGATCCTCTTTGCGCTGCTCGGCGAGTCGCTCGGCATCGGCGGGGCGCAGGTCATGGTGGGGCTCGGCATGGGCGCCGGCGTGGGCCTGCTGCAGGGCCGGGCCCTGCGCGGACTGCTGGGCGGCGCGCTCCCCTGGGCAGCGGCCACCGCGGTGGGGCTCGCGGTGCCATTCCTCGTGACCGACCTGGCCAGCCTGCGGCACTGGGACCTGGCCTACTCGCTCACCTGGTGCGTGATCAGCGGCGGGGTGATCGTCGGCGCGTGGCAGGCGCGGCTGCTCCGCGGCAAGGTGCGCGGGCCCGGGTGGTGGGTGGCCGCGAGTGCGGTCGGGTGGGCCCTCACGGCCCTGACCGCCAGCCATGCCGACCGCCTCAGCCGCGGCGGGACCCTGCGGGGCCTGGGCGGCGCCGCGCTCTACCTGGGCACCATGACGGCGGGCGGCCTGGTCCTCGGCCTGACCACCGGGGCGGTGATCGCCCGCCTCACCCGGCAGCCCTAGGCCCCCCGATGTTGGAGTGGCTGCAGCGCCTCCTCACCCGGCCGGCCCCCCCGACCCTCCCGACCATCGCGGCCGATGCCACGGGGATCAGCCTCGCCACCGGCGACGTGAGCCGCGCCATCCCGTGGAGCACCATCCAGCGGATCGCGGCGTTCAAGCAGGACCTGGGGACCCACGACCGGATCGTGCTCGCCATCGAGGCCACCCGGTCGAGCGAGGAGCCCGTCGTGCTGTCCGAGGACTGCCCCGGCTTCGCCGACCTCTTCGGCCAGATGGAGGCGGCTCTCGGCGTCAATCCGGGCTGGTACCTCGAGATCATGATGCCGGCGTTCGAGGCGACGCCACGGGTGATCTACCTGCGGGAGGGCGGCACGGCGGGAAGCGACACCGACACAATCGCGTGATCGGGACCGTAGGCACCCCCATGCCTGCATCCCGCCCTGGAGCCTCCCCCGGCGCCTTCCCGGTCCTGCGCCGGGTGGCGCTGTTCTGGATCGCCTACTTCGTCATCCTGTTCCTCGCCTCCATTCCGAGGGGCATGGCCCCGCCGTCCTGGGCCCAGCTGGTCTGGGGCCTCGTGGCCACGCCGCCACTCCTGGCACTCGCGGTCTTCCTGGCGAGGCGGGAGGTGCCACCGCTGCGCGCCATCGGGGCATCACCCGGCGGCCGGGACGTGGCACCACTGCTCGGCGGCCTGCTCCTGGGCTTCGCGAGCTACGCCGCGGTCCTGCTCGCGATCTCGCTGCTGGTGACCCCGATCCGGCTGGCAGCCGCTCCCGCGCCGGCGGCGGGCCCCCTCCTGCTCGCGGTGGGCACGGTCTTTGTCCTCGCCTACATGGAGGAGCTGGGGTTCCGGGGCTACTCGCTCAGGGCGCTCGAGGGGGTGGTGGGGACGTGGCCGGCGCAGGGTCTGGTGGCGCTGGCGTTCGCGCTGTCGCACTTCGCGTTCGGGTGGGAATGGAGCCAGGTGCTCTACGGCGTGCTGCCGAGCGCGGTGCTGTTCGGGGCGGTGGCCCACCGGTCGGGGGGGCTGGCCATGCCCACCGGGGTCCACGCCGCGATGAACCTGGCCCGCGAGGCCACGGGGGAGCGGGGCGATACGCCGCTGTGGACGATCGTGGCGGACGATGGGGCCACCGCGAGCCTGGCCACGGCGGCGCCGCTGATCGGGCTGGTGGTGACGCTGCTGGTGGCGGCGGCCGTCTGGTGGTGGCCAGCGCGAAGAACGGTGCCGCACCCCGGGACGCCCTAGGCGTCAATGCACCCGCGGGTGCGTGAGGTCGTGAGATCGGTCGCGCAGGGGGTGGCTCCCTCAGGAGCCAGGCCGCGGACACCGCGCGGGGCCCCGGTGGCGGACCCGTCTCATGCTGCGTAGGTTGCCACCATCCCTCATAGGAGCCAGCGATGGCAGCAACGCCACGCCGCACGCGGAAAGCCGATCACGGCGGCCACGCCCCCCCGACAGGCAAGCAGCACGATCATGTCTTCGTGACCATTGGCCCCATCCAGGTCATCCGGATCGGGGAAGGCAAGGGGAAGAAGCGTGGCGGCCGCGGCAGGAAGCTCTCCCCCGCCGAGGCCAAGAAGCTGCTGGGATGGCTGGTCAAGCAGCTCTAGGCCATTCTCAGAGAGCGGGGACCCGAACGCGGGGCGATCGCGGAAACACCGTGTCCGCCCCGGTCGGCCACCCCTGAACGGAACCCTCGTGGCCCACCCTGAACTGCGCACGGTGCACGGCCTGCCCGTCCGCATCCTCAACACCCGCCCCGACATCGACACCGCGCGGGTGGTGGAGCGCCTCTCGGCCGCGCTCGACCTCGTGGCCGCATACGCGCCCCGGGTGTACCGGCGGCTTCCCGTGGACCTCGCCGGGTTCGTGGTGGAGCGCTTTGCCTGCCGGGGCGCATACTTCCCCGACACCCGCCTCTGCCTGGTGGAGCTCACCTTCACGGTGAACCCCGCGCATGGGCTGCCAGAGATCGCGGCGTCGATCGTGCACGAGGCTACCCATGCGCGGGTGGCGACCTGGTGCGGCACCACCCCGCCCGAGGCGCGGGCCCGGGAGGAACGCCTTTGCCGGCGCGCGGAGCTTGCGTTCGGCCTCGCCGCGCCCGGGGGCGCCGTGGTGGTGGCGCGGGCCCGCGCCTCGCTCGAGCTGGACGCCGACGGCGTGGCGCCCCGGGTGGACTGGGCGGAAGCGGCGCGCCGCGTGGCGGCGGCGGACGCCGCGGCCCGCCGGCCGGGACATGTCGGGTGACGCCGCGGGTTGCCGCATTCATCTGAGGACTGCCTCCGGCGGATGTTCCCCGACCCTCACCCGCTCCCACTGAACCCGTCATGCCCCTCGATGCCCGGAACGAACGCGCCACCCTCGAGCGCGCCGCCCAGCTTGCCCTCACCTACCTCGGCGGGCTCGACGCCGCCCCGGTGGCCACGACCGTCCCGCTCGCGGAGCTGCGGCGGCGCTTTGCGCGGCCGCTCCCGGACGCCGGCGTGGATCCGGTCACGGTCATCGAGGACCTCGCGCGGGACACCGCCGGCGGGCTGCTCGGCACGGCGGGGGGCCGGTTCTATGGCTGGGTGATCGGCGGCGGGCTCCCCGCGGCGATCGGCGCGGACTGGCTCACCGCGGCGTGGGACCAGAACGCGGGGCTCTACGCGGCGGGGCCCGCGGCGGCGGTGGTGGAGGAGGTCTGCGGCGAATGGCTCAAGGAGCTCTTCGGGCTGCCGGCGACCGCCTCGTTTGCGCTGGTCACCGGTTGCCAGATGGCGCACGTGACCTGCCTGGCGGCGGCACGCCATGCCCTGCTGGCGCGGGCGGGCTGGGACGTGAACCGGGACGGCCTCGCGGGCGCGCCGCCGATCCGGGTGCTCACCTCCGACGCGGTACACGGCACCACGGTGCGGGCCGCCAAGCTGCTCGGGCTCGGCACGGCGCACATCACCCTGCTGCCGAGCGACGAGGCCTCGCGGCTCACCCCCGAGACGCTGGGCGGCGCGCTGGCGCGGGAGCCGGGGCGCCCCACCATCGTGGTGCTGCAGGCGGGCGACGTGAATACGGGCGCCTTCGACCGCTTTCCCGGGCTCATCGCGCGGGCGCACGACGCCGGCGCGTGGGTGCACGTGGATGGCGCCATGGGCCTGTGGTGCCATGCCACCCCCCGCCTGCGCCACCTCCTCACCGGCGTGGCGCAGGCCGACAGCTGGGCCACCGACGGCCACAAGTGGCTCAACGTCCCGTATGACAGCGGCTACGCCTTCGTGGCCCACCCCGACCACCACCGCGCCGGGATGGAGCACCGGGCGAGCTACCTGGTGCACGCCGATGACGTCCGGGACCAGCTCGACTGGACCCCGGAGCACTCGCGGCGGGCGCGGGGCTTTGCCACCTACGCGGCGCTCCGGGAGCTGGGGCGCGCCGGGGTGGCCGAACTGGTGGAGCGCAACAGCCGGCAGGCCGGGGAGCTCGTCACCCGGATCGGGGCGCTGCCGCACGCGCGGGCCGTGGCGGTGTCCGAGATGAACCAGGGGCTGGTGCGCTTCCACGATCCGCGGCCCGGCGCCACCGAGGCCGACCACGACCGGCGCACCGACGCCGTGATGGCGACCATCAACGCCAGCGGCGAGGCGTACTTCACCGGCACCACCTGGCGGGGCATGCGCTGCATGCGGGTGTCGGTCTCCTGCTGGCGCACCACCCAGGCCGACGTCGACCGGGCGGTGGCGGCCGCGGCGACGGCCCTCCGCGCGGGCTGAGATTGCCCGCGGCGGCGCACCGGATAGCTTGCAGCAGGCGGGTTCCCGCCCCCCGCCGCCCCCGGAGCTGCATGCGCATCGCCCAGGCCCACAGCGAACTGGTCGCCGCCCTCGCCGGGGCGGCGCTCGACCCCGACGCCCTCGAACCCTGGCCGGCGTGGAAGGTCTTCAAGCAGTACCTCCACCGTGAGGTGGAGGACGGCTACGACGCCGCCTCGCTCCAGTTCGGCCGCTTCCCCGCCGACGAGGTGGGCGCCCAGGAAGAGGCGGGGCTCTTCCTGGTACGGCAGTTCAGCGAGCGCGCCGGGGCCGAGGGTGAGGATGCCCTCGTGGGGCGGGTGATCATCGAGCTCACCTATGACGCCTGGCCGTTCCTCGCCTTCCCGCCGGTGGCGGTGTGGACCCACGACTTCCGCACGCTCGAGGAGTGGGCCAGCGTCGTCGAGGGGACGGCGGCGTTCCAGGAAGCCATGAACCGGCAGCCCACCGGTTCCGTGGTGTACTATGACGAGGGCACGGAGGAGGCATGAGCGTACTGAGCGCCACCACACCGGCGGCCGGACGGCCGGTGCCGAGAGCGGTGCTGGCCGCCGGCGGGCTCGCCCTGGCGGGGCTCGCGGTGTGGATCGTCCTTGGCCTGTACCAGGCGCGCGGCACCCGGGAGTGCCTCCGCCGCTACGGTGAGGCCCGCAGCGCCGCCGACACCGCGCGGGTTGACGCGCTGGTCCCTGGACCCGCGGGCCCGGAGGCCCACTCCTGCGGGTTCACGCGGCGGGCCGCGCGGTGGTAGCCGCGGCAGCGCACGGCCTGGTGTGACCGCCCACTCGTGCTGAGCCCCCCGCGGCCACCCCGCCAGCGGGGCGGCCGACCTCCGGGGTATCTTTCGCCCGCGCCACCCAGCCCCCAGACCAGCGACGCTCCTGCTCTGGCGACCACTCGCCCCACCAGGAGACCCGTCATGTCCGCACCGACATCCGCCGAGAAGCGCGCTCGCGCCACGACCCTCACCGCGCCCCATGCCGCCGACCCGATTTCCGGCAACCTCGAGGTGCAGTGGGCCAGCGCATTCGACCGGCTGTGCTACGATGTCTCGGCACCGGCGATGCCGCGCAAGCACCCCGAGCGCTACGACACCCTGCTGGCCGAGCTCACCGCGGGCACCGGCTGCACCGAGGACGAGGTGCTGAGCCACGGGCAGAAGGTGCGCAGCATGCTCTTCTTCGCGGAGGACAAGCTGGCGCGGCAGGGCGTGATGGCGCGGCTCGCCGCCAACCAGCGACACCCGTACCGCCTGGCGCCGGTGCCCCAGAGCTTCTAGCCTCCGCGGCCGCCGGCGCCCCGCCCCGGGGATTGCCGGCGCCGCCGCCCCGCGGCAGTATTCGCGTTCATGCGTCGCCCCGTGCCCCCTGCTCCCGCGGGTCATGCCTGAACATCCCCCCGTCATCGAACGCCTCGCCCGCCCGGCAAGCGAGGCCGACCTGCGCGCCCTGGCCGAGCTGCTGGCCGACGCGGTGAACGCCGGCTCGGCGGTGAGCTTCCTGCCCCCGCTGACGGTGGAGCGCGCGCTCGGCTGGTGGCGGGACACCCTCGCCGAGTCGGGGCCGGGGGCCGTGTTCCTGGTGGCGCGCGACGCGAAGGGCATTGCCGGTGGCGTGCAGGTGCATCCGGCCTGGGCGCCGAACCAGCCGCATCGCGGCGACATCGCCAAGCTGATCGTGCACCGGCGCGCGCGGGGGCAGGGGCTGGGCACCCGGCTGATGGAGGCGGCGGAAGCGGCGGCGCGCGCGGCGGGGCTCACGCTGCTCACCCTCGACACGAAGCGGGGTGACACCGCCGAGCGGCTGTACCGCCGGCTGGGCTGGACGGAGATGGGGTCGATCCCCGGTTTTGCGATCAACCCGGACGGCTCGCCCCAGGAATCGGTGTTCTTCTACAAGCACCTGTGATCGGTCGGCGGGGCCAGGCCTGAAGCGACGGGGGAGCGGCGCCGGACGGCGTCGCTCCCCCGCGCGCGCCGAGGCGGCTACCGGACCCGCGCCTGCACCTCGAGGTACTCACCGAGCACCGCGGTGCCGCCATCGGTGGCCCGGTTGTGCTCGGTGAAGAGCCGGGTGAGCTCTGCCCGCAGCGCGACGGCTCCGGCGGCGGAGGCGGCCTTGAGGGTGGCCACCGTCGGCCCGTAGTAGGTGGCGAAGATCTCGGTCACCGCCGCGGGCGGCACCGGGAAGCGCAGCTCCATCAGCTGCCGGGTGCAGGTCAGCTCACGCACTCCGGCACCGAGCCGCGCCTGCACCACCGACTCCTCGCCCCAGGCCAGCGGGCTCGGGATGCCGGCCGGGGGCGGCACCACCGCCACGTGCGCCCGCAGCATGTGGCCGACAAACCCCTGCGGGGTCCAGTTGGCCAGCGCGATCCGCCCGCCCGATCGGACCACCCGCAGCAGCTCCGCCGCCGCCCGCTCAGGGCGGTAGGCGAACATCACCCCGAACATCGACATCGCCAGGTCGAAGCGGGCGTCGCCGTAGGGCAGCGCCTCGGCATCGCCGACGTCGAGCTGCACCGTGGCACCGGCGGCCGCAGCCTCCGCGGCGGCCTCCTCGATCAGGTTCGGCGCGATATCCACGCCGGTGACGACGGCGCCGGCACGGGCCGCCGGGATGGCCAGGTTGCCGGTGCCGCAGGCCACATCGAGGACCTGCTCGCCCGGCCGCACCGCCAGCCGCCCCACGAACGCGGCGGCGCCGGTCGCGAAGCTGCGCGCGATCGGGAGGAAGTCGGCCCCGCCCCAGATGGCACGGGCGCGGGTAGTGAGGGGGTCGTCGGCGACCCGGCGGATGGTGCCGTGCACACCGGGGAGGTCGGCGCAGGGGATGAGGTCGGGGGACATGCCAGCTCCTTCGTCAGCAGAGGGGATGCGCGCCCTCGTGGCGCACGGGCACCATACTGCGTCAGGCGCCCCGATCCTCCTATGACTGTCCGTCCCGACTTCCTGCCCGGGCGTCCCGGGACGGCACCGGGTGTCGTGGAATGCGGCGGGGGGCTAGGCGGGCACGAGCCGGCGGCGCTCGCGCCAGGCGCCGGGCGCGAGCCCGGTGGCCTTCTTGAACGCGCGGCTGAACGCGGCCTCGGAGTCGTAGCCCACCTCGGCGGCGATGGCCGCCACCTTGGCGGCCGACTGCGCCAGCCGGGTGGCCGCGACCTGCATCCGCCACTGGGTGAGGTACTGCATGGGCGGCTGGCCAACGATCTGGGTGAATCGGTCGGAGAGGCTGGTGCGGGAGCTGCCGGCCTCGCGGGCAAGGTCGATGAGGGTCCAGGGGTGCGCCGGCTGGTGGTGGATGAGGGCGAGCACGCGGCCGACCACGTCGTCACGCAGGCCGGCGAGCCAGCCGGTCTGCCCCGGCGGCAGCTCGTCGAGGTAGCGTCGCAGCACCTCGATGAACATCAGCTCGGCCAGGCGGGTCAGGACACAGTCCGCGCCGGCGCGGCCGCGGCGGGATTCCTCCGTGACCTGCCCGGTGAACGCGCTGAGCCAGGCGCTCGAGAGGCCCCGCAGGTGGAGCCGCCGGGGCAGCGCCGCGAGCAGCGGGTTGAAGGGGCGCCGGTCGCAGCCCAGGAAGCCGCAGACGAAGCCCGCGCCGCGCGGGCCGTGGGTGCCGAGCTGCAGGGTGCGGGGGAAGCGGTCCGGGGCGGCGGTGTTCACGTCGGGGCCGACCCGCACCCCGCGGCCGCTCGACATCAGGTGCGGGTCGCCGTGGGGAAAGACGATCACGTCGCCGGGCAGGAGCTCCACCTGCTCCTCGCCGAGCAGCCCGCCGAAGGCGCGGCCCTCGGTGAGGATGTGGTACGAGATCAGGTGCTCGGAACCGGGGAGGATCCGGGGGGAGAGTTCGCTCGCGGCGACCGCCGCGATGCTCCACGGCGCCACGGCCTCGACCGAGAAGAAGAACGCCCCGTCGAGGCGGATCACGCGGAGGAGGTCGGAGAGGGGATCCATGGAGCCCGAATTCTACCGGGCGGGCCGTGGCCGCGCGAGGCGGGGCGTTGCAGAACGTACCGCATGACAAGTGGCACCACGCTGGCACCTGGAATGGCGCTGTCGGTGGAACCATTCCAGGCGTAGGCTCTGGCAGGCGCGCGCCCATCCCGGGCCCGCCGCTCCCTCGTGATGGTGCCACCCCCGATGCCCGCCACCCCGCCCCGACCCCTCCGCCTGGCCGCGCTGCTCTCCCTGCTCCTCGGCACGACGCTCGCCGCGGCCCGGCCGTCGGTGCCCGAGCCGCCTGCGCGCCGCCGGACGGTCGACGTGAAGCACCTGGTCCTCGACCTGCGCTTCGACTGGGCCGCGCGGCGAGCCACGGGGACGGCCACCCTCACGCTCGCCCCCCTGCGCGCCACGGACCACGTGACCCTCGACGCGGGGCACCTGGGCATCGAGGCGGTGACCCTGGATGACGGGACGCCGCTGGCATTCACCTACGACGGCGGCGACCAGGATGACGGCCTGCGGATCCGGCTTGGCGAGGCCCGGCCCGCCGGCCGGGACCTGACGCTGCGCATCGCGTACCATACCACCTGGCAGAACCGGTCCGACCCCCTCAACCTGGGCGGCAGCGACGGGCCGGGCCTTCGCTTCTTCTCCCCGACCACCACCGAACCGATGAAGCGGCGGCAGCTCTGGAGCCAGGGGTTGCCCGCGGGGAACCGCTACTGGTTTCCCGGCTACGACGCGCCGGACGACTGGCGCACCACCGAGCTGTTCCTGACGGTCGACGCGCCGCTGGTGGCGCTGGGCAACGGGACGCTCGTGGACACGCGCGACCACCCGGACGGCACCCGCACCTTCCACTGGCGCGCGGAGCGGCCGCACGCCAACCACCTGACCGCGATCGTGATCGGCGACTACGCCGCCGTCCGGCAGGAGGCGGCGGGCGTGGCGCTCGAGAGCTGGGGCTACCCCGACGAGGTGGCCGCGGTGGAGGCCACGGTGGAGCGGCTGCCGGCGATGCTCCGGTTCTTTGCCGAGGCCACCGGCGCGCCCTACCCCGGGCCGCGTTACGCGCAGGCCTTCGTGCAGGACCTGCCCTGGGGCGCCGGCAACCACGGCCTGGCCACGCTCACGGAAAACATGATCGACGACTTCCGCACCCACGCCGACTGGCGCTACCTGTGGGATGGGCTGGAGGCGGAGGCGCTGGCCGCCCAGTGGCTGGGCGGGCTCTACTCGCCGCGCGACTGGCGCGACACCTGGCTCACCCGGGGCGCCGCGCACTACTTCGACGGCCTCTTCAACGAGCGGGTGAATGGGCGCACCGAGTTCCTGCTGTGGCAGCTCGCCGGCGACCAGGCCACCGCCCTCGGCGACTGGAACGCCGGTCTCCGGCGCCCGGTGGTCCCGGCCGACCCCGACAGCGGCCGCGCCTGGGCGCTCGACAACACGCCGTGGGCCCGCGGCGCCCTGGTGCTGCACCAGCTCCGCGCGCAGCTCGGCGACGCGCGCTTTGCGCGGGCGATGCGGCACTTCGTGGCGACCGCCGCCGGCCGGCCGGTCAGCACGGCGGACTTCCAGCGCGCGGTCGAAGCCGCAAGCGGCGAGCGGCTCGGCTGGTTCTTCGACCAGTGGGTGCACGGGATCGGGCACCCGGTGTTCGTGGTGACCCGCGCCTACGACTCGGCGCGCGGCCGGCTCACCCTGCGGGTGCGGCAGGTCCAGACGCCGGACCCGAAGGCCCCCGCCCCGCAGGTGCGCTGGTTTCGTGGCTGGGTGGAGGTGGAGGTCGACGACCGGGTCGAGCGGGTGTGGCTCGCGCCCCGCGAGGACAACGTGCTCTCCCTGGCGGCACCGACGGCGCCGCGGCTGGTGCACTTCGACTTCGAGAGCGCGTGGCTCAAGGAGCTCACCTTCGAGAAGCCGCTCGAGGAGCTGCTGTACCAGGTGGCGCACGACCGCGACGTCCTCGGACGCCGCTGGGCGATGGGCGAACTGACCGCGCGCGCGCGCCACGACTCGACCTCGCCCGCCACGCGGTCCCGGATCGCGGAGGCGCTGTGGCAGGTGGCGCTCGGCGATGGGTACTGGCGCGAGCGCGCCGGCGCCCTCGCGCGGCTGCAGGCCCTGCTCGCCCCCGCGGCAGCCGACGGGCCGGTGACGCTCGACAGCGCCACGACCGGGCGGCTCAAGACGCTGATCCGCACGGAACGATCCTGGCTCCGCGCGGCCGCCCTCCGCTTCCTCGGCACCACCCGCGATACCGCCTGGGCGGCACTCTACCTCGAGGCCATGCGGGAGGAAAGCCACCCCGTGATCAACGCGGCCGCGCACGCGCTGGGCCTGAGCCGGAGCCCCGGGGCGTACGACGCGCTCACCGCGCTGGGCCGCATCCCTTCATGGAAGGGGGAGAACCGGCTGAGCGCCCTGCTCGGGCTCAAGGCCCTCGGCGACCCGCGCGGCGGGGACGCCGCACTGGAGGCGGTGGCCGACGTGACCTCCACGCGCTGGTACCTCGCGACCTCCACCTGGGACTTCCGGCTGGCGGGGGCGGAGACGCTGGTGGCGCTGAGCCAGGGCGACCGCGCGGTGCCGCTCGTCCTCTCGCGGCTGGAGCGGGCGCTGGCCGAGGATGACCTCAACGACGTCTTCAGCAACGTGTTGCTGCTCATCACCCTGGCCGACCCGCGGGGCGCGGCGGTCTTCGACCGGCTGCGGGCGCACTACCACGACGATCCCCGGGCGCTGGCGGCGGTTGAGGTGTACGCGACCCAATTCCAGGAGGCAGTGGCAGCGCGGCAGGCCTCCGGGCGCGCCGGCAGCTGACGCGGGGCGTGGGAGACGCGGGCACCGCCCGCCCGGGAATCGCCTAGATTCCGGCATGCGTGTCCTCCTGGTCCACGGCCTCGGGCGCACCCCGGCGAGCCTGCTGCTGCTGCACCGCGCCCTGCGGCGGGCGGGACATGCGCCGGCTTCCTTCTCCTACTACGCCTTCGCCGAGTCGTACGACGCCATCCGGCGGCGCCTAGTGGCGCGGCTGCAGGCCTTGGCCGCGACGCCCGAGCCGGTGGCGCTCATCGGGCACTCGCTCGGCGGGCTGCTGCTGCGCCACGCCGTCGCCGATGCGCCCGCGTTGCAGGTCCATCGCCTCGTCATGCTGGGCACACCCAACCGGCCGCCGCGGCGCGCGGCCAGTGCCATCCGCTGGCTGCCGTTCCGGGTCCTTGCCCGGAGCTGCGGCGCGGTGCTCGCCTCCGAGCGCGCCTACGCCGACATCCCCGAGCCACGGGTGCCGTACACGCTCATCGCCGGCACGGCGGGCTACCGGCTGCTGGGCCGGCCGTTCCGTGGCGAGCCGCACGACGGCTTCGTGGCGGTGGGCGAGACCCTGATCCGCGACGCCGACCAGCCGGTGCTCCTGCCGGTGGACCACACCTTCATGATGAATGACCCGGGGCTGCAGCAGATCGTGCTCCAGCTGCTCGAGGAGGCCCCGCGACCCGTCCCTGCCTGAGACCGGCGCCACGCGCCTGCTACCTTTGGTGCTCACCGTGAGGAGCCGCATGCCTGGTCCCACCCCCGCCGATCCGACCCGCCCCGCGCGCCGCATCACCACCGTGCTGGCGCTGCTCTACATCCCGCTCTCGCTCTCGGGGCTGCAGGGGCTGCGGCGGGGGGTCGACGGCTATCCCCTGCCGAACATCCTGACCGACCTCGGCTTCACGGCGCTTACCCTGCTGCTGCTGGTGGCCCTGTGGCGCGGGCGCTGGTGGGGGAGCATCGGCCTGGCGCTGCTCGCGGGGGCGCGGCTCGCGGGCCGGCTGACCGGCGTCTTCTCGGATGGGGTCGCGGGGGTGGGCCTGCCGGGCCCGCTGTGGACCCTGCGGCTGCTGCTGCTCGCGGGAATCGTGGTGTTCGCGCTGCGGAGCCGGCCGCGGGCGGTTGTGGTGGCGACACCCTGAATGCGCCGATTGCCCGCCCGTGCGCCGGCCCCTAGCTTGGCCGGGTGGCCATGACCCCAGCGCCCGCAGCCAGGAGCCGCACGATGCGCCTCAGCCATTCGCTGGCCCTTGCAGCCATGCTCACCGGCTGCGCCCTTTCTCCCGTGATGCCGCCGATCAGCCGCAGCTACGTGCAGCCGGACGGCCCGCCGGCCACCACGGTGCCGGCGACCGGCACCACCCCATCGCCGATCGTGCGGGAGTACGATGCGGGAGAAGACGTCACCCGCGTCTCGGTGACCACCCATCGTGGGCAGTACTTCCTGTGGGCGCAGAAGCCGCGGCTGACCTTCTTCTTTGTGCACGCCGGCCAGGCCCCCGCCACGCTGCCCGCGGCGGTGTACCTGGTGTTCCGCACCCAGACCCCGCAGGCCGTCCTCGACAACCACCTCCAGCTGACCTGTGATGGCGCGACGACCATGGCGGATGGCCTGCCGACGTCGCGGGTGGTGCCGGGGATCCTCGCCTCGAGTCACTACCTGACCTTCGAGATCCCGCTGCCGACCTACCTGGCGCTGAGCCGGTGCGGCACGGCGGAGGTCCAGGTCGGCGGAGTCCGGGCACCCTTCGGCACCGACCAGCTGGCGCTGCTCGGGATGCTGGCGCGGGAACTGCCGACCGTGACGCCGTGAGCGCTGCCCCCCGTCCACGCCGGCTGCCGTCGCCAGGCATCCGTCCAGCAGCAAGCGGTACCCGGGGTTAGATTCCTGCTGTCCCCGCCCGATCCGCTGCTGGCGCCCCGTGGCCAACTCCGGTGCTGGTATCCCCCACCGGAGAGGTTGCCGCATGTCCGCCTTCAAGCCACAGCAGCGTCACCTGATCATTGATGGCCGCAGCTTTCATTTCGTCTCCTACGAGGGCGTGCCCGCCAACCCGAAGCGCGCCATCGAGGCGACGCCGCCGATGTGGTACGCCATGGTGGGCGGCCGCCGCTGGCCGGTCTCGCCCTGTGACCCGAGCCTCACCACCGACCAGGTCGACGCGGCCCTCCTCCTCTGGGCCGAGGCGAATGCCGTGAGCCCGCCGGGCGACGTGGCGACCGCGACGCCGCCGCGCAGTGTTCCCCGGAACAAGGGCAACGAAAACTGGTGGGGCACCAACTGATCGCCACGCGGTGACCGCGGCGCGTCGGCTGGACCGGGTCGCCGCCGGCGCCTAGTTTCTCGGGCGTCCCCAGCCGGCGCCCGCCATGCCTCACTTCAGTACCACCATCACCATCGATGCCCCACCGGAGCGCGTGCGCGCGGTCATGGTCGACGTCGAACGCTGGCACGAGTGGACGGCCTCGATTCGCGGCGTCCAGCGGCTGGACGCGGGGCCCTTCGCGGTGGGCTCGCGCGCGCGGGTGACGCAACCCGGCCTTCCGCCGGCGCTCTGGGAAGTCACCGCCCTCGATGGGGACGGGTTCACCTGGGTGTCCCGGGCGCCGGGGGTGACGGTGACCGGGGATCACCGGGTCGCCGTGGTCGATGGCCGCTGCCAGGCCACCCTCTCGATCCGGTACGATGGCCCGCTGGGCGGGGTGCTGGCCTGGCTCACCCGGGGGGTCAACGAGCGGTATATCGGGATGGAGGCGGCGGGGCTCAAGCAGCGGTGTGAGGCGGGTTGACGCCCCGGGGGCGGCCCCCCCGGGGACGGCCCCCCACCCCATCCGCGGGGCGGTCCGACCGGCTATCTTTAGGGACGCTGCCGATGCATCGCCTTCGGTGCCGGACCGAAGGCTGGCTCACCCGCTCGAGGACTCCATGACTGCATCAGACTCGACCACGAAACGCCGCCGTGCCGCCCAATTCGCCGTGCGCCCCGGCCCCGCCCCGACCGCGGGCGTCCTGGATGTCACCTGGGCGAGCCCGTTTGACCAGTCGTGCTTCGTGGTCTCGGTGCCGGAGGTCAAGGCCAAGGCCCGCAAGCCGGTGGACGAGCTGATGAAGGAGCTCACCGCGGAGACGGGCTGCACCGAGGAGGAGATCCTGGCCCACGGTCGCAAGGTGCGGGCCCTGCTCTTCTTCGCGGAGGAGCGCCTGGCGCGCGAGGGGGTGCTGGCCACCCTGGAGCCCAAGCAGAAGGTGCCGTTCGAGCTCAAGCCCGTCACGCCCGCGTTCTAGCGGCGGTGCGGGACGACCCGGGCCGGGGTGGGCGCAGGGCGCTCCCCCGGCCCGCGTGCGTCCGGGCACCCGGCCGGCCGCGGCCGGGCTGAAACGCGCGGTCCCCCGCCCGCGTCATCGGTGGCGACCCTCGATCCCCGTCACCGCCCCGGGAGCCCCTCATGGAAGCACCCCTCGACCGGCTGCATGCGCGGGCACGCGGCTGGTTCCCGCTGCAGCGCCTCGCGATCACCTGCCGGATCCTGCTCGCGCTCGCCTTCGTCCCCACCGCGCTGGTGAAGGTCCAGGGGCTGCCGTTCACGGTCATGGGCACGGACACGCCCGTGGGCTACTTCTTCGACGCGATGCACCGGACCGGTGGCTACTGGCGATTCATCGGCTGGGCCCAGCTGCTGGCGGGGGCGCTGCTGCTGCTCCCGCGCACCGCACTCGTCGGCGCCATCCTCTTCTTCCCGATCGTCATCAACATCTTCGTCATCACCGTCGCGCTCGGGTTCCAGGGCACGCCCTTCATCACCGGCCCGATGGTGCTCGCGGCGCTGTTCCTGCTCTGCTGGGACTATCACCGGCTCAAGCCGATCCTCGTGCCCGGCACCCGCGCCATCGGGCCGGTGCCGGCGGGGGTGCCCGTGGGGCGGCTGGAGCTGGCGGGCTACGTCACGGTGACGGTGGCCGGGCTCGTGGTCCTCGCCGCCACCCGGAGCCTGGTGCCGCCGGGAGTGACGCGGCCCGGCCTCCTCGCCGGCGCGGCCGGCGCCCTCATGGTGCTCGCGGGGTGGTTGTCGGCCCTGCGCCGGCCGGCGGCAGCGGCAGCCGCAGGATGACGATGTCGGCGAGCGCCGCGGGGTCGATCGGCGTGCCGTCCGGCCGGAACGCGCGCGACTGGGTGTTGGCAAAGTAGAGGAAGGTGTCGCCGTCGATCGCACCGGTGGTCATGCCGTTGAACCCCGGGTGATAGCGCTCGAGGACCTCGGCGCCGACGATCCGTTCCCCCGCGGGGTCGAGCGGCAGCCAGAGCACCCGTCCCGGGTGGATCCCGTTCTGGATGCCCACCAGCCCGCCGCGATACCAGTACAGCCCGTCGAGGCTGCCCGTCGGGACACCCGCCGGTGCCGGCAGGATGTGTACCCGCCCGGACGGGTACTCCACGCGATGGATGTCGTGCCACCCCGCCACGTAGAACGCCCCGCCGTCCGGCGCCGCGGCGATGCCGTTGGCCTCGGGGATGGAGCCGGCGGGCACGAGCGGGGCCAGGGCCGCGTGGCCCGGGGCCAGGCACCAGACGGAGCCGTCCGAGGTGCCGGTGGCGCAGGCGGTGCCATCCGGGAGCAGCGCCACATCATTGAGCGCGCCGGTCGGCGGCCCGGCGTGGCGCGCGAGCAGCCGACCGTCCTGGAGGGCGTACTGGTGCAGCGCTGCGCCCCCCACGGCGGGATCCCCGAAGGCGCGCGGGTCGTCGACCACGGCCCACAGGTGCCGGCGCGCGGCATCCACCCGGAGCCCCACCACCACCCGCCGTTCCCCAGGGACCACCTGCGCCACGAAGTCGGTCACCCCGCCGGTCGCGTCGATCCGCACGATCTTCCCCTTGAAGCTCCCCGCGAACAGGGCCCGCGACCCGGGGTCGTAGGCCAGCCCCTCCGGCTGCAGGTCCCGCTCCCGGATGCGGAAGGCCGGGGTGCCACGCACCAGGGGCGGATGGGCTGCGCGGATCCCGGCGACGATCCGGGTGAAGGCGGTGTCGCCGTGCAGGAAGAAGAACCCGCGATAGAAACCCGGGTCGAGCCCGCCGGGGGCGCGGGCCACTGCTGCGAGCAGCGCCAGCGTCTCGGCGCGGTGGCCCTGGGCGGCATGCTGCGCGGCCAGATTGAACAGCACCACGGCATCGTCGAGGTCGCGGGCGCGCAGCGCCTCCAGATGCGGCTGGTCGAGGCCCTGTGCCGGCAGGGGCGCCGGCCACCCGGCGGGCGTGGCCAGGGCCAGGGCAACCAAGAGCGGGAATCGGGACAGGGGCAGGCTCCGAGGGGTCGCGATCCCTCCCTACGCGCTGTGACCGGGGGTGGTTGCGGGCCGGACGCCCCGATAGGTTCGAGGGGTGTAAGGCGGGTGGGCCACGTCAGCCTCCAGGAGGGGAGATGCAGGGTTCGATCGCGCGCGTGAGCATCAAGCCCCGGGTGCCCGGCGAGGTGGGCCTCCCCAAGGCCGCGGTGCCGGTGCTCGCGGTCTCGGCCGCCGGGGCGGACGGCGACTACAACCGCTACCGGATGGAATCCCTCGCCGGCGACCCCGACCAGGCGCTCCTCCTCGTCACGGAGGACCTGCTCGCGACGCTGCACGCGGCGGGGTGGCCGGTGGCCGCCGGCGACCTCGGGGAAAACGTCACCCTGCGGGGCCTCGCGGAATCGGCGCTCGGCCCCGGCGTGCGGCTCGAGTCGGGAGCGGTGCGGCTGGAGGTGACCAAGCCCTGCGTGCCGTGCCGCGAGCTCTACACCCTGCCGTACGTAGGCCCGGAGCGCGGACCCGCCTTCCTCAAGGCCGCCACGGGGCGGCGCGGGTGGTACGCGCGGGTGCTGGCGGGCGGCGAGCTCCGCCCCGGCGACCCGGTCCGGCTGGCCCCCGCCTGACACCCCCTTCACCCGTCTCCCCTCCTCGAGGCTCGCATGGCCGACGGCACGCCACAGTCCTACCAGCAGCACAAGCGCTACGTCCCGGGGTTTCATGTCGTGTCCTTCGGCCTGGTGGCCGTCACCTGTGTCCTCGCCGCGATCCAGCTGATCCGGGCGCCCGGCATCGGCAGCCTGGCGGGCGTGACCGGGTCGCTCGCGCTCCTGGCTCTCTTCTGGTATGTGCGGTTCTTTCCGCTCGGCGTGCAGGACCGGGTCATCTGCCTCGAGGAGCGGCTGCGGCTGGCGAGCCTGCTGCCGGCCGACCTGGCCGCGCGCGCGGAGGGGCTCCGGCCGGGCCAGCTGATCGCGCTGCGCTTCGCCTCGGACGCGGAGCTGCCGGCGCTGGTGCGCCGGGTGCTGGACGAGGGGATCGCCAGCCGGGATGCCATCAAGGCGCTGATCACCACCTGGCGCCCTGACACCCGGCGCATCTGAGCCACCGCGCCATGCCGCCCACGCCGGGCACCGCGGCCGAGCTGCAGGCGCTGCTGGGCCACGACTTTCCGCTCTCGGCCCATCTCGGCGCCCGGGTGTCGGTGGCCGACAGCCGGCAGGTGACCCTGAGGGCGCCGCTGGCCCCCAACCGGAATCGCTCGGGCACCGCGTTCGCCGGCAGCCTCAACGCGCTGGCCACGCTGGCCGGTTGGTCCTGGGTATGGCTCCGCCTGCGGGAGGAGCGGCTCCTGGCCGAGTCGGTGCTGCAGGACAGCAGCATCCACTATGACCGCCCCGTGGCCACCGACTTCGAGGCCACCTGTGACCCGCCACCGGCGGCTGCCCTCGAGCGGTTCCTGGCGGCGCTCCGGCGCCGCGGACGGGCCCGGCTCCGGCTGGAGGTGCGCCTGACCGATGCCGCCGGCCAGGCCGCCAGCTTCACGGGGCGCTACGTCGCCACCACCCCGCCGCACATGGCCGAACGCCGGCGAGTGGAGTAGGTTGCGACACCGGCCCGTGAGGGCCGGCGGAGTTCCTCGCCATCCCGGGCCGACATGTCACGACCATCCCCCGCCTCCCCGCTGCCCCGGCCCCGCGCGCTGACGCCCGCGGAAGTGCAGGGCATCGAGCGCGCGGACCTCGACGCGTGGCGTGACATGTACCTGGCGCTGCCGCCCGCCTTCACCCGCGAGTTCCGGCCCGAGCTGCGGGAGCAGGACGGGGTGGCCTACACCCGGTGCCGCGCGATCCCGTTCGTCCACTTCAACTCGCTGCTGAACCTCGGACTCGGCGCGCCCGCGACCGAGGCAGTGCTCGATGCGATCCTGGCCGCGTACGATGCCGTGGGGATTGCCCGGGTCACGGTGCTCGCCCTGCCCAGCGCGGAGCCGCCCGCCCTCCCGGGATGGCTCACCGCCCGAGGCTGCGTGGAGCGGCCGGGCTGGGACCGGGTGTTCCGGACCGCCCCGCTCGCGGGGCATGCGGTGGAGGACCCCGCGGTGGCCTTCGTGGACAGCCGGATGGCCCCGCGCTGGACCCGCTTCCTCGACCGGTGGTACGGCCTGCCCACCGCGCCCTGGCTGCAGGAGCTGGTGGGCCGCGACGGCTGGCACCACGCGGTGCTGGTGGAGGGCGACGAGATCCGGGCGGCGCGCAGCATGTTCATCGGCCCGCAGCGCACCGCCTGGCTGGGCATCGAGGCGCCGGTGCCGGGGGTGATGGCGCCCGGGTTCGCGGACGACGACCGGCTCATCCGCGCGCTGCTCGGGCTGGCGGCGCGACGCGAGACGCAGCTGGCGGTGGCCGACCTGGAGGCGGTGCGGCCGGACCGCGCCGGGCCCGCCTACGATCGCTGGGACGCCCTTGGCTTCACGGTCGGGTACCGCCGCGCCCACTTCGTCCGCGACCGCCAGGCGCCCTGAGCCCGCGGCTCAGGCGATGCCCCCGAAGCGCGACTCGAACGGCTCGCGGTAGCTCCGGGTGAGGGTGAGCCGGGTGCCGTCGTCCAGCTGGACCTCCCAGTCCCCGTCGCCAAGGGGGCGCAGGGCGCGCACGGCGGCCAGCCGGACGATCGTGGAGCGGTGGATGCGGGCGAAGGCCGCCGGGTCGAGCAGGCGCTCCAGCTCGCGCATGGTGCGGCGGGAGAGATGCGTGCCGGACGCGGCATGCAGCCGGACGTAGTTGTCGGCGGCCTCGATCCAGCGCACCTCCTCCAGCGGCACCACCACGGTGTCGCGCGCGCCGCGGGCCGCGAGGCGGTCGAGGTAGCGGACCCCGCCCCCATGCGGCGCGAGCAGCGCGGTGGTGACCCGCTCGAGCTCCAGCGCCCGTGCCCCCGCCCGCCGTTCCCGCACCCGCCCCACCGTCCGGGCCAGCCGTCCCGCATCGAAGGGCTTGAGCAGGTAATCCACCGCGTGGGCCTCGAAGGCCTTGAGGGCATACTGGTCGTACGCGGTGACGAAGACGATGAGCGGCGCGGCGGCGGGATCCAGCGCCGCCACGACGCCGAGGCCGTCGAGCTCGGGCATCTGCACGTCGAGGAACACCACGTCCGGGGCCAGCGCTTCGATCCGCTCGAGCGCCTCGAGCCCGTGGGCCGCCTCGCCGGCCACGCGCACGCCCGGGAGCGCGGTGAGCAGCCGCACCAGGTCGCGGCGCACCAGCGGCTCGTCGTCCACCACGAGCGCGAGGAGGTCATCCGTCATGGGACGGCCGCCGGGAGCCGCACCCGCGCCTCGACCAGCGACCCCTGCTGCGCCAGCGTGAGGCCGCCGGGCGGCACCCGGGTGGCCAGCCGCTCCCGGGTGGTGGCGAGGCCCACCCCGTCGGGGCGGCCCGGCACGAGGGGCACGCCGTCATTGGCCACCACGACCTCGAGCCCGGTGGCGTCGCGGGTGGCGCGGACGGTGAGGGTGCCCGGTGCGGCCCGCGGCGCCAGCCCGTGGCGCAGCGCGTTCTCCGCCAGCGGCTGCAGCAGCAACCGGGGCACCGGCAGGTCAAGTGCGGCGGGGTCGGCCGACACCTCCACCCGGAGCCGGTCGGCGAAACGCACCTGCTCGATCGCGAGGTACCGGCGCAGCAGCTCCAGCTCCACCCGGAGCGGCACCTCGCCCTCGGTGGCCTCCCCGATGAGGTCGCGGAGCAGGTCGCCGAGCAGGGTGATCATGGCGCGGGCCCGCGCCGGGTCCTCCTCGACCAGCACCCCGATGGCGTGCAGGGTATTGAAGAGGAAGTGCGGCTGGAGGCGCGAGGCGAGCACCTCGAGCCGCGCCCGCGCGGCCTGGGCCTCCAGGCGGGAGGCCTGGAGCTCGCGCTCGCGAAGGGCAAACCAGGTCCGGGCCGCCGCACCCAGCCCGAGCAACGCCAGGTAGAGCAGCACGCCGAGCTGGGTGCGGCTGCCGGCGAACACGGTGGAGACCAGCTGCTCCCGGGTGAGCTCCTCCCCGTTGCCGAAGAGCGCGAGCGAGAGGTAGACCAGGCCGGTGGTGAAGGGAACGTAGCAGAGCGCGAAGAGCCCCAGGTGCGCCGCCAGCGAGGCCAGCCGCCGGCCGCGGCCGAAGTCGAAGCGGCGGCCGGCCGCGAGCACCAGCGGCGCGGCCAGGGCCCAGGGGATCCACGCCGCGAGGCCGTAGAGGAGTGCGTCGGCGAGGCGCGTGGGCTCCTGGCTCGCGAGCCGCGCCACGTAGAGCTGCAGCGCACTCACCGCCGCGAGCCCCGTGCACAGGACCACCACGATCACGGTGGCCGCGCGCGCGGGGCCGGCGGCGGCGAGCCTCACGGCGAAGGGTTGGCGCGGGTGACGTCGGTCCATGGCGTGAGGGGCAGGTGTTGGGCCGCGGCGCGCGTGGGGCGGAACCCGGCGCGCCCCGCGGCCGCGATGACCTCGCGGGCATACACCGAGGGTTCGTCCGCGGACTGAATATAGTCCCCCGCCCACAGCAGCCCCGGGCCGTCGAGCAGGGCGAGCAGGGCGCCCTCGCTGCTCACCCCGTCGATCACGTGCAGGCGCACCGCGCCGCCCGCCAGCGTCGCGGCGGAATCGACCGGGATCCAGCGGATCCTCGCCGCCGCGCCGGGCCGCTGTTCGAGCGCATCGGGGGCGAGGGTCCAGCGACGCTCGATGATCCGGCGCAGGAACGGCACCGACAGCCGGTGGGTGGCGATCGTGGCCCCGCGCGCCGCCCAGAAGCGGATGCCGCTCACGTGCGGCCAGGCCAGGTCGGTCACCACCAGGACGGTCGCGCGGGCCCCGGGAAAGAGCGTCGCGATCCACGCCGAGTCGGCGCGACTGCGCCATTCGGCGGTGGTGGCGTCGAAGAGGTACACGGTGTCGCGCACCCGGGTCACCGCGTGGGTGTACATCGGGGTTCGCAGCAGGAAGGTCTGCGCGTCCACCCGCACGGTGTCCACCGGGACGACCCGCTGGCTCGGGTCGGGGGCGCTGGTGTGGTCCGGCAGCGGTGCGGGCAGCGGCCGCGCCAGCGCGGTCGCGGCCGGCACCGTGTCGGCGAGCGTCTCCGCCGGGGTCTGGGGCAGCCGCAGGTCGCGCCGCAGCTGCTCCACGCCGTCGAGGTAGCGGACCGCCACCACCGGCAGCATCACGGGTCCCGCCTGCCACCAGGTGGCGTAGACGTACTCGGCCCGGACCTGGCCCCAGAGCGGGTGCGGCTCGATCCGTTCGTACTTGACGGGCGCGCCGCTCCTGGCGTTCAGGTAGAGCCGCTCCCCCGCCACCCCGCGCGAGAGCACCACCCGCGGATAGTCGCGGAAGCCGCAGTGCGCCACGACCGAGGCGGGGGCCCCGCGCCATTCCGCGAGGATGGCGAGCGGGTTGAGCGGGCGGGAGAGTTCGAACAGGCGGAACGCGGCCGGCGCCGGCACGAGGGTGGTGTCGCGCACGCCGAAGAGGGCGCGGGGCGTGCGGATCAGTGCGCGGCCCCGCCCGCCGCCGGGCACCAGGGTCACCGCCTGCTCCGCGCCGCTGACCGGTTCGAAGGTGAATTCGTAGGCCGTGGCGGACCCGATGAACGGCGGCACCATCCGGTCCGACTGGAAGAATTGCGCGTCGCTCTCCGTGGCGGTGAACCGGAGCGCGGCGCGGAGCGTGGCGAGACCGGTGGCCTCGCCGGCCCGCGCCAGCCATGCGCCCCCGTCGCCGGAGGCCGGGGTGCAGCGCTCCGCCTCGAGGCGATCCCGGCCCGGCCAGGGCTGCTGGGCGGCGAGCGGCGCCCCGACCAGCAGCAGGAAGAGCAACGTCGGCAGGGCGCGGCGGGGCGCGGGGTGAGGGGATCGGGCGGGCATCCAGGCTCCGTGGCTCGGGGTTCACCGCGCGCCCGGTGCGCGCGGTCCCGCCATGGTACGGGGCGCCACGCCGCGAGTGACGGCTGGTGGGGCGAGTCGCGGGGCGGCGGGGCGAGTCGCGGCAGGACCGCCCCGCCAGGCAATCCGGCGCGGGCCGGCCGGCGTACTCGCGTACCACCATCCGGGAGCGGCGCCGCCATGCAACCTGATCCGACCCATCCGTGGTTCGAGAACCCGCGGGACGGACAGCGGGTGCGGGTCCTGGCGCTTCCCTCGCCGGAAGCGCCAGGGCGGTTCGTCCTCGAGTACGTCTACCGGCCCCACTCGGGCGAGCAGGCGGTGGCGCCGCACCTCCATCCCTGCGCCACCGAGACCTTCGAGATCCTCGCCGGGCGCGCGCGCTACCGCCTCGGCGGGGAGACCCGCGAGGCCGACGCCGGCGAACGGATCGCGATGCCACCCGGCATCCCGCACGTGCACCCGTGGAGCATCGGGGACGCGCCGCTCCACGTGCGCCAGACCGGCGAGACCGCACCGGCCGACCCCCGTGGCATCCGGGCCAGCATCCAGGCCCAGATCACGATCTTCGGCCTGGCGGCCGCCGGCCGGGTGAATGCGGCGGGCCTGCCCGGGCTGCTGCAGCTCGCGGTGCTGGTCGACGAGGCCATGCCCGCCACCTACCTGGCCGGCCCGCCGCGCCTGGTGCAGCGGGTGCTCTTCGGCCTGCTGGGCGGGCTCGGGCGGCTGGCGGGCTACCGCGCCGGGTATCCCGCGTACGGACTGGTCACCGCGGCGGGTGTGCGAGCCCCCGAGCGCCCCGCGGCCCCGCGCCTCGCCGAGGAGTAGCCCACCGCGCCGGGGCGGCTTATGCTATCTGTATGCCGCTCCCCACGCCGACGAACCTCCGCGACGAACTGGGCCAGGTGCGGGACCACTGGTCCCCGCGCGTCATCGCCGCACTGAACGGGCAGTACCTCAAGGTCGTGAAGGTCCAGGGGGAGTTCGTCTGGCACCAGCATGATGCCGAGGACGAACTCTTCCTCATCATCAAGGGCTCGCTGCGGATCCAGTTCGGCGAGGGCGACGTGGTGCTGCGCGAGGGCGAGTGCCTGGTGGTGCCGCGCGGGGTACGGCATCGCCCGGTAGCGGAGGAGGAGTGCTGGCTGGCCCTGTTCGAGCCGGCGGAGACCGCGCACACGGGCGAGGTGCAGACCGACCGCACCCGCACCCTGGCGGACCAGACGGCGCACCTGCGGTCGCCGTGACGGCCACCGCCCCCACCGACGGCTGGGGCGCGCTGCAGGCGGACCACGTCGCCTCGCTCGCGGCCTTCCGCGCGGCCGCCGCGGAGTACCCGCCCGAGCGCTGGGACGCGCCGCTCGCGCCCGGCAAGTGGACCCCGGCGCAGGTGGCGGAACACCTGCGGCTCTCCTACGAGGTGCTGGGGCGGGAGCTGGCGGGCGGAGCGGGCCTGCGGCCCCGGACGCCGTGGTGGCTGCGGCCGCTGCTGCGCCTGCGGATCCTGCCGGGCATCCTGCGCCACGGCCGGATCCCGGCCCATGCCCGGGCCCCGCGCGAGGTGCAGCCGGGCGATGGGCCGTTCCCCCGTGAGGCGGTGCTGGCCGCGCTCGCGACCGGCGCCGCCGCGGCGGACGCCGCGCTGACGTCGCGTCACGCCCGGGGCAGCTACGGCGTGACGCATCATGTCTTCGGGCGGTTGTCGCCGGAGGAGGCGCTGCGCTTCCTCGCGGTCCACAACCGGCACCACACGGCGCAGCTCCTGGGCCCTGGGCACTGAGGGCTCCACTCCTTTCGCGAGCGTGCCATGTTCGTCGGCCACCTGGCGCTGGGCTTCGCGGCCAAGCGGGCCAGCCCCACCACTCCCCTCCCCTGGTTCATCGCGGCGGTGACCGCGCTCGACCTGGTCTGGCCCTTCTTCCTGCTCGCCGGGGTGGAGCAGGTGCAGATCCGTCCCGGCGCGACCGCCTTCACTCCGCTGGTGTTCGAGTCGTACCCGTGGTCGCACAGCCTGGTGATGGCGGTGGCGTGGGGCGCGCTGCTGGCCGGGCTGGCGCGGAGCCGGGGCGTGGACCGGCGGGCGCTCGGCGTGCTGGCGCTGCTCGTGGTGAGCCACTGGGTGCTCGACGTCATCACCCACGCCCCGGACCTGCCGCTGTGGCCGGGCCCCTCACCGCGGTTCGGGCTGTCACTGTGGAATTCGCTGGCCGGGACCTACCTGGTCGAGGGGCTGCTGTGGGCGGCCGGCCTCGCCATGTACCTGCGGGCGACCGTCACCCGGAGCCGCGCGGGGCACCTGGCGTTGTGGTCCTTCGTCCTGGTGTGCACCGGGATGTGGGCGGCGGGACCCTTCGGGCCGCCACCGCCCTCCGTGACCGGGCTCGCGGTGTTCGCCCTGATCGGCTGGATCGTGGTCCCCTGGGCCTGGTGGATCGAGACCACCCGGGGGCTCCGGACCCTGCCCGGAGGGCGCCCATGAACATCCGGGAGTTGCTGGCCTCGATGAAACCGGCCCGCACCGAGTTCCACTGGGACCCCTGCTGCTTCTGCGGCCAGCCGATCCGCGTCGCCGACGGTGACCCGTGCCGGCTCAGCTTCGAGCGCGGCACGGAGGCACGGGACCGGCTGGCCAGCGAGTACTTCTGCCACGCCTCCTGCTTCCAGGCGCACCTCGACGAGGGGCTCCGCACCCCGCTCGGCGCCACGGTGGAGCGCCGCCCCGACGGAACCATCACCAATGCCGCCGGACTCACCGCCGATCACCTGACCCACCAGCGGGTCCTCTGTCCGGCATGCGGCGAGAAGGCCTTCGCGCGCTGGCCGGAGGGCTGGGATGCCCACGCGGCGCACCGCTGCGCCGGACTCACCGCCGAGGGGCCGGAGCTCCGCAAGGCAGAATTCAAGCAGCGGTTCGCCGCGCTGTTCCAGGGCTAGGGCGCGGGGATGCCGATGCCACTCCTCATCCGGCGGGCCACCGTCGCCGACGCCCGGGAGATTGCGACCCACCGGGCCCTGATGTTCCACGAGATGGGCCAGCTTCCCGAGGCCGCCCTGCCGGCGCTGGTGGCGCAGACCGAGGCCCTGCTCGAGCCGATGCTCGCCACCGGGGAGTACGTCGGGTGGCTCGCGGCGCCCGCGGATGATCCGCCGGCCATCGCGGGTGGCGCTGGGGCCCAGCGGCGCCAGGTGCTGCCCCACCCGGACGGTTCGGGTGGGGTGGCGGCGGGGCGGCACGCGATCGTCCTCAACGTCTGGACCGAGCCCCGCTGGCGCCGGCAGGGCGTGGCGGTCCGCCTGATGGAGGCGGTGCTCGCCTGGGCCCGGGAGGAGCGGCTGGACCGCCTGGTGCTCCACGCCTCGGATGCCGGCCGCCCCCTCTACGAGCGGCTCGGGTTCGTCCGGACCAATGAGATGCGCTACTCCCGCCCCCTCCGCTGACCGCCAGGACCGGCCCCACCCTGCAACCCTTTCGGCCACCGGGCGGTCCAACCTGAAACCCGGGGCGGCCCGCCGCAGTCATGTCCGGGAGCCCGAACCCGACATCCGTTCCCCCTCGACGAGCCCTCGATGCAACACCTCAAGCTCGCGTTCCGGACCCTGCTCCGGACCCCCTTCGTCACTGCCGTCGCGGTGCTGTCCCTGGCCCTCGGGATCGGCGCGAACGCCGCGATCTACTCCCTCTTCGACCAGATGCTGCTGCGGCCGCTGCCGGTGCCGGCCCCGGAGCAGCTGATCCGCCTGACGGCCCCGGGCCCCAATCCGGGGTCGCAGTCGTGCAACCAGGCGGGGGGATGCGACGAGATCTTCAGCTACCAGATGTTCCGGGACCTGGAGCGGGGCCAGACGGTGCTGACCGGCCTGGCCGCCCACGTGCTGTTCGGGGCGAGCCTCTCGTACAAGAATGAGCCGCTCACCGGCGACGGGGTGCTCATCTCCGGCTCCTACTTCCCCACCCTGCAGCTGACCCCGGCGCTGGGCCGCTTGATCGGCCCGGGCGAGGATGCGACCATCGGCGGCCACTCGGTGGCCGTGCTCTCGTACAGCTACTGGCAGGCGCACTTTGCCTCGGACCCCGGGGTCGTGGGGCAGACGCTGGTGGTCAACGGCAAGCCGCTCGAGATCATCGGGGTGGCGCCGCGCGGCTTCGAGGGCACCACGCTCGGCGCGCGTCCGCTGGTGTACGTGCCGCTCACCATGCGCGAGGCCCTGCTGGGCTACGGCGGCTTCGACAACCGGCGGAGCTACTGGGCCTACGTCTTCGGGCGACTCAAGCCCGGGGTGTCGCTGGAGCAGGCGAGCGCGGCGCTCAACGGGCTGTACACCCCGATCCTGGCCGACGTCGAGGCCCCGCTGCAGACGGGCATGAGCGACGCCACGATGGTCCGCTTCAAGGCCAAGCAGATCGGCGTCCTGCCGGGGCGGCAGGGGCAGAGCTCGGTCCACGACGAGGCGCGGACCCCGCTCTACATGCTCTTCGGGGTGACGGGCGTGGTGCTGCTCATCGCCTGCGCCAACATCGCGAACCTGCTGCTGGCCCGGGGCGCGGGGCGCGCCACCGAGATGGGCGTGCGGCTGGCGCTCGGCGCGGGACGGCGCCAGCTGGTGACGCAGCTGCTGACGGAGGCGGTGCTGCTGGCGCTGCTGGGCGGCGCGACCAGCCTCCTGGTGGCGCGCTGGACCCTCGACGGCATCTCCTCGCTGCTCCCCTCCGAGGCCACCCTGGCGCTGCAGTTCACGCTGCAGCCCTCGGTGCTGGGCTTCGCGGCGCTCATGTCGGTGGCCACGGGCCTCATCTTCGGCCTCTTCCCGGCGCTGCACAGCACCCGGGCCGACCTCATCACCAGCATCCGCGCCGGCGCGGGCCAGATCCTGGGCCACCGGGGCGCGGCGCGCTTCCGCATGGGGCTGGTGACGGCGCAGATCGCGCTGGCGTCGGGCCTCCTCATCTGCGCGGGCCTCTTCCTCAAGAGCCTGGTCAACGTGACCCGGGTGGACCTGGGCGCCAAGGTAGACCACGTGGTCACCTTTGCGCTGAGCCCCTCGCGCACGGGGTACGACAGCCTGGCCTCCGCCCAGCTGTACGAGCGGGTGGAGCGGGAGCTGGCGACGCTGCCCGGCGTCACCGGGGTCACCAGCGCGATGGTGCCGCTGCTCGCCGGCAGCAACTGGGGCACCGACGTGCACGTGCAGGGGTTCCCGAGCGGGCCCGACGTCGACAACAACTCGCGGCTCAACCGGGTCGGGGCCGGGTACTTCTCGCTGTTCGGCATGCCCCTGCTGGCGGGGCGCGAGTTCACCGACGCCGACCGCCTGGGCGGGGCCCGGGTGGCGGTGGTGAACGAGGCGTTCGCCAAGAAGTTCAACCTGGGCAAGGACGCCGTGGGCAAGTTCATGTCGGAGAACGGGGCCGACTCGCTCAACATCGAGATCGTCGGCCTGGTGCAGAACGCCAAGTACAGTGACGTGAAGGACGAGATCCCGCCGCTCTTCTTCACGCCGTGGCGGCAGGACGGCAACGTCTGGGGGCTCAACTTCTACGTCCGGAGCGCCGTGCCGCCGGAGCAGCTGCTCAAGGTGATCCCGCCGCTGATGAAGCGCATCGACCCCGGGCTCCCGATCGAGGAGCTCAAGACTATGCCGCAGCAGATCCGGGAGAACATCTTCCTGGACCGGATGATCAGCATCCTGTCCACCGCCTTCGCGACGCTGGCCACGCTGCTGGCCGCGGTGGGGCTCTACGGGGTGCTCGCCTACACCGTGGCCCAGCGCACCCGGGAGATCGGGGTGCGCATGGCCCTCGGCGCCGACGCCGGCGCGGTGCGGCAGCTGGTCCTGCGGCAGGTGGGCGTGATGGTGGCGGTCGGCGGGACCCTCGGGACGCTCGCCGCCCTGGGCGCGGGATACGCGGCGCGCTCGCTGCTCTACGGCATGCAGGGCCACGATCCCCTGGTCTTCGTGGCGTCGCTGCTCACCCTCACCGCCGTGGCCCTGGGCGCGGGCTACCTGCCGGCGCGCCGGGCCAGCCGGGTCGACCCGATGCAGGCGCTGCGCTACGAGTAGGCGGCGCGCCGCCGCCTAGCGGGCCGAGTCGGCGGCGGCCAGCACCCGGCGGATGTCCTCGGTCCACCCGGGGGCATCCTCCGGCGGGCGGAACGACCAGCTCACCCGGGACTGGCCGCTCCCGGAGCTGATCACCACGCGATCCCCCTCCCGCCGCACCGCGTTCTCCTTCCGGCTCGCCGGGGTGAGGTCGAGCCCCACCTTGCCGTTCTTGTGGACGAAGACCGTCCGCGCCGTGACGATGATCGACGCGTCGCGGTCCTCCCAGCGGTTGCCCCGCGTGCTGCGCGAGTAGTAGGTGTAGCGGAACACCTGGTCGTCGGCGCGGCGCACCACGCCCTCGGCCTGGAACCGCGCCTCGAGGTCCGCGGGCAGGGTGGCGGTGGACTGGCCGCACCCGAGCAGCAGCGCGGCGGCAAGCAGCAGGCGGTGCCTCACGAACCCTCCCCCGTGATGATGCTGGTGGCGGCGTCGATGGCATCGTGGCTCCCGGTCAGCGCCACCAGGTCGCCGGCGGCCAGCCGTTCATGCGCCTCGGGGAACGCCACCTGTTCCTCTCCCCGCAGCAGCCCCACCACGGTGGCCCCGGTGCGTCCCCGCAGGTTGAGCTCGCCGAGGGTGCGGCCGGCGCACGTCGAGCCCGCCCCCACTCGCACTGGGGCGAAGTCGCCCAGGCCGGGCAGCAGCGAGCGGACCAGGTCGATCCTGGGGTCTTCCGCGTGGGACTGCCTGGCCAGCATCGCCACGACCAGCTCGGCCCCGGCGCGGAAGTGGCCGAAGAGGTCGGTGGTCCGGCGCCAGAAGATGATCCCGAGGAGCCCGAGCACCAGCAGCAGGACCAGCAGGCCGCCGAGCGGCGGCAGGAAGGGCGCCGTCACCAGCAACAGCGGCACGGCGGTCAGCAGCACCGCCACCGTCTGCACCGCGACGCCGAGGACGCGGCGGGGCGCCCGCCCGTTGTCCACCCGGCCGGGTCCGGGACCGGGGATGGCGATCTCGGCGAGCTCCTCGCCAAGGCCGCGGGTCACCCGGAGGATGCCGAAGAGGAACGGGCCGACCATGGCCGCCGTGACCGCGGCGATGAGCCAAGAGGCGAGCGTGGTCGAGACGCCCCGCGCCAGCAGCAGCCCGGCCAGGTGGCCCCGGACCCAGGCACCACCGATCACCAGGCCGGCCACCACCACGGCGTCGAGCACCAGCCAGCGGGCGGAGCGCCGCGCGCTGGCCCAGGGCGAGTGACCTGCCGGCGCGGCGCGGAGCGCCTCCACCCACGCGCCGTAGAGCGAGGCCACCATCTGCACGCGGTGCGGCAGCCGGGCGTCCACCCACTGGGCGATGGGGTCCGCGGCGCGGGCCAGGCGCCCCGAGAGCAGCGCGGTGACGACCGAGACCGTCACCGCGGCGGCGACGAACGCCGGCGGCACCACCCCGAATCCGGCGCCCACTCCCGCCAGGATGAACGAGAACTCGCCGATCTGGGAGACGAAGAGCCCGGAGCGCACCGCGGTGTGCAGCGACCGGCCGGAGAGGAACACCCCGACGCTCACCGCCAGCGGGCGCCCGAGCAGCACCACGCCCAGCATGGCGAGGGCGAGGCCCCAGGACTGGGCCAGCAGCTGGAGGTCGAGCTGCATGCCGGTGGCAACGAAGAAGATGGCCGCGAAGACGTCCCGGAGCGGGCGGATCTCCTGCTCCACCAGCCGGCCGGCCCCCGATTCCGCCACCAGCAACCCGCCGAGGAAGGCACCGAGGGCCACCGAGAACCCGGCCAGCCCCGCCAGCGACGACATGAGGAACGCGAACCCGACCATGCTCACCAGCATGGTCTCCGGCTTCCGCAGCCCGATGATGGCCCGGGCGGCGCGCGGCACGAGCGCCAGGCCCACGACGAGGAAGAGGACCAGCACCCCGACCAGCCGCCCCGCCACCACCGCGAAGGCACCGCCGCTCAGCCCCTCGCCCGAGGCTGCGGCCGTGAGGAGCGCGATGATGATCATCGCGCCCAGGTCCTCGAACAGGGTCAGCTGAAAGACGGTCTCGCGGAGTTCGGGCTCGACCGGCTGCTCCTCGAGCACCTTGGCGATGACCATCGTGCTCGATGCCGCGACCGCGCCGCCGAAGAAGAGGCTGCCGATGGGGCTCCAGCCGAGGATCCCCGCGACCGCGAAGCCGAGGGCCAGCATGAGGCCGATTTCCACCACCGCCGCCACGGCACCCGACGCGCCCGCCCGGGCCAGGCGGCCCAGGCGGAAATCGAGCCCGATGGAGAACATGAGGAGGATGACGCCGAGTTCGGACAGCAGCCGGATGCTCGCCTCGTCGGAGACCCAGCTCGGCGGCACGCTGGGACCCACGATCACCCCGGCCACCAGGTAGCCCGCCACCACCGGCCAGCGCAGCCGCTGGAACAGCAGCGTGGTGGCGCCGGCGGTCACGAGCACCACGGCGAGGTCGCGGAGGAAGGAATCCGGGGTGGTCATCGGCGGGGGGCCGATCAGCCGGCGCGGTCGAGCACCTCGCGGACCTGCGCCACGAGCTTCTCGGGATGGAAGGGCTTGGGGAGCAGGGTGGCGTTCTCCTGGTCGAGACCGTAGCGCAGGGTGGCCTCGTCGGCATACCCGCTGATGAACAGCGCCGGCAGTCCCGGCCGGGCCCGGCGGGCATACGCCACGAGTTCGGGACCGCTGCCGCCCGGCATCACGACATCGGTAAGCAGGAGGTCGAGCGCCCCGCGGTGCCGGTCGAGCCATTCGCGGGCCGCGGCGGGGGAGCTGGCCGGATGCACGCGGTAGCCTCGCCCCTCCAGCGCGCGTTGCATCACCGTGAGCAGCGCCTCTTCATCCTCCACCACGAGGATGGTTTCCCTGCCACCAGTGGACAAGGGTACCGGGGTGATTTCCCCCGGGACCGCGGTCCCGTCGGCGAGCGGCAGGCAGACACTCACCGTGGTGCCCCGGCCCGGCGTACTCTCGATCCGCACGTCGCCACCGCTCTGCCGCACGATGCCGTAGACCGTCGAGAGGCCGAGGCCCGTGCCCTTGCCGGTTTCCTTGGTGGTGAAGAAGGGCTCGAAGGCACGGCCCAGCGTGAGCTCGTCCATGCCCACGCCGCTGTCTGCCATCGAGAGGAGGACACCCCCGCCCGCGGGCACCTCGAGTCCTGGCGGCAGGCCGGGGCTGCCCGGATCCACCCGGCGGCTGCGCATGGTGAGCGTCCCGCCTCGCGGCATCGCGTCCCGGGCGTTGACGGCGAGGTTCACGATCACCTGTTCCAGCTGGCCCCGGTCCACCTTCACCAGGCCGAGTCCGCCGGCCAGCTCGGTGCGGATCCGGATGTCCTCCCCCAGGAGGCGCGCCAGCAGCCGCTCGGCGTCGTGCACCACGGCGTTCACGTCCAGCAGGACGGGCCGGAGCATCTGGCGGCGGCCGAAGGCCAGCAGCTGCTGCGTGAGGGCGGCGGCGCGGTCGGCGGCCTTCCGGATCTCGACGACATCCTCGGACCGGGCTTCGCCCCGCGCCAGGTCGGCCTGCACCAGCGAGGCGTAGCCGATGATCGCCGTCAGCAGGTTGTTGAAGTCATGCGCCACGCCGCCGGCGAGCTGCCCCACGGCCTCCATGCGCTGGGAGTGCCGCAGCCGGTCCTCGAGCGCGCGGCGTTCCGTGATGTCCTGGAAGCTGCAGAGCACCTCCTCCACCGTCCCGTCCGGCCGGAGGGAAGGATCGGCGTTCACCAGCACCCACGCCCGGTCCTGGGTGCGGGGACGATAGACCCCCATCACCACGTTGCGGACCGGCTTCCGGCTGGCGATCGCCACCCGGACCGGCTGCGCCTCCTCGGGGAATGGCGCGCCGTCCTCGTGCACCACGTCCCACGCCGGGTCGAAGGCGGTGCCCAGCCGCAGGTCCGCCTCGGTGCGCCCGAGCAGGTCGAGGGCGGCGGGATTGGCGAGGCGCAGCCGGGCCTGGTCGTCCTGGACCACCACGCCCACCGTCAGGTGCCGGATGACCTGGAGGAACCGGGCCTCGCTCCGGGACACCTCGAGCGCGCGTGCCAGCCGGACATTCTGCCGCTCGGTCAGGATTTCCCGCAGGAGGATGAGAAGGGTCACCACCACGGTGACGATGGCGAGGACCCAGACCTCCGTGGTCCCGGCGCGCGCCGCCTCGCGGATGAGCAGCAGGTAGACCGTCACCCCGAGCAGCAGCGGGAGGAGGTTCCGTGGCAGCCGCACCGCGCGCGGGTCCACGGCGGGAGTGTCGGTCGGCGCGGCCGCCACACCTTCCATGGCCCAGATCATCACGGCGTACCCGCCGAGGAAGAGCAGGTCGGGCCAGTCCACCGGCATCCAGGCTGGAGAGGTGGCGTTCAGCTGGTAGCCGAGGTCGCCAGCCAGGTAGAGCAGCTGGCCCACCGCGAGGCGGGGCAGCAGCATCCGCCCGGCACCGCCGACCCGCTCGAGAAGCAGCGGTACCATCACCGCGAAGATCACCATGTCCCCGACGGGAAAGGTGAAGGTGATCACGCGGTCCAGCAGCGACATCGGCGTGGCCGCGAGCGGGCGCGCCACCTGCAGCCAGGTGATGGCGCAGCCGCCCACGATCGCGATCGCCGCGTCGACCACCAGCCGCCCGCGGGACTCGCTGCCGGCCCGCACCACCGGAAACGCCAGGACCCCCGCGATGGCGAGCGGGTAGCTCAGCAGGTACGCGAGGTTGGCCCACGACGTGGAGGGATCGACGCCGAGCAGGAACTGCTGCCAGCACCAGATGACGTTGCCGATGGCGGTGGCCCCGTGGGAGGCGGCGTACAGCCACAGGCCGCGGCGGAACGCCGGATCGGGCGCCAGCCGCGCGGCGGCCAGGAAGGACCAGAGCGCGAGGAGGGCCAGGGGAATGAAGATCGCGTAGCTGACGATGGCCCAGGCGGGGTGCCCGCGTCCCAGTCCGCCCATGACCAACGGATAGAGGAGCGTGGTGGCGACGGCGGCGGTGGTGCGGAGTCTGGCGGCCCGGAGGGAGTTGACGGCGGGCACGGGGCTCACCCTAGCGCTGGGTATCGGCCAGCTGGCGGAGTCGACGCAGGATGCGCTGCTGGGCGGCGCCGTGCTTCACGGCCAGGAAGATGGTGTCGTCCCCGGCGATGGTCCCGATCACGTCGGGCCAGGCCAGCCGGTCGATGGCCACCGCCACGCGGTTGGCCTCGCCCGCGGGGGTGTGGAGCACCAGCAGCGCGTCGCCCGCGGGGTCGGCGGTGAGCACGCCCTCGGCGATGCGGCGCTCGTCCGGGTGCTCGGGGACGGCGGCGATGCGGGCCGGCCGCTGGTAGGCGCCGTCGACCTTCACGAGCTTGAGCGCCGCGATGTCGCGGCTCACCGAGCTCTGGGTCACCTTCCAGCCTTCGGCAGAGAGCGCGTCGGCAAGCTCATCCTGCGTGCGCACCGGGCGGGTGCTGATGAGCTCGAGGATCTTGAGGAGCCGCTTCCGCCGGTCGCCGCTCATGACCGCCCGCGCGCGCTGCTCCGTCCGGCGAGCGCGTTCATCGCGCCGTCGAACCGCCGCTGCTCCCGGTCGGCCCAGCGGCGGCAGGCACGCAGCCGCCCCTGCACCAGGCCCAGGCCCAGGTTGCCGAGTCCGCCCGTGCTGCGGCGGCGGCTGATGATCTCGTCGGTGGCCGGCTCGCGCCACCAGTCGCCTTCCTTGATGGCGGCGGCCACCTCGCGGTAGGCGGAGCGGAAGGCGCTCCCGCCCTCCACCCGGCGCATCACCTCATCGGTCGCGAGCGGGCCGCCGGAGAGGATGTCGCGCCCCACCGAGGCGTCCACGCCAAGCCGGGGCACCGCGACCGCCAGCATCGACAGCATGCCCTCGAGGCGGTCCACCCCGCGCATCACCGGTTCCTTGATGAGCTGGAAGTCGCGGTGGTAGCCGCTGCCCAGCTTGCTCTTGACCTGAAAGACGGTGAGCAGGTCGCCCTCGAGGGCCGCGGCCCGGCCGCGGGTCAGCTCGAAGAGGTCGGGGTTCCGCTTGTGCGGCATGATGCTGCTGCCGGTGGCCAGGTCGGGCGGCAGCACCAGGAACCCGAACTCGTCGGCGCTGAAGGTGATGATGTCGGTGCTGAGCTTGCCCAGCTCGTGCCCCAGCTGCACGCACCAGAACAGCACCAGCGCCTCGAGCTTGCCGCGGCTGTTCTGCACCAGCGCCACGTTGTGCTCCAGGGCGCCGAAGCCGAGCGCCTTCGCGGCCGCCTCCCGCTTGAGCGGGAGGGGGACGCCGTAGCCGGCGGCGCTGCCCAGCGGGGAGCGGTCCACCTTGGCCCACACCGCCGGCAGCGCCTCGACCACGTCGATGATCCCCTCGGCGAAGGCGGCGGCCCACAGCCCGGCGGAAGACGGCATGGCCCGACGGGTGTGGGTGTATCCCGGCCACAGCACCCGCTGGTACCGGGTCGCGAAGATGAGCAGGCTCTCGGCCAGGTCGAGCGCCTCGCCGGAAAGCAGCAGCAGCCGGTCCTTGAGGTACAGCCGGAGGTCGCAGGCCACCTGGTCGTTGCGGGAGCGGCCGGTGTGCAGCCGCTCGCCGGCGGGGCCGGTGCGCCGCACCAGCCAGTCCTCCACGCAGGTGTGCACGTCCTCGTGCTCGGGGCCCACCACCAGCCGGCCCTCGTCCACCTCGCGCAGCGCCAGCCGGAGGCCGGCGCGGATCTTCTGGTACTCCCCCTGCGAGAGGAGCTTCGAGGCGCGCAGCCCCTCGATGTGCCCCAGGCTGCCGAGGATGTCCCAGGCGATGAGCCGCCCGTCCCACAGGCGGTCCTCGGTCGCGGTGTAGTCGAGCATCTGGCGGTCCAGCGAGTTGCTCGACACCCAGAGCGTGGTCGGCAGGGCCGGCGCCGGCGCGACCACCGTCCGGCGGCCCGAGGGGCGGGGCTTCGTGGGCTTGCTCATGCGAGGTAGGCCTGGGCGAGGTGACGGTAGAAGTCCCGGGCGGCGGAGACCTCGGGGAGGTCCACGTACTCGTCCGGGGTGTGCGACCGGCGGCTGGTGCCGGGCCCGCACTTGATGGCGTCCTTGTCGCGCAAAAATACCCAGTCGGAGCACGTGGGAGAACCGAACGGCTTCCCTTCGGGCCGGAGGGCCTGCGCCACCGCCAGGAGCCGGGAGCCGGCCGGGGTCTCGCAGGGCACCAGCCGGTCCGAGGTGATCACCACCTCCACGTCGAGCGCCGCACGGAGCGCGTCGGCCAGCTCGGCGTGCGTCCAGGCGGGGGTGCTGCGCACGTCGAGCACGGCCCGGGCCACCGGCGGGGTCACGTTCCGGCTGACGCCGCCCTCCAGCATCGTGGGCGTGGCCGTGGCGATGCCGAGGATCGGGTGGACCCGGTCACGGAACAGCGTGGGGAGCTTCGCCACGCTGCGCCCCAGCTCGACGATGGCGTTGGTGAAGTCGGGGTTGTCGGCGGCGTAGCCGGCGTGGCGCTGCACCCCGCGCGCCACCAGGTCGGCCATCATCAGCCCCCGCTGGGCGATGGCCGGCTCGAGGTTGGTGGGCTCGCCGACCACGGCGGCGTCAATCGGGCCGAGGCGTTCCACCGCCGTCCCCATGGTGGTGTGCTTGGTCTCCTCTTCATAGCCGAGGACCACCAGCAGCCGGCCGCGGGCGGGGCCACCCGCTTCCGCCAGGTCGCGGGCCGCCATGAGCATGGCGGCCACCGAGGCCTTGGCGTCGCCCGAGCCCCGCCCGTAGAGGCGATCCCCCTCGAGGGTCGGCGCGAAGGGCGGGCGCGTCCACCCCTCCCCCGCCGGCACCGTGTCGAGGTGGGAGACGAAGGCCAGCGTGGGGCCGGGCGCCCGGCCCGGCACCGTGACGGCCACCGCCGCGTCGTCCCGCGTCGCGGCAAGCCCGGCCGCCTCGGCCCACTCCACCACCCAGCGCGCGATCCCCTCCTCGGTCCCGCTGACGGAGTGGATCGCGACCAGGTCGCGGAGCAGGGTGATCTCAGGTCGCGAGGTCCACGCCAAGATAGGTCGCCTTTTCCTTGCGGCCGACGATCATCGTCCCGCACCCCGCGCCGGTGAAGACCTCGAGCAGGATGGAGTCGGGAAGGCGTCCGTCGATGATATGGGTGCGCTCGACCCCCCCGGTCGCGGCGCGGATGCAGGCCTCGACCTTGGGGCGCATGCCGCCGGCGATGGCGCCGCTCGACATCAGCGCGGCCAGGTCGTCGGGGTCGGCGAAGGTCACGAGGCTGGAGGCGTCGGCGCGGTCGCGCAGCACGCCGGGGGCGCCCGTCAGGAACAGCAGTTTCTGCGCCTTGAGCGCCACCGCCAGCGACTCGGCCACCGTGTCGGCGTTGACGTTGAAGACCCGCCCCTCGCCGTCCCCGGCCAGGCTCGCCACCACCGGGATGAAGCGGGCGTCGAGCAGGGTGATCAGCACCCGCGGGTCCACCCGGTCCACGTCGCCCACATGGCCGTAGTCCACCTCCCGCGAGACGCCGGCGTCGTCGACCACCGTCACCGGCGGGCGGCGCCGGGCCGCGATCAGGTCGGCGTCCACGCCCGAGAGCCCCACGCCCTGCACCTCGTGGGCGCGGAGCGCGGCCAGCAGGTTCACGTTGAGGGTGCCGGCGTAGACCATCTTGGCCACGTCGAGCGCGCTGTCGTCGGTCACCCGGCGCCCGGCCACGATCACCGGCTCCTGCCCGAGGCGCCGCGAGAGCGCGGTGGCCTGCGGGCCGCCGCCGTGCACCAGGACGATGCGGATGTTCAGGGAGGACAGCAGCCCGATCTGCCCCGCCACCCGGTCCAGCGCCTCGGGATCGGCGAGCACGTCGCCGCCCAGCTTCACCACGAAGACGTTGTCCCGGTAGGCGCGCACGTAGCGCAGCGCGCCCTTGAGCCCGGTGATGCCCTTCGAGGTATCGATGCTCATCCGTGTCATCCTGGTCCCCGGAAGTGTGACGTCCGCCTACCGCCCGCCGATCAGCTCCAGCAGCAGCGCCCGCTGCACGTGCAGCCGGTTCTCCGCCTCGTCCACCACCGCCGAGGTGGGCCCATCGAGCACCGCATCGTCGATCTCCACGTTGCGCCGCACCGGGAGGCAGTGCATCACCGTGGCCTGGCCCCCGCGGGTGGACCGGAGCCGCGGCGCGGTGAGCCGCCAGTCGCGCAGCCCGCGGCGCAGCGCCGCCTCCTCCTCGGGCCGCCCGAACTGCTTCACCGACCCCCAGCTCTTGACGTACACCACGTCGGCGCCGACCAGCGCCTCGTCGGGGTCGTTGATGATGTGCACGAACTCCCCCCCGCGCGCCTGCGCGATGCTGCGGATCAGCGCGGTGTCCTCCTGGTCCAGCTCGTAGCCATCCGGCCGCGCGATGACGATCTCCATCCCCTGGTGCGCCGCCGCGAGCGCGGCGCTGGCGGGGACCGCCGTCGGCAGGGCCTTCGGGTGCCAGGCCCACATCAGCACGAACCGCTTGCCCCGCGGGTCGCCCAGCTTCTCCCGCAGGGTCAGCGCATCGGCCAGCTGCTGGCACGGGTGGCGCCGGGTGGATTCCATGTTGACCACCGGCTTCTCGCAGTAGCGCGCGAAGTC
This sequence comes from Gemmatimonadales bacterium, assembly GCA_046327715.1. Lineage (GTDB taxonomy): Bacteria > Gemmatimonadota > Gemmatimonadetes > Gemmatimonadales > GWC2-71-9 > JADJOM01. Next base: position 42,774 of record JAXLXY010000014.1, read on the forward strand.
GCGGATCACATGGTCTTCCCGGACGCTGGCCCAGTCGTCACCCCGCGGAAAGGAGCGGACCCCCACCACGTCCGCGTAGCGCCCCAGAACCTGCGCCGCGTCCTTGAGGTGCTCCACCGTGGTGCCGTCCATGACGGCACCCATCTCGGTCTCCAGGCTCCAGCTGCTCTTGCCCGGTTCCAGCACCACCGCATGCCCGCCGTGCAGGTACATGGCGGTCTCGAAGCTGGTCCGGGTCCGCATGCTCGGATCCATGAAGACCATCGCCATGACCTTCCGCTCGAGGCCGCCCAGGACCTCGCCGCGCTTGACCTTCGCGGCCAGCGCCAGCAGCGCGTCGATCTCCTCGGCCGTCCACTCCTCGACCGTGATGAAGTCACGCTTGGTCACGCCGCCACCTCCTCCCCGGGACCCCGGTCAGCATGGGTAGAGCCCGCCGAAGCGCAGCCCGGCCGCCTCGGGCAACCCGAGCGCGAGGTTCATCGCCTGGATGGCCTGGCCGCCGGCGCCCTTCACGAGGTTGTCGATCACCACCATCACCTGCGCCTCCCGGCCGTCGGCGGACTGCGCCGCGTGCACCAGGGCGTAGTTGGTGCCGAGCACGTGGGTCAGCTCGGGCGGCTGGTCCACCAGCCGGACGAAGGGCCGCCCGGCGTAGGCCTCGCGGAACCGGGCCCGGATGTCCACCGCGCCGGCGGTGGCCCGCGCCGGCTCCAGGTCCACGTGCAGCGTCAGGTGGATGCCGCGGACGAAGGGACCCGAGTGGGTCATGAGCCGCGCCCGCGCCGCCGGTGCGCCCGTCCACGCGCGCCAGCGCTCGAGAATCTCCGCCTCGTGCCGGTGACCCAGCACCGAATAGGCGAAGAGGTTGTGCGCGCGCGCCGGGTGGTGCGTCGTGGGCTTGGGGTGCACCCCGCTGCCGCTCGAGCCGGTGACGCCGAACAGCGCCGGCAGCAGCCCCGCACCCAGCCCGCCCAGGGGATACAGCGCCAGCTCGGCCGCGGTGGCGAAGCACCCCGGGGCCGCGAGGGCACGCTTGCCCCGGAGCCCGTCGCCGAGCACGTCGGCGAGCGCATAGGTGAACTGCGGCACCAGCGCCGGCGCCGGGTGCTGCCCGTAGTAGCGGGCATAGAGTTCGAGGTCCTGCACCCGGAAGTCGGCGGCCAGGTCGATCACGAGCGCCGCCCCGGCCTCGAGGATCTCCCCCGCCACCTTCGAGGACTCCCCGTGCTCAAGCGCGAGGAACACCACATCGGCCTCCCGGGCCGCCTCGGCCGGCGTGGCGCCCGAGAACCGCGCATCGGTGAGGGGCGCCAGCTGCGGATGCACCTCGGCCACCGGCGCGCCCGCCTTGCTGCGGCTGGTGGCCACCACCGAGGCGACTTCCGGATGATCGGCCAGCAGGCGCAGCAGCTCCCCGCCGACATAGCCGGCGGCCCCGATCACCGCCACCCGGAGCGCCATGCGGGCTAGGCCCCCGCCAGGGCCGGGGCGGCGAGGCGCGTGTCGAGCGCCTGGCGCACCACCTCGACCAGCGCCGGCGCCTCGCGCAGGGCATTGAAGGCGGGGAGCCGCAGCTCCGCCTTGACGTAGTCGCGGCCCACCTCGTTGTCGGTCGCGGGCCCGGTGAGCACGGTGACCGGGAGGCCGAAGAGGTCGCGCATCAGGGTCACGGCCCCCCAGCACCCCACCGGGTCGGGCGCCGCCATCACGTAGGCCGCCCCCACCCCGGTGAGCTCCGGGTCGCGGAGGATGTCCTGCACGCCGTACTCGCCGAGGATGCCGTCGCCCAGCTCCGCCACGATCACGTCGGGCTTGCTCGCGGCGAGCCGGTTGAAGATGCCCTTGGCGGCGGTGACGGTCAGGCCGGCCCGCGTCGTGGCGATGCCGATGTCGTTGAAGGTGAGCGCGGCGATGGCGCCGGCGTCGAGCATCGAGAGGGCATCCCGCATCAGCGAGACGCCGGTCAGCTTGCTGGCCGCCACCCGCAGGCCCGAGCGGCTCAGGCCCCGGACCAGCTCGGTGGCGGCCACCGTCTTGCCGGCGTTCATGCAGGTCCCCGCGATGTAGACCACGGGCACTTGGCTCTCCAGCCGTTCCGCCACCGGCACCGAGTGATCCTTGATGTGCGCCGGGTGGCCGATGCGATCGCCGAGCGCGGGGAAGGTCAGGATGGCGCCCAGCACCTCCGCCTTGAACGGCATGCCGTTCTCCGGATTGGCGCTGGTGCAGCGGCCCAGGATGCCGCCGAGGTTGAGCACCTCGATGGTGTCGCCCACCGCCACATGGCTCGGCACCACGCCGGCATAGCCGCGCAGCGCGCGCCGGTGCCCGAGCGTCCCCGCCAGCACGTCGCCGGCGCGGAGGGAGACCATCCGCCCCGACAGGTCTTCCATGGTGTTGTAGCTCGACTTGTCATGCAGGATCCGCACGGCCAGCACGTAGCCCTCGGCCGCGATGATCTCGTCGCCGAGGATCACCTCCGCCGTCAGGTGCGCATTCCGGGTGCTCGACGAGATCTTGTCGAGCCGGATGCGGGTGGTCTTCACCATGGATCGTCCTCCTGCCCGGAGAATGGAGATGACCGGTGCCGGCGGGATGGCCGTTCCATCCCGCCCGGCGCCGGTCGCCTGCCGCTGCCTATCGCTTGTGGAGGACCCGCTCCGCCAGGAGCTCGGGAATGGCCGAGACCCGGCTGAAGGCCTGGGCCTCCGCCCCCGTCCACAGCCGGTTCTCCTCGCCGTACGTGGCGACGCTGCGGTCCATCATGGAGAAGGGGCTCCGCGTGCCCACCACCTGGAAGCGGCCCGGGGCGAGCCGCACCCGGGTCTCCCCGCTCACCCGCTGCTGGCTGCTGGTGAGCAGCGCCTCGATGTCGCGGAGCGCCGGGTCGAAGTAGTGCCCCTCGTGCAGCCGGTCGCCGTAGAAGCGGGCCAGCTGGTCCTTCCAGAAGGCCTGCCACTTGGTGAGGACCAGCTTCTCCAGCTCGCGGTGCGCCGCGATGAGCAGGAGGGCCGCGCCGGCCTCGAACCCGATCCGCCCCTTGATGCCGAGGGCGGTCTCGCCCACGTGGATGTTGCGGCCGAACCCGTAGGCCTCGCCCAGGTCGCCGATCTGGCGGATGAGGTCGGGCCCACCGGGCCGTGCGCCATCGAGGCTCACCGGGATGCCCTGCTCCCAGCCGAGGAGGATCTCGCGCGGGGCGGGCGCGTCGGCGGGCGGGTCGACCAGCTCCGCGGGGGGACCGGCCCAGGTGTCGTGGGTCCAGCCGCCACCCCAGGTGGTGCCCCAGAGCCCGCGGTTGATGGAGTACGCCCCGGCCTTGGGGGGCACGGGGAGCTTCCGGGCCTCGAGATAGGCGATCGCCTGGTCGCGCTGCAGCCCGAGCTCGCGGATCGGCGTGATGACCTCGAGGTCCGGGGCCAGGACCCGGAAGGCGATGTCGAAGCGGACCTGGTCGTTGCCGGCCCCGGTGGAGCCATGCGCCACCGCCGTCGCCCCCACGTCCCGCGCCACATCGATCGCGGAGAGCGCCTGCTGGGTGCGCTCCGCCGCCACGGAGAGGGGATAGACCTCGCCCCGGAGCACGTTGCCCTGGATCAGGAAGCGCACGAACCGGTCGAACACCGCCTGCCGGGCATCCACCGTGTGGTGCCGCACCGACCCGACCGCCGCGGCCTGTCGCGCGATGGCGTCGAGGTCCGTGGCCGTGGCGCCGCCGGTGTTCACGTAGGCGGTGTGGACGGCCCAGCCCTGCTCGGCCAGGTGGGGGACGCAGAAGGAGGTGTCGAGGCCGCCCGAGAAGGCGAGAACGCAGGTCTTCATGGGGGATAAATATGCATTATGCAATTTTTGGCGCAAGAGCACGGTGGCCGATTAGGTTCCGGCCGACCGGATGGACCCCGGGCGGCATCAGGCCACCGGGCCCCGGCCCCCCGGCCTTCCACCCCCGGAGCCGCCAATGGCCCCCAACGATCCCGATTTTTCCGATGTCAGCGGAGGGAGTTCCTCCGCCGCCGATGCCAAGGGCGGCCGGACCTACACCATCGCCAAGGGCGACAGTCTCTCGAAGATCGCCAAGCGCTTCTACGGCGACGCCAAGCTGTGGCGCAAGATCCACGAGGCGAACCAGGATACCATCAAGAACCCCGACCTGATCTTCCCCGGCCAGGTCATCAAGATCCCCGACGCCTGAGGCTCGACCCCCGATCATGGCACACTCCATTCGCGCCACCGCGATCCTCGGGATCGCGCTGCTCGCCGCCGCCGGCTGCAAGAAGAAGGAAGTCACCCCGCCGCCCGCGGAGCCGGCCGCGCAGGCGCCCGCCCCCGCAACCCTGCCCATCTCCATCGGTGCGGTGACGGTCGGGAAGTCCATCGATGCCCAGAAGATGGTCCTGGCCCCGCTCACGGTGCTGGGCACCCGGGACACCGTCTATGCCTCGGTGCTGACCAAGGGTGTCGGGGAGAACGCGACCATCGGCGCAAGGTGGGAGTACGTGAAGGCCGACGGCAGCACCATCATGGTCAATGAAAGCTCGCAGACCATCACCACGACCGGGCCGGCCTACACCGAGTTCCACATCACCAAGGCCTCCGCCTGGCCCGCCGGCAAGTATCGCGTGACCGTGACGCTCAACGGCGCCGCAGGCACCCCGGTGGAGTTCGAGATCAAGTAGCGTCGCGCCGGGGGGCCTGGCCGGCGGCCGAGACGGTGATCTCGACCTCATCGGTCATGCCACCGGAGATGGCCCGCACCCGGTGCCGCCCGGGCACCAGCGTCCACCGGCCGGCGGTCACCGGATGACCGTCAAGCATCCAGCGCACCGGCGCTCCGGCGGGGGCCCCCGCGGCCCGCAGCGCAATCGTGGCGTACCGGCCCTCGACCCCGGGCGGGATCTGGTAGTGGTCGCCATGCTGCGGCGAGGTGATGGTGAGGCGCGCCGTGGGCGCCGCGGCGGCCCGGCCCGACGGGACCGTCTCCGCCACCCGGCGGGGCGTGGCCGACGCGCCGGACGTGGTGGCACGCCACTCGGCATACTCCACGGGAAGCTCCACCTGGCCCTCCCGGTGCCAGCGGCAGGTGGTGGTGGGGACCGTGCCGGGCAGGAAGTATTCGGTCATCGCGGGACACTCGGGGCCCGCCAGCTCGCCGGAGAGCCGGCAGATCCGCCCCGGCAGCAGCCCCGCCTCCGCCGCCGTGGGCAGGGCGCCCGCGGGATAGCGCTGCGCCGTGACCAGGACGGCTCGGTGCAGCAGCGGACCCGCGCCGGTGATGCCGCTGACCCCTTCCATCGGCCGGCCGTCGAAGTTTCCCACCCAGACGCCCACGGTGAAGCCGGCAGTGACCGCCACCGCCCAGTTGTCGGTGAAGTGGCGGCTGGTCCCCGTCTTGGCGGCGGCGCGGAAGGGCCAGTCGAAGGGCGTGCCGATCCCGAAGGCGGGGATCCGCGCCTCGGGGTCGGCCAGGACGTCGAGCACCAGCGCCGCCGCGCGCGGCGAGACCACGCGGCGCTCCCCGCCGCTCGGGCGGTTCGCGTCGCCGGCCCACCACCGCGTGGGGGTCCATACGCCGCCGTTGGCGAGCGCGCGATACCCGTTGGCGAGCTCGAGCAGGGTCACGTCACCGTTGCCGAGGGCCAGGCCCAGCCCGTAGTGCTCGGGGGAGCGGTCGAGCGAGGCGAAGCCCCCGGCCTGGAGCCCGTGCAGCAGGGTGGCGTAGCCGATGCGGCTCGCCAGCTCGACGGCGGGGACGTTGTAGGAGCTGGCGAGCGCCTCGCGCGCGCGGACCGGGCCGTGGAAGGTGCGATCGTAATTGCGCGGGTGGTACGGGCCGCCGCCGGTCTGGTAGGTGGTGGCCACGTCGGCGAGCACGGTCGCCGCGGTCGCGCCCCGATCGAAGGCCAGCGCGTAGAGGAACGGCTTGAGGGCGGAGCCGGGCTGCCGGCCGCTCACGACCATGTCCACCTGGCCCGCGGTGTCCGCCCAGAAGTCAGGGCTGCCCACCCAGGCGAGGACCTCGCCGGACCGGTTGTCCAGCACCACCAGCGCCGCCTGGCGGGCCCCGCGGTCGCGCAGCTGGTCCACGGTGTGGCGCACCTCGTCCTCGAGCGCGGCCTGCAGCGCCAGGTCGAGCGAGGTCCGCCAGGTCCCGGCCGCGCGACGCTGCGCCGCCTCGCCATCCTGCAGCACGCGGCTGGTGAAGTGCGGGGCGAGGAACGGCCGCCCGCGGTCGGCGGCGAGCAGGGGTTCGTGGCGCGCCCGTTCCACCTCCTCCGGCGAGGCGTAGCCGTCGGCCGCCAGGCGGGCCAGGCCGGCATCCCGCCGCCGCCGGGCGCGGCCGGGATCGACCAGCGGGTTCTGGCTTGATGGCGCGCGCGCGAGGCCGGCCAGCATCGCGGCCTGCCCCAGGCTCACCTCGGTCGGCGCGCGCCCGAAGTAGAGGCGGGTGGCGGCGGCCACCCCGATGGCGCCCTGCCCCATCGGCACGCGGTTGAGGTACTGCTCCAGGATCTCGGGCTTGTCGAGGTGGGCCTCGAGGCGGAGCGCCCAGGCCGTCTGCAGCAGCTTGTCCCCGGCGCCATGGCCGATGGGCCGCAGCAGCCGCGCCAGCTGCATGGTGATGGTCGATGCCCCCGAGACGACACCGCCGTGGCGCAGGTTGTCCCGCAGCGCCCGCCCGATGGCGCGGACATCCACCCCGCGGTGCTGGTAGAAGCGGTGGTCCTCGACCGCCACGAACGCCCGGGGCAGGTCGGGATCCATCTCCTCCAGGCGGAACCAGCGGTTGAGGGACCCGTCGCCGGCACGGGTGGACCGCAGCACCAGGCCGTGCCGGTCCTCCAGCGTGAGGCTCTGCCGCGCCTCCGGCGCGAGCAGCGCGCGGGGCAGCGGCCACGCCACCCACGCCGCCGCCCCCAGACCGAGCAGCGCCCCCGCGGCGACGGCCCCGCGCACCACCCGCATCAGCACCGGAAGCCCCCGCTCACTTCACCGTGACGGTGAAGATCCCGCCATCGCTGCGCCCGTACACCGCCGGATTGTACATCTCCTCGGCGTGGGCCGGCGGCCGCACGAAGGTCCCCGGGGTGGTGGCGCGCGCGATGTAGCTCATGGTGTACGTGCCCTTCCAGAGGATCGTGGCCGAGTAGAGCACCCGGTCATCGCGGATCTCGCGGAACTCCCACGGCGACCACCAGCCCGCGTCCCAGCGGCCGTAGTACCAGTAGCCGCCGGGCGCCTCGTCCGCGCCGCCTTCCTCGTCGGCCTGTTCCGGCGCAAGGTAGGTCGTGGCCTGGTCCACGCCGGGCCCGGGCGTGAGACTGGCGGTCCGGAGGCTCAGGTCCACCGCCTCGAGCCCGGCGGGGAGCGCGTCATCGACCACCACGAACTGCCTCTCCTCGGGGACCGTCACCCGGAGTCGCACCCGCACCAGCTCACCGGCGACCACCGACGTCACCGGCTCCGGCCGGTCGTAGCGCTCATACCAGCGTTCCACCCGGATCCCCTGCTCCTCGGGGTTCACCGGCCGCTCCTTCGGCACCTCGTGGACCGTGAGGTAGTAGTAGATCGGCGCCCCGGGCCCGGTGGCCGCGAGCTGCACCGCAAGTGCCCGTCCCTCCACCAGCCCGGTGAGCGCCACGCTCGAGTCACGCATGGCGCCCCGCGCGGCCGCGGCGGGGGCCCCGGCGGAGGCGAGCAGCGTCCGCCCCGCGCCGCTCACCGAGAACGGCCGCGCGGAGGCCGCCCGCGACCGGCGATCGAACGCCGCGAGCGCGCTCACGATGGACGCGTAGTCCTGCGTGTTCCAGTAGTCCAGCGTCCCGGCGCGGCCCTGCTGCACGAGGGTTTCCACCAGCGGGCCCACCAGGGGGCTGGCCGAGTCGACGGCCAGCGTGGCCTGCAGGAGGCGGCCGTAGGGCCGGCTCCGGCTGACGAAGTAGTGCACGTCACGCAGCGCCACCTCCGGCATCACCGCACGGCGCCCTTCGACCTTCACCGATTTCCAGGCGGGCTCGAGCAGGGTGCGGGCCGCGCGGAACGCCTTCCGCCGCGCCAGCACTTCCGCCAGGCGCATCCGGTCCTCCCATGCCAGCTGCGCCGCGTTCCGCAGCAGTTCGTTCTCGGCGGCGATGTGCGGCTTGCCCAGCCGGCTCAGGTAGTCCACCGCGGCCACCTGGTCGGCCAGGCGCACCTGGACCTGCTCATACCAGCCGATCACCGGTGCGGCGATGGCCTGCGGGTCGTCGAGCGCGGTGCGCAGGTAGCCGCCGAGGCGGGCGAGGACGCTGTCGTCGACGGCGATGCCCGCCGCGCGCGCATCGAGCAGCGTGGCCCCGGCGTAGGCGCTGAGCCAGGGCGTGGTCCAGTCGGTGCTGCCCCAGTAGCCGATCCCGCCGTCGGCGCGCTGCCGCCGGCTCAGGATCGCGACCGCGGTCTCGATCTCGCGCTTCGGGTTCCCCTTGAGCAGGGTCGTCTTCGCTTCCAGCTGGGCGCGGTAGAGCGCGATGATCGGCTGCGCCGCGCTCGAGGTCTGCTCGGTGCAGTAGTACGGGTACACCCGGAGCTCCCACGACAGGCCCCGGACCACGCTCAGCGGCGAACTGCCCAGGGTGATGCTCAGCCGGGAGCGGGCAAGGTCGAGCCCCTCGGGCAGCGTGAATTGCGCCGTGGCGGTGTCGAGCAGCACGCCGGCGATGGTCCAGGCGCGCGGGCGGAAGGCGGGGCGCACCGCGAGCCGCTGCTCCACCAGGTCGGCATCGCCGGCGCCGGTCACGCGGAAGCGGAAGGCGGCGCTGTCCCCACCACCCACGGGGTCGCCGCCGGGTTGGCGGAAGGCGAACCGCACCTCGCGGCCGCGGCCGGCCTCGAGGACGGCCGTCTGGCTCGCCGCGCCCGTGAGCTCCGCCCCGCGCGGCTCGGCCTTCACCGTGACGGTGGGGGTACCGCCGGCGCGCTGGTTCACCACCACGCCGGCCTCGAAGCGGTCGCCCTCGCGGACGAAGCGGGGCAGCGCGGGGCGGGCCAGGAGCGGGCGGGTCACCAGCATGGGTGACTCGCCCTTGCCGTAGCGGTCTCCGGCCGTGACCGCCACCGCCATCACCCGGAAGGTGGTGAGGTTGTCCGGCAGCCTGGCGGCGGCCGTCGCCGCGCCGGTGGAATCGGTGAGCACGCTGCCCAGGAAGAACGCGGTGGTCTTGAACTGGGAGCGGAGCAGGTCGGCCTCGCCCTGGCCGCCGCCGCCGCCGGGGGCGCGATTGCCCTTCTCGCCCTCGGGCACCTGGGGCGCCACGGTGGTGAGGTTGCTCGCCAGCCGCAGGCCGAGGCCGCGCTCGCGATAGAGCAGGTCGAGCGGATCGGGGGTGCGGTAGCCGGTGAGCGCCAGGACACCTTCGTCGACCGCCCACAGGGTGACCTCGGCGCGCTGCCCGCGGCCGTGGCGGTCGGTGACCTTGAGCTGCACCCGCGCGGTGTCGGCGGGGCGGTACTCCTTGCGCAGCGGCGCCACCGCCACCGTCAGGCGCTTGACCTCGGGCGTCACCCGCAGGTCGGCGTACCCCACGCGCATGGTGGGGCGGCCGGGGTCATCGAGCGGGCCCGGCGGGGCACTGCGGCCGCGGGCCACCACGATGGACACGAACGCGTTCGGCGCCCAGGCCTCGGTGACGGGGAACTTGAGCGTCGTGGAGCCGCTGGTGATGTGGATCCGCCGCTGCTCGATCAGCCCCTCGCGCTCCACGGTGACCCAGGCATCGGCGTCGGTGAAGGGCGAGGCGAAGAGCACGGTCGCGGTGTCGCCCACGCTGTAGCGGGACTTGTCGGGCACCACGTCCATCTTGAACTGCGACTCGTCGTTCCATGGCACGTAGTCGCTGCCCGTGGCCCAGCGGTACACGCTGGTCGAGACCTCGCGACCCTGCCGGTCGGCGGCCTCGAAGGTGAGGATGTAGGTGCCGCCGCCCGGCGGGGTGAAGCGGCAGTTGACCGGCTGCTCACGCTCGGTCTCCACGCCGCAGCGGGCGACCGTGTCGGAGACCCATTCGCCATAGACCTCACTGTAGCCGCCACGCGTCCGGTGCACCCGGTGCCACTCCCGGCGCACCACCGTTCCCTTCACCCTGACCCCCTCCACCCGGCGCCCGTCCGGCCGGACCGCGATCAGCGCCACGGCCTGCGGCTGCCCCGCGGTCCAGAAATAGCTCTGGCCCAGCGGCTTGGCGCCTATATAAAAGGAAGCGGGGTGGACCAGGACGCTGGCCTGCGCGCCCACCGACTGGCGGTTGACGTCGGTGACGGACGCCTCGAGCACTGCGCGCGCCGGCCGGCCCTTGACCGTCGGGCCGACCGGGAAGCGGATAGCGGCCTGGCCCTTGCCGTCGAGGGTATCGGTCCCCTGCGCCAGGGTGGTGACCCCGCCCGATTCCTCCTCCTCCCACCACCAGCCGCCATCGCCGAAGTAGTAGCCCTCGGTGTTGGGGATCTCCACGGCGCCGAATCCGAGCGAGGTCTGCCGGGCCGACCAGGTGAGCACCGCGCGCGCCATGGGGGCGCCGAAGAGGTAGCGGGCCTCCACCGCGGCCGTGGCGGAATCCCCCGGGTGGCGGGGCGCCGAATCGCTGGTGGCGGTGACGAGGAACTCGGGCGGCCGGTACTCCGCCACCCGGTAGTCGGCGGAGGCGAAGTCCTGCCACTCGCCGCCGCGCCTGAGCTGCAGCCGCACCGTGTAGCTGCCGAGCGGTGACCCCGCCGGGATGGTAAAGCTCTGGGTCGAGGTGCCGAAGGCCGTCGGCGCGACGGTGACCTCGCGCAGCGTGCTGCCCTCGCGGTCCTGGAAGATCCAGTGCAGGCTGTCGGTCCGGGCCGGCACCGTGAGCGTGCCAAGGTTGCCGTTGCGCACGATGGCCTTGGCGTAGACCGGCTCGCCCGGGCGGTAGATCCCCCGTTCGGTGAAGACCGCCGCCGCGAGGGGGTAGCGATCGGTGCCGTAGGCAGAGCTGACGTTGAAGCGCCACGGCGAGAGGTCAGGGTCGTAGCTCGAGATGCTGGTGAGGGCCTTGTCGTTGCCGTCGCTCGCCACGACGTAGCCCTGGAAGCCGTATTCCTCGCTGCTGCTGGAATCGGTGACATAGGGGCCCAGGACCGCGATGCCGTCGACGGTGGTGCGCGCGGTGGCGCGGACCCTTCCGGTGGTGCCGTAGAGCGTCACCGTGGCGCCCGCCCGCGGCTTGCCATCGGACACCCCGGTGACCCAGACCACGCCGCCGGACAGGCCGATCTTGGCGTGCACGGCGAGGTCGGTCACCTGCACGATGGCGTAGGGCTGGTTGGCCTGCCATTCCTCGGAGAGCGACGGGCTGGTGACCTTGACCAGCTGCAGGATCGGGGCACTGGGCCGCTGCATGTTGTAGAGCGGCAGCTTCACCCCGAAGATGCGCACGTGGTCGCGCGGGCCGGTCACCCGCACCCGGGTGGTGCTGGCCCCCTTGAGCACCTCGGCCAGGGCGCTGTCGTCCTGGTTCCAGCGGTTGTACTGGAGCATGGCCGGGACCAGCCGCGCCGGCACCGGCGCGATCGTCACCGCCAGGGTGTCGACGTTCACGTACTTGACGGCGAGGGTCCGGAACGGCGCCCGCTCCACCGTCATCCGGCCATACTCGTGCTCCACCAGCGGGGCGTACCCCGTGGTCCGGAACCCGGCGGCGGGGTTGCCACCGAGCCGCTGGCCGAAGATGTCGGTGAGGTCGGGGGCGGCGCTCACCGCGTAGGCGGTGTGGGGCGCGAGCGTCGTCTCCAGGTACCAGGTCTCGGAGGTCTCGGAGGTGTCCGAGACCGAGAACGGCACCTTGGGCAGGATGGAGATCCCGCGCTCCACGTCCGCGCCCTTGACCGGGGTGGAGAATTCGAGCCGGATGCCGCCCGTGGGACAGGCGTCGCCGCTGCCGCAGGTGGCGCCCACCAGGCGGAAGCTGGTGTAGGTCTGGAAGGCCCACCGGACGAACGGCCGGGTGTTCTCGGGATCGATGCTGCTGGGGAGCACCAGTTCCCCGGCGCAGTCGAGCGGGAGGGGACGCGCCGGCACCAGCTCCACGATCCGGCGGAGCGAGTCGGCGCCGTGGTCGCGGTCCCAGCCGCCGGCCTCCTGGAACTGCCAGGGCGCCTCGTCATCGATGGGGCGCTGCCGCCGGGCCTGCAGGGGGATGGCCCCGGGCGCGCGGCAGGTGGAGGCGAACTCCACGTAGCCGAGCTGCCGCATCTGCCCGGGGGCCAGCGGGGTGGAGAAGACCACCTCGAACGTGGCATCGGCGGTGAGGAAGCGAGGGTGCTCCCCCTCGCTCACCGGCAGGCCGGTCAGCAGCGTGGGCCCGCCGACCGAGAACGTATAGGAGAAGGGCTCCTCCAGCCGGCTCCCGTCCATTGCCTCGAAGGTGTTGGCGATGGTGACCGTGTAGCTGGTGCCCGGGGTGAGCGGCCCCGCCGGCAGGAAGCGCAGGGTCACCGGGTCCCGCCACTCCGCCCGGCCGGCGATCGCCGGCGTGATCCTGAGGAGCCCGGCGGGATCGACCGACCGGTCGAGCGAGCCCGCCACGGGCCGGTCGAAGATCACCTGGATCGGCGCGGTGGGCAGCGCCTCGCCCGACGGGGAGGAGGAGAGCACGCGGAGCGGCGTGGGCGGCTCGGTGGCCGCGACGGCAACCACCAGCGCGGCGAGGACTCGCGGGGACCACATCGGGGAGGACTCCGGGTAGGGCGGGAGCGCACAAGATCGTCGACCCGAGGGAGACGGTCAACACGCAGAAAAGTGACAGGCCGCAGGCGCACCGCATGGTCGGTCCCCGCACCGCCACACGAACGCTCACGACCTGCCACTTTCCTTCCCCCGAGCGCGGTCGCCGGTGCCCGCCGCGCCCCGCCCCTCTTCAGCCTCCGCCCGGCCCCCGTTCCCTGGGCGACCGCGGCAGGTGGGCGCCAGCACGCCGGTGCCGGCGCGCGCGCCTGCGCGCGGAAGTGCCCTGGGTTCCGGGCCGGGGAGGAACCGTGGCGCTCAGCGGAGCTCCGCCACCCAGCCGTAGTCCTCCAGTCGAATCGCGTGCGCCCCACCCTCGGAAGGCAGGGGCACCTCCAGCGCGTGGGCCACCGACAGGTACAGGCGCTCCACCGCGGCCCGGAAGGCCTCGGGGCAGGTTCCGGTGACCACGGCCTCCGCGCCGGCCGCTGGTGCCGCCCACGACAGTGCGAGCCACGCCTCCCCGCCCTGCCGCTGCTCCCGGGCCACCGCCTCGACGACGCCGGTGCTGGTGAGGGTGAGGGTGCAGGCCGCTTTGGCCTGCCCATGCTGGCCGCAGAAGCGGATAACGGCGGACCGTTCCAGCAGCCCGTGGAATCCCCCGGAGGCGTCCCGTGCGAGGGTGCCGGTCAGGGTCTCGCTCCCCCCATTGACGCACCCGGCCCCGGAGACGTACTGGGGCCAGTCGCTGACCAGCCGAATGCCCCACGCGGCGCGCGGCGGCGCGGCTGGCGTGACGGCGATGGCGGCCGGTGGCGCGAAGGCGACCTCCGCCTGGCCGGCGAGCGGCGCGGCGGCGCCGAGGGAACGGGTGAGCAGCAGCAGGGCACGGAACGGGTAGCGCATCGGGTCTCCCAGCGAGTGATGCCACCCACCAAGACAAGTCCCGTGCCGTGATCTCGCGTGGCGGCCGCCCGTGCGGAACGCACCCGGAAAGCTGAAGCAGTGAAAGGGGTTGGGGGCCCTGCGGTAGGGATGATGGTGAACGGGCCTGGCAACCCGTCACCACCAGTTTTGTCACTGGCCGACGCCCCCGGCACACAAATGGGGGGATCGGTTCCGTCGATTCAGGTGTAGCGTCCGGGCTTGATGCCGTACTTCCGGAGCTTGTAGCGGATGATCCGCTCGGTGCTGCCGAGCACCTGGGTGATCTCGGCCACGGAGCCGCGGGCCTGCTTGAGGGCGTCGACCAGGATGTCGGCCTCGAACCGTTCGACCATGGCCTTCATGGGCCCGCGCGGCGGGCCGGCGAGTTCGGGGACCTGGAGCGACGGCGGCAGGTGCCGGCCATGGATGGCGGGGCCGTCGGCGACGACCACCGCGCGCTCGATCACGTTCTCGAGCTCCCGGACGTTGCCGGGCCAGTGATACCGCATCAGCATGTCGATCGCCGGGGTGGTGAGCCGGGTGACGTCCTTCTGGTGCGCGGTGGCGTACTTCTCGATGAAGTGGTCGGCCAGGAGCAGGATGTCGGTCTTCCGGTCGCGGAGCGGCGGCAGGAAGACCGGGAAGACGTTGAGGCGGTAGTAGAGGTCCTCGCGGAAGGTCCGCTGCCGGATGGCCTCCTCCAGGTCCCGGTTGGTGGCCGTGATGATCCGGACGTCGACCGGGATGGGATCGCCGCCCCCCACCCGCTCGAATTCCCGCTCCTGCAGCACCCGCAGCAGCTTGGCCTGGGTGGCCAGGGAGAGCTCCCCGATCTCGTCGAGGAAGATCGTCCCGCCGTGGGCCCGCTCGAACCGGCCCGCCTTGCGGCTGAGGGCGCCGGTGAAGGCGCCGCGCTCGTGCCCGAACAGCTCCGACTCCATCAGGGACTCGGGAAGGGCGGCACAGTTCACCTTGACCAGGGGCCCGGCGGCGCGGGGGCTGTGGAAGTGCAGGGCCGAGGCGATCAGCTCCTTCCCGGTGCCCGACTCGCCGCGGATGAGGACGGTGGTCTGGGTGCCGGCTACCTGGGCGACCTGGGCCAGGACATCGCGCATGGGCCGGCTGGTCCCGATCAGGTGGCTGAAGTCGTAGCGCTCGCGCAGGGTCTGCTTGAGGCGGCGGTTCTCCTCCTCCAGCGGGCGCTGGGTCTTGAGGCGGAGGGCCACCAGCGCGGCGACGACATGGAGGAACTTGACCAGCGGGGCGGTGTCGTCGCCGGGCCGATGGGGCAGGTCCACCGAGAGCGCGCCCACCGCGCGGTGGTCCACCAGGATCGGCACGCAGGCAAACGTCACCGCGTCGGCCGGGTGGCCACCCCGGCGGAAGGTCCGGTGCAGGAAGCGCGGTTCCCGGGCCACATCCGGCACCACCATCGGCCTGCCCGTGGCCACGACCTCGCCGGTGATCCCCTCCCCCACCTGGTAGCGGGCCAGCCGGCCCTCCTCGGGGAGGTCCAGGGAGGCCTCGATATAGAGCTCCCCGGTTTCCTCGTCGAGGAGCGTGAGCGATCCCCGGAGCGCCCCGGGGTGGCGGCGCAGCAGCGCCATCACCTCCCGGAGCCCGTCATGGAGCGGGGTGGAGCCCCCGAGGGCCTCGCTCACGTCGAAGAGGGTGGTGAGTTCCACCAGCTCCTCGACCGGCTCGGGGGGCGGGACGGGACGTGCAGCGGACAACGTCATGACGACCTCCAGGGCGGAAAAACGAGCGGCCCGCTCGACGGGGGAGCGGGCCGCTGCATGCATCATGGCGCCAGGCGCCGGCCACGCTCCGGATCAGCGGAACCGATTACCCCGGCAATTATTCCGGGTGACCAGGGCATGACCAGCGGGGCGGCGTGGCATGGAGGCAAGAATAGGTGGAACCGGGGACGGCGTCAACGCGGCTTCGGCACGGAGGCGGGCCCCCGGACGGCGGGGCGCAGCCGGGAGAAGGCGAAGTCACGCCCGGTGATGATCATCACCACCGAGAACACGATCACCAGGGAGGCCAGGAGCGCCCGGGGCGTGAGCGCCTCCCCCCCGAAGGCCCACCCCAGGAACACGGCCACCATGGGGTTCACGTACCCCGCCGTGGCCACCTTGTTGGGGGTGGTGACCTGCAGCAGCCAGGCGAAGGCGGTGAAGGTGACGAGGGAGCCGAACACGATCAGGTAGAGGACGGCGAGCCCCGACTTGAGCGTGACCAGCCCCGGGTCGAACTGGCGGTGGTCGCCGTGGAGCAGGCTCGCGGCGAAGAGCCACACCCCGCCAGCCAGCATTTCCATGCCGGAGACCTGCGGGGCGCTGGCGGGAAGGTCCGCGGTCCGGGAGAGCACCGACGCCAAGGCCCAGGCGAAGGTGGAGCACATGAGGAGGGCCACCCCGCCCGCCGCCACGTGCCCGCCGCCGCCCTGCCCCGGGAGGACCAGCAACGCCACCCCGGCGAAGCCGAGGGCGATGCCGGCCATGACCATCCCGGTGGGCCGGCTGCCCCCGGGCCGGAGCCACTCGAGGAGCGCGGTCCAGACCGAGACCATGGCGACGATGAGTGCCACGAGGCCCGAGGGGATGGACTGCTCCACCCACACCACGGCGCCGTTCCCCACCAGGAAGAACAGCGCGCCGAGCAGGAACGCCCACCCCCACTGGACCGGTCGCGGGCGGGGCGCACCGCGCAGCCGGGACCAGCCGTAGAGCAGGCCTCCCGCCACGAGGAACCGGACCCCCGCCATGAGCAGGGGCGGGATGGTATGGATGGCGAAGGCGATCGCCAGGTAGGTCGACCCCCAGATGAGGTAGACCGCCGCGAAGGCGAGCAGCAGGGTGAGCCGGTGCCGGGCGGCCTGTTCAGGCGTCATGGGTCCCTCCCCGGCCGGTGGGGAGCGGCAGCGGCGCCCCCTCCTTCACGGTGGCCAGCACGATGGTGCTGCGGGTGCTGCGAACGCCCTTGAGGCGGCCGAAGCGCTCGTGCAGCAGGCGGCTGAGCGCGGCGGTATCAGGGACCCGGACCTTGACCAGGTAGCAGTCCTCGCCCGCGACGTGATGCACCTCGAGGACCTCGGGCACCCGGGCGAGGGCCTGGCCGATGGTGCCGAGGCCCACCCGCTCCTCGGTCCGGACCAGGATGAACGCGGTGAGCCCGAGCCCCACGGCGCCGGGGGCGATCCGGGCGGTGTAGCCCTCGATGACGCCCTTCTGCTCGAGCTTGCGGATGCGATCGAGGATGGCGGACGGCGCCATGTCGAGGCGGCGGGCGATGTCGGCGTTGCTGATGCGCGCGTTGCCCTGCAGCAGCTGCAGGATGGCGAGGTCGGTGACATCAGGCATGGGGGCCTCCTGGGCGCGGGCGCCAACGAACGTTCGGCGCATTGCCAAAAATACCGAATAATCGTCGGCCGGCAACCCTCATCGGCGCCCGATCGGCGGACTCATCCCCTCCCGGACCCCCGCCGATACTGGAAGGTGATGCGCCCTGCCTCGTTTTCCGCCGACCCCGCACCGGGGAACGGCCCCGCCCCGGGCCGCCGCGGCGGCGTGACCGCCGCCCTCACCGCCCTCGAGGCGGCCCTCCGCCGCTTCGAGGCCGGGCCCGATCGCGCCGAAGCCGGCGACAGCGTGCGCCGCCTGGCGCGCGCTCTGGTGCAGGGGGGCGCGCTCGAGGGCCGTCCGGAACAGCTGGCTGCCGCCGAGACGGTGCTCCAGGCCGAGCCGCAGGCCCTCCCCGCCGCGACCGCGGGACTCGTGAGCCTGCTGCACCGGGCCGTTCAGGCTCCGGGATCCCGGACGGGAGGCGTGATCCTCATCGTCGAGGACGACGCGCTCTTCGCCCGCACCCTCGAACGCGGGCTCAGCACCCACGGCCGCCGGGTGGTGGTGGCCGATACCGCGGCGGGCGCCCGCGACGTCCTCCGCCAGACCCCGGTCGACCTGGTCCTCCTCGACCTCATCCTGCCGGACGACGACGGCCGCGCGCTGCTGGTGGAGCTGCGCTCGCACCCCCGCAGTTCGGGGGTACCGGTGTTCGTGATCTCGGCCCGCCTCGGCAGCCAGACCAAGGCGGAGTGCTTTGCCCTCGGCGCCGACGCCTACTTCGAAAAGCCGCTGGACTTCGAGGCCTTCGGGGTGGCGGTGAGTGCCCGGCTGGAGCGGCACGCCACCCAGGCGGAGCTGGCGCGGCGGGATCCCGTGACCGGCCTGCCCAACCGGGCGGCGTTCCTGGAGCGGCTGGCGCACCTGCGCCACGCCAGCCCGGCCGATACTCGCTTTGCCCTCGCGGTCCTCGACCTCGATCACTTCCGGTGGATCGAGGAGACCTGGGGACGCCAGTTCGCCGATGGGGTGCTGCGCCGCGCCGGGATTCGGCTGGCGATGGTGCTGCGGCAGGCCGCGGTGTTCGCCCGGTGGGACGGGGCCGAGTTCATCGCGCTCTTCGCCGGCCGTACCGCGGCCGAGGCCGCCGTGCTCGTGGACCAGGCGCGCGGCGTGCTCCGCCGGGTGGACTTCCGGGCCACCCCCGAGGCTCCGCTGACGGTGAGCTTCTCCGCCGGCGTGGTGGATCTCGAGGCCGGCCAGGCGATCGAAGAGGCCCTGGCGCAGGCCGACCGCCTCCGCTACGTGGCCAAGGCCTCCGGCCGCAACCGGGTGGTCTCCGGGGAGGCGACCCTCGCCGTCCCGAGCCGCCGCGTGCTGCTGGCCGAGGACGACCCGGCGATGCGCCGCCTCGTGACCCAGCACCTCCGCCGGGAGGGCTTCGAGGTGGTGGCCTACCCCGATGGCGAGGCGGCGCTCGCCGCGCTCCCGGCGAGCGGCGCCAGCCTCGTCATCAGCGACATCCAGATGCCAAACCTCGACGGGCTCGCCTTCCTGCGCGCGCTCCGGGAGCAGTCGGACCTGCGGCACATCCCGGTGATGATGCTGACCGCCGTGGGCGACGAGGCGCATATCGTCCGGGCCTTCGAGCTGGGCGCCGACGACTACCTGACCAAGCCGGCCTCCATGCGCGAGCTCGTGGCCCGGGTGCGCCGGCTGCTCCGCCGTCCCAGCCTCGCGGGGGTGCCCGCGGCCTGATCGCACGGTGGCGCCCACCTGCCGCGCCGGTACATTGGGGAGATGACCTCCCCTCCCGTCAGCTACCGCCGCACCCTCGGGCTGTTCTCCGGCACCATGGCCGTCGTCGGCGGCATCATCGGCTCCGGCATCTTCATCAATCCCGCCATCGTGGCGCAGCGGGTCGGCACCGCGCCACTCACCCTCGGGGTGTGGATCCTCGGCGGGGCCATCGCGCTCATCGGTGCCTTCTGCTTCGGGGAACTGGGGCAGCGGCGGCCGCAGGCCGGCGGGAGCTACGTCTACCTGCGCGAGGGCCTCGGGGCGCTGCCGGCGTTCCTGTACGCCTGGGCGCTGCTGCTGGTCATGGCCACCGGCGCGATCGCGGCCGTGGCGGTGACCTTCGCGAGCTACGCGGTGCCGCTGCTCGGCCTGCCACCCGGGTGGGGGCGCCCGCTCGCGGCCGCTGCGATCGCGGTGCTCACCCTCGTCAACTTCCTCGGCATCCGCCCCGGCGCCTTCACCACCAACATCTTCACGGTGCTCAAGCTCGTGGCGCTGGGGTTCCTCATTGCGGCGGGGGTCGCCTGGGCGGCCCCGGCCGCCGCCGCCGCCGCGCCCGCGGCGCCGGCCCACCCCGCGCTGGCGATCGCGGCCGCACTGGTGCCGGTCCTCTTTGCCTATGGGGGCTGGCAGCAGACCAACTTCATCGCCGAGGAGATCATCGACCCGCTCCGCAACCTGCCCCGGGCCCTGGTGCTCGGGGTCGTGATCGTGGTCGCGGTGTACCTGCTCGCCAACGTGGCCTACCTCCGCATGCTGGGGCCCGCAGGGCTCGCCGCGAGCGCGGCACCCGCGGCCGATGCCATGCGCGCCGCGCTCGGCCCGACGGGGGCGCTGGTGATCAGCCTCGGCATCACCGCCTCGACCTTCGGGTTCCTCAACCTGGTGATCATGGTCTCGCCGCGGGTCTACCGGACCCTGGCCGCCGACGGGCTCTTCTTCCCGGCCTTCGCCGCGCTGCACCCGAGGCACCGGACACCGGGCACGGCCATCCTCTTCCAGGGCCTCTGGGCGGAGCTGCTGCTCTTCACCGGACGCTACGGCCAGCTGCTCGATTATGTGGTGTTCTGCGACTGGATCTTCTTCGGGCTGGCGGTGGTGGCGCTGTTCGTCATCCGGCGGCGCGACACCGTTGCGGGGCGCACCGCGGCCTTCCGGGTGCCGGGGTGGCCGGTGACGCCGCTGCTCTTCATCGCCGCCGCGGTGTACGTGGTCGCGGGATCGATCGTGTCGAACCCGCGGAACGCGCTCCTGGGCACCGGGATCCTGCTCCTCGGCATCCCGGTATACCTCTTCTGGAAGCGGCGGGCGACCCCGGACGCGGCGCCCGGCGCCTGAACGCACGCGGCGCCCCCGGAGAGACCGGGGGCGCCGCGCTCCGCCATCGGGCCCGCCGCTCAGCGACCGCGCCGGATCCGGATCCCACCGTTGACCGTGGTCAGCTCCAGCACCCGCCCGCCCTCGCCGATCCGGCCGCGCAGCGACCGCGGGTTCACCCTTCCCGTCACGTTGATCGGGAAGTCGGTGTCGATCCCGCCGTTGACCGTGCTGGCCTCGACGTCCGCGCTGGCGCCGGCCGGCAGGGTGATCGTGATCCCGCCGTTGACGGTGGTGAACTTGAGCGGCCGCTCCAGGGCCCGGCTGCCCAGGGTGGCATCGATGGAGCCGTTGACCGTGGTGGCCTCGACCTCGCCCGCCGCGGACACGCTGATGTCGCCGTTGACAGTGGTGATCTCCGCGTCGGCGGGAAGCGACTCGCCGGAGACGTCCCCGTTGACGTTGCTCCCCTCGAAGTTCACCCCGGCGGGCACCTGCACCTCGAACAGCACCTCGACATCGTTGTCGCGGGTATTCATGGCGCCACCGCCCCGGCGGCACTCATTGGCGCGGCTGCCGCGGCGCGACGGGTAGACGGCACAGATCGTCACGCCGTCGGCGTGCTCCACCACCTTGATCTCGACCTCCGCCGGGTCGTCGTCCTTGGCCCGCTTGGTGGCGGTGACGAGGGCCTGCCCGCCATCGGCGCGGGTGGCGCGGATGCGGCCGTTGATCCCCCGGACCTCGAGGGTCTTGCCGCTGGCGAGAGCGCCCTGCCAGCGGAAGTCCTGCGCGCCGAGGGGCAGGGCGGCCAGCGCGGGGAGGGCGAGGGCGAGCATCAGGGGCCGCATGCGGTCTCCAGTGGGAAGCAGGGAAGGTTCAGCGCCGGCCGCCGCTCTTGCGGAGCGCGACCGTGCCGTCGAAGGATTCCAGCTCGAGCCGGGCGGCGCCCGAACCGAGGGTGAAGCTGAGCCGCCGGCCGGCGCCGGCGCCGCTGACCGTCACCGGAAAGTCCGACTCGAACTCACCGCTGAAGGTGGACACCGACACCTCGGCGTCGATCGCGGGGAGCGTCACGGTCACGTCGCCATCGTGCGAGGTGAGGTGATAGCGGCCGCCGGCCTCGAGCACGCCGGTGAACTCGATCTCGCCGTCCACGGTGCTGGCATCCACCCGCGAGGCCCGGATGTCGGCGAGCCGGATCGCGCCGTCGACGGCGTTGGCCCGGAGTTCGCCCCGGGCGCCCCGCACGGTGATGGCGCCGTCGACGGTGGACAGGTTCACCCGGCCATCCACGTCCGAGATGTCCAGGTCGCCCTCGACCGACTGCACCGACACGAACGACGCCCCGCCCTGCACCGTGACGTTGCCCTCGACCGTGGAGAGGTTCACCTCGCTGCGGGTGCCGCTCACCCGGATGTCGCCACTCTGCGAGGCGAGGTCCAGGGCGAGGTCCGCGGGCACCGTGAGCCGCCAGGTGACCTCGGGCGGGCCGTAGCGGCTGTGGGCCCGGACCCGCAGGCTGCGCGCACCGGCACTGACTTCCACCCGGGTGTCCTCGTCGTGGTCCGCCTCGATCCGGACCGAGGGGCGGTTCCAGGTGGCCACCGTGATCGCGCCCTCGAAGCTGCTGAGCTCGAGGCGGGTGGCGCCCCGGACGGCGATGGTGGTGTCGGTCCCCTGGGGCATCGTGGCCAGGGCAAGCAGCAGGGTCAGCATCGGGCGGTCCCCATGGGGTCAGCTCACCGCGCGGCTCAAGGCCGCGGCCCGGCGAAGCAGGTCGAGTTTGCGCAGCCGGGTCTGGGTCAGGTGCCCGGCGAGATATCCATTGGCGGGATCGGTGGCGAGCGCGCGCTCGGCCTCCCCGATGGCCCGGTCGATCAGGGCGAGCTTCTCCTCGAGCACCCGGACGGTCAGCGTGTCCAGCCGCCCCCGCCCGCTGGCGAGCTCCGCCTCGAGTGCCCGGACCGCCCCGGCGTAGCCGCGATCGGGTCCCGCCCCGGCGGCGCTCA
Organism: Gemmatimonadales bacterium; assembly: GCA_046327715.1. Lineage (GTDB taxonomy): Bacteria > Gemmatimonadota > Gemmatimonadetes > Gemmatimonadales > GWC2-71-9 > JADJOM01. Next base: position 64,901 of record JAXLXY010000014.1, read on the forward strand.
CGGCGGGATCCGCCGCAGGCGCGGCGGCGATCGCCGGGACCGGCGGGCGGGACCGGGTCCACAGCAGCACGCTCCCGCCCGAGAGCACCATCAGCGCCAGCCCGGCCGCGAGCAGGAGCGGCACGGGGAGCACCACGTCACGCCGACGGCCGGTCCCGGTGCCGATGGCCGCGGCCACGCCGGGCCAGAGGTCGTGGCGGGGCGGCTGATCGTCCAGCGCCTGCGCCCGCGCCACCACCCGGCGCAGCTCGTCGAGCAGGCTGGCGCACTCCGCGCACTCGGCCACATGGCGCTCCAGCCGCACCGCACGTTCGGCCGGCAGCTCGCCATCCAGGTAATCGGAGAATTCGTCCGGCAGCGGATGGATCATGGCCTCACCCCAGGGTCTTGCGCAGCGCCATGCGGGCGTAGTGCAGCTGCGACTTGGAGGTCCCGACGCTGATGCCCAGCATGCCGGCGATCTCCTCGTGCCGGTAGCCCTCGACGTCATGCAGCACGAACACCTGTCGCGCCCCCGGCGAAAGCCGCGCCATGGCGGTCTCGAAGTCCAGCCCGTGGCTGGGGCTGGCGGGCCGTCCCGGCCGGTCGAGCCCGCCCTCCGGCTCCTCGACGAAGAGTCGCCGCCAGCGGCCCCGCGAGGTCCGACGGTTCAGGATCACGTTCACCGCCAGCCGGTGCAGCCAGGTCCCGAAGGCCGCCTCGCCACGGAAGGTGCCGAGCTTCTGCCAGGCTCGCACCAGGACCTCCTGGGTCACGTCCTCGGCGTCCTCGCCCAGCATCCGCCGCACCAGGTTGTGCACCCGGTTCACGTGGCGGCGGTACAGCCGCTCGAAGGCGTGCGCGTCCCCGCTGGCGGCGAGCGCGGCATCGATGGCGTCGGCGTCGGCGGTGCTGGCGTCGGTGGTCCGCAGGGTCTCGGTCCCGGTGTACGTGGTCGGCATGCGTCGGGTTGGACAGCCCGGGCTGGCCCCGGTTGGAACGAGCGGCCCCGGGTTCGGGTTTCGGGCCGGTCGGGCCGGGACTCCGCCTCAAGGCGGAGCCCAACCTAACCGATTATTGGGGTGCGACTTCGAGGGGCCGGCTGGCCCCGTCCACCGTCCAGGAATGGTGCCCTTGCCCGGCATGGTCAACAGGCAGGTCCACGACAACGCTCCTGCGGGCGCGGCGGAGGGCGACAGCCTCTCCGTCCTTACGGCGCTGCCCTGCGCCATTTTCGTCTGCCGCCCCGATGGCCACTGCACGTTCGTCAACGCCCGCTGGGCCGCCCTCACCGGGGTGGCTCCCGCCGATGCGCTGGGCACCGGCTGGCAGCGGATCCTGCGGGAGGACGCCCTCGCCCGCCTGCTGGCCCGCTGGACGCCCACCGAGGGCGCCGCCGAGATGACCGAGGACGTGCAGTGCAGCCGGGCCGATGGAACCGCGTTCTCGGCCCGGCTGCACGTCGCGCCGCACCGCCGGCCCGACGGGACCCTCGAGAGCTGGGTGGGAAGCCTCGCCGACACGACCCTGGAACGGAAGCGCACCGAGGCGGTGCGGGCCTGGGAGTCCCGGCTCCGGGAGAGCGAGGAGCGCTTCCGCACCCTTGCCGACCAGGCCCCGGTCCTCATCTGGATGTCGGGCCCCGACGCCGCCTGCAACTACGTCAACGCCGAGTGGCTCCGGTTCACCGGGCGGCCGCTGGCGGAGGAGCTGGGGATCGGCTGGAGCGAGGACGTGCACCCGGACGACTTCGCCGCGAGCCACGAGACCTTTGCCCGGGCCTTCGCGGACCGGGAACCGTTCCGGCTGGAGTACCGGCTGCGCCGGCATGACGGCGAGTACCGCTGGATCTCCGACCACGGGTCGCCCCGGTACCTGTCCGATGGCACCTTCGCCGGTTACGTCGGCATCTGCACCGACGTGACCGAGACCCGCCGCGCGCGCGAGGTGCTGGAGCACGAGCGCTCGATCCTCGGGGAGAGCATCGCCCAGGCGCCGATCGCCATGGCGCTGCTGGACACCGACATGCGCTACCTGGCCTGGAGCCGGCAGTGGCTCCGGGACTACGGGCTCGGCGAGCGCGACCTCCGCGGGCGCAGCCACTACGAGGTCTTCCCCGACATCCCCGAGCGGTGGAAGGCGCTGCACCGGCGCGCCCTCGCGGGCGAGGCGCTCAACAACCCGGACGACCTCTTCGAACGCGCGACCGGCGAGAGCACCCACCTCCGCTGGGCCATGCACCCCTGGCGGCGCACCGACGGCGCCATGGGCGGCATCGTGATGGTCACCGACGTGATCGACGACCTGGTCCGGGCCCGGCAGCAGGCGATTGACTCCGCCCGGCTCAAGTCGGAGTTCCTGGCCAGCATGAGCCACGAGATCCGCACCCCGATGAACGGGGTCATCGGCATGACGGGCCTGCTGCTGAGCACCGAGCTCACCGAGGACCAGCGCGACTGTGCCGAGACCATCCGCAGCTCCGCCGAGGGGCTGCTGACCATCATCAACGATATCCTCGACGTCTCCAAGATCGAGGCCGGCAAGCTGACCATCGAGGTGTCCCCCTTCGACCTGCTCCGCGCCTGCGAGGACGTGGCCGACCTGCTCATGCCCCGGGTGCAGGAGAAGGGGCTGGAGCTGATCGTCCGGGTGCCGCCGGAGGTGCCGCGGCACGTGGTCGGCGACGCCGGCCGGGTGCGCCAGGTGCTCACCAACCTCGTGGGCAACGCGGTCAAGTTCACGGAGCATGGCCAGGTGATGGTCGAGCTGGCCGCGGAGCCCGCCGCCCAGGGGCGGGCGCTGCTCCGCTTCACCGTCAGCGACACCGGCATCGGCATTCCCCGCGAGAAGCAGGATGCGATCTTCGAGCAGTTCACCCAGGCCGACGCCTCGACCACCCGGCGCTACGGTGGCAGCGGCCTCGGCCTCACCATCAGCCGGCAGCTGGTGCGCCTGATGGGCGGCAGCATCGGGGTGCACAGCGATCCCGGCCAGGGGAGCAGCTTCTGGTTCACCCTGCCCTTCCCGCTGGCCCCCTCGGGCGCCGTTGCCGAGCCGGCCCCCGGACCGGGCGGGACCCGGGTGCTGGTCGTCGACGACGTGCCCCAGGTCCGCCGGGTGATGTGCGAGCAGCTGCAGGCGCTCGGCGCCGCCCCCGAGGCCGTCGGGTCCGGCGCGGAGGCCCTGGCTCGCCTGCGGCAGCAGCAGACCGAAGGGGATCCGTTCCGCGTGGTGTTCCTCGACTACGGGCTGGGCCCCGAGACCGGCGCCGACCTGGCCCGTGCCATCCGGTCCGACCCGGCGCTCGCCGAGACGCCGCTGGTGCTGGTGAGTGGGATCATCACCCAGCCCCGGGAGGGCTGGCTGCGCGGGGAGGGCTTTGCCGCCCTGGTGCGCAAGCCCGCCCGCCGCGATGACCTCCGCGCCGCGCTCCGGCTGGTGCTTACCGAGGGCGGAACGGCCGAGCCCGCCCAGACGGTGGAGGCCCGGCAGGCGGCCGCCGCGGCGGGACTGGTCTCCGCGACGGCCCCGGCCGCCCCCGCGCCCGGAGCGCTGCGGGTGCTCGTGGTGGACGACAACAGCGTGAACCAGAAGGTCGCCGCGCGCATGCTCACCCGGCTCGGCTGCCGCGTGGACCTGGCGGCCAACGGCCGCGAGGCGCTCGACCTGGTGCGGCAGGTGGGCTACGACGTGGTCTTCATGGACTGCATGATGCCGGAGATGGACGGGTATGAATCCACCGCCGCCATCCGGCAGCTGCCCACCGAGGTCAGCCGCACCCCGATCATCGCCATGACCGCCAATGCCATGCAGGGCGATCGCGAGCGCTGCCTCGCCGCCGGCATGGACGATTACCTGAGCAAGCCGGTGCAGCCCGAGCAGCTGGCGCAGGCGCTGGCGCGGTGGACCGGCGCGCCGGCCAGCCCGCCCGCCGCGGCCCCCGCCGCACCCGTGCAGGCCGGGTCGGTGGATCGCGGCGTGATCGATGGCTTCCGCCAGCTGCAGGAGCCCGGGGCACCGGACATCGTCACCGAGTTCATCGACCTGTTCCTGGAGGACCTGCCGGCGCGGCGCGAGGCCATCATCGAGGCACTGGGCACCGGCGAGGGAGAGCGGGTCCGGGCCGCGGCCCACGCCCTCAAGAGCAGCGCGGCGTACATCGGCGCCCGGGAGCTGGCCCGGCTCTGCAAGGAGGTGGAGCAGCGCGCCCGGGAGGCGGACCTGGTCGGGGCGGGCCGGGCCGCGGGCGAGCTCGAGGCGGAGGCCCGGCGGGTCGTGCAGGAACTCGGTGTCCTCCGGGCGCCGGCGAGCTGAACGATGCGGCACCTCAGGGCCTGGAGCGCCGCCCGGCGCCAGTCGCACGCGCCCCCGGTGGCGGCCGACGCCGCCGCCGAACGGTTCACCCGCATCACCACCTCGGCGCCGATCGGGATCTTCGAGACGGACGAGGCGGGCCGCTGTCATTACGTCAACGCGCGGTGGTGCGAGCTCACCGGCCTCGCCGAGGCGCAGGCCATGGGCGCCGGCTGGATGTCCGCGATCGACACCAATGACCTCACGGCGGTCCGCGCCGAGTGGCAGAGCGCGGCCATCGAGCAGCGCGATTTCATCGCCGAGTTCCGGATCCGCCTGCCGGAGGGCGCCGCCCGCTGGGTCGGCGCCCAGGCCCGCGCGGTGGTCGATGGCGCGGGGCACACGATCGCCTACGTCGGCACCCTCAGCGACATCTCCGACCGCAAGCGGCAGGAGGAGGACCTCTACCGCTACTCCCTCGACGTCGAGGATGCCCGCATGCGGGTGGAGGAGCAGGCCACCCAGATGGCCGCCCAGGCCGAGGAGCTGGCCCGCGCCCGCGACCAGGCGCTCGAGTCGGTGCGGGTCAAGTCGGCGTTCTTCGCGATGATGAGCCACGAGATCCGGACCCCGATGAACGGGGTCATCGGGATGACCGGCCTGCTGCTCGACACCGCCCTCAGCGCGGAGCAGCGGAACTACGTCGAGACGGTGCGGGCCTCGGGCGAGGCGCTCCTCACGATCATCAACGACATCCTCGACTTCTCCAAGATCGAGGCGGGGCGGATGTCGCTCGAGACGGTGGACTTCTCCCTGCAGGAGGTGCTCGAGGATACCCTCGACCTCCTGGCGGAGAAGGCGGGCGGCAAGGGCCTGGAGCTCGCGGCGCACGTGGACCGCGGCATCCCGCGGCTGCTCCGCGGCGACCCGGCGCGGGTCCGCCAGGTGCTCACCAACCTCGTCTCCAACGCGATCAAGTTCACCGAGCGCGGCGCAGTCACCGTCCACTGCACGCTCGCCGGCGAGGCCGCGGACGACCTGCTGGTCCGCTGGGAGGTCCGGGACACCGGCATCGGCCTCACGCCGGAGCAGCGGGCCCGGCTGTTCCAGCCCTTCGCCCAGGCCGACAACTCCACCACCCGGAAGTACGGCGGCACCGGCCTCGGGCTCGCCATCTGCCGGCAGCTGGTGGAGTTGATGGGGGGCGGGATCGACGTGGAGAGCACGCGCGGCCAGGGCAGCACCTTCTGGTTCACCCTCCGCCTGGGCCGCGTCGCGGCCGGCACCGACCCGCGGGCGGTGGCCGATCCGGACATCGCCGGGACCCGCGTGCTGGTGGCGGGCGGAAACGCCACCGCGCGCGTGGCCCTGGTGGAGCACCTCGAGGGCCTGGGCCTGAGCGTAGTGGCCACGGACGACGCCACCGAGGCGTTCGAGCGCCTCGGCCGCAGCGTGCACGAACCGGCCCCGATCCGGGTTGCCCTCTTCGACAGCAGCCTCGGGGAGACCGACGGCTTCGAACTCGCCCGCGCCGTCGCGGAAAGCGAGCACCTCAAGCGGACCCGCGTGATCGTGCTCGCCCCGGTGACCCAGCGCCAGGCCGCCGACGGGGCCCGTGCCGGGGGCGTCACCGAGGTGCTGCACAAGCCGGTGCGCCTGCTCGCCCTGCACGACGCGCTGCGCACCGCGCTCGGCCTCGAGCCGCGCACCGCCCGGCGCTCCGCGCTCCTCAAGGGGCTCGCGGCCGCCGACGCCCGCCCCCTGCGCCGCGCCCGGGTGCTGCTGGTCGAGGACAACCCGGTCAACCAGAAGGTGGCCACCCAGATGATCGAGCGCCTCGGCCACCTGGTCGACGTGGCCGGCAACGGGCTGGAAGGGGTGGCGGCCGCCCGGAAGCTCCCGTACGACATCATCCTGATGGACTGCCAGATGCCGGAGATGGACGGCTACGAGGCCACCGCCGAGATCCGCCGGCTCGAGGGCGACGCCCGGCATACGCCGATCGTCGCGATGACCGCCAACGCCATGCAGGGCGACCGGGAGCGCTGCCTCGCGGCAGGCATGGACGACTACGTGAGCAAGCCGATCCGCAGCGCGGAGATGCAGGCCACCCTCGCGCGGTGGGTGGGATGGACCGAGCCGGCGCCGGCCCGGGACGCCGGGCGCCCCACGCCCCCGCCGCCCATGACGGCCGAGGCCGCCCTCGCCGCGGCCAGTGCGCCGGACGCGCGGATCCCGGACGCCGACAGCCCCGAGGGGATCGATGCGACCATCCTCGACGACATCATGGCCGTCTCGCCGTCGGCCGGCGTGGCGCTGGTCCGGGAGCTGATCGACCTGTTCTTCGGGGAGGTGCCGGCGCGGATGGAGCACATGCGCTCGGGGATCGCGTCCGGCGACACCTCGCCGGTGATGCGCGCCGCCCACGCCATGAAGGGCGGCGCCAGCAACCTCGGCGCCCTGCGGCTCTCCGCCCTCTGCGCCGAGATGGAGCGGCTCGGTCGCGAGGGCGCCCTCGCCGGCGCCGCGCCACTGATCGGGGAAATCGAGGTGGAGATCGAGCGGGTGCGCGCCGCGCTCGACCGCCACCTGGTGCAGGCCACGAGCGGCTGAGGCCCCTCAGGCCAGCCGGCGCCGCCGGGCCAGCAGCACCGCACCACCCAGCGCCACCACCACCGACGACAGCCAGGCCAGGACACCGCCGACCCGCAGGCTCGGCCCCACCGAAGTGCGCCCCAGGGTCGCCGGCACCCAGCGTGCGGCCCAGGCCTCGAAGGGCACGCCGAACGCCGCCGCGAACGCGTCCGCAGGCGGCGCCGCCGAGGTCCAGAAGGCGCGGAAACGCTCCGGGCCGAACTCCCGCACCAGGTCGCGGGCCAGTCCGTGCACCTCCCGGTCGATGTCGCGCTCCCACCACTCGAGCGAGGAGAGCACCTGCGCCCGGTCGAACCGGACCGGCGCGATCCGCCGGTCGGGGCGCCCGAGGAGCGCGGGGGCGCACGCCGCAGCCCGGCCGGCCCGGCAGGCGGTGAGCCCCAGCGAGCCGAGCGGCTGCCAGGGGCGCCCGAACATCATGGCCACCAGCACCGGGCTCCACCACCGGACATCGAGCCCCGCGGCGTCAGGGGTGACGGCCGGCTCCCACCAGCTGGCGGCGTTCGCGAGGTCGAACCCCCGGTGGAACAGCCACCGCTCCACCTGGGGTCCGGGCGGCCCGAACACCGCATAGAACAGGCACGGCGCCAGCGACTCCTCCACCTGGCGCACGCCCTCGACGCGCCGCAGCGCCCGGGCCGGTACGACCAGCGCGCAGCGCCCCGGCACCCCCGCCGGTGGCAGCAGCAGGTGGGTGCCCTGGAGCAGCTCGGCGGTGCTGGCCGAGTCGCTCACGACCACCAGGGCCATGGAACCGGGCAGCGGACCGAGCGAAGCGAGCGCGCGAGCCAGGGAATCGGTGAGGCGGCGCATGCGCGTCGTGATGGGCGACGGGACCTCCCCCCGCAGGACCAGGCTCACCGTCGGCGCATCGGCCGGCAGCCACCGGGGCAGGCTGTCGCGCAGCACCACGTGGGTCAGCTCCCGGCGGGCCCGCTCCAGGGCCCGGCCGAGCACCTGCTGCTCCTGGTGCAGGGCATCCCGTGACGGCGCCCGGTCGTAGGTGTACCACCAGCGCGCCAGCGCGCCGGTGAGCCCGAAGGCATCGAAGCCGGAGGGAGGCAGCAGGGCCACCGCGCCCGCGGCCAGCAGAAGGGCCAGCAGGAGGCACCAGCGACGGAAGCTCAGCGCCATCGGAAGGTCCTCACGGCGAGGCCAAAGAGGAACGCCGACCACCCGAACGCGGCGAGCGCCAGGCGCGGCGTGTCATCATGGCCGGCGGCCCGCGACCGCCGCGCCTGCTGCAGCCACCGCCCGAGGAGGGCGTCCTCGGACAGCCGCGCCGCGTCCGCCAGCCGCGCCAGCAGGGGCCGGTCCGGTCGCGCGAGCAGCCGCGCCATGGCCCCAGGGCCGCCGGCCCGGAGGGCCATAGCCAGCAGCAGCTGCCGCGGGGATTCACCCAGCGGCACCAGCGTGCCCCAGTCCCGGCCGCGCAGCAGGGCGTCACAGGCCTCCTGCTGCCCCAGCTGCAGGCACTGGCCCGCCAGGCCCGCCCGCTCGCCCACGGCGCCCTGTTCCAGCCGCCGCACGAACGCCTGACGATCCTCCGGTGCGTACTGGCCCACGAGGTCGGCGGGCTCGGCCACCAGGCCGAGCGCACGGCGGCAGTCCTCGAGCCCGCCGCCGAGGCAGCTGGCCACGCTGCGGAAGTCCGACGTGACCAGCTCCACGAACGTGCGCCGGGCGAGGAGCGATTCCGGCACCGCCAGCGGGGGTGCAGGATGCCATCGCGCGAGGGGCCGGTCCACCTGGTACCAGAGTGCCTCCGACGCCGCGTGGCCGATCGCCATGGCGAGGTCACCCACCGGCGCTCCCGGCTGGACAAAGGGCGCGCTGGAGGGCTGCCCGGGCATGACGTCGCCGGTGAACTGCACCGAGAGGCCCAGCGGCTGGCCGGCGACCCTGCCCTCACCGGCCCCGCGCACCCGCGGCGTCGCCCGGATGACGATCGTCTGCGCGTGGCCCAGGGCGTCCCCGTACATGGCCTCGAGCCCGGCCCACGCAGTGTCGGCCGCCGCCTCCGCGGTATCCCGCAGCCCCTGCACCTCCAGCACCAGGACACCCCGTGTGATGCGGCGCCAGCCGGCGCCGGCGTCGAGGAGGCTGTCGCGCAGGCGGATGCGCGCCCCGATCGCGTCGACCCTGACCTGCAGGTCGCGGACCCGGGCCTCGAGGGCCGCCCGCTGCTGCCCGGTCACCGGGGACACCAGCAGCAGCATGGCCGCGAGGCAGAGGGATCCCCTAGACATCGATCAGCACCCAGCGCCCGGTGAAGACATCGAACGGCCCGGGCCAGGTCAGCAGCCGCTCCAGCACCGGCGTCACGATGTCCGCCCGCGAGCCGGCGCTGCTGAGCAGCACCTGGGCCAGCATCCAGGCCACGAGCAGGGCCAGCACCCACCCTGCGGCGCGCGCGGTGCCGGTCACCACCGCGAAGAACAGCCCGAACGACACCAGCGTGGCAAACAGGAAGCGCAGGGCCAGCAGGTTGGGATACGCGGTCAGGCCGGTGGGCAGCGGCGAGCCCGCCACTGCGAGGAGGCAGCCGAACCAGAGCGTGGCCAGGGGGATCGCGAGGAGCACCAGCCCGGCGCCCAGGCGCAGCAGCACCAGGCGCTCGCGGGCGAGGGGAAGCGTGAGGGCATACACGTGCCGCCCGGCGTGGTCCGCCGCCCAGGCGCCGGTGGCCACCAGCAGCGCGATCATCGCGCCGAGCATCGGGTAGAGCACGCCCATCTGCGCATGGCCCTCGAGGAACCGTGCCGGCGACAGCCCATCCTGCACGGCCGCCAGGTCCTGGACCGAGAGGAGCGGCAGCAGGAAGCTCAGGAGCGCCGCCGGGACGAGCGCCAGCCGGATCCACTTCCACTGGGTGAACAGCACGGCTCGGAACATCAGGACCTCCCCGCGACGGGGCCGCGCGCGGTGCGCAGCAGTTCGACGAACCCCTCTTCGAGGTCGAGGTCCACCACCTCGCGCACCGTGCCGCCGAGCCCCTCGATGTACTGCCGCATCGGGCCCTGCCAGCCGCGCACGATCCAGGTCTCGTGCCGGCCGTCGTGCACCTGCCGGGCCACCAGCGCGAAGGGCGTGGCGCCTACCTCGGCCGGGACGCCCGAGACGTGCAGCCGCTTGATCCCGTTCTTGAAGGTCTCCATCGGGAGTTCGGCCACCAGCCGGCCCTGGTCCATGACGCCCACCCAGTCACAGATACGCTCGAGCTCGTGCACCAGGTGGCTCGAGATGAACACCGTGGCGCCACGCTGGCTCACGTAGTCGAGGAGCGCGGTGAGCACGTCGCGCCGCACCACCGGATCGAGGCCGTCGGTCGGCTCGTCGAGCACGAGCAACTCGGGAGACTGTGCCAGGACCAGCAGCAGCATCAGCTTGCCCAGTTCCCCCTTGGACAGCCGGCTGGTCAGCCGCCCGGGCTCGAGCATGAACGCCGCGCTGAGGTCATCGGCCCGGCGCTGGTCCCACTGGGGATAGAAGGCGCGGTGGTACGCGATCGCCTCCTGGACCGTGAGCGAGGGATAGAGATGTGGCCGCTCGGGGACGTACCCCGTCCGGCCCAGGATGGCGGGCAGCTGCGCCGGCACCGGCTGGCCCAGCACCTTGACGTGGCCGCCCTGCGGGCGCAGCAGCCCGAGCAGGAGCCGGATGGTCGTGGTCTTCCCCGACCCGTTGGGTCCGAGAAATCCGTAGATCGCGCCGGCGGGGACGTGCAGGGCGAGGTCCTGGATGGCGAACTGCTTGCCGGCCCGGTAGGCCAGGGCGGCGGTCTCGATGGCAAGGCTCATGCGCCGCCTCCCGGCAGCTCGGCGGCCAGGGCCTGCCGCAGCTCATCCACCGTCAGGCCGGCCCGGGCCGCCTCGGCCAGCAGGGCCCGCACCAGACGGGTGGCCTCGGCGGCGCGGGTGCCGGCGCGGCGGGCCCCCTCGACTTCGCGCACGAAGGTCCCGGCACCGTGTCGCATCTCCACGAATCCCTCCGTCTCGAGTTCCCGGTAGGCCTGGACCACCGTGGCGGGATTGATCCGCAACTGGGCCGCGAGCTGGCGCACCGACGGCAGACCCGCTCCGGGGACCAGGTCCCCGGCGGCGATGGCCACCCGGAGCCGGGTGGCGATCTGGGCGTAGAGCGGGGTCGCGCTGCGCGGATCGATCTGCTCGAACATGTGGATCAGGCCTTTGAGTGTATTGCTGTTCTGATACAGTAAGACTTCGGGCAGGATCCGTCAAGCGGGGGGATGGGGGCCAAACGAAAAAGCCAGAGGCTGGCGCCTCTGGCTTCTCCGTACTGCACCGGTCCCCTCAGACCGGTTCCCAACGCACCGGCCCCCTCAGACCGGTGTCCTGCTCACCGGCCCCCTCAGACCGGTGTCCTACCTTTTCCTGCGGCGGGCGTCAGACCTTTACGCCCGCCAGCGCCCGTACCAGGTCGGTGGTCGAAACCACCCCGATCAGGCGGCCATCCTGTTCCACGAAGAGCCGGTGCACCTCGAGGTAGAGCATCCGCTGCGCCGCATCCCGGATGGTGGCTTCGGGATTGATCGTCTGCGGCCGCGGGGTCATGACCTCCTGGACCACCGTCTGCTCGAAGACCGCTTCGCGGGCCTCCGGGTCAGTGTGCTCGGCGAGCGCCTCGAGGATGTCGCTGTTCGAGAGCACGCCGACGAGCCGACCATGATCATCCACCACGGGGACGCCCGAGACATGGCTCTCGGCCAGCAGGGCAATCGCCTCGCCCACGGTGTCGGTGCCCCGAATCGTCCGGAGATTGGTCTGCATGACGTCAGTGACGCGCATCGTTCCCTCCGGTGAACTGCCGACCCTAAGTAGCGACCGGGCCCGTGAACGGAGCGTGAAGCCCGCATGAGACGTAGATTGGCGCGGTCACCGGTATTCAAACGCCGACCGGCCCGGCGGCATCCCACCAGCCGACACCGCCCATGCCCACGCCTTCATGAACGAGACGGTTCGCCGGGCCCAGGACGGGGATCCCGAGGCCTTCCGTGCGCTGTACGAGGCGCACGCGGGGCGGGTCTTTGCGCTCTGCCTCCGGCTGTCCGGCCGGCAGGAGGAGGCCGTGGAGCACACGCAGGACGTCTTCGTCCGGGTCTGGGAGCGGCTGGGCAGCTTCCGTGGGGAGAGCGCATTCTCCACCTGGCTGCACCGGCTCACCGTCAACGAGGTGCTGCAGTCCCGTCGCAGCGCCGGCCGGCGCACGGCCCGGCTGACGCTGGAGGACGATGCCCTCCTGCAGCAGCACCCCGGACCGGTGCGGCCCGCGCCGGGCGGGGACCTCGAACAGGCCATCGCCGCCCTGCCCCCCGGGGCCCGGACGGTATTCGTGCTGCACGATGTCGAGGGATACCAGCACGACGAGATCGCCCGGCTGACGGGCATCGCGGAAGGGACCAGCAAGGCGCAGCTCCACCGGGCGCGCCGGCTGCTACGGGAGAACCTCGACCGATGACCGACTGCACCACGTGCTCTCCCCTGCTCGACGAGTACCTCGACGGCACGCTCGCCGACGCCCGGCGCCCGGCGGTCGAGGCGCACCTGGCCGGCTGCCCGGCGTGCCGCGCGGAGCTCGAGGCCATCCGGCGCATCGCCGCCGAGGCCCGCGCCCTGCCGGCCACCCTGGCGCCGCCCGCGGCCACGTGGGGTGGCATCGCGAGCCGGCTGCCCAGGGCCACCGCGGCGCGGACCGGCCCCGCCCGGCGCCTCCCCTGGCGGCAGCTGGCGGCCGCGCTGGCGCTCTTCCTCGGGGGCTACGCCCTCGCGCGGGTGGGATCGCGGACCCCGGACGCCGGGGAGTTCTCGGCCCGCCGCGCGGAATACACCGCCGCCAGTATCGAGCTCACTCGCGCGCTGCGCCAGGACGCCGGCACCCTGGCGCCGGAGACCCGGCTGGTCGTGGAGCGCAACCTGGCGATCATCGACCAGGCCATCGGCGAGGCGGAAGCGGCCCTGCAGGCCGACCCGGGCAACGGCGCCCTCGAACAGATGGTGCTGGCCCGCTACGAGCAGCGCCTGGCGCTGCTGCGGCACGCGACCCTCACCGGTCGGCGGGATTCATGATCCGCCTCCTGGCGCTGCTGCTGCTGGCGGGTGCCACCGGCGCGGCGGCGCAGGATGCGATCCGCACCGGGCGCCCCGCCGGCGCGGGGGCCGCCATCCGGCTCTGGCTGCCCCACGGCTCCGTGCGGATCACCACCTGGACCCGGGACAGCGTGGATGTCCGGGGGCGGGTCGACCCCACGGCGGGCCGGTTCCGGATCGGCGGGTCGGCCGCCGCTCTCAAGCTGATGGTCGAGCCGCCGGAGGGGCGCGCCGCCGACGGCATCGCCGACCTCGATGTGGTGATCCCCGCCGGGGCGCGCCTGTGGGTGACCACGGCCGCGGCGGAGGTCGAGGTGACCGCCGCCGGCGGGAGCGTCGAGGTCAGCAGCGTGAGCGGCCGGGTGCGGGTGGCGGGGAGCGCCGCGAGCGTGGCGGTCGAGACCCTCGACGGCAACATCGAGCTGGCCTGCCAGAGCCCGCTGGCGCGGGTCCGGACCGCGAGCGGCGTGCTGGTGGTGCGCGGGGTGCTCCAGGAGCTGGACGCGCGCTCGGTCAGCGGGCCGCTCTTCATCGGCATGGAGGGCGCGGTGCGCCAGGTGCACCTGGAGACGGTCTCCAGCGAGATCGCCTTCAAGGGTGACCTCATGCCCGACGGGCGGCTGCAGGCGGAGACCCACGGCGGTGATATCGAGCTGCGGCTCCCGCCGACCCTCGCGGCCACCTGGCGCCTGGTGAGCTACGGGGGCCCGCCCGACGACCAGTTGCTGCCCGCGGGCCTGCTGCGGGCCGGAGCCACCAGGGGCGAGTGGAACGCCCGCAGTGGCGACGGCCGCGCCACGGTGGACGTGCGGACCTTCAAGGGGCGGGTGGTCCTCAAGATCCGGGGCTGAGCGCCTCACGTTTGCCTTTCAGGCGCTGCCGGGCCGATACTTAGGGTGGTCCCGCCCCCCCGGGTCCGATGTGTGGTCCCGATGGCCCAGCCTCCCCCGCCGCGGCCGACACCTCCGGTCGTCGTGCTCTGCCTCACCGCGGGCGCCCTGCTCCCCCGGCTCCGCGCCCTTCTCGAGGAGCTCGCACCCGGGCTCGATCCGGTCGCCGTGCCGGACCGCCCGGCCGCCGAGGCCTGGCTCGGGTCCCACGACCCCGCCGTGCTGGTGCTCTCCACCGACCTGACTCCGATGCAGGAACTGGCGCTGCTGCGTGCCGGCGCCGCCGAGTGCCTCGAGGCGCGCGACCTGGCCGGTCCGGCGCTGGCCGCGGCCCTGGCGCGGGTGGCCGCGCGCGCGGCCCGGCGTCGCCTGGTGGCCCACCAGGCCGCCATGCTCGAGGCGCTGCAGCGCCCGGAGACCGCGGCCTGCCTCTCGTTCGACGCCGACCTGCGCATCCGGTTCGCCTCCGAGGGTGTGCAGGAGCTCTTCGGCTACCCGGCCGCCACCCTGGTGGACCGGGTCGTCACGGAGTTCGCAAGCCCCGAGGCGGTCCCCGCCATCCTGGAGTACGTGCGCCGGGCACTCGAGTATCCCGGCGCGTCCATCGCGGGGGCCATGTCGGCCCGCTGTGCCGACGGCAGCCCCCGCGCCTTCACCGGCCGGCTGGTCAACCTGCTCCACGTGCCGGGCGTCGAGGCGCTGGTGATGACCGTCGACGCCGAGACTGGCGCCGATCCCCACGCCCGGCAGGTGCTGGGCAGCGAGCGGCTCTTCCGCGAGGTGGCCGACAAGGCCCCCGTGCAGATCTGGACCGAGGACCCGCTGCGGCAGCTCACCTGGGAGAACCGCACGGCCCTCGAGTTCACGGGCCGGACCTTCGCGGAGGAGGCGGGCTTCGGCTGGCTCGAGACGGTGCACCCGGGGGACCGCGCGCGGGTGGAGGATCACTACCGGCGGACCTCGCTCGAGCAGCGCGGCTTCACGCTGGAGTTCCGCATGCGGCGCCACGATGGCGCGTGGCGGCACCTGATGCAGGTAGCCATTCCCCGCTGGGACGAGCAGGGAGTGTTCGTCGGGTTCCTGGGCGTGGACGTGGACATCACGGAACTCAAGGAGGCGGGCCTCCGGGTCGAGGAGGCCGAGGCGCGGTACCGCCTGTTCGTGGAGCAGAGCACCGAGGGGATCTGGCGGTTCGAGATACGGGAGCCGATCCCCCTCTCGCTCCCGGAGGACGGGATCATCGCCGCGATCTTCGAACAAGGCTGGCTGGCGGAGTGCAACCAGGCGATGGCGCGGCAGTACGGGGTGGAGCACCCCGCCGAGCTGCTGCAGGTCCCGCTGCGCGACCTGCTCAGCCCCGAGGACCCGAAGAACAGGGACATGCTCCGGGCCTTCATCCGCTCCGGCTTCCGTCTGGCCGACGCGGAGAGCCACGAGCGGGACCGCGAGGGGCACCCCAAGGTCTTCCTCAACAACCTGGTCGGGATCATCGACCGGGGCCACCTGGTGCGGGCCTGGGGCACCCAGCGCGACATCACCGTGCAACGGCAGCTGGAGGAGGAGGCGCGGCAGTCGCGGAAGCTGGAGACCGCGGGCCGGCTCGCCGGCGGGATCGCGCACGACTTCAACAACCTGCTCACGGCGATCCTGGGCACCAGCGAGATGCTGCTCTCCGGGCTGCCACCGGGCAGCCCGGAGCGGGACGACGTCGAGGAGATCAAGCGCGCCGCCACCCGGGCCGCCGGCCTCACCCGCCAGCTGCTGGCGTTCAGCCGTCGCCAGGTGCTGCAGCCACGCATCCTCGACCTCAACCAGCTGGTGCACGGGGTGGAGACCATGCTGCGCCGCCTGATCGGGGAGCACATCACCCTCGGCACCCGGATGGCGGAGGACCTCTGGCGGGTGCGGGCGGATCCCGGGCAGCTGGAGCAGGTGATCGTCAACCTGTGCGTGAACGCCCGCGACGCGATGCCCACCGGCGGCAGCCTCACGGTGGAGACCCGGAACCTCCACTTCCCCGGTGCCACCCACGGGCCGGAGGCGATCATGCCGGCCGGCCCCTACGTGCGGCTCACCGTCACCGACACCGGGACCGGGATGGAGCCGCAGACGCTGGGGCACATCTTCGAGCCGTTCTTCACCACCAAGGAGCCGGGACGCGGCACCGGGCTCGGGCTCGCGACGGTGTACGGCATCGTGAAGCAGAGCGGGGGGTTCATCTTCGTGGACACCGCGCGCGGCCAGGGGAGCCGCTTCCGGATCTACCTCCCGAGGGTGGAGGGGGCGGTGGAGGGCCCCGAGCCGCAGGCCGAGGCCACGCCGCCGCGCGCCACCGGCACCATCCTCCTGGTGGAGGACGAGGAGGCGGTCCGCCGGCTCGCGCGCCGCGTGCTGGAAGAGGTGGGATACCGGGTGCTGGAGGCCGCCGACGGCCCCGAGGCGCTCCGGCTCGCGGAGCGATGGGATGACGCGATCGACCTGGTGGTGACCGACGTGATCATGCCCGGCATGAGCGGCCAGGAGCTCTCCGCGCGGCTGCGCGAGCAGCGGCCGTGGCTCCGGATCCTGTACGTCTCGGGCTATACCGACGACGCCATCCTGCAGCACGGCACCCTGCTGCCCAACACCAGCTTCCTGCAGAAGCCGTTCACCCCGGCCGGCCTGGCCCAGCGGGTGCGGGAGGCGATCGGCTAGCTGGCGCGCACCATCTGGCGGGGGGGCTCGCCCTCCACCTCCTCGCCCTCCGACCCGAAGTACCAGTCCACCTGCTCCATCAGCTCCGTGTCGGTCGAGACCCCGGTGAGGATCGTCTCCGGGAAACCCGGCTCCACCAGCACGTACCCGAAGGGATAGTCGAGGCCGGTCAGCATGATCACGCGCCGCGGCCCCCCCTCGATCTCGACCACGATCGAGTCGGCGGTCGTGGCCTCGAGGGCGATGCCCGCATCCTCGAGCGCCGGGACCACCAGCGCGGTGTAGGCGCGGAAGTCATCCAGGAGGTCCAGCCCGTCGCCGGCGGCGAGGGTGTCGGTGGCCGGGAGCCAGAATGCCACCACGGTGGGCCCCTGGATCACCGGCGCCGCCTCGAGCGGCCGGGTGGCCGCGGAATCGACCGCGGCGCGGCGCGGGGGGCCCGGGGCGCGACAGGCCGCGAGGGCGGAAAGGGCCAGCAGGAGTGCGCGCACCACCACCTCATCGGGATTCAGGATTGCCACGGCCGGGGCCGATACCACAAGGATGGAGTCCCAGCCCCCCCTCGGGAAGGCCGGTGCGGCGCACCCGGACACCGGCCGGATCGCCCGAAGATGAGCGCCGTCGTCCGGCGGCTGCGCACCGGATACCTGATCGCGATGCTCGTCATCGCGACCTCGCTCATCGCCGCCGGCATGACCATGGAACGCGCGCTGGCGCGTGCCGCGAGCGACAGCCGCGTGTTGAACCTCGCCGGCCGGCAGCGCATGCTGAGCCAGCGGGTCAGTGCCGCCGCGCTCGGGCTGGTCCAGAGCGGGGAGGCGGGGCGCTGGGACCGGGTGGCCGTGCTGCGGACGGCGCTGGCCGACCTGGTCCGGGTCCAGCACGGGCTGCAGTTCGGCGACGCCGAGCTGGGGCTCCCCGGAAAGCCCACGGCCGAGCTGCAGCGCCTCTTCCGCGCCGCGGAACCCTCCCTGCGGCTGCTGGTGAGCGCGGCGGAGTCGCTGCAGGCCACCACCGATCGCAGGGCCGAGGCCGCCCACGCCTCGGCCGTGGTCGCGGCCTCGGGCGCGGTGCTCCGATCGGCGGAGGCCATCGCCGCCACCTACCAGACGGACGCCCTGGACCGGATGCGGGCGCTGCGGCTCACCCAGGTCGCCCTCACGGTGGCCATCCTGGCCGCGGTGCTCCTGCTGGGCTGGTTCGTGCTGCGCCCGGCGGAGCAGCGGATCCGCACGGCCATCGAGGACCTCACCGCCAACGAGGTGGCCCTCACCGAGACCAACAGCCGGCTCGACCTCGCGCTCACGGCGGCGCAGGAGTCGGCGCGCCTGAAGGCCGAGTTCCTGGCCAACATGAGTCATGAGATCCGCACACCCATGAATGGCGTGCTGGGCATGGCGGGGCTCCTGCTCGAGACGCCGCTGACGGAGGAACAGCGGGAGTACGCCCGCACCATCCAGAGTTCGGGGGACGGCCTGCTGGCGATCCTGAATGACATCCTTGACCTCTCCAAGATCGAGGCGGGGCGGCTCGACATCCAGCTGGAGCCCTTCGACCCGCGCGTCGCGCTCGAGGAGGCCGCCGACCTCCTCGCCCCGCAGGCCGCCGCGAAGGGACTGGAGCTGGCGCTCCAGGTCTCGCCCGGACTGCCGGCCCGGGTCGTCTCGGACGCGATCCGGCTGCGGCAGGTGGCCCTCAACCTGGTCGGCAACGCCATCAAGTTCACCCCGGCGGGCGGGGTGACGATCCGCCTGGCCGTACTGCCCGGGACAGGGGCGGAGGGCCTCCTCCGCCTGGAGGTGGAAGACACGGGCATCGGGATCCCGGAGTCGGCGCGTGGGCGCCTCTTCCAGTCGTTCTCCCAGGCGGATGGCTCCACCACGCGGCGCTTCGGGGGGACCGGCCTGGGCCTCGCCATTTCGCAGCGTTTGGTCGAGCTGCTCCATGGCGAGATCGGCTACGACAGCGTCGAGGGGCGGGGCAGCCGCTTCTGGTGCCGGGTGCCCGTCACCATCGCCTCACCCCACGCCGCCCCACCCCTGACCACGCGCCGCCGCATGCTGGTGATCGGCGGCCAGTCCCGGACCACGGACGCACTCGCGCTGCTGGCCAGCGAACTCCAGGCGGAGTGCCGGGTGGTCGCGGACTGGAGCGCCGCCCGGGAGCGCCTCCGAGCCGAAGGGGGCGATGGCAGCGACCTGCTGGTGGTCGTCGCGGAGTCGCTCGGGGACCTCGGTCCCGGCGCGGCGGCACTGCCCCCCCGCGCACGCGTGGCCCGGCTCGTGAGCTCGGGCCGGCGCGACACCCGGGTGGACGCGCGCTCCGCCGAGGCCGGCACCCTCCAGGTACCGGTCCGGCTGGGGGCGTTGCGGCGCGAACTGGAGCACGTCGCGGTGGCACCGGCCGAGGCCCGGGTCCTGGTGGCCGACGCCAACGCGGTGCGTCGCGCGCTGCTGGCCCGGACCATTCGTGGCCTGGGCGGAGAGGCGGTGCTCGCCGGCAGCGGGGGCGATGCCCTGGAGCGCCTGCAGGCCGCGCCGACCGCCACGGTCCTGCTCGACGTGGACCTGATCCGGCTCGAGGGACCGGCGCTGGTGACGGCCCTGCGGGAACATGCCGCCGCGTCTCCAGACACCCTGCGGGTCATCGGGCTGCTCTCGGCGCACGCCCCGCCGGACACCCTCCAGCGCCTTCCCCCGCTCGACGGGGTGCTCTGCTACCCGATCACCCCAGTCGACCTCGGGGCCGCCCTCGGGCTGGAGCTGTCCGGGACCAATCAGAAGGGTTAGACAGCAAGTACCCACTTGCTTCAGGCGCCGGCGACGACTATTCTGTCCCGCCATGCAAGACATCCGTGATCGCATCCTCGACGCCGCCACCCGGGTCTACACCGAGGCGGGGTTCCGCGGCACCACCACCCGCCGCGTGGCGCAGGCCGCCGACGTCAACGAAGTCACCCTGTTCCGGCACTTCGGCACCAAGGAAGCCCTCATCAAGGCGGCGCTCGGCCGGGTACACCGGCCCGACGGAATGCCGCGCCTGGGCGAGCCCGCGGACCCGCTGGGGGAACTCGACGCCTGGGCCTGGCACCTCTACCAGCGGTGGTACGCCGGGCGCCACCTCATCTCGCGCGTCATGGGCGACCTGCTCGAGCACCCCGAGATCGCCCCCAGCATCTGTGAGGAACCGCACGACGAGCACACCGAGCTCTCGGGTTATCTCGAGCGCCTGCGGGCGCAGGGAGCGGCCCAGGGGGAATTCGTGGCCGACGCGGCCGCGGGCATGCTGCTCGGCGCCATCCTGACCCACGCCACCTGGCGGGATCACTTCGGGGAGAACCTGCCCTCGCCCGAGGTGGTGATCCACCAGTACGTCCTCCTGCTGCTGCGGAGCGTCGGCTGCACGCCGGCGGGCCAGGGGGCACGGGCATGAGGCGCCTCGTCCTGCTCCTCGGCCTCCTCGCGACTGCCCCGCTCGCGGGCCAGGCCGCCGCGCCACGGCCGCTCTCGCTCGACGAGGCCCTCGAGCTGGCCCTGCCCGCGAGCGACGGGGTGGCCCTCGCGCGGGCGGACATCATGCGGGCCGAGGGCGAGGTGAAGAAGGTCCGGGCCGACCTGCTCCCCCAGCTCACCGGCACCGCGACCTACACCCGCACGCTCAAGTCGCAGTTCAGCTCCGGGTCCGGCCGTGTCGACACCACCGCCACCACCTTCTGCAACCGGTTCACCGCCGACCCGTCCCTCCCCGTCGGCACGCGGGTGGACAGCCTGGAGCGGACGGTGGAGTGCCTCTCCGCGCTCAACCCCTTTGCGGCGCTCAGCAACCTGCCCTTCGGCCGGAAGAACCAGTACAACTTCGGGCTGCAGTTCAGCCAGGTGCTGTTCAGCAGCGCCATCCTCAAGGGCCGCCCCAAGGCGGCGGTGGCGGGACGTCGCGTGGCCCGGCTGGGCCTGACCGCGGCCGAGGCGCAGGCCAGGATGGACGTGACCGAGGCGTATTTCGACGCCGTGCTCACCGACCGGCTGGTGGGCATCGCCGAGCTGTCACTGGCCCAGGCGGAGACGACCCTGGCGCAGACCCGGCTGGGGCGGCAGGTCGGCACCCAGCCGGAGTTCGACCTGCTGCGCGCGCAGGTGACGCGCGACAACCAGCGCTCGGCGGTGATCCAGCGCCGGTCCCAGCGGACCCTCGGCTACCTGCGCCTGAGCCAGCTGCTCGGCCTGCCGCTCAACCAGCCGCTGCAGCTCACCACGGCCCTCGACGAACAGCCGATGGACTCCGTCGCGGTGGAGCCGGACCTGGCGCCGCAGGACACGGCCGCGAACGAGCGCACCGCGGTGCAGCAGGTGTCCGAGTCGGTGACAATCCAGGAGGTGCTCACCAGCGTCACCCGGTGGGACCGGGTCCCCACGGTGCGGCTCACCTCCAACTTTGCCCGGATCGGCTACCCGAACGACGGACTGCCCTGGAACGCGAACTTCGTGAGCGACTGGACCATCGGGGTGAATGTCTCGGTGCCGCTGTGGACCAGCGGCCGGCTGCGGGGCAACGCGATGGTGGCCGAGGCGAGCCTCGACCAGGCGCGCACCCGGCTGGCGCAGGCGCACGACGCCGCGGTGCTCGATGCGCGCCAGTCGGTGGAGCGGCTGACGACCGCGCTGGCCGCCTGGCAGGCCACCCAGGGCACGGTGGCCCAGGCCGAGCGCGCGTATGCAATCGCCACCCTGCGCTACCGCGAGGGGATCTCCACCCAGACCGAGCTGACCGACGCGCGCCTGCTGCTGGAGCAGGCGCAGGCCAACCGGGCCACCGCCGCGCGTGATGTCCGGGTGGCGCGGGCCCGCCTGGCCATGCTCCGCGACCTGCCGCTGGGCGGCGATGGCGTGAGCGCGACCCTTTCGAACGCCGCAAGCGGCCTGACCAACACCCAGCAGGCTGGCGGGAACTGACCTCCGATGACACGGACCCATGCAATGACGCGGACCCTGACTGCCCGCCCGCTGGCGCTTGCCGCCGGCCTCCTGCTCCTCACCATTGGCTGCGGCCGCGACGCCGCCCCGCCCGCCCCCGCCACTGACGCGGCGATGTTCGTGGGACGGGAGAACCTCGCGATCGCGCGGCAGGAGACGCTGCTGGTGGGGCCGGCCATTTCCGGCACCCTCGACGCCGAGCGGACCGCGACCGTCCGGGCCGAGCTCGGTGGCGCGCTGGTGGAGGTGCTGGTGGAGCCGGGCCAGCCGGTAGCGCGCGGCCAGCTGCTGGGCCGCATCGACGACACCGGGGTGCGCGAGGCGTTCGCCTCCGCGCAGTCGGCGGTGCAGACGGCCGAGCTGACCGCGGGTCTGGCGCGGCGCAACGCGGAGCGCACCCGCGCCCTGGCCGATGCCGGCGCGGTGGCCGAGCGGGACCGCGAGCAGGCGGAGTGGAACCTGCAGAGCGCAGAGAGCCAGCTGGCCGACGCGCGCGCCCGGCTGGTGAGCGCCGAGAAGGCGCTGGCCCGGACCAACCTGCGGGCCCCCTTCGCGGGGCTGGTGAGCGAGCGGCCGGCCAACCTGGGGGACATCGTCCAGGTGGGCAATCCGCTCTTCACCGTGGTCGATCCATCGCAGCTCAAGCTGGAGGGGGCCGTCACGGTGGACGCCCTCAAGGAGCTGCGGGTGGGGACGGCGGTGCGGCTCGCGGTGGGCGGGCAGGCGGAGGGGCTGCAGGGGCGGATCACGCGGATCAACCCGTCGGTCGATCCGGCCACCCGGCAGGTGCGGGTGACGGTGGGCATTCCCAACACGCGCGGCGCACTGGTGGCGGGGCTCTTCGCGGAAGGGCGGGTGGCGAGCGCCACGCGCGCCGGCGTGGTGGTGCCGAGCAGCGCGGTCGACCGGAAGGGGCTCCGGCCGTTCGTGGTGCGGGTCCGGCAGGGCAAGGTCGAACGGGTGGAGGTGGAGCTCGGGCTGATCGACGCCGCCCGGGAACAGCTCGAGGTCAGCACCGGGCTCGCCCCCGGCGACACCCTGCTCCTGGGTGGCGCGCGCGGCATCCCGGCGGGCAGCAGCGTGCAGGTCGGCGTCGCGGCCGGGAAGGAGTGAGCCCGTGCTGATCTCCGACTTCGCGATCCGCCGGCCGGTCGTCACCATCGTCACGATGCTGGCGCTGTCGGTCTTCGGCCTGATCGCGCTGTTCCAGGTGAAGACCGACGAGTTCCCCGACGTGCAGCCGCCGTTCGTGCTGGTGGGGCTCATCTATCCCGGCGCCTCGCCCGACGGCGTGGAGCGGGAGGTGCTGGAGCCGGTGGAGGAGGCGATCGCCTCCATCAGCGGCGTCAAGAAGATGCAGGGTTCGGCCCAGGACGGATACGGCCAGATCGTCATCGAGTTCCAGTTCGAGAAGCCGCTGCTCGAGGCCACCCAGGACGTCCGCGACGCCATCAGCGGGATCCGCGCCGACCTGCCGGCCGAGCTCGAGGAGCCGGTGATCAAGAAGCTCTCCGACACCGACCGGCCGGTGGTCTCGCTGGCCCTCTCCTCGGAGACCCTCACGGCCGCCGAGCTCACCCGGCTCGCCGACCCCGGCATCGCGCGGGAGCTGCGCTCGCTGCAGGGCGTGGCCGAGGTGACGGTGCTGGGCAAGCACGAGCGCGAGCTGACGGTGCTGCTCCGGCCGCAGGCCCTCACCGCGGCCGGGGTCAGCGTGGCGCAGGTGGTGGGGGCGCTGCGGGCCCAGAACCTGGCGGCGCCGGTGGGGCGGATCGAGGACGGCTTCGAGGAGCGCAGCATCCGGCTCACCGGCCGGCTGGCCGAGCCGCAGGACTTCCTGTCGCTGGTGGTGGCGGAGCGGAACGGCCGGGTGATCCGGCTGGGCGAGCTGGCCCAGGCCATCGACGGCACCGCGGAGCCCCGGTCGCTGGCGCTGTACAACGACCAGGAGGCGGTGGGCATCGACGTCAAGAAGTCGAAGGGCTACAGCACCACCGACGTGAGCGCCCGGATCATCGAGCGGGTGGAGAAGCTCACCGCCACGCTCCCGGCCGGCGCCAGCCTGGCGGTGGTGAAGAACGCGGGCGAGAAGGTGGACCGGTCGGTCACCAACGTGGAGGAGACCCTGGTCGAGGGGGCGTTCCTCACGGTGCTGGTGGTGTTCCTGTTCCTCAACTCGTGGCGCTCCACGATCATCACCGGCCTGGCGCTGCCGGTCAGCGTGCTGGCCTCGTTCATCGCGGTGTGGGCCTTCGGCTTCACGCTCAACACCATGTCGCTGCTGGGCCTGTCACTGGCCATCGGCATCCTGATCGACGACGCCATCGTGGTACGCGAGAACATCGTGCGGCACGTGGAGATGGGGAAGGACCACCTCACGGCCGCGCGTGAGGGCACCAACGAGATCGGCCTGGCCGTGGCGGCCACCACCTTCTCGATCCTGTCGGTGTTCATCCCGATCGCCTTCCTGCCGGGCGTCTCGGGCCAGTGGTTCAAGCCCTTCGGGCTCACGATCGCCTGCTCGGTGGCGGTGTCGCTGTTCGTGTCCTTCTCGCTCGACCCGATGCTCTCGGCCTACTGGCCCGACCCGCACCAGGAAGAACACGAGAAGGCGTGGATCACCCGGAAGCTGGACCGGTTCAACGCCTGGTTCGCCCGGCTCGCCGAGGGCTACAAGCGGGTCATCGCGTGGGCGCTCGACCACCGCTGGACCATGGTGGCCATCTCCACCGCGTCGTTCGTGCTGGCCCTGGCGATGCCGGCGCTGCGGCTGGTGGGCGTGGGCTTCTTTCCCCTCGACGACCGGGCCGAGTTCAACATCACCATCGAGACCCCGCCCGGTTCGAGCCTGGCCTACACCCGGGCCAAGGCGGAGGAGGTCATCGCGGCGCTGCGGCGCGAGCCCGAGGTGCGCTACACCTACACCACTCTCGGCGGCGGCAACGCCGGGGCGGTGGACGAGGGGGCCATCTTCGTGCGGCTCACCTCCCGGCACGACCGCGAGGCCACCGTCGAGGACATCGCCGCGCGACTGCGGGCCCAGACCAACCGGATGACCGGCGCCAAGGTGTCCATCTTCACCACCGACTTCGGCGGCGGCCGCAAGCAGGGCCAGCTCGAGGTCCGCGGCTCCGACGTCGCCACGATCACCGCGGTGGCGGAACAGCTGCAGGCGGTGGTCGCGACGGTGCCGAACGTGGTGGACCTCGACCTGTCGTCCAAGGGCCAGAAGCCGGAGATCACCATCGACCTCGACCGCGGCCTGGCCGGCAGCCTCGGCATCACCGTGGGCGACGTGGCCCAGTCGGTGCGCCCCGCCTTCGCCGGGATCGACGCCGGCGACTGGGTGGACCCGAGCGGCGAGACCCGCGACGTCGAGATCCGGCTCACCCCCGAGAGCCGCACCCGCCCCGAGGACCTGCGCCGGCTGCCGCTACTCATCGCGGGCCGCAACGGCCTGCCGGCCACGGTGCCCCTCGGCCAGGTGGCCGACATCAGCCAGAGCGTCGGGCCGGCGGTCATCAACCACCTCAACCGCGACCCGGTCGTGAACGTGGAGTGGAACTACTCCGGCCGCGCCT
>JAXLXY010000015.1:0-73976 GCA_046327715.1 Gemmatimonadales bacterium
GGCGATCGGCACCCGGTACGGCGAGCAGCTCACGTAGTTCATCCCCAGGCTGTCGCAGAAGGCCACCGACTTGGGCTCGCCGCCGTGCTCGCCGCAGATCCCGAGCTTGAGGTCCTGGCGCGTCTTGCGGCCCAGCTCGCAGGCCATCTGGATCAGCTTGCCCACGCCCCCCTGGTCCAGCACCTGGAACGGGTCGTCCTCCATGATCCCGTGCTCCAGGTAGTAGGGGAGGAAGCGCCCCGCGTCATCGCGCGAGAGGCCCCAGGTGGTCTGGGTGAGGTCGTTGGTGCCGAAGGAGAAGAACTGCGCCTCCCGGGCGATCTCGTCGGCGGTGAGCGCCGCGCGGGGCAGCTCGATCATGGTGCCGAGCAGGTAGGGCACCGTGATCTGCCGCTCGCGGAACACCTCCTCGGCCACCTGCCGCACCAGCAGCGCCTGCTTGCGGAACTCCACCACGTTGGCCACCAGCGGGATCATCACCTCGGGCTGCACCCGGCCCTTGCGCAGCGCCACCGCGCTCGCCGCCTCGAAGATCGCCCGCGCCTGCATGGCGGTGATCTCGGGGTAGGTGATGCCCAGGCGGCAGCCCCGCAGGCCAAGCATCGGGTTGGCCTCCTGCAGGCCGTCCACGATGTGCTGCACCTCCTCCGGTGCCTTGCCCAGCGCCCGCGCCATCTCCTCGACCTCGCCCTTCTCCTTGGGGAGGAACTCGTGCAGCGGCGGGTCCAGCAGGCGGATGGTGACCGGGAACCCCTCCATGGCGCGGAAGATCGACTCGAAGTCGCTGCGCTGCATCGGCAGCAGCCGGGCCAGCGCCTTCTTCCGGCCCGCCACGTCCTGGGCCAGGATCATTTCCCGCATGGCGATCAGCCGGTCGCCCTCGAAGAACATGTGCTCCGTGCGGCACAGCCCGATCCCCTCGGCCCCGAAGTCGCGGCCCCGGTGCGCGTCGGCCGGCGTGTCGGCGTTCACCCGCACCCGCAGGTGCCGCACCTTGTCGGCCCACTGCAGGATCCGGGTGAAGTTCCCCGACAGCTCCGGCGCCTTGAGCTCCGCCTTGCCGGCGTAGACCTTGCCGCTGGCGCCGTCGATGGTGATCCAGTCGCCCTGCCGGAGCGAGCGGCCGTTCACCGCGAAGGTGTGGCTCTCCTCGTCCACCACCAGGTGCTGGGCGCTCGCCACGCACGGCTTGCCGATGCCGCGGGCCACCACCGCCGCGTGGCTCGTCATGCCGCCCCGCGCCGTGAGGATCCCCCGGGCCGCCACCATCCCGTGGAAGTCCTCCGGGCTGGTCTCCCGCCGCACCAGGATCACCGCCTCGCCCTTGCGCGCCAGCTGCTCCGCCAGGTCGGCGTCGAATACCGCCGCCCCCGACGCCGCCCCCGGCGACGCCGGCAGGCCGGTGGTCAGCAGGTCCACCTGGCTGTCGGCGTTGATCGTGGGGTGCAGCAGCTGGTTGAGGTCGTTGGGGGGAATGCGGGCGACCGCCTCCTCCTCCGAGATGAACCCCTCGTCCACCATCTCGCAGGCGATCCGCACCGCCGCGTGCCCCGAGCGCTGCCCGCGCCGGGTCTGCAGCATGTACAGCTTGCCCCGCTCGATCGTGAACTCCATGTCCTGCACGTCCCGGAAGTGCCGCTCCAGCACCCGCGCGATCCGGTCCAGCTCCGCGTAGGCGGCCGGCATCTCCTCCTTGAGCTTGGCGATCGGCTCCACGTGCCGGGTGCCCGAGACCACGTCCTCGCCCTGCGCGTTGAGCAGGTACTCGCCGTAGAGCGCCCGCTCGCCGGTGGAGGGGTCGCGGGTGAACGCCACCCCGGTGCCCGAGTCCTCACCCAGGTTGCCGAAGACCATCGTCACCACGTTGACCGCCGTGCCCATGCTGTCGGGCAGGTCGTGCAGCTTCCGGTAGTCGATCGCCCGGCGGGTGTGCCAGCTCTCGAACACCGCCGCGATCGCCCCCCACAGCTGCTCCATCGGGTCGTTGGGCCAGGGCTTGCCGCTCTCCTTCTCGGCGTGCGCCTTGTACTCGGCCACCAGCTTGCGGAACTCCTCCGCCGGCAGGTCGATGTCGCGCGCCACCTTCGCGGCATGCTTGCGGGCCTCGAGCATCGCCTCGAACGGCGCCTTGGCCAGGTCGAGCACCACCG
This sequence comes from Gemmatimonadales bacterium, assembly GCA_046327715.1. Taxonomy (GTDB): domain Bacteria; phylum Gemmatimonadota; class Gemmatimonadetes; order Gemmatimonadales; family GWC2-71-9; genus JADJOM01. Next base: position 2,151 of record JAXLXY010000015.1, read on the forward strand.
TGGAGTACATCTGCACGAAGCGGCGGTAGCTGTCCCACGCGAACTGCGCGTTGCCGCTCTCCCGGGTGAGCCCCTCGACCGTCGCGTCGTTGAGCCCGAGGTTGAGGATCGTCTCCATCATCCCCGGCATCGACACCGGCGCGCCCGAGCGCACCGACACCAGCAGCGGCCGGTCCTTGCCGCCGAAGTGCCGGTTGGCCGCCGCCTCCAGCCGCTGCAGGCTGGTCTCCACCTGGCTGCGCAGCCAGGGCGGGAACTGCCGCGTCTCGAGGTAGGTGTTGCACAGGGTGGCGGCGATGGTGAAGCCCGGCGGGACCGGGATGCCGAGATTCGTCATCTCGGCCAGGCCCGCGCCCTTGCCGCCCAGGATGTCCTTCATGGTGGCCGTGCCGTCGGCGCGGCCCGAGCCGAAGAAATAGACCGAGGGCTGACTGTAGGTTCCGCTCATGCCGGTGTCGTGAGAATGGGGGCCGCGTGCCTGAGGCTCACCAGGTCATCGGAGATGTCGGTGGGGTACTTCCCCGAGAAGCACGCGTGACAGAACTGACTCCTGGCTCCGCCAGCACGGAGCATGCCATCCAGCGAGAGGTACCCGAGGGAATCGACCCCCAGGTACTCCCGGATCTCGTCGGGCGAGTGCGTGGCCCCGATCAGCTCCTCGCGGGTCGGGGTGTCGATCCCGTAGTGGCACGGCCCGGTGATCGGCGGGCTCCCCAGCCGCAGGTGCACCTCGCGGGCCCCCGCGGCCCGGATCATCTGCACCAGCCCCTTGCTGGTGGTGCCCCGCACCAGGCTGTCGTCCACCATCACCACCCTGCGCCCCTCGATCACGCCGCGCACCGGGTTGAACTTGATCTTGACCTTGGCCACCCGCAGCGCCTGCGTCGGGTTGATGAACGTGCGCCCCACGTAGTGGTTGCGGATGAGCCCGTTCTCGAGCTTGATCCCGCTCACCTCCGCGAACCCCAGCGCCATCGCGTTGCTGCTGTCCGGCACGCTGAAGACCACCTCGGCCCCGGGCGCCGGGTGCTCCCGCGCCAGCTGCCGCCCCAGCTCCCGCCGCACCCGGTCCACCGACTCGCCGAAGATGCGGCTGTCGGGCCGGCCGAAGTACACCAGCTCGAACACGCAGCGGCTCTGGGGCCGGGGCTGCAGCCGCGCCAGCTCGGTGATCTGCCCCTCCTCGATCCGGAGGAACTGGCCCGGCTCGAGCTCGCACACCATCGAGGCGCCCACCAGGTCGAGCGCGCAGGTCTCCGAGGCCACGATCACCCCGCCGGCGATCCGCCCCAGCACCAGCGGCCGGAAGCCCCGCGGGTCCACCACCGCGTAAATGGTACGCCCGACCGAGAGCAGGAGGGTGAAGGCGCCTTCACAGCGCTCCAGCGCCTCCCGGATCTGCCCCTCGGGGGTGGCCTGGCGGCTGCGGGCGATGAGGTGCAGCAGCACCTCGGTGTCGGTGGTGGTGGTGAAGATCGAGCCCTCGTCCACCAGCTCGCGGCGCAGGGCGGGGGCGTTGGTGAGGTTGCCGTTGTGCGCCACCGTGAGCGGGCCGTGGCGGTAGTCGATCAGCAGCGGCTGCGCGTTGGCGATCACCGAGCTGCCGGCGGTGCTGTAGCGGGTGTGCCCCACCGCCACGTCGCCGGTCAGCTTGGAGAGGTTCCCCTCGTTGAAGTTCTCCGAGACCAGCCCCATCCCGCGGTGCGCCCGGGCGCGGCCCTGCTCGTCCACCGCCACGATCCCGGCCGACTCCTGCCCCCGGTGCTGCAGGGCGTAGAGGCCGAGATAGGTCAGGCGCGCCGCGTCAGGCACCCCTGAGACGCCGAAGACACCGCACATGAGGAGCTCCCCTGTTCAAACCGCCTACCCCCCCAACCGCCTAACCGCCTAACCGCCCAACCGCCCAATCGCCCAATCGCCCAATCGCCCAACCGCCCTACTCCACCCTCGCCATCCGCCGCGGGATCGCCGCGTGGTACACCTCGCGCAGCCGCTCGATCGCCCAGGCGTAGCGCCCCTGGCGGGTCACGATCACCATCTCGCCGCCCGGCACCCCCACCGTCCCGAGCACCAGCGCCGGCACCCCATGCTCCGCCGCCAGCTCCAGCACCGCCGCCTCGTCCTTGGGGTGCACGCTCACCAGCACCCGGCCCTGGTCCTCGCCGTAGAGCAGCGCCGCCTCCCACTCGTCCCCCGGGCCGTCCATCTGCAGGATCACCTTGGCCCCGAACGACGCCGTGGCGTACGGCCCGCCCATCGCCGACTCGGCCAGCGCCACCGCCAGCCCGCCGGTGCTCAGGTCATGGGCCGAGCGGTGCAGGTGCCGCTGCGCCGCCGCCACCAGGTAGCCCTGCAGCCGCCGCTCGGCCTCGAGGTCCACCGCCGGCTGCTCGCCCCCCACGAAGTCCCGCACGTAGGTCCAGTACGCCGAGCCGCCCAGCCGCCCGGAGGGCGGGGCGCCGAGCAGCAAGATCCGGTCGCCCGGCGCCTGGAAGTGGCTCCCCACCCGGTGGTCGAGCTGCTCCAGCAGCCCCACCATCCCCACGGTGGGCGTCGGGTCGATCGCGCCGGTGGGGCTCTGGTTGTAGAGGCTCACGTTGCCGCCGGTCACCGGGGTGTTGAACGCCCGGCAGGCGTCGGCGATGCCGCGGCATGCCTCGCGAAACTGGAAGAAGATCTCCGGCCGTTCCGGGTTGCCGAAGTTGAGGCAGTCGGTGATGCCGAGGGGCAGGGCGCCGGTGCAGGCGATGTTGCGGGCCGCCTCGGCCACGGTGGCCTTGCCCCCCTCGTAGGGGTCGAGCGCCACCAGCCGGCTGTTGCAGTCCACCGTCACCGCCAGCCCGAACCCGGTGCCGTCCACCCGCAGCACCCCCGCGTCGCCCCCGGGCGGGATCAGCGTGCCGCCCTGCACGGTGCTGTCGTACTGCTCGAACACCCAGCGCTTGCTGGCGATCGAGGGCTCGTCGAGCAGCACCTCCATGGCGCCGGAGAGGTCGGCCTTGGGGAGCGCGGTGGGGCGGGCGGCCCGCCGCGCCTTCGCCGCCGCGGACTCCTCCGCCTCGGGGTGGTAGATCGGCACGTCGTCGATCAGCCGCTGCCCCGGGATCTCGGCCACCGTCACCCCGTGGTGCCGGATGCGGTACATCCCGTCGTCGGTCACCCGGCCCACCGGGGTGGCGTCGAGCTCCCACTTCCGGCACACCGCCTGGATCTCCGCCACCCGCTCCGGCAGCGCCACGATCAGCATCCGCTCCTGCGACTCGGACAGCATGATCTCGTACGGCGTCATCCCCGGCTCGCGGGTGGGGACCTTGTCGGTCTCGAGCTCCACGCCCACGCCGCCGCGCGCCGCCATCTCGGCCGAGGAGCTGGTGAGGCCGGCGGCGCCCATGTCCTGGATCGCCACCACCAGCCGCTTCTCGATCAGCTCCAGGGTGGCCTCGAGCAGCAGCTTCTCGGTGAACGGGTCGCCCACCTGCACCTGCGGCCGCCGCGCCTCGCTCTTGGCCGAGAGGTCCTCGGAGGCGAAGGAGGCGCCGTGGATGCCGTCCCGCCCGGTGCTCGAGCCCATGGCCAGCAGCACGTTGCCCACCCCGTGCGCCGCCGCCAGGGTCAGGTCCTCGGCCCGGAGCAGCCCCACGCACATCGCGTTCACCAGCGGGTTGCCGCTGTAGCCCGGCGCGAAGTCCACCTCGCCGCCCAGGGTGGGCACGCCCACGCAGTTGCCGTAGGTGCCCACCCCCTTCACCACGCCGCCGAAGAGGTAGCGGTTGCGGGCCGAGTCGAGCGGGCCGAAGCGCAGGCTGTTGAGCACCGCCACCGGCCGCGCGCCCATGGTGAAGACGTCGCGCAGGATGCCGCCCACGCCAGTCGCCGCGCCCTGGAACGGCTCCACCGCGCTCGGGTGGTTGTGCGACTCGATCTTGAACGCCACCGCCCATCCGTCCGGGAGCCGCAGCACGCCGGCGTTCTCCCCGGGGCCCTGCAGCACCTGCGGGCCCTCGGTGGGGAAGGTCTTGAGCACCGGCTTCGAGTGCTTGTAGGAGCAGTGCTCCGACCAGAGCGCGCTGAAGATGCCCAGCTCGGTGAGCGTGGGCTTCCGCTCCAGCATCGCCTCGATGCGCTGGTACTCGAGGTCGTTCAGGTTGTGCTCCTTCACGACCGCCGGCGTCACCGGGCGCTCGCCCGGGAACGGATGGGCCTGGGTCACTTCTTCTTCCCCCGCAGGCTGCCGAAGAAGTCGCCCAGTGCCCGGCTCATGAAGCCGCTCGCCTCGAGGTGCATCACGGCATCGATCTCCCCGGCGTCGAGCCACACCCCATGGCAGTCGGGACAGGAGTCGATCTGCAGCTTGTGGAACTCCTGGGTCACCAGGTGCCCGCCACACTTGGGGCAGCGCATGTGGTGGCTCTTCCGCTCCGCGTCCTGGCTGAGCTTCGCCTGCTCGGCCTTCTTGCGCTCGATCCGCTCGGCCTCGAGCCTGGCGAAGTACTCTTCCTCGTTCCGGCTCGGCTTGTTCTCGGCAGTCATGGTCGTTCGATCCTCGTATGGTGATCGCCCACTACCCTGGCGCGCCCTGGTGTCGTCGGTTGGCGCGCACCAGCGCGCGCCTCTCCCCCCGCTTCCCGCTTCCCGTTTCCCTTTTCCCGCTTCCCGTCTCTACGGCGCCACCGTCTGTTCCGGCGCCCGGTCCGCCGGCGACGACGAGATCCCGTCGTACCGCCGGCGCGAGTCCCGCACGATCGCGTCGATCACCTGCCCGTGCTCCAGGAAGACGATGTCGTACGTCCCGCAGCGCCGCAGGCAGTCGTTGCGGTAGTAGAGGTAGCTCATGATCCCGTGGCTGCGGCGGGTGAGCGGCGTGCCCCACGCCCCCCGCACCTGCGCCTCGGTCATCCCCGGCTTGATGCTCACCACCGCCGGCGCCTGTGCCACCACCGGTCCCGCCGCGAGCAGCGCCAGCAGCAACCCCACCCGTCCAACCGCCCAACCGCCCAACCGCCTAACCGCCCAACCGCCCAACCGCCCCCTCATCTCGCCGCCCCCGCCCACGAATACACCGAGCTGAAGAACCCGAGCCCGTCGGTGTTGCCGATCGCGGGGTCCGCGGCGCGGTCGGGATGCGGCATCAGCCCCACCACGTTGCCGGCGGCGTTGGTGATGCCCGCGATGTCGTTGAGCGACCCGTTCACCGTCTCGCGCAGGGGGGTGCCGTCGAGGTCCATGTAGCGCACCACCACGCGGCCGGTGGCCTCGAGCTCCTTGAGGGTGCGCTCGTCGGCGGTGAAGCGGCCGTCGCCGTGGGCCACCGGCATGCGGAGCAGGGCGCCCTTGCCGTAGCGGTTGGTGAAGGCGGTCTCCGGCTGCTCCACCCGGAGGAGCACCGGGCGCGAGACGAACGACAGCCGGCTGTTCCGCATCAGCGCCCCCGGCAGCAGCCCCGCCTCGCACAGGATCTGGAACCCGTTGCAGATGCCGAGCACCGGGCCGCCCGCCTGGGCGAAGGCCTGCACCGCGGGCATGATCGGGCTGAACCGGGCGATGGCGCCGGAGCGGAGGTAGTCGCCGTAGCTGAAGCCGCCGGGCAGGAGCACCACGTCGGCGCTCTTGAGGTCGGTCTCCCGGTGCCACACGAAGTAGGCCTCGCCCCCGCCGCGCTGGGCGGCGTGCAGCGTGTCCCAGTCGCAGTTGCTGCCGGGGAAGCGGACCACCGCCACCCGGCGCATCAGGCCTCCACCTCCACCAGGTAGTCCTCGGTCACCGGGTTGGCGAGCAGCTTGTCGCACATCGCCCGCGCCCGCACCCGGGCCTCCTCGGCCGACGGCGCGTTCACCGACAGCTCGATCGCCTTGCCGATCCGGACGTTCGACGCCTCGCCGAAGCCGAGCGCCGTGAGCGCGTGCTCCACCGCCAGCCCCTGCGGGTCGAGCAACCCCGCCCGCGGCACGATCCGGACGTGAACCTTGTATGCCATGCCTGCTCCCTGTGCGTCGCCGTTGCCTGCGCCCCTGTCACCGCCGCTCCCCGCTTCCTCTCCCCGCCTCCCGCTTCCCGCTTCCCGTTTCTTGCTCCCCGCTTCCCGCATCCCGCTTCCCGTTTCCCAGGCGCCCTCCTACTCCTCCCCATTCCCCCGCTTGAGCCCGGTCAGTCTCGGCGATGTCCGCCGCATCTCCGACTCGTCGGTCTCGTCGGTTTCGCCCGCGTCCACCACCGAGAGCGGCACCGCCTCGCCGTGGTCGCTCAGGCTGAGCGCGGCGTGCCGCACCAGCCCGAAGGCCAGGTACACCACGCCGAGGGGGAAGAGGAACATGCTCGGCATCCAGAGCGACCCCACCAGGATCACCAGGTGCACCGCCAGCCCGGCCAGCCCCTTGGCCGTCCGGAAGCCCAGGGCGGGGAAGCGCGGGTACTTGACCGTGCTCACCATCAGCAGCGAGAGCAGCACCATCAGGATGGTGAGCCCCTCGCGCTGGAAGTCGAGGTACGCCAGCGACTGCCGGTACCAGTGGGTCTGGCTGAAGGGGTAGTAGACCGCGAGCGTCATCCCCGCCGACGGCGAGGGCATGCCGGTGAACCACCCCGGCTTGCCGGTGCCGTGCTGCACGTTGTAGCGGGCGAGCCGCACCGCCACCGCCACCACGTACATGTAGCAGATGAGCCAGCCGAATTTCCCGGCGTTCTGGAACTCGAGGAAGAACATGATCAGCGCCGGCGCCACCCCGAAGCTGATGCAGTCCACCAGGCTGTCGAGCTCCGCGCCGAACTTGGTGCCGGTGCCGGAGAGCCGCGCCACCCGGCCGTCCAGCATGTCGAGCACCCCGGCGAAGACGATGAACCAGGCCGCCCAGGTGAAGTTCCCCCGGAAGGCCGAGATGATCGCCCACATCCCGAAGAACATGTTGCCGAGCGTGAAGGCGCTCGGGATCACGATCACCACCCGCCGCATGTCGGGCCGCCGCAGGCCCCGGCGCGAAGGCATCAGTCCCATTGGGCCACCACCGTCTGTCCCGCCACGGTCTTGTCGCCGGTGTGCACGAGGACCCTGGCGCTGGCTGGAAGGAAGACATCCACCCGCGAGCCGAACCGGATGAGCCCCATCCGCTCGGCCTGCTGCACCGCGGTGCCCGGCTGGTGGTCGGTCACGATCCGCCGCGCCACCAGCCCCGCGATCTGCCGCACCAGGATCTTCCCCCGCGCCGTGCGGAGGCCGATGGTGCTCTGCTCGTTCTCGAGGCTCGCCTTCTCGGTGCCGGCGTGCCCGAACCGCCCCTTGTTGTAGTGCCGGTACTCGAGCGTCCCGCTCATCGGGTAGCGGTTCACGTGCACGTTGAACACGTTCATGAAGATCGAGACCCGCTGGGTCCGCTCCTGCACGTAGTCCGGCTCGTCCACCGTCACCACGCTCACCACCACCCCGTCGGCCGGGGCGATCACCAGCTGGTCGCCCCGTGGCCCCTCGCGCACCGGGTCGCGGAAGAAGGCGATGACCCACACCGCCACCGGCAGCCACAGCAGCGCGGCCCACAGCGGGGCGAAGGCGTAGAGCACCAGCTCCAGCGCCCAGAACGCCAGGATGAACGGCCAGCCCTCGGGGGCGACGCGCATCAGGCATCCTCCGGCAGGTCGAAGCCGGTGAGCCGGCGGAAGGCCTCGAGGTAGCGCTGGCTGGTGGCCGCGATGACCTCGGGGGTCAGCGTCGGGGGCGGGGCCTCGCCGTTCCAGCGGCCCTGCGCCTTGAGGCCGAGCAGCCAGTCGCGCAGCGGCTGCTTGTCGAAGCTGGGCTGGCTGCGGCCCGGCAGGTACTGGTCGGCGGGCCAGAAGCGCGAGCTGTCGGGCGTCATCACCTCGTCGATCAGCCGCAGCGTCCCCTGGGTGTCCACCCCGAACTCGAACTTGGTGTCGGCGATGATGATCCCGCGGGTGGCGGCGTAGTCGCGGCCGGCGCCGTAGACCGCGAAGCTCGCGTCGCGGAGCCGGATCGCCAGCGCCGGCCCGAGCGCGGTGGCCATGGTGGAGAAGGTCACGTTGATGTCGTGCCCGGCCTCCTCCTTGGTGGCGGGGGAGAAGACCGGCGGCTCCAGCCGCGCGCTCTCCACCAGCCCGCCCGGCAGCGCCTCGCCCGCCAGGGTGCCGCTCTCCTTGTATTCCTTCCAGGCCGAGCCGGAGAGGTAGCCGCGCACCACGCACTCGAAGGGCACCGGCGTGGTGCGCCGCACCAGCATCGTGCGCCCGGCGATCTCGGCGCGGTGCGGCGCCAGCGCCGGGAACCGCCGCACCACCTCGCTGGTGCGCGCCGTCACGAAGTGGCTCGGCACCTGCGCCCCCAGCAGCTCGAACCAGAACGCGCTGATCTGGGTCAGCACCGCGCCCTTCCGCGGGATGGCCTCGCGCATCACGATGTCGAACGCGCTCACCCGGTCGCTCGCCACCAGGAGCAGGTGGTCGCGGTCGGCCTCGTACACCTCGCGCACCTTGCCCTTCCGCAGCAGCGGCAGGGGGAGGCGGCTCTCGGTCAGGACGTGCGTCATGGCGTCGTCTCGTTCCAGGGGCGGGAAGCGGGAAGCGGGAAGAGGGAAGGACGGGTCAGTCCCGCACCCGCCATGTCCATGCCGGTTCCCGTTCCCCGCTTCCCGTTTCCCGTTTCCCGTTTCCCGCTCATACCCTGATCTCCTCCGTCCCCACCGCCGCCGCCACCGCCGCCGCGCGGCCCACCAGCGGCCTCAGGTACTCCTCCAGGAACTCCCCCACCTGCTCGGCCGAGCGCCCGGTGTAGCGGGCCGGGTCGAGCTCGGCGCTCAGCGTGGCGGTGGGGATCTTCGCGAAGGTGTGGTCCGCGGCCAGCCGGTCGAGCAGCCGGTTGGGCTCGCCGCGGCTCACCTCCTCCGCGGTCGCCAGGCTGTTCTGCCGGATCACCTCGTGGATCGCCTGGCGGTCGCCGCCCGCGGCCACCCCCAGCATGATCCACCGCTCGGTGGCCATGAAGGGCATCTGGTCGCGCACGTGGCGCTCGATCACCGCCGGCCGCACCTCGATCCCCGCCGCGATGTTGCCCACCAGCAGCAGGATCGCGTCGGTGGCGAGGAACGCCTCCGGCAGGGTGAGCCGCCGGTTGGCGGAGTCGTCGAGCGTGCGCTCCAGCCACTGGGTGGCGGCGGTGTGGGCGGTGTTGGCCTGCAGGCTGATCACGAACCGCGCCAGCCCGCAGATCCGCTCCGCGCGCATCGGGTTCCGCTTGTACGCCATGGCCGAGGAGCCGATCTGGTCCTTCTCGAAGGGCTCCAGCAGCTCTCCCTCATGCTGCAGCAGCCGGAGGTCGTGCGCCATCTTGGCCGCCGACTGCGCGATGCCGCTCAGCGCGTCGAGGATGGTGCTGTCGCCCTTGCGGCTGTAGGTCTGGCCGGTCACCGGGAACACCCGGGGCACGCCGAGCTTCTGCGCGATGCGCCGCTCCAGCTCGCGCACCTTCTGGTGGTCGCCCCGGAACAGCTCGAGAAAGCTCGCCTGGGTGCCGGTGGTCCCCTTGCAGCCCCGCAGTCGGAGCGCCTCCAGCCGGTGCAGCAGCTCCTCGACGTCGAGCGCGAAGTCCTGCATCCACAGCGTGGCCCGCTTGCCCACCGTGGTGAGCTGCGCCGGCTGGAAGTGGGTGTAGGCCAGGCAGGGGAGGGCCCGGTGCGCCAGCGCGAAGCGCTCCAGGTGGCCCAGCACGTCGAGCAGCCGGCCCAGCAGCAGCTCGAGCCCCGCCTTGAGCACCAGCACGTCGGCGTTGTCGGTCACGAAGGCGCTGGTGGCGCCGAGGTGGATGATCGGCTTGGCCGCCGGCGCCTGGTCGCCGAAGTGGTGCACGTGGGCCATGACGTCGTGCCGGAAGCGCTTCTCGTACGCCGCCGCCGCGGCGAGGTCGGCGTCGTCCAGGTGGGCCCGCAGGTCGGCCAGCGCCGCCTCGGGGATGTCGAGCCCGAGCTCCCGCTCGCCCTCCGCCAGCGCCAGCCACACCCGGCGCCACAGCCCGATGCGGTGCCGCTCCCCCCACAGCCGCTGCATGGCGGGGGAGCTGTAGCGGGTGCCCAGCGGCGAGCGGTAGCCGTCGTCGGTCATCGGAACTCGAGGTCGGTGTAGGCGATCGAGCCGTCACGCTCGAAGAAGAGCCGCACCGCCTGCCGCGGCTTGAGCACGTTCACCACGTCGCGCACGTCGTCGGCGGTGGCGATCCGCCGCCGGTTCATCCCCACGATCACGTCCCCCTCGGCCAGCCCGGTCGCCGCCGCGAGCTCGCGCGAGATCCGGAAGATCAGCGCCCCCCGGTCCGACTGCACCCCGCGCTCGGCCCGCACCTGGTCGGTCAGCGTCACCAGCTGCAGGTCCTTGAGCACCGTCACCTTCTCCGCGGTGCTGGTGGGGAGGTCGCCGCTGGTGAGCCGCGCCGTCACCTCGCGGCCGCTCCGCCGCGCCACCAGCGTCACCACGTCGTTCACGTGCAGGTCGAGCTTCACCGCTTCCCAGTCGAGGTAGTTGTGCAGCGCCCGCGCGTTGGCGCGGGTCAGCACGTCGCCCCGGCGGAGCCCCGCCCGGTCGGCCGGCCCCCCCGGCGCCACGCTGGTCACCAGCACGCCCCCCTGGCTCTTCCAGTCGCGCAGGCTCTCCGCCCCCGCCACCTCGAACCCCACCCACGCCCGCCGCACCGCGCCGGTGCGCAGGATCTCGTCGGCCACCCGGAGCGCCCGCTCGATCGGGATCGCGAACCCCAGCCCGATCGACCCGCCGCTCTGCGACAGGATGGAGCTGTTCACCCCGATCACCTCGCCCAGCGCGTTGGCCAGCGGCCCCCCCGAGTTGCCGGGGTTGATGGAGGCGTCGGTCTGGATCATGTCGAGGTAGAGCCCCGACTGGTCCCGGCCCGGGAGGATGTTGCGGTTGACCGCGCTGATCACGCCCGCGGTCACCGTCGGCTCCACGTTGCCCAGCAGGTAGGCGAAGGGGTTCCCCAGCGCCACCACCCACTCGCCGATCATCAGGTCGGTGCTCCTGCCGGTCTTCACCGTGTGGAGCCCGCTCCGCTCCACCCGGATCACCGCGATGTCGGTGAGCGGGTCCTCGCCCAGCAGCTGCGCCGGCGCGTCGCTGCCGTCCGGCAGCGTCACGATGATCTTGTCGGCGCCCCCCACCACGTGCTGGTTGGTGATGATGACGCCCTCGGGCCGGACGATGAAGCCGGTGCCGAAGCTCTGCTGCTCGCGGGGCGACTGGGGGACGAAGAAGAAGTCGAACGGCGTCTGCGCCGCCACCGTCCGGGTGCTGGTCACCGTGATGGAGACCACCGCCGGGGAGACCGTCTGCGCCGCCTCCACGATCGCCGTGCGGCGGCTGCCGTCGAGCGCCTGGGACACCGCCGGCCGCGCCGGCCGCTGCGCCTCGAGGGTCTCCACGAACTGTGGGGCGCGCTGGTCCGCGCGACAGCCCGCGAGCAGCATCCCCGCCACGAGCCCGAGCCGCCGGGCGGTCACGCCTCCGCCTCCGCGTAGCAGCTCGCCGGATACTCGGCTGCGACGAAGTACAACCCCTGGGGCGGGGCCGGTGGGCTGGTCAGGTGATTGTCGGTCGATGCGAGCAGCGTCGCCATGTCCTCTACCGGGCGGCGGTCCAGGCCAATGTCCACCATCGTGCCGACGAGAAACCGCACCATGTGGTGCAGGAACCGGTCGGCGGCAATCTCCAGCCGCCACCCCGTCTCCCGGGCTTCCCAGGCGGCCTGACGGATCGTGCACTCGTACGGGCGCCCCGGATGGGCCCCCGAACGGGCCTGCACATCGTCGTCCGCGACCGGCTTGCGCACCGCGAAGGCGTGGAACGCATGCGTCCCGGCCAGGGACGCCGCCGCCCGGTGCAGCCGGTCTCCATCCAGCGGGCGGCACAGCGCCCACTCGTAGGGGCGCCGGAAGGGCGACGCCGCGGCGGCGTCGGTCCCGATGACGTAGCGGTAACGGCGGCCGGTGGCGCTCCTGCGGGCATGGAACCCCGCCACCATCGGCGTCACCCGCTCCACCCAGCATTCCCGCGGCAGCAGGGCGTTGAGCGCCCGCCGCAGCGACTCGGCCGTCCATCGCGCCGGGACCGCGAAGCTCACCCCCATCCCCAGGGCGTGCACCCCCGCGTCCGTCCGGCCGGCCCCATGCGCCACCACCCGCTTCCCGCACACCCGCTCCAGCACCCCCTCCACCTCCGCCTGCACCGTGCGCGCGTCCGGCTGCCGCTGCCAGCCCGCGAAGGCACGTCCATCATAATGCAGGAGGGCCAGATAGGTCCGGCTCATGAGGCCCGGAATATAGCCGGAAGGGAAGGGGGAGGGGACGACCCGAACCAACGAGGAGTTCGGGGCGGGAAACGGGAAGCGGGAAACGGGAAGCGGGAAGCGGGAAGCGGGAAAAGGGAAGAGGGAAGGGGGAAGAGGGAAGTGGGAAGTGGGAAAAGGGAAGAGGGAAGGGGGAAGGGGACGAGGAGCGCGGCGCAGCAGCCCTGCCCGCCCCGGGGGCCCCGCAAGCAGGCGTCCGACGGGGCGGGGGGGAAGGGCGGGACTGGGCGCCTGCGGCGCGGGGCTCCCGGGCGGGCGTCGACCCGATCCCCGCGAGCAGAGCCCCAACCGGCTGGCGGTCGACGACAGGTGGCTTCTAGCCCGCCACGACTGCCTGTAAGTTGATGACGATGCCTACCCCCCTCCACGCCGCCCTGCGTATCGTCGCCACCGGCCAGCCGCTCACCGCCGACCAGGCCGCCGCGGCCTTCCGGGTCATCATGCGGGGCGACGCCTCCCCGGCCCTGATCGCCGGCCTCCTCCTCGGCCTCCGCGCCCGGGGCGAGACCAGCGACGAGATCGCCGGCGCCGCCACCGCCCTGCGCGAGGCCATGATCCCCCTCGATGCCGGCGCGGGGGCCCCCCTGGTCGATACCTGCGGCACCGGCGGGGGCGGCGTCAGCACCTTCAACGTCTCCACGGCGGCCGCCTTCGTCACCGCCGCCGCCGGGGCGCGGGTCCCCAAGCACGGCAACCGGAGCTACACCTCCCGGTGCGGCTCCGCCGACGTCCTCGAGGCCCTCGGCGTCGACATCGCCCTCGATCCCGACCGCGCCGCCCGCCGCCTCAACCAGGCCGGGATGGTCTTCCTCTTTGCCCCGAACTACCACCCCGCCATGCGCCACGTCGGCCCCACCCGGAAGGAACTGGGCGTGGCCACCATCATGAACCTCCTCGGCCCCCTGGCGAACCCCGCCGGCGTGAGCCGCCAGGTCATCGGCGTGGCCGATCGCCACCGGGCCCCGCTCCTGGCCCAGGCGCTCCTCCGGCTCGGGGCGGAGCACGCGCTGGTGGTGCATGGTGAGGTAGGAATGGACGAGATCAGCCCGGCCGGCCGTACCGCCGTCTGGGAGGTGCGCGGGGGACGCATCGCCACCTGGACCATTGAGCCGTCGGACTACGAGCTGGACTGGGAGGAGACGGGGGCGCTGGCGGGTGGGGAGCCGGCCGCCAACGCGGCGCGGATCGAGGCCCTGTTCGGCGGCGCCGACGACGAGGCCGCCCGGCGGGCCGTGGTGCTCAACGCCGGCGCCGCGATTTACGTCTCGGGCCTGGTGGCCGACTACGGCACCGCGCTGCGCCGCGCGGCGGAGGTGCTGGCGGCCGGCGGAGCGCGGGCGGTGCTGGAGGCCGTGAAGCGCTGAGGCGGCAGGGCCGCCCTAGTACTTGCGAATCACCCCCACCACCACCCCCTGGATCAGCACGTCCCGCTCCTGGAACCGCATCGGCTGCATCGTGGGGTTGGCGGGCTGCAGGCGGATCCAGCCCCCCTGCTCCCGGTAGTAGCGCTTGACCGTGGCCTCGTTGCCGTTCACCAGCGCGATCACCATCTCGCCGTTGTCGGCCGCCTGCTTGCCGTGCACCACCACGAAGTCGCCGTCCATGATGTGCTCGTCGATCATGGACTCGCCCTGCACCTTGAGGGCATAGTTGGGGCCGCGCCGCGGCAGCAGCTCATCGGGCACCGAGAGGGTCTCGCCGGTGACCGTCGACTCGATGGGAAGGCCCGCCGCCACCCGGCCGAGCAGCGGGATCTCCGTGGCGCCGCTGGTCCCCTTGGGCGGCAGCACCTCGATGGCCCGGCTCTCGTTGTGGGTGCGGTGGATGTAGCCCTTCCGCTCCAGGTTGGTCAGGTGCTCGTGCACCGTGGCCAGCGACTGGAAGCGGAAGTGCTCCGCGATCTCCTCGAAGCTTGGCGCATACCCCTGGTCGCGGATATGCTCCTGCAGGTACTTGAGGATCTCGCTCTGGCGCTTGGTGAGCGGCATGCTGCCTCCGATGGTCGTGACCGAACGGACTCCGAATGAAGCTACCCGAATACTGACCGAAGAGCAAGATGCCCACCACCCTGGAGCAGATCCTCGCCACCACCCGCGCCGGGCTCCCCGCCCTGGCCGCCCGCCGGGGCGAGATCGAACGCCGGGCCGCCACCCCGCCCACGCGCCCTTCCTTCTTAGCCCCGTGGGACCGCCGTCACCTGGCGCTGATCGCCGAGGTGAAGCGCCGCTCCCCCTCGGCCGGGACCATCAGCGCCGGACTGGATCCGGTCCGGCACGCCCGCGCCTACGCCGCCGCGGGGGCCAGCGCCATCTCGGTGCTGACCGATGGCCCCTTCTTCGGCGGGGCGCTGGCGGATCTTGAGCAGGTGGCCGGGGCGGTGGGGGTGCCGCTGCTGCGGAAGGACTTCATCCTCGACGAGCTGCAGATCCTCGAGGCCCGTGCCGCCGGCGCCTCCGCGGTGCTGCTCATCGTCCGGGCCCTGCCGCTTCCCCGGCTCCGGGAGCTGCTCGGATTTGCCCGGGGGGTGGGACTCGCGGCGCTGGTCGAGGTGCACGACGCCCGCGAGCTCGACCAGGCCCTCGAGACCGATGCCCGCTACCTCGGCGTCAACAGCCGCAACCTCGACACCTTCGCCATCGACGTGAACGCCGCCTGGCGCCTCCTCGCCCGCATCCCCGCCGACCGGGTGGCCATCGCCGAGAGCGGCATGGCCTCGGAGGAAGACGTCCGGACGGCCGCCGCCGCGGGCGCCGATGGGGTGCTCATCGGCACCGCCCTCTCCGGCGCCGCCGACCCCTCCGCCCTCGCCCGCGCGGTGGCGACGGTGCCCAGGACTGGCCGGTAGGGTGCCCCCTCATCTCCCCCCCGAGCCGCCGAGCCGCCAAGCCGCCGAGCCGCCGAGCCGCCGCGTCGCCGCCAAGATCTGCGGGCTGACCCGGCCGGAGGACGCCCGGGAGGCCGTCCGCCTCGGCGCGAGCTACCTCGGCGTCATCTTCGCCGGGGGGCCCCGGCAGGTCGATCCCGGGCGGGCCCGGGCCATCGTGGAGGCCGCCGGCCAAGTTCCTGTGATTGGGGTCTTTGGCGCACAGGGGGAGGGGGAGATATTACAGGTGTGCCGTGCGGCCGGCCTGGCCGGTGCCCAGTTGCATGGCGACCACTCCCCCGTCCTGATCGAGCGGCTCGCCGCGGCTGGTCTCCTGGTCCTTCCCGTGGTGCGGCTCGGCGGCCCGGACGACCTCGCGCGGCTCGATCCGCTCCCCGGCCCGGTGCTGGTGGAGCCGAAGGTCGCGGGCCGCCTCGGGGGGACGGGCGTGCCGCTGGCGCTCGACCTGGCCCGCGCCGCGCGGGAGCGGCTGGCCGGCCGCGCCCTCTGGCTCGCCGGCGGGCTCACCCCCGAGACCGTGCACGAGGCGGTCCGCCGCGTGGCGCCCGATGTGGTGGACGTATCCTCCGGGGTGGAACAGATTCCCGGCGTGAAGGACCCTGTACGAATGGCCCGCTTCCTGGAGGTCGTGCGGTGACGGTGACCCTGCCGCGCGAGCGCGCGGTGGGCGGACGCTTCGGCGCCTACGGTGGACGGTACGTCCCCGAGACGCTGATGGCCGCCCTCGACGAACTCGCGGTGCTCTACGATGCCGCCCGGACCGACGCCGCCTTCTGGCGCGAGTTCGAGGGGCTGCTGCGCGAGTTCGCCGGGCGCCCCACCACCCTGACCGAGGCCCCCCGCTTCGGCGCCGCCGTCGGCGCCACCGTGTGGCTCAAGCGCGAGGACCTCAACCACACCGGCTCCCACAAGCTCAACAACGCGCTGGGCCAGGCGCTGCTGGCCCGCCGCATGGGCAAGCGGCGCATCATCGCCGAGACCGGCGCCGGCCAGCATGGCGTGGCCACCGCCACCGTCTGCGCCCGGTTCGGGCTCGAGTGCGTGGTGTACATGGGCGCGGAGGATGTCGAGCGCCAGGCCCTCAACGTCTACCGGATGCGGCTGCTCGGCGCCACGGTCGTGCCGGTCGAGAGCGGCACCCGCACCCTCAAGGACGCCGCCAACGAGGCCCTGCGCGACTGGGTCACCAACGTCCCCACCACCCACTACATCATCGGCTCGGTCATCGGCCCCGACCCGTTCCCCCGCATGGTCCGCGACTTCCAGTCGGTCATCGGGCGCGAGGCGCGGGCCCAGGTGCTGGAGCGCGCCGGCCGCCTGCCGCGCACCGTCGTGGCCTGCGTGGGCGGCGGCTCCAACGCCATCGGGATGTTCCACGCCTTCCTCGACGACGCGGCGGTGGAGCTGGTGGGCGTGGAGGCCGCCGGCGAGGGCATCCCGAGCGGGCACCACAGCGCCACGCTCTCCGCCGGCCGGCCCGGCGTGCTGCACGGCTGCCTGAGCTACCTGCTGCAGGACCCCGACGGGCAGGTGCTGCCGGCCCACTCCGTCTCCGCGGGGCTCGACTACCCCGGGGTGGGCCCGGAGCACAGCTGGCTGCGCGACACCGGACGGGTGCAGTACGCCGCCGCCACCGACGACGAGGCGCTGGCGGGCTTCCAGTCGCTCTGCCGGCTGGAGGGCATCATCCCCGCGCTCGAGACCGCCCACGCCCTGGCGTGGCTCGAGCGGAATCGCGGCCGCTGGCAGCCGGAGGACCTCGTCCTCGTCTGCCTGAGCGGCCGCGGCGACAAGGACGTCGCGCACGTGGCCAAACTGCTCGGGACCGGCTAAGTGACCCACGGCATGCCAGCACCGGTGGTGCTGCCGCAGCAACAGGTCGAGGAACTGCTCCGGACCCTGGTGAAGGGGCTCCGGGCCTTCCAGATGTACCTCCCGAACAACCCGATCTACCAGCGCGCCGTGGGCAACGTGCGCGCCGCGTTCCAGCCGATCTGGTCGGCGGGCGTGGACCGCCTGGTGCTCCAGGTGGTCGAGACCGACATCGTCTGGGAAGAGCAGGTCGTCTACCACCAGCCCAACAAGACCGAGAGCCTGGCCTGGAGCCTGTTCAAGGACGGGATGCGGGTGCTCACCCTCTTTCCCGGCGTCGAGGAGGAGGAGATCGTCCGCTTCCTCGAGATGGTGCAGCGCTCGCGCACCCTGCAGGCCGACGCCGGCGACGACCTCCTCACCCTGCTGTGGGAGCAGGAGTTCGGCTTCATCCAGTACCACTTCACCGAGTTCGCCCCCGACTCCGGCGTGCCGGGGCTCTCGGGCGAGGGGGCCTACAGCCAGGCGCCGCCCACCGACCCGAACGTGGTCGAGGAGCAGGCGCGGGAGACCCAGGGCAAGGTCCAGGAGGAGGCGCCGCCCCGGAAGTCCGGCGTGGTGGACCTCGAGGACTTCGACTCCACGCTGTACTGGCTGGACGACGCCGAGATCAAGGCGATCGCCGACGCCATCGAGGAGGAGTACCGGCAGGACCTGCGCGCCAACGTGCTGGGCATCCTGTTCGACATCCTGGAGCAGCGCGCCGAGGAGGTCACCCGGGGCGAGGTGATGGGCCACCTCGAGACCTACCTGCCGCACCTGCTCAACGCCGGCGACTTCCGCTCGGTGGCCCTGATCCTCCGCGAGACCCGGCTGCTGGTGCGGCGCCCCGAGGAGTTCACCCTCGAGCAGCGCGACCGGATGGACGCCTTCACCGGGCGGCTCTCCGACCCCGGGGTGCTGCAGCAGATCCTGCAGTCGGTCACCGAGGCGCAGACCCCGCCCACCGAGGACGACCTGGGCGAGCTGTTCCGCGAGCTCCGGCCCGCCGGCCTCGAGACGGTGCTGGTGTGGCTGCCCCGGCTGCCGGCGGCCAGCGCCATCCACAAGCTCCTCGCCTCGGCCGCCGACCGCCTGGCCGAGACCACGCCGCAGGAGGTGCTGCGGCTGCTGCGGCTCCCCGACTCCGAGGCGCTGCCCTCGGTCATCGCGCTGTGCGGCCGCCTCAAGCTGCAGGCGGCGGTGCCCGGCCTGGCCGACACCCTGGGGCACCCCACGGCGGCCACCCGGCTGGCCGGCGTCACCGCCCTCGACGCGATCGGCACCCCCGCCGCGCTGCAGGCGCTGGAGAAGGCGGTGGACGATGCCGACCGCGAGGTGCGCATCGCCGGGGTGCAGGCGCTCGGCCGCCGCGGCTACAAGGGGGCGCTGCGGCGCATCGAGCCGGTGGTGCAGGGCAAGCTCACCCGCGAGATCGACCTCACCGAGCGGATGCGGTTCTTCGAGGCCTACGCCATGATCGCCGGGCCGGGCTCGCTCGAGAACCTGGCCGGCATGCTCTCCGCGGGCGGGCTCTTCAAGCGCAAGGAATCGCCCGAGGTCCGGGCCTGCGCGGCGCTCGCGATCGGCCGGCTCAAGTCGGCGGAGGCCCGCGAGGTGCTGCAGAAGTACAAGGACGACAAGGAACTCGTGGTCCGCAACGCGGTGAGCCGCGCCCTCCGTGAGGCCGGCGCATGACCCGCGACGCCACCGGCATGCCCGCGCCCGAGGACAAGGTCGGCAACGACGCCTTCCTGCGGCAGGCGGGGCGCAACTTCCTGCTGGCGATGTACACCGGGCTCCGGAGCCTCAAGCTCTACCCGGTGGAGAACGCCACCGCGCAGAAGTCGCTCGACGAGCTGCAGGCCGCGGCGCTGGCGCTGCTCACCCCGCTGGGCGAGATCGAGCTCCGGCTCTCCGGCGACTTCATCTTCGTCAACGGCACCCGGCTGCGGCTGGAGCTCGACAACTACGCCTCGTTCTCGAACCTGCTGGCCGCGCTGCGCGCGGTGGACGTGGGCGAGATGAAGGTGGCGGCGGGCGTGGAGCGCCGCGAGTGGCAGGTCTTCCTCGGCGTGCTGCTTTCGCTCTCGGGGAAGGGCGGCACCGAGGTCAACCCCGAGGCGCTGCTCGACCTGCGCGACAAGCTGGCCGTCGCCGGGGTGACCCACCTCGACCTGGAGCCGCCGCTCGAGTCGGAGGAGAAGCTGGCCGAGGCCGAGCGGGCCCGCGAGGTGGCCAAGCGCACCTACTCCCACGGCGTGGCGGTCACCAAGGACCTCATCAACAGCGTCCGCCTGGGCCGCACCACCTCGGTGGCCAAGGTCAAGCGCGCGGTGCAGGCCATCGTCGACCAGGTGCTCAACAACGAGACCAGCCTCATCGGCCTCACCACCATCCGGGACTACGACGAGTACACCTTCACCCACTCGGTGAACGTGTGCATCCTGTCGGTGGCCATCGGCAAGAAGCTCTCCCTCACCCGGCTGCAGCTGTACGACCTGGGCCTGGCCGCCCTGCTGCACGACGTGGGCAAGGCGCGCATCCCGGTCGAGGTGCTCAACAAGACCGCCGGCCTCACCGAGGACGAGTGGAAGATGATGCAGACCCACCCCTGGCAGGGGGTGTTCACGCTGTTCAACATGCGGGGCTACGGCGAGATCCCCTACCGGCAGATCGTGGTCTCGCACGAGCACCACATGAAGACCGACCTGACCGGGTACCCCAGGGCCATCCGGCCGCGGAAGATGGGCATCTACTCCCGCATCGTGGCGGTGGCCGACGGCTACGACGCCGCCACCACCCGGCGCAGCTACCAGACCGTGCCGATCCAGCCCGACCAGGTGCTGCGCGAGATGTGGGAGAACCCCCGCCGCGGCTACGACCCGGTGCTGGTCAAGGCGCTCATCAACCTGATCGGCATCTACCCGGTGGGCACCTGCGTCATCCTCGACACCTTCGAGGTGGCGGTGGTGTCGGCGGCGAATCCCGACCCGGCCTTCATGAACCGCCCCATCGTGCGCATCTGCATCGACATCAACGGCGCGATGATCGGCCCGCCCGGCCGCGAGGAGAACCTCGCCGCGCAGCAGGCCGACGGCACCTTCCTGCGCTCGATCGTCAAGGTCACCAACCCCGACCGGTATGGCATCATTGTCGGCGACTACTTCGTCTGAGTCCCGGCTGGCCCGGGCCTGGGCCACGATGGCGCGTGCCCGCCGCACCGCGCTCATCCCGTACCTCACCGCGGGGCACCCCGACCGCGCCCTGAGCCTCGAGGCCATCCGCCGGGCCGCCGAGCACGCCGACATCCTCGAGGTGGGCGTGCCCTTCAGCGATCCCCTCGCCGACGGACCCACCATCCAGCGCTCGAGCTTCGAGGCGCTGGAGCACGGCATGACCCTGGCCGGCACCCTCGACCTGATCGCGGACGCCCGCATCGACCGGCCGGTGGTGGTCTTCAGCTACCTCAACCCGGTGCTGCGCTACGGCGTGGACGAGTTCCTGCGCGACGCCGCGGGCCTCGGCGTGGCCGGCCTGCTGCTCACCGACCTCCCGGCCGGCAGCGACCCCGCCCTCGAGGCGAAGGTGCGCCAGAGCCCGCTCGACCTGATCCGGCTGGTGGCGCCCACCACCACCGGCGCCCGCCTCACCGAGGTGGTCGCGGACGCCGCGGGCTTCCTGTACCTCGTGGCCCGCCTCGGCGTCACCGGCGCCAGCCGCGAGCTCGCCACCGGGCTCGAGGCCTACGTGGCCCGGGTCCGCGCCGCGAGCCCCCTGCCGCTCGCCATCGGCTTCGGGATCAGCACCGCGGCCCAGGCCCGCGCCGTGGCCCACCTCGCCGACGGGGTGGTGGTGGGCAGCGCGCTGGTCGACTGCCTCGGGCGCGGCGGCCCGGAGGCGGCCGGCCGGCTCCTCGGCGAGCTGCGTGCCGCCCTCGACCAGGCCGACCGGGAGCGCCACCCGTGAAGGCCGCCCCGCGCGGCCTGCTCGAGGGCTATGCCGCCCTGATGTCATGGGGCGGCACCGTCCTCGGGCTGGCGGCGCTCGGGCTCGACCGCGGCTGGATGGAGCGCCCCTGGCTCGCCGGCGGGGTGCTGGCGTTCGCCATCCTGCTCCGCCGCGGCCAGATCCAGCTCTCCAAGTTCTCCTACCTCACCCAGATCGGCATCGTGGCGCTGGTGGGCGCCGTCACCCTCGGCCCGGGAATGGTGGTCTTTGCCCTCGGGCTCGGGGTCTTCATCGCCGACGCCTTCTGGCAGCGCAAGCTGCTCACCGCCGCCTGGATCAACGCCGGCCGCGAGGTGCTCGGCTTCCTGGCCGCCTTCGGCGCCTACAGCGTGGTGCTGCTCCGCTCCGGCGCCAACGCCCCGAGCCTCGACTTCCTCCCCGCCGCGCTCACCCTGGCGGGGATGTACTTCTTCTGCACCCGCGCCCTGTTCTACTTCACCCTGCTCGTCCGGGCCAAGCTCGAGGCGCACGAGCGGCTGATGATCCTGCGCTACGAGATCCTCTCCTACCTGCTCACGCTCATCGGTTCGGCGATTGCCGCCGGCGCCATCCACGCCCTGCCCCCCGAGGGGTGGCTCACCGTGCTCGGCACCCTCGGCGTGCTCGGCGTGCTCACCAGCCGGATCCTCGAGGAGGCGATCGCGGCGGAGGAGCTCAACAAGATCCACGCGCGGGAGCGGGTGATCACCAGCAACCTGTCGCTGCAGGACGCCTTCACCCAGCTCGAGGTGCTCGCCAACCGCGTGCTCGACTGGAGCGACTTCCGGATCTACCGCGCCGGCGGCGGGGCCCTCTCCCTGGCCTATCGCGGGGCCCTGGGCTGGCCCGACCGCCGCGACCCGCCCTTCGACAGCGCGGAGCTGCGGGCCCGGGTCGTCGCCAGCGGCGAGGCGGTGGTGGTGCAGGATGCGCGGACCGACGACCGCATCCTCGCCCCCACCCCGGACGCCGTGAGCATGCTGGTGCTACCGCTCCGCTTCGGGAACGAGTCGATCGGCACCCTGGAGCTCGACCACCACAAGCCCCGCACCTATGGCAAGAAGGAGGTGGCCGCCGCCGCCACCTTCGCGGCCCAGCTGGCCACGGCCATCCATATCGCCGACCTGCGCCGCCCGCTGGTGGACACCGTGGAGCGGGTGGGCGCGGAGGTCCGCACCCTCGCCGACACCGCCGACCGGCTGCGCGCCGCGGCCGGCGCGGTGGCGCAGACGGCGCAGGCCATCCGCACCGGCGCCGCCGAGCAGGAGCAGCTGGTGGCCGCGGGCCGGCAGGCCACCGAGAGCCTGGTGCAGGAGACCCGGGAGGTCGCGGCCGACGGGGTGGCCGCCCGCAACGCCTCCGCCACCGCCAGCACCACCGCCGCCGAGAACCGCACCCACATCCAGGACGCCATCGCGCGCCTGGTGGAGCTGCAGCGCTTCGTCGGCGACACCGCCAACCGCGTGGGGGAGCTCTACCAGGTCACCAACCGCCTGATCGGGTTCATCGGGACCATCCGCGAGATCGCCGACCTGACCAACCTGATCGCGCTCAACGCCGCCATCGAGGCGGCGCGCGCCGGGCACCAGGGCCGGGGCTTCACGGTGGTGGCGGAGGAGGTGCGCCAGCTGGCCGCCCAGAGCGCCCAGGCCTCGCGCGAGGCGGGGGGCCTGGTGGCCGCCATCCTGGGCCAGGTGGCGCAGATCTCCGAGGAGATGGACCGGGGCACCGGGATCGTCCGCGGCGTGGAGGAGCTCTCCGCCAGCGCGGCCCGCGCCCTGACCGACATCGTGGACGGCACCAGCGACGCCGGCGCCCACGCCGAGCGGATCGCGGCCACCGCGGCCCGGCAGGAGCAGGCGGTCCACCGCCTGCAGGGGCAGATGGAGCAGGTGTCCGCGGTGTCCATCCGCACCCTCGAGGACGCCAACACCACCGCCCGGCGCGCCTCCGAGGCCGCCCGCAGCCACGCCGAGCTGGAGCGCGCCATCCGGGAGCTGGCCGGGGTGGCCGACCGGCTGCAGGCCATCGCCCAGCACTTCTCGCAGGAACTATGAACCCACGCGAACGCGTCTACGTCGCCCTCGGCAGCAACCTCGGGGACCGCGAGGGCTACCTCGCCCGCGCCCGCGAGGCGCTGGGCAAGCTGCCCCTCACCACCGTCCTGGCGGTCTCCTCCCTCGAGGAGACCGAGCCGGTCGGGGGTCCCCCGGGGCAGGGGCCGTACCTCAACCAGATGGTGCTGGTCGAGACCGCGCTCGATCCCGGCCGTTTCCTCAAGCAGCTGCACCGCATCGAGGACGAGAACGGGCGGGAACGGGGCGAACGCTGGGGGCCCCGCACCCTTGACCTCGACATCGTCCGCTTCGGCACCCGGCGGCTGCGCGACGCCGACCTGCGCATTCCCCACCTCGAGCTCCCCAACCGCGACTGGTGGCAGCGGGAGATCGAGGAAGTGGACCGGCTCGCGCCGGCCCGCACCGACGACTGACCCGACCGGCCCGCGCCCGCGCCGGGGCGCGGGGCACTCCTCCTGAGGTACGGCATGTCCGTTGAACCGAAGTCCCTGTCGATTCCCGACCTGCGGGAGCAGAAGGCCCAGGGCCGCAAGCTCACCGTGCTCACCTGCTACGACGCCCTCTTCGCCCGGCTGCTCGACGGCGAGGTGGACCTGCTGCTGGTGGGCGACTCGCTCAACCAGGTGATCGCCGGGCACGCCACCACCCTGAGCGCCACCCTCGACCAGATGATCTACCACGCCCAGGCGGTGCGGCGCGGCGCGGAGAAGTCGCTGGTGTTCGTGGACCTGCCGTTCCTGAGCTACCAGGTCACCGTCGAGGAGGCGCTCCGCAACGCCGGCCGCGTGATGAAGGAGACCGGCGCGCACGGGGTGAAGCTCGAGGGCGGCGAGCCCATGGCCGAGACCATCCGCGCCCTGGTGCGGATCGGCATCCCGGTGATGGGCCACATCGGCCTCACCCCCCAGTCGGTGCACCAGCTCGGCGGCTACCGGGTGCAGGGCCGTGACCCCGCCGCCGCCGACCGCCTCCGCTCCGACGCACGGTTTGTCGAGGAGGCCGGCGCCTGCTCCGTGGTGCTCGAGCTGGTGCCGGCCCCGCTCGCCACCGAGGTGAGCGCGCTGCTCCGCATTCCCACGATCGGGATCGGCGCCGGGGCCGGCTGCGACGGCCAGGTGCTGGTGCTGCACGACATGCTGGGCCTCAACGAGGGCTTCCGGCCGCGGTTCCTCAAGACCTACGCCGACCTCGCGGGGGTGGTCCGCGGCGCGGCGCGCGCCTTCAGCGAGGAGGTGCGTGCCGGCCGCTATCCCGGGAAGGAACACAGCTTCGAGTGATCGTCGAACTCCGGGACCTCCCCGCGCTCCGGGCCTGGCGCGCGGCGGAGCGGGCCGCGGGCCGGCGGGTGGCCTTCGTGCCCACGATGGGCGCGCTGCACGCGGGGCACCTCGCCCTGGTGGACCTGGCCACCACCCTCGCCCCGACCGTGCTGATGAGCGTGTTCGTCAACCCGCTGCAGTTCGGGCCGGGGGAGGACTTCGAGCGCTACCCGCGTGACCTGGCGCGCGACCGCGACCTCGCGGCGGGGCGGGGGGTCTCCGCGCTGTTCGTGCCGTCGGTCGAGGCGATGTACCCCCCCGGCGCCGAGACCCGCGTGGTCCCGGGCCCCATGGCCGAGCTGTGGGAGGGGGCCCAGCGGCCGGGCCACTTCGCCGGGGTGCTCACGGTCGTGACCAAGCTCTTCAACCTGGTCCAGCCCGACGTCGCCGTGTTCGGGCAGAAGGACATCCAGCAGGTCTGCCTGGTCCGCCGGATGGTCCGGGACCTGGACCTCCCGGTGGACATCCAGGTGGGGCGGACGGTCCGTGAAACCGACGGCCTGGCGTTGAGCAGCCGCAACGCCTACCTGTCGAGTGCGGATCGGCTCGCGGCGCTGTCGTTGAGTCGGGCCCTCCGGGCCGCCGATCTGGCATGGCGTGGGGGTGAGGCGGAGGCGCTGCGGCTCCACTCCATCATGATGGAGCAATTCCATATGTCCGTTGGGGTTACGGTGGACTATATTGCCATCGTCGACCCCGGCACCCTGCGACCGGTGGCACGGGCCGACCGTGGCACGATCGTCGCTGTTGCAGCCCGCGTGGGTCGGACTCGACTGCTCGATAACCACATCCTCGGGACGGAGTTCTGTTGAGCCTCATCGGTGAAGCACGCCCCACCCCCTCCGGGCTCCGGCCGACGCTGCCGGACTGGTCGGTGGTGTCTCCGGACCGGCTGGCTCACATCGAGCGGGTCGCGGGACTGGTGGCGCGCTGGGCGGAAGAGATGGGGGTCCCGGACAGCGAACGGAATCGGTGGCTGCGCGCCGTGTGGCTGCACGACGCGCTGCGGGACGCCCCGGCGCCGGAGCTGGAACGGTGGGCGCCGTCGACGGTGGGACCCGTGGAGCTGCGGCACGGGCCCGCCAGCGCGGCGCGCGCCAAGGCCGATGGCGAGACCGATCGCGGCGTCCTCGACGCCGTCCGGTATCACACCACCGGCCTGGCCGAGTGGGACATGGTGGGACGGGTGCTCTACTGCGCGGACTTCCTCGAACCGGGACGCAAGTACCGGAACGAGGAGCGCGCGGCCCTCACGGCGCGGTTCCCGCAGGACCCCGGCGGGGTGCTGCGCGAGGTGGCGCGCCTTCGCCTGAGCCACGCCGTGGAATCCGGCTGGCCCCTCCCCGAGCCCACGGTCCGGTTTTGGAACTCACTCCAGGCGCGCGCCGCGGGCTGATCGCCGCCGGCGCCCTGCTGGTCCTTGTCGTCCTGGTCCTCGGCGTGCGGGCGCTTCGCCGCGACCAGGTCGAGGGACACGCCTTCGCCATCCCCTCCACCGACGACGCACTGCAGGTCGAGGTCCTCAACGGGAGCGGCCGGACCGGCCTCGCCCGCCTCGGCGCGCGGCGCCTGCGGCGCCAGGGGATCGACGTGGTCCTCTTCGGCAATGCCACCGAGGGCCCCACCGACAGCACCCGCATCATCCTCCGCCGTGGCGACCGTGCCCGGGCCGAGCGGGTGCGTGGCGCCCTGGGGCTCGGCAAGCTCGAGGTGGCCCTGGACTCGCTGCGACGGGTGGACGTCACCGTCCTGCTTGGGCCGGACTTCCAGCCGGATGAGGACGGGCGGCCCTGACCCACCGGCCCACTTCCGCCACCAGCTCGGCGGGCAGGTAGGGCTTGGGCAGGAACGCGGCGTTCGACATCCGGCCGCAGCGGCGGGCCACCTCCTCCTCGCTGAACCCGCTGGTCAGCATCACCGGCACCTCCGGCCCGCGCGCCGCCATGGCCGCCAGGATCTCGTCGCCTCCCATCCCCGGCATCGTCAGGTCCAGGACCACCAGTCCCAGCCGCTCCCCCAGCTCGCCGAAGCGGGCCAGCGCGTCCTCGCCGGTCTCTGCCGTCGTCACCTCGTAGCCCGCCCGCTCGAGGAAGGTCCGCATCAGGCGGAGCACGTCCCGTTCGTCATCCACCAGCAGGACGTGCGCGCGCGGCGCCGGGGCCTGGGGCGCCGCGGCCGCCGGCGCGGTCCGGCCTGCCAGCGGGAAGAGCGCGCGGATCACGGTGCGCCCCGGCACGCTCTCGACCGCGATGGTGCCGCGGTGGCGCCGCACGATGCCCAGCACCGCGGCCAGGCCCAGGCCGCGGCCCGGGAAGCGGGTGGAGAAGAACGGCTCGAACATCCGCCGCTGGACCTCCGCGCTGATCCCCGCGCCGTCATCCTCCACCTCCAGGTAGACGTACGGCCCGGGCGTGGCCTCCTGGGGCAGCAGGGTGGTCACCAGGAACTCCCGGGTGGCGTGCAGCAACCCGGTGCGGACGGTGACGGTCCCGCGGTTCCCCGGGAGGGCCTCGCCGGCGTTGGTCACCAGGTTCACCAGGACCTGGCGCAGCTGCGCGGGGTCGGCCTCGATGGCGGGCAGCCCCGCGGCGGGCTCCACCAGCAGCCGCGCCGGGCTCGGCAGCGCCGCCTGCAGCAGGCTGGCGCCTTCCCGCACCACGCCCGAGGGATCGACCGGCCCCACCACGAACTGCCCCCGCCCGGCGTAGGCCAGCATCTGCGCGGTGAGCTCCGCCGCGCGGAGCGAGGCCTGCTCCACCTGCCGCAGCGGCTCGGTGGCCGGGTGCTCCGCCGGCAGTGCCGCCCGGGCCAGGTGGGCATTGCCCAGGACCAGCGTGAGCAGGTTGTTGAAGTCGTGCGCGATCCCGCCGGCGAGCACCCCGATGCTCTCCAGCTTCTGGGCCTCCAGCAGCCGCTCCTGGAACTGCTGGCTGGCGCGCTCTGCCTGCCGCTGCTCGGTCACGTCCTCGTGGATCGCCACCAGCCCGGTCACCTCGCCGGTGTGGTCGCGCAGGGGGGCAGTGGAGATCGTGATCTCGAGCGTCGTGCCGTTCTTGTGGCGCCGGGTGGCCGACACCCGGCGGGCCCCCTGGTCGCGGCGCGTGGCCTCGACCAGGCGCCGGAAGGCCTCCCGCTCCTCGGGCGGGATCACCGGCGACACGCCGCCGACCGCCTCGGCCGCGGTGTAGCCGTAGAGCCGCTCGGCGGCGGGATTCCACCCCGTCACCATCCCCTCGCGGTCCATGGTCACGATCGGCAGCGGTGACGCGTCGACCACGGCGCGGACCCGCCGGGTGGCGGCGCGCTCCAGCAGCTCGGCGTGCTTGCGGTCGGTGATGTCACCGGCGATGCCGGAAAGGTGGATGGTCCCCGCGAGCGGGTCCCGCACCAGGGTGGCCCGGTCATGGATCCACCGCACGCCGCCATCGCCGCGGGTGACCCGGTACTCGATGTCGTATGCGCCCTCCTCGCCCCGGCTCACCAGCCCGTTCCATGCCCGCTCCACCGCCGGCCGGTCCTCGGCCACGATGGAGGCGAGCCAGAGGTGCGGGTCGGCGTACAGCGCGGCGGGGGAGTAGCCCCAGAGGCGCTCGAAGGAAGGGCTCACGTACAGCACCCGCTCCGGGTCCAGCTGGGTCAGCCAGAACACCTCACTGCTCTGCTCCGCGAACCGGAAGAAGCGCGCCTCCAGCTCCCGGATGCGGTGCTCGCTCTCCTTCTGGCCGGTGATGTCGATCGTCGCGCCCGCCATCCGCACCGGCCGTCCCGCCGCATCCCACACCGCCTGCCCGTGGACCATGAACCAGCGCCACCCGCCGTCGCGGGCCCGCATCCGGTACTCCACCACGTAGGGGGTGCGCTCCTCGAAATGCCGCCGCACCTCCGCAAGGACCCGTTCCCGTTCGTCGGGGTGGAGCGCCTCCTCCCAGCTGCGCACGTGGTTGGGGAGTTCGTGGTCCTCGTAGCCGAGCAGCGCCTTCCACTGCGGGGAGAGCAGGGTCTCGCCGGTGATCACGTTCCAGTCCCACACCCCCGCCCGCGCGCTCGAGGCGGCGAGCGCGTAGCGCTCCTCGCTGCGGCGCAGGGCCTCGGCGGCCTGCCGGCGGCCCGTGACGTCGCGGCACAGGGCCACGATGGTGCCATCGTCCTGGACCGCGGCGTTGATCTCGATCGCCACCACCGTGCCGTCGGCGTGCTGGTAATCGACCTCGAGGTTGGTCACGCTGCCCAGCCGCACCGCCTGCCGGACCTCCGCGGCGTTGCGCGCCACGTCATAGGGCGCGGTCCACTCCGTGACCGGACGGCCCCGGACCTCCTCCAGCGTCCGGTGGCCGGTGAGCCGCACGTACTCCGGGTTCGCATCGAGCACCCGGCCGGTGGCGTCGATGATGACGTAGCCCGTGGAGGTGAGGTCCACCAGCATCCGGTACTTCCGCTCGCTGGCGCGGAGCGCCTCCTCGACCTGCCGCCGCGCCGTGATGTCCACGAACGCCGCCACGGCCCCCCGCGCCCGGCCCGCCTCGTCCCGGAGCGGAATCACGTTCCCGAGCAGGTGCCGTTCCTCCCCGTCGGCGAACCGCACGGTCTCCTCGAAGCCCCGGAGCTCCTCGCCCCGGCTCGCGGCGCGCTGGATGGGGAGGTCGTGGGGCGCCAGCACCCGCCCCTGCTGCAGCACCTCGAAGTGCTCGGGGGCATCCGGGCCGGAGAGGGAGAGGTTGCTGCCGGAGGGCATCCGCAGCAGCTCTCGCGCGGCGCGGTTGCCGGTGATGTGTGCCGCCGCGGGGTCCCGGGCGATCCACACCGCCGTGGGCACGACCTCAAGCAGGGAGCTCAGCTCATTGCCCAGCGCGCGGCTCTCCGCCTCCGCCGCCTTCGCCCGGCTCGCGGTGCCGAGGATCGGGCCCAGCGCCGCCAGGCCGACCACCACCAGCACCGAGACGGCCAGGGCGAGGACGCCCTCGAAGATCAGGGGCGGGTGATCGGGGGTGCCGGCGAGCTCCCGGAGCAGGAGCACCCGCCCGATGCCCATGAGGAGGATGGCGCCGGCCAGCAGGCGCCACGCCCAGGGTCGGGAGCTGGCGCGTGCGAGGAGCAGGGCCTGAATGGCCGCGATGATCTGGAGGAAAATCGACAGGATGACGAGCGTCATGCACCCACCCACGCTCCACCGGGAGCGGCTGGCGCCGCGCAACCGCGGCGGGTCAGCTCAGGGGGGGCCCAGGCGCCCGGACCACGGGCGGGGAAGGGCTACCGGAAGCTAGCGGCGCGCGGGCAGAAAACCCAGCACCAGGTCCATCACGTTGGTGCCCGTCATGCCGGTCTGGAACAGGTCGCCCGCGGCGGCCAGGGCCGCGTTGCTCGCGTGGCCGGCAAGGTCGGCGCGGGGATCGCGGCCCGCCGAGCGGATCCGGCTCCAGGTGCCGGCATCGGCGAAGCCCCCCGCCGCCTCGGTGGGGCCATCCCGGCCGTCGGTGCCGGCCGCGAGGAGGGTAACGGGTCGGGCGGCGGGCCCGGCGTCGGCCAACGCGCCGGCGGCGGCGAGGGCCAGCTCCTGGGAACGGCCCCCCGGTCCGGCATCGGGGGAGAGGGTGACGGTGGTCTCGCCACCCCATACAAGGACTGTATCTTTATTCATCCCCCCGGCTTGCGCTCCCGCGACATTTGTGGCATCATAGGTCAGCAGGGTCGACGCGAGGCGGCGCCCCACGTCCGCCGCCTCACCGGACAGGGCCGCATCCAGTACGCGCGCCGCCAGGCCCTGCGCGGTGGCGCGGCGGCAGGCGGCTTCGAGCGCCAGCCGGTTGCTCGCGATCAGGATCGTCTCGGTGGTCCGGAAGGCGGCATCCCCGGCCTTCGGCGTCTCCGGGATGCTCCCGCGGATGACCGCCTCGAGATGCCCGCGTAGCGTGGCGGGAAGCTGTTCCCACAATCCGGCGGAGCCCAGGGCTGTTCTCACCTCCGCCGCGCTGGACGCATCCGGAACGCAGGGACCTGAGCCGATGGACCCCAAGTCGTCCCCGATGACGTCCGAGATTGTGAAATTTTTCACGTGTGCCGGGGCGAGGGCCGCCGCGAGGCGCCCGCCGGCCCAGCGCGCGAATCGCTTGCGGATCCGGTTCATCGCGGTGATATCGAGGCCGGAGCCGAGCAGCAGGCGGTAGAGCTGGGTCAGGTCGGCGGGGCTCACCCCCGCGACCGGCGCGCCGATCAGGCTCGTGGTGCCGCCGGAGAGCAGCACCCATACTTCGTGGCCGGACGCCACGCTCTGGACGGCCCGGCCCAGCGCCTCCGCCGCCCCGAGCGATCCTGTGCCCGGTTGCGGGTGGTCGCCGACGGCGAGGGCCAGCGCGGGATGGGGCGAGGGGCCCGGCTCCGGCACCACGAGGAGCCCACCGGCGGGCGTCTGGCCCCGGGCGGCGAGCCACTCCACCGCGGCGACGGCCATCGGGTGCGCGGCCTTGCCGAGCGCGAGCAGGTGCACGGGGCCGGCCGGGGGAGCGGCGGCATCGAGGGCGGCCCGCAGCGCGGGGCCCGGGGCGGCCGCGGTGACGGCGGCCCAGTACAGCTCGGCCAGCAGTGCCCGGGGGTCCGCGGGCGGTTCGAGTGTCGGCATGCTCGGGTCCGAAGGTCGTGGGGCAGGGTGGCGCCGTATGAACATACAGCCACACGCAAGCATTCGCGCGGACGCCCGGAGCGTCCGGTTCGTCGAGACTTCAGCAGAGGATGGTGCCATGCCTGGCCGCAACTTCCTGTTCGTCCCCGGTCCCACCAACACCCCGGACCGGATCCTCCGGGCGATGCACGTCCCGATGGAAGATCACCGTTCCTCGGCGTTCCCGGACCTCGCGCTGCCGATCTTCCGCGACCTCCGCACGGTCTTCAAGACCGCGACCGGCACGCCGTTCGTCTTCCCCGGCACCGGGACGGGCGGCTGGGAGTCCGCCCTGGTCAACACCCTCTCGCCCGGCGACAAGGTGCTGTCCTTCCGGTACGGCCAGTTCAGCCACCTGTGGATCGACATGATGGGGCGCCTGGGCCTCGACGTGACCGCCATCGACGTGGAGTGGGGCGAGGGCGCCCCGCCGGCCCAGATCGAGGAGATCCTCAGCAAGGACACCGCCCACGCCTACAAGGCGGTGTGCGTGGTCCACAACGAGACCGCCACCGGCGTCACCAGCGACATCGGCGCGGTGCGCCGGGCCATCGACGCGGCGAAGCACCCCGCGCTGCTGTTCGTCGACAGCGTCTCGGGCCTCGCCAGCATCGACTTCCGCATGGACGAGTGGAAGGTCGACATCTGCGTGACCGGCTCGCAGAAGGGCTTCATGCTGCCGGCGGGCGCCGGCATCGTCTGCGTGGGCGCGCGCGCGCTGGAGCTCGGCAAGTCGGCGAAGCTCCCGCGCTGCTACTGGAGCTACGAGGACATGCTCAAGGCCAACGCCACGGGGTACTTCCCCTACACCCCGTCGATCCCCATGCTCTACGGGCTGCGCGAGGCACTGACCATGCTGCTCGAGGAGGGCCTGGAGCACGTCTACGCGCGGCACCACCGCCTGGCGGAGGGCTGCCGCCGCGCCGTGGCGGCCTGGGGGCTCTCGCTCTGCTCCAGGGGGCCGCAGTGGCACTCCGACACCGTCAGCGCCATCATGGTGCCGCCCGGCTTCAACGGCGCGGACGTCATCGACGTGGCGTACCGGCGGTACAACTTTGCCCTCGGCGCCGGGCTCAACAAGGTGGCCGGGAAGCTGTTCCGCATCGGCCACCTGGGCGACCTGAACGAGATCACCCTGCTCGCCGGGATCGCGGGGGCCGAGATGGCCATGCGCGACGTGGGCATCAAGGTGGCCTACGGCACCGGCGTGGCCGCGGCGCAGGAGTACTGGCAGCAGACCCAGCAGCCGCTGCCGGCCAGGAAGGGGCCGCCGCCGGCCGAGGCCGCCGTGGCGAAGAAGCCGGCGGGGGTCGCGTGAGCCACACCCGCTACGAGCCGGCGCGCCCCCGCCTGCAGCGGAGCGAGCTGGCCGTGCCGGGCTCCAATCCGGCGATGTTCGAGAAGGCGCTGACCTGCGCCGCCGACTACGTCTTCCTCGACCTCGAGGACGCGGTGGCCCCGGCGGACAAGGAGCAGGCCCGGCGCAACGTCATCGAGGCGCTGCTCACCCTCGACTGGCGCGGGCACGGCAAGACCATCTGCGTCCGGGTCAACGGGATCGACACCCACTATTACTACCGCGACATGGTGGACGTCATCGAGCAGGCCGGCCACCGGCTGGACGTGGTCCTGGTCCCGAAGGTGGGCGTGCCCGGGGACGTGTACCTGACCGATGCGCTGCTCACCCAGATCGAGGTGGCGAAGGGCATCCCGCACCGCATCGGGATCGACGTGCTGATCGAGACGGCGCTCGGGATGGCCAACGTCGAGGCCATCGCGCAGAGCTCGAAGCGGCTGGAGACGATGCACTTCGGGGTGGCCGACTACGCCGCCAGCATGCGGGCGCGCACGGTCAACATCGGCGGGCTCAACCCCGACTACCCCGGCGACCAGTGGCACGCCTCGCTGACCCGGATGATCGTGGCGTGCCGCGCCTACGGGCTGCGGCCGGTGGACGGGCCCTTCGGCGACTTCAAGGACCCGGAGGGCTACCTGCTGGCGGCCCGGCGGGGCGCGGCCCTCGGCATCGAGGGGAAGTGGGCCATCCACCCCTCGCAGATCGAGCTGGCCAACCAGGTCTTCTCGCCTCCCGAGGCCGAGGTGCTGCGCGCGCGGCGGATCCTGGAGGCGCTGGAGCAGGCCGCCCGGGAGGGGAAGGGCGCGGCGCAGCTCGACGGCAAGATGATCGATGCCGCCAGCGCCCGGATGGCGAACGTGGTGGTGGAGATGGCCCAGGCGATCGCCGGCAAGCGGTAGCCCCGACGCGTCCCGACGGCGCGCACGCCCGGTGCGCGCCCACTCGACCGCCCGCCCGGTGAGGCGCGGCCAGAGGAGGCAGTCTTGGATATCCACGAATACCAGGCCAAGGAACTCCTGGCCAACTTCGGCGTCTCGGTCCCCCGGGGGGGCGTCGCCTACAGCGCCGAGCAGGCCGTCTACCGCGCCGCCGAGATCGGGGGCGCGCGCTGGGCGGTGAAGGCGCAGATCCACTCCGGCGCCCGCGGCAAGGCGGGCGGCATCAAGCTCTGCACCACCGAGGACGAGGTGCGGAAGGCGGCCACCGAGCTCCTCGGCAAGCGGCTGGTGACCCACCAGACCGGGCCCGAGGGCAAGGTGGTGCACCGGCTCTACGTCGAGGCCGCGGTGCCCATCGAACGCGAGCTCTACATCGGCTTCGTGCTCGACCGCAAGAGCGAGCGGATCATGCTGGTGGCGCACCCGCACGGCGGGATGGAGATCGAGGAGATCGCCCGGAGCGAACCGGAGACCATCCTGCGCCAGACCATGGAGCCGGCGGTGGGCATGCGGGCCTTCCAGGCGCGCGAGGTGGCGTTCGGCCTGGGCCTGCCGGCCCAGACCGTCAACCGCGCCGTCACGGTGCTGCTCGGCTGCTACCGCGCCTTCCGCGACCTCGACGCCACGATGGTGGAGATCAACCCGCTGGTGCTGACCCGGGACGGCCAGCTGCTGGCGCTCGACGCCAAGATGGGCTTCGACGACAACGCCCTCTTCCGCCGCCCCAACGTCAGCGAGCTGCGCGACCACGCCGAGGAAGACCCGCGCGAGGCGCAGGCGTCGGAGCACGGGCTCAACTACGTGGCGCTCGACGGCGAGATCGGCTGCATCATCAACGGGGCCGGCCTCGCGATGGCCACGATGGACATGATCAAGCACGCCGGCGGGAACCCGGCCAACTTCCTCGACGTGGGCGGCGGCGCCTCCCCCGAGCGGGTGGCGATGGCGTTCAAGCTGGTGCTGCAGGACCGCAAGGTGGGCGCCATGCTGGTGAACATCTTCGCGGGCATCAACCGCTGCGACTGGGTGGCGCGGGGCGTGGTGCAGGCGGTGAAGGACGTCGGGGTGAACGTCCCGCTCGTGGTGCGGCTGGCCGGCACCAACGTGGAGGAGGGCCGCGCGATCATCGCGGAGTCGGGGCTGCCCATCATCACCGCCGACTCGCTCGCGGACGCGGCCGAGAAGGTCGTCGCGGCGTGGAAGCACGCGAAGGGGAACTGACCATGGCGATCCTGATCAACGAGCTGACGCGCATCATCGTCCAGGGCTTCACCGGCGACAAGGCCACCTTCCACGCCCAGAAGATGATCGAGTACGGGTCGAAGGTGGTCGGCGGCGTGACCCCCGGGAAGGGCGGCCAGAGCCACATCGGCCTGCCGGTCTTCAACACGGTGAAGGAGGCGGTGGACGCGGTCTATCCCGACGCGAGCCTGATCTTCGTGCCCGCGGCCTTCTGCGCCGACGCCATCATGGAGGCGGCCGACGCCGGCATCAAGCTGGTCTGCTGCATCACCGACGGCATCCCGGCGCAGGACATGATGATGGTCAAGCGCTACCTGCGGCGGTACCCGAAGGAGAAGCGCACCACCCTGGTGGGCCCCAACTGCGCCGGCCTCATCTCGCCGGGGAAGTCGATGCTGGGCATCATGCCGGGCCACATCTACATGCCGGGCAAGGTGGGGCTGGTCACCCGTTCCGGCACCCTGGGCTACGAGGCCGCGAGCCAGATGAAGGACCTGGGCATCGGCGTCTCGAGCAGCATCGGCATCGGCGGCGACCCGATCAACGGCTCCAGCTTCCTCGACATCCTGGCGCTGTTCGAGCAGGACCCGGAGACCGAGGCCGTGATGATGATCGGCGAGATCGGCGGCCCCCAGGAGGCCGAGGCGGCGATGTGGGTGAAGCAGCACATGACCAAGCCGGTCATCGGGTACGTGGCCGGCCTCACTGCCCCCAAGGGCCGCCGCATGGGCCACGCCGGCGCCATCATCTCCGCCTTCGGCGACACCGCGGCGGAGAAGGCGGAGATCATGCGCTCGCTGGGCCTGACCGTGGCCAAGAGCCCGGCCCACCTCGGGGAGGCCGTGGCCGAGGCGCTGGCCAGCCGGCCGGCCCGCAAGAAGCTGGTGACCCGGTGAGCGCCCGCCCGCGGGTCGTCATCACCCGGAAGATCCCCGAGGCCTGCGAGGTCGAGGCGGCGCGGCGGTTCGACGCGGTGCTCAACCCCGAGGACGCCCCCCTGACCACGGAGCAGCTCAAGGAGGCGCTGCGCACCGCCGACGCCCTGCTCCCCACCGTGACCGACAAGGTCACCGCCGAGGTGCTCGGGGTGGAGGGGCGAAAGGCCCGGATCGTCGCCAACTTCGGCGTGGGGTTCAACAACATCGACATCGCCGCGGCCAAGGCGCTCGGCCTGACGGTGACCAACACCCCCGACGTGCTCACCGACGAGACCGCCGACATCGCCATGACGCTCATGCTCATGGTGGCCCGGCGGGCCGGCGAGGGGGAGCGGCACGTGCGGCAC
The DNA here is from genome assembly GCA_046327715.1 of Gemmatimonadales bacterium. GTDB lineage: Bacteria > Gemmatimonadota > Gemmatimonadetes > Gemmatimonadales > GWC2-71-9 > JADJOM01. Next base: position 38,093 of record JAXLXY010000015.1, read on the forward strand.
CTTGAATGGACCGGCTGGCGCCCGACCCACATGCTCGGCGCGCGGGTCTCGGGCAAGACCCTCGGCCTGATCGGCTTCGGGCGCATCGCGAAGGCCATGGCCCGGCGGGCCCACCACGGGTTCGGCATGCGCATCCTCTTCGCCGACCCGTTCCCGCCCAGGCCGGAGGAGGCCGCCGCGCTGGGGGCGGAGCCGCGCGACAGCATCGAGGCCGTCCTGGCGGAGGCGGACTTCGTCTCGCTGCACTGCCCGGCCACCCCCGAGACCCGGCACCTGATGAACAGCACCCGGCTGCGCCAGATGCAGCGGCACGCCTTCCTCATCAACAGCGCCCGCGGCGACGTGGTGGACGAGGCCGCCCTGGTGACGGCGCTCCGTGATGGCGTCATCGCCGGGGCCGGGCTCGACGTCTTCGAGCGCGAGCCCAGCGTCTCGCCCGAGCTGCTCCGGATGGAGAACGTGGTGCTGTTGCCGCACCTGGGCAGCGCCACCCTGGAGACCCGGACCGCGATGGGGATGCGGGCGCTGGAGAACCTGTCGCTGTTCTTCGCGGGCCAGCCGGTCCGCGACCGCGTGGTGTGACCCTGGAGCACCCGACGCCCTACGAGGCGGTGGCGCTCCCGTCCTCCGCCGACCCGCTCGCCGCCAGCGCCGCACAGTACGCGTCGCAGGTGGCGGAGCTGCTCTTCAGCCAGCTGGTCGAGGTGGTCCGGGTGCGGCACCCCTACCTGGAGCAGGTCCTCGAGGGCGGGCCGATCGACCCCGCCTGGACCCCGGAGCAGCTCGAGGCCTGCCTGCGGGCGCAGGGGATCTGGTTCCAGCTGCTCTCGATCGCGGAGCAGAACGCCGGCATGCGGCGGCGGCGGCAGACCGAGACCGAGCGGGGGCCCGAGCAGGTGCGGGGCACCCTGCCGCAGGTCTTCCACGAGCTGGCCGCCCAGGGGATTGCCCGCCCCGACGACGCCCGGCGCCTGCTGCGCGAGCTGCGGGTGCGCCCCACCATCACGGCCCATCCGACCGAGGCCAAGCGGGTGACGGTGCTGGAACGCCACCGCCGCATCTACCGCAAGCTGGTGGACCTGGAGTCGCCCCGGTGGACCCCCCGGGAGCGGAGCCAGCTGGTGGAGGGGCTGCGCACCGACATCGAGCTGCTGTGGATGACCGGGGAGCTCCGGCTGGAGAAGCCCACCGTCCCGCAGGAGGTCTACTGGGGCCTTCACTTCTTCAGCGAGACGCTGTTCGAGGCCACCAGCGAGATGCTCGAGAAGCTCGACCGGGTGCTGGCCCACACCTGGCCCGGGGAGCGCTTCGACATCCCGCCGTTCTTCCAGTTCGGCAGCTGGATCGGCGGCGACCGCGACGGCAATCCCTTCGTCACCAACGAGGTCACCCGGCGGACCCTGGCGGAAAACCGGGTGGCGAGCCTGCTGCGCTACCGCCAGCGGCTGGGCGAGCTGCTCAAGACCCTGAGCATCACCGAGCGCGCGCTGGAGGTGGGCCCCGCCTTCCGGGCCGCCCTCGAGCGCGCCCTGGCCCAGGTGAGCGACGGGGCCGGCATCGTGTCCCGCAATCCCGGCGAGGTGTTCCGGCAGTTCCTCGCGTGCATGGTCCGGCGGCTCGAGGGCGCCATCCGGCACGCGGAGCAGGGGCGCACCGCGCCGGCGGCGGAAGGCTACACCTCGGCCGACGAGCTGCTGGCCGACATCCGGATGCTCGAGGGGGCGCTGCGCGAGGGCGGCAGCGGCGGCCTCGCCGACCAGCTGGTGCGCCCGGTGCGGCGGGAGGTCGAGACCTTCCGCTTCAGCACCGTGCGCCTCGACCTGCGGGAGAACACCACCCGGCTCACCCAGGCGCTGGTGGCGCTGTGGCGGGTGAGCACCGGGCGCACCGACGAGCCGCCCGCCGTCAGCTCGGAGGCGTGGAAGGCCTGGCTGCTGGCCGAGCTGGCGCGGCCCCGGCGGGGCGACCGGCCGCTCGAGGCGGTGCCCGAGGACGTGCGCGAGACGCTGGGGATGTTCCGGGTGGTGCGCGAGATGCGCGCCGAGCTCGACCGCGAGGCGTTCGGCAGCTTCGTGCTCAGCATGACCCGCGAGGTGGCCGACGTGCTCGGGGCCTACCTGCTGGCCAAGGAGGGCGGGCTCTTCGCCGACGAGGCCGGCATCGAGAGCTGCACCCTGCCGATCGTGCCGCTGTTCGAGACCATCGAGGACCTGCACCGCGCCCCCGGCATGATGCGCGAGCTGCTCGGCATCCCGGTGGTGCGCCGCTCCGTGCGGGCGCTCGGGGGCACGCAGGAAGTGATGATCGGCTACTCCGACAGCAACAAGGACGGCGGGTACCTGACCTCCAACTGGGAGCTGTGCAAGGCGCAGGCGCGGCTCACCCGGGTCGGGGAGGACGCCGGCGTGCCGATCAGCTTCTTCCACGGGCGCGGCGGCTCGGTCAGCCGTGGCGGGGCGCCGCTCGGGCGGGCCATCGCGGCCCAGCCGGCCGGCTCGGTGCGCGGCCGCATGCGGATCACCGAGCAGGGCGAGGTGGTCTCGCTCAAGTACGCCAACCGGGGGACGGCCCAGTACCAGGTGGAACTGCTGGCCGCCAGCGTGATCGAGCACTCCCTGCGCTCGGAGCACGAGGCGGCGCTCAAGCCCACCAGCGAGTACGACGAGGCGTTCGAGGCGCTGGCCGGCGCGGCCCAGGCGGCCTACCGGCGGTTCGTGGAGCGGCCGGACATGCTGGCCTACTTCAGCGCGGCGAGCCCGCTGGAGGAGCTTACCCGGCTCAACATCGGGTCCCGTCCCGCCCGGCGCACCGGCGCCCGCTCGCTGGCCGACCTCCGGGCCATCCCGTGGGTGTTCGCGTGGTCACAGAACCGGCACTTCATCACCGGCTGGTACGGCCTGGGGAGCGGGCTCGAGACCTTCCTGCAGATCCGTGGCGAGCGGGGGCACCGGCTGCTGGCGCGCATGTACGAGGACTCGCGGCTGTTCCGGCTGGTGCTCGACGAGGTGGAGAAGACGCTGAGCTACGTGGACCTCGACCTCGCCCGGATGTACGCCGGCCTGGTGCCGGAGGCCACGACCCGCGACGAGATCTTCGCGATGGTCGAGGCGGAATACCACCGGACGGTGCGGGCGGTGCTGCAGGTCACCGGCGGGGCGGAGCTGGCCGAGCGCTTTCCGCGCTTCCGGCGGCGGCTGGTGCGCCGGCTGCCGACCATCAACCAGGCAAGCGTGCAGCAGGTGGAGCTGCTCCGGCGCTACCGCGCCGCGGGCGAGGCGGAGCGCGAGGCCTACCTGTCGGCGCTGCTGCTGTCGATCAACTGCATCTCGAGCGGCTTCGGCGCCACCGGCTGAGTCCCGGGAGGGTGGGGGCGGGGAGCGGAGACGGCACGGCCCCGGCGCGAGCGCGCCGGGGCCGTAGCGTTTTGATCTAGCCCGCGGCCGGGCCAGGGGCGCGGGCGCGCGCCCGGCGGCCCTCGGTCTCGACCCGGAGCTGGCCGCAGGCGGCGCTGATGTCGAGGCCGCGGCTCCGCCGGACCACCGCTTCCACCCCCTGGTGCTTGAGCCGGTCGGCGAAGGCGCGGATCCGCTCGGCGGGCGTCGGCGTGAGCCCGGGGGCACCGCCCGGGTGCAGCGGCAGCAGGTTTACCAGCGCCCCCATCTTCCGGGCCAGCCGGCCCAGCTGGTCGGCGTCGCGGTCGGTGTCGTTCTGCCCCGCGATCAGGACGTACTCGAAGGTGATGCGCTTGGTGAAGGCGCGGGCGGCGTCGAGGACCGCGGCGAGCGGGTACTTCTTTTCGATGGGCATCAGCGGCCGGCGCCGCTCGGGGTCGGCGGCGTGCAGGGAGATGGCCAGCCGGAACTGTTCCGGCCGGGCGGCCAGGGCGGTCATCCCGGGCACGATCCCCACGGTGGACACCGTGATGTGCCGGGCTCCGATGCCGAGACCCTCGGGGCTGTTGAGGATGGTGAGGGCAACGTCCACCGCGGGCCAGTTGAGGAGCGGCTCCCCCATCCCCATGAACACGATGTTGGTGGGGGTCTCGGCCGGGTAGCGCAGCGCCACCTCCCGGGCCTGGCCGGCGATCTCGAAGGGGGTCAGGTTGCGCCGGAACCCCATCCGGCCCGTGGCGCAGAAGATGCACCCCAAGGCACACCCCGCCTGCGATGAGATGCACAGGGTCCGGCGTGCCCCGGACGGGATGAGCACGGACTCGACCGCCTCACCGTCCGGGAGGCGCCAGAGAAACTTCCGGGTGCCGTCCACGGAGCGCTGCTCGGTGGCGAGCTCGAGGCGGGCCAGCGGCCAGTCCCGGTCCAGGGCGTCCCGCAGGGGGCGGGGGAGGTCGGTGGCCTCCTGCCAGCCGGGGAGCGGCCGCTGCCAGAGGTAGGGCTGCGGCTGCCGGGCCCGGAAGGCGGGCAGGCTCTGGTCCGCGCACCAGGCGGCCAGCGCGGCAGCGGCCCCGGCCGGGGGTCGATCGAGAATACCGGGGGGAGCGCTGCGTCTCTCGGGCATGCCGGAAGATAATCCGCCGCCCCCGTGACGCGGCCGTGACGCCACAGGAGCGTGGCGGCGATCCGACAGGGTGTGTGGCGCGGCTGAGCGATTGACCATCAGGACGGACCCTGTCATTTTGGGGCGTCCTTCCTCAGGGGTGGTGCGCGCCACCCCGACCGCAATCTCAAAGTGTCTGCCGTTCCGTCCGGTCGTGCGGCCTCCCTTCCCCCTGGGATCGCCTCCCGGCTGGTCATATCCACCCCGATGGAGGGTTCATGCAGAAGAAGCTCCTCGCCCTGGCGTGTTCCGCCCTGTTCGTCGCGGCCTGTTCGGACGGTCCGACGGGCACGACGCAGGAACCGCTGCTCAACGTGTACCGCACGCCGGGCGCCCAGCTGGTCCCGGGCCGGTACATCGTGCTGTTCAAGAAGGGCAAGTTCGCGGACGTCGGGGCGGAGGCGCGCCGGATCGTGTCCGGCGAGAGCGGGCGGATGCTCTTCGTGTATGACAAGGCGACGCACGGCTTCGCGGCCGACCTGTCGGACGCGGCCATCGAGCGGCTGCGCCGGAACCCGAACATCTCGCTGATCGAGCAGGACGGCGTCGTCAAGCTCGACGCGACCCAGGCGCCGACCCCGTCGTGGGGCCTGGACCGCATCGACCAGGCGAACCTGCCGCTCAACAACAGCTACACCTATCCCAACACCGGCGCCGGCGTGCACTTCTACGGCATCGACACCGGCATCCTGGGCGGCATCAACGGCACCGCCACCACGCCGCACGTGGACATCGCCGGCCGCCTGAGCACCGGCTTCGACGCGATCACCATCGGTGGCAACGCCAACGACTGCAACGGGCACGGCACCCACACCGCGACCACCGCGGCGGGCACCACCTATGGCGTGGCCAAGTCCGCGACCGTGCACCCGGTCCGGGTGCTCGACTGCGGCGGGTCCGGCCTGTTCTCGCAGGTCCAGGCCGGCATCAACTGGGTCACCGGTGACCACCAGGCGCACCCCGGCCAGAACTCGGTGGCCAACATGAGCCTCGGCGGCGGCGCGGATGCGGCCACCGACGCGGCCGTGAACGCCTCCATCGCGGCGGGCGTGGTGTACTCCCTGTCGGCCGGCAACAGCTTCGGCGCCGACGCCTGCACCCAGTCCCCGGCGCGCGTCACCGCGGGCCTGACCGTGATGGCGTTCGACATCAACGACCGCCTGGCCAACTTCTCCAACATCGGCACCTGCACCGACCTGGGCGCGCCGGGCGTCAACATCACCGCCGGCTGGATCGGCAGCCCGACCGCGACCAGCACGATCAGCGGCACCTCGATGTCGGCCCCGCACGTGGCCGGCGCCGCGATGCTCTACCTGTCCGCCAATCCGGGCTCCACGGTGGCGCAGGTCAATGCCGCGATCATCAACAACGCGACCAACGGCATCATCACCGGCGTGGGCGGCGGGGCGTTCCCGGCCAACTCGCCGAACAAGAACCTGAACATCCAGTTCATCGGCGGCGGCGGCCCGACCAACCAGCCCCCGGTGGCCAGCTTCACCTGGTCGTGCACCGGCCTGTCGTGCACCTTCAACGGCACCGGCTCCAGCGACCCGGATGGCACCATCGCCTCGTACAACTGGACGATCTCCAGCGGCACCTCGGTCTCCACCGCGTCGTCGTTCTCGCGCACCTTCCCGTCGGCCCGGACGTTCACGCTCACGCTGACCGTCACCGACAACCAGGGCGCCACCAACAGCACCACCCAGACCATCACGGTCACGGGTGGCGGCAGCAACCAGCCGCCGGTGGCCAGCTTCACCTACAGCTGCACCGCGGCGCACGCCTGCACGTTCACCTCGACCTCGACCGATCCGGACGGCACCATCGCCAGCTACGCCTGGAAGCTGGCCGCGGGCAACACGGTCTCGACCGCGGCGAGCTTCTCCAAGACGTTCCCGTCGGCGCGCACCTTTGCCCTGACCCTCACGGTCACGGACAACGGCGGGGCGAGCACCAGCACCACCCAGACGATCACCGTTCCGTAAGGTCGCCTGGTTGCAGTCTCCCGGCCGCCGGATCCCCTCGGGGATGCCGGCGGCTCGGGCGTTTCCCCCCCCGCCGGCAGGGCCGGCGGGCCAACCCCTCCGAGCGGTTCGTGTGCCTCCCCGCCCGCCTCGGCCTGATCGTGATCTTCCTGGAGGCACCATGAAGCAGCAGTTCCTCGCCCTGGCCGCCCTGGCCCTGGTGGCGTCGGCCTGTGCCGATACCGGCTCCAACCCGACGCAGCCGAGCGCCGGCGCCCCCGCCGCACTCAGCGCGGGCCGGACCAACATCATGCGCGTCAGGGGTGCCCAGCCCGCCGGTGGCGTGTCCGGCCAGGCCACCGGCATCAACTACCACGGCGGGCCGATCCTCGCCGTGACCAACGTCGCGGCGATGTACTGGGGCACGGCGCCCATCTACACCGGCGGCCCCACGCCCGGGACCAGCGGCACCGGGGCGCAGGATGGCTCCCTGATCGGGCACTTCTTGCGGAACCTCGGTGGCTCGCCCTACTTCAACATCAACACCACCTACACCGACGCGATCGGTGGCGGGCACACCGTCTCCAACGTGGTGAACTACACCCAGTTCTGGGCCGACAACCAGAACGTGCCGCCCAGCAGCGGTGCCGCGGTGTCCGACGCCTCCATCCAGGCGGAAATCATCCGTGGCTTCACGACCGGGGCACTGACGTACGACCCGCAGACGATCTACCTCGTCTTCACCGCCGGCAAGACGAATCTCGGGGGCGGCTTCGGGACCCAGTACTGCGCCTATCACGGCAACTTCCTCTGGAACGGCCAGCTGGTGATCTACGCGGCCCAGCCCGACAACTATGCCTTCCCGACCGCCTGCGCGGCGCTGACCGGTTCACCCAACAACGACTTCCATGCGGACGCGGAGGTGAACACCCTGGCCCACGAGATCGAGGAGGCGACCACCGACTACCGCCTCGATGCCTGGTACGACAACTTCGGCGCCGAGAACGCGGACAAGTGCGCCTGGACCTTCGGGACGACCTACACCACCGGGAACGGTGCCACCGCCAACATGAACCTCGGTGGCAAGGACTTCCTGGTGCAGCAGAACTGGGTCAACGCCGGCAACGGCGGCTGCCTGACCTCGTATGGCGGGGTCTCCAACCAGCCCCCGGTGGCCAGCTTCACCTGGTCGTGCACCGGCCTGTCGTGCACCTTCAACGGCACCGGCTCCAGCGACCCGGATGGCAGCGTCGCCTCGTACAACTGGACCATCTCCAGCGGCACCTCGGTCTCCACCGCGTCGTCGTTCTCGCGCACCTTCCCGTCGGCTCGGACGTTCACGCTCACGCTGACCGTCACCGACAACCAGGGCGCCACCAACAGCACCACCCAGACCATCACGGTCACGGGTGGCGGCAGCAACCAGCCGCCGGTGGCCAGCTTCACCTACAGCTGCACCGCGGCGCACGCCTGCACGTTCACCTCGACCTCGACCGATCCGGACGGCACCATCGCCAGCTACGCCTGGAAGCTGGCCGCGGGCAATACGGTCTCGACCGCGGCGAGCTTCTCCAAGACGTTCCCGTCGGCGCGCACCTTTGCCCTGACCCTCACGGTCACGGACAACGGCGGGGCGAGCACCAGCACCACCCAGACGATCACCGTTCCGTAGGGTCGCCTGATCCCGCAGTACCGGCCGCCGGGCCCCCGTGGGGTCCGGCGGCCTGCTGCATGGTGGGGCAGCGCGCTAACTCACCGTCCCTGAATGGGTTGCCCGCCCCAAATGAGGCCGTTAGCTTCCCCGGGTCCCCAGCCAGAATCCCGGATTGCTGCTGACCGATCTGCTGACGCCCGAGCGTATCAAGGTGCCCCTCGCGGCCGCCGACAAGGCGGGCGTGCTGCGGGAACTGACCCTGCTGCTGGCCGACCGCGCCGGCGCCCCCCTCGACCCGCTGCTCGCGGCCGTGCTGGAGCGCGAGGCGGTCCTGTCCACCGGCATCGGCCACGGCATCGCGATCCCGCACGCCAAGTCGCCGCTGGTGCAGGAGCTGATGCTGGTCTCCGGCAGTTCCCCGGCCGGGGTGCCCTTCGACGCGCTCGACGGGGAGCCGGTCCGGCTCTTCTTCCTCCTCATCGGGCCCGACAGCGCGGCCGGGCTGCACGTGAAGGCGCTGTCGCGGATCGCCCGGCTGGTGCGGCGGGAGAGCGTGCGCGAGGCCCTGCTCGCCGCGCCGGACGCGGCCGCCTTTCACCAGATCCTGATCGAGGCCGAGGAGCGATGAGCGCCGCCACGTCCCTGCGTACCCACCGCGGCGGCAGCCTGCGCCGCGAGCACGTCGGCCAGACCGTCCGGCTCGGCGGTTGGGTGCACCGCACCCGCGACCTGGGCGGCGTGGTCTTCATGGACCTGCGCGACCGCGACGGCCTGGTGCAGCTCTCCTTCGACCCGCGGTTCACCCCGCCCGAGGTGTTGCGGCTGGCGGGGGCGGTGGGCACCGAGTCGGTCGTGCTCGTGGAGGGCGAGGTGGCGCTCCGGCCCGAGTCGGCCCGGGACGCCTCGATCGCCTCGCGCGAGGTCGAGGTGCAGGTGCGCACCTTCCAGGTGGTCGGGCCGGCGGTGGTGCCGGCCATCCCGGTGGCCCGGAAGGAGGGCGAGGAGCTGCCGGCCGAGGAGCTGCGGCTCAAGCACCGGGTGCTCGACCTGCGCCGCCCGGAGCTGCAACAGAACCTCCAGCTCCGCCACCGGCTGCTGCAGCGGGCCCGCGCCACGCTCGCGGCGGAGGGGTTCCTCGAGATCGAGACCCCGATCCTCACCAAGCCGACGCCCGAGGGGGCCCGGGACTACCTGGTGCCGAGCCGGGTGCACCCCGGGGAGTTCTACGCCCTGCCGCAGTCGCCACAGATCTACAAGCAGCTGCTGATGGTGGCCGGCTACGACCGGTATTTCCAGATCGCCCGCTGCTTCCGCGACGAGGACCTGCGGGCCGACCGGCAGCCGGAGTTCACCCAGATCGACCTCGAGGCCTCGTTCGTCCGCCAGGACGACGTCATGGCCTTCATCGAGGCGGTGCTGGTGGCGCTGTGGGAGGAGGCGGGGCACCCGATCGCGCGGCCTTTCCGGCGGCTCCCGTACCGCGAGGCGATGGAGCGCTGGGGCATCGACAAGCCGGACCTTCGCTTCGGCTTCGAGATCACCGACCTGACCCGGAAGGTGGCCTCCGACGCGGCGGAATTCGTGTCCCAGGCGATCGCCGGCGGCGGGCGGGTGCGCGGACTGGTGGTGCCGGGCGCGGGCCTGAGCCGGAAGGACCTCGACGGGCTGACCCAGGTGGCCAAGGCGGCCCGGGCGGGCGGACTCATCTGGGCGCGGCTCGGCGCGCAGGGCTGGGAAGGGCAGGGGGTGAAGGCCATCGGTGCCGGCACGCTCGCCGCCCTGGGCGGCACCGCAGGCGACCTGCTGCTCGCGGTGACGGGCCCGGACGCGGTCACCAACCCGGCGCTGCACGCGGTGCGCACCGAGGTCATCCGGAAGCTGAACCCGGCGCCCCTCACGGCGCACGCCTTCTGCTGGGTGGTGGACTTCCCGCTCTTCGAGCGCGACGAGGCCAGCGGCGAGTGGATCTTCACCCACCACCCGTTCACCTCGCCCCACCCGGACGACGCGGCCTACTTCGAGAGCGACCCGGGCCGCTGCCGGGCGCTGCACTACGACGCGGTCTACAATGGGAATGAACTCGGCTCCGGCTCCATCCGCATCACGGACCCGGCCATGCAGTCGGCGGTGTTCCGGAAGCTGGGGATCGGGGCGGAGGACCAGCGCCGCCGGTTCGGGTTCCTGCTCGACGCGCTGGCCACCGGGGCGCCGCCGCACGGCGGCTTCGCGATCGGGTTCGACCGGGTGGCGATGCTGCTGTCCGGCGCCCTGAGCCTCCGGGACGTGATCGCGTTCCCGAAGACCACGGCGGCCCGCGCCCTCTTCGAGGGCGCCCCGACGCCGGTGAGCAACGAGGACCTCAGGGCCCTGCACGTGCAGGCGATCGAGTAGGCCCGGCACCCCGGGCCGCGTGTACCCACGACCGACGGGAGGCGCACCCTTGGCCGACGACGTCCAGCACCGGCTCTCCACCGAAGGCGCCGACCCGCTCCTCCTGGCGGGCGTCAACGAGGCGAACCTCCTCGAGCTTGCCCGCGCCACCGGCGTCCGTGCCGCCCTGCGCGGCGACACGCTGACGCTGGGCGGCTCGCTGGAGCAGGTGGAACGGGCCACCCCGGTGGTGCAGGGGATGCTGGAACTCGCCCGGATGGGCGAGACCGTGACGCCGGAGGACGTGGCGCGCCTGGTGGCGGCCGGGCCGCTGACCGAGGGGCCCGGCACCCTCGACCACAAGATCATCCTGCCCGGCCTGCGGCGGGTGATCGCCGCCAAGACCCAGGGCCAGCGCGACTACCTGCAGGCCATCGCCACCAACGACATCGTGGTGGGCATCGGCCCCGCCGGCACGGGCAAGACCTACCTGGCCGTGGCCAAGGCGGTCGAGGCGCTGGCGCGCAAGCGGGTGCGGCGCATCGTGCTGGCGCGGCCGGCGGTGGAGGCGGGCGAGTCGCTCGGCTTCCTCCCCGGCGACCTGCAGGCCAAGGTCGATCCCTACCTGCGCCCGCTGTACGACGCGCTGGAAGACATGATGCCGCACGACCGGGTGCAGAAGGCGCTCGAGCAGCGGATCATCGAGATCGCCCCGCTGGCCTACATGCGCGGCCGGACCCTGCAGGACGCGTTCATCATCCTCGACGAGGCCCAGAACGCGACCGGCGCGCAGATGAAGATGTTCCTCACCCGCCTCGGCGTGAACAGCAAGGTCGTGGTGACCGGTGACAAGACCCAGATCGACCTCCCCCGGCGCGAGGACTCGGGGCTGGTGCAGATCGAGCGGATCCTTCCCGGCGTGGACGGCATCGCCTTCTGCTACCTCGACGAGAACGACGTCGTCCGCCACCGCCTGGTCCGGGAGATCATCCGCGCCTACGCCGCGGACCAGCACGGTTGAGCACCGGCGGCCGTCTTCCCGGCCTGGCCGGGCGCTGGGCCCTCCTCCTCCTGCCGGCCGCCGCTGCCGGGTGGCCGCTGTTCCGGCCGGCCACCCTCCTGCTGCACTTCTTCTTCCTGAGCTTCTTCTGGCTCCTGCTGGCCTTCTACCGGCGGGAGACCTTTGCCAGCTGGCGCGAGCTCGGCGTCCTGGCGGCGCTCTTCGCCGTGACCCTCGGGCTGGGGTCCACCCTGGCGCGGCTGCTGCCGGCGGAGCCGGCGGTGCTGCCGGTGCCGCTCGCCGCCCTGCTCCTGACCCTGCTCTACAACGGCCGGCTCGCGATGACCGCGACCGTCACCCTCGCCCTGGTCCTCGCCACGCTCGACGGCGGCATCGAGCGGGCGCCGCTGGTGTACGGCCTGGCGGGCGGAGTCTCCGGCGCGCTGGTGCTGCGCCGGGTGCGCCGCCGGTCGGAGCTCCATGCCGCCGCGCTCGCCATCGCGGCCGCCCTGGCCGGCGCGGCGCTGGTGGAGGGGGCGCAGGTGCGCGCGCCGTGGAGCGTGCTGGGCGCGCAGGCGGCGATCGGTGCGGGACTCGGCCTGATGCAGGTGGCTCTGGCCTCCCTGCTGCTGCCGCTGGCGGAGCGGGCCTCGGGCCGCACCACCGACCTCACCCTGCTCGAACTCGCCGACCCGACCCACCCGCTGCTGGCGCGGCTGGCCTGCGAGGCGCCGGGCACCTGGGCCCACAGTCTGATGGTGGCCAACCTCGCGGAGGCGGGGTGCAACCGCATCGGGGCCAACGGGCTGCTGGCGCGGGTGGGCGGGTACTTCCACGACGTGGGCAAGCTCGAGGCGCCGGAACTGTTCTTCGAGAACCTCGAGGGCCGGCTGGACGCCCATGCGGGATTGACGCCCCGGGAATCGGCGCGGCGGGTGCGCGCCCACGTGGAGGCGGGCCTGGTGCTGGCGGAGGCCGCGCGCCTGCCCAGGGTGGTCCAGCGATTCATCCCCGAGCACCACGGCACCGGCGCCCTCGAGTACTTCCTGGGCGAGTTGCCGCCGGCCGAGCGGCTGCGCGCCGCGGCTGATGCGGATTTTCACTATGCCGGGCCCCGGCCGCAGACCCGCGAGACCGCGGTGCTCATGCTGGCCGATGCCGCGGAGGCCTCGGTGCGTGTGCTCGACGAGCGCACCCCGGATCGGGTCCGGCAGGTGCTGGCGCACCTGATCTCCCAGCGCCTGCAGGGCGGACAGTTCGACGAGGCCCCGCTGACCACGAGTGACCTCGCCCGGATCACCGACGCGTTCGTGCCCTTGCTCGCGGGGATGCACCACGCGCGGCCCGAGTATCCCCGCAGCGCCGGAGGGATCACCAGTGCATTCGGCCGCCGGCAGGCGTAGGGACGTCGTGATCACGGTCGGGGGAAGGTCGCCCCTGCCCGCGGCGACCGTCGCCCGGGTGGCGCGCGCGGTGCTGGCAACCGCCCGCCGGCCGGTGGCCCGGCTGCAGGTCACCTGGCTGAGCCGGCCGGCCATGCAGCGGCTCAACCGGGAATGGAAGGGCCACGACTGCCCCACGGACGTGCTGTCGTTCGCGCTGCCGGCGCCCGACGGCACGATCACGGGGGACGTGTACATTTGCCCGGCGGTGGCCCGCCAGCAGGCGCGGGAGCTCGGCGTGCCGCCGCGGGAGGAGGCCATCCGGCTCGTGGTGCATGGGGCCCTCCACGTGCTGGGCCACGACCACCCCGAGGGGCCCGCCCGCACCCGGTCCGCCATGTGGCGGGCGCAGGAACGCCTCGTCGCCAGGCTCGCATGATCGAAACGCTGCACCATCTGCTCACGCCGTTCGCGACCTTCTGCTTTGCGCTGTGGGCCGCGTGGCTCTCGTTTGCCGCGGAGGCGGACACCGAGGTGCCCCGGATCCTGGCCGACCAGCAGACCGGGGTGGGGGGGCGGCTGCCGCCGGCCCGCGCGCTCTATGCGGGGCACCTGTTCCTGCTGGTGCTCGCGGGGGCGGCGGCCGGCACCGCCGAGACCTGGTGGGAGTGGGCCCCCCTCGGGGCCACCCTGCGGCTGCTGCTGGCCGTGGTGCTGGTGTGGGTCGTCGCGAGCCTGCTGCCGCGGCTGCTGGCCGCGGTGGCGCCCGACCTGCCGCCGCTGGTGCGGCCCGCCGCCCTGCGCAGCCTGCGGGTGTTCGCGCCGCTGCTGGCGCTGGTGGCCCGCGCCGACAACCGCATCCGCCCCCCGAGCCCCGCCATCAACCGGGAGAGCGGACCCGCCCGTCGCGACATGCTGCTCGGGCTCTTCTCCCTGGCCGACATGACCGTGGCGGAGGTGATGACCCCGCGGATCGACATCATCGCGGTGGACACCGCCGCGACCGTCGACGAGGTGGTCGGCACCCTGCGCCGGTCCGAGCACGCGCGCATCCTGGTGTTCGATGGGCATCCCGACGCGGTGGTCGGCGTGCTGTACGCCAAGGACATGGTGGCCAGCCTCTCCACCGGCCAGGAGGCGGGGGAGTGGCAGGCGTTCATCCGGCCGGCGGCGTTCGTGCCCGAGGGCAAGACGCTCGACCGGCAGCTGCGCGACTTCCAGCGCGGGCCGAGCCACCTGGCCGTGGTGGTGGATGAATTCGGGGGGACGGCGGGGCTCATCACGCTCGAGGACATCCTCGAGGAAGTGGTGGGGGAGATCCAGGACGAGCACGACACCGATGAGGTGCCGCCGATCCTCGAGGACGCCGAGGGGCGGCTCTCGGTGGAGGGCGGGGTGCCGCTGGCCGAGCTGGAGGCGCTCCTGGGGCACCACTTCCAGCGGGAGGACCTCGCCACGGTCGGCGGGCTGGCGCTCGATCTCTTCGGGCGGGTGCCGCGCAGCGGCGAGCGCACCGAGGTCGACGGCTACGAGCTCGTGGCGGAGCAGGTGGCGCGCCGCCGGGTGCGGCGGGTGCTGATCACCCGGCCCGCCCCCCTCCAGGCCGAGCCGGAGGAGGGCGCCGGATGATCTGGGTCGTCCTCGCCGTGGGTCTCGGGCTGGCCATCTTCGGCGCCGTCGCCGGCACCGCGCTGGTCTCCCTGAGCCGGCTCGAGCTCACCCGCGCGGTGGCCGGCCAGCTCAAGGGCAACGCCGGCTCCCTCGGCTGGCTGGCCCAGATGGAGGAGTATCTCGGCGTCACGGGCATCCTCACCGCGCTCGGCATGATCATCGTCGGCGCCGCGCTGCCCGCCTTCTTCACCGGGTACACCCTCGCGGCCCTCGCCCTGGTACTCGTGCTGGTGGTGGTCCCCGGCGTGCTGCTGGCGGGCTACTTCATCCCCCGGTGGCTGGTACGGCCCCGCGCCGAGCGGCTGCGCAACCTCGTGGTGCCGCTGCTCAGGCTGCTGGCGTCCCTGGTCCGGCTGGTGCTCCCCGCCCGCGCCCTGCCCGGGGCGAGCGAACTCCGCGCGGTGTGGCGGGAGGGGGCGGCAACCGGGCTCGCCAAGGACGATGAGCTGCTGATGGTCGGCGGGGTGATGACCTTCACCGAGCGCCCGGCGCGCGAGGTCATGACCCCGCGCACCGAGCTCGTGGCGGTGGCGGAGCACGATGCCGTGGAGGACATTGCCGCCGTCTTCGCGCAGAGCGGGTACAGCCGGCTCCCGGTGTACCGCGGCACGCTCGACGAGATCGTCGGCATGCTGCACGCGTTCGACCTCTTCCGCCTGCGCCCCGGCGACCAGCTCCCGATCCGCCCGGTCGCCAACGCACCCGCCACCCGGACCTGCGGCGACCTGCTGCTCGACATGCAGCGGGAGCGCCGGCACCTGGCCGTGGTGCTCGACGAGTTCGGAGGCACCCAGGGGATCGTGACCCTGGAGGACCTGCTGGAGGAGCTGGTGGGCGAGATCTTCGACGAGCACGACCCCGCGCCCGAGGCCGACCCCGCCGGGCCGCTCCTGTTCGAGACCGACGGTGGCACGCCGGTGAGCGCCATCGAGGAGCGGTTCGAGCTCCGGCTCCCGGAGGTGCGGGTCGGGACCGCCGGCGGCCTGCTGGCCGAGCTGGCCGGACGGATCCCCCAGGCCGGTGAACGTTTCCTGGTCCGCGGCCTCGAGTTCGAGGTGGTGCAGGCCTCGCCCACGAGGGTAGACCGGGTGCTGATCCGCCGCGGGGCCGCCCCGCCCATCGTGCTGGCCCCGCCCGCCACCGGAGGCGACCGACCGTGAGCCGCACCGCGACGATCGTGCGCTCCATGCTCGACCTGATCCGCCGGGGCAACCTGCGCGGGTTCCTCGCGCTGGCCGAGAAGGCGGAGCCGGCCGACCTCGGCGACGTGCTCTCCTCCCTCGACGACGAGCAGCGCCTCGAGGTGGTGAAGGCGCTGCCGGCGCGGCTCTCCGGCGCGGCGCTCGTCGAGATGACCGACGAGACCCAGGCCGAAGAAACCATGGAGAGCCTGGCGGAGGAGGCCCCTGCCACCGCGGGCGAGATCGTCGAGGAGCTGCCGGACGACGAGGCGGCCGACCTCGTCGGCGGCCTCGACCCGGAAGACCAGGAGCGGATCCTGGCCGAGGTGGAGGACCGACAGGACATCGAGGACCTGCTCCGCTACGACCCGGAGACCGCCGGCGGCCTCATGACCGCGCAGGTGGTGGCGGTCCGGGACGACACGGTGGCGGGGGAGGCCATCGAGTCGCTGCGCCGTCAGGCGGAAGAGATCGAGGACTTCACCCAGGTCTACGTCGTGGACGAGGCCGGGCACCTGCTGGGCGTCCTGCCCATCAAGGGCCTGGTGACCAGCCCCGCCAACCGTCCGGTGCGGGAGATCATGGAGGATACCGAGATCCGGGTGGCCCCCGAGATGGACCAGGAGGAAGTGGCCCGGATCATGAGCCGGTACAACGTGCCGGCGGTCCCGGTGGTGGATGGGGGCGGCAAGCTGCTGGGGCAGGTGACCTTCGACGACGTCATCGACGTCGTGGAAGCGGAACAGACGGAGGACCTGCTCAAGTTCGGCGGCACCTCCGCCGACGAGGAGCTCGCCGCGCCGTGGACCGGCGCCGTGCGCAGCCGCCTCCCGTGGCTGCTGGTGAACCTGGTGACCGCCTTCGCCGCCGGCGCGGTGGCTTCCTTCTTCGCGGACCGGGTGTCCGCCGTCCGTGCCCTCATCTTCTGGATGCCCGTCATCGCCGGGATGGGCGGCAACGGTGGCACCCAGGCCCTGGCCGTGACGGTGCGCCGGGTGGCGCTCGGGCTCATCCCGGTGGGCAAGGCCACCAGCATCGTGGGCAAGGAAGTCCTGGCGGGGATGGTGAACGGCGCCGTGAACGGGGCCGCCGCGGCCCTCGTGGCGATGTCGCTCGGCCACGGCGCCAACCTGGGGCTGGTGGTGTTCCTGGCGATGACCTGCAACCTGCTGGTGGCGGGTTTCGCGGGCGCGTTCATCCCGCTGGTGCTCAACCGGATGGGCATCGATCCCGCCGTGGCGAGCTCGATCTTCGTGACCACCTTCACCGACGTCTGCGGGTACTCCCTCCTGTTCGGCCTGGCCGGCTGGCTGCTGCAGGTGTAAACGGCTCGGCGGTTCGTGGGCCTGAGCGCCCGCGAACCGCCGTGCCTTCCTGCCGCCGGACCACCCTACCGCCTCACCACCCCAGCTGCACCTCCGCCCGGCTGTAGAGGAACCGTCCGTTGTAGCCGAAGGGGCTGGCGGCCGCCCACGGGAAGGTGCCGTAGTTGTTGTTGAACAGCTTGGCCGGGTCCGAGTTGGGATCCCCCGGATCGGTCGGGGTGTTCGACGATGGCTGGTCGGGATAGGTGTTGAAGATGTTCCGCGCCCCGACCGAGAGCTTGACCTGGTTGAAGCTGTAGCTGATCTCGGCGTCGAACAGGGTCTTGGCGCCGTAATTCTCGCGGCACAGGTCGCAGAAGCCCGGCTGGGCCGAGGAGAACTTGCCGTAGTACGAGGCGCGGGTGAGCGCGTGGAACCGCCCGCGGTCGTACACGGTGGTCAGGGTGCCCCGCCAGTCGGGCCGTTCCTCGGTGATGCCGATGTAGGTGACCGTGTCGATGAGGCCGGGCTCGGTGGAGGTGGCGAGCACCGACGGCAGCGGGTCGATGTGGGTGATCGTGTTCTTCGTGTAGTTCACCCCGGCGTCGAAGGTCAGGGTGCCGGAGACCCCGGCCGGGACCCGCAGGCTCGCCGAGAGGTCGATGCCCTGGGTCCTGGTGTCGAGGCCATTGGTGAAGTACTGCACGCCGCCGACGCCGGTGAAGCCGTTGCGGGCCAGGATGGCGAGCGTGGTGTCGTCATCGAAGGTGGCGCCGAGCAGGATGCGGTCGTTGATCTTGATGTGGTAGACGTCGAGCGTGATCGTCAGGTTGTCGCGGGGAGTGACCGCGAGGCCGGCGCTCAGGTTGAGGGAGGTCTCTTCCTTGAGCGGCTTGGCGCCGAGGAGCTGCGACACCGGGTTGTCGGTGGGGTAGTTGCCCACCTCCACCAGCTGGCCGGCGATGTAGCTCGTGGTCAGGTGGCTGAAGTAGTTCTGGCTGAGGCCGGGCGCCCGGAAGCCGGTGCTCGCCGCGCCGCGGAGCACGAGCCGCTGGGTAGGCTGGAAGCGCAGGGCCAGCTTGCCCGACAGATTGGAGCCGAAGTCGGAGTAGTTCTCGAACCGGCTGGCGACGTTGGCCAGCACCTTGGGCGTCAGGTTGGTCTCGAGGTCGAGGTACGCGCCGGCGTTGGTGCGGGAGTGGTCGCTGGCGTCGCTCGGCGAGAAGCCGCCGAAGACCGAGGAGCCGCCGGGCGCGGGGCCGGCCGAGTCCTGGTCCAGGTGGTTGCCGTTCACCCAGGAGGCGAACTCGCCCTGCACGATCTTGAACTGCTCGCGGCGCACCGCGCCGCCGACCGCGACGTTGACCGGGGCCGGCAGACCGAGGGAGAGCGCCTTGGCGAAGTTCACCGCGCCGATCGACTCCCGCCGCAGCAGGCGGCCGGCGAAGAACGAGGTCTGGTTGGGGATCCCCGGGTCGTCGCTGGTGCCGAGCAGGCTGTCGGCCCCCGGCGCGCAGGCGGTCACCAGGCAGGGCCCCAGCGAGGCGTTCAGGGTATTGCGCAGGTTGTAGTCAAACCGATTGACGCCGTAGGTGCCGCCGAAGTCGATGGCCCAGCCGGCCGCGCTGGTGCGCAGGCCGCCCGCGGCGGAGAAGTCCTCCACCGTGGGGTGGAACTCGGGCAGGAAGCCCTGGGGATAGATCTCCTGCCAGTTGCGGTTGCCGTCGAAGTAGCGCCAGTAGCCGTTGCCGGTGCCGATGCGGTGGCTGTAGCCGCCGAAGGCATACAGCTCGGTGCTCCCGGTGGCGCCCAGGGGCATGCGGAAGTTGGCGAAGGTCATCGCGTCCTTCTCGAAGCCGTCGCCCCAGTGGAGGTTGGGCTGGGGGAGGCTGTTCCGCTTGACCACGACCTCGCCATTCTTGTTGATGGAATCGGCGTTGCCGGCGGCGTCCACCAGGTAGGGGTCGGCCCAGGCCCGGTTGGTGGGCTCGCGCCGCTGGAACTCCCCGAAGAGGGCCAGCGACCCCCGGCCCAGCCCGATGCCCAGCCCGCCGTTGAGGTCCACGGTGGTGCCGTCGTTCTTGTAGCCCTTGCCGGTGACGTACTGGCCCGCGTTGGCGGTGAGGAACGGGGCGAAGCGCCCTTCCTTGAGCACCACGTTGACCACGCCGGCGATCGCGTCGGAGCCGTACTGGGCCGCGGCGCCGTCGCGCAGGACCTCGATCCGTTCCACCGCGCCGCCCGGGATGGCGTTCATGTCCACCCCCGAGCTGCCGGCGCCCATGCCGTACGCGAAGGTGTTCACCACCGCCATCTGGTGCCGGCGCCAGCCGTTGACCAGCACCAGGGTATGGTCCGGCGAGAGGCCGCGCAGCGTGAAGGGGCGCATGATGTCGTTCGCGTCGGTGACGCTCTGGCGCGGGAAGTTCACCGAGGGCGCCAGGGCCTGCAGGATCTGGCTGGTCTCGGTGGTGCCCTGCTGGGCGATCTCCTCCGCGGTGAAGACGTCCACCGGCACCGCCAGCTCCTCCGCCGCGGTGTGCCGGCCGCGCGAGCCGATCACCACGTCGATCGGTGCCAGTTCCACCGCCGACCGGGCCAGGGTGAAGTCGCGCTGGGCCACGTCGCCCGCCGCGATTTCGAGGTTGGTCTCCAGCGGCGTGTACCCGATGGCGCGGACCCGGAGCGTCCGGGTGCCAGTGGGCAGCCCGCGCAGCACATAACGCCCGGTCGCCGCGGTGGTGGCGCGGAGCGTCGTACCGTCCACGGAAATGCTGGCCCCGGCGATCGCGGCGCCGGTGCTGTCCATCACCTTGCCTTGCACGCTGCCGGACTGGGCCGCCAGGGTGGATGGGGCGAGGAGCAACAGCAGGGACAGCCCGGCGCACAGGCCGAGCAGGCGGACCACGGAACGTGGCATCCGGACCTCCGAGGGGTAAGGCTGCTTGTCGGTGGGGAAGGGCCTCTCATCGGCGAGATTACGCCCGAATCGGGGGCGCGTCAAGCGATCGTCCGCCCCGCATGGCACCCTGGCGGGCCGCCGATCGGGGGGAGGGGGCAACCGTGGAAGGGTTCGTGAGTCACTACGGCCTCGGGGCGCTCTTCCTGCTGGCCACCGTCGAGGGTGATGCCAGCCTGGTGCTGGCGGGGGTCCTGGTCCACGCCGGCCTGCTGCCCCTGGCCGGCGCCATGGGCGCCGGCGCGGCCGGCAACCTCCTCGGCGACTGCGTCTGGTTCCTGGCCGGGCGCCGGCTCCGCGGTCACATCCGGGAGTCCCGCCTCTACCGGCTGGTCGGTCACCGGATCGAGTGGCTGGCCGGCCGGCTGGGACCCTGGCAGCTGCTGGCGGCCCGGGTAGTCTACGGCACCCGGAACGCCTCCATGCTCTTCTGGGGGCAGTTCGGGCTGCCGTTCCCCCGGTTCCTCGCGGTGGACACCCTCGGCTGTGCCCTGGCGGCGGTCGGGTATGTCCTGGCGGGACGCCTGCTCGGGCACGGTGCCACGGCGCTCGCCGGGGACCTGCGCCGCGCCGAGCACTGGCTGCTGGCAGTCGCCGGCTGTGTGGCGCTGGTGGCTGGGGTCAGCCGGGTGGCACGCCGCCGGCTGGAACGTCCCGGCCCGCCCTCCCCGGAAGATGGCCCATGAAAGTTGCGTAGGTGATTCAGTGTAGCGAAGTTACATCCATGCCTCCGGCTCCCCTCGTGGCCGACCTCCGGGCCCGCAAGACCCCGGCGATCGCCCGCGCCATCTCGATGGTGGAGAATGCGCGGCCCGGCTTCGAGGAGTTGCTTTCCACCATCCATCCCACGCTTGGTCGCGCCTGGCGCATCGGCATCACCGGCCCGCCGGGCGCCGGGAAGTCCACCCTGACCGAGCGCCTGGTCCAGGCCTACCGTGCCCAGGGACGTACCGTCGCCGTCGTGGCGGTGGACCCCACCAGTCCGTTCACGGGTGGCGCGCTGCTCGGGGACCGCATCCGGATGGAGTCGATCGCCCTCGACCCGGGGGTGTTCATCCGCTCCATGGCCACGCGCGGTTCCCTGGGCGGGCTGGCCACCACCACCCGTGAGGTCTGCGACGTCCTCGACGCGGGGGGCTTCGACCGGATCCTGATCGAGACGGTGGGGGTGGGCCAGTCCGAGCTCGACGTGGCCCGCACGGCCGACTCCACGGTGCTGGTGCTGGTCCCCGAGTCGGGCGACGGCATCCAGACCCTCAAGTCCGGCATCATGGAGATCGGCGACCTGTTCGTGGTCAACAAGGCCGACCGTCCCGGCGCCGACCGGCTGCGCCAGGAGATCGAGGTGACCCTCGGCATCCGGCACGGCAACGCCTTCCGCCACGTGAAGGCGCACCATGGGCCCGCGGTGACGGGGCCAGCGGCCGCCGCGGCGCCGGCGGCCGATCCGCCGGGATGGATGCCGCCGGTGCTCGGGACCATCGCCGCCAAGGGGGAGGGCACCGACGCCCTGGTGGCCGCGCTCGAGCGGCACCGGGCGCAGCTCGAGGCCACCGGCGAGCTCGAGGTGCGGCGCCGGCGCCGGCTGCACGACCGGACCCGCGAGCTGGTGGAGCGCGCCGCGCGGCAGTGGATCTGGCAGGAGAGCGGGGCGGAGCAGCTGATCCAGGAACAGCTGGATGCGGTCGTCGAGGGGCGCACCAGTCCGTACGAGGTGGCCGCCCTGGTGCTGGACGGACTCAAGCAGGGATCCCGCCTATGACCATTTCGCGGCCGGACGAAACGCAGGATCTCGCCCAGCGCATCGAGGCGCAGGAACGGGAGCTCGAGGCGCTGCGCCGGGAGGTCGCCGCCTGGCGCGCCGCCATGGCCAGCCAGGCCCTGCGCACCGACACGGACTTCAGCAGCTGGTCGGGGCGCAGCGTCGAGCCGGTGTACACGGTCCTCGACCTCCTCCGCACCCAGAAGGGGGGCCTGCCCGGCGAGTACCCCTACCTGCGCGGCATCCACCCCACCGGCTACCGCGGCAAGCTGTGGACGATGCGCCAGTTCGCCGGCTTCGGCACGGCCCAGGATACCAACGAGCGCTACAAGTTCCTGCTGGCGCGGGGCCAGACCGGTCTCTCGGTGGCGTTCGACTTTCCCACCCTCATGGGCTACGACTCCGACCATCCCCGGTCGGAGGGCGAGGTGGGCAAGTGCGGCGTGGCGATCTCCAGCGCCCGCGACATGGAGGACCTCTTCGACGGGATCCCGCTCGACCAGGTCTCGACCTCGATGACCATCAATGGCCCGGCGGCCATGCTGTTCTGCTTCTACGTGGCCGCCGCGGAGCGCCAGGGCGTGGACATCGCCCGCCTGCAGGGCACGATCCAGAATGACATGCTGAAGGAGTACATGGCCCAGCACGCCTGGATCTTCCCGGTGGAGCCGGCGCTCAAGGTCATCGTGGACCTCTTCGAGTGGGCCTCGGTCCACACCCCGAAGTGGAACACGATCTCGATCTCGGGCTACCACATCCGCGAGGCCGGGGCCACCGCCGCGCAGGAGCTGGCGTTCACCCTCGCCAACGGCTTCTGCTACGTGGAGCACGGTCTCGAGCGCGGGCTCGACGTCGACGCGTTCGCCCCCCGGCTGTCGTTCTTCTGGGACGTCCACAACGACTTCTTCGAGGAGATCGCCAAGCTGCGCGCGGCGCGCCGCATCTGGGCCCGGACGATGCGGCAGAAGTACGGCGCCCGGAATCCCCGCAGCTGGCAGATGCGCTTCCACTGCCAGACGGCCGGGGTGTCACTCACCGCCCAGCAGCCGCACAACAACATCGTGCGGGTGGCGTACCAGGGACTGGCCGCGGTGCTCGGGGGCACCCAGTCGCTGCACACCAATGCCCTCGACGAGACCCTGGCGCTGCCCACCGAGGAGTCGGTGCGGATCGCGCTGCGCACCCAGCAGATCCTGGCGTACGAGACGGGCGTCCCCAACGTGGCCGATCCGCTGGGCGGTTCCTACTACGTGGAGGCGCTGACCGACGGCCTGGAACGGGAGGCGGCGGGGCTCTTCGCCGAGATCGAGGCCCAGGGCGGCGTGGTGCGGGCCATCGAGGGGGGCTGGTTCCAGCGCCAGATCGCGCAGTCGGCGTCGCGGTTCCAGCAGGAGGTGGAGCAGGGCCGGCGGGTGGTGGTGGGGCTCAACCAGTTCGCCGAGGAGGAGGAGCCGCCGGTCGCCATCCTCAAGATCGGCGGGGACGCGGAGCGGCAGCAGCGCGCGCGGATGGCGGCGCTCCGCGGGAGCCGGGACCAGGCCCGGGTGGAGGCCGCCCTCGAGGCCCTCCGCGCCGCGGCGGTGGACGGGCGGAACGTCATTCCCCTCATGCTCGATTGCGCCCGGGCATACGCGACCCTCTTCGAGATCCGGCACGTGCTCGAGGGGGTCTACGGGACCTATCGGGAGCCCGTGTTCTTCTGAACCCGCGGCGTCCCGACGGCAGTCCCGGACCACGGGTCCGGGGCCGTCCGGCGCCGCCTTCGCACTGACGTGGACCCATGACGAACCCAGACATCAAGAAGCTCCTGACCCGGCTCACCCGTCTGCGGACCGATGAGCACCGGATCGTCACCTGCTACCTCAAGGTCGAGCCCCGGGACCGGGCGCGCGGCAAGTACGTCATCAAGCTCAAGAACCGGATCCGCGAGGTGGAGCAGGCGCTCGACGGCCTCGACCTCCCCCGCGGGGTGCGCGAGGAGGTGCAGGCCGACCTCAAGCGCATCTTCGACCAGCTGCGGGAGCCGGCGCGCCTCCCGGCCTCCCAGGGTGTGGCGGTCTTCGCCTGCGGGCCGCTCAAGCTCTTCGAACTGGTGGGGCTGCCGAGCGTGCACCGCTCCCGGCTCGCCGTGGACCGCACGCCGCTGGTCCGCGAGCTCGCCTCGGTGGAGGACGAGATCGGCAGTCTGCTGACCGTGGTGCTCGACCGCACCGCGGCCCGGCTGTTCGAGGTCACGGCGTTCGGCGCCGAGGAACTCGACGG
The DNA here is from genome assembly GCA_046327715.1 of Gemmatimonadales bacterium. Lineage (GTDB taxonomy): Bacteria > Gemmatimonadota > Gemmatimonadetes > Gemmatimonadales > GWC2-71-9 > JADJOM01. Next base: position 62,156 of record JAXLXY010000015.1, read on the forward strand.
CATCAAGGCCGACAGCACCCGTGGCGGCCGCTTCCACAGCGATCGGCAGGGCTCGCCCGGCCAGGGGGAGTCGCAGTTCAACAACCGCATCCGCGAGGAGAAGCAGCGGCACTACGCCGCGATCGCCGAACGGCTCTTCGCGCATCACCGGAAGCGGCCGGTGCACGGCATCGTGCTCGCCGGGCCGGGCAAGGAGGCCGGGGCGGTCGCCGCGTTCCTCCATCCCTACCTGGCCGAACGGCTCATGGGAGTGGTGAGCCTCAACCCCAAGGACGCCAAGACCGCGGTGGTGTACGAGGCCACCCTGGCGGCGCGCGCGGAGTACGAGCGGGAGGCCGAGCGGCACGTGGCGCACGGCCTGGCCGACGCGCTGGGCCAGGGCTGGGCCGTGGACGGCTTCGAGGGCACCCTCCGGGCCCTTGGCCGCGGGCAGGTGCGCACCCTGCTGGTCGACGCCGACGCCCAGGGCCCCGGCTACCGCTCCGGCCGCACCGGACGGCTGGCGCTCCAGGAACGGGAGCTGCGCGCCGATGGCGACGTGGTGCCGGTCCTCGACATCGTCGACGAGGCCATCGAGGAGGCCCTCCGCCAGCGGGTCGAGGTCGAGGTGGTGTATGACGACGAGGCCCGCCAGTCCGTGGCGAGCCTCGCCGGGCTGCTCCGCTTCCGGTGAGCCTGCGCGCCGTCCTGTTCGACGCCGGCAACACGCTCGTCTCGCTCGACTACCCGCGGCTCGCCGCCGCGGTGGGCCGCGCGACGGGCGTGCCCCTCACCGGTCCCGGCCTCGCCGCGCAGGCCGGACCGGCGGCGCTTGCGCTGGAGCAGGGCGAGACCTCCGACCGTGAGCGCGCCTCGCGGTACCTCGAGCTGCTGTTCCGGCTCGCCGGGGTGCCGCCGGAGCAGAACGAGGTGGTTCGCGACACCCTGCTTGCCCTGCACCGGGAACGGCACCTGTGGGGCGCGATCGACCCGGCCACTGCCCCGGCGCTGGGCCGGCTCCGCCATGCCGGGCTGCGGCTGGCCGTCGTCTCCAACAGCGATGGCCGGGCCGAGGAGGCGCTGGCGGTGGCAGGCATCCGTGACGCCTTCGAGCTGGTGATCGACTCGCAGCTCGTCGGGGTGGAGAAGCCGGACCCGCGGATCTTCGCGATCGCGCTGGAGCGCCTCGGCCTCCCGCCGGCCGCGGCGCTGTACGTAGGCGACATCTACGAGGTAGACGTGGTCGGCGCCCGGCGCGCCGGTCTCGACGTGATCCTGCTCGACCCGCTCGGCCTCCATGCCGGGCGGGACGTGCGCACCGCGCCCAGCGTGGCCGCGGTGGCCGACCTGCTGCTCGACGCTGACGGACAGGTTCAACCCGGGGACTGACATGGTGGCTCAGCTCGACAAGAAACCGCTCTCCCGCCCGATCCGGGTCCTGGTGGCCAAGCCGGGCCTCGACGGGCACGACCGCGGCGCCAAGGTCGTCGCCGCCGCCCTCCGCGACGCCGGGATGGAGGTCGTCTACACCGGCCTGCACCAGACCCCGGAGATGATCGCCAGCGCGGCCGTGCAGGAGGACGTCGACGTGGTGGGACTCTCGATCCTCTCCGGCGCGCACATGACCCTCTTCCCGCGGGTGCGCACCCTGCTCGATGAGGCCGGCCGGCCCGACATCCTCCTGACCGGCGGCGGGATCATCCCCGACGACGACGCCCAGGCGCTGGAGCGCGCGGGCGTCGGCCGGCTGTTCGGGCCCGGCACCCCCACGGGCGACCTCATCGCCTACATCCAGGGCTGGGCTGCCGACCACCTCAAGGACTAGCCTCGTGGCCAAGACCCCCGCCACCGCGCGGCCGCCCCGCCTGCGGGTGCTCGCCGAGGAGTACGAGACCCTCGCCGCCCGGCTTCGCCAGGGGGGCGGGGCCAAGCGCGTGGCCAAGATGCACGAGAAGGGGCAGCTCGCCCCCCGGGAGCGGGTGGAGCTGCTGCTCGACCCGGGCGCCCCCTGGTTCGAACTCGGCCTCCTCATGGCCTACGACCAGTACGACGGCCAGGCCCCGGGCGCCGGGGTCATCACCGGCGTGGGGGTGGTGGAAGGCCGCGAGGTGGTGGTGGTGGCCAACGACGCCACCGTGAAGGCCGGTTCCTGGTGGCCCGAGACCATCCGCAAGATGCTGCGGGCCCAGGAAGTGGCCATGCGGCAGCGGATCCCGATCGTCTACCTGGTGGACTCGGCCGGCGTGAACCTGCCCTACCAGGGCGGGGTGTTTCCCGGCCAGTATGGCGCCGCCCGGATCTTCTACTACAACTCCATCATGCGGCGCTACCTCAACGTGCCGCAGATCAGCGCCGTCATGGGGAGCTGCATCGCGGGCGGCGCATACCTCCCCGCGCTCTCCGACGTCATCTTCATGGTCGAGGGCACCAGCTTCATGGGCCTCGGCGGTCCCAACCTGGTGAAGGGCGCCACCGGCCAGGTGGTGGACGCCGAGACGCTGGGCGGCGCCGCGATGCATACCTCGGTGTCGGCGGTGGCCCACTACCGCGCCGCCACCGACCGCGAGTGCCTGACCATGATCCGCGGCTACGTGGCCCGGCTGCCCCGGGCCGTGGCGCCGGCGCCGGTGGCGTTCGCGCCGCCCAGCCGTCCCATCACCGACCTCTACGACATCCTGCCCGCCGATCACCGCATGTCGTACGACATGCACGCCGTCCTCGGCTGCCTGCTCGACGGCGGGCGGCTCGACGAGTTCCAGCCCGACCTCGGCAAGGAACTCCTCTGCGGTCACGCGACGATCGAGGGCCATCCGGTGGCGGTGCTGGCCAACGCCCGCACCGTGATCAAGGGCAAGCCGGGCCAGATGCCGCGCATCGGGGGCATCATCTACACCGAGAGCGCGGAGAAGGCGGCGTTCTTCATCGAGACCGCGAGCCGGCAGCGGATCCCGCTGCTGTTTGTCCAGGACGTGAGCGGCTTCATGGTGGGCCCCGACGCCGAGCAGTCGGGGATCATCCGCGCCGGGGCCCGCTTCGTCGAGGCGATGTCCACCGCGGTGGTGCCCAAGCTGGTGCTGACCCTCAATCACGCCTCCGGCGCGGGCTACTACGCCATGGCGGGGCAGGGATTCGACCCGGACTTCATCGTGAGCTGGCCCACCGGCCGGATGGCCGTGATGGAGGGCGAGGCCGCGGTCGAGGCGGTCCACGGCGTTGAACTCGCGAAGGCACGGGCGGAGAAGCGCGCCCCGGCGCCGGAGGTCGCGGCCGCCGCCGACGCCATGCGGGCCGACTACGAGCACCAGCTCGATGCCAAGTATGCCGCCGCGCGCGGCTATGTCGACGCGATCATCGGGGCCGAGGAGACCCGGGACATGCTGGCATTCCTGCTGCGGGTGACCCGGTCCAGCGGCGGCCCGCACATCGGACCCTTCGTCCTGCCGCCGCTCGCATGAACGGCCCCCGGACCTGGCTCGCTGCCGCCGGCATCGCCGCCCTGCTGGCCTGCGGCGGCGGCCCCGGGGTGCGGCCCAGCGTGGATCCGGCGCGCGCCGCGCCCGCAGCGCCGCCGGTCGTGGCGGCACCCGCGGGGCCGGAGCCGCTGCCCATTCTCCCGCCCCTCGAGGCGCACCTGCGCGGCTGGATGCCCCTGGCGCCCACCGGCATCCCCGAGTTCCTCAAGGCGCACCCGACTTACGACGGGCGCGGCGTGCTGATCGCCATCCTCGACAGCGGCCTCGATCCCGCCATCCCGGGGCTCGACAGCACCACCACCGGCGAGCGGAAGATCCTCGACCTGCGGGACTTCTCCGGCGAGGGACACATCGCGCTGGCGCCCGTGACGCCCGTGGGCGACGAGTTCGTGGTGGGTGGCAGCCGCCTGCGCGGCGCGGGCCGGCTCCGGGCCGTGGCGGTGGCCGACCGGTACTACGCCGGCACCATCGCCGAGGTGGCGCTGGGCAAGCTGCCCGCGGCGGATCTCAACGGCGACCGCGACGACGCCGACACCCTCGCCGTCGTCGTGGGTCGCGCCAGCGACGGCTGGGTACTGCTGGCCGACACCGACGGCGACGGCACCCTCGACGATGAGCGCCCGGTCCGCGACTACCTCGCCGGGCGCGAAACCTTTGCCTGGCGCACCGGCACCCGGCCCGCCCAGGTCACGATGGCCGCCAACTTCACCACCGATCCCGACGGTGGCCCGCGGCTCGATCTCTACTTCGACACCAGCGGGCACGGGTCGCACGTCGGCGGCATCGCCGCGGCACACCGGTTGTATGGCGTGAACGGCTTCGAGGGCGTGGCGCCCGGCGCCTACCTGCTCGGCCTCAAGATCGCGAACAACGCGCAGGGCGGCATCTCGACCACCGGCAGCATGATCCGGGCGGTGGAGTATGCCATCCGCTTCGCGCAGGGCCGGCGGCTCCCGCTCGTCATCAACCTGAGCTTCGGGGTGGGGAACGAAGCCGAAGGCACGGCGCGCATCGACCAGCTGCTGGACTCGGTGCTGGCGCTGCACCCGGAGGTGGCCTTTACCGTCAGCGCCGGCAACGACGGGCCCGGGCTCTCCACGCTGGGCTACCCCGGCTCCGCCAGCCGGGCGATCACCGTGGGCGCCACGTTTCCGGTGGTGTTCCTGGGCGCGAGCGGCCGCTCGGGCGATCCCATCGCCTACTTCAGCTCCCGCGGCGGGGAACTCGCCAAGCCGGATCTCGTCACCCCCGGACTGGCCTATTCCAGCGTGCCCCGGTGGGACACCGGCGACGAGCGCAAGGCAGGTACGAGCATGGCTGCCCCCCACGCCGCCGGCCTCGTGGCGCTGCTGTATTCCGCGCTCGCGCAGTCCGGCCGGACCCCGGACGCCCGCCTGGTGCGGCAGGCGCTCATGGTCACCGCCCGGCCGCTGGCGTCGGGGAGCTACCTCGATGATGGGACCGGCACGCCGGACGTGGGGCGCGCCTGGCGCTGGCTGGCCCAGGGGCGGCCCCTGCCGGAGGCCGCGGTGCGCCTTTCCGGCGGGCACGGGACCGCGGGGTTTCGCGTCGCTCGCCTGGGGGCACCCGTCGACAGCTCGTTCACGTTCGAGGTGACGCTGCCGCCGGCCACGGCCCCCGTCGAGGTGACCCTGCGGTCGGGCGCCGACTGGCTCGCGGCCCCGGCGCGCGTCACCCTGCATGGCGGGGTCGGCGGCGTCACCCTCTTCGCGCGCCGCGCGGCGTTCGTCGAGCCCGGGGTACGCACCGGCGTGGTAACGGGCTGGACCGCCGACACCGCGGCGGGGCCGTTGTTCCGCCTCGTCGCCACCGTGGCGGTGGCCGATACCGGGTCCACCATCGTGGCCGACCTCGGCCGGCTGGCCGCCGGGGCCACGGCCCGGGCCTTCTTCGAGGCGTCGCCGCAGCGGCCCTTCGCCGTCGCGGTCTCCACCCGTGACCCTGGCGAGCAGGTGCTGGCCTACCTGCACGAGCCCGGCGGGCAGCCGTACCGGGAGGAGAGCGGCATCGGCGCGGGTTCCGGCGAGGCGGCCGGCCTGTACGTCGTGGATGCGCGGGATGTCGTGCCCGGTTTCTACGAGGCGGCCGTGGTGGCGCCACCCCTCGATGGCGCGACCGCCGACCTGATCGTGCAGCAGAGCCCGGTTACGATCGCCGCCGCGCGCGACGCGCGGGGCATCGGCATCGCGCTCGGCAACCTCACCCCGGACGCCGTGGCCACCGACCCGTTCGTGGTGCTGGTCGGCGCCGAGCGGCGGGTGCGGGTGGAATCGCGGGGTGCCGGGGCCGAGCGGGTGCGCTTCGGTATCCCCGGCTGGGCGGTCCACGCCGCCGTCGAGGTGGAGATGGACCGTGGCGCCTGGCCCCAGTTCACCGACTTCGGGGTGACCCTCCTCGACGGCGACGGGCGCCAGCTCGGCAAGGCGCCTCTCAACTACGCGTTCGGCCGGCTGCACGTGGACCTGCCCGCGCCCCGCGCGGGGGGCGAGGACAGCCCGGCGGAGGTGGCCCTCTTTCCCGGCATGGCCGACCCGGCAGGCGGCCGGCCCTGGGCCGCGCGGGTCTCCATCCGGCTGTACGCCGACTCGGCCCACGTCAGCCGCCTGGCCGGCGAGCCGCTGACGGTGCCCGCGCATGGTGGGGCCACCCTGACCATTCCCATGAAGGAGCCGGGATTCGCGCCCGGCCCCGGATTCGACCCGCTCGGCATCGTCGTCGTGCCCGAGGACGAACGCACCTGGACCCTCGAGGTCCCGCTTCCGGCGCCGGAGGCGCCGCTCCATCCATGACCGACCGCATCGTCCGCGTCGCCGCGGGACAGGGGTTCTGGGGTGACTGGCTCGAAGCCCCGGTCCGCCAGGTCCAGGGCGGCCCGATCGACTACCTGATGATGGACTACCTCGCCGAGGTGACCATGTCCATCATGCAGAAGCAGAAGTCGCGCGACCCGCGCTACGGCTACGCCCGCGACTTCGTCCCCCTGATGGAGCGGATCCTCCCCGACATCGCCGCGAAGGGGATCAAGGTCACCAGCAACGCGGGGGGCGTGAACCCGCGAGCCTGCGCCGAGGCGGTGCGCGAGGCCGCCCGGAAGCTCGGGCTCTCGGAGCGGGTGCGGATCGCCCTGGTGAGCGGCGATGATATCCTGCCGCGGCTCGATGAGCTGCTGGCCAAGGGACACGCCCTGCGCGACCTCGACACCGGCCGGCCGCTCACCGACATCCGCGACCAGGTCCTCTCCGCCAACGCCTACCTCGGCATGGCCCCGATGGTCGAGGCCCTCCGGCGCGGGGCCCAGGTGGTCATCACCGGGCGCGTCACCGACACCGGCCTCACGCTCGGGCCGCTGTTCCACGAGTTCGGCTGGGATCCGCAGGACTGGGACAAGGTGGCCGCCGGCACCGTGGCGGGACATATCATCGAATGCGGGGCCCAGTCGAGCGGCGGCAACCTGCTGCGCGACTGGCGCAAGGTGAAGGGCCTCGCCAACCCGGGCTTCCCGATCGTCGAGGCCCGCGCCGACGGCAGCTTCACGGTCACCAAGCACCCGGGCACCGGCGGCGTCGTGAACCTGGCGAGTGTCACCGAGCAGCTGGTCTACGAGATGGGCGATCCGCACACCTACATCACCCCCGACGGCATCGCCGACTTCACCACCATCCAGCTCAAGGCCGCCGGCCGGGACCGGGTCCGGGTGAGTGGGATCCGCGGCCGGCCGCGCACCGACATGCTCAAGGTGTCCATCGCCTACTTCTACGGGTACAAGGCGGTGGGCACGCTGGTCTACAGCTGGCCGGAGGCGTACGACAAGGCGCGCGCCGCCGACCGGATCCTCCGGCAGCGCCTGGACGACCTGGGTCTCCGGTTCGAGCAGGTGCTGACCGAGTACGTCGGGGTCGACGCGACCCACGGTCCGCTGGCCGGCCCGCCGCACCCCGACACCCCCGAGGTGCAGCTCCGCGTCGGGGTCCGCGGGCCCGACAAGGCCGCGGTGGAGCGCTTCACCCGGGAGATCGCCCCGCTGGTGCTCACCGGCCCGCCGAGCGTCACCGGCTTCGCCGGCGGCCGGCCGGAGGTCCAGGAAGTCGTGGCCTACTGGCCGGCGCTGATCGACCGGACCGAGATCGAACCGCACGTGCGGGTGGAGGTGCTCGATGCCTAAGGTCCAGCTGCGCTGGCTCGCCCATGCCCGCTCCGGCGACAAGGGCGACACCGCGAATGTCGGCCTGATCGCGCTCGACCCGGCGTGGTACCCGCTGCTGGTGAAGGAGGTCACCCGGGCCCGCGTGGCCCGGCACTTCCGCGGAATGGTCAGGGGCGTGGAGCGCTTCGAGCTCCCGAACCTCGCGGCGCTCAACTTCCTGCTGCATGGCGCGCTCGACGGCGGCGGCACCATCTCGCTCAAGACCGACGCCCAGGGCAAGGTCTACTCCACCGCGCTCCTGCGGATGGAGATCGACGTGCCGCCCGCCGTGGCGCGCCGGGTCAAGCGGCCCCGTGGCGGGTGAGCCGGTGGTGCCCGTGCCGTCGCTGCTGACCAGGGTCGAGTCGGGCGTCCTCACCCTGACGCTCAACCGGCCCGAGAAGCGCAATGCGCTCGACCTGGCCACGGTCGACGCGCTCCGCGCCGCGCTGGCCCACGCCGGTCTCGACGCGGCGGTGCGGGTCGTGGCGCTGCGCGGGGCGGGGAAGGACTTCTGCGCCGGTGCCGACCTGGATGAGCTCCTGGCGTCGGCCCACCTGCCGCCGGAGGAGAATGAACGCAATGCCCGCCGCCTGGGCGAGGTCTTCCTGGCCATCCGTGAGCTCGAGAAGCCGGTCGTCGCCGTGGTGCACGGCCGGGCGCTCGCCGGGGGGGCCGGGCTCGCCACGGGCTGCGACCTGGTGCTCGCCGCCGAGACCGCGCAGCTCGGCTACCCCGAGATCCAGCGCGGCTTCGTCCCGGCCATGGTCATGACGATGCTGCGGCGACAGGTGGGAGAAAAGGTCGCCTTCGACCTCGTGAGCACCGGCCGACTGCTCGGCGCGGAGGAGGCGCGGCAGGCGGGACTCGTCTCCCGGGTGGTCCCGGCCGACCGGCTGGACCAGGACGCGGGCGCCCTGCTGCACCAGCTCGCCTCATCCAGTGCCTCGGCGCTGGCCCTGACCAAGCGGCTCCTCTACCAGCTCGACGGCCCCACCTTTCGTGACGGCATCGCCCTCGGCGCCCGCATCAACGCCCTGGCGCGGATGCACCCCGACTTCGCCACCGCGATCGAGCGGTTCCTCCAGAAGTGAACCTCCGGCTCTCGCCCGCGGCCACGCGGCTCTTCCTCGCCGTCCTCGGCTTCCTGCTCGCGGGAGCCGGCGTGGCCCTCGACAACCGGTACCTCGTCTGGACCGCCATGGCCGTGCTCGCCGCCGCCCTTGCGCTGCGGCTCTACCTCCGCCGCCGCGGCGGCTGATCGCGGTTTCCCCGCGCCCCGCCGCGTTCGCGGGTGCCAAGACCGGGGGGAGCCCGCCGCTATCGTGGCGGCATGACCCCGCTGGCCGAACGCATCGCCGAGGCGCGCCGCCTCCTCCACGGACATTACGGCTTCCAGGACTTCCGGCCGCTGCAGCGCCGGGTGGTCCAGTCGGTGCTCGCCGGCCGCGACACCCTGGCCGTGCTGCCCACCGGTGGCGGCAAGTCCATCTGCTTCCAGGTGCCGGCGCTGGTGCTCGGCGGGCTGACGGTCGTGGTCTCCCCGCTGGTGGCACTGATGCAGGACCAGGTCGGCGCCCTGGTGCGCCGTGGCATCGGTGCCGCCACCCTCAATTCCCTGCTCCCGGCCGAGGAACAGGCTGCGATCCTCGCCCGGATGGCCGGCGGCGACCTGCGGCTGCTGTACGTATCGCCGGAACGGGCGCCCACGCTGGCACTCGAGCTCCTGCGGCGCGGCCTGCGAGCCGGTCTCCTCGCCATCGACGAGGCGCATTGCATCGCCGAGTGGGGGCACGACTTCCGCCCCGCCTTCCGGAGCCTGGCGCAGGTCCGCCAGGAGCTGGGTCGGCCTCCCGTGGTGGCCCTCACCGGGAGCGCCACCGCCCCGGTGCGCGACGACATCGTCACCTCGCTCGCGCTCACCCGGCCCGATATCCACCTGGGTTCCTTCGACCGTCCCAACCTCCGGTTCCGGGTGGAGCACCTGCGCACCCCCTCGGAGCGCTTGCCGCGGACCCGTGCACTGCTCGCCGACCGGCCAGGGCTCAGCATCGTATACGTGCCGACCCGCAACAGTGCCGATGCCGTGGCCCAGGCACTTTGGTTCGCCGGCCACCGGGCGGCCCCATACCACGCCGGACTCACCCGGGAGCGTCGCGCCGAGGTCCTCGAGCGCTTCGTCGCCGAGCAGCTCGACGTGGTGGTGGCCACCTCGGCTTTCGGGATGGGCATCGATGCGCCCCGGGTCCGGCTGGTGGTGCACTGGGGCATGCCGCCGACCCCGGAGTCGTACTACCAGGAAGCGGGCCGGGCCGGCCGCGATGGCCAGGAGGCCCGATGCATCCTCCTCCACCACGCTGGCGACGCCGAGATCCACCGGCGGCAGCTCGACGTGACCTTCCCGCCCCGCAAGGTCCTGGAGCAACTCTGGGGCGATCCGGCGAGCCGGCCCCGCCATCCGCGCCCCGTGGTGGCGGCCGCCGATCGCCTGCACGCGGAACTCGGTGGCACCACCGGGGAGGGCGGATGGCACCGGGTGGCGCGCCGCAAGGCCGCCGCCACGGAACGCCTGCGGGTCATGGAAGCTTACGCGACCCGCCCCCTCTGCCGCCGGGTCATGCTCCTCGGCTACTTCGGCGAAGTGTCCACCGGCTGCGGCACCTGCGATATCTGCACCCGCGCCACGCCGCGTGGCATCCGGCGGTTGCTGCGTGTATTCTGACGGATGCGAACTGCTCCGCGCCTGGGCCCGCTGGCCCGCCTGCTGTCACTGACCATCGCCGCCGCCGTTCCGCTGGCCGGACAGGTCCGGGCCCGGGACCTCGGCATCGTACCCGGGATCTTCGCGCCCGGCCCGCTCAACGCCATCACCGATGTCGCCGGGGTGCGGGTGGGCCAGGTCACCATCGACGCCGGTGACTCGGTTCGCACCGGCATCACCGCCGTCCACCCGCACGCCGGGAACCCGTTCCTCGAGCGGGTGCCGGCCGCCATCCACGTCGGCAACGGCTTCGGCAAGCTGCTGGGCGTGACCCAGGTCCGTGAGCTTGGCGAGCTCGAGTCGCCGATCCTGCTCACCTGCACGCTCTGCGTCTGGCGCGCCGCGGATGCCATGGTGGGCTGGATGCTGGAGCAGCCCGGCATGGGCTCCGTGCAGTCGCTCAATGCGGTCGTCGGGGAAACCAACGATGGCGGGCTGAACCAGATCCGCAGCCGTTCCGTCACGGCGGAGCAGGTGCGTGCCGCGCTCGAGGGGGCCGGCACGGGCCCGGTCGCGGAGGGCAGCGTCGGGGCGGGGCGGGGCACGGTGGCCTTCGGCTGGAAGGGGGGGATCGGCACCTCCTCGCGGGTACTGCCGGCCTCCCTGGGCGGCTGGCGGGTCGGTGTCCTGGTCCAGAGCAATTTCGGCGGGGTGCTGCAGGTGCTGGGCGCCCCGGTGGGGAAGGAACTCGACCGGTACGCCTTCCGGGGGCAGGTCGAGGACTCGGCGGGGGATGGCTCGATCATGATCGTCGTGGCCACCGATGCCCCGGTGCTGGCGCCAAACCTCCAGCGGCTCGCCGCCCGGGCCATCATGGGACTGGCCCGCACCGGTTCGAGTGCGGCCAACGGCTCCGGCGACTACGTGATCGCGTTCTCCACCCATCCGGGGATGCGCCGCCCGGCGCGGGAGCGCCGCCCGCCCACCGCCGAGCTGCAGAACGACGAGTTGTCGCCCCTGTTCCAGGCCGTGGTCGAGGCCACCGAGGAAGCGATCTACAATTCCCTGACCATGGCCACCCGGGTCGAGAGCCGGGGCGGCGCGGTCGATCCCCTGCCGCTCGACCGCCTGCGCGTCGTCCTGCGCAAGTACGGCATCACCCGCTGAGCCCTCAGCCGGCCAGCGCAATCCGGTAGACCCGTCCCGAGGCCATGACCACGTAGACTTCGCCCTCCGCGTCCTCCCCGAAGGAGACGACGTTGTCGTTCATCACCGGGGGGCTGAGCGGGGCGTACTCCGTCACCAAGGCGCCGTTGACCAGGCGGACCGGGCGGATCACCCCGGTGCAGTAGTCCCCGTAGATGTAGGTGCCGCGCAGGGCGGGGTATTTCTGGCCCCGGTAGACATACCCCCCGGTGACGGAGCAGGCCGGACCGTGGTGGTACTCGAGGATGGGCGGTACCA
>JAXLXY010000016.1:0-71088 GCA_046327715.1 Gemmatimonadales bacterium
CCCTCGCGGCCGGATCAACCAACCGTCCAAGCCTCTAATCGCCTAATCGCCTAACCGCCTAACCGCCTAACCGTCCAACCGCCGCGTCATTGCCGAGCAGGGGTTCCCGCGTAGCTTATCGAGCGGCGTGTCGCGGTCGGCTGTTCCCCCTCCAGGAGGCTCCCATGAAATGGTGGCCGGTTGTGGTGGTGCCGGTGGCGGTGCTCATCGGCTACTGGCTGTGCGGGCCGCAGTGCTGCGAGCGGTGGCTGTGGTCGGAGCGGCTGGCGGCGGCCACCCGCTTCGCGCCGGTGCTGGGCGGCGCAGGAATCCTCGACCACGAGACGGGGCTGGTGTGGGAAACGGGCCAGGATCCGCTCGACCGGGAGTGGGTGATCGCGCGGGAGGTGTGCATGGACAAGCGGATCGGGGACCGGAAGGGGTGGCGGCTGCCGACGTTCAACGAGCTGACCAGCCTGGTGGACTCGAGCCGAACCAACCCGGTGCTGCCACAAGGGCACCCGTTCACGGGGGTGAAGAACGGCCTCTACTGGTCGGCGACGTCGAGCGCGCTGATCGCGAGCCCGGGGACGCACGCGGTGGCGATGGACATGGCGCTGGGTGACGTGAGCATGGTCAACAAGACGATCCTGGGCTCGGTGAAGTGCGTGCGGGGAGCGATGGCGGGGCCGACGGTGTACTAGGGGGCGTGGGGCGCGGTCACGACGATGTCCCCCACCCGGCCCGCCGTCCGGAGGGTGCTCGGCTTGCGGGGAGGGGAAACGGGAAGCGGGGAAGCGGGAAGGGGGAAGCGGCGACCCCCCGCCCCGTCATTACGAGGGAGCGACGCGACCGAGGAATCCCTTCGGGTTTGCGGCGGACTTCGAGGGATCCCTCGCTGCGCTCGGGATGACAGGTGCGGGGTTCGGGCTGCCCTCCCGCCCACCCCCCGTCTGTCATTCCGAGGGAGCGCAGCGACCGAGGAATCCCTTCAGGTTCGCGGCGGGCCTTGAGGGATCCCCTGCTCCGCTCGGGGTGACAGGTGGGTTGTTGGTGCCGCCCGCACCCAGCAGGGCCGAACACCAGAAGGGGCGGCGCCGCGGCGCCGCCCCTTCTTTTGTGCTACCCGCCGGTGGCGAAGTCGGCGATGACCGCCGGCGTGGCGGTATCGAACCCCACCACGTCGAGCATGCCGGCGTCCTCCGGGTCCGCGATGCTGAACCCGTTCGACGCCATGCCGACCACGACCAGCCGGGCCGGGATGCCCATCCGCTCCCGGTACTGGCGGAGCGCCTGGGCGGGATGGACCCGCCCCGCCCAGGTCTCGCTGTCCGTATAGACCACGAACAGGTCGATGGGCCACCGGTGCCGCAGCGCCTCCAGCATCGGCAGCGCGCAGTCGGTGCCGCCGAAGCGGAGGTCGCGGATCCGCCGCACCACGTCATCCAGCCGCTGCCGCGGCGAGATGTCGAGGGTGGACAGGCCGCTGCCCAGCTGCGGCCCCCAGCGGCTCGGGTAGTTCCCCGCCGTGAAGGCGGTGAACAGGTGCTGCGGCTCGGTGGCCGCGGTGACCAGCGCCATCGCCGCCGACGCCTCGCGGCAGTCGAGGTACGCCAGGCCATGCACCCGGGCCGACATCGACCCGGACACGTCGAGCGCAAGCAGCACCCGCCGGCCCGTGGTGGGCGCGTTCCGGAACGCCAGGTAGAACGCCCCGTCCAGCGCATCCACCACCTGCGGCACCGGCTGCCAGCTGTGCCGGCCCCGCACGCCGTGCCCCTGGCCGTAGGTCCGGAGCGCCGCCAGCACCGCGAGCGGGTGCACCCGCGCGGCCTGGAGCGCCTCCCGATCCGCCAGCCGGCCCGCGACCAGCCGGGCCGCCGCGCTGAAGGGGACCAGCAGCCCCACCCGGGTCATGACGCCGAGGTTCCGGATCATGGCCGTGTACGGCATCCCCTGCAGCAGCGCCTCCCACACGACCGCGTGGGCCAGCAGCGGCGTGGGCACCATCTCCCGGGTCAGGCGGTGCTGCGCGATGGTCCGCGCCGCCTCCACCGGCCCCTGGTGCTTGAGCGTCTCGACCGCCTCGATGGTGCGGACCACGTCCAGGTCGTCCACGCCATTGAGCGTCAGCACGCTCTCCCAGCCGCGGGCGGCGTAGCGCAGGACGAGGTCGTGCGCCACGGTGGGGGCCCGGGGATGCGCCAGCCGCAGCGCGTCCCGGTGGGCCCAGCCGTCGCGGCTCGGATACTTGAGGACCTGGTGGAGCAGGTCCCGCGGGTCGCGCGCGGTGTACCACGCCGCCACCGCCCGCCGCACGCCCCGCCCCCAGCCCCGGAACGCCGAGACGTACTGGAGCCAGTGGAAGAGGTGCGTACCGGTCCGCGCCACCCGCGGCAGCGCGGCCAGCGCCGCGGCCCGGGTGGCGTCATTGCCCAGCCCCGCGGCGAGCGCCAGGGCGAACAGCGCCGGGTCGTTGCCCGGGGCGCGGCCCGCCTCGCTCACCTCGACGACCCGCCGGACCACGCGCGCGCCGTCCTCCGCCAGGCACTCGACCACGGCCTGGGCGTTCTCGCGGGTGAGCTGGCGCTCGCCGACGTAGTAGGTCCCGCCCTCGCTGCCGAGGACCAGGAACCGGTCGAGCCGGGCCCAGCGGGAGACCGGCCAGGCGTAGCCCCCGGCGGAGTTGGGCACCTGGGTGGTGCCGGGGATCGGCTCGGCCTGCGGCGTCAGGAGCCGGCGCAGGCGCGCGGCAAAGTACTGGCTGTAGTCCATCGGATACCTCCTTTCGTCCAGCGGGGGACTGCTGCCGGGCGGATGCAGGGTGCGGTTCGGCCCCTGGTTCGCATGGTCCAGGGTCGAGTTGGAGCGATCACCGATCCGCGTCGACCCGCCCGGCATGATGTTGGGGCCAGCACGAGGCCCGGGAATCGAACCCGTCCTGCACCAGAGAACCCTCGGCCGTCGGCCCGTTGCCGGGCAAAGGATGGCGAGGCATTCCTCGGCTGACCCGCTCTGCACTGCACTGCAGGGAGACCGGTGGGACTCGAACCCACGACCGGCAGGTTATCGATAACCCGGCGCCTGCGGCCCGATTCCGGGCAAGGATGCGGCACTGGTGTTTCTGCTGCTCTTCCACCTGAGCTACGGTCTCCACGACACCCCCGCCGACCGCCACCATCGGCGGCCGGCGAGGGCCCTACTTCCGAACCGCGAGGCGCCGGGTGACGAGCGCGCCCCGGGTGGGCACCCACGGGGCGACCCGCGGCACCCGGCCGACCTCCTCGACGAGGCGGTCGTCCTTGCGGTGATTGCACGAGCTGCACGCGGTCACCACGTTGAGCCAGGCGTCCGCGCCGCCCCGCGACCGCGGGACCAGGTGGTCCCGGGTCAGCCGCTCCCGCGGGGCCAGTTCCCGGCGGTGCCGGCCGCAGTAGACGCAGCGGTGGCCGTCGCGCAGGAAGAGGTGCTCGTTGGTGAGCGTCGCCGCCCGCGAACGGATCCGGCGGTGCTGGCGCAGGACGACGCTCTTGGGCAGCGGGAAGACGAGGCGCGGGCTGCGCGCCACCTGGCCTTCCAGGATCTCGAGGATCTCCGCCTTGCCCCGCAGGTGCAGCACGAGGCCCATGAGGGAGGGCACGAGCTCGAGGGGCTCGCCGGTGGTGTTGTAGACCAGGCACAGCATCAGGGACCTCCTTTCTGGGCGGTTCGGCGGTTAGGCGGTTCGGCGGTTCGGCGGTTGGGCGGTTGGGCCCGGACCCGTCATTCCGAGGGAGCGGAGCGACCGAGGAATCCCTGCCCCCTGTCATTCCGACCCTCCCCGCCCCTGCATGACCCCGGGGGGAGTTGAACCCCCAGCCTCCCGGTTCGTAGCCGGGCGTCGTCGTCCGTTGGACCACGGGGCCGAGCACTGCACACCACGCGATGGACCGGCCGGGAGTCGAACCCGGAGCCTCTCCCGTGCGAAAGGAGCGCTCTGCCACTTGAGCTTCCAGCCCGCGACCGCCATCAGGTGGGGCGGGCTCGAACCGCCTCCTCGGGGGGCACAACCCCGCGCTCTGCCTGGTGAGCTACGCACCTGCAGTGACTCCAAGTGCCGCCGGAGGGATTCGAACCCCCACGGGCTCCATGGCCCACGACGTTCTGAGCGTCGCGCGTATGCATTCCGCCACGGCGGCTGAGCGGAGCCGGCGGGATTCGAACCCGCACACTCCCGAGCGACAATCGGGCGCGCTGGCCTTTGCGCTACGGCTCCCTCTCCTCCCATCTCCCATTCCCGTGGCACGACGAACGGCTGACGTCTCCACCCGGGAGTCGCGTGATCTCGTGTGAACACGCCCTCCGTCCGCCGGCCACGGTCCTGCAATGCCAATCGCCCCACCCGTCGCGTGTGCGCGCAGGTGGGGCGATGGGCCATCCCCGTGGGGAGGTGTACCTGGACCGGCGGCCTCACGGTCCGGGGTCGGTGCCTCCCGCCTGCGTCATGTTGTCCTTCGCGTACCACGCCTTGCCTTCCCTGCCCGTGCGGCCGCCGGCTCGAATGGCCCGCCCGGCGACGCCGCGATCCGTGTCGGCCGCATCGGCAAGGCGATGCCGGCCGAACCGGGCGAGCCCCAGGCCCCGGCCGAGGCCGGAGCTGGCGCTGCCGCGGGGGGCCAGGAGGCCGCGCGGGGCGGGACGGGTGGGGCACGGCACTGTGGGCGTCATGGGACGGACAGGGCTCCGATCAGTGGTACGGTGGTACGGGTACCGGAACACAAAAAGTCGCGTCTCCGAGGTCTCCGGCAGCGATGTTCGGCTGCGGCGGCGCTGCGACTGCCCGGTGGGCAGCTGTCAGGCCGATGACCTACGGGACGCGACTCCCGGACAACGGGCAACAGTCTAGCAAATGGGGTGGAAATGCGCAATAGTGAATTCTGAAGGTCCATCGTGCGCAGCGGTACCGCACCGCGGCCACTGCCGCCACCTCCTCATCATGGATTGCCAACCGCACACCATCTGCCGCTGCGCCGCCGCGGCGCCTGCACCGATCTCGACGCGGCAGCCGAGTCTGGCCGCGAGCAGGTCGTGGCAGCCGTGTGCTGTGTCGTGGCGCAAGTACGGTTGGCGCTAGTGGACTGGCCAACTAAGAGGCTCGGAACTTGCGGCTTCGCGGCCGCCGCACACCTACAGCACGCGAATCTGCATCACACGGCCTCACTGCGGGGCCGGGAGCCCGCTTCCATGGCGGAAATCCCGCACGCGCCTCGGTCCACACGTCCGGAAGACCTGGCCTTGGACCCGGACAAGGCCTGGTGTCGAAGCATTGCCACAACAAGTGGCAGCCGCTGAAGACAGCCAACGCGCAGCAGTGTCACAGGCTCATACGAGTTTAGGGCTCTCCCTCACCCACGTGGAGGCTGATTGTGAACCGACGAGCTTTGATCGCCATGCTTGCCCTGCCCGGCATCTTGGGGTGTGACGCCACTGAGCCCACAGCCACCACGGCGGCGGGAACTGCGCCCGCGAGCGTTGGTGCTGAGGCAATCACCCGAATTGACCTGGGAACCCTCGGCGGAGCCAATGCCTGGGCGGCGGATATCAACAATGCGGGGACGGTAGTCGGACGGTCCGACACGCCCCAGGGGTCGACGTTGGGATTCCGGTGGAGCCTCAAGGGTGGCATGGTCCCGCTCCCCCCGCTGCCCGGACACCACTGGAGCCGGGCGGATCAAATCACGCCCGCCGGGACGATCTTCGGCGTGAGTGACACGACTGGCGGATCGGGGCAGCGGGTCATCTGGAATGCGCAGGGCGTTCCCTCGCGACTCAATGTACCGTACCCGGCGGGCACTACCTACGGCTGGATTGCGGTCATCAATGACCTCCGGCAAGCAGCCGGTGGAGCCGGCAGCAGCGACCTCTCTTCAAACGGGTTCTTCTGGAGCAGGCAGACAGGTGTCCTCGACTTCCTCCAGCGAACACCCGGGTACTACGAAGTCTTCCCTGCGGATTTGACATCATACGGTGTCGTGATCGGCTCTTATGTCGACTGCATGGTCGGGTGCTGGTATCGTCCTTTCAGCTGGTCTCTACTCACTGGGTTCGTCAGCCTTGGTCAGCCTCCGGAAGCCGACCCCTATGGGCACTTCGGCGTCACTGCAATGAACGAACTGGGTGAGTACGTCGGGTGGGGGGACGCCCCCCTCTCCGGTGGGCTCTACTCGTATTCGTGGGGGCCAATCCACGGGTTCAAGATCCTGCCGCCCCTTGATCCGACGGCCGAAGAGTTGGCATCCGGGTCAGCGATTGATCTCTTTGGCAGGGTCGTGGGCCAGGTTCTGCTCGAAATGCAGGACGTCAGCCGCCCGGTCGTTTGGCCAGTGTCGGGAGGGGTGGTGGATCTCGCACCCACTGATCCGTCAAGCGCATTTGCCGTTGCCATCAACGACAAGGGGATCGCCGTCGGAAGCACCCTCACGGCCTCGGGCTACCACGCCACGGCGTGGAAGCTCCCCGCTGGGCTCCAGGCGTCGCCGTCGCCTCAGCCGAGGAGCCTGCAAGGATCTACCCGGACGGGAACCTCCCGCCTCGCCGCGTGCTTCGATCGAAAGGTGGCGGCAGGCGGGCGCATTGCCTTCATCGAGTGCATCTCACAGACGCGGTAGCTGCCGGCCTGAGACCAGGGAGCGATGGGCCAAGGCGGAGCTCCCTGGTTTCGCCTCATAGCTGGCGAAGGCGTGGGCGCTGCGCCACGCCAAGGTCTCGCCTGACCACTGGTTCATTCGGCGCCGGTAGCGCAGTACCGCACCTCCCGGCACCCAGGGAGGCGGCCAAGCGCCATCCACAGGCGAATGACGCCGCCCTGACGGCGCCCTTGTAGCCTCTGGGAAGGCGCCACCGAGCGGCACCTCTGCCCCGGACCCCCGATGCCCCGATCCCCCATCCCCTCCCCTTCCCTTGTCCACCAGGCGCTCGACGGCGCCGAGCTGGCGCGGGAGGTGGAGTTCGGGCATGCCGGCGAGGCGCTGGGCGGGGATCTCGAGGCGGCGCTGGGGCTGGCCCTGGGCCGCGGGGCGGTGCATCCGGGGGGCCGGGAGCCACTGGAGGTGTTCCGGGCCGGGCTGGCCACGGCCATCGGCCGCCTGGCGCAGCAGGAGCGGGCGGCGCTGTTTGTCCGGTTCCTCCGGGATGGGCCCTACCCCGGCCCCGGGCGCTGGCTCAGGGCCAAGGCGGGATCCGCACTCCGGGACCCGGAGACAGCGGCGGTGATCCGATTCGTGTTCGGGCGGATCATCCCTGAGTTCCAGGGGTTCGTGGCGGAGGCGCTGGCGGCGGGTGCGGTGACGCGGTGGATGGAGGGGATGCGGGCGGCGGGGGGGCTGGATCCTGGGGCGCAGCTCTACCTGGGCGATGCGGTGCTGGCCCGGAATTCCCACGGGCAGCGGGCCAAGGCGGCCGACATGCATCTGCTGAGCCGCGAGCCGGGGGCCGCCGGGCGGGTGACGGTGCACGCGGTGGTGGAGGTGAAGTCGTACCGGAAGTCCTTTGCAGGGGCGGCAGCGCAGTTCAGGACCCACCTGGCGAGGGCGCGGCGGGGGCTCTATTTCGGGGAGGAGTTTGTCCCGGGGCGGAGGGTGCGGGTGGCGCGGGAGGTTCACCGGATCCTGGTCCGGCCCTCCACCTGGCTGCTGCCCCGGACCTTCCGATACCCCGAGACGGAGACGGGCCACCGGCTGGAGGTGGATCCGGGGGTGCCACCGGCGGCGGGTGACACCGCCCTCCCGCGTGGCCGTCGCGGGACCGAAGTGCTGCTGCGCTGGTCGGAGGAGGCGCTGGCGGAACTGGCGTTCGACATGAGCTGGTGGTTCTTCGGGCGGGTGGGGGAGGCGGTCTGGGCGGAGGGGCACCCGCCGTGGCTGGAGATGTCGCCCTACGACGCGGGGCGGAACGCGGTGAAGCAGATGCTGCACTACGCGATCCACCGGATGCGGACGGCGAACGACTGGGAGAAGGCGGTGGCGCTCTACAACGTGTATGGGTTCGGGTACGCGCTGGGCTCGAGCTACCGGGACCGGCGTGGGGTGCGCCAGATGCTGTGGCCGTCGGACATCGAGGAGTTGGCGGTGGCACCTGAGACCAAGGCAGGTCACCGGCTTATCTAAAGCCGGGAATGCGCCCGCCCCGCAGGCCCCCTCAGATGACTGTCCTCAGGCGATCGAGCAGATCCTCGACCGACTCGACAGGCGGCTCCATATCAGATTGAGCGTAGGCCGAGGCGCTGATTCCGGTCGGCACGAACACCAGAATCGCGCGCTGGTTCATGGACCGGAGCAGCTCTGCGCTCATCCCTTCATCAACGGTGAGCAGAAACTTCGTTCGAATGCGCTCCGCCTCCCTCAAGACTTGCGCCCACCGCTCGCGCACCGTGGACTTGCATGCCACCATCATGAGGCGATCCGCCGGGTAGGCAGGATCATGGTACTGTGCGTGACCCGGAATGATGAAGTCCGGGCGCTCGGAGCCCTCCGTCTGGCATTGAGCGGCGTAGGGGATGCCTTCGCGATCGAGCAGGGACGCGAAGTGGTGCTGGAGACTCTGACCCCGCCGCGACTTCCGCGATTGCTGGATCCGCAGTGCCCATGCCAGCATCTCGTCGAGCTCCGCTGCGCCGTCCCGCAGGAGAGCTCGCAGTTCAAGACCGCCGACCTCCTTCTCTATGGCGAAGTAAAGTCCTGATTCTGCTTCGAGTCCGCGCTGAATGTACTCGTCTGCGTTGAGCCCAGTGCCCCACACATCACGGGCCAAGTCGCGCCCAGCGTCCGCCATGGCGCGGGTCGAGGGAATGCGGCGAGACGCCACCGAGCTCTCGAGTAGCGCGTGCTCCGACACCGCCTTTCCCAGCGTTGGGATATCAGCCGCTGGGAAGAGCGTGCCCACCCACTCGACAGCATCGCCTTGCTGGGGGCGTGCCGCCTCCCGCACGACGAGGTTTCGCAACGCCGCATCGTCCCCGAGCCGGAGCAGGCGCTCTAGTTGCCGTTCCATCGGCGTCCCCGGGCGAGCGATCAGGCCATGCAGCTCTGCTCCGGCCCCGGCACGGCACAACACAAGGAGATCTTCGGGTCTGGCAAACTCTTCCAGACCGGGGAGCCTGTAATAGAGGCGGTACTCGGGAGACCGCCGCGGCTGTTTCGCCCTGGAATTGTAGAGAGTGAAGCTGCCCTCGAGCAGGACCGGATCGTTTCCAGGGGTGAGGTAGCAGAGGAGACTCAACCCACCCTCGCTACGACCCTTGGGGAACCCGAGGCCGCGCCAGAGTGCTGTAGCGTTCAGCTCATGCTGGTGGGAGGCACCGGGCACGACTTCGACGGCCGCCAGTCGCTTCGCTGCGAAGTGGGCCATCCTGTCTCAGTCCCTCACGGTGGGCGTTGCCTTGATCCGGGAGACGAGTCTGGCAAGGTGATTGTCATCCACCTGACATTCCCAAATGATCCGCACTTTCCATCCCAGCTTCCGCAGCTCAACCGCGTTCCTCCGGTCCCTGGTCATGTTCTGCTGGAATTTGGCGGCCCAGAACCGGGCGTTGCTGGCTGGGGTAGTGGCGTACCGACAACGGGGATGGCGGTGCCAGAAGCAGCCGTGGACGAAGACCGCCGTCTTGTATCGGGCAAGGACGATGTCGGGCCGGCCAGGCAGCCCAGCCTTGTGCAGGCGGAAGCGCAGTCCCTGGCGGTGGAGCCAGGAGCGGACCAACCGCTCCGGCTTCGTATCGGTTCCCCTGATGCCCGCCATCATCCGGCTCCGGGTCTTCCGGTCGACGATGTCCGTCAACCCGGCCCTACCCTGCCCGGGCGAGCGGAAGCACGTACTGCTTTCCGCGGCTGGTCGCACCGAGAATGTACGGCTCCATGTGCTCGGCGATGGCCCGGACCACCGGCACCACAACGGCGTTCCCGAACTGCTTGTACGCTCTGGTATCCGATACCGAGATGATGAACCGAGGCTGGCCCGGCTCGTCGAATCCCATGAGCCGGGCGCACTCGCGTGGGGTCAGGCGTCGCGGGTTTCCGCGCCCGCGCTTGATCAGGATCTCCGACCCGTCCTTGTAGTACCGGGCCGAGAGGGTCCGGGCCGTATCCCCGGGCCCGACCAGGCCGAAGCCGAAGCCGTTCCCCGCGCTCCGATGCTTGGCGGCGTAGTCCTGCAGGTACTTCCACAGGTGATCAGTCAGGATGTACTTCCGGGAGACCCTGCCCTTCCGGTCGGTGTAGGGCTCCTCGGGCTCTTCCCCGCCGTTCCCCCCGTGAAGGATGCTTCCGAGCTTTGGGCCATTGGCCGGGTCCCGCGGCGTGAAGTCCTCGAAGCTGAAGTCGTTGAGGTCACGGAAGCCCGCGATGAAGATCCGTTCCCGGTGCTGGGGGACATACCCCTTTGCGTCGACGATGACGGGGTCGGGGACGTAGTAGCCCAGTTCGTCCCGGAGCACGGAGAGAATCGTCTTCCAGGTCCGGCCCTTGTCGTGGCTCTTGAGGTTCTTGACGTTCTCCAGCAGGAAGGCCCGCGGGCGGTGGTCCCGGATGATCCGGGCCACATCAAAGAAGAGCGTGCCTTGGGTGTCGCAGGCGAAGCCGTGCGGGCGGCCCAGGGCGTTCTTCTTGCTCACTCCGGCAATGGAAAACGGCTGACAGGGGAAGCCGGCCAGGAGGACGTCGTGTGGGGGGATTAGCTCGCTGGGGATCTTGGTGATATCACCGGCAATTGGGTGTGACTCCCCGAAGTTGGCCCGGTAGGTCTGCTGGGCGTACTTGTCCCACTCGCTGGTAAAAACGCACTCACCGCCAATGGACTCGAAGCCACGCCGCAGCCCCCCTATCCCGGCGAAGAGGTCGATGAAGCGAAAGGTCCGCTCCCCGAAGATCCGGGGTAGCTGGCGCTCCCGGATCTTGAACTCCAGGAGCTCATAGGCATCCCGAGGGGTGGCCTCCCGTGTCTCCCACCGGCTCACGGTCTTGAGGCTCTTTCCCAACAGGGTAGAGGCCTCGGCCTGGGAAAGACCGTGGCGAGCGCGAAGGGCGCGGAGGTCGTACATGGATCGGGTAGCCTTAAGCAGGATGGGGAATAATATTGGACATTCTGTCCGGGACGCAAGGGCCAGCACCACCACTAGCTAGCGTCGCGGAACCGCGAGAATTCCCCCGGGAGGAGACCGAGGAGCCGAGCCACGTCCATCCCGTAGATGTCCTGAGTAACATCAAGCTGGGCAAGCACTTCGGCCAGGCGGCGTGGGGTCCCCGGCCCGGCAGACCCCGAGCCGCGTCGAGGCTGGCGGGTGCCGGGGTCGAGATAGAGGTGGGTTGCCAAGGCCATCACGGTGCGGCTGCTCACGAGGTCCTGCCGCGAGGTGAGCTGTTCCGCGATCTCGCCCGGTTGATGCAGCTTTCCCGTGAGCACACCGGCCACTCGTCCCACATCATCACGGTGCGCATGAGCGACGCGCCACGGGCCGCTCAGGTAATGCCTATAGTACGTCCGGAAATCCCCAGCGACCGGGATATAGCGGGCGCGCTGGCGCACCCGGCGGGCGCCCGAGGCATCGGGTGGACAGACCTGGTCAAAGAGCGCCAGGGTCAGCCATGCCCAAAGGCCGGTGTCGCCCTGCACCTCCGAGGCGGGCAACGGGCGGAGGAGCTGCTCTGCATACGTCGCCCACTCGAGGCGGGTCGGGAAGGTCGTTCGGTCGAGCGTCAGTAGGGTACTCAGCGGCGTCGCCAGTTCCCCTTCCAGGAGCTCCTGGGGCACGGTTCCGCGTCCGTCCTGTTCGACCTGATCCAGCCATCGGTGAGCCTGCTCGATGCCGGAAGCGGTGAGGCGGCGCACTCTCATGGCGCACCCCCCTCATCCGCGAATAGTCGCTGGTACTTCTCACGCAGGCGGTTCGCTCGGCAGAAGCCACGGACCACCCCCTCGATCCACTCCGTCAGAGCCTCCGGATCGGCCTCGTCGGGCCGCGTGCCGACCCCCGGCTGCCGTTCCGCAAACCGGAGCCATTGCACGCGCCAGTCCCCCAGGTCGTCTGCCTCAGGCACGCCACCGCGGACAATAGCACGCAGGATCTCACGCAGGGCGGATGGGTACACCAGCCAGAAGAGGTGGGGATCTCGGGCCAGCGTCTTCCAGTGAACCCCCAGTTCGCTATTGACCACAAGCTCGGGGGGCTGACTGCCCTCATCCACCCGCAGCTGCCACACTTCGTCTCCGAGCGCTTCTCCACGCACGGTGAGGAGCGACTTTCGGCCAGACTCATCTGCCGTCGGGTCAACCGGGCGAATCTGGTCCGCCTCGGCCAGGATCCGCCCGTCATCGGCTCCGACCCCGATCACCTTGACACGGAAGAGTACGCCTTCGGGCGGATCGAATTCCTCCAGCCAGGTGGAATGCGGCGGGGTGATGAACGCGACCGTGCCATACGCGAATCGCATGTAGGCAGCCTGGCGATACGCCTCGACAACAACCCTGGCATCCGGCGCCAGTCCGAGATCGGCGAGCGTGATCCGAGCGCTGAATGCCGGACGCCCGGCCTCACGGCTGATGGCAATGTCGACCCGATCGCGCGTGATGCGCCGACGACCGGTCCAGTTAAGCCGCTTCGTCGGCACCGAATGCCCCCTTGGAAACCACGCGCACGATCAGGTCACGATTCACATCGAAGCCCGTCACTGTGAGACGGAAATCAGGATCAGTGACCTTCAGGCGCAGGCTGTTGGCCGATGCGTCCAACTGCAGCAGTCCGCGGTGGTCGGAGGAGACAGCGATGGGAGGGATATGCAGCTGAAAGTCCGCCGGATCGTACTTGCTGAACGGATTGCCGCGACGGACCTCGTACGCGACGGTGACTTGCAGTTCCGCTGGAGTCCGGCTTCGGGACTCACCTCGCGTGAGGGTGAATCCCCCCGCGACACGCGTGATCCGATAGGGGGCCGGTGTTCGCACGAGATTGAGCCGTGGGTCTGGCTCCGATTCCGGCCCCTCCGTACCTCCGGCAGGCGCTGGCCGCCGGGGAGGCTCGGGCCGTTCCTCAGGCAGCGAGAACAGGTCGGACAGCAGGTCGGGAGCTACGTTGTCCTCTTCCCCCTGGAGGCGCTCCACGAGACTCGCGACAGCTTGCTTGACGAAGGTGAGATACGACGTGCCGAACTTGTAGCGTTCCTTGAAATGCGCGGTGTCAGCCCTCCATTCGGTGTGCGCCGGCCCTTCGGCGTCACCGAGCAGGTCTGCCAACGCGCCTCCGCCGATCACGACGAGCGACCGGACCCCCCGAACCCTTCCACCCTTGGCATCGGTGACGACGATCCCTTCACGAACAAAGACTGGGCGCCCATCGTCCGCAGTGGAATCGCGCTGCAGACAGATGTCGAATGATGACGACTGCACCGGCTGATCCTTCGGCTTCACCGCAATCGGAATTCGTACCACGATCGGGCGCTCGGCATCAAGCACCGCCGTGAGGGCAGCCGCCGTTTCCGCCGACAGCATGGCGTCATGCCACTTGGGCGCTCCAGCGGTATCTGCAGGTCCGAGAGTTGTGGCCTGACGCCCCTCCGGGGACAGGAGATGGCGGGTCAGCCCGATGAGCGGTTCCAGGTCGCTCCTCGACTCAGGGGTCAGCCGCCAGACGTGCTGCGCCAACGAGCCGGCATCAAGCTGCTGAGCCCCTACGCGGACCACGAGTTCCCCTGTCAGAATCGAGTAGAACCAGTCCCGTACGGCCGCTTCGAGGAGACTCTGCTCCGATATCTCGTTGTCGTACCAGGGCACCACGAGTGAGAGGCCGGGCTCTTCGCCTCGCTCCAGACAGAAAGTCTCCTTGAAGAGCGATAGAATCTGCCGGTCCTCGATTGGGGTGTCCAACGGCCCACGCTCCAGCTGCCGCACGAAGCCGAAGTAGCCATCGGGCACAAAGTGCACACCTTCCGCTTGGTGCGACTTCAGGATGCATCGACCGAGCAGCATTCGTCGGCCGTCCTCGGCACGGATGGTATAGCCGAAGAACGTGCTTCCGTAGCTTGCTCGCGGAAAGACGAACTTGCCGACGCCCCAGCGGCCTCGCCTTTCACCCACAGACTTCTCGCTCTCTCCCTCCGCGCGGAAGAAGGCGTAAAAGTTGTTCTTGGCGCCGGCCTGCCTGTGCCACTGGAGCGGGTCGCCACGGAGTCCAATCGTGCCAGTGTCCTCGAAGGCGAGGTAGCGCACCGGGCGGCTGAGAACCGGGCACTGGTCCGGCCTGAGGCCGTTGCCATCAGCATAGATGTGTGGTGCAAGGCCATCGAGGAACGGCGCGACCTTGAGTGGGTCTGCAGCACCGGAGTCACCTGAAAGCCGGATCGTGACCCGCACAGGACCGCGCCCGGCCCTGGCATCCAGCGAGTTCTGGATTGCCTCCCTGACGAGAGCCTCTGCACTGTTCCTGATCGCCTCGGTAGCGAAGAACTCGCCGCTGATGGGATCGCGACTGGTGTCGTCGGGCTGCTTCGGTCTAAAGCGCCAGCGCGGAGGAGCCACCGGTTCTCCTGGGCAAGGTCAGGAGGAAAACCTGGAGCAATTTCTGCCGACCCACAAGACGAGGAGGGAGGTTGCAGGAGGAGGGGGAAGGCCTTCATCGGTGAGGCGCCGCGTGGCGCCTGGGCCACCGGGACGATTCAGGATCGGCGCATCCGGGGAGACGCCCCCAAGGCAGCAAGGTGCTCTGTCCTCGCCCGGCGATGTTGGAGTTGACCCTGCCCCGCCACCTCGACCAGGGTGGCGTACGAGTGCGGCGCCGGGACGGCCCGCCCCTCCCAACGCACGCAGCCGTGGTCCCCCCGAAAGAACAAAGGCCCGGCGCGTCAGCGCCGGGCCTTCAGATTGCCCCTCCTGGGCTCGAACCAGGACTCTCCTGATCCAGAGTCAGGCGTGTTGCCAGTTACACCAAGGGGCATCAGGAGGGGGATAAACTACCTACGGGGGCCGGGTTGCGGTAGCCCCGGGGGGGCTAGGCCCCCTCCCCCCGCCGCGCCTCGTCGTACCGCAGCCCGCTCGACCCCTCCCCCCGCCCCGCGGTCTTCCGCCGGGCAATCCAGAGGTAGGTCTCCCCCCCCGTCCACCGCGCCCGCACCACCTCCCGGGTGAGCTTGAGTCCGGTCCGCGGCACCGCCTCCTCCCGCACCCGGTAGGGCGCCTCCCCCGGACGCCGCAGCAGCCGCCCCACCGGCTCCGGGATGACGCCGTCCGGCCGCACCATCCGCCCCTGCTCCAGCACGGTCTCCCCGGTGACCTGGCTGAGCGACACCGGCAGCATCGGGAACCAGTGCCAGGGCACGAAGCTCTGCAGCCGGTACACCAGCGGCGAAGCGGTCACCGGCACCGGCTCCGCCGGCTCCCCCGCCGCCGCCGCCACGTGGCGGTCCCGGCCCGCCCACGCCGCCCCCGCCCCACCCTCCACCACCTGCTCGATGGCCCACACCAGGTTGGCCTGCTCGTCGCGCGCCACCCGGATGTCCTCCACCGGCTCGCCCGACAGCCGCACCGCCGCCGCGCTCGGTGGCAACACGAAGAACTCCGCCGGCGCCCCGCCCTGCCCCGGCTGGGCGATGGAAAAGCAGCTCCAGCGGGCCCCGGCCGGCGCCGGCCCCTGGTCGGCCCGGTCCACCAGCGTGGCCCCGCCGAACACGTCGTGCACCACGAGCTCATCCACCCGCGTGACACTCCCCACCGGCAGGTCGAGCGGCACCACGAAGTAGTCGTTGCCGTGGATCAGCATGAAGTCCATGACCAGGAGCTTGGCGAGGTCCCGCTTGTCGGGGATCACCGCGCCAAAGTCGGTGCCGCCCCGCTCGAAATCCCACCAGCGGTGGTTGGGCATGCCGCGGAACCGGACAAAGGCCGGCAGCCGACTCTCCCGCAGCAGCTCGACCGCCGGCACGGCATCCTCCCCGGCCGCGCCCCGCGCGGCCAGGTCGAAGGTGTACCACTCGAAGGTGGCGCCACGATCCGGGGTGGCGGTGAAGCCGAGCACGCCGCCCGCCGGATCCTCCGCCGCCACCTCCACCTGGTACTCCAGGTGATCCGTCACCCAGCTGGTGCCGGTATCGCCGCCCAGCGCACCGAGGGTGTCGGCCACCAGCGCCTGCAGCGCCGTCACCGCCGCGCTGAGTTGCGCCGCGAAGGGCGCCACCCCGGGCCGCGCCAGCAGCGCCGGGGTGGCCCCCGCCCGCGCCAGGCCCACGCCATCGAGCGCGCGCCCCGCGATGAGGTCGCCGAAGCGTCGCGCCGCGCCATCGGCCGGGTCCACCGCGCCGCCATCGGGCGGGAAGAGCTGCCGCACCTCCGCCAGGAGCTGGTCGCGCTGGCCCGGCGTGAGTCCCTCATCGAGCAGCAGGCGGCCCAGCTCCTGGCCCAGCTCGGCCTGCACCGCCAGGTCCGCGCCGAAGCCCTCGGTCTCGACCAGCTCCTCGAGCGGGCGGGTGATGGGCCGCATGGGGCCGGGCTCTGCCGCCCCGCGGGGCCGCCAGCCGGTAATCGGCGCGGTCCGGCCCCGCACGGAGATCCACGCCGGGCTGGCGGCGTCCTCGCCCTGGAACTCGCCGAACTGCCACTGCCGGGTCAGGAACCAGAGCGGATCCCGCACCCGGGCCGCCACGGTGTCCTGGACCTCGGGCGCACGGGGCCGGGGCTCCAGCCGGTTCCACCAGGTGACCGCCGGACGCTGGGCCTTGATCCTGGCCTCGAGCACCGGCTGCAGCACACCGCTCATGGCACCACCTCCGCCCGCGCGACGATCCGCCGCTCCTGGGCCAGGGCCTTGATGAAGTCGGTCCGGACGGTGACCTCGTCGCTGCTGTCGGCCAGGCAGATGGCGGGGAGGAGCTGGCCCAGCGCCCCCAGCCGCTCACCATCGACGGCGCGGATGCCGGCCAGGTCGAGGGTCTCCTGCAACGCATTCACCAGCCAGTCCAGCCGCCAGGCCTTGGCGTGCTCCTCCGGCGGCACCGCCACCAGCACGGCCTGCGGCGCCTCGGCGCCGGGGTCGTCATAGTGGAACGCCACGCCGGTCTGCTCGGTGGTCGCGGGGATGGTCTCCACCCACTGGTCGAGGAGCAGCCCCGCCCATGGGGCGTTGACCGCCGGCGCGTCGGCCCGGAGGAGCAGCAGGGAGACGAGGCCGGCCCGGGGCCGGCTGGCCTCGTCGGCGAAGGGCAGCGCGGCCCAGCGGGCGGTGGCGTCGTAGGGCAGCTGCGCCACCCGGCGCGGCAGGTCGGCCGCCCCGAGCGCGGCACCGGCGAGTTCCAGGCGGCGCCAGGCGCCGATCGGCGGGCGCACCCGCGATGCCACCAGCTCGAACTTCCGGAGCGCGGCACGGCGAGGGGCGGGCGCGCCGGCGATGAAGCCGGGCGCCTCGCCCTGCACGAGGGCGTTGCCCAGCTCGGCGGCGGCGGGCACGTCGAACCGCGGCAGGAAGGGCATGGCCGCGCCCACGAGGAGGTCGAGCGCATCGCGTGCAGCGCCGAGCCGGAAGCGATCGTCGGTGGCGTGCAGCGGCTGCGCCGCTTCCTCGAGGATGACCCGCGCCTTGTCGAGCCGGCGGGTGACTTCGGCGAGGACGCTCTCGCCCTGGGCCACCAGCTCCGGCCGCAGCCCGGGATCGTTCCCGAAGCTGCTGGCCGGCCACGCCCCGGTGATGCCGCGCGTGGCGAGCCCGCGGAGCGCCGCCCGCAGCGGGGCGAGGTTGAAGGCCGCCGCCGGCGCCGCGGCGCGGGCCGCCGCGAGCAGCGGCTCGAACGCCTGCCGCGTGAGGTCGAGGTCATCACAGGCGCCCTGCACCCGGCCCAGCGCCTCCCCCGCGCGGTGATCGGCGGCGCGGGCCTCCGCCTCGCGGTCCTCCGCCACCAGGTCCTTCGGCGCGAGCGGGCGGCTCCCCGTCAGCACCGCGCGCGCCGCGCGGGCCAGCTCCAGGAAGTCGGCGAAGCAGCGATCCACCGCCGGGTCGAAGGCGCCCCCGCGGCCATACGCGATCCGCGCCTCGGTCTCGACCACGAGGCCCAGCTTGCCGTGCGCCACCTCGAGCACGCGGCGGTCGAGTTCGGAGGACGGTGCGCGGGTGGCCCTGGCGGCCGCCTGTCCCGCGGTGTCGGCCAGGAGGAGGAGGTCGATCGGCCGGAGGCCCAGGTCGGCGAGGGTGACCTGGGTGAACCCGGTGGGCGCCTCGATGGGCCCGAACTCGACCTCGCACTGGTACGCATCGGGCCGGCCGAAGAGCCCGCCGAGCCAGGCGTCGAGCGCGGGCTCGAGCGCGGCGCGTGGCGTGGCCACGCCGGGATAGCCGGCGGGGAGCGGCGCGGCCCCCGTGGCCACCAGCGCGACCCGGTGGGTGAGCGGCGTGCCTCGCCGCGGCTGGGTGGCGATCTCGGGATCAGGCGGCCGCACGGTGCCCTGCGCCATGGCGTCGAGGGTGGCGGCCGCCACGCCGGGACTGCCCTTCACCAGCTGGTACACCCCTTCGGCGAGGAGGAGGTCGGAGACGGCGTCCACGGTGTCGTCGAGCCGCACCAGCTCGGCCTCGACGCCCGCGCGGTCGGACCCCGCCACCGGGAACCCCGCAGCGCCCCAGGGCACCTCGCCATCACGCCACGCGGTGCGGAGGCGCAGGCCATCGACAACGTTGCGGGCGGCGATGTGGTCGAGCGGCTGGCCCGGGTCATCCGGGTCCTGGTCGCCGGGGTCGCCGGTCTTGGCGGCCACCAGCGGATAGCGGGCCCGGAGCGGCGCGATGTACTTGTCGAGGCCGCGATCGTGCAGGCCGCGCTCTACCTGGTAGCCGAACACGGCGCCGATGGGCTGGCCCTCGCGCACCGCGTCGAGCACGAAGCGCGCGGTGCGCACCCGGACGGAAGTGAGGTCCACGGCATAGGCCTGGCGGTCGGCACCGGTGCGGGAGAGGTAGCCGTTGCGGAGCACCGCCGCCGCGGCCGCGTGGGTCATGGAGGGCGCGTGCACGTAGCCGCCGTTGCCGGACTGGCGCGCGGCGGCGGTGCCATCGGCCAGTATCACCGGATGGGCGCCGGCCGTGGGCCGGGGCCTGAGGTCCTCGACCCAGCCGTAGGCGCCGAGGTGGCAGCCGGTGGGCGTGGCGGCGCGCAGGCGCTCGAGCCTCCGGCTCGCCAGCGCGGTGATCCAGGCGTCGAGCCGGTGGGAACAGAGGTCGAGCGTCTCGGTGAAGAGCCGCTCCAGCTCGGCCGTGGGTGCGCCGGAGAGGATGCCGAGGGCATCGCGGTAGCCCACCACGGACTCGTCGGGGACCAGTGCGCGCACCAGGCCCGCGTTGCCGGGATGGGCCAGGAACTGGTGCAGTGGCTGGGTGCCGGTCACCTGCGGCACCGCGGCCAGCATCTGGGCCATGCGGTTGGGGCGCTGCCCCGCGGCGGCCAGGCCCGTCAGTTCCCGCTCGGCCCCGTCCAGGGCCTCGAAGACCTGGTAGCGCTGCCCGATCAGGTACGAGGCGCGCTGGTATTCGAGC
Source organism: Gemmatimonadales bacterium (assembly GCA_046327715.1). Classification (GTDB taxonomy): domain Bacteria; phylum Gemmatimonadota; class Gemmatimonadetes; order Gemmatimonadales; family GWC2-71-9; genus JADJOM01. Next base: position 19,511 of record JAXLXY010000016.1, read on the forward strand.
AGCGCGCCGTGCCGCAGCAGGCGGTAGAGCAGCGAGACGGGCCGCTCGCCGCCGGCCGGCCATTCCTGCTGCAGCAGCTCGGGCACGCCGGCGCCGCGGATCCAGTCGAGGTAGTTGGGCGCCAGCGGGCTGGTCTCGGAGACCGGCTCCTCGGTGACCAGGTGGTAGCGGAACGGCCACGCGTCCTTGTTGAAGTTCATGCGCGCGATGCGGGCGCGCCATTCGGGGTGGCCCAGACGGTCGAAGATGGCGATGGCGTTGCCCTGGCCGGCGTCGAGCCACTGGGCCCAGACATCGCCGAGGCCCACCAGGCCGAGCAGGTTCCAGAGCGCGTCCTCGCCCATGAGCGGGCGCACCCGCACCTCGCGGGTGCTGGCGTCGAGGCCGAGGGTGGCAAGCAGGTCGGCGTCGGGGTCGCTGGTGGAACCCACGCGGGCCACCTGCGAAACCTGGGCGCTCCACAGGTCGCGTAGCCGGCGGAGCGCGTCGGGCAGGACCGCGGCCGCGGCGCCCTCGCGACTGCCCGGGACCCAGTGCGCCAGCGAGCTGATGGGCAGCACGCCGTAGGGGGTGTTGCCCACGCGAAAGGCGGCGAGCGGGCCGCGGCCGCGCACGTGGTTGACGAAGAACTGGCGGGCGGACTCGATGGCGGCGTCGTCGAAGACCGGGCTCATCAGTTCCCGCAGGAAGTAGCCCCAGGTCACCGGCCAGAGGGCGCGCGCCATGGCGCCCGCGCGCTCTTCCTCGCGACCATCGGCGCCGTCGAGGTGCGCCGGCAGCGCGGCGGGGAGGCCGAGCGCGGCTGCCCAGCGCGGCCCGTCCCGGGTGGGGCCGGCGGCGAGCCCGAGGCGCTCCACCTGAAAGCTCCGGCGGCCGTCGGTATCCGCGGGCGGGTACGGCGCCGCGGCCTGGGAGGTGTTGTTGGTCGGGGTGCCCTGCGGCACCAGGGCCAGGCCGCGATCGTGACGATGGTGGGTGAACAGCTCGCCCAGGCTGGTGGCGCTCACGTCGGGCGCGAGCGAGGACTTGACCCCGTAGACGATGACCCGGCGGAAGCCCTGCCGCTCGGCCGGGAGGAGCGGGATGCGGAGCGCCATGCCCACCTGCACCGCCGCCTCGAAGTCGACCGTCCAGCGCACCTCGTCGTTGAGCTGCAGGCCGTCATCGCCGAGCGGCGAGGCGGGCTCGTCGGGATCGGGCGAGAAGGTGAGCGCCAGCGGCTCGACGATCGGCGCGCCGGTCACGATGCGCTGGCTGTCCTCGAGCTGCAGGACCACGTGCCAGCGGTCGGGCAGCAGGCGCGCCTCGGCCGGCCGGGTCCAGCTCGCCTCGCGCCGGGCCACCGCGGGAAGGACCGGCGGCTCGGCGGGGCGGGCGACGAGGTTGGTCGGCGTGAGCGCCTGCGCCACCCAGGCGGCGCGCGCCGCGCCGAGCGCGCCGACCAGCCCCTTCCAGGCGGCGCGCTCCTCGGTCTCGCCGGGCCAGGCGGCGGCCCAGAAGGCGGTGCCGTCGGCGACCTCCTCGTCGGTGAGCTCGGGCTCGAAGCCGTCGGCGAGGATGTCATCGGGGTAGATGCGGAGCAGCAGGTCGCCGCCGCGGAAGCGGGTCTCGATCCGCACCGGGAGCAGGACGATGGGCTGGTGCCCCGCGAGCCGGGCCACCTCCTGCTCCGGGTCGGGCGCGATCCGCTGGGCGAGGTCGGCGGCCAGCGAGGCCCGCGCCCTCGTGGCGGAGGCACGCGCCGCACGGAGGCGTTCCTGCGCGTGGTCTACCGTCGCCGGCTCGCCAGCGGAGGCGGGGGCCGCGGGATCGTGCGGTCGCGCCGTGGCGTCGCGGCCGGCCGCGGCGGCCTCCGCGCGGGCGGCCTTGAGCGCGACGGCCGCGCGGCGCAGGTCCACGCGGGCATCGTCCAGCAGCGCCCGCTGGTGCTCCAGCGGGTCGGGCCGGGCGGCGGGATCAGGGGGCGTGGGCATCAGGGGATCATCTCGGAGGCGTGGATGGCCAGGCGCATCGGGCGCTGCAGCGTGATGAACGCCAGGTCGGAGGCGCGGCTGCCGTGGCGGCCCTGACCCTGGTCGGCGTGCCAGGCGCGCGGGTCGGCCACGCCACTGGTGTCGGGCAGCGCGGCGTCGAGGTCGATGGTGGTGAGCTGCCCCAGCGCGGCGCGACTGCTCGCAAGGTTGGCCCAGCCCAGGTCGTTCCACGTGCCGCCGCTCACCGGGAGCCCGAACTGCGCGTCGGCCAGGGTGTCGGCGGCGACGTCGAGCCCGAAGCGCGGCTGGTGCGAGGGCTCCGCCAGCACGAAGTACCACCCCGGCAGGGCCCCGTTGCGGACGCCATCGCCCAGGACCTCCTCGGCGGTGAGCCGGAATCCGAAGAAGTTGGCGTCGGGCTGCATGAACCCCGAGAACATCGGGTGGGCCACCTTGAGCGGAATCTCCGACTCATTGGCCGGCTCATCCATCTCGCGCCCCTCGCTGCCCCAGCGCGCCCGGACGGCGTACACCTCGGTGTCGGGATAGCGCCGCAGCAGGTCGCCGCGGATGAACAGCACCAGGTAGTCGCCGCCGCCCGGCAGCGGCGGCCGCGGGCTATGCTCGCCGAGCCCGGAGGTGGCGGCCCAGCCGTGGATCGGGGTGATGTCGCGCAGCTGCTCGGGGGTGAGGCCGCCGGTGGGGGGCGGCACGTACCCGGCCGTGTCCCAGAACTGGCGGAAACAGGTGGCCCGCTGGGTGGTGGGGTACTCGCGCCAGAGGAGCTCGCGCGCCATCTCGTGATTGAGGCCGGTCATGTAGGCCTCGATCATCTTCTGGTTGGTCTTGAGCAGGGTGGCCGAGTTGGGCGGGATCTTCTCGAAGCCGGGCAGCAGCCACTCGTTGCTCAGGTCGGCGAGCGGCCGGTACATGGGCTGGGGAAACTCGGGCGCGGCGAGCAGCGGCTCCAGCGGGTCGGCGGGCTGGAAGTGCATTCCGGGCGCCAGCTGGTAGCGGCCCGCAAAGGCCTGCGCGATGGTGCGGCTCGGCTCGAGCCGCATGGCCAGGGTCTGGCTCAGCGCGGGGAGGTCCTTCGCGGCCAGGGTACGCAGTGGTTCGGCCGGCGGCTGCATGCGGTCGAACATCGTGGCGAGCGCCTCGCGCACGGCGATCACCTCACCGGCGGGCGGCGCGGCCGCACCGGCCGGCACGGTGGGCAACGTCGGCGGGGCGCCGGTGGCCGGCGCGGCGGCGGGAGCATAGGAGGGCGCCGGCGGTGTCTCGCGCAGCAGGTCACCGGTCAGCGTTCCGTCGCGCAGCGCCACCCGCGGAGCGAGCGCGGCCCGTGCCGCTGCCTGCCACGCCAGGTACCCGAACCCGCCGGCGAGCGCCGCGCCGGCCAGCGCCAACGGCCACCCGCCGAGCAGCGCCAGGATCACGGCGAGGACCAGCACCAGCCACAACCCGCGGCGGTAGAGGGTGACATCCTCGCGCGCGGCGGCCACCGTCTTCGCGGTGACGCCGGCGGGCGCGATGGCGGTTCCGAGCCGCGGCAGGCTCGCCAGCGACTCGGGCGGCGCGGGGGGCGGTGCGGCCTGCAGCAGGCCGGCGTTGAGCCGGGCCAGGAGCCCGCCGGCGTCGGCCGGGCGGGGACCGAGGCGGCGGCCCAGGGGCCCGAGCGGTCGGGTCAGGCGGCGGAAGGCGCCCTCGAACACGCCGCGCGGCACCGGGCTCTCGTTGAGGACGGCGCGCACGGTGGTGGGGCTGGCCTTCACCCGGGCATGCAGCGGGGCGGTGAGACCGAGGACCTGCTCGGGGCCGTGCTTGAAGAGGTGACGGCTGGCGAGCCGCGTGGCCAGCTCGCGGGCGAGCTGGGCCTGGCGCAGCTCCTCATTCAGCTGCCGCACCCGGTCCACCTGGTCCCAGGCGCTCGCCATGAGCGCCTCCTGATGTTCCTGGATGACCCGGGTGCCGAGGCCGGCGCCGACCCGGAGCCGGGGATCGACGGCCAGCTCCTGGAACCAGAGGGGGCGCTGGGGCTCGACGTCGGCGGTGCATCGGTCGGTCGCGGCGGGCCACTGACCGTAGAGCGGCGGCACCACAGTGCGCTCGGTTCCCGGCGTGACCGCGCGGTCGGCGGGGAGGTTGAGCAGCTGCTTGAGCCGGGCGATCCAGGTCAGGCGCGCGGGGGCGGGCCACGCCGTGTCCGGCGTCTTGAGCGCGGTGAGCATGCCGCGAAGGCCGAGCGGCGCCGGATTGGCCGGCGGGAATCCGGGCGAGGCCGCAGAGACGTCCATGTCGCGAATGCCGATCGACTCGGGCGCCTCGAACGGCTGGAGCAGCCGGGCGAGCGACTCGAAGTCGCCATCGGGTCCGGTGCCGAAGCGCCAGGAGTAGTAGACCGGCAGGGTGAGCGGGCCCGAGGGAGTATCGCCCCAGGCGAGCGTCAGCGCGTCGAGCGCACCAGGATCCTGCCCCAGGCCGGTGAGGCGGCCGCGCTGGAAGGCGGGCACCACCAGCGCGGTGTAGCCGCGGTGCGGCTCGAGGCGCCGGGGTGCCACCAGCCGGGAGCGGATGGCGCCGGAGCGGGCGGCCATGAGGGCCGCGGCGCGAGCCTCGTCGACCACCTGCTCACCGGCCACCTGCACGTGGGCCCATGCCCAGAGCTGGCGGCTCCGGGGGAGCACCTTCGCGTCGATGATTTCGACCGCGCCCAGGCGCCCGCTGCCCCCCGGAACGAGCCGCTTGATCTCGGCGTCCTCCAGCACGATCAGCGTAATCCACGGGGTGAGACGGTCACCGCCGGTGGCGCGGGCTGGGGTGTAGCGCCAGGGCAGGTCGGCCTGGTCGAATTCGATGAGCGGGAAGTAGTTCGGCTCGGCGTCCATGACGCCGGGACGGGGCCAGGTGCGGAGCACGCCCAGCGTGTCCACCACCTGGACCTCGCCCGGACCGTGGAGCTCCACCGTGAGCCCACCGGCGAGGCCGGGATCGCCGTTGAAGCGGACCTGGATAGGCAGGGTCACGCGGGGCTCGTTGCCGGCGGTGCCATCCACCCGGGCGATCTCCGTCCCGACCCCGGTGCGAAGCCACGGCAGGAAGGCGTACTGGCCGCTGGTGAGGCTCATGGGTCACTCCACCTCGTGTAGCGGGACCACCTGGAGGGCGTCGCGGTCGCCGGGATGCGCCGCGAGGTGCGCCTTGAGCGCCGCCATGGCCGCCCCCTTGGTCGTCGGCGCGGTCACGCCGGGGTGGACGGCCAGATCCACCGTGGAGGCCACCACGAACTGCTCCTCCACCTGGGTCAGTGCCGCGCCGGCGGCGAAGGCGCGGGTGCCCGCCGCGGCCAGGCCGCCGGCGGAGCGCTCCAGCGACAGGGCACCGCGCTGCATCCACAGCGGCAGGCGGAAGGCGGTGCGGCCCCGCCGCCCGTGCTCCGGGTCCCTGTAGTCGGTCTCGTAGTCGACCGGCGTGGGAATGGCGGGACCGGCGCGCAGGGCGTCGCTGCCGACCGCGATCCCGCCCTGCATCAGCTCGAAGGAGGGGCGGGAGAGCTTCTCCTGGTCGCTCAGCTCCTCGAACTGGCCGGCGGCGAAGAAGTCGCGGATCGGGGTGACCGCGGCGGGCTGGGCCCCGACAGTGACCTGGTCGACGGTGTACTTGACCGGCGCCGGCGGCGCGCCGTTGCCGAAGCGGCTGAGGGTGCGGTCGAGCGGAGCGACGGTTTCCTTCCAGACCACGCGGCCGGAGGGATCGATCACCGCCGCCGTGGAACCGGCGGGCAGCGCCAGGGTCACCGCCTGGAGCACCCCGGCGGCGGGGAGCGCGGCCCAGTTGCGCGGGTCCTGCAGCGCGGCCAGCAGCGGCGGCCAGGGATCGGTGGCCGGCACCGTGGCCTGCTCCTCGCTGCCGAACTTGACGTCGGGGTGGACCGAGACCTCGAAGAACAGCACCGAGATCGTCGCGGTGCCGCGCACCCGCCAGGGGTTGGTACCGGAGAGGGAGCCGTCGAAGCTGACGCCCGCCAGCTTGACCCCGCCCACGCCCACCTCGAGGCCGGCGGTGAAGTCCACCTCGAAGCCGAAGGGGGAGAAGATGATGAGTGCGTCGAACCCCATCCAGCCGCGGACGTACACCCCCACGTTGATGTAGACCTCCGCGCGGGCGCCGAACTGCAGGCTGTTGCTGGTGAGCGCCTGGTAGGCCTGGCAGGTGATGCGGATGTAGTCGCCGGCGCCGAGGCCGAGGGTGAGGCGGCGGAGCGCGGGGAAGCCGGGAGGCACCGGGAAGTGAGGATGGAAGCCGCCCAGCGCCACGGCGAAGCTCGGCGGCTCGCCCCAGCAGAGCCGGAGCGCCATGTCGCCGGTCAGGGTGAAGGCGACGATGCGGGAGTCGCGCAGGGTGGCGTCGAGCGAGAGCAGCTTGGCGCCGAAGTCGATCAGCGCGACGAAGTCGAGGTGGATCTCGACCACCGCCGCCTCGCGGGCGGGGAAGAACGCCGCCAGCTGGCCCAGCAGCGCGATCCGGATCGGATCGGGCAGCTCGATGATGATGCCGAGCGAGATCTCGACCAGCGTCGGGGTGCCCCAGCCGAGCTTCGCCATCGGGCCGAACACGAACTGGCCCTCGGCCGGGGGGAAGATGCGGCCCAGGTCGCTGATCAGCTGGGGCGCGTTCCGCACCGGGTCGCGCGGGAACATGATCGAGTCGAGGCTGCCGGCGTACACGCCCTGCCGCAGCGCCTCGGCGTTGATGGTGCGGTGGATGCCGCAGATCCCGCCCACGCCGAGCAGGGTGAAACCGAAGCCCAGCTGGATGGGGAAGAACTCGACCGAAATGATGATCAGGAACGAGTAGCCGGGGCGGCCGTCGGGCATCCGGGTGTCGATGAGCCCGATGGCGCTGACCTTGACGCTGAAGATCTCCAGCGCCAGCACCCCCGCGTAGCGCCCGGCGGGCTCGTCGTAGGAGATGAACCCGCCACCGGAGATGGGGCCGGCCTTGATGGCCAGACCGACGCCGGTGGGACCCTTGAAGCCGATATCGAACTGCACCGGCCCGAGGTTGCCGCCGCCGGACGGGAAGCTGAGGGTGGCCGTGACGCCGAGGCGATCCACCGACGCCGCCACCGGGCCGATCTGGGCACCGATGGCGGCGGAGAGCTCGATCGGGACGGTGCCATCGCGGAAGCCGGCCCCGATGTAGGCCCGCTGAAAGACGATCGGGCCCAGCGCCGTGTTGAGCGGGACCTGGATCTCGAGCATCCCGCTGCCCTGGAACTGGAGGCCGCCGCTGAGGCTCCAGGTCAGCCCCAGGTCGAACGGCGCGTGGATCTTGATGTTCGCGAGGATGGTCGTCAGGAACCCGTCGCCCTTGCTGGCATCGACGACGAGCCGGCCCCCCGACAGCGCAGCGGCGACCAGCGGCTCGACGGTGGCGGCGCCGCTGACGCCGTCCCAGGCGAAGCGCACACCGATCTCGCCGGTCACTTCCCGTACCTCGAGTCGACTGCCTCCCGCCTGGCCTAGAATGATGAAGGGCGAGGCGGGCTTCCCGGCGATCGAGAGGCTCGCCTTGCCCTCGACCTTCCCGGAGGGCGGCTCGATCCGCACCTCGAAGGGGGGCCGGACCCGCGCCGTCGCGCCGACCGCGAGGGTGCCGTCGAAATGCGCCTTCAGGAGCCAGGCGGGATGGGGCGCGGGGAAGGGGAAGTCGATGTCGCCGCCGACCGGCAGGAACACCTCGAACAGGAGGCCGGGCGGCGAGACGCTCGGGTCGGCGGAGATGTCGAAGGCAAAGGCATCGAGCCTGGCCGGGTCGCCGCCGTCCGGCGGGAAGTAGGTGGCGGGGAGCCCGAGCCGGGCCATCAGGCGCGCCAGGCCCTCGAGCAGGACCACGCCGTCAAAGCCGGGCTGGCCCCACTGGAACCGCGCTGTGAGGTAGTCGCCGGGGCGACTGAGCAGGTCGACGAGGCGCTCGAGGTGGAGCTCCGTCTTCTCGAAGGTGGGCCTGGTCGGGTCGTTCGGGTCGCCCTCGACCTCGGTCCGGTCGACGAGGCCGAACAGGGTGGCAGCCCCGCCGACCCCCGGGATCACATCCAGCGAGCTCGCGAGGAACAGGTCCAGCAGCTTGCGTGGAAAGTTGTCGAGCAGCGCCGCGACCTGCGGGGCGGTCACCCCGGGGAGCGTGGGGCCGATGACCTGGAGGCGGGTGGCGACCACCGTGAAAGACTGGATCACCTGGCCCGCCCGGGTGATCACGCTCGACACCGAAAGGACGATATTGGCGGTGTCCTCCGCCTCAATCGCGGCGAGCAGGGCCGCGACCTCGGGCTCGACCGCTCGGGCGGCGGTGGCGACGGCCTCCGTGGCGGCGACGAACGGGGCGTCGGCCAGGAGCTCGTCGGGGAAGTACAGGCCGAGGAGGCCGAGGGTCTCCTGCACGCTGCCGGGCTGCATCCGGGCGCCGACCTGGCCGAGGACCCCGGCGAGTTCGAGGGCGAGCTGCTCCAGCGTGCCGGCCTGGCCGCTCATGCCTGCTCGACCCGGGCCGGGACCCGCGGGCTAGTGGATGTCACGGATGATCTCGCCGTAGCTGCGGCCCGGCAGCTGCTGCAGCAGCGGGCGATGGTGGTGGAGGTCGGCGCGGAGCGCGGGGCTCGCGTGCCGATCGACCTCGCCAAGGAAGGCATCGAGGGCCTGGTCGGTCGGGACGCCCTGGAACTCCAGGGGGAATGGACGATCGGGCTCCTCCGCGGCCGCGACGACCAGGCGGAAGAGGGCGGGGCCGTTCGCGCGGCGCCACGCAGCGGCAACACGGCGGTGCGTGTTGACCAGCCGGTTGAGCTCCTCGAAGTGCTGCAGCCAGACCGAAATCAGCCGACGCCCGCGCTCGGTGCGGTCGAGGTCCCGCTCGATGCGCCGCACCCCCTCGGGCAGCTCGGCCGGCGACACCTCCGGCGCCGGGATGGCGGCCTTGGGCACGATCTGCACCTGCCCCAGCTTCGTCGCCTTGGCGACCTCGATCGTGATGTTGTCCTCGTTCTTGAACTTGTCGATCACCCAGCCGACGTGATCGGCGAGTCCCCAGCCGGCATCGTTGGCGCTGTAGAGGAGGCCGACGATCTCATTCTTGTCGTTGACCACGGCCGCGCCGGAGTCCCCCTCGTCACAGAACCAGACCGGGGTGGTGACGGCGGAAGAGGGATTGGGCTTGATGACAATGGCGTTGGTGAAGGGCCGCGGCGGGAGGCCGCTCCGATCCTTGGCCGTGCCGACGCCGTTCACCGACTGCAGGGTGCCGCCGGTGAGGCGCATGGTGCGCCCCCGCATGCGGAGCTGATAGGTCTTCGTCGCTGACTCCGCCGGCGTCAGGTTGAAGTGCCCGGTGATGGCGCCGATCTGGTGCACCTCGGCCAGCCACTCGAGCTCGGCGTCGAGCTGGATCAGGGCGGCGTCGACGTCGGCATCGTAGTGACTGGCGACACAGAGGCCGATGCGATGCCGGCAGCACTTGGTGCTGCTTTCGGAGGGGTTCGGCTGCCCGCACTTGCGGTTCGGCACCATGGCGACCGTGTCATACACCACATGGTGACAGGTCACGGCCATGATGCGCTTGGGATCCGCAGGCACCCGGGCCAGGAAGCCGAGGGTCCCGGCACCGGGGCGATCGGCGGCGCTGAGCTGGGTGCCGCCACGGATGGGCCGATACCGGTCGAAATCGCCCTGGATATAGCGTTCGCCCGGCGGCACGGGCGGACGGCCGGGGGTCACGGCGCGATAGAACGGCGGCGTGGCGATCACGTCGGTGGGGAGCCCTTCGATCTCCCGAGGAATCAGCTCCTCTTGTGGGACCTCGGCGCGGGGGCGCTTCTGCTCCAGGTACACGATGATGGCGAGTTCACCGGTGGCACGGCCGCCACGCTCCCGCCCGCCGATGGCGACGAGATGCACGCCGGGAATCGGGAGCAGGCGCCTGGCGGCGCGCTGCACGACGTCGCGGGAGTCCCGATCCAGTCCCTTCATTGCCGGCCGCCCACGAAACGGCCCAGCGCCTCCTCATAGGATGAGCCGGGGAGTGACAGCAACAGCGCCCGGTGCTGCAGGAGGTCCCGCCGCAGCGGCTCGCTCGCATGGCGCTCGACCTGCGCGAGGAATGCCTGGAGCCCGTCGCGGACGGGCAGGCCGTCGATCTCGGTCGGAAGCGGCATCATGGGCTGCTGCGGGGCACGCGCCACCATCCGGAGCAGAGCGGGGCCGTTGTGCCGGTGCCAGACGGTGGCCACCCGGCGCTGGTCCTGCACGATGGCGTTGAGCTCGCCCGAGTGGCGGAGCCAGGCCGCGAGGAAGGCCCGGCCCTGCTCGGTGGCGTCGAGGTCGCGCTGCAGGGTGCGTTCGGCCCGGGGCTCCGCGGCGGCCGCGCCAAGGTCCGGGACCGTGTTGACGATCCCCTCGCCTGCCGTAGGCAGGATGCGGAGCGTGAATCCCAGGCGGCTGCTGGCATCATCCAGGACGCGCTTGATGGGAATTGCCAGCGAGTAGCCCCACAGTTCGGTCGCGGGATCGCCGTCGGTCTCGGTGTGATCGTGAACCCCACCCCAGAGCAATGCCACGACCTTGCGACCGGGGGTGAGGACGGCCGCCCCAGAGTCTCCGTGCACGCTGAAGGTGATGGGAGCCGCCGGCGCGGTCGGGTCGGGATTCGGCCGGATGAGCATCGAGTAATCCCGAAAGTGCTGCCAATAGCGGCGGATGTCTGACGCCATGGGCTCAACATGTGGCACAGCCACCACGCCGATCGACTGGACCGTGCCGCCGGTCAGCCGGGTGAAGGCCGAACGCTTGACGACCTGAAAGTCGAGACCGACGATATCGGCGACCTTGACGTCGTAGAAGTCTTCGACGACGCCGACCTCCTTGATCTCGTTCAGCCACTCGAGGCCGGGATCGAGCTGGATCAACGCGTAATCGTTCGCCTGGGGATCGTTGTGTTTGTCCAGCGATTCGTGGCCTCCGGCGTAGGCGCCGATCACTCCCCTGCAGCAGGCAGTGCAGCTCGCCTTGGCTTCTGGCTGCCCGACCTTGAAGCCGATCACCTGCGCGTTCGAGTCCTCGAACACCACATGGTGGTTGGTGACGCCGAAGACCTTGCGACTGTCCTCGAGCGCCTCCACGATGAAGCCAAGGGTTCCCCAGGAGCGGTCGTCCTCGGCGGAGATGACGGTGCCCCCCTTGAGTGGTCGCTCGCGGGCCATGTCCCCGTCGACGTCCTCGGACGACACCAGGTAGCCGGAGGGGACTGTGTGAGGAACCGGACGCCCGACTTGGATGACGTCGGTGGGAATGCCCTCGAACGACGCCGGAACCCTGGCGGAGGGGTCGAGCTGGCCCAGTGGCACCTTGCGATCGACCAGGACCTTGAGCACGATCTCACCGGTGGGCTTGCCTGCCCGCTCCCGCCCCCCAAGCCCCACGCCGTGCACGTGGGGCAGCCCGGCGAAGGCCGTGGCCGCACGCTGGGCGATGGCAAAGAGCTCCTGGTCGGTAGGCGGCACGGGAATGCCCTCGCAGTACCGTGGAGTGTCGGGAGGTATTCTCGCCTCAGATACGTTCCGGGCTCGTGATCTATCTCACACCCGGGGACCGGCAAGTCTTTCCAGGGGCTGTCAGGGAGTGCGGGCGCCCGACAGCGGCACTACGAAGGAGGGGGTCGCGCAGCAGGAATATTGGAAGGTCAGGAGACGGGAAGCCCCCAACTGCCACAACCACCCAACCGGTGCTCCCCGCCCCCCTCCCGCCCCGCTAGATCATCCGGCCACGCCCCCCACCCCGGAGCCCCACCCCCATCAGGCCGAGCCCGCCCAGCACCAGCGCGGCCGAGGCCCAGGTGGGCAGCCGGTGCTCCTCCGGCGCCGTGATCTTCACGTCGCCGATCTTCACGACCTCCTTGCGGATGGCGAAGCTGCCGCCGTTGACCAGCAGGTAGCCGCCGGCCAGCGCCAGCAGCAGGCCAAGGATCGCGAGGGGTTTCATGTATGCCTCCAGGGGTGAGGGTCCCAAACGCACGAAAGGCGCGGCCGGGCCCCCGCAGGGGTTCCGAGACGCGCCTTCAACTGCTGGCGCAAATCCGCCAGCCGCCAAGGGGACCGGGCCGGGGCCCAGTCGCTATGTGGGCTGCAATTTAAGACGGGAAGCGGGAAGCGGGAAGCGGGAAGCGGCGACCGAGCCCCCTTCGGGAGCGGCGAAGCCGCGACCCGGGGGCGAGGGAGTGCGGGAAACGGGAAGCGGCGACCCGGGGGCGAGGGAGTGCGGGAAGGGGGAAACGGGGCTCCTGACGGAGGGAGGGCAGCTCTCCGTCCCCTCCTCACCCTACCGCTTCCCGCTTCCCTCTTCCCGGCTGTTGACCGGCCACTCCCCCAGCCCGGCCAGGGTCTCGAACGCTACCGGGCAGAGCCCCGTCCCCACGGTCTTCCGCATGATGGCCAGGACCTCGTCCCGCGGCAGCGCCTTCCGGTAGGGGCGCTCGGCGCTCAGGGCCTCGCACACGTCGGCCACGGCCAGCACCCGGGCCAGCGGGCCCAGCTGCGCGCCGCCCAGCCCGAGGTGATAGCCCTGCCCGTCGAGCCGCTCGTGGTGCGCCGCCGCCAGCTCGGCGAACGCCGCGAAGCGTCGCACCCGCACCAGGATCTCCAGCGAGTAGCGGGGATGCTTCCGCATCTCGGCCATCTCCTGGTGGGTGAGCCGGCCCGGCTTGTCGAGGATGCGGTTGCTGATGCCGAGCTTGCCGATGTCGTGCAGCAGGCCGGCGCGGCGCAGGGTGACGAGGTCGTCCGGCCCGCACCCCATCCCGCGCCCGATGGCCACGGCGATGGCCGCCACGCCGGCGGAATGGCGCGCGGTGTAGGGGCTCTTGGCGTCGATCACCCGCGCAAAGGCCTCGGCCACCTGGTCGAGCCGCGCCTCGCTGGCCAGCAGCACCCGGTCGCGGGGCTCGAGGTCGGCGACATGCTCCAGCTGGTCGGTGGCGAGGAGGGTGCTCCAGAAGGCGTGGTCGGACTCGAGCGAGAGCAGCGCGTCCACCAGCGCCGGGTCGAACCACCCGCCCCGCCGCGCCCGCGCCACCTCGAAGGCGGCCTCCACCCCGAAGCCGGTGGCAAAGACCTCCACCGTCTGCGCCAGCCCGGCGATGCGGCCCAGGAGGGGGATGGCGTCGCCGCTGCGGCTGTAGGGGAGCCCGGCACCGTCCCAGTGCTCATCCAGCGCGCGGATGGCGTCCTGGGTGGCGGGGGTGAGGCCCAGCAGCCCGGCGATGTCGGCGCCCCGCTCGCAGCGGGTCTCGGTCATCTCCCGCCCGCTGCCCTTCTCGGTGAGCCCGATCATCACGGTGTGCCAGGCACGCCGGAGCGGGCCGGCGCTGCCCTGCAGGGCGTGCTCGAAGGCGTAGCGGGCGGAATCCCCGCCGCGGGTCCAGTCGGTGACCTTGTGGGCGCGCTTCAAAGCCAGGTCGTCGGCCTGGAAGATCCGGGCAAGGCGGGCGGCGTTGCTGGAACAGCCGAGGTCCTTGAGGAGCAGGGCGTAGAAGAGGTCGGAGCGCTCGGCGGCGGAGAGGGCCAGGCGGTCGGCCAGGCGCATGCCGATGATGCAGGTCCGGACGGCGTGCCCCGCCGGCTGGCCCTCGGTGATGTCCAGGGCATAGGAGAGGGCGGAGACGACCTCGGACAACCGCACCTCGGCCGATTCCCGGTCGGGCGGAATGCCGGGGTTGGGCCGGACCACGGGGGCCAAGTCGTTGAAAAGGGGGGACATGCCACGGGTATCGGCAAGAGGTGGGCCGGGAACCACCGGGAAGAGGGAAGAGGGAAGAGGGAAGAGGGAAGGGGGAAACGGGAAGCGGGGCTGTCCAACCTTGCCGCGGTTTGACGCCACTCCGACCAGACCCGATCCCCCCTGTCGGAGGTCCGCATGTCAGTCCGTGGCCGCATCCTCCCGCTCCTGGCGCTGGTCCTGGCCTGCCAGGAGCCGCTGGCCGAGCCGGCGGCACTCCCCGCGCGCGCACCCGGGGCCACCGCCGCCGTGGCCGCCTTCCCCGCGTGCACCAAGCACTGGAAGAACCCGGTCAACGGCATCTGGAGCTTCGGGGTCAACTGGAACCCCGCCGGCGTGCCCGGCGCGGCCGACGTGGCCTGCATCGACGCGCCCGGGACCTACACCGTCTCCACCTTTCTCGCCCCGGCCGCCAAGGCCGTGATCATCGGGGGAACCGGCGCCTTCCCGACCCTCCGGTATGCCGGCTCCCCCGGCCAGACCTGGACCGCCACCACCGGCATCGACGTCCGGAGCGGCGCCACCCTGGCCCTCGACTCGAGCCTCACCATCAGCGCGGGCTACATCGAGGTGGGCGGCACCCTGAGTTCCGGCGCGGTGGCCGTGCCCAGGATCACGGCGGACTCGCTCGTCAATCGCGGCACCCTCGCCATCAACGCGGCCAGCGTTACGGCCAGCCCCTATCCCACCATCACCGTGCTGGGCCCGGTCGGCTTCCGCAACACCGGCACCCTCAGCTCCTGTCACTTCACCCTCAACCTCCGGAATGGCAGTGAGGCCTGGATGGAAGGCGGCCGCACCACCGGCAACGTCGACATCACCGTGACGGGCACCACCACCATCCTGCCCCCCAAGCCGATGAGCTTCGTGTGGAGCGGGGGCACCCTCGGGACCAGCGTGGCCCCCCTCACAGTGAAGGGCATCAACCTCCGCCTGACGAACACCGCGCTCCAGGGACTGGTCACGACCTCCGCCGCCCCGTTCATCACCGGCGATGTCGGACCGGGGGTCACGCTGGATGTGGGCGGGGATCCCGCGCCCGCCACCACGCAGCCGGTGACCGTGCTCCGCAACCTCCAGTCCGGGCCGATGACCAACCTGGGCCGCCTGGTCCTGGGCGGCCACTCCATCATCGGCGGCCCCGACTCGGTGGAGATCGCCGGGCCCGGCCTGCTGAACGCCGGGGACATCACGCTGTACGTCGGCACCCTGGCGATGGACAGTCTCGTGAACAGCGGTACGGTGGAGGTCTGGGCCGACGTGCCGGTGACCACCCCGGCCCTGCTCCGCAATCGCGGCCAGATCTCGGTGGCCTCCTGGGGCCGCCTGGTCATCCAATCCGCGGAGTACCTCGCCGAGGCCAACAGCCAACAGGACGGGGCGCTGGTGGTGGACCACGGCACGCTCCGGGGCGTGGGGAACGTGGGCGACGTCACGGCTGTCGGGGGCACCATCGAGCCGGGTGGGGCGTATGTCTCCCCGACCAACCCGGGGATCGGCACCCTCACCGTCGAGTCGCTCACGCTCGATGCGGCGAGCACGGTCGGCTTCGACCTGCAAGGCCTGGCCACGGGGGCCCACGACAGCCTCGCCGTCCGGCTGGGGATCACCTACGGCGGCACCCTCTCCATCCGGGAGCGGCTCCCGTTCCTGGGGGGCAGTTGCGGGCAGGTGCTGTCGCTCATCAGTGATGGCTCCGGCGGCGCCGGTCGCGGCGCCTTTGCGACGATCACCGGGCTGGTGCCCGCGCCCGCGCGCGGCTGGCGGGTGTACAACCCGAGCGGCGTGCTCCAGCTGGTGGGCCACGACCCGAGCCTGCCCATCTCGCTCGCGCCGTCGCAGGTGAGCGTGATGGAGGGCGGCCCCTCCTCGAGCTACGCCCTCTGCCTGCGCAGCGCCCCGGTGGCCGGCGCGACGGTGACCGTGACGCCGTCCACCGGCGGCGGCCAGGTGGTGGCGCCGGGGGCGCAGGTCTTCGGCAGCCTCACCTGGGCCCTCCCCCGCACCGTCACCGTGACGGCCGTGGATGATGCCCTGGTCGAGGCTTCACCACATGCTGCGACGATGACGCATGCCGTGACCTCGACCGACCCGGCGTACGCGGGCGCCAGGCCGGGGTCGGTGACGGTGTCCATCACCGACAACGACGCCAGCACCAACCTCGAGCTCCATGTGTTCAGCGCGCCGCCGGTGGTGGCCGTCGGGGCCAGCTTCACCATCACGCTGCAGAACGAGAACCTGGGGCCCAATACCTCCGTGGGATCGACCTTCACGATCCCGGCGAGTGCCGGATATGCCTATACCGGCAGCAGCGGCACCCTGGGGTGCAGCTACGACGCCGTCGCGGGCACCAGCTGCCAGCTGCCGAGCCTGGCGAGCGGGGCCCGTACCGATTTCACGGTGACGCTCACGGCCCTGGCCGCGGGCAGTTACAGCACCAGCTACACCATCAGCACCACCCAGCCGGACCCGAACCTGGGCAACAACACGCGGGTGCAGGTGATTACGGTGAATTGAAGCGGGGAACGGGGGGGGGAACGAGGGAAGCGGGAAGCGGGCTGCGCCCCGGACTGTCATCCCGAGGGAGCAACGCGACCGAGGGATCCCTCCAACCCCGAGCCGGACCCGGAGGGATTCCTCGCCGCTGCGCGGCTCGGAATGACAGGCGCGGGGGGGCAGTCCCCCTCCCGCGTCTCCCGTTTCCCTCTTCCCTCTTCCCGCTTCCCGCTTCCCTCTTCCCGCTTCCCGCTTCCCGCTTCCCATTTCACTCTGCCCCCCTCCCCTTTCCCCGTCTCTACCCCCCCTCAACTCGCGGACCGCCGCCGCCGATAGCTGGGAGGATACGTCCGACTCAGCCGCCCCAGCCCAGGAGACCCGGCCCATGCGTACCCGTCCCACGCTGCTCGCGACCCTTGCCCTGGCGCTCGGCTGCGCCTCGTCCACGGACGGCGGCGGCAACGCCAGCCTGCTCACGATCCTCGGCTCGGCGGGCCTGGTGGGCCCGCTCAAGGCGATCGCCACCCCGGTGGGCGCCCCGGCGTCGATGTCCATCACCATGTACAAGCTGGCCCTCTCGCCCAACGCCGACTGCACCGGCGCGGTGGAGGTGCAGGACTACGGCGCTGGCGGCCAGGTGAAGGACTTCACCGCCTCGCCCACGCTGTTCCAGGCCCAGGTGGACCCGGGGAGCTACCCCTGCGTGGCCATCAACCTCTCCGACGTGATCGGCTTCCGGAGCGACACCGACAGCCTCTCCTGCCAGACCGGGGTGGACTACACCATCGACGTCTACCGGCCCGAGTCGAACGAGCAGTGGCTCGACCTCAACCAGGACTCGATCACCGCCACCGGCACCGACAGCACGCCGAGCAACGACCGGCCGTGGATCTTCTTCGCGACCGACACCGCGGCGGCGCTGGGCTCGGGGTACTCGCACGGCCAGGTCATCCCGCTCAGCAACGCGCTCACGGTGCCGAGCACGGTGACGTTCGTGTGGGACGCGGCGGGGGCGGTGGTGGACGAGCAGGGGCACTGCGGGATGAACCCGGGGCGGCCGAGTTTTCAATAGGCGGTTGGGCGGTTAGGCGGTTAGGCGGTTAGGCGGTTAGGCGGTTAGGCGGTTAGGCGGTTAGGCGGTTAGGCGGACCCGAACCTACTGCCTGTCATCCTGAGCGCAGCGAAGGATCCCTTCAGGTCCGCGCCGGACTTGGAGGGATTCCTCGCCGCTGCGCGGCTCGGAATGACAGGCGCGGGGGGTCAGGAAGTTGACCAAGCCCCTGCGGCTGGCTAGCTTAACCCTCCCCAAACGGGGCTGTAGCTCAGCTGGGAGAGCGCTGCAATCGCACTGCAGAGGTCAGGGGTTCGATCCCCCTCAGCTCCATGGCACCGACCAGGCCCGGGTCCGCAAGGATCCGGGCCTTTGTCGTGGGGGGGGGTGAGAGGATCGGCGGCATCGCTCCGTTCAGGGGCATCTCGCCGGCCGGCCACCCTCCACCCCCAGGTGCCCCATGCGCAAGCTCGTCCCGCTGCTCCTCGGCCTTGCCCTCCCCATCGTCGGCTCCATCGCGTGCGGCAGCTCCGGCGGCTCGGGCAATGGCCGGACCACCTTCAAGGGCGCCTTCGCCGACCTCGATGGCTCCTTGATCGGCGTGATCACCTTCACCGTCCATACCACCAGCTTCAGCGTCCGCGGCACCGGCGGCATCACCGAGGCGTCGCTGGTGGCCCAGGTGCCCGCCACCGGCAGCCTGATCGGCTGGGGGAACGGCGGCACGGCCAGCTTCAGCGGCACCTGGGACGAGAGCCTCAACACCCTCAACCTGAGCAGCAGCTTCGGCACCATCACCGGCGGGTACTTCGTGGCGCTCAACCAGATCGGCGGCGACATCGCGTACACCGCCGGGACGTCGGGCATCTGGACCGCGCTCAAGGGCGGCGCCGGCACCGCCTACTGCGGCCAGTGGGATACGGGGGTCGCGGTCCAGCGGTTCGTGTTCGTGGTCTCGGGCGGGGTGATGCGGGGCTACAGCAACTTCGGCACGTCCGTTGAGGGCACGGTCAACGGCAACAGCCTCCAGTACGACGCCAACGGCTTCTCGGGCACGGGGACCTTCGGGGCCAGCGGGGCCAGCGGCACCCTCAACGGAAGCAACTGGACCGCCTCGGTCTGCGGCTGAGGATGGCGCCCGGCCGGGCCCCGGGAGCCGTCCAGGGTTTGTCCAGCCAGGACTGTCAATCTTGTCGGTTTGTCCAATTTACGGTCACGAAATTGGCTTGACGGATGTTGGACGCCGCCGCAAGTTGACACCCATGAAATCCAGAAATTCGACGGGCCCGAGACACCCGGTCCGGCTGGTGAGTGAGCGGACCGGGCTCACCCCCCACGTGCTCCGGGTGTGGGAGCGGCGGTACGGGGTGGTGGAGCCGGCGCGGTCGGCCGGCGGGCAGCGGCTCTACTCCGACGCCGACATCGAGCGGCTGCGGCTGCTCAACCTGGCCACCAAGGCGGGGCGGAACATCGGCCAGGTGGCGCACCTCCCCAACGACCAGCTGCAGGACCTGATCCGCGCCGACGGGCAGGCGCCGCGCCCCTCCCTTCCGGCGGTGGCGCCGGAGGGGGCGCTGCTGCTGGCCGAGGCGCTGGAGCTGGTGGACCGGATGGATGGCACCGGCATCGAGGTCACGCTGCGCCAGGCGATCAGCAGCCTCGGCGTGCACCGCGGGCTCGACCTGGTGGTCGTGCCCCTGCTGGCGGAGATCGGCGAGCGGTGGCAGGCCGCCGACCTCCGCCCCGCCCATGAGCACCTCGCCGCGGCGGCGGTGGAACGGGTGCTGGCCGGGCTCATGACCGACTTCGCCGCCGGCGCCCCTGACCGGCCCCACCTGCTGGTGGCCACGCCGAGCCGACAGCGCCACGGGCTCGGCGCGATGATGGCCGGCGTGACCGCGGCGGTGCTGGGCTGGCGGCTCACCCACCTCGGCGCCGACCTGCCCATCAGCGACATCATCCACGCCGCCCGCGCCTCGGGTGCGCAGGCGGTGGCGCTCTCGCTCATCCACCCGAGCGACGACATCGTGCTCGCCCGGGAGCTGCTCGACCTGGAGCGCGCCCTGCCCCCCACCTGCCACCTCTTCCTGGGCGGCGCCGCCGCGGCCACCTACGCCTCGGTCCTCAACCCGCGGCGGGTGGAGGTGATGCCCGACCTCGCGAGCCTGCGGCTCAGGCTGCAGGAGCTCAAGGCGCGGGGGACGCACCTCAGGTAACAGACGGGAAGCGGGAAGCGGGAAGGGGGAAAAGGGAAGCGGGAAGCGGGAAACGGGAAGCGGGAGTGGGGGAAGGGGGAAGGGGAACGACGGCGGCCGCGGCGCGAGGGAGAGTAGCACACGAGATGAGCCGAGCGCCGTTGCCGACCTGGTTCGTGGGACCGTGGGAGCTCTCGACCGCCACCGCACAGCTGCCGCCGACCCCCGCCGCGGGCCGGGTGCTGCTCGTGGAGAGCACCGGCAAGGGCGCCGCCCTGCCCTACCACCGCTGGAAGCTGGTGCTGGTGCTGTCGGCCCTCCGGCACTTCGTGCAGGAACTCCGCGACAGAGGCTACGAGGTGGACCACCGGGTGGCGCCGAGCTACGCGGAGGGGATCCGCGCGCACGTGGCGGAATACGGCGTGGAGCGGGTGTACGTGCAGGAGCCGGCGGAGTGGGGGATCTCCGCCTCACTGCTCGGGTGGAAGCCCGGGCGACCGGGAAGCGGGAAGCGGGAAACGGGAAGCGGACCGCCGCCCGGGTTGCCGGTGGAGCGACTGCCGGACCGGCGGTTCCTGACGCCGCGGGAAGAGTTCCGGCGCTGGGCCAGCGGCCGCAAGCTGCTCCGCATGGAGGACTTCTATCGCTGGCAGCGACGCCGCCTCGGCATCCTGATGGAGGGCGCGGAGCCGGTGGGCGGCGCCTGGAACCTCGACCGGGAGAACCGCCAGACGGCCAGGGCGCTGCTCCGGCGCGGGGTGCCGCCGACGCCGGTGGCGTTCGCGCCGGACGCGATCACCGAGAAGGTGATGCGGCTGGTGAGGCGGATGGGAACGACGGGAAACGGCGACCGAGCCCCCTTCGGGAGCGCGATAGCGCGACCCGGGGGCGAGGGAGTGCGGGAAGCTGGAAGCGAGCCGCCCCAGGGCCACTGGGGATCGGTGGATGGCTTTGACCTGCCGGTGACACGGGCCCAGGCGCTCGAGGCGCTGCAGGACTTCCTGGACCATCGCCTGGCCGACTTCGGGCCCTACGAGGACGCGATGCTCGCGGGGGAGACCTGGCTCTACCACTCGCGGCTGAGCGCGGCGATGAACGTGGGGCTGCTGCACCCGGGCGAGATGGCGGCGGCGGCGGTGGAGCGGTGGCAGGCGGGGGAAACAACGGGAAGAGGGAAGCGGGAAGAGGGAAGCGGGGCGCCGTCGCATACGGAGTCCCGGCCCGCCATCCCGCTCAGCTCCGTGGAGGGGTTTGTCCGGCAGGTGATCGGCTGGCGGGAGTACGTGAACGGGATCTACTGGCTGACCATGCCGGGGTACCGGGAGCACAACTACTTCGGCCACACCCGGCCGCTGCCGCAGCTGTACTGGGAGCCGGAACGCACCGACCTGGCCTGCCTGCACGACTCGGTGCGCATGGTGCGCGACACGGCCTATGCCCACCACATCCACCGGCTGATGGTGCTCTCGAACTTCGCCACCCTCGCGGGGGTGCACCCGCTCCGGCTGTCGGAGTGGTTCTGGGCGGGGTTCAGCGACGCCATGGAATGGGTGGAGCTGCCCAACGTGGTGGGGATGGCCACCTTCGGGGACGGCGGGCTGCTGGCGAGCAAGCCGTACGTCTCGAGCGCCGCCTACATCAACAAGATGAGCAACTACTGCGGCGGCTGCCGCTACGACCCCAAGCGCCGCACCGGGCCCGGTGCCTGCCCGTTCAACTACCTCTACTGGACCTTCCTCGACGACATCCGCACCCGCCGGCTCGACGTGGGGCAGCGGATGGCGCTGGTGCTCAAGCAGGTGGAAGGGCTCGACCCGGCGGAGCTCGCGATGATGCACGGGGAGCGGGAGCGGTTCCTGGCCTCGCTCGAGCCTGATGGGACGGGGTGGAGGTTTGGGTATGATCAGGGGTAGGGGAAGAGGGAAGAGGGAAGCGGGAAGCGGGAAGCGGGAAGCGGCGACCGAGCCCCCTTCGGGAGCCCGCAGCGCGACCCGGGGGCGAGGGAGTGCGGGAAGCGGGAAGCGGGACACGGGAGGCGGGAAACGGGATGGTGATGGTAAGCGGGCGGGACTTCAACCGGGCAGGCACGTGACCGCAGCACCCAGCGACGACCTCCGGCTGCACGCCCCCGCCGACGCGCGCCCCCGCGCCGGCGGGGAGTTCGTGCTGTACTGGATGCAGGCGACGATGCGGGCGCACGACAACTTCGCCCTCAACTACGCCATCGAGCGCGCCGACGAGCTGGGGCTGCCGGTGCTGGTGTACCACGGCCTGCGGCACGACTACCCCTGGGCCAGCGACCGCTTCCACACCTGGATCCTGGAGTCCGTGGCCGACCTCTACGCCGACTTCGAGGCGAAGGGGATCCAGTATGCGTTCTGGCTGGACCGGGCGCGGGGGGAGTTCACGGAGTGGCCGGCGGGACGGAGGGAAACGGGAAGCGGGAAGCGGGAAGTGGGAAGCGAGGGTGGTGCGGGCAGTTCCGTTTCCCGCTTCCCGTTTCCCGCTTCCCCTATGCCACTGGTGTCCCTCGCCCGGCGCGCCGCGCTGGTGGTCACCGACTACTTCCCCACCTTCATCATGCCGCGGCAGGTCCGCGGGCTCCGGGAGAAGGTGGAGACGCCGGTGATCGCGGTCGATTCCTGCACCGTGGTGCCGCTCGGGTACCACGACAAGGAGCACTCCACGGCACGCGGCATCCGCCCGGTACTGATGGAAGCGCTGCCGCACTACCTGTGGCCGGTGGCGAACCCGGAGCCGCGGGTCCGGGGACGGGTGTCGCTGGAGTTCGAGCCGACGGTAATCCGGGAAACGGGAAGCGGGAAGCGGGAAGCGGGGTCGGGCCGGAGCATCGCCGAGCTGGTGGCGGGGTGCGACGTGGACCACGGGGTGGCGCCGTCGACCACCTTCCGGGGCGGGACGCGGGCGGGGCGGGCGCGGCTCGCGGCCTTCCTCAAGACGGGCCTGCCCCGCTACGCCGACGACCGCAACGACCCCAACCAGCCCGACGCGGTGAGCCGGCTCTCGCCCTGGCTCCACTTCGGCAACCTCTCGATCCACGAGGTGCTGCTCGCGGCCCAGGCGGCGGGGCCCGCCGACCCGTACGCCAAGTTCCTCGACGAGGCGCTCACCTGGCGGGAGCTGGCGCACAACTTCTGCTTCCGGAACCCGAAGCACCGCACCGCCGCGGCGATCCCCGAGTGGGCCCGCAGGCAGCTCGCCGACCACGAGGCCGACCCGCGGCCCCACCTCTACACCCTGGAGGAGATGGAGCAGGCCCGCACCGCGGAGCCGCTGTGGAACGCGGCCCAGCGGTCGTACCTGGTCGAGGGGTTCATGCACAACTACATGCGGATGCTGTGGGGCAAGACGGTGCTGCAGTGGACGCCGAATGCCGCGGAGTGCCTGCGGGTGCTCGAGCACCTCAACAACAAGTACGCCCTCGACGGCCGCGACCCGAACTCCTACGGCGGGATCATGTGGATCTTCGGGAAGTTCGACCGGCCGTTCTACCCCCGCCCCATCTACGGGCTGGTGCGCTACCAGAGCCTCAGGGCGGCGAAGGAGAAGTTCGACGTGGCGAGGTACGTCGGGAGCTATGGGTGAGGTGGGTGAAGGGGGAAGGGGGAAGGGGGGAAACGGGAAGCGGGAAAAGGGAAGAGGGAAGAGGGAAGCGGGAAGCGGGAAACGGGAAGCGGGAAGAGGGGAGAGGGGAGAGGGGAGAGGGGAGAGGGGGCGGGCGGGGGGTCAGCGGAAGGTGAGGCCCAGGTTCAGGTGATAGACCGAGGCGATGGCGTCGTCGATGGTGACGGTGGGGAGGACGAGGTCACCGATGGCGGCGATGGAGGCGGCGGCGGTGGCCGTGAGGGCGAGCCGCCCCGAGAGGTTGAGGTCGTAGCCCACCCCGAAGTTCATCCCCACGCCGTTGCCGTTGACCGTGCGCCGCTGCCCGCTGTCCGGCCGGACCGTGAAGTCCCCGCCCGCGAGCCCCACCCCGCCCTTGAGGAAGAACCCGCCCCGCCAGGGATACCACAGCGCGAGGATACCCAGGCTCGCGGTCTCCGCCTTCACCCGGCGGTCGGGGTCGGTGTGAAAGCCGAAGCGCTCATCGGAGAAGTTGGCGAGCTCGACGCCCAGCAGCACGCCCCGCGACACCGTGCCGCCCAAGCGGAGGTAGCCGCTGGAACCGGTGGCGGTGGTGACGCTGGAGCAGCCGGCGCAGGCGACGCGCGCGGTGGCGGGCCCGCCACCGAACTCGAGCCAGAAGCCGCGGCGGTGGGGGCGCTGCGCGGCGAGTGGCGCCACGCCGAGCAGCAGCAGGACCATCGGCAGCAGGCGGGCGCGGCTCATGGCGCCCCCACCAGGGCGTTGCTGCCGACGGCGGTCCAGCTCAGGAACAGCCGGGCCTCGGTGAAGTCGCGCTTCTCCTTGACCTTCCCCGGGTAGCGGCTCACCCGCCGGAAGTACCCGGTGTGCAGCCCGATGCCGAAGCGGTAGGGGAGCGGCACCACCGCCTCGAAGCCGCCGAAGCTGGCCTCGTGGTCGGCGGGGGCGCCGCTCACCGAGTGGAGCAGCTCGGAGCGGGCCCACGAACGGAGCCAGGTGACGCCCTTCCGCTCGAAGGCCAGCTCGGTGCGGAGCCCGAGCCCGGGGCCGAAGTCGTAGCCCCGGAGCCCGGTGCCGGCCACGGTGGCGTCCATGGCGCCGAGGATGATGGCGTCGGCGAAGAACTGGGTGCGGAGGCCGGAGTGTTCCGAGAGGCGCCAGCGGGAGTAGATGCCGGCCTCGACGCTCTGCCCGCCGAACTCCTGCGCCGGGTTGCGGGAGTAGTCGAACCGCTGGTTCACCTCGAAGAGGTGGCGGTGCCGGCGGGTGGTGCCGTTGAGGTTGGCGCCGTAGAGGCGGCCGGAGGCGCGCAGCAGGTGCAGGGCGCCGTGGGCGCTCACCTGGGCCCGGACGCCGAAGACGTCGAAGGGGGCCTGGTAGGGCTGGGTGATCGGGTCGCGATAGAGGAGGTCGGCCACCAGGGTGGCCGACTCGATGTCCCGGTCGGTGCTGAAGGTGTCCTGGGTGACCTGCACGCCGCCCGCGAGCCGGAGGGCAAAGCCGTCGGGGTCGTGTTCGGGCGGGTTCTGGCCAACGGCGGTCCACTCGCCGCGGACCAGCCGGTTGAGGCTGCCCATCGGGTCGAGTGGCAGGGCGGCGACCTCGCGGAGGATGCGGCCGCCGCCCCGGGCCTGGTTGTCGCGGATGCTCGCGCCCACGCGGTGGAAGCTCTCGCCCAGCGCGATGCCGCCGACGCTCGTCATGAAGAAGTCGTTGAGCGAGGGCCGGAACCGCTCGCCCAGGTATTCCCAGCTCCACGAGCCGAGGAAGGCGAGCGGCGCGGATTCCCAGAAGTCGAGGCCGTTGGCGCGGCCGGCGTTGAAGTAGAGGCCGCCGTGGTACGGGTGGGCAAAGAGGTTGGTGCCGAACTCGTTCTCGTCCCACTCCCAGCCGAGGCGGAGGTTCTGGCGCCAGCTCGAAGGCGAGACGTGGGCCCAGGCCTGGCCGGTGGCCCAGGCGTCGAAGCGATTGACGAAGAGGTTGACGCCGATCGCCTCGGCGACGGCGAGCCAGGGGCGCTGCCGCGCCGCGAGGGGGAGCGGGAGGGTGTCCTGCGCCGCCCCGGCGGCCGGAGACAGCAGGCCCAGGGCCAGGGCGAGCCGGGCCCAGCGCATCAGGCGAGGGCGCGAAGCTGGCGGTCGTGCCAGCGGCTCAGCAGGAGCTGGGAGGTGATGGCCCCGATGCCGGCGAGCATCATGTCCCACTGGGTGTCCCAGACGTCGCCCTGGGTGCCGAGGAAGGCGTCGGCGGCCTCGCCGGTGCCGGCGGCGGTCCACCACTCCACCAGCTCGTAGGTGGCGGAGAGCGCGAGCGCGAAGCAGAGCACCAGGAAGAAGAGCCACTTCCCCGGCCGGAGCGGGGAGGTGCGGAGCAGCACCTCGCGCGCCGCGAGGGCCGGGATGAAGCCCTGCGCCAGGTGGCCGAGCCGGTCGTAGTGATTGCGGGTCCAGCCCATCGCATCGCGCACCCAGAATCCCAGCGGCACCTCGGCGTAGGTGTACTTCCCGCCCACCATCAGGATGCAGGCGTGGAGGGCCAGCAGCGTGTACGCGAGGGGGGTGAGCGGGAAGCGGCGCGCGGTGAGCAGCACGATGGGGAGGCCCACCAGCACCGGGGCCACCTCGAGGAACCAGGTGAAGCGGTCGTGCGGCGCGACACCGGACCAGGCGAGGACACCGAGGACGAGGGCCAGCAGGGCGAGGCGCACTACTCCTCGCTCTCGAACGGCACCTCGAGCTCCATCCCGTCGCGGGCGATGAGGGTCTCGGGGAAGACGGCGCGCGCCTCGGCCACGAGCTCGGGAGCCTCGCGGGAGTAGCGGGGGCTGATGTGGGTGAGCACCAGCCGCTTGACCCCGGCCTCCCGGGCGATCGTGGCGGCCTCCTGGGCGGTGGAGTGGCCGGTCTCGCGGGCGCGGGCGGCGTCCTCCTGGCTGAAGGTGGCCTCGTGCACCAGCAGGTCGGCGCCCTTCGCGGCGTCGCGGAGGGCGGGGACCGGGCGGGTGTCGCCGGAGATCACCACCTTGCGGCCGGCGCGGGGCTGGCCCACCAGCTCCTCGGGCGCCACGCGGCGGCCATCGGGGAGTGAGATGGTCTCGCCCTTGTGGATCTTGCCCCAGAGCGGCCCCTCGGGGATGCCCAGCGCGCGCGCCTTCTCGGGGTTGAATCGCCCCAGCCGGATGTGCTCCACCAGGGCGTAGCCGATGGTATCGGCGCGGTGCTCGGTGGGGAAGGTGACGATGTCGTAGTCGGGACGCTTCACCGTGTCGCCCACCGCCAGCTCGACGATCTCCACCGGGAACTTGACCCGCTCGATCCCCACCTCGAGGGCGTGGCTCAGCACCCGCCGGGCGCCCCTGGGCCCGTAGAGGGTGAGCCCCTCCTGCCGCTCGGCGCCGCCGAAGATGTTGAGCAGGCCGAGGGTGCGGAGCAGGCCGATCACGCCGAGGAGGTGGTCGGAGTGCCAGTGGGTGAAGAAGATGTCGCGGAAGGTGAAGCTCACGCCGTAGCGCATCATCTGGCGCTGGGTGCCCTCGCCGCAGTCGAACAGCAGGGTCTCGCCTTCGCGCGCGAGCGCGAGGGAGGAGACGTTGCGGTCGAGGGTGGGGCAGGCGGCGCCGGTGCCGAGGAAGGTGAGCTTCAGCATGGGTCTCAAGGTAAAGCGGGAAACGGGAAACGGGAAACGGCCCCGGTGATGGCGCCGCTTCCCGCTTCCCCCTTCCCGCTTCCCGCTTCCCGCCTCCCGCCTCCCGCTTCCCGTCGGTTCAGAGCCGCTGCACCCCTCGCTCCAGGGCGGCGACGATGCCGCCGAGTTCGCGGACCAGGCGGGTAGGGCTGCCGGGGGCGGCGCGGAGGGCCTCGGTGACGGTCTTGTAGTACCAGAGGGTCTTCTCGCGGGGCACGGAGAAGCGGGACCAGACGTCGTCCCCGACGATGCGCATGTCGTTGATGATGGAGCGGGCGTTGTAGAGCTTGTCGGCGGTGGCCACCCGGAGCACCGAGGCGTCGGCGGCGGTGCGGAGGTGCTCGATGTAGCGCCGCTTGCGGTCTTCCCAGGGTCCCTTGATGCCGTGGTCCAGGGCGTGGGGATCGGGCTCGGTGCAGCCCATCACGATGCGGTGCACCCGGGGGCCGAAGCGCTCCAGGATCTCGCGCTCGGTGGCGCCGCGGCGGGGGTGGTCCTCGACGGCGTCGTGCAGCAGGGCCCCGATCCCCTCCTCCTCGTCGCCGCCATCCTCGAGGACGATCGCGGCCACGCCCAGGAGGTGGGCCAGGAAGGGGATGCCGCTCCCCTTCCGCCGCTGGCGGCCGTGGACCTCGCCGGCGTAGAGCAGCGCCTCGTTGAACTTGGGCGTGAGGGTCGGGGTGGTGCCGTGTTCCTTCAAGCGGCCTCGACGGTGGGCGGAGGTGGAGCTCAGCATTCGGGAAGCGGGAAGCGGGAAACGGGAACCGGAGTGCCTTCCGCTTCCCATTTCCCGTTTCCCGCTTCCCGGCGGTTCAGAACAGCTTCACCTGCACCGTCAGCTTGCCGGGGTGCTTGTTGAGCTCGTCGATCAGGGTCTTGAGCGACTGCAGGGCGGCCCGGCTGTCGCTGTAGAGCCCGGTGTCGGAGACGAACCGGCCGATGGTCCCCTCGCCGCTGTTGGCCTTCTGCAGCAGGGTGTCGAGCCGGGCGCCGGTGGCGGTGAGCTGGATCGACATGGTCGAGAGGTTGCGGGCCAGGGTGTCGGCGCGCTCGATGGCGTTGCCCACCGGGAGGGTGGCGACGGTGCTGTCGAGCCGCTCGGTCAGGCGGCGCATGGCGCGCAGGGTGGCGTCGGCCTCGTCGGTGGTCCGGGGGAGCCGGTCGCTCAGGGAATTGAGCGTGCGCTGCATGGCCTTGAGGGTGGCCACCAGCTCATCGGCGGTGCGCTGGTTGGCCAGCGCCTGCACCCCGACCAGGACCGAGTCGGCGCGGTCGGCGAGCAGCGCGCCGCGGGCGAAGAGGTCGGAGGCGGTGGTGCCGCGGATGGGCTGGCCCGGGGGGAGCGGACCGGCGCCGGGGGTGCCGGGATCGAGCGCCAGCCGGGTGCCGCTCGCGAAGAGGCTGGTGAGCAGGCTGGCCGAGGCGTCGGCGTGGAGGTCGAGCTCGGGCGGCAGGGTGATGGTCACCAGGATCCGCCCGGGGCCGACGAAGTTCACGGCGGCCACCTTGCCCACCGCGTAGCCGGAGACCGCCACCTCGTTGTCCTTCTGCAGCGTGCCGATCTCGGTGAACGCCACCTCGGCGGTGCGGGCCGTGGGCCGGAAGCTGGAGCCCTTGAGCCACATCGTGCCGCCGACGAACAGGGCCACACCCGCAAGCACCAGGGTGCCGACCGCGATTTCCTTCTGGTAGTGCAGGTCCATGGCTCAGGCGGCGAAGGGGTGGGTGCCGAAGTCGCGCTCGAGGAACTCGCGGACTTCCGGGACGGTGGACGCCCGGAATTCCGCGGGCGTCCCCTGCTGCACGATCTTGCCCCGGGTGAGCAGGGCCAGGCGGTCCGCGACCTTGAACGCGCCGCGGACGTCGTGGGTCACCATGACGCTGGTGACGTGGAGCTCGCTGGCGAGGGTCTTCACCAGCTCGTCGATGATGTCCGAGTTCACCGGGTCGAGGCCGCTGGTGGGCTCGTCGTAGAGCAGGTACTTGGGGCTGCCCGCGATGGCCCGCGAGATGCCCACCCGCTTGCGCATGCCGCCGGAGAGCTGGGCCGGGAACTTGTCGCCGGTCTCGGGCGTCAGGTTCACCAGGGTCAGGCAGCGGTTGACCCGCTCGTGGCAGTAGTCCTCGTCCCGGTACTTCTCCTCGTCGGTGATGCCGAGGCGGATGTTCTCGAAGACGGTCATGGAGTCGAACAGGGCGCCGTTCTGGAACACGTAGCCGATGGTGGAGCGGAGCGCGCGCAGCTCGTCGCGCTTGAGCCTGGCCACGTCCTTGCCGTCGACGATGACGGTGCCGGCATCCTGGTGGATCAGCCCCACGATATGCTTGAGCAGCACGCTCTTGCCGGTGCCCGAGGGGCCCAGCAGGGCGAGGGTCTCGCCGTCCTGGACGGTGAAGTCCACGCCGTCGAGGACGACCTGCTGGCCGAAGCGCTTCTTGACGCCCTGGAGTTCGATCATCGAACCGCCGGGAAGCGGGAAACGGGAAGTGGGAAGGGGAGGGTCCGCGCGCGGTGGCGCGTCCGCCAGCGCCACCTCGACGGGGGCCCAGGCAGTTCCGCTTCCCGTTCCCCGCTTCCCGAATCCCTCATCTCCATCACGAGGCCCGCCATCATCAGTGGAGGAGCAGCTTGGCCAGCAGGGTATCAAGCAGCAGGATCATCACGCAGCTCGCGACGACGGCGCTGGTGGTGGCCTTCCCCACCCCCTCGGCGCCCTGCTCGGTGCTGAAGCCGAAGTAGCACGAGGTCACCGTGATGCACACCGCGAAGGAGAACCCCTTGATGACGGAGTAGTAGGCGTCGAAGGGGCGCCAGAAGATCCGGGCGCCGTAGGTGAAGTCGTAGTCGGTCACCGGCAGCACCGCCTGCACCGCCACCCAGCCGCTGTAGATGCCGGTGACGTTGGCGATGATCGTCAGCACCGGGATCATCACGATGCCGGCCAGCACCCGCGGGATGACGAGGTGGCTCGCCGGGGAGCGGCCGAGGGTCTCGAGGGCGTCGATCTGCTCGGTGACCCGCATGGTGCCGAGTTCGGCGGCGTAGCGGGCCCCGATCCGGCCGGCCAGGATGAGGCCGGTGAGCACCGGCCCCAGCTCCAGCACCACCGACTCCACGATCAGGGAGCCGGCCACGTAGTAGGGGATGTTGCCGCTGAACTGGTAGCCGGTCTGGAGCGCGGTCACCGCGCCGGCGAAGCCGGCCACCAGGAGGATGATCGGGAGGCTGCCGACCCCGATGTTCCACGCCTCGGTGATGGTCCGGGGCAACCAGACCCGCCACTCGGCGAGCCCCCGCACCATCTCGGCCACGAGCAGGCTCAGCCGGCCCACGTGGGCCAGCCCGGTGAGGACGAGGCGCCCGAGGGGGCGGCGGAGGTCGAACGTGGTCGTGGTCATGGGGCCCGTGGCCCTAATATCTTGCCCCCCCATGCCCCCCAAGTCCACCCCCGAGATGCGGGCCTTCCGCCAGCGCCTGATGCGCTGGTTCCGGCGCAAGGGCCGCGACCTCCCCTGGCGCCGCACCCGCGACCCGTACCAGGTGCTGGTGTCGGAGTTCATGCTGCAGCAGACCCAGGTGAGCCGGGTGACCGAATACTTCCCCCGCTTCCTGGACCGCTACCCCACCATCCACGCCCTGGCCAGCGCCCCGCCCCACCAGGTGCGCGAGGCCTGGGAGGGCCTCGGCTACTACCGCCGGGCCATGAACCTGCACCGGCTGGCGCAGGTGGTGGTGGCGGAGCGGGCCGGCGTGGTGCCGGACGATCCCGAGGCGCTGCGGCGGCTGCCGGGCGTGGGTCGCTACACCGCCGGGGCAGTGGCGACCTTTGCGTTCGAGCAGGCGCATCCGGCGGTCGACACGAACGTGGGACGGGTGATTGAGAGGGCGTTCCTGGCCCCGACGGGCAGGGCCCGGCGGCCGATGGGCGGGAAGCGGGAAACGGGAAAAGGGAAGAGAGAAAAGGGAAGAGGGAAGAGGGAAACGGGAAGCGGGAAGCAGGGGGCGGCGCGGGAGCACCGGATCTGGGAGATCGGCGCGCGGCTGCAGCCGCGGGCGGGGAACGCGGCCTGGACCTTCAACCAGGCGATCATGGAGCTGGGCGCGCTGGTGTGCACGGCAAGGGTGGCGAGGTGCGAGGTGTGCCCGGTGCGGGCGGTGTGCCGGATGGGCAAGAGCGGGAAGCGGGAAGCGGGAAACGGGAAGCGGGAAGCGGGAAGCGGGAAGCGGGAAGCGGGAAGCGGGAAGCGGGAAGCGGGAAGCGGGAAGCGGGAAGCGGGAAGCGGGAAGCGGGAAGCGGGACGCGGGAAGCGGGAAGCGGGCAGCGGGACGCGGGAAGCGGGAAGCGGGAAGCGGGAAGCGGGAAGCGGGAAGCGGGAAGCGGGAAGCGGGAAGCGGGAAGCGGGAAGCGGGAAGCGGGAAGCGGGAAGCGGGCTCGGTCGTCGCGGGAGCGTGCTCGCGGTCGGCGCGTGGCCGCACAGGACCCTGGAGCCCGCCGCGCGGCGCACGCGCCTCCGCTGCGCCGCCCCCACGCCTCCCTCGCCTAACCGCATAACCGCCTAACCGCCCAACCGCCCAACCGCCTACCCCCCCACCCCCCTACCTCCCCCCCACCACCATGAACGGCGCCCAGTAACGCGGCGCCTCGAAGCCGGGGGTATTCCGCACGTCGACCTGGGCGCGGCGCAGCGCCTCAGCCGGCGTGGGCTGGTCGCGGTCGTCGAGCCAGTGGGCGTAGAAGCGCTGCATGAGGATGGCGGTGGCGTCGTCCGACACGCTCCACAGGCTCACCAGCAGCCGACGGGCGCCGCGGGCCAGGAAGGCGCGCTGCAGGCCCACGGTCCCCTCCGCCTGCGCCAGGTTCCCCAACCCGGTCTGGCACGCGCTCAGCACCACCAGCTCGGCGCCCAGCCGCAGTGATGGGTCGTCCAGCACCTCGCCCACGGTGAGCAGGCCATCGGCCATGCTGTCGGCGGCCAGCGCCACGAAGGAATTCCGGGCCCGGCCCGCGGCGGCGTAGGCGTAGCCGTGGGTGGCCAGGTGCACCAGCGGCGCCCGCGCCATCCGCCGTCGCACCTCGGTCTCGGTGGCGGCGGCGCCGGTGAGGGCGCGGACCCCGACCCGGCGGGCCACGGAATCCCCCTCGACCGCCGCCGCGGGCAGCGGCCGAAGGGTGAGCGCCCCGCCGTCCGCGCCCCGCAGCGTCGGCATCCGCGGATCGCCCACCACCAATGCATCGCGGAAGCGCCGGGCCCGGGCCGCGCCGCCGGGTGCCGCCGGCCGGCGCTCCACCTCCGCCAGGCTCGCCAGCGATGGCGCCTGGCGCAGCGCCACCCGGAGGCCGAGCGCCGACTCGCCGAGCGGCAGGGCGCCGAAGGGGATCACGGTGAGCACGCCGTGCGGCACGATGACCAGCTCCGCCGGCACCCGCCCGCCCTCGCGCAGCTCGGCCGGGAGCAGCAGCGCCGCCAGCTCCGCGCCGATGCGCGCCGGGTCGCCGCCCGCGGCGGCGGCGGCGGCCACGCCGGTCCGCAGCCGTTCCTCGAGCGCCGGCGCCGCATCGCCGGCCAGCCGGGCGCCGACGTCCACCTGGTCCACGCCGAGCGCGGCGCGCCAGCGCGCGGCCAGCCGGGCCAGCGAGTCGGCACCCACCGCCACGCGGGTAGCCGTCAGCTGCACGCGGCCGGCCCGGCCCGGCAGCGGCCGCGCGTACCAGATGAGTAGGGTGTCCGCGGTGACGAGGTACGACAGCACCCCCGCCCCGCCGGCCGCCGCGGCGCCGACCAGCCGGCGCCCCTCCGCCGTCAGGTCCGCCCCGGCCCGGGCGGCCCGCGCCGTTCCCCGCATCAGGTCGAGCAGTGCCTGGGCGCGGCCCCGTTCCGCCGCCGCGAGCGACGCGAAGGCGGCGGGCTCCGCGCCCACGGTGCCACCGTGCTGCAGCCACGCCAGCTCCCATTCACCGGTGGGCAGGGTGGTGAGTTCCTGCACGCCGAGCCGGTAGTCATCGGCGCCGGCCTGGGCGCGGACCTGGGCGCGGAGCACGGCGGCGCTGTCGAGCAGCGCCAGGGCGCCGGGCAGGTCGGGCTGCGGCAGGCGGCGCATGGTGTAGGCGAGGTTGGCGAGGATGGCGGCGCTGGTCTCGATGGCGCCCCGGCTCCGCTGGATGGCGGCCGCCTCACGCAGCGCGGCCAGGCCGGCGGTGCTGTTCCCGGCGCGGGTCTCCAGCCGTCCGATGGCGGAGAGGCTCCGCACCCGGTCGCTGGTGCGGCCGGTGGCGATGGCGCGCGCCAGCCCGCGCCGGTGCAGGGTCAGGGCGCTGTCGGATTGCCCCAGCCGCTCGTACAGGGTGGCGATGTCGCCCAGCACCGAGGCCTCGTCCCACTGCCGCGCGCCGCGGGTGTAGCTCTCGAGGGCCGCGCGGAAGGCGGAGTCGGCGCCGGCCGCGTCGCCCCGGTCGCGGAGCAGGAGGCCGATCCGGTCGAGCGACTCCGACTCCGCCAGCGCGTCGCCGTCGGGATCGGAGGTGGTGTGGTCGCGCCGCCAGCGGGCCGCGTCGCGCCGGGCGCGGTGATATCCCAGCGCGCTGTCCCGGAGCCCGGCGGCCTCGAAGTCGTAGGCCAGGTCGCGGAGCACGAGCAGCTCGCCGCTGGTGCCCTCCTGCACCATCCCGCGCGCCAGCCGGTGGTAACTGAGCGCGGAATCCACCTGGCCCATCTGCCGGAACACGCTGCCCAGGTGCCCGGTGGCGCGCGCCGCGTCGGCGCGATGGCCCGTCCCCGCCCGGCCCCACGCCGCCACCGACGCCCGGTGATCGCGCACCGCCTCTTCGTAGCGGCCGGTGAGGGCGAGCGCGGTGCCCCGGGTGCCGTGCAGGGTGGCGAGGACCCGGGGCTCGACGTCGGGCGGCGCGATGGCGAGGCCGTGGGTGGCGGTGGCAATCACCGTGTCGAACTCGGCCCGCTCGAAGTGGATGCTGGCCACGGTCATCCAGATCAGCGCCTCCTCCCCCGGCACGCCCAGCCGCCGCCAGTCGGCGATCAGGCGGTGGCCCACGGCGAGCGCCGAATCGAGCTGGCCGGCGTCGCGGTAGGTGGTGAGGATGTTGAGCCGGACGATGTTGCGGAGGCCCTGCGACCCGACCGCCTCGAACAGGCGGATGGCGGCCTCGAAGCTCGCGATGGCGGAGTCGAGCTGGCCCGCCGCGACCAGGCGCCGGCCGCGGTCGAGCCACGCGAACGCGGGCGGCGTCACGGTCGAGACGCCGGCCGCGGCCGCTGCCCGGTAGTGGACGCCCATCGAGTCGAGCCGGCCCTCGCGCTCGAACAGCGTGCCCAGCACCGAGTGCAGCACGCCGACCGGCTTGCGCGGCGCGCCGGCGGGAGAGGCCGCGATGGCGGCGCGATAGGCGGTGATCGCCGCGCCGGGGCGGCGCCGGGCATGCTCCACCATGCCGAGCCAGGCCAGGGCGCCGGCGGCGGTGGCACTGTCGGTCGTGGCGCGGGCCCGGGCCGCGAGCAGGGCCGCCGCGCTGTCGGGCTGGCCGGTGCCCGCGGCCCGCAGCGCGAGCGCCCCGCGGCGGGCCCAGATGAGGCTGTCGGGCGCCGCCGACTCCACGTACAGGTCGGCCAGCTGGCGCAGCGTCCGCGCCTCGGTGGCGGAATCGGCCGGGGCCGGCCCCGGGGCGAGCGCGGCCTCGAGGTAGGTGATGGCGCTGTCGGGCTGGCGGAGCAGGGCGTGCACCTCGCCCAGCTCGCGGTTGAGCCAGCGGACGTTGGCGGCGTGGCCCCGCGCGGTGTAGAGCGCCAGCGACTCGCGGTAGTGGACCAGGGCGGTGTCGCGGGCGCCGCGACGGCGCGCGAGGAAGCCCAGCCAGCGGCTGAACGCCGCCTGGTTGGCGCTGTCGCCGAGCGCCCGCGCGATGCCCAGCGCCTCGGTGAAGGCCGCCTGCGCGGAGTCGGGCCGGTCTGCCTCGAAGTGCGCGGAGCCGGCGCGGCCCCGGCTGGTGCCCGCCGCCGCCCGGCTGCCCGCCCGGTCGTAGAGTTCCCGGGCCAGGGTGAAGTGGACCACGGCCGAATCGGGCTGTTTGAGGGCGCGGTGGATGTCGCCCAGGGCAAAGCGGATCCGGGCGAGGATGGCGGTGGAGTCGAGGGGGGCGTAGTACGCCAGCGCCTGGCGGCAGGTGTCGAGCGCCGCCGCCGGGGCGGCGCTGTCGGCTTGGGCCACGCAGCGGGTGAGCGGCGAGGGGGCCTGGGCGGCCAGCGCGGACGGGCACAGCAGGACGAGGGCGAGAAGGCGCATCCGCATGGGGTGAAGGTACGCGGGAGATGCGCGAGCGGGAGGGAGTGGCACAGGGGGCTTCAAGGGGGAGGGGGAACTGCGGGGAAGAGGGAAGAGGGAAGCGGGAAGCGGGAAGCGGGAAACGGCGAAGCCGCGACCCGGGGGCGAGGGAGTGCGGGAAGCGGGCCCCCCCGTCTGTCATTCCGAGGAAGCGCAGCGACCGAGGAATCCCTGCGGGTCCGGCTCGGACTTCGAGGGATCCCTCGCTGCGCTCGGGATGACGGACGGGAGAACCGAACCGCCGAACCGTCTAACCGCCGACCCGCCTTACCGCTTGACGCCCCGCCCCCCGCACCATAGCTTGGCTTCCACTCACCAGGTTAGGGGAAAGCATGGCCCGGCAGCCCACCGACCTCATGCACGGCACGCTCGACGTGCTGGTGCTCAAGATCCTCTCCTGGCACCCCGCCCACGGGTACAGCATCGCCCGCGAGATCGAGCAGCGGAGCGACGGGGTGTTCGCCATCGAGGACGCGGCGCTCTACAAGGCGCTGCACCGGCTGGAGGCGGCCGGCGCCATCGCGGCGGAATGGGGCGTCTCGGAGAACAACCGCCGGGCCCGGTACTACACGCTCACCCCCGCGGGCCGGAAGGAACTCCGGGCCGAGACGCACACCTGGCGAGCCTACGTCGCAGCGGTGAGCGGCGTGCTCGAGCTGGCGTGAGGAGGGCGCCATGAGCCTGCACTGGCCGCGCCGCGCGTTCCGGCTCCCCTGGCGCAAGCCGGACGAGATCGACGCCGAGCTCGATGAGGAGTTCGCCTTCCACCTGGAGGCGCGCGCCCGCGAGCTGGTGGCCGGCGGGATGGCGCCGGCCGCGGCGCGGGAGGAGGCGCGGCGGCGCTTCGGCGACCTGGACGGCGCCCGGGCCTACATCCGCGCGGTGGACCGCGGCTCGGCCCGCGAGGCGCGCCGCCGCGACTGGTGGACAGGCTGGCGGCAGGATGCGCGGTTCGCGACGCGGCAGCTGGTCCGCAACCCCGGCTTCACCCTCATCGCCATCCTGACGATCGGGCTGGGCGTGGGCGCCAACACGGCGATCTTCAGCGCGGTGCACCGCCTGCTGCTGGACCCGCTGCCCTTCCCCGGCGGCGACCGGCTGGTGGCGCTGCTGGAGTCGAGCCAGAAGACCGGCACCATGATCTCGCCCTTCGCGGAGGTGCTGGGCCACTGGCGGCGGGAGGCGCGCACCCTCGAGGGCATCGAGCTCTTCGGCGAGCGCGAGGTGGCGGTGGGCGAACCGGGCGCGGAGCCGGAACGGCTCGGCGCCGCGCTCATCTCCCCGACCCTGCCCCGCTTCCTCGGCCTCACCCTGCCGCTCGGCCGCGGCTTCTCGCCGGAGGAGGCGGTGGCGCACGGGCCCCGGGTGGTGATCCTGGGCCATGGCCTGTGGCAGCGCCGCTTCGGCGGCCGGCGCGACGTGCTGGGACAGACGCTCCCCATCGAGGGGGAGTCCTACACGGTGGTCGGCGTGATGCCGCCGGACCTCAGCCTCCCCTTCATGCAGCCGGGCCCGGCACGGCAGCTGTGGCTGCCGCTGCCGCCCCCGGCCGCCGACGACCGTCCCCAGGCGATGGCCCGGCTGCGCCCCGGGGTGACGCCCGCGATGGCCAGCGCCGAGCTGGCCCGCATCGAGGACGCGCACGCCGACGGCGGGTCGCGGATCATCGACTTCCGGGGCACCGCGGTCCGACCCCAGGCGTTCATGCCGGACGCACTGCAGCAGGGGCTGTTGATCCTCTTCGGCGTGGTGGGCGTGGTGCTGCTCATCGCCTGCGCCAACGTGGCCAACCTGCTGCTGGCACGGGCCGCCACCCGCAGCCACGAGTTCGCGGTGCGCACCGCGCTGGGCGCCGGCCGCGGGCGGCTGGTGCGCCAGCTGCTCACCGAGAGTACCCTGCTCGCGCTGCTGGGCGGCGGGCTCGGCGTGGCGCTGGCGTGGCAGGGGCTCGCGCTGCTGCGGGCCGCGCGGCCCGCGATGCTGAGCCCGCTCGACGACGTGCGCATCGCGCCGGTGGCGCTGCTGTGGAGCCTCGGGCTCACCCTGCTCACCGGGCTGGTGTTCGGCCTGGCCCCGGCGCTGCTGGCCACCGACCGCCAGCTGGCCGACCCGCTGCGGCTCTCGACCGGCAGCACCCGCCGCGGCTCGTCCCGGGTCCGCGCCGCGCTGGTGATCGGCGAGGTGGCGCTGTCGGTGGCGCTGCTGGTGGGCGCGGGGCTGCTGGTGCGCACCCTCGGCGAGCTGCAGCGGATCGACCTGGGCTACCAGCCCGCTGGGATCACCGCGGTGACCCTCACCCTGCCGCCGGGTGTGCCGGGCGCCGCCAGTTCACCGCTCGACCCGCTGCTCGAGGGATTGCGGCAGCGGGTCGAGGCGCTGCCCGGGGTGCAGGGGGTGGCCTTCGCGTCGGGGCTCCCGCCCCAGAGCGGGATCGCCATGGGGGTGCTCGAGATCGAGGGCACCCCGCCCGCCGGCGACGCGGCGCCGCGCGCCCTGGGCTTCACCAGCGTGGACCCGGAGTTCTTCCAGGTCCTGGGCCTGCCGCTCCGCGCCGGGCGGCCCTTCACCCGGGCCGCCGGCCTCCCCGAGATGGTGATCAACGCCGCCATGGCCGAGCAGTACTGGCCCGGCGAGGACCCGGTGGGCCGCCGGTTCCGGATCGGCGAGCGCGGCAACTGGCTCACCGTGGTGGGGGTGGTGCCCGATGTCCGGGTACCGGTCAGCGGCAGCCAGCTCGGTGCCCTGCAGGTCTACTCGGCGCGGGAGAGCGCGGCGGAAGACTATGGGCAGGTGCACCTGGTGCTCCGGGCGGCCGATGGCGCCGCGCTCGCCCCGGCGCTCCGGGCCGCGGTCGCGGCGGCCGGGGGCGGCATCCGCCTGCGCAGCATCGAGGCGATGCCGGCGCGCCTCGACACGGTGCTGGCGGGGCCGCGCTTCACCATGCGGCTGTTCGCGGGCTTCGCGCTGCTCGCGCTGGTACTGGCGACGATCGGGCTCTACGGCGTGGTGAGCTACTCGGTGAGCCAGCGCACCCGGGAGATCGGGGTGCGGGTGGCGCTCGGCGCCAGCCGCGCGTCGGTGCTCGGCATGGTCCTGCTGCAGGCGCTGGGCCTGGCCGCGGGCGGGGTGGCGCTCGGCTGGCTGGCCGCCGCTGCCGGCACCCGCGCCATGGCGGGGATGCTCTACGGCGTGAGCCCGCTCGACCCGCTCACCTTCGGTGCGGTGGCACTGGGGCTGGTGGGCGTGGCGCTGCTGGCGGCGTGGGTCCCCGCCCGCCGGGCGCTGCTGGTGGATCCGGTGGTGGCGCTCAAGGGGGAGTGAGGGGGAGCTTGGGGATGGGGGAAGGGGGAAAAGGGAAGCGGGAAGCGGGAAGAGGGAAGAGGGAAGAGGGAAGAGGGGCCACCCCCCGGTCTGTCATTCCGAGGGAGCGGAGCGACCGAGGCAACCCGGCGGGCCAGGCGCGGACTTCGAGGGATCCCTCGGGCCTTCGGCCCTCGGGATGACAGGCGATGGTCGGCGCCGCCCTCGCGCCTCGGTCACCCAACCGCCCAACCGTCCAACCGTCCAACCGTCTAACCGTCCAACCGCCGTACCGCTATCTTTTCCCCCCACCGATGTCCGCCTTCCGCCCCAGCCGCCCCAACGACCTTGTCGGCGCGCGCCTCGCCAGCGCGCTGGCCCCGGCCTACACCCTGCGCCGCGAGCTCTCGGGCGGCGGGATGAGCCGGGTGTTCGAGGCGGTGGAGAACGCGCTGGGCCGCACGGTGGTGGTGAAGCTGCTGGCGCCCAAGATCGCGGCCACCCTCGACAGCGACCGGTTCCGCCGCGAGATCCAGCTCTCCGCCAACCTCCGCCACCCGCACATCGTCCCGCTGCTCTCCGCCGGCGAGGCCGACGGCATGCCCTACTACACGATGCCCTACATCTCCGGCGAGTCGCTGGAGTCGCGGCTGGGGCACTCCCCCCGCCTGGGCATCGCGGAGGGGGTGCGGATCATCGGCGAGGTGGCCGACGCGCTGGACTACGCCCACCGCCAGGGGGTGATCCACCGCGACATCAAGCCGGGCAACATCCTGCTCGAGGCCGACCACGCGGTGGTCACCGACTTCGGCATCGCCCGCGCCGTGCAGGGCGACACCACCAGCACCGTGCTCACCCAGAGCGGCTTCATCCTCGGCACCCCGACCTACATGAGCCCGGAGCAGGGCTCGGGCGACACCGTCGACGGCCGGAGCGACATCTACTCGCTGGCCTGCGTGCTGTACGAGATCCTGGCCGGCACCCCGCCCTTCACCGGCAAGACGATGCAGTCGCTGCTGGTGCAGCACCTGGTGCACCAGCCGCCCCCCCTCCCCCGCCCCGACGTCCCCGCCGCCATCCAGGAGATCCTGCAGGTGGCGCTGGCCAAGGCGCCGGAGGACCGCTTCGGGAGCGCGCGGGAGTTCCGCGAGGCGCTGCTGGCGGTGGATACCCGGAACCTCCCCGGCGGGATGATCATCTCCGGCCCGCAGCGCACCCAGCCGGGCACCAGCCGGAGCCCCACCGCCGGCCCGATCACCAGCCTCGCGGTGATCCCCTTCGCCTCGAGCGCGCAGGGCTCCGACGACGAGTACCTGGCCGACGGCGTGACCGAGAGCATCCTCAACCGGCTCACCCGGGTCTCCGGGCTCCGGGTGGTGCCCCGCTCCACCGCCTTCCGCTACCGCGGCCGCGAGGGCGAGACCCAGGTGGTGGCCGGCGAACTCCGGGTGCGGGCGCTGGTGACGGGGCGGGTGGCGCAGCGGGGCGACCAGCTCATGGTGAGCGTGGAGCTGACGGACGCGGGCACCGACGCCCAGCTGTGGGGGGAGCGGTTCGTGCGCCGCAACACCGACATCTTCGCGGTGCAGGAGGAGGTGGCCACGGAGATCGTCAAGTCGCTCAAGCTGCAGCTCTCCGCCGAGGAGCGGCAGGAGCTGCTCAAGCGGCAGACCGACGACTCCGACGCCTATCACGCCTACCTGCGGGGCCGGCACCAGTGGAACAAGCGGAGCCGCGAGGGCTTCGAGCTGGCGCTGCAGCACTTCCAGCAGGCCATCGACCACGACCCCGCCTTTGCCCAGGCCTGGGCCGGGATGGCCGACACCTACAACGTGCTCGGCTACTACAACCTGGCGCCGCCGCGCGAGGTCTACCCCCGCGCCACCGCCGCCGCGCAGAAGGCGCTGGAGCTGGAGCCGCGGCTGGCCGAGGCGCACGCCTCGCTGGGCTACACCCGGCTGTTCTACGACTGGGACTGGGAGGGGGCGCGGGCGTCGTTCGAGCAGGCCATCGCCTGCGACCCCGCCTACGCCAGCGCGCACCAGTGGCGGGCCTGGTACTTCCTGGCGGTGGGCAAGCTGGAGGAGATGCTGGCGTCCATGAAGATGGCGCTCAAGCTCGACCCGCTATCGCCCATCATCAATGCGCACATGGGCTACGCCCTCTTCTGCGCCGGCCGCCACGACGAGGCGCTCACCCAGCTCACCAGCGCCCTCTCCCTCGACCCCGACTTCGCGCTCACCTACTGGCCCCTCGGCGCAGTGCACGTCTGGCAGCGCAACGGCGAGGAGGCCATCCGCGCCTTCCGCTCCCTGGTGGAGCTCACCCGGGGCGCGGTGGGCCTCGGTTACCTGGGCATCACCGCCGGGGTCTTCGGCCGCCCCGACATCGCCGAGGAGGCGCTGGCCCGGCTCGAGGAGCTGGCACGGGAGCGCTACGTCTCGCCGCTCGACCGCAGCATCTGCCTGGCCGGCCTCGGCCGCTACGAGCCGGCCTTCCAGTACCTGGAACAGGCCTTCGACGACCGGGTGAGCGACCTCATCCGGCTGACCATGCTCCCCTGGCCCGCCGACATGCGGAACGATCCCCGCTTCACCGCCCTGGTCGAGCGGCTGCAGCTTCCCGCCTGATCCCTCCTTGCGGGGGCCTCCTCCGGGCGGTATCTCAAGGCGTCCTGCCGCAGGTTCGCACCACCGTCCCACGCTCCAGCGCACTGCTCCCCTCGCGAGGGTTACCCATGTCGTCTGGCAAGTCCACCGGCCCGATCCCGCCGTTCCCGAAGAAGGTCAAGCTGCCCAACATGAAGGTGACCGCGAAGGCCGCCGGCACCTTCGAGGTGCCGCCGCAGCTCACCTTCTACTACGCCGGCATCCAGGCCATCTGGGTCTGGTACGCCGCGCCGATCAGCACGCTGCGCGCCTACCTCGACCCCCTCGGCATGACGCCCTACGACTTCGGCGGCGGCAAGGGGGCGGTGAACATCAACTTCTTCAACGCCGTCTGCCTCTACGGCATGGGCCAGCCCGGCAACCAGGGACTGGGCGGCTTCAACGAGACCGAGGTGAACATCGTCGGCTACGCCTCGAAGGTGGCCGACAAGATCAACCAGGGCCTCTCGATGGCGGACTACCTCACCGCCGGCGACGTGACCAAGCGGCTGGGGAACTACCGGGTGTGGGTGGCCTGTGACGACCCGGTGGCAGTGGCGGCGGGGCGGCAGGTGTTCATGGAGAACAAGTTCCTGGTGCCCTACACCTACAACGTGCCCAACGCCAACAACCCGCTCCCGGCGCCGAAGAGCTGGACCTGGGACTTCACCTGCCAGGACCCGAAGAACCCGAAGCTCTTC
The DNA here is from genome assembly GCA_046327715.1 of Gemmatimonadales bacterium. Taxonomy (GTDB): domain Bacteria; phylum Gemmatimonadota; class Gemmatimonadetes; order Gemmatimonadales; family GWC2-71-9; genus JADJOM01. The sequence goes on from JAXLXY010000016.1 coordinate 61,322, forward strand.
ATCTATCATGCGGTGGCCGACCTGGCCGGGCTCTCGCCGGTGACCGGCAACATGTCGGAGGTCATCGACCTGAGCTTCGACGCCGGCACCCGCCGCCCGGTGGCCAGCCGCCGCAACTTCCTCGGCACCTTCGACACCTACCTGGGCGACGCGGTGGCGGGCGCCGTGAAGCTCCGCTACGGCACCAGCTCCCACCCGATGCGGCACGACATGGAGAAGCTGATCGGGCGGCACCGCCCGGTGGCGATCCAGGTGTTCAACAGCCCGAGCTGCATCGCCGAGGCCGCCGGCTACTTCGCCGACCAGTGAGGGGCCGGTGAGCCGATCCCGACGCGCGCGCCCCCCGCGCACCCCGCTCGACCAGTTCGTGGCGCTGTCCGTGGCGCTCACCGGCTTCACCGCCGCGGAGCTCCACGGCACCGGGCTGGTGGGCACCTACTACGCCCTGATCCCCTCGATCGTCGGCGACGCCATGTTCGGCGCCTTCATGACGCGCTGGATCTACACCGACGAGCGCGGCGCCGGTGACGAGGCGCTGCTGCACCAGCTGGTGAAGGACCAGATCCTCGACGACCCCGACTTCGGGCCGCTGGCGCGGAACCTGGCGGCGGTCTGGTACACCGGGCAGTGGAACCAGCTGCCGGCCGACTGGCGCAACCGCCACGGCGCCTGGGCCAATGACCAGACGTTCATCGTTTCGCCCGCGGCCTACACCGAGGGGCTGGTGTGGAAGGCCATCGGCGCCCACCCCCAGGCCGCCAGGCAGCAGGGCTACGGCAGCTGGGCGCTGCCGCCGGTGGATGGAGCGCGGCCATGAGCACCCCCCGGCACTACGACGCGATCGTCGTCGGCGGCGGCCCCATCGGGGCGCACGTGGCCCGCGAGCTCGCGGCCGAGAAGAAGAGCGTGCTGCTGCTCGAGGCGGGGCGCGCCACCGGGCTCACGTTCGAGGGGTACCGCTCCTACGTGACCAACTACTACACCCAGGTGGCGAAGGACACCAACAGCCCCTACCCGCCCAACGTGAGCGCGCCCTCGCCCCGCGAGCTCGACCTGGCCAAGATCACCCGCGGCACGCCCGACCTGCTGGGCTACCAGGTGGAGCGGGGCCCGCAGGCCTTCGCCTCGACCTACCTGCGGGCGCTGGGCGGCACCAGCCTGCACTGGCTCGGCACGGTCCCCCGCTTCGTGCCCAACGACTTCCGGCTCAACAGCACCTACGGCGTGGGGGTGGACTGGCCCATCACCTACGACGAGCTGCAGGAGTGGTACTGCAAGGCGGAGTGGTCCCTCGGCGTCGCGGCCAACAAGGAAGACCAGGCCCACCTCGGCGTCTGGTTCCCGAAGGACTACGACTACCCGATGGAGCGCATCCCGCCCACCTGGAGCGACCAGGTCATGGCGCGGAAGACCCGGGGCCGCACCGTGACGCTCGCGGGGAAGAAGTACCCGGTGCGGGTGTCGAGCCTGGCGCAGGCGCGGAACTCCATCCCGCGGCGCGGCTACCAGCCGGTGGGCGCGGTGGGGAACCCCGAGATGGGGCTCCGCTGCGAGGGGAACTCCGCCTGCATCCCCATCTGCCCCATCCAGGCCAAGTACAACGGCATCAAGACCCTCATGCAGGCGGATCCGGCGTTCCTGACCCTGGTCACCCAGGCGGTGGCCAGCCGGCTCCTGATCGGCCCCGACGGGCGGATCACCGGAGTGGAGTACATCCGCTACGAGACCGAGGGAGGCGCCACCACCACCGAGACGGCGACCGCCACCATCTATGTCCTGGCGGCGCACGCGGTGGAGAACGCCAAGCTGCTGCTCGCCTCGGGCGCCGCCAACCGCAGCGACCAGGTGGGCCGCAACCTGATGGACCACCCCTTCTCCGCCGCGTGGGCGCTGGCGCCGGAGAACATGGGGATCTTCCGCGGCCCGCTGCAGACCTCGGGGGTGGAGAGCCTGCGCGACGGCGCCTTCCGCCGCGAGTTCGCCGCCTTCCGGGTGGACCTGGGCAACGTGGGCTGGGACATCGTGCCCGACATCAACCCGCCCAACGGCGAGGTGTTCGACAGCCTGGCCCAGGGGGTCTTCGGCCCCGAGCTCAGGCGGCACCTGGCGCACACCATCCCGCGGCAGGTGCGGGTGGGGTACGACATCGAGCAGCTGCCCGAGGCGCGCAACCGGGTGACGATCTCCCGGGAGTACAAGGACGCCATCGGCTGCTTCCGGCCGGTGATCAGCTACGGGCTGTCGGACTACACCTGGCAGGCGATGGTGGAGTCGATGAAGGTGTCGAAGGTGATCTTCGACGCGCTGGGGATCCCGGCGAAGGGGCAGTACTTCGTCACCACCGACGCCACCCAGCCCGACGAGCGGAACTTCCGCGCGAAGGACGGCAAGGACTACCTGCTCAACTTCGTGGGCGCGGGGCACCACATCGGGACCCACCGGATGGGGGTGAGCCCCACCGACAGCGTGGTCAACCGCGACCAGCGGAGCTGGGACCACGAGAACCTCTACGTGGTGGGGTGCGGCTCCTTCCCCACCACCGGCACCGCCAACCCCACGCTCACCGCCGTGGCGCTCGCGCTCCGCTCCACCCGCGACATGCTGAGGCAGCTCCGCTGATGCCGATCACCACCATCCAGTCCCTCCGCACCCACCTGCAGTGGGCGCTCGAGCTGGAGCACGCGACCATCCCGCCGTACCTGTGCGCGCTCTACTCCATCCCCGACGGCCAGAACGTGATGGTGAGCGGGCTGATCCGCAGCGTGGTCATGGAAGAGATGCTGCACATGGTGCTGGCCGCCAACCTGCTCAACGCGGTGGGGGGCGAGCCGGACGTCTGCCACCGGAAGTTCGTGCCGGCCTACCCGACCTACCTGCCGCACAGCGACCGGGCGTTCAAGGTGCACCTGCGCCCGTTCTCCAAGGAGGCGATCGCGACGTTCCTGCGGATCGAGCGGCCCATGAAGCCGAACGCGAAGCCCCGCGCCTCCAGGTACCACACGATCGGGCAGTTCTACTCGGCGATCCGGGAGGGGATGGAGCTGCTGGAGGGGCGGGCGCGGAAGCGCGGCGCCACGATCTTCACCGGCCGGCGGGGCCGGCAGGTGGACGGCGCGGCGTGGTACTACGGCGGCGGCGGGAAGCCGATGATGGTCCACGACCTCGACTCCGCCCGCGCGGCGCTGGGCGAGATCATGGAGCAGGGCGAGGGACTCGACCACACGATCTTCGACGGCGACGACCGCTTCGGGCAGGTGGACGAGCTGGCGCACTACTTCCGCTTCCACGAGGTGATGAGCGGCCGGCGCTACCTCCCGAGCGACACCCCGGCGGGGGGCCCCACCGGCCCGGAGCTGCCGGTGGACTGGACCGCCCGCTACCCGATGCAGCTGGACCCGAAGGTGAAGCCGTACCGGCGCCAGCCCGAGGTGCACCGGCTGATGACGGAATTCAACCGGGTGTACTCGACGCTGCTCCGGCAGCTGCACGGCGCCTTCAACGGCCGGCCGGCGCTGCTGCGCGACGCGGTGCCCCTGATGTACGACCTCAAGTACCGCGCCCAGGCGCTGATGGCGATTCCCACCGGCAAGGCTGACGGCTCCACGGTAGGACCGAGCTTCGAGCTGGTGGCGGCCGCGCGGCCGGTCAGGCGGTCCGGCGGGCGCGCGGCGAAGGGATCGCGCCCGGCCGCGAAAAGGCGGCGATCCGCTCCACGCCGAAGAAGCTGAGGCCCTTCCCGGGCACCGGCGTCCCCTCGAAGTACCGCGACCACTCCTTCAGGACCTTCTGCCACGAGCTGCTGGCCAGGTGCGCGTTGAGCGCCGCCTGGCCGCGGTAGCGTTCATAGAAGTAGAGCTGGCGGGTGGGCTTGCCCTTCGCGTCGAGGACGCGGTGCACCAGGTAGACGAGGGTGCCGGGCTGTTCCCGTTCGGCCTGGCGCTTGACCGCGGCGATGAGCCGGAGCGCGCCGGGGACCTGGCCGGGCTTGATGGTGAAGGTGGCGAAGCTGGTGATGGGCATGGGGGCTCCGGGAGGACGGGGGCGGGCGCTGAGGGAAGAGGAAATGGGGGGCGAGAAGGGGGAAAAGGGAAGAGGGAAGCGGCGACCGAGCCCCCTTCGGGAGCGGCGAAGCCGCGACCCGGGGGCGAGGGAGTGCGGGAAGCGGCCTCCCCCCTTCTGTCATTCCGAGGGAGCGCAGCGACCGAGGAATCCCTCGAAGTGACACCCAGCCCGGCGCGCTCAGAGCGATGCGCCACTCCGGCTGGACTCCCGCATGCGCGGTCCCGTCCCAGGGCTGCCCCCTCCGACTCGCCGTCGTGGCGCATCGCCCCTCGCGGCCGGATCAACCAACCGCCTAGCCGCCTAACCGCCCGACCGCCGAACCGCCCAACCGCCTAACCGCCCAACCGCCCAACCGCCCAGCCCCCGCCCAGCAGCACCTCCGTGAACCTCCCCACCGTGGCCTGGAAGCCTGCGGGCGGCTGCCCGGCGAACTGGCGGAAGTCCCGGATCATGTGCGACTGGTCGAAGTACCCCACCTGCACCGCCACCCGCGCCAGCCGGCGCGGCTCCCGCTGCCAGACATGGAAGACGCGCTGGAAGCGGAGGATGCGCGCCAGGAGCTTGGGGCTGATGCCGACCTCGGTGCGGAAGCGCCGCTGCAGGGTCCGCGGCGAGGTGCCGAGCCGGGCACAGAGGGCGTCGAGACTGGCGCCGCCGTGGCTGGCGCGGAGCGCCTGCACCGCGGCCACCACCGTGGCGTCGGCCCCCGCGCGGGCGCTCGCGGCCCGCTCGGCGTACCATCGGGTCAGGATCGCGGCACGCACCCCGGCGTCCCGGCTCCGACGGAGGGCCCGGAGCAGCGGGGTCACGCCGGGATGGCCCAGCCCCTGGAGCGGGGCCCACGCATCCGTCAGGCGGCTCACGTCCGGCAGCAGCACCGCCGCGCCATGCGCCTCGAGCCGGAGCGCGATGATATCCACCCGCCCCGTGGGCCGCACGGTCATGGGCCGGGTGATCTGCCCCACCAGGAACGCCGCCGGCTGGCGGCGGAGGCGGCCATCCGGCCCGCGGTGCTCGAACGGGTCGCCCAGGTTGAGGATGAGCTCGGGGGAGCCATCGGGGAGGGCCGGTTCGGCCGCGCCGGCGGGCGCCGCCGGCGAGGAGAGGCTCCACCAGCAGCGGACCGACGCGGCCAGCGGGCCGGTGACCGGGGTCTCGCGATAGTCCATGCGGGGGGCTCCGGGCGTCGCATTCGTCCAATCGAGGGGGGACCGCCGTGGTGTAATCTCCACCGGCACGCCCACACCTCAAGCCGGGGACCCCTCATGCGTTCGACCCCTCGCGCCAGCACCGGCGCCCTGCTGCTCGCCCTCGCGCTGCTCCCGGCGCGGGCCGGCGCGCAAGCCACCGACCCCCTCGCGCCCCTCGCCTGGATGGCCGGCTGCTGGGAGCTGCGCGCCCCCACCCGGATGGTTCGCGAGCAGTGGATGGCGCCCGCGGGCGGGATGATGCTGGGCATGAGCCGCACCCTGGTGCGCGGCGCGGCGCGGGAGTTCGAGTTCCTGCGGATCGTGCGGCGCGACTCGGTGCCGACCTACATCGCCCAGCCGGGCGGCGGGGCGCCGACGGCCTTTGCCGCGGTCCTGGTGAGCGACACGGCCGTGCTCTTTGCCAACCCGACGCACGACTTCCCGCAGCGCATCGGCTACCGGCCAGTGGGCGCGGACTCGCTGGTGGCGCACATCGAGGGGACGGCCGGGGGGCAGCTCCGGAGGATGGAGTTCCCGATGCAGCGGGTGGGGTGCGGGGGGTAGGGAGGGCCGGAGGGAAGCGGGGGGAAGGCCGGCGCGCTCAGGGCGATGCGCCACTCCGGCTGGACTCCCGCATGCGTGGTCCCGTCCCAGGGCTGCCCCCTCCGACTCGCCGTCGTGGCGCATCGCCCCTCGCGGCCGGATCAACCAACCGCCTAACCGCCCAATCGCCCAATCGCCCAATCGCCTAATCGCCCAATCGCCCAACCGCCCAACCGCCTAACCGCCCATCATCTCCTCCTGCCGCTCATTCCACCGCAGCGTCGCGGCCTGGTGCCATTCCAGCAGGCGTCCGAGGTCATCGGCGAGTTGCAGCCGGTTGAGGGCGTCGAGGTGGGTGATGGCGGCGTGGGCTTCCTGTGCTGCGGCGACGAAGGTGGCGGTGGCGCGGAGGCTCAGGTCGGAGCATCGCGCCCGGCGTTCCTCGGCGGCCTGGTAGCGGGCGATGGCGTCGGCCAGCTGGTCGAGCAGCACCGGGGGCATGCCGTATTCGACGAGGAGCTCGCGGTGGTCCTCGCCCCGCATCAGCGCCTCGCGGGCGCGGGCGAGGATGGTTCCCTTCCGTTCGTAGGGCGGCCGCGGGGAGAGCCGCAGCTCGGGACGCTCGACCGCGGTGGCGATCGCCGCCGCCAGGCGCGCCAGGTGCACCAGGTGGCCCGCCATCTCCTCGGCCGCCGCTTCGCGTTCGCCCATGGCCACCCGCATCTCGTCCTGGCTCTGCTGCTGGGAGAGGAGCATCGCCTGGACCCGCGCCAGCAGCGCCCGGAGCCGGTCGAGGGCGGCCTGCACCGCCGCCGCGTCGTCGGGGTGGCGCTGGTAGAAGGCGATGACGCGCGCGGCGGCGTCGAGCTTGATGCGGAGCTTGTGGCGCATGCGGTCGCGTCCTTTCGGAGGCCACCTGCAGCCGGCGCGAAAGGACCAGGGCGCGCCGCCGTGAGGGATCGTGTCGGGTCGGTCTGGGGCAGAACGGCGGGCTGAGATGCGAAGAGTGTGCCGAAGCTCACGCGGCCCCGCCGATGCCCCCGGAGACGCGGCTGGAAATGCTTGTGGCACAGCGGGTTCGGCGCGCGGCGCGGGGCGTGGCCGGCTGCGTGAGGCGGCGGGTGCGGTGGGGCCGAGTGTCCGGCGGCGCGGACACCGGTGTCCGCGAACCGAAGCCCCCGACCGCGGTGGGCTGCGATCGGGGGCTCGGGATGGTGCGGATGCGAGTGGATCATGCCGCGCGCGGAGCGTCGGTGGCCGGCTCCGTCGCCGGGGCGGCCACAGGGGCACCGGGCCAGGCTACCCGTCGCACGCTCTTCCAGGCCGCCAGCAGCTCGGGATTGCCGCGGAACCGCGCCCGGTGGACCGCGTCGAGGTTCTGGACCACCGCCATCAGGTCGGACAACACGCCTTCCAGCTCACTGCTGGCGGTGACCTGCGCGGTCCGGGCGGCGCGCTGCCGGGTGAGCGCGGCCTCGTAGGCCTCGAGGTCGGCGGTGAGCCGGCCCAGCTGGTCGTCCACCAGGCCGTACGGCACCAGCAGGTCCTTGATCCCGGCGGCCTCCGCGATCGCCACCCGTGCCGAGGTGAGCAGCGTCGTCTCGTTGACGGGACTGCGCGGGCGCCGCCGGTGCACGGCCACCTCCGGATGATCCTTGGCCGCCGCGCGCGCCACGCCGAAGAGGACCTGCACCTGGTCCTCGATGGTGCGCCGCAGCTCCGCCTTGGTGGTGACCGCCGCGGCCACGATCGCCTGGCTGGCCTGCTGCAGGTCGGCGAGTTCCCCGGCGCGGGCGACGAGGGGGAAGAGCCGCTCCGCCACCTGGGCGGTGGCGGGGTTGGGGTCGGGGTGTTCCCGACAGAACTGGGCGCCACGCTGACCCATGGTCAGCTGCGCATGACGACGACCACGCATAACCCACTTCCTTTCATGGGGCCCGCACGTCCCGGGGCCTCGGGTGGCGCCGGATGCGCCGGCGGCCCGAAACGCGAGCCTCATGCCAGCGCCGCCAGCTTGTCAGGCATGCCGCGGGGGTACGCCGGCAATGCTCCCGGGTCGGGCGGCAATGACTCCGGACGCGCCGGCAATGATTCCGGGTCTGGCGGCAATGACGCCGGGTCGACCGGCAATGCGTCCGACCCGGGCGGCAATGACTCCGGATGCGCCGGCAATGCTGCCGACTCGGGCGGCAACGACTCCGGATCGACCGGCAATGGTTTCGGACGCGCCGGCAATGCTTCCGGGTCGGGCGGCAATGACTCCGGACGCGCCGGCAATGACTCCGGATCGACCGGCAATGGTTCCGGACGCCCTGGCAATGACTCCGGATCGACCGGCAATGGTTCCGGACGCGCTGGCAATGCCCCCGGATCGGCTGGCAACACGGCAGGGTCGGCGGGACGGATGATCGGGTGCGCCGGACGAGTGTCCGGATCGGGAGACAGGGTGTCCGGCGGCGCGGACGGTCGGGGGGCGGTGGGGGGAAGGGGGAAACGGGAAGCGGGAAGAGGGAAGAGGGAAGCGGCGACCGAGCCCCCTTCGGGAGCGGCGAAGCCGCGACCCGGGGGCGAGGGAGTGCGGGAAACGGGAAGCGGGAAACGGGAAGAGGGAGTGCGGGAAGCGGCGACCCCCTGCCCTGTCATTCCGAGGGAGCGCAGCGACCGAGGAATCCCTTGAAGCCGGCAACGGCTCCGTCGGCGCGCGGGCGTGCTCGCGCCTCCCTCGCCCTAATCGCCTAATCGCCTAACCGCCTAACCGCCTAATCGCCCAATCGCCTAATCGCCTAATCGCCTAATCGCCTAATCGCCTAATCGCCTAATCGCCTAATCGCCTAATCGCCCAACCCCCTACAGCGGCCGGAAGAGCTCCGCCAGCGGGATCCGGAGCGGTTGCCGCGCCCCGGCGGGATGCCAGGTGAGTTCCCGGTCCTCGAAGCGTGGCAGGGCGGCGTCCGGGGTCCAGAGTTCCGCCCGCTCCCGATCCGGATCCACGATGCCGTAGAGCGGCACGCCTGCCTCCTGGTAACGGCGCCGCTTGGTGAAGCGGTCGGCGCGGGCCGTCGAGGGGCTGAGCACCTCGATCACGAGCAGCAGGTGCTGCATGGCGCCCCAGTCGAGGCGGCGCGATTCCGCAGGGTCCACGACAAAGAGGTCGGGCTGGACGAGGGTCCCCGGGTCCCAGCTGATGTCGGCGGGGCTCAGCCAGACGTGGCCCACCGGCTCGCGCTCAAGGTAGGCCGCCAGGAGCAGGTGGAGCCGCTGCACCACGAGCTGATGGGGAGCCCGCGGCGCCGGGGTCACCAGCAGCTCCCCGTGGACGACCTCGTAGCGCCGGCCGTCGTCGGGCAGCGCCCGCGCCATCGCGGCCGTCCAGTAGGCGGGTTCGGTGGTCTCCGGCATACCCATGAGATTCGCCTCGGCGGCAACAGGGCGCAACTCGGCATCGGCCACGCTACCCACAGACCACCGGCGGTCGGGTATCACGACAACGCCGACTGGTGCGAAAAGGAAGGCGGGAAACGGGAAGCGGCGAAGCCGCGACCCGGGGGCGAGGAAGTGCGGGAAGCGGGGCCTCCCCCCATCTGTCATTCCGAGGGAGCGGAGCGACCGAGGAATCCCTCGAAGTGGCACCCAGCCCGGCGCGCTCAGGGCGATGCGCCACTCCGGCTGGACTCCCGCATGCGTGGTCCCGTCCCAGGGCTGCCCCCTCCGACTCGCCGTCGTGGCGCATCGCCCCTCGCGGCCGGATCAACCAACCGTCCAAGCCTCCAATCGCCCAATCGCCCAATCGCCCATTCCCTCGCGCCCGAGTCGCCGCTGCGCGGCTCCTGAAGGGCGCTCGATCACGCCCAATCGCCTAACCGCCTAACCGTCCAACCGTCCAACCGCCGTGTCATTGCCGAGCAGGGGTTCACGCGTAGCTTATCGAAGGGCGTGTCGCGGTCGGCTGTTCCCCCTCCAGGAGGCTCCCAT